>NZ_RARC01000001.1 GCF_003719305.1 Mycolicibacterium stellerae
TCATTTTGCCCTAGGCTTTCGTCGGCAGCGTCAGCTGTGTATAAGGGACGGTTTCAGGAGGAGGTGGCGGTTGATCGGTCATGGACGCCTTCCAGTTTTTCGTTAGCTGGGAACGAGCGTGCTTAATCTACCTGAGAATTTGCTCTACGCAGCGCCTTCGGCAAGGTTCGCCACGGGTGTCTTGCGCAGGCGTTTTAGCTGTAAATGCGGTGATCTGAGCGGCTAGCGCCGGGGCGTGCCGTCGGACAGGAATCCCAGGAGGTCATGGCGGGTCAGCACACCGACCGGCTTGCCTTCCTCCACCACCATGACCGCATCGCAGTCGCGCAGTGCTTTTGCCGCCTGGCTCACCATCTCGCCTGCACCGATCAACGGCAGCGGCGGCAACATGTGCTGAGAAACCGCATCGGCCAGCTTGGCCCGGCCCTCGAACACGGCGGACAGCAGTTCACGCTCGGAGACGCTGCCCGCCACCTCGCCGGCCATCACCGGCGGCTCGGCTCCGACGACCGGCATCTGCGACACCCCGTACTCACGCAGGATGCCGATCGCGTCGCGCACTGTCTCCGACGGGTGCGTGTGCACCAAGTCAGGCAGCGCACCGGACTTGCCCCGCAACACGTCTCCGACGGTCGCCTGCTCCAGCGACCCGTCGAGCCTGCTGCGCAGAAAGCCGTACGAGGACATCCACGCATCGTTGAAAACCTTTGACATGTAACCGCGTCCGCCGTCTGGCAGTAGCACGACGACAAGCGAATCCGGTCCGGCCTTCTGGGCGACCTCGATCGCGGCGACCACGGCCATTCCGCATGACCCGCCGACCAGCAGGGCCTCTTCGCGGG
The DNA here is from genome assembly GCF_003719305.1 of Mycolicibacterium stellerae. Lineage (GTDB taxonomy): Bacteria > Actinomycetota > Actinomycetes > Mycobacteriales > Mycobacteriaceae > Mycobacterium > Mycobacterium stellerae. The sequence goes on from NZ_RARC01000001.1 coordinate 843, forward strand.
CGAGCCTTCGTGTCATGTCGAAGGAGTCGGCGTCGGAGACGGCGATGATCTCGTCGGGCACGGTCGGGTCGTACGCCGACGGCCAGAAGTCTTCGCCGACGCCTTCGACGAGGTAAGGCCTGCCCGTGCCACCCGAATACACCGAGCCTTCCGGATCGGCACCGACGATGCGCACCTTGCCGCCGGACACCTCTTTGAGATACCGGCCCGCCCCGGTGATGGTGCCGCCGGTGCCAACCCCTGCGACGAAATGGGTGACCGTGCCGTCGGTGTCATTCCAGACCTCGGGACCCGTCGTCTCGTAATGGCTGGCTGGGCCCATCGGGTTGGAGTACTGGTCGGGTTTCCACGCGCCGTCGATCTCCTCGACAAGACGGTTGGAGACGCTGTAGTAGCTGTCGGGGTGATCGGGCGGCACCGCCGTCGGGCACACCACGACCTCAGCTCCGTAGGCGCGCAACACATTCTGCTTGTCCTCGCTGACCTTGTCGGGGCAGACGAAGACACACTTGTAGCCGCGCTGCTGCGCGACCAGAGCCAGACCGACGCCGGTGTTTCCGGATGTGGGTTCGACTATCGTGCCGCCGGGCTTCAGTTCGCCGCTGGCCTCGGCCGCGTCGATCATCTTCACCGCGATGCGGTCCTTGGCGCTGCCGCCCGGGTTGAGGTACTCGATCTTGGCGACCACCCTGCCCGCGCCATTTGCGACAACGGAGTTCAGTTCAACCAGAGGGGTGTTGCCGATGAGCTCACTGACGTGCCGGGCGATCCGCATACGTCCATGGTCTCAGGCCGCCAGAACGCTTACCAGGTCGCCTCTCGGATGTAGTCGCCGATCTGCCGCAGCGACCTGGCGCCCTCCTTCAGCGCGGGCGCGGCGATCTGGAATACATGCATCTGCCCCGGCCATACCCGGACCTCCACCGGCACGCCCGCAGCCGCCAGCATGCGCGCGGCCTTGCGGGCGTCGTTGAGCAGAACCTCGGACCCCGACACGTGGATCAGGGTGCGCGGAAGTCCCGGCTCGATGTGGTCGAGAGGCTCGAAGACCTCTTCGACCCTGCCGTCGACGGCGTTGCGCTCAGCGGCGGCCTCCACCAGCTCCACGAGGGCGTGGAACGCTTTCGGTGGGAACATGGCGTCGGACCGGATGTTCGGATGGTTGGCGCGCCCCTCGTTGTCGATCTCGAACAGCGGCGACAGGGTCACGATGGCCGCGGGGGATTCACCGGCCAGTCCCTCCTGCTGCAGCCGCTCGGCGAGGGCCAGCGAGAGGTAGCCGCCCGCGGAGTCGCCCGCGAGCACGATCTGTTCGGGGTCATAGCCCCTGAGGCGCAGCCACTTGTAGGCGTCGTAGCAGTCGTCGAGCGCCTGGCCGACGGAGTGCTTCGGGATCATCCGGTAGTTCACGACCAACACCGGGCTGTCGGCGAACTTGGACAGCGTCTCGACCAGCCGTCCGTGGCTGTTCACCCCGCAGGTCAAAAAGGCGCCGCCGTGCATGTAGAGCACGACGCGGCGGTTGCCGTCGGCGGGCAGCACACCGGCGGCGCGGACCAGCTGGGCGCTGCAGTTGGGCAGCGAAATCGTGGCCCGGACCGTGCCGGGGGCGGGCTTGAGCACTCGACACACGACGTCCACAACACCGAACGGCCATGGCAGGCGAGGAGCGTAACTTCCGATTGCCAGAGTTGGCTTGATGGTGAGCATTGCGGCCAGTGCGAGCAGCCGTCCCTGCAGGCTTGGGCCGTCCTCGACGACCTCGAGTGGGCCACCGGCGCTGACAGGAAATTTACGCGGTTTATGCCCTCTAGCTGCGCCGATAGCAGCGCGAGGCGTACTGGGGACTTTGCTTGGTGCCGTCATCGCCACCACTTCCTACGACGCTGTAGTGCCCGGGGTGGCTCGTTGCTCGGCCAGTCCGGATAACTTAGCTTGACATCGATAATCGGTACAACAATCAAAGAAACTGATTCGATACCGGACTTGATACCGCACCGTGACCGGCCTGTATGCCTCGCCACGCGGAGAACACCTCATTTCGCCATAAAATGGCGTCGTGAGGATTCGTGCATCGCGTCGGTCCACAGTCGCCATTGCGGCCGCGGCCACGCTCGCATCGACGGGCTCCGCCTATGTCGGCGCCCGCACCTACCTGAGCGGCCAGGCCGAGGCGGCCCGACGCGTCATTCCGAAGTCATGGGACATCCCACCCCGCGCCGACGGCGTGTACTCGCCCGGCGGGGGGCCGGTCGAGCGCTGGCATCGCGGGGTGCCGTTCGACCTGCACTTGATGGTGTTCGGCGATTCGACGGCGACCGGCTACGGCGCCCGCAGCGCCGAAGAGGTGCCCGGGGTGATCGTCGCCCGCAGTCTGGCCGAGGCCTCCGGCAAGCGAATCCGGTTGAGCACCAAGGCCATCGTCGGCGCCACGTCGAAGGGTCTGTCGGGCCAGATCGACGCCATGTTCGTGGCGGGCCCGCCGCCGGACGCGGCGGTCATAATGATCGGCGCAAACGACGTCACCAAGTTGCACGGAATCGGACCGTCGGCGCGGCGGCTGGGTGCGGCAGTCCGCCGACTGCGGGCCAGCGGCGCCATCGTCGTGGTCGGTACATGTCCGGACTTCGGAGTCATCACCGCCATTCCGCAGCCACTGCGTTCTGTTGCCCGCACCATCGGGCTGCGGCTGGCCCGCGCGCAGGCTGCGACGGTGCGGACGTCAGGCGGCGTTCCGGTTCCGCTTGCCGACCTGATGACGTCCGACTTCCGGCAGGCGCCGGAACGGTACTTCTCCGACGACATGTTCCATCCGTCGGGGGCCGGATACGAACTCGCCGCACAGCAGCTGCTACCCGCGCTGTGTAATGCGTTGGGCGACTTCACTACAACGGTCGAACCTGAATCGCCGTTCGAGACCAGGGCCGCCGACGTCAACACTCTGCTGTCGCGGCTCGGCGGAGTCAGCCGACTGTGGAAGCGATCGACTGGGGTCCCTGCACCGATCGTGGTGCCCGCCAGCTAGGTTTTCCCGGTAAGCCACTACTGAGGAGCTGTCATGTCAGAAGCCGTCATTGTCGCTACCGCACGCTCGCCGATCGGCCGGGCGGGCAAGGGGTCGCTGGTCGACATGCGGCCCGACGACCTCGCCGCACAGATGGTGCGCGCCGCGCTGGACAAGGTGCCTTCGCTCGATCCGAAGGACATCGACGACCTGATGATGGGCTGCGGGCAGCCCGGCGGCGAGGCGGGCTTCAACATCGGCAGGGCCGTCGCCGTCGAGCTCGGATACGACTTCCTGCCAGGCACGACGGTGAACCGGTACTGCTCGTCGTCGTTGCAGACCACGCGGATGGCGTTCCACGCGATCAAGGCCGGCGAGGGCAGCGCGTTCATCTCCGCAGGTGTGGAGACGGTTTCGCGGTTCCCGAAGGGCACCTCCGACGGCTGGCCCGACTCGCACAACCCACTGTTCGCCGACGCTGAGGAACGGTCGGTGGCTGCCTCGGCGGGCGCGGACGAGTGGCATGACCCGCGGGCGGACGGCGTGCTTCCCGACGTCTACATCGCGATGGGTCAGACCGCCGAGAACGTCGCGCTGTACACCGGCATCAGCCGCGAGGAGCAGGACCACTGGGGCGTGCGCAGCCAGAACCGCGCCGAGGAGGCCATCAACAGCGGGTTCTTCGCGCGCGAGATCTCGCCGGTGACCCTGCCGGACGGATCTACGGTCAGCGCCGACGACGGGCCGCGGGCAGGCACCACATACGAGAAGATCAGCCAGCTCAAGCCGGTGTTCCGGCCGAACGGCACGGTCACCGCGGGTAACGCATGCCCGCTGAATGACGGTGCGGCAGCGGTGATCGTGACGAGCGACGAGAAGGCCAAGGAGCTCGGCCTCACTCCGCTGGCCCGCATCGTCGCCACCGGCGTGAGCGGTCTGTCACCGGAGATCATGGGGCTCGGGCCGATCGAGGCGACGCGCAAGGCACTCGCCAACGCGGGCATGACGATCGACGACATCGACCTCTACGAGATCAATGAGGCGTTCGCGGTCCAGGTGCTCGGGTCGGCACGCGAATTGGGCATGGATCTCGACAGGCTCAACATCTCCGGCGGCGCGATCGCGTTGGGGCACCCGTTCGGCATGACGGGTGCGCGCATCACGGCCACGCTGCTGAACAACCTGACGACGCAGGACAAGACGTTCGGCCTGGAGACGATGTGTGTCGGTGGCGGCCAGGGCATGGCCATGATCATCGAGCGGCTGTCCTAGCGGCCGTTGCCGGCGTTGACTCTGCGTCTATGGCGGAAAAGGCCGAGAAGGGATGGCCCGCAACGCAGAGTCAACGCGCTCGCGAGTCCCATGCGCGCCTGACGCGGCGAAGAACCTCGGCCGGATGATTGCGTGCGGCCACTCGCACCACCAATCAACCCACCTCGCGGATGTCCTCGGCACGCTCGATTTCATAAGCGAATCGCGTGCGATCAGTTCGATGATGGTCGCCCTCATATTCGACAGCCAACATCAGATCTCGCCCTCGGTGACTCCGCGCCTGCGTCGACGAGGTCGAGCGCCTGCTCAAGCTGTCGGAGACCTCTGGTATGCGGATGGCATGCCGCCACTTTGCCGACATCCCGGATCTCGAAATGGGCGGCTCTCGCCAACGCATCGAGGCGAGCCACTGCCCCGTCGAGCCGCCCGCGACGGCCCAGATCGAACACTGTTCGCTGTGGTGTTGTCACGACCAGGCCGTCCAACCGCTGAATCTCGTCCTCCAGCAATAGTTCTTTGCGCGTGATCACCCCGTCGGGAGGTCGTGCATTGGCCCAGTTTTAGAAGCGCCGCAGCTCATAACGGCTGAGCCAGCCGGCGCCACCGCGTGGTTTCCGATGAATGGCGCCAAATCGTCTCCCATGGCGGCAGGTTGACACCCTGCGCCGACGCACCGGTCTTCACTTTGCGTCCATGGCGCAGAACTGTGGATGACCGAGCACTGTGCGCAGACTCAACAGCGCAAACAGAAAGCCCCCGGCGTGCCGGGGGCTTTCCTAGTGTTGAGCGTCAATCGCTTTGCAAGATGCTGAGCAGACGCAGGATCTCGATGTAGAGCCAGACCAGTGTGACGGTCAGCCCCAGCGCGACACCCCATGCCGCCTTCTCCGGCGCGCCTGCGCGGATCATCTGGTCGGCGGCGTCGAAATCGAGCAGGAAGCTGAACGCCGCGAGGCCGATGCACACCAGCGAGAAGATGATCGCGATCGGGCCGTTGCCACGAAGGCCGAGGCCCTCACCGCCGCCGACACCGAACATCGCCAACACGAAGTTGCCGAGCGCGAGTACAACGACACCGAAGATGCCCGCGATGATCATGCGGGTGAACTTCGGCGTGACGCGGATGGCGCCGGTCTTGTACACGACGAGCATGCCGACGAATACGCCGATGGTGGCGAGGATCGCCTGCCCGATGAGGGCACCGGCGCTGGCGCCGGACACATACATGTTCGCGAGCAGGAACGAGATCGCCCCGAGGAACAGGCCCTCGAGCGCGGCGTAGCTCAGCACGATGGCCGGGTTGTCCTGCTTACGGCCGAACGTGGCGATCAACACCAACGCGAGGCCACCCAGGCCGCCGACCAACACGAACGGCATGGCCAGCGCGAGGTTGCCCGCGACCAGGAAGTACGAGACGACCGCGACGGCGCTCAGCACCGCGAGCGTGACACCGGTCTTGGTGACGACGTCGTCGATGGTCATCGGACGCGAAACCCCGGTCTGCCGCTGGTCGGGGTACTGCGTCACATACGGATCGGCATGTACTGCCGCGGCGCCGGCGGCGGCGCCGGTACCGAACTGCGCATATCCACCTTGCCCCTTGGGCAGGGACCGAAATACCGGGTTGCTGCTCTCGCGCACCGTCGGATCCTCTCCTGTGCTGTCGTTCGCCTACTGACGAATATCTATTCAACGCTCGGTCACCAGTGCGGGTTCCCGAAAAAACCTGCCAGGTCTTTCACAGGAAACCTTACCCGCGGTGCAGCACAGACGGGTCAGGATCTACATTGCATTCCGTGGGCGAAAACAAGGATGTCCTAGTAACCGTCGACGGCGGATTTGGCCTGATCAGGCTGAATCGACCCAAGGCCATCAACTCGTTGACCCATCCCATGGTCTCAGCGATTTCTCAGGCGCTGACCGAATGGCGGGACGACGACGCCGTTACAGCCGTCGTGCTGTCCGGCGAGGGCGAGCGGGGACTGTGCGCGGGCGGCGACATCGTCGAGGTCTACAACAGCGCCCGCGGCGATCACGGCGTCGCCAGCTCGTTCTGGCACGACGAGTACTTGATGAACGCCCAGATCGCCCGCTACCCCAAGCCGTACGTGTCGCTGATGGACGGCATCGTGATGGGCGGCGGCGTCGGCGTCAGCGCGCACGGCAGCGTCCGCGTCGTCACCGACACCACCAAGATGGCCATGCCTGAAGTGGGCATCGGGTTCATTCCCGACGTCGGCGGCACGTACATCTTGTCGCGCGCACCCGGCCTGCTCGGCCTTCACGCAGCGCTGACGGGCGCGCCGTTCGCCGCGGGTGATGCGATCGCCATGGGTTTCGCCGACCACTACGTCCCGCACGACGAACTCGGCAAGTTCTCCGACGCTATCGTCGCCGACGGCATCGACGCCGCCCTCGCGTCATACGCGACGGAATCGCCGACGAGTGAGTTACTGGCGCAGCGGCAATGGATCGACGAGTGCTATGCGGGTGAGACCGTCGCAGACATCGTCGCTGCGCTGCGCGGACACGACGCGGGTCCAGCCGACGACGCGGCCAACCTGATCATGACGCGCTCCCCCATTTCGCTATCGGTCGCGCTTGAAGCGGTGCGCCGCGCCGGCAAGCTTGACACGCTGGAAGACGTGCTGCGCCAGGAGTATCGGACGACGTGCCAGTCGCTGAGTTCGCACGATCTCGTCGAAGGAATCCGCGCGCAGGTCATCGACAAGGACCGCAACCCGAAGTGGTCGCCGCCGTCACTGGCAGCGGTCACAAGGGCCGATATCGACGCGTACTTCGCGCCACGCAACCCCGACCTGACCTTCCCCGAGGAGAGGCAATGACCGAGAAGAGCTACCAGACCATCCTCGTCGACCGCGACGCGCGCGTCGGCACCATCACGCTGAACCGGCCAAAGGCGCTCAACGCACTCAACAGCCAGGTGATGGACGAAGTCACCACCGCGGCAGCGGAATTCGACAGTGATTCGGGGATCGGCGCGATCGTCATCACCGGCAACGAGAAGGCGTTCGCCGCAGGCGCCGACATCAAGGAGATGTCCGAGCTGTCTTTCGGCGACGTGTTCGGCCAGGACTTCTTCGCGCCATGGGCGAAGCTGGCGGCGGTGCGCACGCCGCTGATCGCCGCCGTCGCGGGTTACGCGCTCGGCGGCGGTTGCGAGCTGGCGATGATGTGCGACGTCCTGATCGCCGCCGACACCGCCAAATTCGGCCAGCCGGAGATCAAGCTCGGGGTGCTGCCTGGCATGGGCGGCTCACAACGGCTGACCCGCGCCATCGGCAAGGCCAAGGCGATGGATCTTGTCCTGACCGGGCGCACCATCGACGCCGAGGAAGCCGACCGCAGCGGCCTGGTATCGCGCGTGGTGCCCGCCGACGAGTTGATCCGTGAGGCAAAGGCCGTGGCCACCACCATCTCTGAGATGTCGCTGTCGGCGTCGAGGATGGCCAAGGAGGCCGTCAACCGGGCCTTCGAATCTTCGTTGGCTGAGGGCTTGCTGTACGAACGCAGGCTGTTCCACTCGGCGTTCGCAACGGCCGACCAGACCGAGGGGATGAACGCCTTCAGCGAGAAACGCCCACCGAACTTCACTCACAGCTAATCTGCCCTGGTGACAGACACCGCGGAGGCGACGGAAGAAGCAGCACCGCAACAAGAACCGCCGGCGAAGAAGCCGACCTGGTGGCAGCGGCACTACACGTTCACCGGGACAGTCCTGGCTCTGGTGTTCCTGTGGTTGTCGCTGACGCCGTCGCTGCTGCCCCGCGGACCACTGTTCCAGGGCCTGGTCAGCGGCGCGGCGGGCGCGATCGGCTACGGCATCGGCGTGCTGGCCGTGTGGCTGGTGCAGTACATGCGCTCGAAGGACGCCAGCCCCCACGCACCCGGCTGGGCGTGGCTAGCCGTGGTCGTCGTCGGTGTGATCGGCCAGATTCTGATGATCATCTACTTCCACGTCTGGCAGGACGAGGTGCGCGATCTCAACGGTGTGCCACGGATGTCGTTCTGGGACCACCCACTGACCGCGGTGCTCTCGATTGTCGTGCTTTTCATCTTCGTCGAGATCGGCCAGCTGATCGGTCGGCTCGTGCGCTTTCTGACCCGGCAATTGAATCGCTTTGCACCACCGCGGGTTTCGGCAGTCGTGTCGGTCGTTCTTCTGCTCGCGCTGTCGATCGCATTGCTCAACGGGGTCGTCGTACACGCGGGAATGGGTTTCCTCAACAAGACTTTCGCCGCGGTCAACGACGAGACCGATCCCGACTTTCCCGCACCCGACTCGACGCTGCGCTCTGGCGGGCCGGAGTCGTTGGCCAGCTGGGAGTCGCTGGGCCATCAGGGCCGGGTGTTCGTTTCGGCAGGCCCGACGGTCGAGGAACTCTCGAAGTTCAACGGCAAGCCCGCGATCGAACCGATCAGGGCCTACGCGGGCCTGCATTCCGCCGACGGCATCAAGGCCACCGCGGCGCTGGCCGCCCAGGAACTCCTGCGCACGCGCGGCCTGGATCGCGACGTGGTCGCCGTCGCGACCACAACCGGTACGGGCTGGATCAATGAGGCCGAGGCGGCCGCGCTGGAGTACATGTACAACGGCAACACCGCGATCGTGAGCATGCAGTATTCGTTCCTGCCGAGTTGGCTGTCGTTCCTCGTCGACAAAGAGAACGCGCGGCAGGCCGGCCAGGCGCTGTTCGAGGCCGTCGACGCGCTGATCCGCGAGATGCCGGAGGGCCAGCGGCCCAAACTTGTCGTGTTCGGCGAAAGCCTCGGCTCGTTCGGCGGCGAGGCGCCGTTCCTGTCGCTGAACAATCTCATCGCCCGCACCGACGGCGCCCTCTACTCGGGTCCGACGTTCAACAACACGATCTGGGCCGATCTCACCCGCAACCGCGACAACGGCTCGCCGGAATGGCTGCCGATCTTCGACAAGGGCGAGAACGTCCGCTTCGTCGCGCGCCCGGACAACCTGGGCCGCCCCGACGACCCGTGGAGTGAACCGCGGGTGGTCTACCTCCAGCACGCGTCGGACCCGATCGCGTGGTGGAATCCCGATCTGCTCTTCCAGGAGCCGGACTGGCTGAAAGAGCCCCGCGGCTACGATCTGTCCGGCCGCATGCAGTGGATCCCGGTGGTGACGTTCCTGCAGGTGTCGGCGGACATGGCCGTCGCGGTGGACGTCCCCGACGGGCACGGCCACGTCTACGTCAAGGATGTCGCCAACGGCTGGGCGGCGGTGCTGCAACCACCTGGGTGGACACCGGGGAAGACCGAGCGCCTCCGCCCGCTGCTGAGCAACGACGAGAACGCTTAAACGAGAACCCCTTCGGCCGCCAATGCGTGGTAGCCACCGACCACGTCGGTCGCCTTGTGCAGTCCGAGGTCGACGAGCGACGCCGCGGCAAGGCTGGAGGTGTAGCCCTCCGAGCACAGCACCACCCATTCCACGTCGTCGTCGACGGCCTCCGGAATTCTGGCGTCACTGGTCGGATCGCAGCGCCACTCCAAGACGTTGCGTTCGATCACCAGTGCTGCCGCGACGCTGCCCTCGCGGTCCCGCTGCGCCTGGGGGCGGATGTCGACGAGCACCGCGCCGCGTTCCAGCGCGCCAGGCACGGCGTTTGCGGGTAACCGCTGCAACCGGGCGCGTGCGGCGTCGAGCACCTTGTCGATACGGCTGGCCATCAGTGACTATCCCTCCGGGCCGTCGGTGAGTTCGGTTCGGTTGCGACGCAGGGTGTTCCGATTCGTCACCTCGTAGTATGACATCGCCGTCAGCGGCGGAGCGTACGCGTGCACGCTCAGCGTGGGGGCGGCGACCGTAAGGCTGTGTGTCGGCGCCCACACGACGTCGTGTACCCACCCGAGCGGAAACGCTGCCTGATCGCCCGCGTTGAGCCGACGACGTCGCAACGCCTCACCGTCCCAACGGAATTCGTCGAGTGCACCGGACACCAGCGTAAGCGCACCGAGCGAACCGCCGTGGTCGTGCAGCTCGGTGGCGTGGTCTTTGACCCAGCTGATCAGCCAGATGTCCAGGTCGTCGTCGCCGTGGATGCGGGTGTACCAGCGGTCATCGGTCGGCACCCCGCCGGGCGGTAGAAGGTGGTCGTAACGGCCGCTGAGCACGCCGTCGGCGGCCTGATCGACCGCGTTCAGCAGATCGGGGACGCGCAGGCGGGTAGGGGCGGAGACGGTGGAAACCATGAGGACTCCAGAAGTGACAGACGGGTCAGGGGGCGGCGGCTTACGCCGGACAACACCACCCAGACCAGATCCCTGCCATCACGCTGGCGAGTGTTGCATAGATTGGCAGCATGCGCTCCTTCCCCCTATGGGCCGCAGCCGCGGCGGCGATCGTGGCGATGACAGGTTGTTCGTCGGAGGGCGAGGGCGGTCCGTCGTCGGCAGCACCCGCAACGACGACGGCGTCCAGCTCCGAAACCCACACCCCGGCACCCGGCGCCACCGAGGTCTCACCGGGCGGCGTGACCACGGCGATCGGCGCCGCCGCCGAGTCGACGGAAGAGGAGTATTCGCAGGCCTGCCAGGCCGCTAAGGCCTGGATCGACCAGCAGGGCGGCGACCGGAAGTCGCAGATCGAACCGTTCTTGAAGACGATCCAGGACCCCAACACCCCGCCGGGGCCCGCCACCTACAACACCCCGTGGGCACAGCTCTCCCCGGCCAGGCAGGCCGCCGTCATCGTCGCCGTCCAGGCGGGCGCCGACTCGCTCTGCTGAATTCGAATCACGGCTGCGAGAAAGTCGGCTAGGACGGGCCGGCAGCGGGTCGGTCAGCCCCCGGCGTCCCATGTGTGGCGCCCGAGACTGCGCAAGGCCGCGAATTCTGGTGGCGGATTCAAGCTGTCGCTGCAACGTAAGCGGACGGGTCTGAGAGTAGTCGGTCGAGTTCTTCGACGAACGTCATGGGAGCACGCACGCGCTGCACCGGGGCGCTAACAGGTTCCAGGTCACAAGCCGGGGTTCTGGGCACGAAACCCGACTGTTGGACCCACGCCACGGCGGCGTTTTCCGACACGCCGGCAATCACAGCAGCTTGAGCCGTCGATGACCCGGAATACATCGCCGCCCAGAACGCCTCCCGCATCGCGGCTGAAAACCGGATCCCGCAATGGGCCGGTTGGCCGCAATCCCTGCCGCCTTGGCCCAACCCTGACCCGTCGAGCGATGCACTCCAGCCACCGTGGCCGCCGCCGACTGCGACAATCCCGACCTCAACGCCTCCAGGAAGACCTCACGAGCCAACCCCGGAACCTCTTTGCTGCCACGCGAGCGAAACCCATCGAACAACACCCCTAAACCAATCAGGTGTTGCAGCGACCGATTGAGTCTGCCGGTCAAATCGCGATCCGTCAGCAGGCTCGGGGCGGTTGACGACAGGGTACGGCGCAGAATGGCGGTATGGCTGGCAATCGGGTCGCGCTGGCGCTCGGCAGCGGGGGCGCACGGGGATACGCCCACATCGGGGTGATCGCGGAGCTGCATGACCGGGGCTATGAGATCGTCGGGATCGCCGGGTCGTCCATGGGCGCGCTCGTCGGCGGCCTGCAGGCGGCGGGCAAGCTCGACGAATTCGCCGAGTGGGCAATGTCGTTGACGCAGCGCGCGGTGCTGCGGCTGCTGGATCCGTCGATCACGGCGGCCGGGGTGCTGCGCGCGGCGAAGATCCTCGACGCGGTGCGCGACATCCTCGGCGAGGTCACCATTGAGCAGCTTCCGATCCCCTACACCGCCGTGACCACCGACCTGATCGCAGGCAAGTCGGTGTGGCTGCAGAGGGGTCCGGTCGACGAGGCGATCAGGGCGTCCATCGCCATACCCGGCGTCATCACCCCGCACATCCTCGACGGCCGCCTGCTCGCCGACGGCGGCATCCTCGACCCGCTGCCGATGGCGCCGATCGCGGCCGTCAACGCCGACCTCACCATCGCCGTCAGCCTCAGCGGCAGCGAGGCGGGCGGCCGCTACGAGCCGACGGACGCCGAACCGCGGGCGACGACGGAATGGCTGAACAGGATGTGGCGCAGCACCTCTTCGCTGCTCGACACCAACGCCGCCCGGTCGGTGCTCGACACGCAGACAGGGCGCGCCATGTTGAGCAGGTTCAGCAGTGCCGCCGACGAGGACGACCCCGATGCGGTGCCCGACGGCGGACCAGTACCCAAGATGGGCAGCTTCGAGGTGATGAATCGCACCATCGACATCGCCCAGGCCGCTCTGGCGCGTCACACATTGGCCGCCTACCCGCCCGACCTCCTGATCGAGGTGCCCCGAACCGCTTGCCGCAGCCTGGAATTCCATCGCGCTGCGGAAGTCATCGACATCGGCCGCGAACTGGCCGCGCAGGCCATCAAGGCGCTGGAGTGCTGAGAACGCGCTTCAGCCCAGGCCTGGGAGAGGGCCTGGGCTGAAGCTTCGAAATGGCTTGTGCGGTTATTTGTTTCCGCACGCACAACCGCCGAACTCGAGCAACGGGTCCACATCGGTGCCGCCGATCTTGGTCCCGGTCGTGGTGTCGGCGGGCTTGGTGTCCGCCGGCTTGGTGTCGGCAGGCTTGGTGTCCGCCGGCTTGGTGTCCGCAGGCTTGGTGTCTGCGGGCTTGGTGTCCGCAGGCTTGGTGTCGGCAGGCTTGGTGTCGGCAGGCTTGGTGTCCGCCGGCTTGGTGTCCGCCGGCTTGGTGTCCGCCGGCTTGGTGTCCGCCGGCTTGGTGTCCGCCGGCTTGGTGTCCGCCGGCTTGGTGTCGGCGGGTTTGGTCGTGTTCGCCGGGGTCTGGCTTTGCGCCGGAGCCTGGCCCTGAACCGGGGCCGGTCCGGCGATCTGACGGGGAGCGGAGGGTGTGAAAACCCGCACCGACGGTGCCGGGTTGTTGACGACGACCGGGGAGGCCGGGTCGTCGTTGGTGTTCAGCCCGGGGATGTTGATCTCAGAGGGGATGTTGAACACCGTCGAGGGCTGTGAGGCCGCGGTCTGCTCGGGCTGGCTCGAGTTCATCAGGTAGATGCCGCCGAAGGCTGCGGCGCCGACGACCGCAATGCCCGCGACCATCAGCAGGCCCTTGCTCGCCGCGGCGGACTGTGCGACCGGCGCGGCCATCGGCATCGGCTGCTGCATCGGGGCGTAGCCGTTGTAGTAGTTCTGATTGCTGTTCTGGGGGTAGTAGCCGTTCATGATTTCTCCTGTGGTCTGAAGCTGCCTTTGTGCCGCTTTCACAGGTAGGAGCGTTGGGCCCAGATCAGTCGCACAATTTTTCAGAAGAAATTCGACGAAAATTTTCGCCAACCTGTTTGCGCAGGTCAGCGCCGTTCAGACGTGATCAGCCCGCCAGGAACTCGGCGATTTCACCGGCGATCCGGCGGCCCTGCGCACGCCCGGCGCGTGCCGACGGTTCCCGGCATGCGGGGTCAAGAGGGTTGGGGCCGAACGCCGCCAACGAGTCGTCGTCGGCGAACACCCCCATACAGCGGCCGCTGAAGGCGTCGACCTCGACGGCCGGGTCGGGACCGAACGGTGACGGCGCTCCCTTACCCGACGGCACAAGCACGACGGCCGCGTCGCAGTCTGCGGCCAGTTTCAAGTTCATCGTGCTGCCGACACCACCATCCATGTATCGCCGTTCGCCGATGGTGACGGGTGGCCATGCGCCAGGCACCGCGCAGCTCGCGGCGACAGCGTCGATCAGCTCGACGCCCGATTTCCTGTCGAAGGCGACCAGCTCGCCTGTCCCGATGTCGATCGCGGTGATGCGCATATCGCGGTCCGGCCAGTCGTGTGACGGCAACCGCTGGGCGATCACATCGCGTCGGACCGCCTCCGAAACGGTGGGCGTGGTGTTCGCGACGGCGCCGATGCGCTGCAGCTTCTGCTCCTTGCTGGCATCTGGGTCCGACAGCGCATTGAGGAACAGCTCGGTGATGTCGTCGATGTCGACGCTGGGGCTGATCTCCTTGGACGTGCCTTTGATCTGCCGCTCGTACAGCTCGTCGAGGCTCAGACCGCTGCCGAGCTGCGCGGCGACCGCCGACCCGGCAGAGGTGCCGATGAGAACGTCGGAATCCAGCAGGGCGCGCGCCGTCGCGGCCGCTTCGTCTTCGATGCCCCGCAGAATGCCGATCTCCCAGGCGATACCTGCCAGTCCCCCGCCTGCCAGCACCAGACCACGTTTCGATGTCACGCACGAAAGTCTGCCAGGCTGGCGATAATCAACCTGAACGCCAACCCTGGAGGAGCACACGTCGATGAAGACGAAGGCCGCCGTGCTGTGGGGACTACACCAGAAGTGGGAGGTCGAGGAGATCGACCTGGACGGCCCCGGGCACGCCGAGGTGATGGTCAAGATGGCCGCAAGCGGCATGTGTCACTCCGACGAACATCTCGTCACCGGCGACCTGAAAATGACGATGCCGGTGGTCGGCGGACACGAAGGCGCGGGCGTCGTGGTGGAGGTGGGCGAAGGCGTCGCCGACGTGGCCGAAGGCGATCCGGTGGTGCTGAGCTTCATCCCCGCATGCGGTCGGTGCGGGCCGTGTGTGCGCGGCATCAGCAACCTGTGCGAACTCGGGATGCATCTGCTGCGGGGCCCGCAGCTTGACGGCACCCACCGCTTCCACGCCCGCGGCCACGACGTCGGCCAAATGTGCTTGCTCGGAACGTTTTCCGAGTACACCGTGGTGCCGACGGCGTCGGTGGTCAAGGTCGACGAAAGCGTCCCGCTTGACAAGGCGGCACTGGTCGGATGCGGTGTCACCACCGGATACGGCAGCACGGTCAACACCGGCGAGGCCACTGCCGGCGACACGGTGGTGGTGATGGGCGTCGGCGGCGTCGGCATCAACGCGGTTCAGGCGGCCCGCATCGTCGGGGCCCGGCACGTGGTTGCACTCGACCCGGTCGAGTACAAGCGCACTCGAGCAACCGAATTCGGTGCCACCCACACCGCGGCGACCCTCGAGGAGGCCGCCTCGCTGGTGATCGGGCTGACCCACGGCCAGAAGGCCGACGTCTGCGTCGTCACCACCGATGTCGCCGAAGGCGCCTACGTCGCACAGGCGCTGAGCCTGGTCGGCAAGCGCGGCCGCGTGGTGATGACGGCGATGGCGCACCCGGACGAGAAACAGGTGAACCTGTCGCTGGTCGACCTGACGCTATTCGAAAAGCAGGTTCGCGGTTCACTTTTCGGTTCGTCGAATCCACGTGTCGATATCTTCAAGATGCTCGACCTTTATGACTCCGGTCAGCTCAAGCTCGACGAGTTGATCACCCGGGAATACGAACTGTCCGACATCAATGCCGGATACGACGACCTGCGCAATGGCCGTAATCTGCGCGGGCTGATCCGGTTCTGATGGTCCACGCTCGCATCACCGTCGTCGTGGTGGCCGCATTGCTGGTCTGCGCGCCGACGGCCGTCGCCGAACCGCCAGCGCCTCCGTCGCCGATCGTCCCGGCCCCGGTTCAGCCGGCCAACATCGGCGACCTGAAGACCGAGGCGACGCGGTATTACGACAACGGCGCCTATCTGACCGATCTGCAGCTGGCCGCGTGGCCCGCCATCCCGTGGATCGACGAGCGGGCCGCGGCCGTCAACCGGCCCGCGGTGGTCTTCGACATCGACGAGACCGTGCTGTCGAACTGGGAAGCCATCAAGGCCAACGACTTCGGCCGGGTCTACGGTGGCCCGTGCAACGCGCTGCCCCACGGTCCCTGCGGTTTGCAGGCATGGGATCTGAGCGCGCGGTCCGCCGTTATCCCGCCGACGATGGACGTCTACAACACCGCGAAGGACCGCGGCGCAGCGATCTTCTTCATCACCGGCCGCCAGGAGTCACAGCGGGCGGCGACCGAACGCAACCTCGCCGACGTCGGATACACCGGCTACTCCCGGCTGATCATGGAACCCGATGGTGCCCATTATGTTTCGGCTGCCGATTTCAAGGCCCCGCAACGGCAGGCCATCGAGGGTGAGGGCTACACCATCATCGTCAACATGGGCGACCAGCCGTCGGATCTCGACGGCGGGTTCGCCGAACGCACGTTCCTGCTGCCGAACCCGTTCTACCGCATCCCGTGACGATTCAGTGCACGAGCTGCCTGGACAGCTCATCCAGCGACTGGCGGGCGTAGCCCTTCCACAGCTTGCCGAATATCGGCAGCAAGGGCGCGGTGAGCCCGCTGCGCGGGTGGATGGTCCACCGCCACGTCACGTTGGTGCCTGCGCCGATCGGCTCGAAGATCCACTCACCGTCGACGTGGGCGACCAGCGGCGACAGCGGGCCCTTGACGTCGGTCAGCGTGTAGCCGAATGAATGGGGCGGATCGAACTGGGTGAGCTGCTCGTGCATGCTGCCGCCGCCGACCAGCACAACGGTGCGGGACTGCCCGACGGCGTCCCAATCACCGGTCTGGTCCCGGGTTTCCTTGATCGGCGGGATCGGGCCGTACCAACGTCGGAACAGGGACGGCAACGGCATCGGGACCATGTCGCGGAAGACATCGTCGCGGCCCATTGAGATGGTGCGGGACTGCTCGACAACCAACGGCTCAGCCATCACACGAGACTAGCTCGGCAACTCCACCTCGCAGCGGTCTCGGAACTCCAGCGAAGGCGCGCGTATCGCCCTGACCTCCGCTTCCACCTGCGGGTTGGCGTCGAGGTACTCCTGCAAGTGCTGACGCTGCTGGTCTCGAGGAAGGCCCTTGAGGTCGGTGAAGAAGACGTTCACGTCCGGGTGGGTGAAGAGATAGGCCGACATGGCGGCGGACACGCCGGTCAGCACACCGGCCAGGTCCGCGGCGGTGCAGTTCGGGGGTGGGGGATCGTCCGCGGCTGCCGGTGCCGCGGTCGCCACCAGAATCGCGGCGACAAGCGCCGAAACTCCGCACATCAAGCGTCGTTGCTTAATCACCATTCGTTGTGCTCCTTACGGGAACTAGCTGGGTCTGACGTGACGCGCGCTGCTCAGATGCAACCGCTGACGCTGATCCGGCGCCCGAAGTTGGCGCACACGTTGACATTCGGCGGCGGAGGCGGTGGCGGAGGAGGCGGTGGGGCCATGTCATAGTCCTCGGGCAACGGCGCATAGACCGCGGGCGGCGGCACGTAGGGCGCGACCGCGTCGGCGATGCTCCCGCACCCGCTCACCGAGACGTGGCGTCCGCCCACCGACCCGCAGACATCGGCGTTGGCCGACACCGGCTCTGACAGGACGGCGAGTCCGATCACTACGGCGCACAGCCCAAGCGGTGCAGTTGTCTTGAATGCGATCACAGCGTGTACCTCGAGTCGATGGAGATGCTTATCACGATGTCGGCAATTCTGCGCCGGCCCAAGGGCAGAAAGTCCCTATTCGCAAGGGAAATCAGCCGAGCCGCGGAGCCGCCTTCCCGCTGATCAGCGGGAGGTCGAGCATGGTGAGGATGCCCGGCGCGGCCGCGCAGACCGCGGGTACCGAGTTCACGCAGTGCGCCGCCGTGCCGACAATGCCGTACTCCGGGCCCTCGCCGCCGATCTCGGAGTGGAAACCCTTGACGGCGACGGTGATGTCGGGGTTGCCGCGGACCTCCATCTCGTAGCGCTGCCCGGCGGGGCCGAAAGTCCACGCGGGATCGAGGTTCTCCTCCCCCATCAACCAGTTCACCGTCACGCGCACAACGGGCTCGCCGTCGACGAGCGCCTCCCAGTGGAACCTGCGGCCCGCGACCTGGCCGGGCTCGATTACGCCAAGCGGGGATTCGATCGGCGCGGACGCCAGGGCGACCTCCTGCGTGGCCCGTACCTTCGGGTCTGCTTTGAAGCCCATCTGGTCGACGACCATCTTCACGGCCTGGATGAAACCGCTGTCGAGCATCTTCTGCATCGGCCCGGTCAGCGCCTTCTCGGGTACCTCGCCGAAGCCCATCACGTGGCGCAGCACGTCGGGTGCGTCGTAGCTTCGCAGATCGGAGAACTCCTCCGCGCGAACGAATGTCACGCCGGTGGAGAACGCCGAGAACAGCAGTGGGAACTTCTCGCTTATGCCGCCCGGCGCCATGCCTGTGCCATGCAGCGTCGCGTTACCTTCCAGCGCCGCTTCACGTATCGGCGCGGCGCTTCGCTCACTCGGGTACAGCCAGCCGACCGGGGTGACCACGTTCTTGCCGGACCGCAGCAGTGCAGCAACCTCGTCGGGATCGGCCATCAGCGGCGCGTAGATCACCGCGTCCGCGTCGAGGGCGAGGATGTCGTCGATGCTGTTCGTCGTGGTGACACCGAGCGGTTCGCTGCCGATCAGTTCGCCGACGTCGCGCCCCGCCTTGTCCGGCGAGTGCACCCAGCATCCGACGAGCTCGAGGTCCGGGTGCTCCAGCACCCCCTTGATCGCCGCGACACCGACGCCGCCGGTGGCCCACTGCACGACCCGAAGGCCCATGTCATACCTCCCGAAATCGCGAAACTAGAACACGTTCTACCCAGGTCTACACCACGACGCGCATGGGCAGGTCACAATTGCCGTGATGACCGACAACGGTGCCGAGTTCGGCGTGCTGGGACCGCTGCAGATCCGCGTCGACGGCGAGTCGGTGGCGTTGGGCACGCCCAAGCAGCGGGCGGTACTTGCCATGCTGGTGATCAACCGCAACCGCCCCGTCGCGACCGATTCGTTGATCGAGGCGGCGTGGGAGCAGTTCCCGCCACCTGATCCGCGGGCCAGCCTGCATTCCTACGTGTCCAACCTCCGCAAGCTGCTGGCGGGCATCGGCGTCGACTCCCGCACGGCATTGGCGAGCGCACCACCTGGCTACCGGTTGACAGTGCCCGAAAGCGATTGCGATATCGGACGATTCGCGCTCGGTAAAAACGCGGGTGTGCAGGCTGCGGCCACCGGAAAGTTCGAGCAGGCCAGCCAGCACCTGTCCGCGGCGCTCGCGGAATGGCGCGGGCCGGTCCTCGAGGACCTGCGCGACTTCCAGTTCGTCGACGCATTTGCCACCGCACTGGTCGAGGACAAGATGCTCGCGCATACCGCGCTCGCCGAGGCCGAGATCGCATGCGGGCGTAGCTATGCCGTGATCGGTGAATTGGAGTCGCTGACCGCCGAGCATCCCTACCGCGAGCCGCTGTGGACTCAGCTGATCACCGCCTACTACCTGGCCGAACGCCAATCCGACGCGCTGCAGGCCTACCGGCGGCTGAAGACCACGCTCGCAGAGGATCTCGGTATCGATCCCGGCCCGACCGTGAAGGCACTCTACGAGCGGGTCCTGCGCCAGGAGCCTCTTGACGTCAAGCGGGTGGCGAGGACCACCGCCATCCATACCGCCACTTCGCTCGACCAGCGCACCGCGATCAGCGGAGCATCCTCGGTCGCCCTTCTTCGCGACGCGTCGGGCCGGGAGTATCCGCTGGTGGCGGCGGCTACCCGGATCGGCCGACTGCCCGACAACGACATCGTTCTCGACGACCCGAACGTCAGCCGCCACCATGCCGTCGTCATCGACACCGGCACCAGCTTCGTGGTTTCGGATCTGCGGTCGGCCAACGGCGTCGACGTGCGAGGGGAACGAATCCGCGCCGGCGTCGCCCTCGCCAACGGAGACCGCATTCGGATCTGCGACCACGAGTTCGTGTTCGAGATGCAGGGCCTGTGAGGCGTAGTGCGGTTTGCTGTGTGACGCCCGCGCTGCGGCATTAGGGTGTTGTCGCCGGCAATGCACGGCAACACACATAGAGGAGCGATCGATGAGCGGCACCGAAGGGGACTCCCGTGTGGGCACCCAGTTCGGCCGCTATCGGCTGCGTCGCCTGCTCGGTAAGGGCGGAATGGGCGAGGTCTACGAGGCCGAGGACACCGAGAAGGACCGCATCGTCGCGCTGAAGCTGTTGCCGGAGGGGGTCTCCCACGATCCGGTGTTCCGCAAGCGGCTGCGGCGCGAGGCGCACTCCGCGGGCCGGCTGCTGGAACCCCACGTCGTCCCGATCCACGACTACGGCGAGATCGACGGCGTGATGTACGTCGACATGCGCATGATCGACGGCACCGACCTGCGCAAGGTACTGAAGAACTACGGCCCGATGACACCCGCACGGTCGGTGGCCGTCGTGCGCCAGATCGCGTCGGCGCTCGATGCCGCCCACGAGTCCGGCATCATGCACCGCGACGTCAAGCCAGAGAACATTCTGCTCACCCGCGACGATTTCGCATACCTCGTCGACTTCGGTATCGCCAACGCCGCCACCGACGAGAAGCTGACCGAATTGGGCACCGCCGTAGGGACATACGCCTACATGGCGCCGGAGCGGTTCACCAACGACGAGGTGACCTACCGCGCCGACATCTACGCCCTTTCGTGCGTTCTGCACGAGTGCCTGACCGGATCGCAGCCGTTCCCCGCGGACAGCGTCAGCGTGGTGA
The DNA here is from genome assembly GCF_003719305.1 of Mycolicibacterium stellerae. Taxonomy (GTDB): domain Bacteria; phylum Actinomycetota; class Actinomycetes; order Mycobacteriales; family Mycobacteriaceae; genus Mycobacterium; species Mycobacterium stellerae. The sequence goes on from NZ_RARC01000001.1 coordinate 21,551, forward strand.
TCACCTCGCATCTCATGCAACCGATACCGAGGCCGAGCGTGATGCGGCCCGGGATTCCGGTCGCCTTCGATCAGGTGATCGCGCGCGGCATGGCCAAGAATCCCGCCGAACGCTACGCCAGCGCAGGCGATTTCGCCGCGGCCGCCAACGATGCGCTCACACAACGCGACCAGGATCAGGCCGCCACCATCCTGCAACGCAGCCAGGATGCGACGCTGCCGGGCTTCCCTGGTGCGATCGGAACGGCATTGGCTCCACCACCTGCAGGCGTGACCCCGTCGCCGTATCCGACTCCACCGCCGCCACCGCAGCACACGCCGCCGCCCACCCCACCGCCGTTTCCCGCTTCAGGCCCTGCCGCGTTCGGTGGGCAGTGGAACACGCCGCCGCCGGGAGCGTCTGCGCCGAAGAAGGGCAGCGCCTGGATTGCGCTGGCCGCCGCAGGGGCGGTGTTCGTCCTGGTCCTCGGCGGCCTCGGCGCGTGGTGGGCGCTCAGCAAGGACGACTCGTCGACTCGGAGCGTCGCCACCAGCACCACGACGACCAAGCGGCAGACCACGACATCGAGAACGCCGAGGACCACTACGCCGTCGGTTGACCCGGAATCCTTCGATTCCAAGCTGCTCGCCGCGCTGCCCCCCAGCTACGACGACGGTGCCTGCGAACCGGCGCACCCGCCGGTCACCGGGGCCCTAGCCACGGTGGATTGCACCGAGACGAATGTGCCGACCGGACCCAAGGCCGCGCGGTATTCGCTCTTCGCCGATCAGGCGACGCTGGACCAGCACTTCAGCGACGCCATCGCGCAGAACTCCGAACTGGTCAAGTGCCCGGGCAGCGACATCGACTCACCCACCGCGTGGCACTACAACGCGAACCCCGACGAGGTCGCCGGCCAGGTCGCCTGCGGCACCTACGACGGCAACCCCGACGTCACGTGGACGAAGGACGTCGACCTGCTGCTGGCCGACGCACAGGGCCCAAACCTCGAAGAGCTGCACAAATGGTGGAACGACTTCGGCTGAGCACCAGCTGACCAAGCGCTGATCGGCGGCTCCAAGAATCCTCCAAGAATCCTTCAAGAGGTCCATCGGAGGCTGATGTCACACCGGCACAGAGCCGGAGAAAACGACATCAAGGAGTCCACATGTTCGCCACGCCTCGGGTCACCAAGTTCGCCGCCACCGCGATCGCCGTGTCTGGACTCGCACTGGCCGCGTTCGCAGGCGCGGGCACCGCCAACGCCTTCAGCTCGGTCGACGACGAGTTCCTCAGCGCGATCAGCGACGAAGGCATCTCCTACGACTCGGCCCGCACCGCCGTGTCGAACGCCCACTATGTGTGCGGCTCGATCGACGACGGCGCCGACCCGCTGGACCTCGGTGACGAGATCCTGGCAAACACCGACCTCACCACCCATCAGGCGGCCGTGTTCGTTGTCGAGTCGGTGTTCAACTACTGCCCCGAGCACACGGGCCTGCTGCCGTAGCCCGCGTCGCGGATAGCGCATCTAGACAGTTCGCTCGCCATGTGTTTCTGTCGATTGCAGAAACTGCGAAGGGATGCATCAGATGCCAAACAAAGTGTTCGTCGTCGGGGTCGGGATGACGAAGTTCGAGAAGCCCGGCCGCCGCGAGGGCTGGGATTACCCCGACATGGCACGCGAATCGGGCACGAAAGCGCTCGAGGACGCGGGCATTCACTACTCCGAGGTGGAGCAGGGCTTCGTCGGCTACGTCGCCGGTGACTCCACCTCCGGTAACCGGGCATTGTACGAGCTCGGTATGACTGGCATCCCGATCGCCAACGTCAACAACAACTGCTCGACGGGCTCGACTGCGCTGTTTCTGGCGGCGCAGACGGTCCGCGGCGGGCTGGTCGACTGCGCGATCGCGCTGGGGTTCGAGAAGATGCAGCCCGGCCCGCTTCAGGGCGGCGCCGACGATCGCGAATCGCCGATGGGCAAGCACGTCAAGGCGATGGCTGAGATCGACGAGTTCGCATTCCCGGTGGCGCCGTGGATGTTCGGGGCCGCAGGCCGGGAACACATGCGCACACACGGCACGACCGCTGAGCATTTCGCCAAGATCGGTTACAAGAACCACAAGCATTCGGTCAACAACCCGTATGCGCAGTTCCAGGATGAGTACACCCTCGACGACATCCTGGCGGCGAAGATGATCTCCGATCCGCTGACGAAGCTGCAGTGCTCGCCCACGTCCGACGGGTCGGGCGCGGCGATCGTGGCCAGTGAGGCGTTCGTCGACAAGCACGGCCTTGCCGGCCAGGCGGTGGAGATCGTCGGGCAGGCGATGACCACCGACTTCGAAAGCACCTTCGACGGCAGCGCCAAGAACCTGATCGGCTCCGACATGAATGTCCAAGCCGCACAGAAGGTTTACGACCAGTCGGGTCTCGGGCCTTCCGATTTCCAGGTGATCGAGCTGCACGACTGCTTCTCGGCCAACGAGCTGCTGCTGTATGAGGCGCTTGGTCTGTGCGCCGAGGGCGAGGCCCCGAAGCTGATCGACAACGGCGACACCACCTACGGCGGCCGCTGGGTGGTCAACCCGTCCGGCGGCCTGATCTCAAAGGGGCATCCGCTCGGGGCGACGGGGCTTGCGCAATGCGCGGAGCTGAGCTGGCAGCTGCGGGGAACCGCGGACAAGCGTCAGGTCGACAACGTCACCGCGGCGCTGCAGCACAACATCGGTCTCGGCGGCGCCGCCGTGGTGACGGCCTACCAGCGAGCCGAGCGCTAGCCCGGGGAGACCTTCCACCGCGAGCTGGGCCCACACCGCGAGCTGAGCCCCCATCGCCGAGCTGGGCCCACATCGCCGAGCAGACGCAAAAGGCCCGAAATCCTCGGCGTGTCGGGTACTTTTGCGACTGCTCGCCGGAGAAAAGTCTCGCCGCAGAAAAGTCAGTCGCGGTGCTCGATGACGTCGTAGGCGTCCTCGGCGTAGCGCGCCCTGATGGTCTTCTTGTCGAACTTGCCGACGCTGGTCAGCGGCACCTCTTCGATGAAGGCCCACCGTTCGGGGAGCCACCAGCGAACGACCTTGTCGCCCAGGAACTCCCGCAGCTCCTTCGCGCACACCTCGGCGCCCTCGCTGACGACGATGACGGCCAGCGGCCGCTCCTGCCAGCGCTCGTCGGGCACGGCCACCACGGCGGCCTCGGACACCGCCGGGTGGCCCATAAGGTGGTTCTCCAACTCCACCGAAGAGATCCATTCGCCACCGGACTTGATGACGTCCTTGGCTCTGTCGGTCAGCGTCACGTAGCCCAGTGAATCGATGCGACCGACGTCGCCGGTGTGCAACCAGCCGTCGACGAACTTCGACTGATCGTGGTTGCGGTAGTACCCGCCGGTGATCCACGGGCCGCGCACCTGCACCTCGCCGACCGCCTCGCCGTCGTGCGGCAGCGGATTGCCGTCGTCGTCGACGATCCGCGCCTCCACTCCGCAGACCACCCGGCCCTGCGTGCCGCGCTGCGCCCAGTACTGTTCGTCATCCGCGTTGGGCAGCGGTCGCGCGATCGTCGCAAGCGGCGAGGTCTCGGTCATGCCCCACGCCTGCACGATCTGGACGTCGTGCTCCTTCTGGAACGCCTTCATCATCGACATCGGCACCGCCGACCCGCCACAGGTCACCAGTCGCAGCGACGAGATGTCGTGTCCTGGTTCGTTTTCCAGGCAGTGCAGGACGTCGTTCCAGATCGTCGGAACCGCCGCGGCCACCGTCGGCCGCTGCGTCTCGATCAGGCCGATCAACGATTTCGAGTCGAGGAACCGGTCGGTCATCACGATCTCGGCGCCCGCCATCAACGCGCCGTACGGCATCCCCCACGCGTTGGCGTGGAACATCGGCACGATGGGCAGCACCTTGTCGCTGAACCCGACACCGACGGCGTTGGCGGTGTTCGTCATCATCGCGTGCAGATAGCTCGAACGATGGCTGTAGACAACACCTTTCGGGTTCCCCGTAGTCCCGCTGGTGTAGCACATCGCGGCGGCGGACCTCTCGTCGACGTCTGGCCAGTCGAAGTCAGGGGCCTCGGCCGCCAGGATGTCGTCGTAGCGCAGCACGGTCTTGCCGGACTCGGTCAGCGCGTCGATATCACCGTCACCGACCATGATCACGGTGTGCACCGTCTCCAGAAACGGCAGCACTGGGGCAAGCACAGCGGTCAGCGACTGGTCGGCGATGATCACCTGGTCTTCGGCCTCGTTGGCGATGAAGGCGATCTGTTCGGCCGACAGCCGGATGTTGAGCGTGTGCAGCACCGCACCCATCGACGGAATGGACATGTAAGCCGTGAGGTGCTCGGCGTTGTTCCACATGAAGGTCGCCACGCGCTGGTCGCCGGTGATACCGATGCGTCGCAACGCGTTAGCCAACCGGCCCGCCTGCTGCCCGATCTCCCGAATTGTCGTATGCCGGTATCCGTCACCGGTCGCCGTCGTCACCGTGCGGTCGCCGTGCAGATCGCACGCGTGCCGCATGATCGCGGTGATCGTCAGCTGAACGTCCTGCATCGTGCTGTCCATCGGTTCCCCTCCGACTTCGGGTGCCATGCCCGGCGCGGTCAGATGAACGCGATGTTAATGCGCTGACTACGCGATGTCGGCGGTTCCGGCCGATGCCGTCTGCTCACGTCTGCGGCGCCACCCGTCGAACCAGCGCAAACGCCGCGCCGTCCTGCGGTTCGGCGCGCGACAGGCACTGCGCAGCCGGTCCATGTCGACGTGTTCGGGCGGCTCGACGCCGACGACCTCGAGGGGCCGGTCCTCCAACGAATGCAGCGGTGAGTCGGTGGTCAGAAGCGCGTACTGCCAGCCACCGGGCACGCCCACGATCCCCAGCGCCCGAGCCGCCTCGCGCAGGACATCGCCCAATTCTGCGGCCAGCAACTGGCGCACCATATCGGCACCGTGGCGAGGGTTGGCCAGCATCCACGAGTGGTAGGCGCCGGGCACCCGATAGAGGGTGCCGTCGGCGCGCTCGGCCATGTCTTCGGCGCTCTCGAACGGAACCACCAGATCGTTCTCGCCGTGCACGACGATGGTGGGCACGCTGTGCCGGCGCATCGCGTCCAACATCGGCGTGTAATCGCCGGACGTGACGATGGCCTGTATGGCACCCGGCAGTCCGAGCGGGGTCCGCACATTGCGGGCCAGCGCGGCTGCCATCTGCCGCATGTAGCGCCTGCGTTCGCGCGCAGGCAGCCGGCGCGGATCGGCTGGGGCGTCGTAGGCCGCGTTCAGCACCGCCTTCGCCGCCCTGCGGGGCGACCGGACCGGCGTGCGGATGGACTCGTCGAAGGGTGCGCCGGCGGCGGCGTTCAGCAGCACCGCCGCCAGCACCCGTTCTGGCGCGAGCGCCGCCAGCGCGACGAGCATCCGGCCGCCCATCGAATGGCCCATGAAGACGGCCTTGCCTATGCCGAGGGCATCAAGCGTGCGCAGCGTCAGGTCCACCCGATGGCTCAGGTCGGCCGCGTTGCGGGGCAGGTTGGGGGTGACGCCGTGGCCCGCCGCGTCGAGGGCCACGACCAGGAATCCCATTCCCGCCAACCGGCTCAGCAGTCGCACGTAGGCCCGCCCACTGAGGGCGATCCCGTGCAGAAACACCAGCGGCACACCCTTGCCGCCGATGGTCACGCCCACCTTGTGCCCGTCGTCGAGCGTGATGACCTCCTGCGACAGCCTGACCCGGGTAGCCGTGGCCGGTTGGCGGGCTACCGATGTCTGACTCACACAGTCATGGTTCCCCAACCGCGCACCCGTTGACCAACTCCGCAAATGTGGGCTTCATTACGGTCGGCTTTGCCGACGGCGCACCTCACCGGGCGGAGACCTGCGTGACGCCTGGGAACTATTTGTGTGTCCGAAACGATGTATATGGGGGATCATTGATCCAACACACGAGGAGAGGTGCGGTTATGCGCAAAAAGTGGACGCTCGCAGCTGCGATGGTGGGTGTGTTCGCCGCCATGACCGTGCCCGCAGGCATCGCGTCGGCCGAAGAGGACGCACAGGCAACCATCAAGCGGCTGCAGGACGAGGGCTACACGGTCAACATCGATCGAAGCGGATCCGCGCCGATGAGCGAATGCGTGGTGACCAACGTGCGCAACCCCAAGTCGGTGCAGCAGTGGGTGCCCTACATCGGCCCCGGCCGCAACGGCTTCGGCGGCGACCGCGCGCTGGTGCTGGAAACTGTCAGCCAGTCGATTTCGGTGACGCTGGACTGCAATCGCCGCTGACGCGGTTCTCTTTTCAACGACGGGAGAAGGCCCGGCCGGTGGCGGTACCGGCCGGGCCTTCTTTATGTGCGCGCCCTACGCCGGGGCAGGGACACGCTCCTGCGCCGGCTCTTCGGCACGCGACGAGTGGTCGTCGTCGACCATGGTCAGCTCGTCGAACGGATCCTCGCCCCGCAGCACGGTGTTGACCTTGGCCTTGTCGACGGTCTTGGTCCACGACCCGACGAGCAGGGTGGCGACGGCGTTGCCGGAGAAGTTCGTGACCGCGCGGGCCTCGGACATGAACCGGTCGATGCCGACGATCAGGCCGACGCCGTCCAGCAGATCGGGGCGGTGGCTCTGCAGACCGCCCGCCAAGGTGGCCAGGCCGGCACCGGTCACACCCGCGGCACCCTTGGAGGCGACGATCATGAACACCAGCAGGCCAATCTGCTCGCCGACCGACATCGGGCTGCCCATCGCATCGGCGATGAACAGGGACGCCATCGTCAGGTAGATCGCGGTGCCGTCCAGGTTGAACGAGTAGCCGGTCGGGACGACGACGCCGACGGTGCTGCGGTCCACACCCAGGTGCTCCATCTTGGCGATCAGCCTCGGCAGCGCGGACTCCGACGACGACGTCGAGAAGATCAACAGGTACTCGCGGGCCAGGTAGCGCACCAGCTTGAAGATTGACACCCCGGACACCACCCGCAGGATCGTGCCGAGCACACCGAAGACGAACAAGAGGCACGTGACGTAGAAGCCGAGCATCAGTGTCAGCAGTTGGGTGACCGCGGTCCAGCCGGTCTGTCCGACGACGTTGGCGATAGCGCCGAACGCGCCGATCGGCGCCAGCCACAGGATCATGACGAGGACCTTGAACACGAGCTTCTGCAGATGCTCGATGCCGCGCAGGATCGGCTCCCCCGCGCTGCCCATCGCCTGCAATGCGAATCCGACCAGAAGTGCGACGAAGAGCGCCTGCAGCACGCTGCCCGCCGTCAGCGCCGAGAACAGTGTGTCGGGAATGATGCCCTGGACGAAGTCCATCAGCCCGCCCGACTCGTGGGCTTTCTCGGCCAGCTCGGCGCCCTTGCCCGCGGCGGTCTCTGTGAGGTGCATGCCGCTGCCGGGGTGGATGATGTTGCCGACGACGAGGCCGATCGCGAGCGCGAACGTCGACATCACCAGGAAGTAGACGAAGGCCAGGCCGCCGACCTTGCCGACGGTGGCGGCTTTGCGCACCGATCCGATGCCGAGCACGATCGTGCAGAAGATCACCGGCGCGATCATCATCTTGATCAGCGCGACGAACATCGTGCCGAGAACGCCGACGCTCTTGCCGACCTCGGGAGCGAGGATGCCGACCGCGATGCCGACGAGCACCGCAACGATCACGGCGATGTAGAGCCAGTGCGTGCGGTCCTTTTTGCGGCGCGGCGGATCCGGGGGCTCGGATACCGGCGGTTGGCGGTCGATGACTGTCATGTGCGGGATACCTCCAGGTCGACATCGAATGTGATGTGCAAGTAGGTTCGCCCAGTACGTGAGCCAGGTCACGCTTAAGTTCATTACGTTCAGGGAGGGGGCGGACGGCATGGCTGAGGTGGTGACGACCCCCGACGGTCGTCACCTCGCGTACCTCGAGGTCGGAGATCCGCACGGCCCGCTCGTTCTGCACAATCACGGCGGCCCGAGCAGCCGGCTCGAGGCGCGCCTGCTCGCCGGCTCAGCGTTGAAGAACGGCTTGCGCCTCGTCTGCGTGGACCGGCCGGGGATGGGACAGTCCAGTGCCAAGAAGGCTCACTCGTACGCGGGCTGGGCCGACGATCTGGTGACGGTCGCCGACGCGTTGGGGCAGCGGGAGTTCGGTGTAACGGGCTGGTCGGAGGGCGGGCCGTGGGCGCTGGCCGCGGCCGCCTACATCGATCCCGCGCGGCTACGCCACGTCAGCAGCATCGCACCGGGCAGCTATGGCGCATTCGGGGACAACTCTGCTGCGCTTTACCTTTCGAAGGTCGACGCGCTCGGGGGCACCCTCGCCCTGCACTTCACACTTGGCTTTCGGCTCATGTACGCCGCCCTTGGGTTGGCCGCGAAACGGTTCCGCACCAGCTTCTCCAAGCAGATTCGGCAGAGCGTCAACGATTACGACCGCGAGCTTCTGCTTCGGCCCGAGATCGGCGAGGGGTTCGCCGACTCATGTGCCGAATGCTTCGCCCACGGTTCCGGCGGCCTGGTGCGCGACGCCGAACTCCTTTACCGCCGTTGGGCTTTCGACGTCAAGCAGATAGAGCGGCCGGTCCATGTGTGGCAGGGGCTGGACGACCTTCTCGTCCCGGACCCGATCAATAAGGCCGTGGCCGACGCGATGCCGGGCGCGGTGTGGAATCCCGTCGAGGGCGCAGGCCATTTCCTGGCCGTGGGCGCAGGGGACGAGATATTCGCTCTCGCAGCCGAGGAATTGGGCGCGCCGTGACCAGGTGGTGGCGCCGTCGTTCGGGCCGCTCGCGGCCGTGGCCACTGGCGACGCAGGCGATCGCGCTGCAGATCCTGGTGATCGCGGTCGTAGTGGCGGCAGGCAGCGGGTTGGCGCTGTTGGATGCCCGCCGAGACGGTGATGCCGCCGCACGCCAACAGGTGGTCGCGATCGCGACGGCGCTGGCCGACTCGCCGTCGACTGCCGCGGCGATCGAATCCGGAAGGGCCACCGAGATTTTGCAGCCCGTCACCGAGGCGGTGCGCTCCCACACCGACATCGCCTTCATCACGATCATGTCGCCGGACGGGACCCGCTTCACCCACACCGACCCCAAGCAGATCGGCGGCCACTACCTCGGAACCATCGAGCCTGCTCTTCGCGGTGAGACATTCACCGAGGTGTACACGGGCACACTCGGCCCGTCCATCCGCACCATCGTGCCGGTGCGCGACGGCTCAGGCGGGATCGTCGGCCTGGTGGCGGCGGGCATCACACAGCAGACCCTCGCGCAGCGCTGGCGATCGCAATGGCTGACGATCGCCGCGGTCAGCGTTGGGGCACTGGCGATTTCGTTGCTCGGCGTGTGGGCGATCCGACGACGGCTGCTGCGCCAGACCCACGGGCTGCGGCCCGACGAGCTGCGGGTGATGTACGAGCACCACGACGCGATCCTGCATTCGGTGTCCGAGGGCCTGATCGTGCTCGACCGCAGCGGGGTGGCACTGGTCAATGACGAGGCACGACGGCTGCTCGGCCTGCATCCGGGCCCCGTCTCCCGGGCGGATCTACCCGAGTTCCTGCAGACCTACAACCCTGGCGCCCGCGACGAGGTCCACGTCACCGACGAACGGGTGCTGGTGGTCAACCGCTCCCAGGTGGACAACCGGTCTCATGACTCGGAGGTCGTCACCATCCGCGATCGCACCGAACTGCAAGGGGCACTGGGCGAGCTCAGCTCGCTGCAGGTGCTGACGGACTCTCTGCGCTCGCAGGCACACGAGGCCGCCAACAAACTGCATACGGTGATCACCATGGTCGAGATGGGCCGTGACGACGAAGCGGTCAAGTTCGCGACCAATGAGCTCGAACTGTCGCAGCGCCTAGTGGACCGGCTCTCCAACGACGTCGGCGAACCCACGCTGGTCGCACTGCTTCTCGGCAAGACCGCGCAGGCCGATGAGCGCGGAATCGAATTGTCGGTCACCGAGGACACCCATCTGCCGTCGAACAGCGACGGCGTACCACTGTCGGGTCAGGAGATGGTCACCGTGCTGGGCAACCTGATTGACAACGCCATGGACGCGTGCGATCGCGAAGACCCGTGGGTCGAGGTCACCGTCAGCCAGGACGACCACACTCTGCTCATCCGGGTGGCAGACAGCGGCCCCGGCATGGACGCCGCCACCTTCGAGAAGGCCATGCAGCGCGGCTACTCGACCAAGTCCGGCACCGACGCCGAACAACACGGCCTCGGGCTGGCGCTCGTCGCGCAGGTCGTCAAGCGCCACAACGGAACCCTTTCCGCCGACGTGACGTACGGGTCGGTTGTGACGGTGACGGTGAGCGGCTCGTGATCAGCGTGTTGATCGTCGAGGACGAACCGTTGATCGCCGAGGCGCATCAGGCGTACCTGCAACGGCTGGAAGGCTTCACGGTGACGGCCGTCGCCCACACCGCCCGCGAGGCGATGCGTGCGGCCGGTGAAGCGGCGGCGAACGAGATCCCGATCGACCTGGTGCTGCTCGATATCGGACTCCCCGACGCCAGCGGTATCGCGCTGGCATCTGGTCTGTCGGGTCTGCGGCCCGCACCGGACATCATCGCCATCACGTCGGAGCGCGACCTGGAGATGGTCCGCGCCGCGGTCGGCCACGGCGCGCTGGCGTATCTGCTCAAGCCCTTCACGTTCGCGGCGTTCCGCGACCGACTGGAGCGCTACCAACGCTACCGGGAGGCCCTGCCCGCGGGCACCGACGCCGCCAGCCAGGCCGAGGTTGACCGTGCGCTTGCCGAATTACGGGTGACCGGCGGTCGATCCGCAGCCCCGAAGGGTGCGGCCGCCGGCACCAACGACGAGATCGCCCGTGCGGTAAGGGATTCCGCCGATGGGATCACCGCCGACGCGGTCGCCAAGCAGGTCGGCGTTTCCCGGGTGACGGCGTGGCGCTACCTCGAGCGCCTCGCCGACGAAGGGACCGTGACCCGGCACACCGACTACGGCAAGGCAGGCAGGCCGAAGACCCGATACCAGTGGCGCTGAGGACTGACTAGACGCCTGCCGGCTCGAGCTTGCGAAGCCCGGGGATCGTGCTCAGGTTCATCGCCATCAACTCGGCCTCGAGTTCGGCGGAGTCGACGGCGACGGACATCACCGTGATGGCACCCGCGTGGTCAGCGATGTACAGCCGACGGCTGTCCGGGCTGACCGCGACGCATGACGGTTCCTCGGTCACGGTCAGCGTGTCGACGACCGAATTGGTCTCGGTGCACAGCACGGCGACGTGCTCGTAGTCGGCGATGTAGAGGCGGTTCCCGTCGGAGCTCAGCGCCATCTGCATGGGTGCGCCGCCGATACCGACCTTGGCGGTGACCTCGTTGATCGCGGTGTCGATGATGTCGACCGAGCCGCCCCAGTGGGTGTCGAAGCCTGCGACGTAGACCAGAGCGCCGTCATGGCTCAGCGCGACGTCCCTGATCGGTGCCGCAACGGGGACCTCCCGGATGACGCGACCCTTGGCCGCATCGACGACCAGCAGCTTGCCGCTGTCGGCGTCGGAGGTGCCGACGTAGACGAAGCGGCCGTTGGGGCTGACCCGCACGGCGTCCACCGTGCGGCCGACACCGTAGGCGATGTCGATGGTCTGGATTCGGCCGAAGGTGTTGATCACGGCGAGGCCGATGACGTCCTCTCCGGCCTGGCCGACGAAGATCCGAGTGCCGTCCGGGCTGACCGCTACATTCGTCGCGGTGCCCGCTACGGGGTGGTTGGCGATGACTCGCTTGTGCTCGGTGTCGATGACTGCGACCGAGTCGTATTTGTGCCCCGAGATCGTCACGTAGGCGCGCCGATCGCCTGCGACCACCATGTGCGGCTCAACGACGGGCATGTCGATGTCGGCCTCGACGGTCATGGCGTACGCGTCGATGACAGAGACGCTGCCGTCGCCGTAGTGGGTCGCGACGATCGTGGTGCCGTCGGGGCTGACGGCGAGGTCAGCGATCGGGCCGCGGTCGACGTCGACCGTGCCGAGAACGACGAAGTCCTGCTCGACGGCCGTCGCCTCGGTCGCGTTCGCGTTCGTGCTGACAGTGTTCTTATGCATGACGGTATTTGCCCTGTTCATCGGTGCTTGTGCCGGTTGTGGCTACGTCCGGCGATGACATATGTCTTACTGCGCTTGGTCAGCGCAGGTCTTGTTCGAGTGTAGCGACGAAAATTCGCCCACCGAGAAACGTTGTCGGCATATTGTCGCCGACTCCTTATCTGTCTCAGGCGACGCTTAGAAATCTATTCGTTATGAATTCGTTATCCCGCTCTGGCAAGCAGAGAAGCATTGTTTGAAGTGCTGATACGCGTGACGGGCAACCGCCAAATACCAATGTGACGAATGAGGTCCAACAGCCGATTCTTACTTTTTATCGGAAAAGTGAGATACAGAACACACCGCGACACTTCAGCAAACTCGTGTCGGGCCTCGCCGCAGGCGTCGGGGGGTCCCCCGGCGGTCCCGTCGGCGACCCTCCAGCCGTCGGTGGGGCCGGTCGGGCGTTCGCTGGAGACGCACGGATGCGACAAATGAATCTCCTGATTCGGGGCACGGGCGCGCGTCCGGCAGTGAAGTATCGAACCCGCGGACCGCAACGCCACCCGAGAGGAACACATGAATCGCCGTCTCGGCATTCTCATCATCGCGATCCTGGCCTTGGCCGGCTGTAGCCGCGATGCGTCGCCGCCCGCCGCACAGTCCACCCCGCCGACAGAAGCCACGTCATCTGCCGTCGCGCAGAGTCCGACCGGTGAGGGCGGTCCGACGGGTGAGGGCGGCAACATCCCCGATCCCTGCGCCTTGCTGAGTGAAGCCGACGTCACCACCCTCACCGGTCGCGACGTCACCCAGATCGACAAGGACGGCGCAGACGCGACCGCATCGACCCGTTACTGCCAGTGGCAACAGCCCTCGGGGCAACTCGCGGTATTCCTGTCACGCGCGACGAGCGACGACTTCGCGGTCGCCCGGGCGGACTCGCCGTCGATTCCGGGAATCGGCGACGACGCCTACTGGCGGGACGGCCACCTGTATGTACTCATCGGCGGCGCCCAACTTGACGTGTATGCGCGCGGAGGCGACGATCAGCAGAGCCAGGCCGAGGCGGAAAAGGTTGCGGGAGCGCTCATTCCGAGAGTGCCTGCCTTCTCCTGATCTGCCGTCCACTCAGAACGGCAGCCGGATGCCCCCGAGGATCCCGGCGATGTTCGGCAGGGGTGGTGGTGGCGGCAGCGCAGGCATCACAGGCGGTGGCGGCAATGCGGGCAACTGTGGAGGCGGAGCCGCGGGCAGAGCGGGCAACTCCGGTAATACCGGCGCCTGCACGGGCGGAGCCACCGGCGCCGCCGGGATCTCGGGTGCGACGAACGCCGGGGCCGGTATGGCGTCAGGTTTCGGCATGTTCAGGATCGGTGCCTGTGCGGGCGGATCGATCTTCGGCGGCACGATCTTCGGCAGGATGTCAGTCCGCGGCAGGTCGGCTTTGGGCATGTCAGCCGGCTTGGGCAGGTCGACGGGAGCCGGCTTCGGCAGGTCCAGCGGTGCCGGCTTGGGCAGGTCCAGCGGTGCGGGCGTCGGCACGTCCACCGGTGCGGGTTTCGGCGAATCGGCCGTTACTGGATTCGCCAGCGGGGCCGGCTTCCACCATCCCGGTGTCATTCCGGCAACCGGAGTGGCCGGAGCCGCCTTGTCCATCGCGGGCGCCGGTGCGGTGATCGACGGTGTGGTTGCTGCAGGCACCGGCGGCGGCAACGGTCCCGGTCCTGCCGCCGGTTGCGCGGGTAGCGCCGGGCCCTGTTGTGGTGCGGCGAGGGTCTGTGCGTTCGGCACGGAGGCCGCCGGTTGCGGGGTGGCCAGCGGCGCGCCGGTGGAGTCGAACGAACCGGCGTTGACCGGCGGGCCGCCGACGCCGTACGGGCTGCGCTGGTCTATCGGAGCCGTGCCGAATGGCCGGATGTTGGCGGCCTCTTGGGCGCCGTCGTCCATGCCGGTCGGGATCGCGACAATGAAGTTCATCCCGGTCTGCACCGGGTTCGGGAAGTACAAGATGCTCGCCTGGGTCGGCGCGCCAGGGCTGATCGTCCGGTCGTAACCGGCTTCCACCAGCACCCGCGTCGGCGCATCCAGCATCGTCACCACCGGACTCGGCACCCCCGCCTGGTCGAGCGGCATCAGCAGGGGCAGGTGACGACTGGGAATCAAGTAGTAGTCGGTGTCCCCGTACGAGCCCTGGTAGAGCGCGTCGCCAAGGCCGACGCTCTGATAGTCGCCGTGCACATAGTGGATGCCCGCGATGGCATTCGCGGTGGAGAGCGGGTTGAGCGGGTTGTTGGGGAAATCGGAGTAGCCGTCGTACTGCCGGGTGATGTCGACGGTCTTGAAATCGGTGTCGGTGGGGGTGGCGCCGTCGAAGGTGACCCCGAGGATGGGGATGTTGAGGCCTTCGAAGCGCTCGAGGATGCCGCCGTTTGGCCGGTTCGGGTTGCCGATCAAGACGAACGACACCGGCAGCGTCGAGCCTGCGGCGGCGAGATTGCCCTTCTGAATCGACGCGATTCGCGCGCTTTGCGAATAGCCGAACACGACGAGCGCCTCGCCCGCGGGTTGTGCGTTGATCGCCTGATCGAGGTTGGTCACGCCCTGCCCGACCGACTGATCGAATGGCATCGCGCCTGACACCGGCATGAATTGCTCGGGTGTGCTGACCGCAGTTGGTGTGCACGAGCCGGCGCCGCAGAATCCGGTCAGCACGATGTAGTCGTTGTTGGCGTCGGCGGTGTAGCCGTTGATGAACTCCTGGCTGTCCTGCGGCGTGCTCAGCGGATGCCCGGTGCCACCCATGATCAACGCGGTCGCGGTGAGCGCGACCAGCGCCGTCATGGTCTGCACGCCCGCAAGCACGACCGTGGACGCGATCGACAGCACGACGACACCAACGGAATAGAAGACACGGCGCACGGCAAGCCCCCAGAGCCAGTTATTGCGTTTGGACGTCCCCGTAGCGCCGAGCCACCCGCATGTGGCTCAAGTGAATTCTGCGACTCATTTGGTTTGCTCGCAACCATTTGCCCAAATTCACCGGTCGGCACATCGACCCGTGGATGCCCCGAACGGCAGTGCCTCTCGCCGGCTTTCGCTAGTTTCGGCGTCGTGGCCGACCTCATGAACCGCCAGATCCTGCTCCGCCGCCGCCCCGATGGGCTGGTCAAGCCCGACGACACCGAGCTGGTGACCGGGCAGGTACCCGAGCCGAAGGACGGTGAGGCCCTGCTCCGCACCACGTATGTCGGCATAGACGCGGCCGCCCGAACCTGGCTCGACGACCAGCCGGGCTACCTTCCGCCGGTGCAACTCGGAGAGGTCATCCGCGCGGCAGGCATCGGGGAAGTGGTGGCATCGCGGTGTGACGCCTACGCCGTCGGCGACGTCGTCACGACACTGACCGGTTTCCAGGATTACGTGATCATTCGCGACGACATATTCGCCACCCCGGTGGTCGGGTACACCGACCAGCTGGCGGTCATGTCGGTATACGGACCGACCGGCGCCACAGCGTATTTCGGCATGACCGGTGTCGGTCGACCACAGCCAGGGGACACGGTCGTGGTGTCGGCGGCGGCGGGGGCCACCGGCTCGGTGGCCGGGCAGATCGCGAAGATCGCAGGCGCGCGGGTGGTCGGCATCGCCGGCGGTCCGGATAAGTGCCGCGCGGTGGTCGTCGACTTCGGTTTCGACGCGTGCATCGACTACAAGAGCGACGACGTGCGGGCTGCGCTCAAAGCGCACTGCCCGCGAGGCGTCAACGTCTACTTCGACAACGTCGGCGGACCGATCCTGGACGCGGTGTTGGGCAGGCTGGCACCGAAGGCGCGGGTTGTGCTGTGCGGTGTCATTTCGAGTTATCTCACCGGCGAACACCCCGGCCCGGCGAACTACGTGAACCTGTTGTCGAAGACGGCGACCATGCAGGGGTTCAATGCGCTCGATGAATGGGGCCGCTTCGAAGAAGCCTTCGCCGCACTGAGCGGCTGGGAGCGAGACGGCCTGCTCGCCCATCGCGAGACGGTTTTCGACGGTCTCGAGTCGTGCGTGGACGCACTCAACGGGCTCTTCACCGGCGCGAACATCGGCAAAATGCTGGTGAAGGTCAGCGAACCAACGCCGGCCTAGCCGCGAGCAGTCGCATATGTACCCGAAAAGCGGCCGAAAAGGGGACTTTTGCGTCTGCTGGACGGAGAACTAGCGGAGCCCACGACGCCTCGTCGTGGGCCCGCCAGGTCATGCGCTGGGCTGCAACACCGTCAGTCGCAGTGCGGCCGCGGTCGCAGGCCCGACGATCCCGTCCACCTTCAGGCCCGGAGTGCGACGCTGGAACGCCCTCACCGCCGCTTCGGTCTGGGGCCCGAAGTCGCCGTCCACGGTCACCCCCAGCTGGCGTTGAAGCGCAGCGACCTGCGCACCCTCCGAACCACGGAAGAGCAGGACGTCGGCATAGACACCGACCGGAACGGGTGGCCGCGGCGTCGGGGCAGTGCCGGACTCGGTGCCGATTCGAGCCTGGATGTCAGCGCGCAAGATGTCCATGTCGATCGCACCGGGGTCCCATTTCCCTTGTGCCCGACCGGCATACTCCTTGTGGCCGATGGTGCGCGCCGAGGTTTGTGACAGTCGGCGGTTGATTGCCGCGCAGCAGTTCACCAGTGCGAAGTACTGCGCGTCGGGCCAATGCGTGCGATGTCGGGCCGTCGGACTGGTACCGCTGTTGGCGCATTCGATACCGATCATGTGCCAGTTGCCCATATTGGTCGGAAGCCACGGATACATGCCGACACCCGCGTGCCACGCGACGCCGACCGCTACCACGGTCACCGTGCCGTCGCGGGCGATGTGCAGCTGCGACAGCGGGCCTGCCAGATCGGGACGACCGTTCGCTATCGACGCAGCGGTGGCATTGTCGGATCCGGTGTGGTGCACCATCACACCGCGGATGTCTTTGAAGTCGCCGTGGCCGCGGTTCTGCCAGCCGGGGTATTCGACCAAGTTGACACCCTCGGCGCGCAGTACGTCGGCGATCCACACCGGGTCGCCGGTCCAGATCTTCGTCTGTGCCATAACCGGATGGTACGGCGGCACGCCGACAGCTGCGTGCGCGCACGAGCATCGCCAAATCGACTATCTTGCAACCAGTTTGCCGGAAGCTGAGTCAGCTGACTTCGATCCGATGAACAGACCGTGACGGGCTGCGACGGGCGCGTCTGCTCAGCGCGCAAGCAATCGAAACACCCTTAGCCATCGCCGCCACGGGCTGCTTCGCTCACGCCTGTTGTTGAATGCCAAGCACCCGCAACAGGTCCGGCTTCATCTCCTGCAGCTGGGCTCCCCAATAGCCCCAGCTGTGGGTGCCGTTCTCGGGGAACTTGAAGACCGCGTTGCGTCCGCCTGCGGCGATGTACTTCTGCTCGAACAGCTTGTTCGTGTCCAGCGTGATGGTCTCCAGATACTGCGCGCTGAACTGGGTGCCGAAGTTCCCGTCGTTGGCATCGAGGTCAGAGATTGCCCCGTTACCGCAGTAGACCCAGACGGCCGTTCGGTTGGCCACCAGCGTGTTGATGTTGACCATTGGGTCGTTGCGGCGCCAGGCCGGATCGCTGGTGGGTCCCCACATGTTCATCGCGTTGTACCCACCGGCGTCCTTCATCGAAAGACCGATGAGCGTCGGCCACAAGCCCTGCGAAGGGTTGAGAAAGCCCGACAATGAGCTGGCGAAGATGAACTGCGCCGGATGCCAGATGGCCAGCGTCAGTGCCGCACCGCCCGACATCGACAGGCCGACAACGGCATTGTTGTACGGATCCTGCCCCTTGTTGGCCTGCAGGTACGTCGGCAGTTCCTGGGTCAGGAACGTCTCCCACTTGTAGGTCTGCGTGCCTGAGCTTCCCACTGCCGGTTGGTACCAGTCGGAGTAGAAGCTGGACTGGCCGCCAACGGGCATGACGACCGAGATCCCCGACTGGAAGAACCATTCGAACGCTGTGGTGTTGATGTCCCAGCCGCTCGCATCGTCCTGGGCGCGCAGACCGTCCAACAGATACACCGCGTGCGGGCCACCGCCCTGGAACTGAACCTTGATGTCGCGGCCCATGGCGGCCGACGGAACCTCGAGGTATTCGACAGGCAGCCCCTCACGGGAGTAGGCCGAAGCATTCTGAGCCGAGATCATTCCGACAGCCAGGGTCAGCAGCACCACCGACGCCACTCCGACCGCATACGACCACGCCCGGAAGGACCTGCTGACCACGCGTTCCGCCACCATCACCGCCACACCTCATCCGTCTCGGGCTTGCCTTCGCGCAAGGTAGCAACGGGCGCGAGGAATCGAACGGCGCAGCGCGGCACGTGATCGGCTTGTTATCAACAAGTTCCGAGATCGTGAGGTCGGTCAGCGCGAACAATCCAGCGACACGGTGACGGTCCGCTTCACAACGACCGGGATGAAATCGCGGTCACCGCGCCCACCGACGCGCACGAGTTCCGTCCGCTCACGGGGATTGCGGACGTCGGTGACCTCGCACTGGTTCAGCGGCGCGCTGCCGACGCGGTCGAGCTTGACGTCGAACCCCTGCGCCTCGAGCTGACCGATGGTGATGGCAGCCGATTCGGCGTGCGCCGGGATGGCCAATGACAGGGCCGCGGCCGCGAGGCCAGTGCCGATGAGCGCGGAACCGATGATCGTCTTCATGGGAAACCTTTGTTCGGGCGACCCAAGGGCCGCTCTTGTTTGACGACCTCATGCTGCTGCGAACGGGCAGGTCGGCGCTTGGAGGCCAGGTGGAGATTCCGTGGAGATTGCAGGTAGACGTCAAACTTGCAGGTCGAGAGCTAGCCCGACGCCACTACCGAGCTCGCGCTCCACGGCGCGAGCGGAGCCCCACTGTCGCCCCGGAATTCCTCGGGCAGCTCCTCGACGACATGCCACGTCGCGGCGAGCCTGCCCAGACCCACACACATCGCGCAGTGAAGCCCCAGCGCGACGATCTGGTCTTCGGTGAAATACCCACGGAGACCGTCGTATACGGAATCGTCGATCGACAGATGGTTGGTGGCGAAGAGGTCGGCGAACCGCAGCGCCTCGCGTTCGGCATCCGTCAGGTCGGGCGCCTCTGCCGGCCGCTCCAGCGAGCACACCGCATCTTCGGTGAGCCCATCGTCGATGGCGCTCTGGTAGCGGATCGACATACAGCTGCGGCACTGGTTGTGGAATGCGATCCGCAGCCTGACCAGCTCCATCAACCGAGGCGCCAGCCCACCCGACTCGCGAATAGCCGCGGTGACCCCGCCGACGGCGGCCGCGACATCGGGAAGGCGAGACATGATGCCCGCGACGCCCAGGTTGATGCGATCGCCCCGGCCGAGGTCGGTGGTCGGTATCGCAGCGAAAGCGTCCGAAGATTCGAGGCGGGCCATGGGTCCTCCGATCACCTAGGTCGCAGTGAGCGTAATCCTTTCGTCATCGGTCGACGCGGCGCTGCTGGGTATCCATCCGCTATGCCAACTGTTTCTCGAACCTTCTCCGTGAGCCCGCCACCGGCCAAGGTCGTCGACTATCTCAAGGATTTCGCTAACGCCGAAGACTGGGACCCCGGTACACAGACATGCACCCGCACCGGTGGCGGCGCGCTCGCCGAGGGCGCGTCGTGGCACAACGTGTCCAACATCTTCGGGGTGACGGCGGAGCTGACCTATGTGCTGTGCGAACTGACCGACAGCAAGCTGGTGTTCGTCGGCACCAACAAGTCGTCGACGTCGATCGACACGATCACGGTTGTGCCCGACGGCCCAGGCTCAAAACTCACCTACCGTGCCGACCTGGAGATGAACGGGGCAGCCAAACTGCTGAATCCGGTCATGAAGCTGGTTTTCGAGAAGCTGGCCACCGACATCGAGAAGCAGATGGTCACCGTCCTCAACCAACTGAACTGATCGGGCCATCCAGACGGTGCCCGACACCGAATACCGGCCATGGGGGTCGACGTGCCTGAAAGCGGCTGTGTGCTGGTACTGCCGGGGGGCAAGATGCGCAGCGACCGGTCGTCGCGGAGTTGGCAGCTCGCGAATCTCCGGATGGCGATCTTCGCCGCTGCGCTTCGTCGCCGACTCAGCCCGAACATCGAGGTACGACGGGTGCGATACCGGCTGCGCGGGTGGAACAGTCCGCGGCTCGACGCGCTCCACGACGCCCAGGCAGTTCTCGACCGGGCTCGCGACCGATTCGAGCCGGCACAGATCGCTGTGGTCGGCCACTCCATGGGTGGCCGGGTGGCCGCGCACCTGGCGGCCCGCGCAGACGTCGGCTCCGTCGTCGCGTTGGCCCCCTGGTGGGTCGGAGACGACGCGAATCTCATTCCCGTCACCACCCGGCTGCTCGTCGTGCACGGCACCACGGACACCTGGACCGATCCGCGGGCGTCACTCGCTCAAACGCGCCGCGCGCAGCAGCGCGGGGTCGACGCGGAATGGGTCGGCTTGGACGGCGCCGGTCACTACATGGTTCGCCGGTGCCGCGAATGGCACCGCCTCACCGCCGAGTTCGTCGCAGAACAGCTCGACATGGCGAGCCCGCCGCCGATCAGCTGAACTGAGTCTTCGGCCGCGCCAACGCAACACCGTCGACGACGACGTCGAGCTTCTCGTTGTAGAACGCCACCATGCCCGCGATCGGCGCCACCGCCGGAAGCGGATAGTGATACGTCCAGGCCAGGTCCTGGTGCAGCGTATCGCCGATCAGCACCGACCAGTAGCCCGACGTCGTCCCCTTGTAGGGGCAGAGCGTCTCCGTCGCGCTTGGCTCGAGATGCTCGAACGCTACGTCGGTCGGATCGATGTAATACCTTGTCGGCAAGCCGGTTTCGAACAGCAGCACCGGGGCGGCGGTGTCGGCGAGCACGACGCCGTCGAGCTGCACCCGGATGCTGCGGTGTGACCGCAGTGCGTCGACACGCGCGTACGGATTGCGCGGGTGGCCGTAGATCGGCTCGTCCTCCTCGAACCACCGCAGCCGATCCCAAACGAATCGCACCGTGCCCGCGACGGGTCCGTCGTCGAAGACCCGCGCCGCCTTCTCGTGTGTCTGGCCTGCGCCTGCCAGCGAATGCAGCCGTGACGAACCGAGCTGCACCTTTTGTGGATGGTTCTCGTCGCGCAGGAATTCCGTGCGCACATCGGCGAGTGGGATGTAGTACTGCGGGTAGTACGGCACTTCCCATACGTAGCGGGCCGCGGTGGTGTCGAAAACCAGCTCATGTCCCAGATATCCGCGCACGCGCCGCGGCGCGGGCTCGATCCGTCCGCGGGCTGCGGCCATCTCCGGGTAATCGCGCTCATCGCTCATAAGGCCATGATGTCTCGGGAATGCGGCGCGCACATCCGGTGTCGTTGTTATCGACCAAGAGGATGAGGCATATGCGAGTCGGAGTGACATTCCCGCAGACCGAGCTCGGCGGCGATCCCGGCGCGGTGCGCGCATATGGCGAACGGGTGGAGGAGCTCGGCTTCGACCACATCCTGGTCTATGACCACGTCGTCGGCGCCGACCCGGCGGTGCACGAGGGGTGGAACGGCCCCTACGACGTGCACACCACGTTCCACGAGCCGTTTGTCATGTTCGGCTACCTGGCCGCCGTCACCCGATCGGTCGAGCTCGTCACCGGGGTCATCATCCTGCCGCAGCGCCAGACGACGTTGGTCGCCAAGCAGGCGGCAGAGGTCGACCTGCTCAGCGGCGGGCGGTTGCGGCTCGGTATCGGGGTGGGCTGGAACGCCGTCGAGTACGAGGCGCTCGGTGAGGATTTCGGTAACCGCGGTAAGCGCTCTGTCGAGCAGATCGAGCTGCTACGGCGGCTGTGGACCGAGCAGTCGGCGACGTTCGACGGCGAGTTCCACAACGTGACCGGTGCCGGTATCGCACCGCTGCCGGTACAGCGTCCGATTCCGGTGTGGGTCGGGACGGCGTCTGCACCGGGCTACAAACGCGCGGGCCGACTGGCCGACGGGTGGTTTCCGATGATGGCACCCGGGCCCGCGCTCGACGACGCCCGCGCCGTCGTCGAAAGCGCAGCCGCAGAATCGGGGCGGGACCCGTCGGCGATCGGAATGGAAGGCCGCGTCGATTGGCGTGGCGATGCCGACTCCGTGGCCGATCGACTCGCCGAGTGGGCAAAGGCGGGCGCCACCCACGCCTCGGTGAACACGATGGGCGCCGAGCTGAAAACCGTCGACGATCATCTGGCAGCACTCGCCCAAGTCGCCGAATCGCTGCCCCCGGCCTCGGGTGATTAGTTGCGCGTCGCCGACCCATCCGACTGCCTCGAGACTGTGGGGAGATCGCGATGCCGTAGGTTTTCGCGATCTGTGAGCAGGCTCGGCGTCGCTGCCAGCGCTTCGAAGCCCGCGGCGGCCGCCTTCGCGCGATAGCGCTCAACGAAACTCCGGCAGCTCCTGTCGTCGCTTTGGGCCCGCGCCAGCAGCGCCCGCGACCGCAGCAGAGGGAATTCGTGCAGAACGAAGCCGGGATCCGTAGGTACGGCGGCAAGTCGGTCGGTCACCGCCTGCGCTTCCCGTAGGTCACCGGCGGATCCGCGACGAACCAGCAGGTCCACCAGAACGGCGGTGGCCCGTCCGCGCCAAATCATGTCGCCGCTTTCGTATGCGCCGTCCACGACGGCGCGCGCCAACTCGATGGCGCCATCGAGATCACCGGTGCGGGCCTTCTCGATCGCGAACTCGGGGTCGACGATCGTCAACGCGCTCAACGAGAACCGCTCCGTCATGGCGGCTTCGCGGGCTTGACTGAACAGGTCGAGGCCCGCCGCGCGTTCCTGGCCGTCACGACTCACCAGGGCCAGGCCTCGGCTGAGTCGGCCCATGCCCAATATGAAATCGTCACTGGTCTGCTCGGCGATCCGCAGTGCTTCGGCGGTTTCGCGCATGGCGGTCGAATCCGGCGGCAGGGCCCCGAACGGGATTGCGGCAACGTATTTCCACAGCAAGGCGAAAACGTAGCTTGTGGGGTCGAGCGGAGCGGCCATCGCGATCGACTCGGCGGCGTCGTCCAGCCAGTCCGGCTTTCCCAGGCACATCTTGACGTGCCCGCGCATGGCGATCGCCGTGCTGAGTGGCGAGCCCACTATCAGGTTGCCTTTGGTGGGATCGCCGTCCGCCAGGTCAACGAGGCGATCTGCCAATCGCAGGGCCTCGATCATCTCGCCGGCCTGATTCTTGGCGTAGATGGACGCGAACAGCAGAGCGACGGTCAGCGTCGAGTCGCCGATTGATTCCAATAGTTCGCTGAGCTCCGAGGCCACTTGGGCCGCCTCGGGGAACCGATTGCAAAGCGTCAACACCATGATGTAGCCGGCCATCGAGATCGCCAGCGATACCTTGTCGTCGGCCGCGGTGCACAGTTCCCGCAGTTCGTCGAAGCCGGTGTCGGCGACGCTGCCGCCGGCACGCCATACGGTGCCGCACAGCAACGTTCGTGACGCGATCTGCATCGATGCCCGATCCGGGGCGTCGGCGGGCAGCAGGTCGGCGACCTGGCGAGCCCTCTGCCAGCTGGCCCTGGCCGCACGCACGTCTCGAGCGACCAGCCAGCCGCCTGCGCGCATATGCCAGCTGAAGGCGGCAGTCAGATCCCCTGCTGCCTCCAAGTGCTCGGCGATCAGAGCGGCGTTCTCGTCGACCGAGCCCGGCTCGTTCTGTTCGATCGCGTCTGCCAACCGACGGTGGAGCTTGGCACGCCCGGACTTCAACTGCGACTCGTATGCCACGGCGCGGATCAGCGGGTGCCGAAACGCATACTCGACGCGCGCAGTCGACGTCACCCGGTCGATGAGCTCCGCCTGCAACAACTCGTCGATGGCATCCGATCGGTGGTTCGCGTCGATCAAGGACGAAAGCAGGTCGGCCCGAAACCGCGCACCGATGACGGCAGCGGCATACAGGTACTGCTTGGCCGGCGTGCTCAGCCGGTCGATACGGGCGGCGATGGTGGCCTGCAGCGTGCCGGGAACACCGATGTCTGCGGCGTCGTCACGACAGAGATATGCGCCGCGCTCGCCGTTGAGCACACCGCGTTCAGCCAGATCCCGCACCATCTCCTGGGCGAAGAACGGGTTCCCGGCAGCCCGCTCGGAGATTCTGGTGGCGAGCGCCTGCACCGACGGGTGAGGGCCGAGCAGCTCGGCCGTCAATGCCGATGTGTCCGAAGGGTTCAGCGGCGCAAGGGAAATCGTCTGACAGCCCGGTATCCGGGAAAGCGCGCCACGGTATTCGGGGCGGTAGGTGACCATGACCAGTGAACGGCTCTGCGGTACGACCGTGACGAAGTCGGCAAGCATCGCTTCGCTCACCTCGTCGATCCAGTGCACGTCCTCGATCACATACAGCACCGATGCGGTCTGGCGCAGCGTGGCCGCATTCAGCAGAGCCGCCAGCCGACGCCGGCGAGCATCTGCGGTGATCGCCGGTGGTGCGACATCGGGATCGCCGATTCCGAGTAGATCGTCCAGCAGCAGCAGGTCCTCCGGGTTGGCGTCGGGGATGGTTGCCCGCACCCGCGCGCGACCCTCACGCTCGTCGACGTTGCCGAGTCCGAAAACCGTCCGCAGCAGCCGGGCGACAACGTGGAAGGGGACCTCGCGAGTATGGGATTCACACGACACGGTGAAGACCATCACCCCGCGACCGGTGGCCAGCGTCTTGGCCTCGCGCACGATACGGCTCTTGCCGATCCCGGGTAAGCCGACCACCCCGGCTGTGCACCCGGCACCGTCGATCGCCCGATCGAGGATGGCGGTGACGTTGTTCATCTCCTGGGTGCGCCCGACGAGGGTCGGTTCGCGGCGACCGATCCGCTCGGGTGCGGCGGCGGTGCCAAACAGCCGACGCGCGGGTAACGGTTCCTCGGCCCCTTTCACATAGACGCGCTCGGGCGGACCAAGCACGGTGGCGTGTTCGACCAGCCGCGCGGTGGACTCACCAAGCATCACCCCGCCGGGTGGGGCGACCGACTCCATCCGCTGGGCGAACACCACCTGTTCCCCTACCGCGGTGTACCCCGTTGCGCCAGAGCCGATTTCGCCTGCGATCACCCGTCCAGAATTCAGCCCGACCCGGAGCAGCAGATCGACGCCGTCGCGGCGCTGCACTTCGCCGGCGAGCTGCGCGATCTGTTCCTGGATGTCCAGGGCCGTCAGGCACGCTCGAAAGGCGTGATCCTCCATCGCGACCGGTGCCCCGAAAAGGGCCATGATCCCATCGCCAGTGAACTTGTCCACCGTGCCGCCGTAGCACCGGGTGGTGTTTGCCGCAAGGCCGAAGACGTCGGCCATCATCTCGCGCAGGCGCTCGGTGCCTACCGCCGAAGCGATGGCCAACGAACCGACGACGTCGGCGAACAACACTGTGACTTCCTTGAACTCCGCCGGTTCTCCAGGTTCCGGCGCAGGCGCCCCACAGCCGTCGCAGAATCGGGCGCGGTGGCGCAGCTCTGTGCCGCATGTCCGGCACATCGCGCCCACCAGCCCCATTTCTCCTCCAACCGTGATCAGCGGCGCCGACCACTCTTTTGGCAACCCTAAAGCTCACCCGCCGCCAAAGCGCGCTTTTTTACACCGTCGCCGATTCCGCCACCTGGGCAGAAGGACGTGCGATTGTTCGAATTCGAGTAGTCGACTACCTGCGCTGACTGTGGTCGCGGCGCGAACAATCAGGGCAATCGTCGACCTGAGCCGACGTGTTGGGTCACCATCTGCCAGACGGAGGTACCGAGATGAACAGCGAGGCGTTGGCTGCCTTGGACCGGCGTGAGTTTGCCCAGGCGCTGAAGTTGCTGGAAGACGATCTCGCCGTGCAGCCCGAGGCCGAACTGCACGCACTTGCGGGCCTCGCGAACTTCCAGCTCGAGCGTTACGAGGAGGCGGCGCGGCACTACACGGCGGCGCTTCAAATCGATGGGGCGCACAGCGCCTGGCGTTCCATGCTCACGGTCGCACAGGCGAACGCGACGGCAGGCGTCAACGTGCATGTGCCTGCGCTGCAGTACTTCGACGCCGATGAGCTTCTGGCACCCGCCTCGGTAAGCGAAGGTGCGCTGCCGTCGCCCCTGCCGCCTGCGCGCAGAGCCGGCGGCTTCAAGCGGCTGTGGCTGTGGCTGGGCTGGTTGATCGGGGCCGTCGGGACACTCGTGCTCAATGGCCTCACCTACCTGGTGGGACGGATCAGCGGGTACCGCGACAAGATCTGGACCAACTGGTACCGCAAGAAGATGGTGATCGGCGTTTTGACGTTGGCATACATGCGGGAGCGGCTCAACAAGCACAACCTGTCCAGCAGCTACCCGAAGGGTTCCCTTGTCGGCTTTCAACCTGCAGGTCAGAAGCCGCCCCCCGGCGTGACGCATTTCCGCACCGCCGACGGAACCTGGAACAACCTCGCCGACCCGAAGGAGGGTGCGGCAGGCACACGCTTCCTGCGCAACGTCGAGCCATCGGCCATCGTGACCGAGACGCAGGAGCAACTGCTCACGCCGAACCCGCGTGAGATCAGCCACCGGTTGTTGACGCGCGATCGCGATTCCGATGGCCTGCCGACGATGAAGGAAGTGCCATTCCTCAACCTTCTCGCCGCAACATGGATCCAATTCATGAACGGCGACTGGATCAACCACGGCGAGATCGTGTTCGACGACGTGATCGAGGTGCCACTGCCCGATGACGATCCGGCGCGCAATCGCTACCGGCAGAGCGCGATGTTCGTCGGCAGAACACAGCCCGACCCGACGCGCCGTGACGGTGAGCCCGCCGTCACGAGTTCGATCAACGAGGTCACGCATTGGTGGGACGGGTCGCAAATCTACGGCAGCGACCAGGCCACGCAGGACCGGCTACGCAGCGGTGTGCTCGGCAAGATGCGAATCCAGCGCAACGGCACGCTCCCGGTGGACGAATCGGGCGTGGAGGACACCGGATTCAGGCGCAACTGGTGGGTCGGCCTTTCGATGATGCACGCCCTTTTTGTCGCCGAACACAACGCCATCTGCGACATGCTGCACGCCGCTCACCCGGAATGGGACGGCGATGACAATCGCCTCTTCAACGTCGCGCGTCTCATCAACGCCGCCGTGATGGCCAAGATCCACTCGGTCGAATGGACGCCGGCCATTCTGCCCAACAAGATCCTCGACCTCGGACTGAACGTCAACTGGTACGGCTTGGCGACCTACATGTTCCGAAAGGGCAAGAAGCGAAGGACGTTGTCCGAGATCAACATCCGCAATGCCGAGCTCGGCGGCATCGTCGGCAACCCGTCCGACAAGCACGGCCAACCGTTCGGCCTGACCGAAGAGTTCGTCGAGGTCTACCGGCTGCACTCGATGCTGCCGGAGACACTGCGGTTGCGCCGTCGCGGCGACGACGACGTCGTCGAGGAGTTGCCGTTCCCCGAGACGCGCCAGAGCGGCTCAACGGGGGTGACGGCGCGTCACCCGATGTCCGACCTGTTCTACTCGTTCGGCAATCAGCTGCCGGGTGCACTGCAGCTCAACAACTTTCCGCGTTTCCTGCAGGATTTGAGCATCCCGGGCAATCCGTTCTTCGACGTCGGAACGGTGGATGTCTTGCGCGCGCGCGAACGCGGCGTGCCGCGTTACAACGAGTTCCGACGCCAGCTCGGGCTGAATCCGATCGAGAGCTTCGACGACCTCGCCGATGATCCCCATATCCGGTCTGAGCTGAAGGCGATCTACGGCGACAAGCCAGAAGACGTCGAGCAGCTCGACCTACTGATCGGCACGCTTGCGGAGGGCCATCGGCCCAGCGGCTTCGGCTTCGGCGAGACCATGTTCCAGATCTTCATCCTCAACGCCAGTCGCCGATTGCAGGCCGATCGTTTCTACACCGACTGTTACCGCGAGGAGTACTACACCGCGGAGGGCATGCGCTGGATCGACCAGACCGACTTCAAGGCGGTGATACTGCGCCACCACCCCGAACTTGCCGACACCGGGCTGGCGAACGTCAAGAACGCCTTCGAGCCGTGGGACGAAACGCCCATCCTGGATCCCACGCGCCATCCCTTGCGCGCCAGCGACTCCGAAACCAAAGACAACCCGTGGCTCGGCGACGGATACCGCCGCGCGTCAGCTTAGGAGGGAGTGCGAAATGCTGAGATGGTATCTGCGGCGCGGATTCTGGAACGTGATCGGATGGGGGAAATTCAAGATGAACAAGCCGCTTGAAATCCCACTGCCGCCGGTGGAACGACACCTCATCGAGCCGAAGCCGATGATCGAGGTGATTCCCGAGGTGCCGTTGAAAAACGTGATGGTCTGCGCGCGCGCCGACATCCCGCGCGAGGAACGGGTACCGCGCAATACTGCGTTCTACCGGCTGCAGGTCTGGCTGTACACCAGCTTTTTGTCGCCGATGCAGCCCGGCCTGCCACAGATCGACGCCGACCCGCAGGCCGCAGTGGACCAAGCCTTCACGCGACTGCATCGCAAGCAGTTCCGGCCGCCCGAACTGCCCGCCGAGTATCTCGGCATTGCCGACCTCGGCTCGCTGGCAGTGCGCGGGCCCTTCGCCTGCTACACCACCCGCGTCGACGACGACACCTGGGAGTGGGACCTACGCATTCTCGACGACTACGAGTACCACCCCGGGCTGCTGACTCTAGGTTCGCGGGTGTTCTTCGGCGTCGACCCACTGCGTCGTTCGCTGGAAGCCCGGCGCATCGAATGCGTGCTCGGCTCGATAGAACCAACCGACTCGGAGTGGGAGCAGGCGGTCAAGATCGCGTTGTGCGCTGCCTCCACACATGTCTCACTCGTACGTCACTTCAACTGGGTGCACCTGGCGGGAGGGGCACAATTGGCGATCGCGACGCGGAACGCCTTCTCGCCCAATCACCCGCTGTGCCGGCTGCTGTGGCCCTACATCTTTGCTACCCAACAAAGTAACGACATCGTCACCCGCGGCCAGATGGCCCGCGGCGGTGATTTCGAAAGCATCTTCAGCTTCACCTTCAAGGGAATGTGCCAGTTGTTCGACGAAAGTCATCTCGCCTATCCGCATCTCGTCAACGACCCCGAGGTCGACGGTGATGCGCGCGGTGTGCGCGACGCCGGCTTCGACACGCCGACACAGGACAACTTGGAGGCGCTGTTCGACGTGTTCCACCGCTTCGTGTGCAACTACCTGGAGATCTACTATCCCCGGAATTCCGCGATCGAAGACGCAGAGACGCTGGGCTGGCTCGCGCAACTCAACACCCTCGTTCCCAACGGCGTTGGCGTCACCCCAGACAATGTCACGTGGACCGGTTTGGCGCGGCTGCTGGCGCGTCAGCTGTATCTGGTGACCGTCCAGCACGAGATCCTCGGCAGTTACATGTGGGACTACCAGCTTTGGACACACCGTCAGCCCGCGCGCGTATACAGCGATTTGCGGCGCGAGCCGTTGGACGTCTATCAACGTCTGGTCAACGCCAACTTCAACTTGAACGTGCACCGGCGCGAGCTGATGTCCGACTTCACCTACCTCGCGCTCGACGACTCCGCGAAGGCGGCGATGGAGCGATTCCAGGCCGAGCTGGGCGAGCTGCAGGCAGAGATGGACAGCAAGCCGCGACCGGTATGGCGGCTCGACCCACGTGCTTTAGAGGTCAACATCAACGC
The DNA here is from genome assembly GCF_003719305.1 of Mycolicibacterium stellerae. Classification (GTDB taxonomy): domain Bacteria; phylum Actinomycetota; class Actinomycetes; order Mycobacteriales; family Mycobacteriaceae; genus Mycobacterium; species Mycobacterium stellerae. The sequence goes on from NZ_RARC01000001.1 coordinate 51,285, forward strand.
ATAGGCGGGGCGAATGGTCAACGACGATCTGTTGGAGCTGCGGGTACACGGCGTCAACAACACGCCACCGACGAGCCTGCTCTACGCGATTGGCGAAGAGTACGGCGATTCGCTGGTCGGCGTGTACGGGCAGAGATCGAACACCGGATTGGTGAGGGCGTTCTCCTGGGGAGGCCTTGCCCGCGTGTCGCCGATACCTCGAATCCGGTTCGCCGGCTGGCTGCAATCGGTGGGCTCGGCGGCATGGTTTCTTGTGCTGCCGTTCGGTTTGGCCAACGTCGCTTACTGGTCACGACGCCTCACCATGCCCGGCGAGAAGTACAGGGGCGCTCGCGTCACGGCCGGCCTGGCTCGGGTCTTCTCCCTTGGCCTCACGCTGCTACTGGCGTCATCGGTATGCTCCGTCGCCCTTGACATGGCCGACGGCCGGGTCCGCTTGGAGGAATCTCCGCTGCCGTCCTGGCTGCGGTGGCTTGGAAACCTCGAACCCGGGTGCCGACTGGCGATGCTCTCGGCGGCGCCCCTGCTCGCGATGCTCCTACTGTTCCTGCTGGCCCGCCGCAGCCGCGTTCGGTATGACTGGGGAAGTCAGATCCCGCTATCGGCGCCCAATTTGAGCGCTCCAGGGACTGCGCAGGCCGACGTGTGGAAGTTCGGCAGCCGAGATTTCTGGGACAACGCAGACCTGTCCACGCACAACTCCGCTGTCCACACCGCGGCCGGTGTTGCGCTCACCTCGATCTGGACCGGGCAGATCTGGTTCACGCAGCACCACCGTGCGGGTGTCACAGTGGTCGTCGTCTCGCTGACCATTGTCGCGGTGTGCGTTGCGTTGATCGCTTACATGCCTCTGGTCACCGAGGGCAAAGCGATCGGCAAGAAGCGAAAGGCACTGACGTGGTTGGTGCTTTCAGCGAGTTTCGCACTATTCGCAGCGCAATTCTTTGCGCTCCTCTTCAGCTATTCGCCGACGCAGGAACTGAGGCCGCTGGCCGGGCTGTCGTTCGTTCCTGGCGCGCTGGTGTTCATGCTTCTGGTGCTCGCCGTGTCAGCGCTCGGCTGGCGGTGGCGGCGAAGGTTGTCATACGTCGTGGCTGCGGTGCCGTTGGTACTAGGCACCGCCGTCCTTGTCGTGCACCAATGGAAGTTGGTGGCAGATCACGAATTGGCGTTTGTCGACCGCCTTCTCGCCGTGGCGCTCATCGTGCTCGCAGCGGGCTGGCTGGTGTATCTGTATCACCCGGGTACACGCCACTCCGAGGACGCATGGCACGGTACGGCTCCCGGTGTGCTGATGATTCTCGCGCTGTTCGCGGCCGTGCTGTTCTCGACGGTGTTCGTCATGGCCGCCGCGGCGCTGTTGGGCGACGGCAACATCAGGATCAACAACAACGAGCTGTTGACCGCTCCCCCGATCTACCTCAGTTTCGCGTCGATGCTCACGCCCGCAGTCATCGCGCTGTTGCTCCTCGTCATCGTCGTCGTCGGACGCACCATGCTGTTCTGCCGCAACCCAATTGAGCCGCAGCTGGACAGGACCACGCAGCCCGACGCGCAGGAATTGGCTCGTCGAGCGGAGGTCTTCGACGACTCCCCTCATGTGCCCTGGTTGGGAAAGCTGTTTCGATTGCGCAGCCGATGGAACTTGGCACCCACGCGCTGTCGGAAACGCAGACTCGCCGCGGCCGCCCACCGCGCCGAACCGATGGCCGCCGTGCTCGCCGCCGTCGCCGGCCTGGCGATTTGCAGCGGCCTCATCCTCAGCCTCATGCTGCACAACGGTTCTCTGGCGCAGGACGCACCCATCGTGGATTTTTCCCGGAAATGGGGGGTATGGATTGCAGTTCTAGCCGGCGGCTTCATCGCCGGTCTTGGCACTTCGCGGGGTCGACCGTTGGGCATCGTGTGGGATCTCATCTGCTTCCTGCCCCGTGCCGCACATCCATTCGGCCCCCCGTGTTACGCGCAGCGAGCGGTGCCGGAGCTGCTCAACTACTGCCGGGCATGGCTCGACACACCGGGTAGGGGCGAGAATCCACCGCCGCGCAAGCTGATCCTGTCGGCCCACAGCCTCGGCGGCGTGCTGGCGGTCGCGATCGTTCTCCTGCTTGCCGAGAAGTACAGGGCCCGTATCGCCCTGGTGACCTACGGATGCCAACTGCGGGCTTACTTCGCGCGCATCTTCCCCGAGCTGCTCGGGCCGCGCATCCTCGGCGTGACGACCTCGCGTCCTGCGCGGCTCTTGAGATGTCCAACGTTCGACGACGGGGACTCCGCCGTTCCCGACGGTGGCGGCTATCCCGCCTCTGTTCGCAAGACATTGACCGAAGCGAACCGCGTGCGGTGGATAAACCTTTGGCGCCCAACGGATTATCTCGGCTTTCCGGTCGACTCGCGCGCACCGTGCAACCACATAGATTGGCCTGCCGACGAGGTGACTGCAGAAGTCTCGGCGGACGGCAAGATCGTCGCACCGAAGCCGAATCCCGCCGAACAGTCGGCGGCGAAAGAGCCGGCGGACAACCAAACCCCGATCCAGATGTCGGTTGACATCCACAAGATGGAAGTCCCCGCGCCGATGGAGACCCCGGTGCGTTTCGAGTCGACGACAACTGTCCGGGTCGACACTCATAGCGACTACTTCCGCGCGAGCCAGTACCCCGACGCGATCAAGAGGCTCAGGGAACGCCTTGGCGCGGCACCGTCGCCATGAGCGTTGGCAGTTGCGTGCTGGGGTTCAGAGCCGCATCACCTTCTCGGCGTTCTGGTAGGCGATCGCGCTGCGCTCGTCGGCTGTGAGGTCCGCCTCCTCGAGAAAGCTCGACACGTTGTCGCGTACGACGTAGGGGAAGTCCTCGGCGTAGATGATGCGCCCCGCACCCATCTCGGCAAGAAAGAATTTCAGCTGATTCTGGCTGTACATCCCCGACGGGGTGATCCAGACATGCTCGCGGTAGTAGTCGCTGACGGGGCGGGCCAGATAGTCGGCCCAGCCGACCGTCTCGTCCAGCCGGTCAAGCCAACCGGCGACCAGCTCGCCCCAGTGACCGCTGAGAAGCTTCAGGCCGGGATGACGGTCGAGCGCGCCGGAAAGGATGAGCCGCAGCACGTGAATGCCCGCCTCCGCGTGCCAGCCGAAAGCCGGTGACGAGAACAGGAACTGGACCGCCGTCGGCCAGTCTCCCGCGTAGTAGGCGGTCGACACCGAGTTCGGCGGGACACCTGGATGAACGTAGATTGGCAGATCCACTTCCTCGGCTGCGCGCAGCACCGGGTCGAAGCGCTCGTCATCGAGGAACAACCCGCCGCAGGTTCCCGCCACCAGGGTGCCGACGAAGCCCAATTCGTTGACGCATCTGCGCATCTCGTCGGCGGCGGCAACCGGGTCGTGCAGCGGAATGGTGGCAAATCCCCGGAAACGGGTGGGATGCTGCGAGATCTGCTCTGCGAGAGAGTCGTTGACCATGCGACACAGCTCCACCGCCTCTGGGTGGTCCAGCGCACTTGGGCTATTGCCGCCGTGCGATACCACCTGTACGTCGATGCCGACCCGGTCCATGTGCGCCAACCGCTTGCCCGCCAGCCGCTCCGCCAAGTCCCTGTCCGGGGTGAGTTCCTGCAGGAATCCCGCGAAACCGGCGTCCGGCTTCCCCGGCGCCGGGCCGGACAGTTCGAGCACTCGGGCGACGGCCTGCGGATGCTGAAAATGTTCCTCAACAGTGATGATGCGCACGTGAACTTCCTCATCTCTCGAACATCTGGCCGGTGTCGCGGCCAGATGGCACCTCAATTCCTTGGTACGCCGCCGAGCTGTCAAAGCGGTGTGGGCCCGGACTGCCCCGTCAAGGAAAACTTGACGGATCGCGGTCGTCAAGGTTTCCTTGACGCATGAGCACCGTCCTCTCGCCTGTGGCGCCTCCGCCACTGCCCGCAGCCGACAGCCACTGGCGGGAGTGGGTCACCTACGGGTTGCGCTGGGCCGCCGCCCCGCCGTTCGCCGACTCAGCCCTCGGGGTCGACGGCGGTCGCTTGATGACGGTGCACGCCTATCGAGAAACCGAACCCGGGCCGCGCTGGCGGGCGTTGTTCGACGCGACCTGGCCGGCCTACCGCAGCTGGTACACCCGGGACGGGGTGGCCGCCCTGCCTTCGCTACCGGAATGTCGGGATGCGCTGGCCCGCTACATGCCTGAATTGATCCCGACCTGGGAGCGACTGTGTCGTCTCAGCGGCGACGACTCCGTTGCCGCGCGGATGCTGTCGATGTGGCGCCTTCCCGCGTTCGCCGTCGGCTGCTCCCAAGCGGTTCTGCCGGGCGAACAGCCCACTCTGGTCCGCAACTACGACTACGACCAGGCGCTCTTCGAAGCAGTGATCGCGTCCACCGACTACTCCGGGCGGCGGCGGGTGCTCGGCACCAGTGACATGCTCTGGGGACTGCTGGACGGCATGAACGAAGACGGGCTGGCGGTTTCGCTCACGTTCGGTGGTCGTTCCGATGTGGGCGACGGTTTCGGCATCCCGATTGTGCTGCGCTACGTCCTGGAGAGCTGCGCGACCGTCGAACAGGCGGTCAACGCACTTCGGCGGATCCCTGTCTCGCAGTCTTACAACGTCGCCCTGGTTGACGGCGCGGGTGAGCACGCGACCGTTTTCGTCGCGCCGGGACAACCCGCCGAGGTGAGCGAGCTGCGCGCGACCACCAACCACCGACTCGATGAGGTCGAGAATCCTTCTCACGCCGCGCGATTCAACAGCGTCGGACGGCTGTCGGAGTTGAACGAATTGCTCAGCGGCACAACATCAAGCGGGCAATTGGTCGCGGCGATGTTGGCGCCCCCGATACGCAATGCTCAGTTCGACGTCGGCTTCGGCACGCTGTACACAGCCGAATACCGGCCCGCGGCAGGCGTCGCCACGTGGCACTGGCCCGAGATGTCGTGGACGCGGGGCTTCGACGACCCGGATGACGTCCGCGAGGCCCGGTTGGCATGAACCGGGACCCGCGCGACATCGAGGCGGACGTGCGGACGCTGGTCGACGCGCTGACCGCCAGCAGCGACCCGGCGGCCTTCCAGGCGCTGCTCGGGCTCAGCCAGTACCTCGGCGAGTGCTTGGGCCGGTCAGCGCGCACCCTGGCCGAATCCCGGTCATGGGGTGACGTCGCCGGTGTTGCGGGCACCACCAAGCAGGCGGCGTGGTCGAGGTGGCACCACTAGTCGCCGAACGGGCCGACAAACGGGTCGAAGTGGGCAAAAACCCATGTCAAACCACATGAAAAGTCTGTTCCGTCGGTCATGACATCTGAGTAACGTGACCCAGATCACAGTCCACGCGAGGCTGTGCTCTTCTCAGCGGACACGAGGTACCGGCCATGACCACGACTGAGCATGCGGATCAGCCCGCCGACGCGCCCGCCGACGCGGCGAAAGGGGGGCTGGTCTATCCGGGGATGGGGCTGCTGTTCGTCGTCCTCATCAGCTGCTTCACCGCATGGGGCGTCGCCGCCGACCTCACCACGCCGATGGTCGCGGGCTTCAAGCGCATCTTCGAGATGAACACCTTCCAGGCCTCGCTCGTGCAGTTGGCGTACTTCGGTGCGTACTTCTTGCTGGCCATCCCCGCGGCGCTCATCAATCAGCGGTTCGGCTACAAGGCCGGGCTTCTTTCCGGTGTGCTTCTCGCTGCGGCAGGCGCGATCGCGTTCTATCCGGCGAGCAAGATCATGACTTACGAGGCGTTCCTGGTCGCTCTGTTCGCGATAGCCGCCGGATGCTCGATTCTCGAGACGTCCGCCAATCCCTACGTGCTTTCGCTCGGCCCAGAAGAAACCGCGACCCGGCGGCTCAACTTCGCGCAGGCGTTCAACCCTGTCGGCACGAACATCGGTGTGCTCTTGGCCGCCACCCTCATCCTGCCGAAATTGGACGAGCCGGTGAACATGGCCAACGTGACTCCGGCCCAGGAGGCGGCGGTACGCGCGGGCCAGTTGGGCGCGGTGATGGGTCCGTATCTCGGCCTCGGCTTCGTGCTCATCGCGATCGGGCTGGTGATCGCGATCAAGAAATCCCCGCCCATCGTCGAGGAGTTCCCCGACGCCGACATGGAGGGCCAGTCACCGCTGAAGATCCTGATGTCGAACAAGCGTTACGTGTTTGGGGTCATCGCGCAGTTCTTCAACGTCGCGGCGCAGGTGTGCACGTGGACCTTCCTGATCCAGTACTCGCAGCAGGCGCTGAACGGGTCACTCCAGTTGGGCGGCTATCTCCTGCAGGTGAGCCTGATTGTGTTCCTCATCTCCCGGTTCTTCATGACGTGGCTGATCGGGAAGATCCGCGCAACGAAGGTCCTCACGGTCCTAGCCGTGCTGGCTGTCGCGCTGTGCGTCTTCGCGATGTTCTCGCCCAACGTGGCCGGGGTGGTCGCCGTCGTCGCGTTGTCCTTCTGTTTGTCCCTGATGTTCCCCACGATCTACGGCGTGGCTCTCCAAGGACTCGGTCCCGCAACCAAATTCGGGGCCGCCGGTCTAGTGATGGCGATCGTCGGCGGGGCGATCATGCCGTTGGTCCAGGGCTTCCTGCTCGACGCGACGAGCCCGGCGATCTCCTTCATCGTTCCCGCCGTCTGCTTCGCCGTCGTCGCCTGCTTTGCCGTCTACGACCTGAGAGCGACGCCCAACGCGGTCAAGGAGGTAGCAGCATGAAGCGCTACTGGATCATCCTCCTGGCGGTCATGCTCGCGGCATGCGGCGGCGGCGGACAAAAGGGCAACTTCTCCGAGCCGACCGAGCGGCTCGAAGTCGTCTCGTGGTGGGTGTCGCCCTCCGAGCACCCGGCTTTCGAGGTGCTGCTCAACGCTTTCAAGGCGGGGAATCCCGACGTGGAGGTCGCTGACGGCGCCATTGCAGGCGGCGGCGGCAGCAACGTCCAGGTCGCGCTCGCCGCGCGCCTGCAGGCGGGCGATCCGCCCGATGTTTGGCAGACGTTCTTGGGAAGCTCGCTGCGCGCGTGGGTCGACGCCAAGCGTCTGGCCGACGTGTCGGGCGTCTATGAGAGCTCGGGCCTGGACCAGACGATGCCGCAGGCGTTGCTCGACGCGGCGACCTACCGCGTCAAAGCCTGGGGTGTGCCGACCGGTTCCCATCGCGGAAATGTGTTGTGGTTCAACCAGCGGATGCTGCGGGACGCAGGCGTGAAGGCGCCAGGACCCGGCTACACGACCGAGGCCTTTGAAGCGGATCTGGCACAGGTGGCGGCAACCGGCAAGGCGGCGTTGTGCCTTGGCGGCAAGGACAGGTTCACCGCGACCGAACTTTTCGAGAACACACTGCTCGGCGCGATCGGCACCGATGGCTGGGCCAGGATTCGCGACGATTCGTTCGATTGGCGGGGATCTCAACTCAGACAAGCGCTTTCGCAGTTCGCCAAGATTGTTTCTCTCGCCGACCCGAATGCGGGCGGCCTGACGTGGGATCAGGCGGCGAAGAAGCTGGCCACCGGTCAGTGCGCATTCCTGTCGATGAACGATTCCGTATACGGCGAACTCGTCGCGAACCGGTCGGTGGAAGGCAAGGACTTCGGGTATGTGCCGTATCCCGGGACCACGGGCGCCTACCTGGCGATCGTCGACACGTTCGTGGTGTCGTCGGATGCCACAGATGGGGTGAACGCCATGAAGTTCATGGCGACCATCGCCGATCCGAAGACGTCGCTGGAGTTCAACAAAGTGAAGGGGTCGGTGCCGATTCGCAACGACGTCGACGTGTCATCGCTGCCGGCCTATCAGCGACAGGCTTCAGAGTCGTTGTGGAAGGACAAGATTCTGCTGTCGATCACCCACGGCGAGTTGATGTCGACGGACTTCCAGCAGGCTGTATATGACGCCGTAGCCGCGTTCGTCCAGAGCAAGAACACGAACGCGTTCATCGACACGCTGCAGAACTCGATCGAGGTGCCAATTGTCGGACGATGACCGCGACGACGGACCGCTGTACCTGGTCGTCACCATCAAGCCGCGACTCGACCGCCTCGCCGAGGCGGAAGCCCAGCTGCAGTCGATGCGCAAGAACACCCTGACCGAGCCGGGCTGCGTGTTCATGCATTTCCTCGCGCCTCAAGATGATTCGGACACCTGGATGATGCTCGAGATGTTCCGTTCGCGCGCCGCGTGGGATGAGCACATGCGTCAGCCCTACAACACCGAGGGCAACAAGATTCTCGAAGACCTGCTCCGCGAGCCCTCCGATCTTAGGTTGCTCCGCGAGAAGTGAGGCCCACCGGGCCCACCGGACTGATGAAGCATGACCGTTCGTCCATCCGGGGCGGCGCGTGCGGGCGCCCACCCCGGGTGGGCACGGGCTACTGATTCAACGCTGCGATGGCGGCGACAATCTCTGGCTTGTCGGATTGCAGACTTCCCCGCCAGCCGACGTCTTCCAGCGGGTAATGATTGACAAGGACGAGGACCTCCTCGGTGTTGGCGAGGCCGTCGTAGGCGGCCGCGATCGCCGTCTCGATTTTTTGCACGAGCTTTCGCTTGGCATCCAAGTTCGTCAGCTCCGGCGCTTCCAGTGAGCACACCGGGCGCACCGGCTCGGCTTGAATGCGCCCATCCTGGGACACGCTGTCGGCGGGGTACTCGCGCAACCAGCCGCGGGTGTCGGGAATGGGCCAAGCTTCGTGGAGCGCCTCGGTGACGTCCTTCATCATCTTGTGCTTGGCGTCCTGCGGCACCCCTGAGGGTGCGTCGATCGTGAACACGGGCATTGGAATTCATCTCCTTGAGAAGGGGTCGAACAGTACAAATCCGACACTACAACTAGTTACTTGGAAATACCAAGTAGATAGATCGAGTTTCCTATTTTGGCTGCTAGAGTGGGTGCTATGACAGGTAGACGCAAGTATGAGCAGGGTTGCGCAGTCGCTCATGCGCTTGACCTCGTCGGCGAACGCTGGGCGTTACTGATAGTGCGGGACCTCCTATTGGGCCCCAAGCGCTTCACCGACCTGCTGGCCGGCCTGCCCGGCGCCAGCCCCGACGTGCTCACCCAGCGACTGCGCGAACTCACCGATGCCGGCGTGCTTCATCGCCGACGACTCGCCCCACCCGCCGCTTCGTGGGTCTACGAGCTAACCGCGTGGGGCGCCGACCTGGCGCCGGTCGTGGTCGGATTGGCTCAGTGGGCCAGCCGCTCGCCGTCGATGCCCTTCGACGCCCCGCTGGGCACCGACTCCCTGATGCTCTCCCTCAACGCACTCTTCGACCCCGCCGCCGCCTCCGACGTCCGAGCGACCATCGCAGTCCATCTCGGCGATGAACGCTTCGAGATCCGCGTCGACGGTGAGCTCACGGTCACCCGCGGCGACGCCGAACATCCGGACGCCACGCTCGAAACAGATCAGGCCACCCTGATTTCGTTGCTACGCACCGACCGTCCTCTCGACGAGGCGCTCACGAGCGGAGAGCTTCGCATCGCCGGGGACCGTGCGGTCGTAGAAAGGTTCCGGCATCTGTTTCCGCTCCCACAATCGATACCGGCAGCCGAAGCTCCCGACGACGCGCTCCGCGCGCCTCGATAGGCTAGTTGTCGTCGGCTGGGCGGGCATCACCGCCGGTCAGCCGCCAAACTTGGCGCACACGAGCTGCCGCGGCGGTCGAACGGCAGCGGCTACTGCAGCGCGATCGTCGCAGTGGCCGACCGCTCACACATCGGCTTTACCGCCGGGGCCTTGGGCGCGTTCAAGACCGCGCAGTTTTTGCGCGGACTCATCGACACGCTGCGATGCGCAGATCCGTTGCCGCCCTTGATGACCAACGAGCTGGATGCCATCCGGGCATCCTCTTGGATCACGGTTTGAGCGTCATCCGCTGAGACTCCGCCACGGAGTCGGCGTGCCGGAGGCGCACGGCAATGACACAGACGTCGTCTTGGCGGGGCGGCGAGGCGAGCGTTTCCGTGAGTTGCCTGCATCCCTGCGCCAACGTGGTCTCCGACGGCCAGCCCGCGAACAGGCGCTGCGCCTGCGAGATCCCTGTCTCGATGTCCCGGCCGCGGCGCTCGATCAGGCCGTCGGTATACATGACCAGGATGTCGCCGGGCTCGAGCCTCACCTGACCCTCGGTGTAGGTGGCGTCGCGGATGGGCCCAAGCACCGGGCCGTCGGCGTCGAGGAGTCGCACGACTTTCCCGTCGCGCGAGCGACGCAGCAAGGCCGGTGGATGGCCGGCCAGACCGTACGACAAGGCGCCGGTCTGCGGATCGAAGATGGCCACGGCCATGGTGGCGAACCGTCCGTGGCTGGTATGGGCGGTGAAGATGTTGAGCTCGGCGAGCAGTCGTGCAGGGGGCAGCCCCTGCAGGGCCATGGCGCGCCCGGCGCTACGCAGTTGCGCCATGTCTTCGACGGCGGGCAAACCGTGTCCGACCACGTCACCCACCGCAATGTAGGTCCGTTGCTTCGGCAGCGCCATCACGTCATACCAGTCCCCCCCGAGTCCATGCTCGGCGTCTGCCGGTTCGTAGCTGACGGCCAAGTCCAGTTCGGCGATGTCGGCCGGTTCCGTTGGCAGGACCGCCGCCTGCAGGACCGCGGCCCTGGCATGCTCGTCGGCATATGCCTGCGCACGCACCAGGGCCTGCTCGACCATGGTGGCGACGGCAGAGATGTAGGCCAACTGGGCGGCATCGAGCGGCTGCGGTCGTGTCCACATCATCCCGAGCACGCCGATCGGATTGCCGCCAGAAGTCAGCGACCAGTTCACCAGCGCCTCTGCCCCCGTCAGCGCCATCATGTCCGCATTGTCGGGATACCGCCGCCGGTATTCCGCGGAGCTGCCGATCACCACGGGTCGGCCGGTGAGCATTGCCTCGGTGGCAGCCGTGTGGTCGTCGAGTGGGATGCCGGCCGCGAATTTGTCGTGCGCGAGTTGGGGATAGCCCGCCGTCCTGACCCACTCCAGCCGGAATCCGTCGGGGGTCACCAGGCCAAGTGCCACCGCCTGCGCCCCCGCGTCGTTGAACAGCTGCGTGACGACGGCGTCGCCGATGTGGCTCGGGGTCAGCGCAGCCGACAGCCGCTGCGCCAACTGCGCCAGAATCTGCAGCCGGTCCCGTTCACGGCGTTCGGCTTCTCCTTGTCTGACTGCCGCGATGCGACCGGCGGCTTCCTGCGCGATCAGCATGGCGACCAGCACGATGACCGCGATGAACACCTGGTTAACGGCTAGCCTGGCCGGCGCCGCAAGGTCCATTCCCGCGAAGAAGCCGCGTCCCGAGCCCGCCATGTAGTTGACGGTGAAGGCCAGCACCGCGCCGGAGACCGCGGCACCGATCACATCGAGCCGAAACGCCGCCCATGCCATCACCGGCAGCAGCAGGAATGTCGGTGGCGCATGCCACCAGAACGCCGTCACTGTCAGCACCGCGGTGCTGGTGACCACCAGCGCAGTTTCGGCGACGCGAGCGCGCAAGATGTGAGATTGTATGGGCCACAGGAGAATTGGTGCCCCCACAACGAGGGCGCCGATCCCGTCGCCTGCACACCAGCGCACGGCGGCCATGGGCCACGAGGTGTCGTTCGACGCGGCGCTGACCACCCCGCCGATCAACCCGCCCACCAGCGGCCCGGCCAGGCAAGCCGCGGCGACGAACTTGGCCAGATCCCCCCGAGCCCGAAGGTCGGGCGCCCCTTTGCACCAGGCCCATGCCAGCGACGCACCGACGACGGGCTCCATCGAGTTGGCCAACGCAAATCCTGACGCAGCGCGCACGCCGACCCCATAGTGGAGATCGACGGCCAACTCCGCGACGACTATCGCGACGACGATGACTGGCCACCGCGATCGCGGTGTCAGCAGCATCGCGGCCACGGTCACGCCGGCGGGCGGAAAGAACGCAGGCCCCACCCCGGCGCCAAATGATTGCCAAGACAGCACCGCGCCGGCCAGATAGGTCAGTGCCACACAGGCGAAAAGCCCGCTAACCGACCGCCAACTCTCACGACGGCTTGCGCGCGTGCTGCTACGCGGCTTGCCAGGCGTGACTGGGGTCCAGGACACCCTCATCAGGGTATCGACACCGCCGTCAATGCGGTGAATTACGGCCCGGCTGCAAGCCGACTCTTATCGAGCGATTTTTCGATAGCTGCGAGTTCTAGAAACCGATGGGCAGACCCGCGTAGTTCTCCGCAAGACCCGCCGCGCCTGCCTCGCTGGAAGTGACCCAACGCAGCTGGGACAGCTGCAGCTGCTCGTCGAACGGGTCCTCGCTGTGATGCAGCATTGTGGTCATCCACCACGAGAAGTGGGTGCACCGCCAGACGCGCCGCAGCGCGGTGTCGGAGTAGCCGTCGGCGAGCCGGTGGTCGTCCTTGCGAATCAGGTCGACCAGCGCTGGCGCGAGCAGGGCGACGTCGGCGACCGCGAGGTTGAGCCCCTTGGCGCCGGTCGGCGGGACGATGTGGGCGGCGTCGCCGGCGAGGAACAGGTGGCCGTGCCGCATCGGGGTCTGGACGAACGACCGCATGGGCAACACGCTCTTGTCGGTTATCGGCCCGGTGTTGAGCTGCCAGCCGTCCTGCCCGTGGCCGAGTCGAGTCGCCAGTGCTGCCCAGATCCGGTCGTCGGACCAGTCTTCGGGTTCGGTGCCGTTGGGCACTTGGAGATAGAACCGGGAAACCGTCGCAGACCGCATCGAATGCAGTGCGAACCCGTTGCCGTGCCAAGCGTAGATCAGCTCGTCGGTCGACGGGGCGACGTCGGCGAGGATTCCGAACCAGGAGTACGGGTAGACCTTCTCCCACTGGTGGCGGACGCTGGGGGGCACCTGCTCGCGGCTGGGCCCGAACGATCCATCACAGCCGACGACGACGTCTGCTCTGACTTGCGCGTCACGCCCGTCGGCGTCGGTGAATGTCACTGCGGGGTGGTCGGTTTCGAGGTCGTGCAGTGTGGTGTCGGCGACCTCGTAGTGGATCTCCTGGGCTGCCGCGGTCCGCGCATCGATCAGGTCCTTCTGCACCTCAGTCTGTCCGTACACCCAGACCGAGCGGCCGGTCAGGTCGACGAAGTCGATGTGGTGGCGCTCGTTGGGCCATTGCAGGTAGATGCCGCGGTGCCGGTCGCCCTCGCGATCCAGCCGCTCCCCAAGCCCGCAACTGCGCAGCAGGTCCACTGTCGACTGCTCGAGGATGCCGGCGCGGATCCGGGACGCCACATATTCCTGCGAGCGGGTTTCCAGCACAATGGATTCGACGCCGTCCGCGGCGAGCAGGTGCGATAGAAGCATTCCGGCGGGGCCCGCTCCGATGATCGCCACCTGGGTTTGCAAGTCGACGTCGGTCATGGCGTCACTCGACGGCGGGTGCGTGCGCAGGCACGGTCGCAAGGGCCAGCACGGCGAGGACCGCCGCCAGCGTGAACGCATAGAAGCCCCACGGGTAAGCGAGGCCGGCCGTCACCAGCAGGCCGCCGAGCGATGGCCCGACGATCGCTCCGATCCGTCCGACCCCGGCGGCCACCCCCAGAGCCGTGCCGCGGATCTCGGGCGGATAGAGATGGCCGACGAACGCGTAGACGAGTACTTGGGCGCTGAACACGAAGATGCCCGCCAGCAGTACCGCGGCGTAGACGAGGAGTCGGCTTTCCATCTTGATCGACAGGAGCGCCAAGAAGATTGCGGCAAGTCCGAACCAGACGAGGACGGCAGGCTTGTTGCCGCGGGTGTCTGCGATGTGGCCCGCGACGAGCAGGCCGATCACCGCACCGACGTTGAGGACCAGGATCAGGGTGGTGCCCTGCTGAATCGAATAGCCCGCGTCGCGCATGATCGTCGGCAGCCAGGTGTTGAGCCCGTAGACCAGCAGCAGACCCATGAAGGACGCCACGCAGAGGCCGATGCTGATCCGGAGGTAGCGGCCCTTGACGACCTTGGCGCTGCGGGCCAAAGTGCCCGGCCCGGACCCGTCGCGGCTCTCGACCGCACGCAGGTATGCCGCGGATTCGGGCAGCTTCGCCCACATGAATGGCAGCGTCAGCAGGCCCAATACGCCGCCGACGACGAACATCGACCGCCAGCCGTAATCCTCGACCAGCCACAACGCCAGCACCGCGGAGAGCACGGCGCCCACGTGGTAGCCGGTCATCATCCGGGTGATCGCCGAGCCGCCGCGGCCGGTTGGTGCGTGCTCGCTCATGAAGGCGAGTGCTGTTGGCAGACAGCCGCCGAGGCCGAGCCCGGCCAAGAAGCGGAAGGTCGTGAACTGGCCGACGCTCTGCGCCAGGCCGGTCGCGATGGTGAGTAGCGAGAAGATGGCGACGCTGGTGATCAGCGCCTGGCGTCGGCCGAACCGGTCGGTCAGCGGGCCGATGATGACGGCGCCGATGCCCATGCCGACCAGACCGAGTGTGGAGGCCGTGGTGATCGTCGGACCGGTAAAGCCGAGCGCGTCTGACTCGAGGAGGGTCGGAATGACGACGCCCAGGACGACGAGGTCGTAGCCGTCGAGGGCGACCGCCACCCAGCACAGCAGGACGGGCCAGAGGTTGGCCGCTCGAGATGTATCGCTGGTCTGCGCGGCCCGCGGGGATTGCGTGGACATCGAATCGCCCCTTGCTGAGAGTCAACTGGGAACGGGATTGCCGCGCAGGACCACATTCACACCTGCTGGCGAAACATTTCGGATATCCGCCGTTTACGAATGCGCTTGCGGATGCGGTGTTAAACAGGCTTGGCCCCGCTAGGCATGGGGCAAGTCGTCTTTCCAGATCTGGAGCACATTGACGTAAGCGTCGGGCTTGACCGACAGTGCACCGACGAACGGATGCTCGAGCGCGAAGATCAGATACAGGACAAAGCCCATCAGAGCCGCCGTCAGCGCGACCCCGACCGCATGAATCAACAGGTCGCGAGTCCCAAACATAAAGGTAAACGCCATCACGACAACCCCGCCGCCGAGCAGAAGCACCCAGAGCTCTCCGGGAATCGCGGACTCCCCCGTTGAGACCCTTAGCTTGCGGTTGGCACTCAGATCGTTCAACTTGACGATGTCGTGATCGAAGAAGGCAATCTCGTTGCGGGTCTCCGGCTGCACCTTGAGGAAGGCTGTCCAGACTGCGGTCATGTGATCGGACTCCTCCTCGATGGTCTGACCCGCTCGCATTCGCGGTAGTTCGTCGTTGATCACATCCTCGGTGTAGGCGACGAGGCTGCGTTGCACCTCGGGCCGATAGGCAGCAGGTATCGCAGTCGAGTCCCTGAGCAGATCGGCGACGGCACTGGCCTCCGCCTGGGTTGCGTTCTCGGCATCGCCGAACTGCTCCCACACCACGACCACCACGAAGGCGACGAGCACCGCGTAAAGGATGCCGGCGAGCTGGAACACCTGACCTGAGACCGCATTCGCATTCTCGAGTCGGGTGTGAGACACCGCCTTTCGGAACAGAATCAATCCGCCGACGGACAGCCCGACGACGATGGCCACGGTGGCGAAACCGAGAATCGGCGCAGGTATCTGCAGAAGCCAGATCACGACACCCCCAGTCGGGCGGACACGCCGTCCGCCCGGCCAGTATGGCTAACTCGTCAGCTGAAGTGGGGACAACGCTCCGACGACGCGAATGTGGAGTTTCGTCGCGCACCACGCGGCTGTAGTCAGTTCTGCAGGCTTTGCGCAGTACTCGGTGAGCGCAATGCACAAAAGCCGAGGAATCGCGCTCTTCGCGGGTTGTGCACACAAGCGAGCCGGCCCCACCTGACGCGCCATAGCTTCATCGGCAGCGAAGTTCATCCCGAACTTCCCAGCTAGCCGAAGGGACAACGAACATGAACCGGACACCGCTCATCGCAACTATCGCCGCTGGCCTCTTGCTCGCAGGCCTGCCGCCCGCGTTCGCTGCCGCCGCACCGAGCACGGCGTCGTGCACTCAGTGGAGCTTCAACGGCGGAACCGCGATCGACGGGATCGCGTTCGTATTTACCGGCCCAACCATCGACCATTACATCCAAGCCTCGCGGCTTCCCGGCGACTCCCATGCAACACCGGTGGGCATACTGAGCGGCGGCATCTCAGGCGACCAACTTCAGCTGACTTACGTCCCGCAGGGCGGGAGAGGATTGAAGGTGCAAGGCCACGTCAACCCCGACGGGTACGCGCAAGGGACCGATGACCAGGGCGGGACATGGCAAATGGACGAAACGCCGCTGAAGTGTCTGACCACCACAGCGACCGCGTCGCCGTCTGCGTGACAGAGCAGATCGGCCGCCGCCCGACCGGCCCGCCGTTCCAGACCCCGGACGGCGGGCCGAACGCACCGGCGAACGAGGAACGTAATTCGGCTACGAACTCAGCGTCAGACGGAACGCGATAGCGGCCCAACGGAACCGACTGACGCTCAACGAGCTACGTAGATGCGGCGGCCAACAACACGCCCGCAACCACCTGTGGCCTGGACAAAAACGGTGAATGACTTCCGGGGAGCTCGACGAGATTCGCGCCAATGTCGCGAGCTTTGCCCCTCGACCATTCGGGGCTGACGACGCGATCCTCGCTGCAAACCACGTAGGTACAGCTGACCGACGGGTGGGCGGTCAACGGGCATGGCACTGCGAACGGGTAGGCCGACTGGGGGCGAAGGTGTTCAATGGCTGCAGCCTGCGTAGCTTCGTCGCAATCGCCATAGAAGACCCGTCGGACGAAATCGAAGTCGGCCCACTGCGTCCGCAGTTGGTCGTCTGGTTCAGTCAATGCCGCCAACCATCCCTCGCCGAACTCGGAGGCCATGATCCCCATCTGAGCAGCTAGGGCGACCCCTCCGTCGGGAATAGAAGCGCATAAATACACGAGATGCCGAATTGGCCGCCTGGACGGTATTAATGCGCCGGTGGCGCCAGCCAACGAGTGAGCCACTACCACCACGTCGTCGCTACATTCCCGGAGAGAAGTGCAAGCGACATCAGCGTAGGTATCGAAATCAGCAGAGCCGTCGTCACTCGGCAACCTGGGGACGATCACGTCGTGTCCCGCTTGCTTGAGCAACGGAGTCACCCGATCCCAACACCAGGCGTCGTGCCATGCGCCATGCAGCAACGCGAAAGTTGTCACACGCGCAGCGTAAATGGCCGACGCCGCTGGCAGGCACAAATGCGGATGGAGACACCGGCCATGACTACTGCTCGGGATTAACGGCCTCGCCGTCAGACTCAAGCCCTGGATACATGACGCACCGAAACGAGCCCAGGAGCCACATGTCGGAAGACCGAATGTCGGTGCGCTCAGCTACCTTCCGGTCTAGTGGGATGTGACCGGACATGATGGGAATGGCGTGGTGGCCGAAGCGAAATCAATGAGCGAGAAGCTCGAACGGAGACCCGTTCGTGTAGTCCTCTCGAACGGGGAGATCCGGTACGAAGTTCGACCAGCCGTCTACCTCCACGGTAAAAGGAAGCGTCTCAGACGACGGTTCAGAACTGTGATTGAGGCCGAGACATTCTTGGCCGAGACGCCAGAATCAATTCGGTTAGGGCGTTACAAGATCAGCGATGACCAGTATCGCGAGGCGGTCAGGCAGTCTCGTTCGATTGCTGGCGCTCTACGGCTGTTAGGCGTCGTGCCAGCGGGTGGAAATTACCGCGTCCTTCGTAGGGCCATCAAGCGACTGGATCTCGATACGTCACACTTCACCGGGCAGTCGTGGTCGAGAGGCGCGACGATCCCTCACCGTGTGCGGCCGATAGAGGACTACCTATCGAACAAGTATCCAATTCAGTCCGATCGGTTGCGCAGGCGACTTATCAAAGAAGGCGTCCTTGAACAGAGGTGCTCCGGCTGCAAGCTCGATACCTGGATGGACCAGCCGATTCCTCTGGAGCTGGACCACATAGACGGCAACCACCAAAACAACGCGCTGGACAACCTCCGACTGGTGTGCACCAACTGCCACTCGCTCACGCCGACCTTCAGAGGGAAGAACAAGGGATCTGCCTCCGCGCTAAACTCTGCTGCCTAGAGGGGACGTAGCCTAATTGGCATCGGCGGGGCGCTTAAAACGCCCGACATTTGTGGGTTCGAGTCCCACCGTCCCCACTCCGTCTGTCGCAAGAAATTCGCAGGTGGCCTTGCTTCAACCGGCGGAATGATCACCGCAGACTCGGCGCTGTACCGGACATGGCTATCACGCTGATCAACCCCGACGGACTGCCGAAAGTCGCCATCTACCGGCAGGTTTCAGTCGCGACAGGATCCAAGCTGATCTTCATCGCCGGCCAGGTGGCGCGCACCGCCGACGGTGAACCGGTCGGCGCAGGCGACCTCGCCGCCCAGGTCGAACAGTGCTACCTCAACCTGGGCACTGCACTCGCCGAGGTCGGCGCATCGTTCGAAGATGTCGCGAAGCTGACCGTGTACCTCGTCGACTGGACGCCCGACAAAATGGAGCACTGGATCGACGGCGTGAAACGTGCCACCTCGAAACTCCGAAGCACCGCGACCCCGCCCCTCACCGGCATCGGCGTCGCGGCTCTAGCCGAGCCCGACCTCTTGGTCGAGGTGGAAGCCATCGCCGTCCTCGACTGACCCGGCTGAGCCCTCGACGTCCATGTCGAACGTCAGCCATCGAGCCGCCTCAGAGCGGAATTTCGATTGGCTTAGCACCGGTTCTTTGCGCCCGAGTGGCTCGCCCAACTAACGCTCGCGATCCCGCATATTCGGCCGCGTCGTCACCTAAGTTGGTTGAAGTGGAACCTCCCCATAGCTATCTACGGGAGCCCTCCGCTTCGGTGGTGCACCACGCCGACTATCTGAACACCCGAGATGACCAAGCGCTCTGCGGTGCGGCATTACCGAATGCGACCGCCGTGACCCAGGCGGACACCGCTGACGCACTCTGCTCTGCCTGTGAGGCACGGCTTGTCGTGTATCACCTCGGGTGGTGGCGCGCGAGAGCGCTGGCGGCCACCGCGGAGCTCGAAGCGTTGCGCGTCAAGTACCCCGAGCTTGTGCAGTCCGGCGATACCGAGCCTCCGGAGCCCCCCACGGCACAGGTTGAGCAGGATCAGTCCGCCGAATCAATCCCAACTGAGGCGACGACGTTCCTCGACCGTGCGCGACGCGAACTCACCGAACTCTGTGGGCAATTCGACGGCGCTGTCCCCTTCTACCGACTGAACAACCTCATGCAGGAGTTCAGCGACAAGTTGGGTGACGACGAAAGGGTGCTCCTGGCACAGGAGATCGGGTCCGACAGCTCTCTCATACGTTGGGCCACAACGGAAGTCGAAGGACTCGGATTGAGCGTCACTAATAATCGTGTCCAGGAGAACTCCGACATGATGTGGGAGGAGTGGCTTCAGGAGTCGCAGCAGGCTCCGAAGGCCAAGCGGCGATTCGGACGGTCCCGGTAGCAGGACCGCAACGGACGGATCGGGTAACGAACCGCGGCCATCTTCTATGCGGCGATACCGCCGATCAAGATGTCGACCACTTGGGAAGCCAGGGTGTGGATGTCCTCGTCATTCTGTTCGTCGATCTTGCGGTACCAGATGTCGACGGCGTTGAGGTTGGTCAGCAGCGTGCGGGTGGCAAGCGCCTCGTCGACTCGGCGCAGCGAGCCGTCGGCGATCCCCTCGCTGATGACGCGGCCGAACATGTGCTCGTAGGCGCGCCTGAGCTCGTTGAGCGCGGTCAACTGGTCGCGCTGGCGGGCCTTCAACGCCGTCGATCCTTGATAGCGCACGCCCTGGTGCACCACGTGGTGATATCCGAGCTCGGTCATCAGGTTCTCCAGGTGCGCGATCGACATCGCCACCAGTCGCTGGCGTCCGGTTCCCGGTGCGCCTACATACGGTTCGACCCGCTCGCGGACCCGTCGCATGCCCTCCTCATAGACCGCGAGGAAGATGTCGAACTTCGACCGGAAGTGGTAGTAAATCAGGCCTTTCGTGGCCCCGAGCTCGTCGGCGATGTCGTCGATGGTCGTGTTCGCGAATCCGCGAACCATGAACGCCTCCGCTGCGGCGTCGAGTATCCGGCCCTTGGCGTTCGGTGCCAGTTCGGCGCTCGCGCTCACTTCAACTCCCGCTTCCGTGTCGTCTTCATTCAGCGTGGTCGGTTGCGGTCCCGCCGCCGCGACTTCACCCATGATTGACAGCTAATGTGACCGCCGTTACCATAATACTCAGTAGTATCCCTGATGGGACGCCATTTGCCCCGGTGAGCTTCGACTATTTTGAGCGACCGCGATGGCGTGTAGACCCGAGCGCTCAAGGCCGAAGATGCCTTGCGACGACCAGAAGGAAACTCATGAGCTTCGATTCTGTGCTCGCCTCAGCAGACGAACTTCACAAGCGCGCGACGCGCAAGGCCGTCCTGCGGCTGCTGCCGGTGATGTGCGCGGTGTACTTCATGGCCTACATCGACCGCACCAACGTCGCCCTGGCCAAGACCCATCTGGAAGCCGACGTCGGCATCAGTGCCGCCGCGTTCGGTTTCGGCGCAGGCATCTTCTTCATCAGCTACGCGTTCCTGGAAGTTCCGAGCAACCTGGTCATGTATCGGGTCGGTGCCCGCAGGTGGATCGCCCGGATCGCCGTCACCTGGGGAACGCTGTCGGCATTGATGATGTTTGTCCAGGGAGATCTGTCCTTCTACATCATGCGGTTCCTCCTCGGCGCCGCCGAAGCCGGCCTCTACCCCGCACTGATGTACATGGTCACCGTCTGGTTCGCCCAGAGCTATCGCGCCACCGTCGTCGGATTCATCTATCTGGCACCGACCATCGCGCTGGTCATCGGCGGTCCCATGGGCGGGGCGCTGATGGAACTCGACAGTGCCCTCGGGCTGCACGGATGGCAGTGGATGTTCCTCATCGAGGGTGCCGTCACGGTTCTCATCGGCGTCCTGGTGTGGTTCAAGCTTCCGGAGGTGCCCAGTGATGCACGGTGGCTGTCCGCCGACGAGGCGCGCATCCTCACCGAGCGGGCCGTCGGCGAAAACCACGACACCACAACGAAGATCCGGGGCAACCTGCGCGAGGCCTTCGGTCGCCCCTTCGTCATCGTCGTTTCGCTGATCTACTTCTTCAACCAGATCACCAACGTGGGCATCGTCTTCAACATCCCCGCGATCGTCGAAGACCTCGACATCAGCGGGTCGTTCGTCATCGGACTCCTGTCCGGCAGCGCAGGCATCGGAGCGACCATCGGCGTGCTGCTGGTTCCTCGCCTGTTCGCCTGGTACAAGCGCGAAGCCAGCGCCGTCGGCATCCTCGCGGCGGCCACCCTTGTCACGGCCGTCGCCTTCATGCTGTCCACGGGCGCGCTTGCCCGCATCATCCTGATCGCCGTCTCGATGATCTTCGTCTTCGGGACGCTGCCGTTGTTCTGGTCGATCGCGATGGCCCGGATGTCCGGGCTGATGGCCGCCGCCAGCCTGGCGTTCATCAACACCATCGGGTTGATCGGCGGGTTCGTCGGGCCTTATCTGTTCGGGCTGGCCGAAACCGCGACCAACAACCCGGCGGCCGGCTTCTACGTCGTCATCATCGCCTCGGTGATCGGAGTTGCGTTGGCGCCGGTGCTCGCCCACACCATCAGGCGCGAGGATGCCGCGACCGCACCGGCAGCCTGACCCGTTCTACCCCAAGGGATTCCGCGATTGGCTCATGCCGAGGGACCTCCCGTGTGTCGAATCGACCAGTCATGAGCAAACTCACTCCATTGACGTTTCCGGCAGTTAAACTGCGCTTGGAAGGCCGACGTAAGAGATGCAGCAAGGCCTTTCGGCTGTGCACCACCGGGGTGGGAGGCCCAGATGTCCAGCACCGGCTCAGGTCACCTGCCTGAGAACTTGGCCCTCGGCGCGGCATTGAGTTCGTTGTCGTTCTTCAGCACCGCGGTGATGAGCGCGCTCGTGAAGGCGACGGAGGAACTGACGTCCACCGCTGTCGTGCTGCTGTTCCAGAACCTCATCTGCTTGGTTCTCATCCTTCCGATTGCACTCCGCGGAGGGTGGGCATCGCTGAAGACCGAGAAGATCGGTCTGCATATCCTGCGCGCCGCCAGCGGGACCGCCGCCTGGTACGCGCTTTTCGTCGCCATCACGATGATGCCGCTGACGAACGCGATCCTGCTGACGTTCAGCGCACCACTGTGGATGCCGGTTCTCGCATGGATGTTGTTCCGCGAGAAAGCATCCAAGGCGACGTGGGTCGGCGCCGCGATCGGGTTCGTCGGTGTACTCATGGTCCTGCAGCCACATCACCAACACTTCAACATCGGCGCCCTCATTGCACTGGCCGGCGCGTTCTGCCTCGCCATCGCCTTCATGTCCGTCCGCTGGCTGGGAGCGACCGAGCCGACATCGAGGATCCTCTTCTACTATTTCCTTCTCTCCACCATCCTGTGCACACCGTTCGCGATCATCGACTGGCGACCGTTCGGGCTGCGCGGATCGATCAACCTCGTGGGCATCGCACTGACGCTTCTGGTGGGCCAGGCGCTCATCGTTCTCGCTTATCGCTACGCATCGGCAGTCAAGGTCGGCCCGTTCATCTACACAGTCATCGTGTTCACGGCATTCATCGACTGGTTTCTCTGGAATCGCGCGCCAACGCTGCTCGTCGTATTCGGCATGGCCCTGGTGATCGGAGGCGGGATCATCGCGATCCGCAAGAAGTCCGAGGTATCGCACACGCCCGTCGAACGGTGACGGTTCACGCCTTGATCAGCACCTGTCGCAGCACATGCCAGTGCTTCGGATTGCCTTCTACGTCGAACCCGTCGTGCTCGGACACCCCGAAGTAGATCGGCTGCAATCCGGTGAAGAGCTGCGCAGCGCGCCGTTCGGTCACGCCATTGATGGGCAAATCCGAAATGACCCACGAATCGCGGACACCGAAGTGGGTGCAGCACAGCACACCCCCGGGTCGAAGTCCGCTGACGATATCATCGGCGACCCGGTCGATGGCGTCGACCGGAATGAACGGGAGGACGTGCAGCGCCACCACCAACGAGTACGCATCCGGGATGATCCGGTGGTTCTGAATTTCATCGGCCACCATGGTGAATCGTGACCGACCGCTGACGACCCCCTTCGCGAGCTCGGTAGCGACAGGGTCGGGATCGACTGCGTCAACGTCGAAGCCGCAGTCCAACAGATAGCGAGTGTCCCCGAACGCACCCGCACCGATGTCGAGGGCGCGGCCAGTCCGCAGTCCCGTTCGACGCAACGCGTAGGCCAGAAGCGGATGGGTCTTGCGCGTGTCGCAGAGCGCCGCATATGACGGCGCGGCCTCACCCACAGACACGCAACAGCCTGGCGGCGACGAGGGCACGGGCCAGCCCGGCACGCTCTTCCCCAGTCAAACCACCGGGCAGCTCGCGAACATGGAAAGCCCCGGTGGTCGACGCGAACATCAGAGCCGAGCGCGCCAATTCGCTGACCCGGAACAGGACGGTGCCGTCCGCGGCGACCAGTTCGACCATGTCGTCCGCGTCCCGGACTGTCAGCGCCCCGACTCGCTCGTTGACCAGCCTTCGGTCTTCGGTGAGTGTCTCCGCGTCGAACCAAACCGAGGGCAGCTCGTCGCCGAACAGGTCCAGATAGCGGGCCTGGAACTCGCCGAATGCGGCTCGCCGCACTGACGAACTCGCACCCGAGGATGGCGAGTTGCTCGGTGCGTGATGCACAAACCGCCCGAAGTGGCGCTCACAAAAGTCGGCGTACTGAAAGGTGAAGAGGACAAACTGGTGCCACGCTTCGTCGACCCGCAACGAGTGCATCTGCCAAGCGGTGGAACGGTCGGACTGCGCGAGGACCAGGTAGCGCTTGGCCTCTCTGAACAACATCTGCGCCTCGGCATCGGAGTCGGCCGTCCGATTCTTGACCAACTTCTCAATCACGTACGGCGCCTCGAAGCGCAGGGCCGCCGTATACGCCGGGCTAAGACCATTACGTTCGGCGTCGACGCTGAGTTGTTCAGTGGGCGCCGTCATTGCCGTCATGACGAACACGAGTTGTCGCAGTGCGACATGCAGACCGAGCACTCGGTGCAAGTGCAATGAAAGGCCTGCCATCCGCTCGTCAGCATCTGCTCCGGCGGCGCAGCGCTCGGGTTCAGCATCGGGCTCTGGATCATCAGTCGGCCGATGCGTCCCTCGGGGAACGAGGACGGGGGCGCGGTGGGTTGGGGCGCACCGCCTTCAGACGAGCTCCCGGTATTCACATGCCGGAACCCCACCACAGCCTCCGGCCGCAACCAGAACATGGTGGCGCCGAACGGCTTAATGGACTCGGGGATCGATTCCGTGTGCACGATGTCGTCGACTGAGATCTCATAACTGCGGTCGAGCGTGCGCAGGCTCGGATATACGAGGACGTAGCCGTCGCGGGACGACCGTCCGACATAGCCGGACAACGCCTTCGGCGGCGTGGCATCCTCGGTCGCCAGCAGCTTGTCGACCACCGGATGGACTGCAGGTACGTTTGACTGGTTCTTGGGCACGTTGCACCTCTGTATCTGTGGTTGCTACCCGTCGAACGCTACGCCCGCTGAACGTGCGGAAATATCGGGTGATCACCTACGAATAGCGTCCGGATGGACCCCCGTGTACGCGGGCGGTAAATCGACCGGTCGGCGCCTGGCATCGGTCAGCGGTGTTTGACCTCGCCCCTTATTGCGATGGAAGCCAATCGGATCACAGGGCAGACCACAGTCACGGTGACGAGCACGACGTAGGCCATCGTTGCGGTTGTCACGAACTCACCCGTCCGGCGCCACAGAAAGCTCGCAGATTCTCATTGGATTTCACGCAACCCAGCATGTCGAGCGCCCCGCGGGTTGCCCACGTTCCTAGCGGTCCCCTGACGGCGCGGAGCGCAATTTCTACGACCTCCTAACGGGATCGTCGGCCACACCTGTCTCGCTTGCGCACTTCGCCGCCCCGAAGCCTGAGGTTCACGTCAGGCACCGCGATCCCGACACCCGTAAATGCCGATCCCGTGTCCAACGACTGGTCGAACAGCGTCCAACGGCCCTGTGCCCGGTCGTCGCGCCTTCTCATGTTTCACCTGGCAAAACCGAATTTTCGAGTCGTCCTATCCCGAAGCTGAGCAGGCGACGGGACTATCTCAGATCGCGGCGAAGTGGGCGCAGCGACGAAGGCCGTAAAGATGCACGGCCGGGGTGTAAGGAAACCGTCAACGACTAGCCAGGAGCCGTTTGAGCGGGTCTAGCGTCGCTGTGGTCCTCGAGGTTTGGGGTCATGCGCATCGGGTGAGGCCCGATGACGACTTCACAGACATGTCATGAACGGAGACGAGATGGGCGCTTTGGCGTACCTCGTGCTGACGGTGGCGATCTTCGCCCTGCTCGGCTGGATCCAGAAGGTGGTCGAGGGACTGTGAACCAGAACCTGATCGGCCTGCTACTGGCGATTCTTCTCGCCCTGTTTCTTTTTGCTGCTCTGCTCTTCCCCGAGAGGTTCTAGTGAGTACGACGACGGCGGGGATCATCTTCCTCGCGTTACTGATCATTGCCCTGGCGGCCGTCCATGTCCCGCTCGGCGACTACATGTACCGGGTCTACAGCTCCGAAAAGCATTCGCGCGCAGAGCGCGTCGTCTACCGGCTGATCGGCGCTGACCCGAAGGCCGAACAGACGTGGGGCGCCTACGCGCGTAGCGTGCTGGCGTTCTCGGCGATCAGCATCCTGGTGCTGTTCGTATTTCAGCTCGTCCAGGGCAAGCTGCCGCTGCACCTCAACGACCCGGCCACACCGATGACACCGGCACTGGCATGGAACACCGCTGTCAGCTTCGTGACGAACACCAACTGGCAGGCGTACTCGGGTGAGTCGACCATGAGCCACCTGGTGCAGATGGCCGGCTTGGCGGTGCAGAATTTCGTGTCGGCCGCGGTCGGTATGGCCGTTGCGATCGCCGTGGTCCGCGGCTTCGCACGCAGGCGCACGAGCGACCTCGGCAACTTCTGGGTGGACCTGGTCCGCGGCACTTTGCGCATCCTGCTGCCGATCTCGATCGTTGCAGCGATCATCCTGATCGCAGGCGGCGCGATCCAGAACTTCCACAACTACGACCAGGTCGTCAACACCATTGCCGGCGGTCAGCAGACCATTCCCGGCGGCCCGGTCGCCAGCCAGGAGGCCATCAAGGATCTCGGCACCAACGGTGGCGGCTTCTACAACGTCAACTCGGCGCACCCGTTCGAGAACCCGACCACGTGGACCAACTGGTTTGAGATCTTCCTGTTGTTGGTGATCAGCTTCTCCCTGCCGCGCACGTTCGGCCGCATGGTCGGCAGCAAGAAGCAGGGCTACGCAATCGCCGCCGTCATGGCGACCCTGGCCGTCATCAGTTGGAGCGCCACGATGTGGATGCAACTGCAGGCCCACGGCACGGTACCCACCGCAGTCAGTTCCGCCATGGAAGGCGTCGAGCAGCGCTTCGGGGTGGCCAACTCGGCGGTATTCGCTGCATCGACCACGTTGACCTCGACCGGATCGGTCGACTCGTTCCATGACTCGTACACCAGCCTGGGCGGGATGGTCTTGCTGTTCAACATGCAACTCGGCGAGGTCGCGCCCGGCGGTACCGGCTCAGGTCTATATGGCATGCTCGTTCTGGCGGTGATCACCGTCTTCGTCGCCGGCCTGATGGTCGGCCGCACGCCGGAGTATCTCGGCAAGAAGATCACGCCGCGTGAGATCAAGCTCGCCGCAACCTATTTCCTGATCACTCCGCTTCTCGTGTTGACGGGTACAGCTGTCGCGATGGCGATGCCCGGCCAGCGGGCCGGGATGCTCAACAGCGGGCCACACGGGCTGTCGGAAGTGTTGTACGCGTTCACATCCGCGGCCAACAACAACGGGTCCGCGTTCGCCGGCATCACGGTCAACACCGACTGGTACAACACGGCACTGGGCATCGCGATGGTGTTCGGCCGCTTCCTGCCGATAATCTTCGTCCTTGCACTCGCCGGTTCCCTGGCCCAGCAGGGCAAGACGCCGGAATCCATCGGCACCCTGCCCACCCACCGACCGCAGTTCGTCGGCATGGTCGCCGGCGTGACGCTGATCCTGGTCGCCCTCACCTTCCTGCCCATGCTCGCGCTCGGGCCCCTCGCTGAAGGAATTCACTGATGTCTGCACCCGCAATCGACACCGCTGAGGCAACGCAGCCGAAATCGAACGCGCCCAAGCGAGTTCAGGGCGGCTTGCTCGACCCGAAGATGCTGTGGAAGTCGATGCCCGACGCGCTGCGCAAGCTCGATCCGCGCACGCTTTGGCGCAACCCGGTCATGTTCATCGTCGAGATCGGCGCGGCGTGGAGCACGATCCTGGCGATCCTGGAGCCCTCCTGGTTCGCCTGGCTCATCGTGGTGTGGCTGTGGCTGACGGTGATCTTCGCCAACCTGGCTGAGGCCGTCGCCGAGGGCCGCGGCAAGGCGCAGGCCGAAAGCCTGCGCAGGACGAAGACGGCCACCATGGCACGCCGCCTCGCCGGGTGGGAGCCCGGCAGCAAGGGCCACGAAGAGGAAGTCGCCGCACCGCTGCTGCAGCAGGGCGACATCGTGGTAGTGGAAGCCGGCCAGACGATCCCCGGCGACGGTGACGTCGTCGAAGGCATCGCGTCCGTTGATGAGTCCGCCATCACCGGCGAGTCCGCACCCGTCATCCGCGAGTCTGGCGGCGACCGCTCCGCGGTCACCGGCGGTACCACCGTGTTGTCGGACCGCATCGTCGTGCGGATCACGCAGAAGCCGGGCGAGAGCTTCATCGACCGGATGATCGCCCTCGTCGAAGGCGCCAACCGGCAGAAGACACCGAACGAGATCGCGCTCAACATCCTGCTGGCCTCGCTGACGATCATCTTCGTGTTCGCCGTCGCCACGCTGCAGCCGCTGGCGATCTACTCCAAGATGAACAACCCCGGCGTTCCGGACACGTTGGCGCTCAACGGTAACGGCGTGACCGGCATCGTTATGGTTTCGCTGCTCGTCTGTCTCATCCCAACCACGATCGGGGCGTTGCTGTCAGCGATCGGCATCGCTGGAATGGACCGACTTGTGCAGCGCAACGTGCTGGCCATGTCCGGTCGCGCCGTGGAAGCCGCCGGTGACGTCAACACCCTGCTGCTCGACAAGACCGGCACGATCACGCTCGGCAACCGACAGGCGGCGGCGTTCGTGCCGCTGGCCGGCGTGACTCCCGAGGCTCTAGCCGACGCGGCTCAGCTGTCAAGCCTCGCCGACGAAACTCCGGAAGGTCGCTCCATCGTCGTGTTCGCCAAACAGGAATACGGCCTGCGTGCACGCAGTCAGGGCGAGCTGGCCCATGCCCACTGGGTCGAATTCAGCGCTACCACAAGGATGTCCGGTGTCGACGTGGACGACCACCGGTTGCGCAAGGGCGCGGCGAGCTCGGTGGCCGAATGGGTGCGCAGCGAAGGTGGCGAGGTGCCCATCCAGCTGGGCGACATCGTCGACGGCATCTCCGCCGCAGGCGGCACACCGCTGGTCGTCGGCCAGGTCCAGAATGGGAAGGCCGAAGTGCTCGGCGTCATTCATCTCAAGGACGTCGTCAAGCAGGGCATGCGTGAGCGGTTCGACGAGATGCGCCGGATGGGCATCCGCACGGTGATGATCACCGGTGACAACCCTTTGACCGCCAAGGCCATTGCCGACGAGGCCGGCGTCGACGACTTCCTCGCGGAGGCGACGCCTGAGGACAAAATGGCGCTGATCAAGAAGGAACAGGCGGGCGGCAAGCTGGTCGCGATGACCGGCGACGGCACCAACGACGCACCGGCGCTCGCACAGGCCGACGTCGGCGTGGCGATGAATACCGGCACGTCGGCGGCCAAAGAGGCCGGCAACATGGTCGACCTCGACTCCGACCCGACCAAGCTGATCGAGATCGTCGAGATCGGCAAGCAGTTGTTGATCACCCGCGGTGCGCTCACGACGTTCTCGATCGCCAACGACATCGCGAAGTACTTCGCGATCATCCCGGCGATGTTTGTCGGGCTGTTCCCCGGCCTGGATCTGCTGAACGTCATGCGGTTGCACAGCCCACAGTCGGCGATCCTGTCCGCGGTGATCTTCAACGCGATCATCATCATCGCGCTGATTCCGTTGTCGTTGCGGGGTGTTCGGTATACGCCCGCCAGCGCGTCAAAGCTGTTGAGCCGCAATCTCTACATCTACGGACTCGGCGGGATCATCGCCCCGTTCGTCGGCATCAAGCTCATCGACCTGGTAGTCCAACTCTTCCCGGGAATGTGAAATGAATTTCTCTAGCCTTGTTCGTCAGCACTGGGCCGCACTGCGGGCGCTTCTGGTGCTCACCATGATCGTCGGCCTCGCCTACCCGCTGCTGATTTGGCTGATCGCCCAAATTCCGGGACTGCGGGCCAACGCCAACGGATCGATCGTCGAGGTGGACGGAAGGCCGGTCGGCAGCAAGCTGATCGGGCAGTCGTTCGCCGACAGCGACGGCAACCCGCTGCCGGAGTACTTCCAGAGCCGGCCGTCGGCGGCCGGTGACGGTTACGACCCCATGGCCACCAGTGCGAGCAACCTCGGGCCCGAGAGCATCGTCGACACAGCGGGCGATCCGTCTCTGCCCGAGGACGACAACGGTGCCAAGTCCAGCCTGCTCACCCTGGTCTGCTCACGCAGCGCCGCGGTCGGCGCCCTCGAAGGCGTGGACGGCTCGCGGCCGTTCTGCACGGGCGACGGGGTCGGCGCCGTGCTGTCGGTGATCGGCCCGCGCGACTCGCGCGGCAACGTCGTGCAGCCGACCAGGGTCGTCAGCGTCAACCAACCGTGCGACACGACCAAGACACCGTTCCTCGACACCTACGAGGGGGTACGCGTCGAGTGTGCCAAGTACGGCGAGGACTACAGCGTGGGCCAGATCGTGCCGATCCGCGGCAGCGCTCCGGCCGATCCGGTCGTGCCGCCCGACGCCGTCACCGCCAGTGCCAGCGGCCTTGACCCGAACATCTCGATCGCCTATGCCGACCTGCAGGTCAATCGGGTGGCCAAGGCCCGCGGTGTCAGTGCGGATTTGATCCGGCAGGCCGTGGCCGACCACTCCGACGGACGGTCGCTCGGGATCTTCGGTGAGCCAAGGGTCAACGTGCTCGAGCTCAACCTCGAACTGGACCAGAAGTATCCCGCCAAGGCCTGACGTCACCGGTGGATGATGAGCGTGTGAGCACGGCCGATCAATCCGTGGCCGACCGGCCCGACTACCGCAAGAAACGCGGTGAGCTGCGCATCTACCTCGGCGCAGCTCCCGGCGTCGGCAAGACCTTCGCCATGCTCGGCGAGGCTCATCGCCGGGTGGAACGCGGCACCGACGTGGTAGCCGCGGTGGTGGAGACACACGGCCGCAAGAAGACCGCCGACCTGCTGTCGGGCATCGAGGTGGTCCCGCCTAAATACATCGAGTACCGCGGAAGCAGGTTTCCCGAACTCGACGTCGAGGCGGTGCGCAACCGCGCGCCTCAAGTCGTGCTCGTCGACGAGCTGGCCCACACCAATACCCCGGGTAGCAAGAATCCCAAGCGCTGGCAGGACGTCGAGGAGCTTCTCGACGCCGGGATCACCGTGATCACGACGGTCAACGTCCAGCACCTGGAGAGCCTCAACGACGTCGTCGCCCAGATCACCGGAATCGAACAGCAGGAGAAGGTACCCGACGAGATCGTCCGCGCGGCTGACCAGATAGAGCTTGTCGACATCACTCCGGAAGCGTTACGGCGCAGGCTCGCCCACGGGAACGTCTACGCGCCTGAGCGGGTCGACGCGGCGCTGTCCAACTACTTCCGCCGCGGCAACCTGACCGCACTGCGCGAGCTCGCGCTGCTGTGGCTGGCCGACCAGGTCGACGCCGCCCTTGAGAAGTACCGCGAAGAGAACCAGATCACCGCTACCTGGGAGGCCCGCGAGCGCGTCGTCGTCGCCGTCACCGGCGGACCGGAGTCGGAAACGTTGGTGCGCAGGGCATCTCGCATCGCATCCAAGTCGAGCGCCGAGTTGATGGTGGTCCATGTCGTGCGCGGCGACGGACTGTCCGGCATGTCCGCACCGCAGATGGGCAAGGTGCGCGAGCTGGCCACCAGCCTGGGCGCGACCCTGCACACCGTCGTCGGCGACGACGTGCCCACCGCGCTTTTGGATTTCGCCCGCGAGATGAACGCCACCCAGCTGGTGCTCGGCACCTCCCGGCGGTCACGATGGGCGCGCATCTTCGACGAGGGTATCGGCGCGTCGGTCGTGCAGCAGTCGCAGAAGATCGACGTCCACATGGTCACGCATGACGAAGCCGCCGGTGACGGACTGTGGGCACGAATCTCGCCGCGGCAACAACATCTCACCTCTTGGCTTGCTGCACTTGTGGTTCCATCGGCCATCTGCGCATTGATCTCCTTGCTGCTAGACCCGTATCTCGGGATCGGCGGAGAGAGCGCCTTGTTCTTCATCGGCGTGCTCGTCGTAGCACTGCTCGGCGGTGTCGCACCGGCCACGCTGTCGGCCCTACTGTCTGGGGTGCTGCTGAACTTCTTCTTCACCAATCCGCGCCATACGTTCGTGATCAGCGAGCCCGACGCGGCCGTGACCATCGTGGTGTTGCTGCTCGTCGCAGTCGCAGTCGCGGCGCTCGTCGACGGAACGGCGAGCCGGGCCCGAGAGGCGAGGATGGCGTCGCAGGAGGCCGAACTGCTCGCCCTGTTCGCCGGATCCGTGCTCCGGGGTGCGGACCTCGAGACACTGCTGGAGCGGATCCGAGAAACGTATTCCCAACGCGCCGTGAGCATGCTGCGGATTCGGGACGGCGAATCCGACGGCCATATCGTCGCCTGCGTGGGAAAGGATCCGTGCGCCGACGTGGACACCGCCGACACGGCCATCGAGGTCGGTGACGACGAGTTCTGGATGCTGATGTCCGGCCGCAGGCTCGCCGCCCGGGACCGCCGTGTGCTCGGCGCCGTCGCCAAGCAGGCGGCCGGGCTGGTCAAACAGCGCGAGCTGGTCGAGGAGGCGGGCAAGGCCGAAGCGATCGCGCAGGCCGACGAACTGCGCCGCTCGTTGCTGTCCGCGGTCAGTCACGACCTGCGGACACCGCTGGCCGCGGCCAAGGCGGCGGTGTCCAGCCTGCGGAGCGACGATATCGACTTCTCCGCCGAGGACACCGCCGAACTCCTCGCCACCATCGAAGAGTCGATCGACCAACTCACCGCGCTCGTCGGCAACCTGCTCGACTCGTCACGGCTGGCCGCCGGCGTGGTTCGGCCCGAACTGCGGCGTGTCTACCTCGAGGAGACGGTGCAGCGTGCGCTGCTCGGAATCAGTAGAGGTGTTACGGGTTTCGGCCGCCAAGGTATCGACCGGGTGAAGGTCGAAGTGGGCGACGCGGTGGCGATGGCCGACCCCGGCCTGCTCGAGCGGGTGCTGGCCAACCTCATCGACAACGCCTTGCGGTACGCACAGGACAGCGCGGTGCGCGTAACCGCGGGCCAGGTCGGCGACCGGGTGCTGATCGCCGTGGTCGACGAGGGACCGGGCATCCCCCGCGGCACCGAAGAGCAGTTGTTCGAACCGTTCCAGAGGCTCGGCGATCACGACAACAGCATCGGCGTCGGCCTCGGGCTATCCGTCGCCCATGGATTCGTCGAGGCGATGGGCGGGACCATCCAGGCCACCGACACACCGGGCGGCGGACTGACCGTCGAGATCGAACTGGCTGCGCCGCCGACGGGCGGCCCGGCATGACCGCAGCGAAGACCAAGGTGCTCGTTGTCGACGACGAGCCGCAGATCCTGCGGGCATTGCGGATCAACCTGTCCGTGCGTGGCTACGAGGTGGTCACCGCCGCAACCGGAGGCGGCGCGCTTCGTGCCGCCGCAGACGAGCACCCCGACGTCGTGATCCTGGACCTCGGCCTGCCCGACATGTCGGGCATCGACGTGATCGGCGGGCTACGGGGCTGGCTGACCGCGCCGATCATCGTGCTCTCGGCGCGCACCGACTCGGCCGACAAGGTCGAGGCACTCGATGCAGGCGCCGACGACTACGTCACCAAGCCCTTCGGCATGGACGAGTTCCTGGCCCGGTTGCGCGCAGCGATCCGACGCGGGGCAGCCGCCGCGGAGACCGACGAGCCGGTCGTCGAAACCGCCTCGTTCACCGTGGATTTGGCGGCCAAGAAGGTGACGAAGAACGGCGTCGAGGTTCACCTGACGCCAACCGAATGGGGCATGCTGGAGATGCTGGTCCGCAACCGCGGCAAGCTCGTCGGTCGCGAGGAACTCCTCAAGGAGGTGTGGGGCCCGGCGTACGCGAAGGAGACCCACTATCTGCGGGTCTACCTCGCGCAGTTGCGGCGCAAGCTCGAGGACGACCCGTCCCACCCCGTGCACCTGTTGACCGAAGCAGGCATGGGCTACCGCTTTCAGGCCTGACTTTCTCCGCCGAGCAGACGCAAAAGTACCCATTTTGGGCCCTCTGCGGGTACTTTTGCGTCTGCTCGCGCTGGGTTAGTGAGCGGTCTCCTTGGTCTCCTCGGCGAGCGCGATCAGCTTCTTGCGCACCAGGTCCGGCCGCTCGTCGACGACGAAATGCCTGGTGTCGACGGATTCCACCGTGTAGTCGTCGGCTTTGACACTGTCCTGAGACACCATCGACGGACGGACGACTTCGTCGCCGGCGCCGTACAGCACCCTGATCGGCACGGTGGCACGACGTGTCTCTGGTTTCCATGCAGCAGAGGGCAACTCGCGAAGCAAGAACGTCCGGTAGGTATCCCTGCCCGCGCGCGCACACACCGGATCGCGAAACCGATCGGCGAAGATGGCGACATCAGGGGGATCGAGCTCGGCTCCTTCGCGCAGGAAGTAATCAACCATTCGCGTGCGCCGTTGAAACGCGACACCGAACGTGGCGAGCGGCACTTGGTATGCCAATCGCCACAGATGCGGCAGGACAGCGCGCGGCGACAGCCACGGATGAAAGATGTTCATCACGAGGTAGCCGTCAAATCGCTCCGGTGATTGCAACACCATCAGGTGACCGACGTAACCGCCCCAGTCATGACCCACCAGCAGGACGCGGTCCAGCCCAAGC
This sequence comes from Mycolicibacterium stellerae, assembly GCF_003719305.1. Lineage (GTDB taxonomy): Bacteria > Actinomycetota > Actinomycetes > Mycobacteriales > Mycobacteriaceae > Mycobacterium > Mycobacterium stellerae. Next base: position 85,427 of record NZ_RARC01000001.1, read on the forward strand.
GCATCGAGGAGCGCCAGCACATCGGTGGCGACGTCCTCCTTCGCCCACTTGTGTGGAGCGGGCCCAGACCAGCCATAGCCGGGGAGGTCGGGCGCGATGATCCGCAGCCCCGGCGGCGGGTCGGCCAGCAGGTCGCGATACTCCCAGTGGTGTTGCGGCCAGCCGTGAAGCGCGACTACGGGGCGTCCATCGACGGGGCCTGCCTCGGTCACGTGAAAGCGCACCCCGTTGGCTTCGACGAATGAGCGACGCACCCCGTCGATCGGTGGTGGTTCAGAGGTCATGAATCGGACTATAGAGAACGCCTTCCGCGCTACGGTGCGGATATGTCCGGCTACCGTGAATTGTTCGACGCCAGCATCTCTGACCCCACGACCTTCTGGGCCGACGCCGCCCGCGCGGTGACCTGGACGCGGGAACCGAAGCAGATCCTCGACGACTCGAACCCGCCGTTCTACCGCTGGTTCCCCGACGGGGAGCTCAACACGTGCGCCAACGCGCTGGATCGCCACGTCGAAGGCGGCCGAGGCGATCAGGCTGCGCTGATCTACGACTCGCCGGTGACCGGTTCGCAAGCCACGTTCACCTACCGCGAACTACTCGACCAGACAGCGCGGTTCGCGGGTGCGCTGCGCGGGCTCGGCGTCGGCAAGGGCGACCGCGTCGTCATCTACATGCCGATGATTCCCGAGGCCGTCATCGCGATGCTGGCGTGTGCGCGGCTCGGCGCCGTGCACTCGGTGGTGTTCGGCGGGTTCGCCGCCAGCGAGCTGGCCGCCCGCATCGACGACGCCAGGCCCGCCGCCATCGTCACGGCGTCCTGCGGCATCGAGCCGACCCGCACCGTCGACTACAAACCGATGATCGACGCCGCCCTCGACATCGCCAAGTACGCCCCGCCCGCATGCGTCATCGTGCAGCGAGACCAGCGGCCGTGCGAGCCCATCTCCGGGCGCGACCTCGACTGGAACGACGTGATGGCCGACGCCGAGCCGGTCGATCCGGTGCCCGTGGCGGCCACCGACCCGCTGTATGTGCTCTACACATCGGGCACCACGGGCCGACCGAAGGGAATCGTCCGCGACAACGGCGGGCACGCCGTCTCGCTGCTGTGGAGCATGCGGCACATCTACGACACCGAACCGGGCGACGTGTACTGGGCGGCCTCCGACGTGGGCTGGGTGGTCGGGCACTCCTACATCGTCTACGGCCCGCTGATGCTGGGCGCGACGAGCATGCTCTACGAGGGCAAGCCGGTCGGCACGCCGGATGCGGGCGCCTACTGGCGGGTGGCTGCCGAGCACGGCGTCAAGGCGATGTTCACCGCCCCGACCGCGATCCGCGCGATCAAGAAGGAAGACCCCGAAGGCACTCATCTCGGCAAGCACGACCTGTCGAAGCTGCAGTATCTGTTCCAGGCGGGCGAACGCCTCGACCCCGGCACCTACCACTGGGCGTCCGAACGGCTTGGCATCCCGGTCATCGACCACTGGTGGCAAACCGAGACCGGCTGGCCCGTCGCCGCCAACCCGATGGGCGTCGAGCACCTCGAGATCAAGCCGGGCTCGCCGACCGTGCCGATGCCGGGCTACGACGTGCGCATCCTGCGGCCGGACGGATCGCAAGCCGACCCGGGCGAAGAGGGCGCCATCTGTGTGAAGCTTCCGCTGCCGCCGGGCACGCTGCCGACGCTGTGGGGTGACGACGACCGCTACGTGGAGTCCTACCTATCCGCCTACCCCGGCTACTACCTGACCGGTGACGGCGGCTACATCGACGACGACGGCTACCTGTACGTGATGGGGCGCACCGACGACGTCATCAACGTTGCGGGACACCGCATGTCGACCGGTTCGATCGAGGCGGTGCTTGCCGCTCACCCCGCGGTCGCGGAGTGCGCGGTGATCGGTGTCGCCGACGAGGTCAAGGGGCAGGTGCCGCGCGGCCTCGTGGTGCTCAAGTCGGGTGCGTCGGACGAGGGCCTTGCCGACGAGCTGATCGCCGCCGTACGCGAGAACATCGGCGCCGTCGCCGTTTTCAAGGCCGTCGACGTCGTGCCCGCGTTGCCGAAGACCCGATCGGGCAAGATCCTGCGCAAGACGATGCGCGGCATCGCCGACGGACGCGACGAACCTGTGCCGTCGACGATCGAGGACCCGGCGGTGCTCGAGACGCTCAAGCCGATACTCAAGGGCTGATCTGCGGCGACGCAGGTCACAGCGCACGTCCGGGTATCGTCGAGAACAACGACCTGACCTGACGACGTAAGGGAGCAATGAGTAGCGCCTCGCGCGCACCTCGAAGACCCGTCCCACCCCGGACCGACTGCAGTGAGACGTCTCCGGAGGTGGGAGCGTGCTGACAGCGCTGGCCAATATCGGCCTCGGCGTCCTGGTGGTCGTGGTGATCACCGCGTTCACCGCGTACTTCGTCGCTCAGGAATTCGCCTATACGACGGTCAGCCGCGCCGGCCTGACGGCGCATGCCGAGGCGGGTGATTCGGCAGCGGCCCGCGCGCTCGACGTGACAAGGCGAACGTCGTTCATGCTGTCCGGCGCTCAGTTGGGCATCACCGTCACGGGTCTGCTGGCCGGCTATCTCGCCGAGCCGTTGATCGGGACGGGCCTGGCGGATCTGCTTGGCCTGGCGAGCGTTCCGACGGCGGTCGGGGTGGCGATCGGCGCGGCCGTTTCGCTGATCGTGTGCACCTTCATCCAGATGCTGTTCGGGGAACTGTTCCCCAAGAACCTCGCGATCGCCGTTCCAGAGACGGTCGCGCGGCGGCTGGCGGCGTCCACCCGCTGGTATCTGCGACTGTTCGGCGGGCTGATCTGGTTCATGGACGAATCGTCGAACCTGCTGCTGCGCGCGTTGCGCATCGAACCGGTGCACGACGTCGAACAGACCGCCACCGCACGAGATCTCGAGCACATCGTCGCCGCCTCGTTTGCATCGGGCGAGCTGCCGAGCGATCTGTCGACGCTGCTTGATCGGGTCCTGGACTTCCCGACGAGCACGGCCGAACACGCGATGATTCCGCGTACCCGCGTCGACACGGTCCGCTTCGACGAGTCGGTCGACGCGGTGCTCACCCGGATGGCCACCGGCCACACCCGCTACCCGGTCGTCGGCCGGACCACCGACGAGGTGTTGGGCGTCATCGACCTGCACGCCGTGCTGGATGCCGAGCCAACCGACACCGCACGCTCGCGGTGTCGGGCCGCCGTTCAGGTGCCGACGTCGCTGCCCCTTCCCGCGACGCTCAACCGGCTGACCGAGGCCGCCGCCGAGATGGCGGTGGTCATCGACGAATACGGTGGCTTCGCGGGCATCGTCACCGTCGAAGACATCGCCGAGGAGCTCGTCGGCGAGATCGACGACGAACACGACGCGGCCGACAACCAGGTCATGCGGCGCACAGACGGCTGGCTGCTTCCCGGCGACATCCACCTCGACGAGGCCCAGCGACTCCTCGCCGAGCAGCTGCCCGACGGGGATTACGAGACCATCGCGGGGCTGCTGATCGAGCGGTTCGGCCGGCTACCCGCCGTCGGGGACAGCATCGAGATCGCGCTGCCCGACAGCTCCGCGGGTTGGTCAGCCAAGCCAAAGGTGTTGTCGGCCACCGTCCGATCCGTCGAACGGCGCGTGCCGGCCGAGGTGTTCGTGGCCGTGCGGACCAGGGGGGCCGACGGTGAGTAACCCATGGGTGGTGCTCGCGGTCACCGTCGGCCTGATCGCCGTCAGCGCACTGTTCGTCGCCGTCGAGTTCGCATTGCTGACGGCGCGACGCCATCGACTGCAGGACGCCGCGGCCAGAAGCCGGTCGGCGCGCGCGGCGCTGCGCAGCACAACCGAACTGTCTCTGCTGCTGGCCGGCTCGCAACTGGGCATCACGGCGTGCACGCTCGCCCTCGGTGCGACCACGAAGCCGGCCGTGCACCATTGGCTCACTCCGCTGCTACAGGCCACCGGCGCGCCCACCTGGGTCGCGGATGCCTGCGGCTTCGTGCTGGCGCTCGCGATCGTCACCTTCCTGCACCTGGTGATCGGCGAAATGGCGCCGAAGTCGTGGGCTATCGCGCATCCGGAACGGGCGGCGATCATCCTCGCGATACCGATGCGGATGTTCATGGCGGTGACCCGGCCGGTGCTGATCACCCTCAACCGCGCCGCCAACTGGTGTGTGCGCAAGGTCGGCGTCGACCCCGTCGACGAACTCGGCGAGGGGCAGGACCCCGACACCCTGCGCGCGCTCGTGGAGCATTCAGCGGCCGCCGGTGCACTCGATCCGCGGTACTACCGCAATCTCACCACCGCGCTGGACCTCGAGAAGCTCACCGTCGGCGATATCGTCTCGCGCACTGCGCAATTGAGCACGGTGGCCACCGACGCCGGACCGGCCGCAATTCAAGCGATGTCCCAGCTGACCGGCCATCAACGGATACTCGTGCACGGCGACGACCACGCCGTGACCGGAATGGTGCACATTCGCGACAGCCTGCGCGCCGAACCCGGCACCACGGCGCGCGACCTCATGCGGCCGGTGTTACGGCTGCCGTTGGGGATGCCGGTGTACCGCGCGCTGCACCTGATGCGCCAGACACGCAACCATCTGGCGATCGTCGACGACGACGGCGAGTTCGTCGGGCTCATCGCCCTGACCGATGTCATGCAACGGCTGCTTGACGACTCCGCGCCTGCGGCGTGACCGTCAGCGGAACGAGCTGTTGAGCCGCCGCTTGAACACTTCGTCGAAGCGGCGATAGGTGTTGCGCATCGCACGCGCAGGCCATCGACGTGGAATGAGCTCGGCAGGCAGCAACGGGTCGAGCTGGAGATGTCTGACAGCCGCGATGGACAGCGCGAACTGATAGGCGAAGTCTTCGGCGTCGAGAGCTTCGACGTCGAGTTCGTCACGCATGGCGGTGGTGAGTCGGCGCGCATCGACAGCCCAATCATCAAGCCTGAAAACCGATCTCACGGTTTCTGCAGGGATGTCTGTCTCGGCGCGGTGGAAATGCACGCACTGCTGATCCAGCACGGCGCGCATCGACGGCAGGCGGTTCCTTTCGAGGTTGTCGGGGCGCAACCACATCCCTTCGCGGAGTTCGCCGAGGTGCAGCGCGCTGGCGGCCTTGCGCAGCGCGAGCCGATCGGTGGCCGGTCTGCGTTCCATCGAGACGACCGCCAACTCCCACGTCCCGTCCCACGGGGGCAGGTCGGTGTCGTCGATCCGGGATGCGTCGTCGACGCGCTGCCGCCGTTCGAGCAGACGCCCCGCCAGCGCGTAGGTTCCGTCGTCGCCGACGAGTTCACCCGCCGAGGCCATTCGCCACAGGCATGTGCGGGCAGCGCCATCGCTGATGCCGAATAGTGCGGCCATGTCGACGAGTTCGCCGACCTTGAGGTGGGGCTGGTCGGCCCCCAGCAGCGCGGTGGCCAGGACGGACCGCGCGCTCAGCGGTCGGTCACCGATGAGATCGGCGACGCGCGCGCGGCGCTCATCCACTGCGACTGCTGGCACGCATCCATCTTCCCCTATCTCACAAAGTTGTTGACGCATGACATGCATAGTGTGATACTCGCATGGTATGGGCACTCCGACGAAGTCGTCGGTCGCCGAGGACGTGGAGGTCGTTCGCCGCATCCTCGCGCATATCGACGCGGGCACGACCGACGAAGGCGACGCCTGGCGGGAGCCCGTCGAGAACTATCTGGACCAGGGCCGATTCAGCCGCGAGCTCGAGATGTTGCGCCGTTTCCCGAGCGTCTACGCCCCGTCGGCGGCGATTCCGCACGCGGGCGATCACATCGAACGGGTCAGCTTCGGCGTACCGCTGTTCGCCGTCCGGGGCCACGACGGCCGCGCAAGGGTCTTCCGCAACGCGTGCCGTCACCGAGGGTTCGCGCTTGTCGAGGGCCACGGTTGCGCCCACGCGCTGGTGTGCCGGTATCACGGCTGGACGTACCGCCTCGACGGCACGGTGTCGCATGTCCCGCACGCCGACGCCTTCCCCGATCTCGACGTGGCCGGCCGGGGGCTGGTCGAGGTCGACAGCCGGGAGACCGACGGCTTGATCGTCATCGGGCCGGTGCTGGACTGCCCGACCGATTCGCAGCGCATGCGCGCCGATGCCGCGATGGCCTCCCTCACCGAGGGCAGCCCGTGGCGCGACAAACTACTGCCCGCCGAGCGGCTCGTGTACGTCGAATCCACTGCGCGCCCGATGAATTGGAAGGTTCTCGTCGAGCAGTTCCTCGAGGGATATCACATCCGCTCGACGCACAAGACCACCTTCTACCCGATTCAATACGACGACCTCAACGTGATCGAGGCGTTTGGGCCGAATACCCGGATCACGTTCCCCTACAAGAACATCGAGAGGCTGCGTGACCGCCCCGAGTCGGCATGGACCATCGGCCGGCGCGTGACGTTCGTCTATCACCTGTTCCCGAACGTCATGCTGGCAACGTTCCCCGACCAGGTGTTGGTGGTCACGATCGAACCCGTCGACATCGACCACTCCACAGTGACCATCTACGCCATGACCACACCGGCGGTGGCGGAGGTCATCTCGACCGCCCCCGGCGAAACCGCGGGCGCTCGCGGCCTGCTGGCCGTGGGTGCGCTGGAGGACAACGAGATGTCGGAAGGTGTGCAGCGGGGACTTCGGGCAGGCGCCAACACCTTCCTGGAGTTCGGTACACACGAAAGCGCCATCGGGCACTTCCACGCCACCCTCGACGAGCGCCTGGAATGCTCGCGATGAACCACTACGAGCATCTTCTCTACGAACGGCGCGGACCCGTCACGATCATCACCATCAACCGTCCTGACCGGATGAATGCCATTGGCCCGCAAACGCATCGGGAGCTCGTCGACGCATGGGGCAGGTTCCGCGCCGACGGCGATGCGCTCGTCGGCGTCCTCACCGGCGCGGGCGACGCCGCGTTTTGTGCCGGCGGGGACCTGAAGGCGGCTCTCGCCGGCGAGCTCCCCGTCAACGCAAGCCCGCAAGACGGTGTCCTCGGCCCGTCACGGTGGACCGACGTCTACAAGCCGACCATTGCGGCCGTCAACGGCGTCGCGTACGCAGGCGGCCTCGAATGGGCGTGCTGGACCGACCTTGCGATCGCCGACGAGCACGCCACATTCGGAGTGACGTGTCGGCGGTGGAACATCGGGCTTGCCGACGGCGGCACACAGCGCCTGACCCGAATCCTGGGCTACCGCCGCGCAATCGAGCTGATCATCACCGGCCGTGTCGTCGATGCCCACGAGGCGGAGCGGATCGGGTTGGTGAACCAGGTCGTTCCCCGCGGAACGTGTGTGCAACGCGCGATCGACCTCGCCGAGACCATCGCGGCACTACCCCAGCCCGCATTGCGGACCGATCTCGAGGCAGCCCGAAACGGGTTGGGCCGACCCCTCGACGACGGCCTGCTCATCGAGGCCGAGTGCTTCAACCGGTCGATCTCGGCGCCGGAGACCCTCGAGGGCCTGCGCCGATTCAACGACCGCGATCACCCGGATCGACGGCCGGGCGGTACGCCGGTGACACCAGGCATCGTCCGCGTTACGCGATAGACGCTCAGCGTTCGCTCGCCGGCTGCCTGGCTGACTGGTTTGCTCTGTCACGCTTGTCCCGCGTGAAAGGGCCTACCATGAGCGATAATTCGCACGCCTACAACAGTGTCTGGCAGATCCGAGGCGACGCCTGGTGCCGACTCGAGGAAGCCGCTGACCGGCTCACAAGGCCGACGACCGACGGCGCACTGAAGGACGAGTACTCCCAGATCTGCCGCGACCTACTGGCGACGCTGACCCCGCTGGAACCGTATTGGGCCTACCCCGGCTCACCGCAGTTCTCCCGCGTGCAGCGGCTGTTCAACGCAGGCAGCTACGACAAGTTCGCGCACACGGTGGCCCGCATCAACCGTGCGTTGACGACGGAGTCCTACCGCACCGGCGACGTCGAGCACGCCGGCCTCGACGAACACGACATGTTCCCCGCCGACCCCCGCGATCTGGCGAATCAACCCGCGACCAAGCGCGACCAGCCGTACTTCGAGGTGCTCGTCGTCGAGTCGATGACGGAGGCACAGGAACGCGCGCTGCGGAAAGAGGTCCGCAGCTGGCGACGTCCCGACGACGAGTTCATCTACGAGCTGGTTGTGGTGTCCAGTGGCGACGAAGCCCTGATAGCCGCACGGCTCAACGTCAACCTGCAGGCTGTCGTCATTCGCCGCCGGTTCTCGCATCAGTCCATCCGCGACCTGTCCTCCCTCGCGGAGTTCGTCGACACCAAGACCTCCACCGAACTCGATGACCACAAGTCGCCCGACGAGCGGGCCGAGATCCTCGCGAAGTCGATCTCCGAGCTGCGGCCCGAACTGGACCAGTACCTGATGACCGAAATTGAGGTCGAGCAGATCGCCGGACGGCTAGGCCAGCACTTCCGCCGGGTGTTCCACGCTCGCGAGGGCGTGCTGGAGCTGCACCTGTCGCTGCTGCATGGCGTCGCAGAGCGTTATCGCACCCCGTTCTTCAGCGCGCTGAAGCAGTACAGCCACCGGCCGACCGGGGTCTTCCACGCGCTGCCGATCTCTCAGGGCAAGTCGATCGTCAACTCGCACTGGATCAAAGACATGGTCGGCTTCTACGGCCTCGACGTGTTCATGGCCGAGACGTCGGCGACCTGCGGCGGCCTGGACTCCCTCCTCGAACCCACCGGCCCGCTGCGCGAGGCGCAGCAGCTGGCGGCGCAGGCCTACGGCTCGCGGCACACGTACTTCGTCACGAACGGCACGTCGACGGCCAACAAGGTCGTCACCCAGGCGCTGGTGGCCCCCGGCGACATCGTGCTGCTCGACCGCAACTGCCACCAGTCGCACCACTACGGAATGATGCTGGCAGGCGCGCACGTCATTTACCTCGAGGCCTATCCACTGCCCGACTACTCCATGTATGGGGCTGTGCCGCTGCGCGAGATCAAGTCGAAGCTGCTGGAGCTCAAGCGGGCCGGAAAGCTCGACCGCGTCAAGATGATGTCGCTGACCAACTGCACCTTCGACGGCATCGTCTACGACGTGCAGCGGGTCATGGAGGAATGCCTCGCGATCAAGCCAGATCTGGTATTCCTTTGGGACGAAGCATGGTTCGCGTTCGCGCGGTTTCATCCGGTGTACCGGAACCGGACCGCGATGGCGGCCGCCAAGACACTGCGGGACAAGCTGTCGGACGACGGTTACAAGCGACAGTTCGAGGCGACCCTGGAAGGCGACGCCAACCGCCCGCCGACCGACGACGAGCTGATGAACCGGCGGCTGATGCCCGATCCGGCGAAGGCACGGGTGCGGGTCTACGCGACGCAGTCGACTCACAAGACGCTGACGTCGCTGCGGCAGGGATCGATGATCCACGTCTACGACCAAGACTTCGACCAGAAAGTGGCCGAGGCGTTCCACGAGGCCTACATGGCGCACACGTCGACCTCGCCGAATTACCAAATCCTGGCGTCGCTCGACCTGGGCCGCAGGCAGGTCGCTCTCGAGGGCGTCGAGCTCGTCCAGCGTCAGATCGAGAACGCGATGCAGCTGCGCGACGCTATCGACAACCATCCGCTGTTGAGCAAATACATGTCGTGCCTGCGCACATCGGACCTGATCCCCGATGCGTTCCGGCCGTCGGGCATCGCGCAGCCGCTTCGGTCAGGTCTGCGCAACATGATGGCCGTGTGGGACAAGGACGAGTTTGTGCTCGACCCGTCACGGATCACCCTGTCGATCGGGCGGACCGGATACGACGGCGACACCTTCAAACGCGAGCAATTGATGGATCGCTACGGTGTGCAGATCAACAAGACGTCACGCAACACGGTGTTGTTCATGACGAACATCGGCACCACCCGCAGTTCGGTGGCGTTCCTGGTTGAGGTGTTGGTCAAGATTGCCGGAGAGCTGGACGAACGCATCTCCGAGATGGGGCTCGGCGAGCGCGACCGGTTCGAGCAGCGGGTCCGCCGGCTGACCGTGCCTTCCAGCCAGCAGCCAGACTTCAGCGGATTCCACGTGGCCTTCCGCGATGTCGAGGGTCCCGACCACACCCCCGAGGGTGATGTCCGGCGCGCGTTCTACCTGTCCTACAACGACGCCAACTGCGAGTACCTGACGAGCGATGAAATCTTCGACAAGCTCGACGCAGGCAAGGATGTGGTGTCCGCGACGTTCGTCACGCCGTATCCGCCGGGGTTCCCAGTCCTGGTGCCGGGACAGGTGTTCAGCCCCGAGATCCTGGCGTTCATCCGGGATCTGGACACTCCGGAGATTCACGGCTATCGGCCTGATTTCGGATTCCGCGTGTACACCGACAAGGCGGTTGAGATGAGCCGACCGTCGAACGGCCATGCCGGCAACGGCCACCGGACGCTGACCGACGGCCCGGCCGAGCACGCTACCGCCCAAGCCTGACGATCAAGATCAAAAACCGCTGACGTTCCTTTATTTCCAGAGTGACAAGAACTATTGTGAAATCGGCATATGTTGATACGAACTCTGCTCCCACCTGGACAGGGCGGTCAGAGCGACTAAGGAGTTGAACAGCATGCGAGTGTCAGAAACCAAGGCCGGCGGCTGCAATTGTCATTGCAACGCGTGCGACGGCGGTCATCACTGCGGCAACCCGCCCAACTGCAACGTCAGGCGCTGACCGCAGCGATTAACCGGCTCGGCGCCGGGGTACTTCTCTTTCCTGCAGTCCCGTCAATTAGCGGGTCATTAGCGGGTCGAAGGGAGGCGAAGCCGTGTCGTCGCGTCCGAAGATCATGGCGGTGCAGGGTGCCGCCGTACTGGTAGCCAGCGCATTCGTGCTCGTCGGAGTGCTCGGGTTCATCCCGGGCCCGACGAGCAACCTCGACCAGTTGCAGTGGGCCGGTCATCATTCCGGCGCAAAGTTGTTCGGCATGTTCGCGGTATCCGGCCTGCACAACACCGTGCACGTGGCGTTCGGCGTCATCGGCTTCATATTTGCGCGCACGTACGCGGCCTCACGCGGCTACCTTCTGGCCGGCGGCGTCGCCTACCTCGCGCTGTGGATCTACGGCGTAGTCATGGACCAGGGCAGCGCACTGAACATCTTGACGTTGAACAATGCCGACAATTGGCTGCACTTCGGGCTGGGAATCGTAATGGTCGTCCTCGCCCTGACGCTCGCGGGCCAACACGACCCGACGAAACGTCCGAAGCGCCGCGAAAGGATCCGTACCTAGGCGATCGACAGCGCGATGCCGTCAAGGATGTCGTGCTCACTGACCACAAGCTCGCCGATGTCGGCCCGGCTGCCCAACGCGTCCGCGAGTTCCTCGGTGATGATTGCGCCGCCGCCGATCACGTCGACCCGACCCTCGTGCATCGGCCCAAGCGCCGCACGTTGGTCATGACTCATGGCGATGATGTCCTCGCACACCGGCAGCAAGTCGCCGAACCCGACGCGGGACAGGTGGATCGCCGCGGGGTCATACGTCGTCATGCCTTGCGCAAGAGCCGCGAGCGTTGTCATGGTGCCCGCGACGCCGACCCACGTGCGCGCCCGCTCGACGGGCACCACCCGCAGCGCCTCCCCCAGACGTTCCCGCACGACCTCCCGGGCGGCCGCCACCTCCACCGCCGTCGGCGGGTCGCTGTGCAGGCAGCGTTCCGTCAACCGGACGCAGCCGATGTCGGCCGAGTAGCCGGCCTCCATCTCCCGCTCCCCCAACACCACCTCGGTGGATCCGCCGCCGAGATCGACGACGACGAAAGGCGCTGCCGTGGTGTCCAATTCGTAGACGGCGCCGTGAAACGACAGCCGGGCCTCCTCGTCGCCGCTGATCACCTCCGCGACGGCGCCGGGCACGACGGCGCCGAGCACCTCGGACGTCATCGCGAAAAAGTCGTCGCGGTTGGCGGCGTCGCGGGTCGCCGACGTCGCAACCATTCGGACCGTCGAAACGTCGTGGCGCCGAAGCAATTCGGCGTAGTCGACGAGCGCGTGCTTCGTCCGCTCGATCGCCTCAGCTGCGAACTGCCCTGTGGCGTCCACCCCCTGGCCCAGCCGCACGATGCGCATCTCGCGGTGGACGTCGCGCAACCTGCCGCCGGCCGACCCGGCAATTGAGCCCGGGTCGTTCGCATCGGCGATCAGCAGCCTGATCGAGTTTGTGCCGCAGTCGATCGCGCCGACTCGTTTCACGTCCAAACCCCCGGATCCAGTATTCCCGCCATTGCGGGCTCGACAGCCAGCACAGCCAACGCCTCGTCCCCCAGCGGATTCACGCCCGGACCTTTTGCCAGCGAGTGCGCTATCAGCACGTGCAGGCATTTCACCCGCACCGGCATGCCGCCGCCGGAAAACGTGGTGCCAAGAGATTCGATCGCATCCCGCTCGGCCAGATACGACTCGTGCGCGCGGCGGTACGCGGCGGCCAGTTGCGGGTCATCACGCAGCCGGTCGGTCATATCGCGCATCAAGCCCGACGACTCGAGTCGGCTCGCCGCGGCCGTCAACGCCGGATGCGTCAGGTAGTACAACGTCGGAAACGGTGTTCCGTCAGGCAATCTCGGGATTGTCTTGACGACGCCGGGCTCTCCGTTCGGGCATCGATATGCGATCTCAAGGACGCCGCGGGGCTCGCGGCCCAACTGCCGCGCGACGGCATCGAGATCCGACCGGTCAACCACCGGGAGGCGGAACCGGTGCCGGCGGCGCGGGCGGGACGGACGGCACCGTGGTCGGGACGTTGTGTGGATCATCGGCGATGGTGTGCCACAGCGCCGAATACCAGGGCTGGTCCGCCCGTGCGGCCGCCACTACTTGAGCCGGCTCGCTGGGCGCCACCGCGCCGGGAGGCAACTGCACCTGAAACGGGATATCGCCGGGTTTGACGAAGCCGAGCCGCTCACGGGCTTGGGCCGCAATGTAAACGGGGTCAGCCAGTTTCGCCTTCTGCTCCTCGAGCTCGGCGATCTCCGCGCGCAGCATCTCCTCGCTTGCTGCCAGCTGTTTCATCTCGGTCCGCTGGGCGAAATACGTCCGAACCGGTCCCGCGATCGTCAACGTGAGCACGCAGACCACCGCGGCGAGGATGGCCGCCCGCCGCGCAGCAGAGCCCAGCCGCTGTTCGGACTGCTGTTCGGCCGTCTCGGCGATCGACTTGCGAATCGAGTCCGCCGTCGACTCGTCATCGGGCTGCGGCTTGGCCCGCGCTTCGGCCTTGCGCGGCTCCCGCCGCACGGGCGAACCCGTTCGCGGTCGCCCCTTGGCGGTGTCGCCCGGCTTGCCCGACTTGGCTGACTTAGCCGGTCGGGATGCTGGGGACCGCCGCTTCGGGTCGGGCCGCTTCGCTTCGGGCACGGGCTATTTGGCCTCCGGGGCAAACCTGGGGAACGCAAGGTCACCGGCGAAGCGCGCGGCATCCCCGAGCGTCTCCTCGATACGCAGCAGCTGATTGTATTTCGCGACCCGCTCACTGCGGGCGGGCGCGCCGGTCTTGATCTGACCGCTACCGACGGCGACCGCCAGGTCGGCGATCGTGGTGTCCTCGGTCTCGCCGCTGCGGTGGCTCATCATCGTGCGGTACCCGCTGTTGTGCGCCAACGACACCGCATCGAGTGTCTCGGTCAGCGTGCCGATCTGGTTCACCTTCACCAGCAGGGCGTTCGCCGCACCGCGCTCGATACCCTCCTCGAGTCGCTCCGGGTTGGTGACGAAGAGATCGTCGCCGACGATCTGCACGCGGTCTCCGATCGCAGTCGTCAGATTGACCCAGCCGTCCCAGTCGTCCTCCGAGAGTGGGTCCTCGATCGACACGAGTGGATAGGCGTCGATCAGGCCTGCATAGAATTCCGTCATCTGATCCGCGCTGCGGGTCTCCTTCTCGAAGCTGTAACCCGTTCCGTCGGTGAAGAATTCGGTGGCAGCGACATCCAGCGCCAGCGCAACGTCGGTACCTGCCTTGAAGCCGGTCGCGTCGATCGCCGAGAGGATGAGGTCCAGTGCGGCCTTGGTGCCTGCAACGTCGGGCGCGAAACCGCCTTCGTCGCCGAGGCCCGTCGCCAGGCCCTGCTTCTTCAGCACCGCCTTGAGCGAGTGGTACACCTCGGCGCCCCACCGAAGCGACTCCTTGAAGTTCGGCGCCCCGATCGGAGCGACCATGAACTCCTGGACGTCGACACCCGTGTCGGCGTGCGCGCCGCCGTTGAGGATGTTCATCATCGGCACGGGCAGGATGTGTGCGTTGGGGCCGCCGACGTAGCGGAACAGCGGCAGCCCGGCCGACTCGGCGGCCGCCTTGGCCACCGCGAGCGAAACGCCGAGGATCGCGTTGGCGCCAAGCCGGGACTTGTCCGGTGTGCCGTCGAGGTCGAGCAGGGCCTGGTCGATCAGCCGCTGGTCGTCGGCGCTCAACCCGATGACCGCGGGCGCGATCTCGTCGAGAACCGCCTCGACGGCCTTCTGTACTCCCTTGCCGCCGTAGCGCGAGCCGCCGTCGCGAAGTTCCACCGCCTCGTGCTCGCCCGTGGAGGCGCCGGAGGGCACCGCCGCCCTTGCGAACGTGCCGTCGGTCAGGGCCAACTCGACCTCGACCGTCGGGTTGCCGCGGGAGTCGAGGATTTCGCGAGCTCCGACCTGCTCGATAATGGGCACTGGCGTTCTCCTTGGTCAGTCGGGTTGGACTGCGGGCTAGTTGGACTGCGGGCCTAGACGATGAGCCTAGAACGTGCCCGTCGGGTCGGTGCGATTAGAGCGCGTGGCCGTCCGCGTAGGCGGTCGCCCAGTCCCGCACGGTGCGTGCGTACTGGTCGGACAGGTTGTAGGCGCGCAACGCTTTCATCCAGCCCCGCGGCGTCGACAGATCCTTGCCCCGCCAGCACAGATAACCCGCCGCCGACAGCGCGGCGTCGTCGTAATTATCCGGGCTGACCTTGCCGTCGTTGTTGGCGTCGACCCCGTAGAGCCGCCATGTCTCCGGGATGAACTGCATCGGTCCCATCGCCCGGTCGAGGCCTGAATCGCCGTCGAGAAGGCCTCCGTCGCTGTCGATGACCTCGAGGTTGCCCATCGTGCCGTCCAATCGCACACCCCGAATCGGCGGCGTGACGTCGCCGTCCGGCGCGATGTTCGCGCCGCGGTAAGTGCCGTGATGGCTTTCCACCATCCCGATTCCCGCGAGCGTCGGCCAGCTGATGTGGCAGCCGGGGTTCTCCACCTCGGCAACCCTGGCCGCGTACGCGTAGGCCTCCAGCGCCGTAACCGGTATGCCCAGCGTCGGCGCTCGGGCCGCGGCCCAGTCATGCAGCTGGTCGGCCGGCCTGCCCTTGATATGGGTGTCGATCTGCGGCACCGGATCACCCGTCGGCGGCGGCACTCCTTCTGGAATGGGTGCGCCGAGCTGCCATGAGCAGCTGGAAGCCATCAGCAGCGCTGTCGCGCTTATCACCGCGACAGCCCGCAGCCAAAGCACTGGCGACACCGGACTCCCTCAAACCCCTCTGCTTCCAATCCATCGTCCCACGGCTCGCGGAGTGCTCCGCGAAGCGCGCTCCAAGGCGGCGAGATAAGGCCAGGCAAACAATATTTAGGTGTGCCTACCCTCTTCACGACAAATCGTTGTAATGTTCACGCGTCAACTACGAGGAGGCTCAATGAAACTGCATCTCGCCTGGCCCGTGTCGGTTACGGCCGCGGCCTTGGTCCTTGCCGGATGCTCCAGTAGCTCGGGCGGCACCGAAGAGAGCAGTGCCTCGAGTTCGGCCAGCGAGACGTCCACGTCTGCAGCCGCCGCTCCGAGCCCCGAGCTTGAGAAAGCGGCAGCTGACTACAAGGGATACGCGGTCGGCCAGATCGACGAGCTCGTCAAGGGCGTCAAGGTGTTCACCGACGCAGTGCGGGCCAACAACTTGCAGGCGGCCCAGGACGCGTTTGCGCCGTCACGCATGCCCTGGGAGCGCATCGAGCCGCTGGCCGGGCTGGTCGAGGAGATCGATGGCAAGGTCGACGCCCGTGTCGACGACTTCGCCGGCGTCGACGATCCCGCCTTCACCGGTTGGCACCGGCTGGAATTCCTGCTGTTCGAGAAGAACACCACCGAGGGCGGCGCGCCGTTCGCCGACCAGCTCGACAAGGACATCGCCGCGTTGAAGGAGGAGTTCGCAAAGGTCGAGGTCACGCCGCTCGACGTGGCGAACGGCGCCGCGGAGCTCATCGAAGAGGTCTCGGAGGGCAAGATCACCGGCGAGGAGGATCGCTACTCGAAGACCGACCTGTGGGACTTCGACGCCAACCTGCAGGGGTCGCAGGCTGCGATCGACAAGCTGACCCCGGCGCTGGAGAAGGCCGATGCCGCTCTGCTGGGCAAGATCGACGGAGGAATCACCCAGATCTTCGACACCATGCGGCCGCTGCGCCAGGGTGATGGCTGGGTGAACTTCTGCCCGGAAAACAGCGAATACCCGTCGCCGCGGTGCCCCGCGGTCACGGTGACGCCGCAGGTCGTCGACACGCTCAAGGCACAGCTGGCCGGGCTGTCGGAGAGCCTGTCTCAAGTTGCGGGCGTCCTGAAACTTCAGTGACCGAACAGCCACCACGACGGGGAATCTCGCGCCGCGGCTTCGTCACCGGGGCGGTGGGTACCGGCGTCGCGGTAGGAGCGGGCGCGATGCTGGCCGGGTGTTCGTCACCCGAGCCGGCCGCGCCGCCGGTGCCACAGCCGGCGTTCGTCCCGTTCGAGGGGCCGCACCAAGCGGGGATCACCACGCTGCCGATACCGGAACAGGGTTTGGTCGCGTCGTTCAATATGCACGTCCAGGATCGGGCGGGCCTTCGGACGACGCTGCAGGAGCTCACCGAAGAGATCCGCGGGCTGATGGCCGGAAAGCCGCCCGAGACGCGGGACCCGGCCTACCCGCCGGTCGACTCCGGAATCCTCGGCGACAAGCCGCCGCCAGACAATCTGTCGATCGTCGTGGGCGTCGGCGCCTCGTTGTTCGACGACCGTTTCGGCCTGGCTGATCGCAAGCCAAGGGAACTGGAAACCATGCCGTTCCTGGCCAACGACCGGCTCGACCCGAAGCTGTCTCACGGGGACATCTCGATCATCCTCGAGGCCGGGCACAATGACACCGTGCAGTTCGCGTTGCGGCAGTTGATGCGCCGCACCCGAAGCGAGCTGACTCTGCGGTGGATGATCGACGGGTATGCCCGCGGCATCGGGGCGGGCCAGACGTCGGAAGCCGTGACTCCGCGAAACCTGTTGGGCTTCAAGGACGGTACCGCCAACCTCGATGTCGACGACGGCGCGTTGATGGATCAGCATGTCTGGGTGCAACCCGGCGACGGCGAACCCGAGTGGGCGGTCGGCGGCTCGTATCAGGCCGTCCGCATCATCCGGATGTTCGTCGAGTTCTGGGACCGCACCCGGCTCGCCGAGCAGGAGGCGCTCATCGGCCGCAAGAAGGTCAGCGGCGCACCGCTTGGCATGACCGACGAATTCGCCGACCCGGATTATGTCGAGGATCCCGACGGCAAGCGCATCCCGTTGGACGCCCACATCCGGCTGGCCAACCCCCGCACCACGCAGACCGAGCAAAACCTCATCCTGCGACGGGGTTTCAACTACTCGCGTGGATTCGACGGCGCGGGTCGGCTCGACCAGGGCTTGGCGTTCATCGCCTACCAGCGCAGCCTGCAAAAGGGATTTCTCACCGTGCAGAGCCGGCTGAAGGGTGAGCCGCTCGAGGAGTACATCATGCCCGTGGGTGGCGGCTTTTTCTTTGTGCTGCCGGGGGTTACCGGTTCAGACCGGTTCCTCGGCGATCAACTCGTCGATTGACTTTGCGGTGGGGGCGTGATTTTCGCCGAAATCTCGCCCTGCCCGCAGACTCGATGACTATTTCGCGTCGGCGGGCTCTTCGTCGGCAGGCTCTTCGACCTCGACGGCCTCCGTCGACGGCCAGCACGCCCGCCACTCCTCCTCGGTGATGACCCCGAGCGATGCGATGTCGAGCTCTTCGGGGACGTCCTCGCCGCGACGGTCGGCGGCGACCGCCCTCTCCACCGTGCGAACGGTGTCCATGAACTCCAAAACCACTGTCCGCAAATCGTTTTCCGCGTCGCCGTCCAGCGACACCAGCACGCTGGTCATCGCCGCCGGGATCAGGTCGGCGGGCAGACCGCACTGGGTGACCCGGTCGATCACCTTCTGCGCCAACGCCAATGCAGGCTGGCCCGTCGGTACGTCATCCATGGACGACCTGCGCGACTTCTCGGCCGCCTTGCGCTCTTCCCACTGCGCCAGTTGGTCGGCCAGCGATATCGGCTCGCCCGCCAGCACCGCGGGCACCCGGTTGGCGAGCTTGCGCTGCAGCGAGTCGGCGACGTCGTCGATGGTGAACGAATGCTGGGTAGCGTCCTCGGCGATGCGGGCATGGAACAACACCTGCAGCAGAACGTCGCCGAGCTCCTCGCGAAGTTCGTCGGCGTTGCCACTGCGCACCGCGTCGAACAGCTCGTAGGTCTCCTCCAGCAGGAAGCGGCGCAGCGAGTCGTGCGTCTGCTCGCTCTCCCACGGGCCAGCCGTTCGCAACTTGTCCATCATCGCCACGGCGTCGACAAGGCGTTCACCGGTCTGCGGGTCCGGGGCGGCAATCAGCTTGTCGCCGGCGGCCAGTCGGGACTGCACCGCGGGATGATTGGGATCCGACGACAACAGCACCGGCGCGTCGTCACCCTCGTAGGCAGGACGGGCCGACGGCAGCGACCACGGCACCTTGACCGGCATCTCTTCGGTGTACTGGACGTCACCGGCGAGCAGTCCCATCGCCTCGACCGGAATCAAAGACGGGCGGCGCGGATCGACAAGTACGACGGTCATCGCGCTTGTCGCTTGTCGTCCATCGTCGATGTACCTCCGACGTTCGTTATATCAACATCGTCGCGCGGTCTTCCATTAAGGGCCAACACCAGACCGGCGACCATTCTGATCAGCTCGAGATCGCGAATGCGCGGTGCGCCGATGCCGTTGCCCGACCGGGGAATCGGCACCTGCACCGTCGACGTCGTCGCACGGTAATTCGCGCTCGGGTACAACCGCTTCAGCCGCAGTTGCGCAGAATCCAACAACGTCATCGGCGACACCCGCAGCGTCGCCTCAGAAGGAGCGCTGATCTCGGTGACGCCGTACTCGCGGGCCAACAACCGCAACCGCGCAACCGACACCAGCAGCTGCGCCGGTTCCGGCAGTGGGCCGTACCGGTCGATGAGTTCCTCCACCACCGCACCGACGGCGTCCTGGTCGGCGGCCGATGCCAACCGGCGATAGCCCTCCAGCCGCAGCCGGTCGCTGGCGATGTAGTCCGGCGGGAGATTCGCGTCGACGGGCAGATCGATCCGAACATCCTTCGGTTCCTCAACGGCAGCAACGGTTTTCCCGTCCGCGGCGGCGCGGTAGGCGTCGACGGCCTCGCCGACCAGCCGCACGTACAGGTCGAATCCGACGCCGGCGACGTGTCCGGACTGTTCGACACCGAGCACGTTGCCCGCGCCGCGAATCTCTAAGTCCTTCATCGCGACCGCCATGCCCGCACCGAGTTCGTTGTTCTGCGCGATGGTGGCCAGCCGGTCGTAGGCGGTCTCGGTCAACGGAACCTCCGGCGGATACATGAAATACGCGTATCCGCGCTCACGGCTGCGACCCACCCTGCCGCGCAACTGGTGCAGCTGCGACAGGCCGAAAGTGTCGGCCCGTTCGACTATCAACGTGTTGGCGTTGGAGATGTCGAGGCCCGTCTCGACGATGGTCGTGCAGACCAGGATGTCGAATTCGCGATTCCAGAAGCCCTCGACCGTGCGTTCCAGCTGCTCCTCGGGCATCTGCCCGTGCGCGACGACGACCCGCGCCTCGGGCACAAGCACCTTCAGCTGGGCGGCCGCCTGGTCGATCGACCGCACCCGGTTGTGGATGTAGAACGCCTGCCCGTCGCGCAGCAGCTCGCGGCGCAGCGCGGCGGCAATCTGCTTGTCGGAGTGCGGCCCGACGTAGGTCAGCACCGGGTAGCGCTCCTCGGGCGGGGTGAGGATCGTCGACATCTCGCGGATCCCGGCCAGGCTCATCTCCAGCGTGCGGGGAATCGGCGTCGCGCTCATCGTCAGCACGTCGACGTGGGTGCGCATCGACTTGATGTGCTCCTTGTGCTCGACGCCGAACCGCTGCTCCTCGTCGACGATGACCAGACCGAGGTCCTTCCACGTCACCCCGGTCTGAATCAGCCGGTGCGTGCCGATCACGATGTCGACCGACCCGTCCTTCATGCCCTCGAGCACCGCCCGCGACTCGGTGGGGCCGGTGAACCGCGACAGCCCCTTCACGGTGACCGGAAACCCCGCCATTCGTTCGCTGAACGTCTGCAGGTGCTGGTCGGCCAGCAGCGTCGTCGGCACCAGCACCGCCACCTGCTTGCCGTCCTGCACCGCCTTGAACGCCGCGCGCACCGCGATCTCCGTCTTGCCGTAGCCGACGTCGCCGCAGATCACCCGGTCCATCGGGATCGGCTTCTCCATATCGGCCTTGACCTCGGTGATGGCGGTGAGCTGGTCGACGGTCTCGGTGAACCCGAACGCGTCCTCCATCTCGGCCTGCCACGGCGTGTCCGGGCCGAACGCGTGCCCCGGCGACGCCTGCCGTTTGGCGTACAGCGACACCAGCTCGCTGGCGATCTCGCGGACGGCCCGCCTGGCTTTGGTCTTGGTGTTGGCCCAGTCGCTGCCGCCCAGTCGGCTCAGGGTTGGCGCTTCGCCGCCGACGTACCGCGACAGCTGGTCGAGCGAGTCCATCGGCACGAACAGCTTGTCCGACCCGCCGCCGCGCTTGCTCGAGGCGTACTCCAGCACCAGGTACTCGCGTCGGGCCCCGCCGACCGTGCGTTCCACCATCTCGACGAACCGGCCGATGCCGTGCTGATCGTGGACCACGAGGTCGCCTGCGGTCAGCGCGAGCGGGTCGACGACATTGCGGCGCTTGGCGGCCAGCCGCTTCCCTTCTGGCGCGGTGACCCGGTTTCCGGTGAGGTCGGTTTCGGTGATCACGACGAGGTTGGCGCCTGCCAGCACCACGCCGTCGTGCAGCGGGCCCTTGAGCACGCCGACGACGCCCGGCTTGGGCACCTCGCCCGGCTCGAGCATCGCGGCGGGCGTTTCGGCCTCGGCCAGCTGCTCGCACACGCGGTGAGCGGTGCCGGTGCCCGGCGTCACGACGGCCGCCGATCCGCCGGTGGCGACGTGGGCGCGCAGCATCGCGAAGATCTCGTCGACACCGGACTGCTGGCCGCGCGCCGACGGCGACGGGCGGATGTCGAGCTCGATCGCCGACTCGTCGCTCAGCTGGCTGAGCGTCCACCATGGATGGCCGCCCGAGCGGGCCGCTGCTGTCACATCGTCGAGGTCCAGATAACCGGATGCGCCCAATTCCTCGAGGTCGATCGGCGCGTCACCGCCGACCGCCGCCGCCGACCATGACGCTTCGAGGAACTCGCGGCCGGTCTTGATGAGGTCGGCGGCCCTGGTGCGGATCTTCTCGGGGTCGCAGATCAGCAGCGGCGTCTGCGCAGGCAGATGGTCGCTCAGCAGGGACTGGGGGCACCTCCCGCTTGCGGGGGACTCGGTGGGTCGCAGCAGAGGAAGGAGCGCCTCCATGCCGTCGACGGGGATGCCCTCGCCGAGCTTGGCCAGCATGTCGGGCACGCTGCCCGGTACGTCGTTGGCGCTTCGCGGGTGATCCGCCGCCAGCTCGAAGGCGCGGACCCGGACGTCGTCGGTCAAAAGCAGTTCACGGCACGGCATCGCGATGACGGTTTCCACGTCGATGTCGGGGATCGAACGCTGGTCGGCGACGGCGAACATGCGCATCTCGGAGATCTCGTCGCCCCAGAACTCGATACGCACCGGGTGTTCGGCGGTCGGCGGGAACACGTCGAGGATCCCGCCGCGCACGGCGAACTCCCCCCGCTTTCCCACCATGTCGACGCGGGTGTAGGCCAGCTCCACCAGCCGGTGGATGACGTCGTCGAAGTCGGCGTCCTCGCCGAGCGTCAAGGTGACGGGTTCGACGTCGGCGACATCGGGCGCCATCGGCTGCACCAGTGAGCGCACCGTGGTGACCACGACCCGCAGCGGCGGCCCGAGCCGCTCGTCGTCGGGATGTGCCAGCCTGCGCAGCACCATCAGCCGCTCGCCGACGGTGTCCACCCCCGGCGAAAGCCGTTCGTGCGGCAGCGTCTCCCAGGACGGGAACAGCGCCGCCGCGTCACCGAATACGCCCCGCAGTTCGGCGGTCAGATCGTCGGCTTCCCTGCCGGTGGCGGTGACCACGAGCAGTGGTGCCGCCTGGGCCAGCGCGCTGGCGGCGAACAGCCGCGCGCTGGCGGGGCCGATCAGCGTGAGGTCGGCGGGTCTGTCGGCGGCACGGCTGATGACGTCTTGCAAACAAGGATCGCGGAGTGCCAGCTCAACCAGCCCAGCGATCGGGGTTTGGACACTAACGGTCCCCGATGCGGTCATGATGATTCCATCCTAATGGGACGCCCAAATTCACGTTTGGGCGCGAAAGTGCGAGTGCATCGCGCCATTTCGTCGATCTCGACGCGGAGAGACGTGGGTCACTCGTCGAGCAGCGGCGGGTCGTCCTCGAGGTGCTTGAGCCCGTTCCAGCACAGGTTGACCAGATGCGCGGCGACGACTTCCTTCTTCGGCTCGCGCACATCGAGCCACCACTGCGCCGTCATCGACACCGACCCGACGAGCGCCTGGGCGTAAAGCGGCGCCATATCCGGGTCGAGGCCGCGGCGGGAGAAGTCGCCGGCCAGGATCGACGACACCTGATTCACGGCGTCGTTCAGCAGCGTCGAGTAGGTGCCCGACGTGATGGCCGCAGGCGAGTCACGGATGAGGATGCGGAACCCGTCGGTGCGCTCGTCGACGTAGGTCAGCAGGGCCAGCGTGACGCGCTCGATGCGCAGCCGCGACCGGTTGTTGGTCGTCCGCGTCAACGAGGAGGTGATGCCGTCGAGCAGTGCCGACATCTCCCGGTCGACCACCACCGCATAGAGGCCCTCCTTGCCGCCGAAATGCTCGTAGACGACCGGTTTGGAGACGTTGGCGCGCTGGGCGATCTCCTCGACCGAGGTGCCCTCGTAACCGCGCTGCGCGAACAACGACCGCGCGATGTCGATGAGCTGGTGACGCCGCTCAGCACCGGTCATTCGGGCGCGGGGTGCGCGCACTTCCTTGTCCGGTGCAGCCACACCTGTCAGCCTAGTTGCTTCGACTAGCATCACGAGTTGATCAGTCCGTCGTGGTGTAATCGGCAGCACCTCTGATTTTGGTTCAGATAGTTCAGGTTCGAGTCCTGGCGACGGAGCTACGAGCGGATGAATCGATGAGGACACCACATGACTGAGCACGGCCAATCCGCGGTCCTGGTGATGGCCGCAGGCGCCGGCACCCGGATGCGGTCGGACACCCCGAAGGTGCTGCACACCCTCGGCGGCCGCAGCATGCTGTCGCACGTCCTGTACTCGGCCACCAAGGTCGCCCCGCAGCACCTGGTGGTGGTGCTTGGCCATGACCGCGATCGCATCACTCCTGCCGTGACCGAGTTGGCCGAGACGCTTGGCCGCACGATCGACATCGCCGTCCAAGAGCAGCAGCGCGGCACCGGGCACGCCGTCGCCTGCGGGCTGACCGCGCTGCCCGCCGACTTCGCGGGCACCGTCGTGGTGACGTCCGGGGACGTTCCATTGATGGACGCCGACACTCTTGCCGACCTCATCGACGCCCACAGCTCCGAAACCGCTGCGGCGACCGTGTTGACCACAACGCTTGCCGACCCGACGGGATACGGCCGGATCCTGCGCACCCAGGACCGCGAGGTCATCGGCATCGTGGAAGAGGCCGACGCCACCCCGTCGCAGCAGGCCATCGGCGAGGTCAATGCGGGCGTCTACGCGTTCGACATCGATGAGCTGCGCTCGGCGCTGGACCGACTGCGGCCGCACAACGCCCAGCAAGAGCTCTACCTCACCGACGTCATCTCGATCATCCGGCAGGACGGCCGGATCGTGCGCGCCAAGCACGTCGACGACGACGCGCTGGTGGCAGGCATCAACGACCGCGTCCAGCTGGCCGAGCTGGCCGCCGAGCTGAACCGCCGCATCGTGGCCGCCCACCAGCGCGCGGGCGTCACCGTCGTCGACCCCGCGTCCACCTGGATCGACGTCGACGTGAGCGTCGGCCGCGACACCGTCATCCAGCCCGGCACCCAGCTGCTCGGCGCGACCCACATCGGCGGCCGCTGCGAGATCGGCCCCGACACCACGCTCACCGACGTGACCGTCGGCGACGAAGCCACCGTGGTCCGCACGCACGGCTCGGCGTCGAGCATCGGCGACGGCGCCACCGTCGGCCCGTTCACCTATCTGCGGCCCGGCACGGTCCTTGGCGACGTCGGCAAGCTCGGGGCGTTCGTCGAGACCAAGAACGCCACCCTTGGCACCGGCACCAAGGTGCCGCACCTGACCTACGTCGGCGATGCGGACATCGGCGAGCACAGCAATATCGGCGCGTCGAGCGTCTTCGTCAACTACGACGGGGAGACCAAGCGGCGCACCACGATCGGGTCGCACGTGCGCACCGGCTCGGACACCATGTTCGTCGCTCCGGTCACCGTCGGCGACGGCGCCTACACCGGAGCGGGCACCGTGGTGCGTGACGACGTGCCGCCGGGTGCGCTCGCCGTGTCCGCAGGCCCGCAGCGCAATATCGAGGGTTGGGTGTCCCGCAAGCGACCGCATTCGGATGCGGCCGCCGCAGCGGCGGCGGCACTTGGCACGGCCGGGCGGACCAACGAAGCCGGCGAAGACGACAACCCCGAGGACGACGAAACGACGTGAGCCGGTCGCTTTCCGTTCTTGATCTGGCAACCCGGCCACGCGCGTCCAGCCGTGATACGTACGATGAGGCGACATCGATCCCCTACTGGCAAGGGCACACTGTGGGCACCGAGTGGACCGACAACCGCAAGAATTTGATGCTGTTCTCCGGTCGCGCGCACCCGGAACTCGCTGAACAGGTCGCCAAGGAACTCGACGTCCCGGTCACCGCGCAGACCGCACGCGACTTCGCCAACGGCGAGATCTTCGTCCGATTCGACGAATCGGTCCGCGGTTGCGACGCGTTCGTGCTGCAGAGCCATCCGGCGCCGCTGAACCACTGGCTGATGGAACAGCTGATCATGATCGACGCGCTCAAGCGCGGCAGCGCCAAGCGGATCACCGCGATCCTGCCGTTCTATCCGTATGCGCGTCAGGACAAGAAGCATCGCGGCCGCGAGCCGATCTCGGCACGACTGGTGGCCGACCTGCTCGAGACCGCGGGTGCCAACCGGATCCTGACCGTCGACCTGCACACCGACCAGATCCAGGGTTTCTTCGACGGCCCGGTCGACCACATGCGGGCGCAGAACCTGCTCACCGGCTACATCGCCGAGAACTATCCCAACGACGACATGGTCGTGGTGTCGCCGGATTCCGGTCGCGTCCGGGTGGCCGAGAAATGGGCCGACGCGCTGGGTGGCGTACCGCTGGCGTTCATCCACAAAACCCGCGACCCGCTGGTGCCCAACCAGGTCAAGAGCAACCGCGTTGTCGGTGACGTGCGGGGCAAGACCTGCATCCTGACCGACGACATGATCGACACCGGCGGCACGATCGCAGGCGCGGTCAAGCTGCTGCACGAGGACGGCGCGAAGGACGTCATCATCGCCGCGACGCACGGCGTGCTGTCCGATCCCGCACCGCAACGGCTGGCCGACTGCGGCGCCCGCGAAGTGATCGTCACCAACACCCTGCCGATCGGCGAAGAAAAGCAGTTCCCGCAGCTGACGGTGTTGTCCATCGCGCCACTGCTGGCCAGCACTATCCGCGCGGTGTTCGAGAACGGTTCGGTGACAGGACTTTTCGACGGGTCGGCATAAGTGGCTGACTCGGTCATCTATCACAATCCCCGCTGCACGACCTCACGCAAGACGCTGGAGTTGTTGCGGGACAACGGCATCGAGCCGGACGTGATTCAGTATCTGAAGACGCCACCGTCGCGCGACGAACTGGTCAAGCTGATCAACGACGCCGGAATCGACGTCCGCACCGCGGTTCGCAAGCGTGAACCGCTGTACGCCGAACTGAACCTCGCCGACGCCGACGACGACGAACTGCTCGACGCGATGGCCGAGCATCCGATCCTGATCGAGCGGCCGTTCGTCGTCACGCCCAGAGGCACCCGGTTGGCCAGGCCTCTCGACTCGGTTCGCGAGATTCTGTGACCCGTCACCGCATCGCGGCGACACTGGCGTTGCTGGCCGTGACCGCGGCGGGCTGCGGCGCGAAGTCGCCCGACTATACGACGCTGCTGACCACCACCACGAGCCCGAAGCCGACGACCTCGACCGAGGCGCCCGTTCCTATCTCGCAGTATCTGGAAAACGCGGGCGTCGTCGGACAACCCGTCGCCCCCGACAAACTGACCGACCTCACGGTGACGATGCCCAAGCCGAAAGGCTGGGAGCAGTACAGCAATCCGCGGTTCGCGCCGGGCACGCGCGTCATCGCCAAGGGTGACACCTATCCGACCGCGATGTTGCTCGTGTTCCAACTCAGCGGCGCCGACTTCGACCCCAAGAAGGCCCTCGAACACGCCAACGCCGACGCCGAACTGTCGGAGAATTTCAAGCAGCTCAACGCGTCGAGCAACGACTTCAAGGGCTTCCCGTCGTCGATGATCGAGGGCAGCTACGACCTCAACGGCAAGCGGATGCACAGCTACAACCGGATCGTCATCGCCACCGGGCCGCCGCCTGCCAAACAGCGCTACCTGGTTCAGTTCACCGTGACCGGCTACGCAGACAAGGCGCAGGCCGAGGCCCCCGACATCGAGGCGATCATCGCCGGCTTCAACGTCGCCAAGAAATAGTGCCCGCCCCCGCGCGACTAGGGTGGCTGGAATGAGCGAAGCTTGCGAGCGAATCATCGGTACCGAATGAGTGGATGGACCGCCGCCGACCTGCCGTCCTTCGCCGGACGCACCGTCATCGTCACGGGCGCCAACAGCGGCCTCGGCGAGGTGACCGCGCGCGAACTGGCGCGTGTCGGGGCCAAGGTGATTCTGGCCTGCCGCAACACCGGCAAGGGCGATGCGGCCGCCGCGGGCATGACGGGTGACGTCGAGGTGCGCAAGCTCGACCTGCAGGACCTGGCCTCGGTGCGTGCGTTCGCCGACGGTGTCGACGCCGTCGATGTGCTCGTCAACAACGCGGGCATCATGGCCGTGCCGTTCGCGCTCACCGCTGACGGGTTCGAGAGCCAGATCGGCACCAACCACCTTGGCCACTTCGCGCTGACCAACCTGCTGCTGCCCAAGATCACCGACCGTGTGGTGACGGTGTCGTCGGGCCTGCACCTGATCGGCTACATCAGCCTCACAGACCTCAACTGGAAGTCGCGGCCCTATTTCGCGTGGCCGGCCTACGGCCAGTCGAAGCTGGCCAACCTGCTGTTCACCAGCGAACTGCAGCGCCGGCTGGCGGCCGCCGGGTCACCGCTGAAGGCGCATGCCGCCCACCCCGGCTACTCCGAGACCAATCTGCAGGGCAATACGGGCAACCCCGTCGGCACCAAGTTGATCAACTTCGTCACCCCGCTGGTCGGCACGGATGCCGATTTCGGTGCCAGGCAGACGCTTTATGCGGCGTCGCAGGACCTGCCCGGCGACAGCTTCATCGGTCCACGGTTCGCCATGCGCGGGCCGTCCGGGCCGACGTTCCGCAGCCCGCTGGCGCATGACGCAAAGAAAGCCGCCGCCCTTTGGGACCTGTCTGAGCAGCTCACAGACACCAAATTCGCACTCTGAGGCCCTGATCGGATAATCTGGGCTGGCTCACGGCGAGGGTGGCAGATGCCACCGTTATCGACGGGACACGCAAGTGAAGTTGCGACCCTGGCCGTGGAATCAATGACCGGCGTTAGAGGAGCAACATTCCAATGGCCAAGACCGCGGCCCGTAGAGAGAACAAACTGACCGCTGCCGTGCGCACCGAGACCGGCAAGGGCGCGTCGCGCCGCGCACGCCGCGCAGGCCAGATCCCGGCCGTGCTCTACGGCCACGGCTCCGACCCGCAGCATCTGCTGCTGTCCAGCCATGACTTCGCCGCGGTGCTCCGGCACTCCGGCACCAACGCAGTCCTCACGCTCGACATCGACGGCAAGGAGCAGCTGGCACTGACCAAGGCGCTGGAGATCCATCCGATCAAGCGCAACATCCAGCACGCCGACCTGCTGGTGGTCCGTCGCGGCGAGAAGGTCACCGTCGAGGTCAACGTCATCGTCGAGGGCGAGGCGATCCCCGGCACCCTGGTCACCCAGGACAGCAACACCGTGGAGATCGAGGCCGACGTGCAGGCGATCCCCGAGCAGCTCGTCCTGTCGGTCGAGGGCGCCGACGTCGGCACGCAGTTCGCCGCGGGTTCGATCGAACTGCCCGACGGTGTGTCGCTGGTGTCGGATCCCGAGATGCTTGTCGTCAACGTCGTTGCCGCCCCGACCGCCGAGGACCTCGAGGCCGAGGGTGCGGGCGAGGTTGTCGAGGGTGAAGGCGCGGCCGAGGGCGCAGAGGATGCCGAGGGCGGCGAAGGTGGCGAGGAATCATCCGCCTCCGACGACTCCTCCGAGTAACTGGCGGACCCCCACCCGACATGGACAGAGAGCCATCCCCCTTCCCTTCGGGGGGGAGGGGCCCCCATCTGGTGGTGGGCCTGGGCAATCCCGGGCCCAACTACGCCACCACGCGGCACAACCTCGGCTTCATGGTTGCCGACCTCCTCGCCGAGCGCATGGGCGAGAAGTTCAAGGTGCACAAGAAGTCCGGCGCCGAGGTCGTCACCGGCAGGCTGGCCGGCCGGTCGGTGGTGCTGGCCAAACCGCGCGTCTACATGAACGAGTCGGGCCGCCAGGTCGGGCCGCTGTCGAAGTTCTACTCCGTGCCGCCCGCCGATGTGGTGATCGTCCATGACGAGCTCGACATCGACTTCGGCAAGATTCGACTGAAGTTCGGCGGCGGCGTCGCGGGCCACAATGGCCTGCGCTCGGTGTCATCGGCGTTGGGCACCAGCGACTTTCAACGGGTCCGCATCGGCATCGGCCGTCCGCCGGGCCAGAAGTCGGGGGCCTCGTTCGTGCTGGAGAACTTCAGCAAGGCCGAACGGCCCGAAGTTCCTGTGATCTGCGAGCAGGCCGCCGATGCGACCGAATTGCTGATCGCCCATGGCCTCGAACCGGCCCAGAACACCGTCCACGCCTGGGGCTGATTTCCGCTCGGTGCTCAGCGGCCGCTGATCCCACTGTCCACCACCTTGACCTGCTTGTGCGGAAAGCGGCGCTCGGCGTGTTCTTTGGCGGCCGAATTCGGCAGCACGTAGAGCGTCTCCTTCTTGGCCTGAAGGGGTTTGAGCACCAGATCCATGAAACCCTTGCGGTCGTCGAGGTACGGCTCGATGACCTCTTCGCCCGCGGGGCACACCGCGAGGCAGTACGCCGCCTTGTAATTCGCCTTGAACGACAGGCTCTGCCACATCGAGGCGTTCTCGGAATCGCTTACCCGCGAACGGAAGTCGGCGGCATCCTCGCTGTCGGCGATGGTCTGCGCCCAGTCGGTGAACCCGCCCATGAACTCACGGTAGTTGTGCACCGAACATGCGACGAAGTCGAAGTCGCCGTTCTTCTTGATCGCGCCGACGGGGCAGGCCGCCACGCAAAGCTTGCATTCCAGGCACGGCGAATAGTCAAGCGGTTCACCATAGCTGGTGACCGGGGCGTCGACCAGAACGGTGCCGAGCAGAATGAAGTTGCCGAACCGCGGATGGATCACGTTGCGGTGGATGCCCATCACCCCGAGGCCCGACGCGACCGCGACGGGCTTGTGGGCGACCACCCAGATGCGACCGGGAAACCGGTCCATCTCCATCGGGAACGACATCGACGGGTTGATCGCCCGATGGCCG
This sequence comes from Mycolicibacterium stellerae, assembly GCF_003719305.1. Classification (GTDB taxonomy): domain Bacteria; phylum Actinomycetota; class Actinomycetes; order Mycobacteriales; family Mycobacteriaceae; genus Mycobacterium; species Mycobacterium stellerae. The sequence continues at coordinate 115,564 of NZ_RARC01000001.1, forward strand.
GCGTCCTGCAATGCCCTGGTGATCCGGTGCGCCGCCTCGTTCATGATCTCGCCGCTGCGGTGGAATTCTTGATTGGCGACGCTGCGCGCCGTCGACCGGACGTTGTCGCGGTTCATCTTGACCACGAGCGATATGTAGCTGCGCGTCCCCGGCAGCGCCGCGTCGACGTGTTCGCGTTCGGAAGCGAGATCAGGGTTGTCGACGGAGGCGAACGCGACGTCGTCGGCTCCGGCGTCGAGACAAACCTGACGCAACCAGTCGGCGTCGATGACGCCCGGTTTCCGGCGTTCGCGTGATGCCACCTTGCGGACCGTCGGGTGATCGGCGATCCGGGCCGGCAGGTGTTCGGTCGTCATGCTGAGTATAGTACACAATACTCAGAGTCACACCCGTGTTAAGAACCGCACGCGGGGCGTAAAGGAACCGTTCGGATGTCGCGCAGGACGGTTCGACCGGCGTACACCCGAAGGTATGCAAGAGGACACACAGAATCGCCCCGGTCGGCTCCAGCGCTGGTGTGGCCAGTTGCTCGACGGCGAGAACCGGTGGGGATTCGTTCGCATCCAGGTCGACCGCTTCGGCGTGACGCGCTACCGCCTGGTGGTTTACCCACCCGGCATCAGCGATGTGGAGCGTCGTCGGCTCCGCGTCTGGCGCGGCGCGCCGATCTGGGGAGCGGCGCTGTGGGTGCTGTCGGAGATCTTTCTTCAGCAGCTGATCGGATCGTGGACCGCCCTTGCGGTGTGCACCGGCGGCGTTTTGGCGTTGGCCGGCGTCGCGATGGCGAAGGCGGGCGAAGCGCGCTCGATGGTCCGCTCGATGGGCGTGGTCACGATGCCCGGGCTCACCGAGGTCACGACCATGCAATCGCGCGAGGCGCTTCTGGCGATGGCCATGGCCTTGACGGCCGCCGACGAACGAGTCGACGAAAAGCGAATGTCACCGCTCGACCACGAGGCATTGTGGTGGCAGGTGTACGAGAAGCTAGCGCCGGCCGCGGCAGTCACGAGCGTCCGCAAAATGTCGCACTAGGGCGGCGTGTCGCGGTACAAACACGGTCCCCCTTGCACGCGGGGCGGGGGTTCCCCCGGTGTCACGAGGGGGAGTGCCCCCAGCTCGCGGTGCAAGGGGACTAAGTGACCAGCGAGACGGAGTTCGCGCGGCGGAGCTTGCCCGACGGAGTCTTGGGGATGGTGCCGGGGCCGAGCACCACGACGTTGCGCGGCCGCACATCGACCTCGGCGACGACCTCGTGGGCGACCTGGCGCTCGATGCGGTGCACCTCGTCGGGGTCCTGGTAAGCGTTGGACTCGACAGCGACGGCGAACGTCTCGCGGGAGTGCCCGGCATCCAGTCGCACCGCGACCGCACAGCCGGGGCGGACCCCTTCGACGCGGCCGGCGGCCCGCTCGATATCGGTCGGGTAGATGTTGCGGCCCGCCATGATGATGACGTCCTTGACGCGGCCGCACACCACGACGTGGCCTTCGTCGGTCAGGTAGCCCAGGTCGCCGGTGTCATACCAACCGTGCTCGTCCTGCGCGGGGATGAAGCCACCCATGGTGATGTAGCCGGGCGTGACGGGCTCGCCGCGCAGCTCGATGATGCCGACGCCGCGGGCGGGCATCACGTTGCCCTGCTCGTCGATGATCCGGGCCTCCAGCCCCTCCAGCAGCGGCCCGAGTGTGGCCAGCCTGCGGGTGTTGCCCTTCGTCGCGGGCACCGCACGCCGCAGCGCGGCCATCAGGTCGGCGTCGACCTCGTCGACCACCAGGCCCGCATTGCATTCGGAGAAGGACACCGCCAGCGTCGTCTCGGCCATGCCGTAGGCGGGCAGGATCGCCGACGGGTGCAGGTTGAACGGCTTACCCGCATCGAGCAGGTCCTCGACGTCGGCAGGCTCGACGGGCTCGGCACCCGACAGCGCGAAGCGCAGCGTGGACAGGTCGAACTCGCCGGGCTGGGCCTGGCGCCGCAGCCGCTTCGCGAGCAGCGCGTACGCGAAGTTCGGCGCCGCGGTCATGGTGCCCTTGTACTTGTCGATCAGCCGCGCCCACAGCAGGGTGTCGCGCAGGAAGTCCATCGGGGTGACCTTGACCAGCTCCGCACCGAAGTACATCGGGATGGTCAGGAAGCCGACCATGCCCATGTCGTGGAAGCAGGGCAGCCAGCTGACCATGACGTCCTTGTCGACGTCGTACTCGGCGCCGATGAACATCGCCTCGGCGTTGGAGTGGATGTTGCGGTGGGTGATCTGCACGGCCTTCGGTGAGCCGGTCGAGCCCGACGTCAGCTGCATGAGGGCCAGGTCGTCCTCGCCAACCTCGATCGGGTCGATCGGATCTGAGGCGAGCAGCTCGGGCACGGTCAGCACCTTGATGCCCTGCTCCTCGAGCACGGGCACGGCGACCATGAACGGCTCGGACACGATCACGGCCTTGGCCTCGATCATGTGGACGACGTTCATCGTGTCTTCCGCCCAGACCACCAGGTCGGTGCGCGGAGTGGGCTGGTGGAGCATCGTCAGGCTGGCGCCACGCATCCAGAGACCCTGAGCGGTCGGCGCGATCTCCACGGGGAAGCCGGCCAGCACGCCAACGGCGTCACCGTGGCCGATGCCCGCGGCGGCAAGGCCACCGGCGATCTGGCGGGCCCTCTCGTGCACCTCACCCCAGGTGTGACGAATGGGTTCGTGCGGTTCACCGGTGACCATGCCCGTACTCGCGTTACGAGCATTGCGGTACATCTTCTCGGTGAATCTGCTCACGACAGCCTCCTCGGGTCCACCGCAAATGCCAGTGTGTAATGCTCCGCCTGGTGGGCGGAGCTTTCACGTAGGCGCGCACACATTTGGAGCGCGGTTATGTCTCGATTCGGTGATGCGCTAGGGAGGGACGCCCGCCCACCGGATTCTCCGGCGGCGGCACTATCCGCGTCCACTTCATGACCGCTAGTTTTCACCGTCGCTCATCTTAGGCAACTCTTAAGTAACTGCCAAACTAACGCAGTAATTGAGGTTTGTGTCACACCTGTGGCGGGGGCGCCGGAACGACCCGCGCGCCCTGCACCGGACCGCTGGCCACCCGCACGGTGCGACAGACCCCTGCTCCGGCCAGCTGAGCCCCGATGTCGACGGCAGACGAGGACGAGGGGCATAGGAACGCACACGTCGGCCCCGAGCCGGACACGATCCCAGCCAGGGCGCCGGCCTCGACACCGGCCCGCAGCGTCCGGCGCAGGCTCGGGTGGAGGCTCAACGCCGCGGGCTGCAGGTCGTTTCCCAGCAGCGGTGCAAGGGCGACGGGGTCGCCGGAGGCCAGGGCGGTCAGCAGGGGTTCAGGATCCTCCAGCGGCGCCGGGAGGTTGCGGTCGTCGGCATCGCGAAGCCGATCGACCTCGGTGAACACCGCCGGGGTGGACAAGCCGCCCTCGGCGAAGGCGAGTACCCAGTGGAATGTGCTTCTGGCCAGCACGGTCGCCAGCTCCTCGCCGCGGCCCGTGCCAAGCGCCGTGCCGCCGTGCAGGGCGAACGGCACGTCGCTGCCCAGCTTGGCGGCCAGTGTGTGCAGGTCGCGGCGCGGCACGCCGAGCTCCCACAACGAGTTGATCGCGACCAGCACCGCCGCCGCGTCGGCGCTGCCGCCTGCCATACCCCCGGCGACTGGGATCGACTTCTCGATGGTGATCGAGACGTCGGGAACCCGGCCGACGTGCTCGGCCATCAGCTCGGCGGCCCGCCACGCGAGGTTGCGCTCATCGATGGGCAGCGATTCCGCGCCCTCCCCCGCCAGCTCCAGCGACAGCACGTCGGCGTTGCGGACGGTGACCTCGTCGAGCAGGGAAACAGCGTGAAAGACGGTCGTCAGCTCGTGGTAGCCGTCATCGCGGCGATCGCCGACGGCCAGATACAGGTTGACCTTGCCCGGTACCCGCACGGTGACCGACCCGGTGGGAACCCACTCCGATGCGGTACTGCCATTGGACACCGCACGACACTATCGCCGACAGGCAGGCGAGAAGTGCTCATGCGGTGATAAAGGCGGCCAGGAGGCTCGGCATAGTCTGGAAACGTGCTTCAGGTCGGCGCCGACTTCGCGGGCTATGTCATCGACGCGATACTCGGACGCGGTGGGTACGCCGCCGTGTACCGGGCACACCGGCCTGCCGACCCGAATCGCGTGGTGGCACTTAAGATTCTCGACGAGCACCATCGTGGCGAGGATCAAACTGCGCGGCTGCGACGGGAATTCGAGTTCGCACGTCAGCTTGACCATCCCCATGTCATCACCGTCTACGAGCAGGGTGTCGGCTGGCTGACCATGGAGGTGATCGGCGGGGGCACGTCAAGTGCACTGCCGGACAAGCAGACTCGACTCGCCGCCCTGAAGCAGATCGCCGATGCGCTGGACTACATACACCGCCGCGGAATCGTTCACTGCGACGTCAAGCCTTCCAATATCCTCGTGTCGCAGGATTTTCTACGGGCTGTGCTCATCGACTTCGGTGTGGCGTATGCGGTCTCGGAGACCCTTGGCTGGCATGCGACGCGCATCGAGGCCTCCCTGCCGTACACCGCGCCCGAGCTGCTGCGCGGCAGGCCACCATCGGCGCTCACCGATCAGTACGCGTTGGCATGCACGGCCGTCGAACTCCTACTGGGCAGACCGCCATACACCGGAGCGACATGGATGGAACTCGTCGACGCCCATCTCAACCGGCCCGCGCCGAGCTACTCACACAAGATCGCTTGGGTGCCACGCAGCTTCGACTCGGTCCTGCACAGGGCATTGGCGAAGATCCCGGACAGCCGGTACGACTCGTGCACGGAGCTGATCGAGCGCCTCAGTGACACGCTAGCTTAGCGAACTACGGCTATTCGGCCGGCTGGATCACTTTCTTGGCCTGGTGATCCCACACTCCCGAGCGCTCCAACAGCCTTACGAAGTCGGCGATGGAAAGCGTCTCACCCCGTCGCGACGGATCGATGCTGGCGGCCAGCAGCCGTTGTGCGGACTCGTTGCCGCCGCCCGCCCATTCGGCGAACGCGTTGCGAGAAGTCTTGCGGCGCTGAGCAAAAGCGATATCGATCAGCTTGAAGACCTGCTGGCGGAAACCGTCGTCGGTCGGCCATGGCGAGGTCTCATACCGGTCGATGCGCACCAGTCCCGAGTACACCCGCGGGATGGGCCAGAACACCGTCGGCGACACCATGCCGTGCCTGCGCACCTTGCCGTAGAACCTGATCTTGGCACTGGGCACGCCATAGTCCTTGCCGCCGGGCTCGGCAGCGAGCCGCTCGGCCACCTCGGCCTGCACCATCACCATCACGGTGCGGATCGACGGGAAGTCGGCGAGCAGATGAAGCAAGGCGGGAACCGCCACGTTGTAGGGCAGGTTCGCGACCAGCGCGGTCGGCTGCTCGGGCAGGTCGTCGGGCCGCAGATCGAGCACGTCGGAATTCAGCACCGTCAGCCGGTTGATCTCGCTGTGCGAGTGTTCGGCGACGGTGTGCGGCAGTTGACCGGCCAGCACCGGGTCGATCTCCACGGCGGTGACCTTGGCGCCGCGGTCAAGCAGCGCGAGCGTCAGCGAGCCGAGACCGGGTCCGACCTCCAAGACGTGGTCATGGCGGTTGATTCCGGATGCGGAAACCACACGGCGCACGGTATTTGCGTCGTGAACGAAATTCTGGCCGTAAGCCTTACGCGGCCTGAAATCCAACTCTTTGGCAAGGTGCCGAATTTCGGTACGGCCCAGCAATCTGATGGTCAGGACGCCCCCACTCTTCCGCTACATACGGGCCACGCACCCCAACCTTGACGGGCCCGGGTGACCTCAGCAATCGCGATCTGCTCTTCACGCGTTGCCAAATCTGCCCTCGCAGCATACCTCAGACCACCGTTTCGCTCCCAGGTATTTTGATCAAATTGGACACCACCGAAAAATCCGTTGCCCGTGTTGATCGCCCAGTTGCCGCCCGCCTCACATTGAGAGAGGGCGTCCCAAGCGTTGCCGTTGCTAACGGGAGGCACTTCCGTACCCGGCTTGGCACCCACCCGCAGCACCCCGTCAGTAGCCGGAGTGATGATGACATTAGCTACTGGCAGCCTGCCGGTCTCCACGCCGTTGACCTTGGCGATGGCAAATGTTACGTCCTGAACGCCCGGCGTTCCCGGGTTTTCCACGACTTGTCTGCTCATGTTCATCGTCGGGTCTTCGATGCGCGTGCTGTTCGGCGGCAACGGTACTCGTTGGGTGACCTTTTCGATCCGGACACGAGTGACCTGAACAGCCATTCCCTCGACGACGGGAGACGAGGCGGCAGGCACCACCGAGTCGCTCTGGTCGAGCGGGGCCCCTGCGGCGGCCAGCAGATCGGCAACGTTGGGGGCGGCTAGATGCACCATCCTCACGATTCCACCGTCGTTGATCTGCACGTTCTTGGCGCTCACCACCGGCAGCGACATGCCGCCCAGCGGTACGCGGCTGCCCCGAGAGGCCGCGGCGGGCGCCTTGTCGTCCATCGACAGCTGGTCCAGTGCCTCGTCGACGGTGGACGCGGTGGTCCAGACCTCGCGGCTGTTCTCGCCGTCCAGCGAGATCTGCAGCGGACGGCTGCGCCGCAGCACGATCGTGTCCGACTGATGCACGGCCTGATCGCCCGCGGGATAGAGATCGTCGCGGTCGCCGACGTCGTAGCCGTTCTCCGTGACGACGTCGATGACGCGCGATTTCATCGTCGCCACGGTCATCTGGGTGCCGTCGACGGTCAGTGTGAGGGTCTTGTGCGCCGCCACAGCGAAACCACCGGCGAAGGTCAGCGCCAGCAACGTGACGAAGACCAGCACCCGCAGGTGTGGCGAGCGCGACTCATGGAGTCTGTCTAATGCATTCAAATCAGTGCTTATCCCCGACTCGGGCCCCGGTCTGCTTCTGTGCCCCTGACATAGATCACAAGACGGTAACGAACTGCCCTAGCAACGGCAACTCGCCATCGTTCACGACGAGTTCACCGCGAAGCCGTACACCCGACCCGCGGTCGCCGAGGTCTCTTTGGCCACATCCGCGGCGGGCCGGTCGACGATATCGGCCAGCGCGCGCACGGTGTACGGCAGGCAGTACGGCTCGTTCGGCGCGCCCCGGTACGGATGCGGGGTGAGAAACGGCGCGTCGGTCTCCACCAACAGCTGCCCGGCCGGGATCACCGCCGCCGCCTCGTGCAGCGCGCGGGCGTTGCGGAAGCTGACGGTGCCCGACAGGCTCAGCACCCAGCCAGCGTCGACGCACGTCCGCGCCATCTCGGCGTCCGACGAGAAGCAGTGGAAGATCACCGTCGGGGGTGCGCCCTCGGCCCGCAGCACGTCGAGCACGTCGGCGTCGGCGTCGCGGTTGTGAATCATCAGCGGCTTGCCGGTCCGCTTGGCCAGGTCGATGTGCCAGGCGAAGGCGTCGCGCTGCTCCCCGGGTGACGCGCACCCGTCGAGCCGGCCCGGCCAATAGTTGTCCAGCCCGGTCTCACCGACCGCCACCACGCGGGGATGGCCGACCAGCCGCTCGATAACCGTCTTCGCCTCGTCGGTGAGCGCGTTGGCCCGCGTCGGGTGCAGCGCAACCGCCGCGTAGACGCGGGGGTCCCAGTCGGCGGCCTCGGTGACCCAGCGGGCCGAGTCAAGGTCGTCGGCGATGGTGACGACGGCCGTCACGCCGACGGCCGCGGCGCGGTCCACGATCGCACGCACGTCGTCACCATCCTTGGCGCCGCACGCGTCGAGGTGGGTGTGCGCGTCGACCAAGGGGCCCAACGGCTCGGGAGGCGGCGGCGCCGGACGGGAACTGCTCACCGCCACACCATAAGGTGGTGAGGAAATGACCACCGCCATCCCCGGCGCGAGGACGCGCACCACAGGGAATCCGTACTACATAACCACCGCGATCACGTATCCGAACGGTGCTCCGCACATCGGGCACGCCTACGAATACATCGCGACCGATGCGATCGCCCGCTTCAAGCGGCTCGACGGGTTCGACGTGCGGTATTTGACCGGCACCGACGAGCACGGTTTGAAGATGGCCGAAACCGCCGCAGCCGAGGGCGTTCCGACTGCCGAGCTGGCCCGCCGCAACTCCGATGTCTTCCAGCGGCTGCAGGAGAAGCTGAACATCTCCTTCGACCGCTTCATCCGCACGACCGATCCCGACCACATCGAAGCTTCCATCGACATCTGGAACCGGATGAACGCCTCCGGCGACATCTACCTGGACTCGTACAAAGGTTGGTACTCGATCCGCGACGAACGCTTCTTCACCGAGGGCGAGACGGCGGTCGGGCCCGACGGTGTGCGCGTGGCGAGCGAGACCGGTGCACCGGTGACGTGGACCGAGGAGCAGACCTATTTCTTCCGGCTGTCGGCCTACACCGACAGGCTGCTCGCGCACTACGAGGCCCACCCCGAGTTCATCGGCCCCGATGTCCGACGCAACGAGGTGGTCAGCTTCGTCTCCGGCGGGCTGCGCGACCTGTCGATCTCGCGCACGACGTTCGACTGGGGTGTGCCGGTCCCCGACCATCCTGATCACGTGATGTACGTGTGGGTCGACGCGCTGACCAACTACCTGACCGGCGTCGGCTTTCCCGACACGTCCTCGCAGCTGTTTGCGCGGTTCTGGCCCGCCGACCTGCACATGATCGGCAAGGACATCATCAGGTTCCACACCGTGTACTGGCCGGCGTTCCTGATGTCGGCGGGAATCGAATTGCCGCGAAGGGTTTTCGCGCACGGATTCGTGCTCAACCGCGGCGAGAAGATGTCCAAGTCGGTGGGCAACGTCGTCGACCCGGCGAACCTCGTCGACACGTTCGGCGTCGACCCGGTGCGCTACTTCTTCCTGCGCGAGGTGCCTTTCGGGCAGGACGGCAGCTACAGCGAGGACGCGATCATCACGCGGGTCAACGCCGACCTCGCCAACGAGTTGGGCAACCTGGCGCAGCGGTCGCTGTCGATGGTGGCCAAGAACCTCGACGGGATCGTGCCCTCGCCCGCAGAATTCTCCGACGACGACCGCGCACTGCTGGCCCGCGCTGGCGAGGAGTTGTTGTCGACGGTGCGGGCGCATTTCGATGTGCCCGCGATGCACCTCGCGCTTGAGGCCATCTGGTTGATGCTCGGCGAGGCCAACCGCTACTTCTCGGCCCAGGAGCCGTGGGTGCTGCGCAAGTCGGAGGCCGAGGCCGACCAGCAGCGGTTCCGCACCGTGCTCTACACGACGATGGAGGTTGTGCGCGTCGCCGCGCTGCTGGTGCAGCCGGTGATGCCCGATTCGGCCGCCAACCTGCTTGACCTGCTGGGCCAGCCAGAAGACCAGCGCACCTTCGCCGCGATCGGCACCCGGCTGGCGCCGGGGACCGCGCTGCCCGCCCCGGTCGGGGTGTTCCCGCGCTATCAGGCGGAGTGACTTTCGCTCGCGAGAGTGACACGCGTCACGTCTTGTCACGTCTCGCGGCTCGGCGGTGTCTTGAGGGCATCACCGAGAGAACAGGAGACATCATGACCGGCAAGCGCACACACGTCGTGGTCATCGGCGGTGGATATGCAGGCACGCTGGCGGCCAACCATCTGCGGTTGCGCAGTGACATCGACATCACGTTGGTCAACCCGCGGCCGAAGTTCGTCGAGCGGATCCGCCTGCACCAGCTCGTCGCGGGCACCGGTGAAGCGACCGCCGACTACGGCACACTTCTCGGAGAAGGAATCCAACTGGTCGTCGACAGCGCTAGCAGGATCAACACCGCCGCACAGACCGTGGAATTCGCATCCGGCCGCAAGCCGGTGCACTACGACTACGTCATCTACGCGGTCGGCAGCACAGGGGCCGTCCCGGCGTCCGTTCCTGGCGCGGCCGAATTCGCCTATCCGATAGCCGAATTGGAGCTGGCGCAACGGCTGCGCACCGCAATCGACGAGCTGCACCCCGATGCGCCGGTCACCGTGATCGGTGCGGGGCTCACCGGAATCGAGACGGCCTCAGAGCTTGCCGAGCAAGGTCGCAAGGTCACGCTGGTCTGCGGAGGTCAGCTGGCGCCGTCGCTGTCCGAGCCGGGCCGCCGATCGGTCGCCAAGTGGATGCGCAAGCACCGGGTTGCGGTGCTCGAGTCCGATGTGGTGGCAGAGGTCCGCCGCAATGCCGTGGTGTTCGCCGACGGCGCCGTGCGCCCGAGCGCGGTGACCATCTGGACCGCAGGCTTCGGCGTGCCGGAACTGGCCACCGCCAGCGGACTGCGCACCGACACGTTGGGCCGTCTGCTCACCGACGAGACACTGACCAGCGTCGACGATGACCGCATCGTGGCCGCAGGCGACTGCGCCGCGCCATCCGACCAGCCGCTGCGGATGAGCTGCCAGGCGGCCGGACCGCTGGCCACGCAGGCGGCGGACACCGTGTTGAGTCGCATTGCGGGCGAGGAGCCGGGAGTCATCAAGCCTAGGTTCGTCGGCACATGCACCAGCCTCGGCCGATACGGCGCGACGCTGCAGGTCTCCCGCGCTGACGACACCCCGTTGCGGCTCTACTTCAGCGGTCGACTGGCCGCAAAGGTGAAGGAAGCCGTCTGCAAGGGCACGCTTTGGGGCCTTCGCCAAGAGGCGAAGAAGCCGGGATCGAGTCCCGTCTTCAAGGGCGACAAGCGTTGCGTGCAGTCCGCTGCTGCGCCCCAGGTGGTCACGAACCCGTGACCACCTCGGGCCACGGCCAGCTCACCGGCTCGGGCGGCGATGAACACGCCCAGCGGTTCACGCTTCTGCGTCCGCTGCTGTTCACGATCGTCTACGAGATCCTCGGTTCGGCAACCGAATCCGACGACGTGCTGCAGGACAGTTATCTGAGGTGGGCGGAGGTCGACCTCGCGACGGTGCGGGACACCAAGTCGTATTTGGCGCAATTGGTGACCCGGCAGGCGCTCAACGCGTTACGGGCGGGCGCCCGCCGTCGCGAGGAGTACATCGGGCCGTGGCTACCAGAGCCACTGCTGCTCGACGAGCGCGATGCTTCCACCGATCTCGTTCTCGCCGAGTCGGTTTCGATGGCCATGCTGGTACTGCTCGAGTCGCTCACTCCCGACGAGCGGGCGGTGTTCGTTCTGCGCGAGGTGTTCGGGTTCGATTACGACGAAATTGCGAGCGCTGTAGGGAAATCCGTGACAAGCGTGCGTCAGGTCGCGCATCGCGCACGCGAGCACGTGCAGGCGCGGCGCAAGCGCTTCGAACCCGCCGACTCCGCGAGGACGGCTGAGCTGACCGAGCAGTTCATGGCGGCCGCGTCGACGGGCGATGTGGACGGCTTGATGACACTGCTGGCACCGGACGCCACGTGGACGGCCGACAGCAACGGTAAGGTGTCGGCCGCCCGCAGGCCTGTGATAGGGGCGCGCAAGGTTGCGAGCATTCTCGCCGCGCTGTTCCGGGTCGCGGCGGAGCGGATGCCGGACGTCCGGTTCGAGACGGCCGTCTACAACAGCTCACCGGCGTTCGTGGTCTACAACGGCGACCAGCTGGAGGGCGTGTTCCTCATCGAGATCACCGACGGTCTGATCAGTAACTTCTATGCGATGCGCAATCCGGACAAGCTGCTGGGGATTGCCATCCCGAGAGAGATCAGCCGCAACGTCTGACAAGCTGGGTCGGTGCGGATCGAGCGGCTCGGCGACCTCGGCAGCGCCCCCATGGTGTTGCGGGCGGTCGCGGCGGCGGCAGAGCGGCGCGGGATGGCGCCGCCTGCCGCACTGATCGGCGAATGGTTTCGCTGCGGGGCGGTCATCGCGCCGTCGGTGACGGTGGCCGCGGTCACCTATAGCGATTTCGGCGCGCTCGCCGATGCTCCGCGCACGCCAGCGCGCCGGAATCACCAGGACGACGGGTCGGTCGGGGGCGGCTGGTTCGGGTACCTGTCGTATCCCGATGCAAGCGCCGACGGACGACCGGCGCGTATCCCAGAAGCGGCTGGCGGCTGGTCCGACTGCGTGCTGCGCCAGGACAGCGACGGGCACTGGTGGTACGAAAGTCTTTCCGGTGCAAAGCTTTCCGGATGGATTGCCGAGGCACTACGAAACCCCTTGCCGCCGAATGATTTCGACATTACCTGGGGAGGGGCCGATCGCGACGCCCACCGCAGGGGCGTGCTGGACTGCCTTGAGGCGATCGCAGCGGGTGAGATCTACCAAGCCTGCGTGTGCACGCAGTTCGCCGGCCGACTCGACGGCGCTCCGATCGACTTCTTCGTCGACGCAGTCGAACGCACGTCGCCTGCGCGGGCGGCATTTCTGGCAGGCGAATGGGGTGCGGTGGCCTCGCTGTCGCCGGAGTTGTTCCTTCGACGGGCAGGCGATGTCGTGACGTCTAGTCCCATCAAGGGCACCCTGCCGCGGACTGCGGATCCCGCGGCGCTGCGCGCGTCGGTCAAGGATGTCGCGGAGAACATCATGATCGTCGACCTGGTCCGCAACGACCTGGGCCGCGTCGCGGTGACGGGCTCGGTCACCGTGCCCGAACTTCTCGCGGTGCGGCCCGCACCTGGTGTGTGGCATCTGGTGTCGACGGTGGCGGCGCGCGTGCCCACCGGGCTGCCGGTGGCCGCGCTGCTCGACGCCGCGTTCCCGCCGGCGTCCGTCACCGGCACCCCAAAGACCCGCGCGCGCGAACTGCTGATCGGCTGGGAACAGCATCGGCGCGGAGTATATTGCGGCACAGTCGGTTTGGCTTCGCCGGTCGCCGGATGTGAGCTGAATGTGGCGATCCGAACCGTGGAGTTCGGCGCCGACGGCTCGGCGGTGCTTGGCGTCGGCGGTGGCATCACCGCGGACTCCGACCCCGATCTCGAGTGGGACGAGTGCCTGCACAAGGCCGCTCCGATCGTCGGTGCTACGCGTAGCGCCGACAGCGCTCGACGAGGATCTCGGCCAGCAGTCCCGGCTCGCTGACCATCAGGTTGTGGCACGTGTCGACCGGAATGACGGTCTGCACACCACCCAGCGCCGCGATCGACCGGTGCTGGGCGGTCACGGAGAGCGCGCGGTCGCGCAGCGTGAGGATCCAGGTGCTTGGCACGTCGCGAGGCATGCCTGAGCGGTCGACCTTCTCTACGACGACGGCCGCCCCTTCTGCGTGGAACCGCTCCATGTTGAACGCGCGCTGCATGCGGTTCATACCGTTGCAGAACGCCCACGCTGCAAGGCTGTTGGGCAATGTGGCGACGCCGCCCTTTGCGATGTAGCGACGCGCGTACCAACCCAACGGGCCAGGAAGGGTATCGACCACCGCCGACCCGTCCGGCGGAACGAAAGCGGCGGCGAAGACCATCTCCCGCACGCGTGACGGTCCAAGTTTGGCCACTACGCCGGGAACGCTGATGCCCGCCATCGAGTGCCCGACGATGACGAAGTCGTCGATGCCTGCACCCTGGATGTCGGATACCGCAGAATCCACCCAGCTCTCGATGGTCGCTGTCCTGAGATCGCCCGGCTTGCCGCGCCGACCGGGGAGATCGACGGCCAGCACCGTGAGTCCCGGTGCCAGGCGGCGGATTTCGGCGACGGTCAGATCCCAGCAGTCACCGGCGTGCTGGCCGCCGTGGACGAGCACCAACGCGGGCAGTGCCATGGCGCCTCCGGGTCAGTCGCGCGAGCGCAGAACCGCATCGTAAAGCTCGCGCTTCGACGGCGCCCCTGGATTGGCGGCGACGACCTGGGCGCACGCGTCCTTCACCCGGGCGCCGTCGTCGACAAGCGCGTGCACCTCGGCCACCAGCGTCTCCAGATCGGCCTGCGGCTGCCCACCTTCCAGCACGACGGTGATCTCGCCGAGCACACCGTCGGCCGCCCACCCGGCGAGTTCGGCCAACGTCCCGCGCTTGATCTCTTCGTGGGTTTTGGTCAGCTCCCGGCACACCACGACACGACGCTGCGGGCCGAGCACCTCGACGGCGTCCTGCAGGCAGGCCGCCAGCCGCCGCGGGGATTCGAAGAACACCGCCGTGCGCGCCTCGGTGATCAGCCCGGTCAGCCACGTCTTGCGCGCCGACTGCTTGCGCGGCGGGAAGCCCTCGAAACAGAACCGGTCTGCGGGCAGCCCGGAGACCGCCAGCGCGGTCGTCACCGCCGACGGGCCGGGCAGGCAGCTCACCGTCAGCCCGGCCTCGACGCATGCCGAGACCAGTCGATAGCCGGGGTCGTTGATCACGGGCATGCCCGCGTCGCTGACCACAAGCACCGTCGCGCCGCTTCTGACGTCGTCGACGAGGGCCGGGACCCGCGTCGCCTCGTTCTGGTCGAACAGGCTGACGACCTTGCCCGCGATGCGGACGTCAAGCGCCTGCGCGAGCGCCCGGACCCGGCGGGTGTCTTCTGCGGCCACCACGTCGGCGCCGCCGAGCGCGCTGATCAGCCGTGCCGACGCGTCGGTGGGCAACCCCAGCGGGGTGGCGGCCAGCAGCAATCGTCCGGGGCTCATCCAGCACAGCCTACGATCGGTCCCGTGACCGCCACCGCCACCGAAGAGCCGTCGGCCGCGCGCTCGATCCCCGTGATCAGTCCGGGGCCGCTGATGCCGGTCGCCGACTTCGGGCCCGTCGACCGGCTGAACGGCTGGACGATGACCGCCGTCATCACAGCGCTTGCGGCGCTCACGCGGTTCCTCAACCTGAACTCGCCGACCGATGCGGGCACGCCGATCTTCGACGAGAAGCATTACGCGCCGCAGGCCTGGCAGATGCTGTTCAACCACGGCGTCGAGGACAACCCCGGCTACGGGCTGGTGGTCCACCCTCCTGTCGGCAAGCAGTTGATCGCGATAGGCGAGGCGATCTTCGGCTACAACGGGCTTGGCTGGCGGTTCACCGGCGCGGTGCTCGGCGTCATCGGGATCGCGCTGGTGGCGCGGATCGTGCGGCGGATTACCCGCTCGACGATGGTCGGCGCGATCGCGGGCCTGCTGCTCATCGCCGACGGGGTCAACTTCGTGGCGTCGCGCACGGCTCTGCTCGACGGCTTCCTGGCGTTCTTCGTGGTGGCGGCCTTCGGCGCGTTGATGGTCGACCGCGACGAGGTGCGCGAGCGCATGCACGTCGCACTGCTCGATGGCCGCATCGGCGAGACACCGTGGGGCCCGCGGCTTGGCGTGCGGTGGTGGCGCTTCGGTGCCGGTGTTCTGCTCGGGCTGGCGTGTGCCACCAAATGGTCCGGCCTGTACTTCATCGTGTTCTTCGGGTTGATGACGCTGGCGTTCGACGTCGCGGCCCGCAGGCAGTACCGGGTGCCGCGGCCGTGGGCGGGAACGCTGCGGCGTGACCTCGGCCCGACGGCGTATGCGTTGGCGCTGATTCCGTTCGGCGTATACCTGGCGTCGTATGCGCCGTGGTTCGCGTCGGAAACCGCGGTGAACCGCCACGAAGTCGGCCAGTCGATCGGTCCCGGCGGTTTCATGCCTGACGCCATCCGGTCGCTGTGGCACTACACCTACGGTGCGTACCGGTTTCACTCCGGATTGACCAACGCCGACGGCAACCACCACCCGTGGGAGTCCAAACCGTGGACGTGGCCGATGTCGCTGCGGCCCGTTCTCTATGCGATCGACCAGGAGAACGTGCCCGGATGCGGCGCGCAGTCGTGCGTGAAGGCCGTGATGCTGGTCGGCACGCCTGCGATGTGGTTCGTCGCGGTGCCCGTGCTCGGCTGGGCGTTGTGGCGGGCATTCGTCAAGAAGGACTGGCGATACGGCGCCGTCCTGGTTGGCTACGGCGCGGGTTTCCTGCCGTGGTTCGCCGACATCGACCGGCAGATGTACTTCTTCTACGCGGCGACGATGTCGCCGTTCCTTGTCATGGCGATCGCGCTGATCTGCGGCGACATACTGCATCAGCCGAACCAGAACGCCGAGCGAAGAACGCTTGGCCTGTTGGCCGTCAGTTGCTATGTGGCCCTTGTGATCACGAACTTCGCCTGGATGTATCCGATTCTCACGGGTGTACCGATCTCACAGTCGACGTGGAACCTGGAGATCTGGCTGCCCAGCTGGCGGTAATACCCTCGCCCGCGCGCTAGCGCCGATTTCTACACCACGGCAGCTGTTGGGGCGCATTTCTGCGGTATCCACAGCCGTGGAGTGGATTTGGGCTCTAGGGGATTAGAGGTGTCAGTTCCTCGGGAGACCATCGCGGCATGATGCCCTTCATCAGAGCGGCGCGCGCTGCGCTCGCGGTGATGGACGGCGGGGCATCCTCGCCAAACCAAACCAGGCTGCGCTTGATGGTGCTCGACGCCGGTCTGCCTCGGCCACAACGAGCATCATTCTCCGCGACAGCCTATGGGAGACGGTGCTTTCCATTGGTTGGGATGACGTGAAGATCGGATTCAGATTCGAGTACTCCGCGAACAGTCCACCGCCTCTGTCGTCCGTCGGGTCCGCGCCGCGATGCGGCATCGTCGATGAACTACAGCGGGTCGCGGGCGACGGGGCAGGACATGCAGCGCGGGCCGCCGCGGCCGGTACCCAGCTCACTGGCCGCGATCGGCAGCACTTCGATCCCTGAGTCGGCGAGGCGAGTGTTGGTTTCGACATTGCGCTCGTAGGCGACCACCACGCCGGGCGCCAACGCAAGCGTGTTGTTGCCGTCGTCCCACTGCTCACGCTCGGCGGTGACGGGATCAAGACCGGTGTCGATCACGCGCAGCTTCTCGATTCCCATCGCGTCGGCCGCAGCGTCGACGAACGGTGCGGCCCTGGAGATCGTCACACCGTCGCCCTTTTGACTGATGGTGAACGCCGACAACGAGTCGACGATGTTGGGGTACATGACCACGGCGTCGACGTCGACCATCGTGCAGACGGTATCGAGGTGCATTTGGGCACGCTCCTGGGCGATCGGCACCGCCAACACGGTGTGTGCCAGACCGTCGTCGAAAAGGCTCCGGGCCAACGCCTCTGCGCCTGCCGGCGTGGTCCGCTCGCCAACGCCCACCGCGACAACGCCGGGGGCAAGCAGCAAGACGTCTCCGCCCTCCACCGGCGCAGAACGCGATTCGTACGCGCGCCGTACACCGAGGAACCGCGGGTGGTGGGCGTAGATCAGGTCGGTCAGCGATGTCTCGCGTACCCGGGCAGGCAGCGCCAGCGAGGTGATGGCCACTCGCGGACCGATCCAGAACGACGAGTCGCGGGTGAACAACAGATTGGGCAGCGGATCGATGACAAAGTCTCCGCCGTGATGCATGCGTCGCACCAACGAGAACTCGTTCTCGCCGAACGGAAGCTCGTTGAATGTCATGCCCGCCATCATGACGTGGCCAAGATCGTCGGCATCCAGAGTGCGCAGGTAGGCCGAAAGTTCTTGCGCCAGGGGCAAGCCGAGTCTGCGTGAGTCGACGGCGGCCGAAATGCCGTGCATCCGGGCCGCACCGCTGGCCAGCGCTTCGATCAGCAAGTCCGACAGCAACAACACCTCCACCCCGCGCGACCGTAGAAGGTCGGCGAAGACGTCGTGCTCCTGCTGGGCGCGAGCCACCCATGGCAAGCCGTCGAACAACAGCCTGTCGTTGTTGCGCGGCGTCAGCCGCTGCAGTTCGGCGCCGGGACGGTGCAGGATGACCACCCGCAGCGTCCCGACCTCGGAGTTAACTCCCAGCGCGGTTCCAGGCACGGTAAGCACCGTATCTCGAAGAGTCATTTCGAACATGGGTCCCTCACCTCAACTATTGTTCAGGTGTGGACATCCACGAGCTGACGCCCGGCGAGATGGCCGACCGCAGCGGTGTGGCCGTCTCGGCGCTGCACTTCTACGAACGGCAGGGCCTGATCGCCAGCCGTCGCACCTCCGGCAATCAGCGCCGCTACCCGCGCGAGTCGTTGCGGCGTGTCGCGTTCATCCGGATGTCGCAGCGGCTCGGCATCCCGCTCGCCCGGATCCGGGAGGCCCTCGCCACGCTGCCCACAGACCGCGTCCCGACCAGCAAGGATTGGGCGCGACTGTCGGCAGGTTGGCGCCAAGACATCGACGACCGCATCCTTCATCTGCAGCGGCTGCGCGACAACCTCACGGGCTGCATCGGCTGCGGTTGCCTGAGCCTGAAGACCTGCGCGCTGTCCAACCCCGGCGACATGCTGGCCGACCAGGGACCCGGTGCGGTGCGGCTGTAGATCATTCGAACGCGTGTGCGATAAACTCGTGCGCATGGAGGTGGCGCTTCAAAGCTCGCTCTTCGACCCCGCCGAGCGGCAGCACCTGGGCGGCGGAGCATGGGTCGAGGTGCGCTCGGGCTGGCTGTCTGACGCCGACTCGCTGTTCGACGAACTCATGGAGGTCATCCCGTGGCGGGCCGAGCGCAGGCAGATGTATGACCGCGTTCTCGACGTGCCGCGACTGGTCAGCTTTCACCACCTGATCGACGAACCGGTTCCCCATCCGATGCTCAAGCAGATGCGCAGGCGGCTCAACGACACCTACGGCGGCGAACTCGGCGAACCCTTCACCACCGCGGGGCTGTGCCTCTATCGCAACGGCGAAGACAGCGTGGCATGGCACGGCGACAACATCGGCCGCAGCAGCACTGAGGACACCATGGTTGCAATCGTATGTTTGGGCGCCACAAGGGTTTTCGCATTGCGCCCACGCGGCGGCGGCAAATCGTTACGGCTGCAACACCGGCACGGCGATCTACTGGTGATGGGTGGGTCGTGCCAGCGCACGTGGGAGCACGCCATCCCGAAGACGGTGAAGCCGGTCGGTCAGCGAATCAGCATCCAGTTCCGGCCGCACGACGTGCGGTGAGCCTCATGCCTTCACCGCGGCGACACCCGCGCTGAGCAGTTCGCCCGCGCGCTTGGTGTCGACGGCAGCCACGGGCTTGTCGGGGACGACGAGCGGATTGGCGGTGACGATCACCATCAGCGAGCCGAACCTGGCGACGTAGTTGTAAAGCTCGCCGGTACGCGCCTTTCCGCCGATCGTCGTCTGCACCACTCGGTGCGCACCCTGCGTTGCAACACCGTCGATCTTCGGTGCATCCACCACCTCGATGAGGCCGCGCACTCCCGGGCCGGCGAACCCGACCTTTTGGCAATTCTCCGGAGGTCCATTCACCGGCACGGCTTCCGATGTCTCCACCGCGATCACGATGAACCTGTTGCCCTCGCCCTCGGCGGTGAGCGCGGCCATGTTGCCCTTCACACCGGCGGGCAAAACCTGCTGATTGGCGAACTTTCCGCAATCTGCCGGCTCGAATTTTATTTGCGCAGGCAGCTTTTGGGGCTCCAGGACGCGGGGGTCGATCGCCGTCGGCGCGATATCGGTGACCTTGAACGGCGCAGGAAAGTCCGTCCGGAGGTTCTTGACGTTCGCGATGTCGGCGTGCGAAAGGTCCGGCTCTGCCGATTCGGCAGATCCGCACGCGGCGAGTGCGCCGACGCAGGAGACGACGAGCACGGCCCTCAGGTTCAACATCGCCGCCAATGTACCCGCCGATTCCGCGTCAACCCCGTAACGCCGACACCGTTTTGACCAATAGATCGGCGGCGAATTCTTGGCCGAGTGGAGGATTCGGCGATCCCGGGTCCGCAACCACGGTGACGAACGCCAGGTAGTCGCCGAGATAGGCGCTGAACGTGTACACCGTCGAGGTTGTCTCCATGCCTCCCTCGACGACCGTCGTGGCGACGGTGTCCATGCCCACGGTGGTTGCGCCTTCGACGGCCGGCGCGTCGATGATGTTCACGGTGCCTGTGGTGTTTCCCGATGTCACCGTCCATTGCCCGCATTCGGCGAGCACCGAGGGGTCGAGGGTGATCGGCGACGCGGGCGATCCGGTGACGACGGCATGCACGATGCCGCCGGGACCCGATCCCGACCAGCCTCGGGTCGTCGCGTCGTCGGTGGCCGGGCCTGCCAGCGGTGCACAGTGCGGCGGTTCGGTGACCCAGCCGGGCCCGAAACCCCAGAAGGCTGCGGGAGACGCGGGGCCGAGGACGTCGGCCACCTCGTAGCCTGCGGGCAGTTCGCCGCGCACCCGGCTGATTCTTGCCGGGTTGACCTCGGATTGGTCCGCAGGCGATATGGAGGTCGACGGCACGGGTGGCGGGCCGGCGTGGCCGCAGCCTGCGACGACGCCCGTCACGAGCGCTATCGGAAGCCAGAACCGGCGCACGCCCGTTGATACCACGGACGGCCCGTTGAACCGGCCAGCAACGTTTTGCGTGTCTAGAGCGATCAACTAATGGGTCGGGCCTATTAGAAGTACGGAGAAAACTGTCATGCGAGCAGCACTGGCTATGGCAGGGGGGATCGTGGCGGCGGGCTTGATGCTCGCACCAGCGACTACTGCAACGGCTGAACCCATTGCACCGGGTGGCGCCTACGCAACCATCGGACAGCTGGAGGCTTCCGGCTACGACGTGAACATCGATCGGGTGGGCAGCGCGCCGCTCGATCAGTGCATCGTGACAAGCGTGCGGAATCCGCAGGACATCACCCGAACCATCCGGGTGGACAACGGGCGCAAGGGCGACAAGAGGGACTTCGACTACGTCGAAATCGTGGTCCGCCGGACCATCACCGTCTCGCTCAACTGCGACGCCCGCACCTAGGCGGCCGGCGCGCCAGCGTCGTTCGCCTCGGCGCTTGTGGTCGTCTTGGATTCCTGGCCCGTCAGCGCGTTGATGATCCGCTTC
This sequence comes from Mycolicibacterium stellerae, assembly GCF_003719305.1. Taxonomy (GTDB): domain Bacteria; phylum Actinomycetota; class Actinomycetes; order Mycobacteriales; family Mycobacteriaceae; genus Mycobacterium; species Mycobacterium stellerae. The sequence continues at coordinate 136,269 of NZ_RARC01000001.1, forward strand.
AGCGGTCCATCACCGTTGGGCTGAAGCCCCGCCAACGGCTTCGCCGGATCGAACTTCATCGATTCGCGCAGTTTCGCGAACGGGTCAGGCTTGGTGGCGTCTGGAGTTTCGGTTCCTTCAGACGCGAGGTCATTGCCGAGCTGTTCGGCGTTCTGGCCCGCTTTCCCATCAGGCTCGGTCCCGGGCGTGGAGCTGGTCGTAACCGTCTGCGGCTCGTTGACCTGTGCGGATTCAATCCTCAAGGAATTCGCCTCGTCGGCGTCGGCATCGGCGTCGGGGACGGGGGCGCTCCAGACTCCGTGGCTTTCGACGCCCAGCTCGTTTCCAGCGTCGTCGTACGTCTCACCGCCGACGCCGAAGGGTCGGTTGACATCGTTGGTGCCGAGAAGGCGCCCGATCCCGGCCTCCTCCAAACCATCGTCGATGCCGACCGGGACCGACTGGGCCAGGTTGGCCAGCAGCGTGAGCGCGTCCTCCTGCGGCAGCAGCTGGAATCCGACGGACTCACCCGGACTGGTGCCCCGGTAATAGGCCGATTCGATCAGCACCCGCAACGGTGCGTCGGCGACCGCCAGCAGCGCATCCGGCACTCCCAGCTGCTGCGCAGGCAACAGTATGGGCAGCCGGTCCGAGGTGAGCAGGTAATAGTCGGTGTCGCCGTAGGTGCCCCGGCTGATCGCCTCGTCCAGTGAGTGGCTCGGCACATCGCCGTGCAGATAGTAGTAGGCGGCGGCCGAGTTGGCCCACGCCAAGCCGTTCCACACCACAGCGGGCGCATCGCCGCCGAGCAGGTCGTACTGCTGCGCGACGTCGACGGTCGGGGTGACGAAGTCGTCGGGGTCGCCTTCGCATGAAACACCGTCGCAGCTGTTCTCCGTCGGCCCGTAGAACGTGATGCCGAGGATCGGAATGGTCGTTCCTTCGGGCCCGCGCCCCAAGATCCCGCCGTTGGGCCGCATCGGGTTGGAGATCAGGTAGAACGTGGTCCCGTTGAGGCCTGGGTAGTCGTCCGGATTCTCCACGATCTGGTTCTTCACCAGCGATGCGACCACCGCGCTTTGCGAGTAGCCGAAGACGATGAAGGGCGGAGCTGTCTCGCTAGGGTCTGTCGAGCCAACGCCGCTGTTGTAGTTGCATTCGCCCAAAGAGACCCCAAGACAATGCGACAGATTGTCCTGCCCGATCGCGACGGAATCATCGAATGTCGTCGAGCCGAACACCGGGAAGAATTCCGCGGGGTAGATCACGGCCACCCGGTTGTACTCCGCTGGGTTTGCGGGCACCGGCGTTCCGTCGGGATCGACATAATTATTGATCGCCTGATCCATGTACGCCGTGACGAAATCATTCGAATCCGTCGGCAGGGACAGCGGATGCTGGGTGCCGCCCATGATCAGCACCGTCGTGGCCAATAGCTGGAAGGCCGTCGTGAGGGTCTGCATCGCCACCACCGCGGGTATGGCGATCAGCGCCACGAAAACTACGATCAGCGAATGCGCGATCTTCTTCACCCGTGAACCATCCCCTCGCCACCCCGCAGACTCGCGCTGCCTATCGCCAGCGACGACACCACGAGACCGTTGCGGCCTCCATCTCGCAGCACAGGAGCATTTTGCACTACAGCCGTCCGGCTCGCAGCGAAATCATCAGGCTTTTCCGCTCCGGCCTCACCACGGCTATGTAAGTCACCCCCCGGCAGCCAGCTAAGCAACCGGTTCGACGTCCGAATCGGCACAAATTACCGGTGGCACCGGTTCGCGGCGATTTTCCTTCCATCCGGCGTTTGCCGACCGTAGAGTCATGGCGCAGATTTCAACTGACACGGGAGATTCAATGAGAAAAGTGAGGGCCGGCGGGATCGCCATCATGGCCGTCATAGTCGGCCTCGCCCTTGCGGGCTGCGGATCCGAAGACAAGAAGGTCGAAGCCACCACTTCGAGCTCCACCAGCTCGTCGTCGTCGTCGTCGGCAGCACCTTCGTCGTCGGCGGCCGCCAAGCCCAACGCGACGATTCCCGACTACATCAAGCAGAACGGAATCGCCGAATCACCGGTGAAGCGCGGCGATCCAGGATCTCCCGAAATCAACCTGCCGTTCCCCCCAGGCTGGGAGGACATGGGTGCCCAAACTCCCCAATGGGCTTGGGGCGGAATCAAGTACACCGGTGACCCGGCGATGGCCGCCAACCCGCCGACGATTCTCGCGCTGCTCTCGAAGCTGCAGGGCAACGTCGACCCGGCCAAGATCCTCGAGTTCGCACCGGGCGAGATGAAGAACCTGCCCGGCTATGAGGGCGACGGCGTCGGCTCGGCCAGCACGCTCGGTGGTTTCGACGCCTGGCAGGTCGGCGGCACCTACGTCAAGGACGGCACCTTGCATGCCGTGGCGCAGAAGACCGTGGTGATCCCCGGAGCCGACAGCCTGTTCGTCCTGCAGCTCAACGCTGACGGCACCGAGGACCAGATGGGGGTCCTGATGGACGCCACCAACATCATCGACGAGCAGACAACGATCACTCCGGCACCGTGACGGCGGTTCAGCCGCCCGCTGCGAACGAGCCGCCGCCGCCACAGCGCGGTCAGACTCGGGAGGAGCGGGGCCGCGACATCAGCGAGGCTCAGGCCGAAGCAGAGGCCGAGACGTCGAAGGTGAAGCAGTACCTGAGGATAATGAGCCCTCGGTATGTGCTGTCGATGGCCGAGGGATACCCGGTGGTGCTCAAGCCGTTCATCCAGTTCTGCCTGATCCTCATCTATCCGGCTTGGCTGTTCGCCGTGCTGTTCGGCGCCGCGATGCACGCGCTGTTCTACGTGACGGTCTACCCGGTGTTGTGGCTACTCTTCTGGCCGATGCGCGCCCACCAGAAGAAGCACCATCCGCAGGAGTACGCCGAGTCACAGCGCAAGAAGTAGCCGGCGGAGCTCAGTGGGACTGTTCAACCGGTCGGCCGGCGCTGCGGTGAATGTGGCGCCGGCCGTTGTCCGGCCGCGGCAGACGGTCACGGCCACCGTCACCACCGACAGGCCGGTCAACAAGGTCACCGCGGCGACGCTGGAGTGGGGCTACACGAACTTCTACCGCTACCGATGGGCCGGCCGCGCCGACTCGACGGCCACCGAGATGAACGACGTGTGGTGGATGATGGGCGAGGTCGGCACCGACGCGGGCAGCGAGAAGGATACCGAGGACTGGGTTGGTGTGACGAAGGTCGACCTCCCGACCGCTACAAGCGAATTCACCGGTGCCACTTCGTCATTCACCATCCCGTCCTGGGCGCCGGGCTCCTCGGGCGCGCTCGCTCGATGGTCGGCGAGGCTGACAGTCGAACGCGCCGGCCGCGACATCGACACCCGCGGCGACTTCACCGTGGTCATCGGCGCCGATGATCTTCAGGTCACCGATGCGCCGCAGCAGCGGGTCGCAGGGGACGGCGAGACCGAACTCGACATCGTGGTGCCGTCGCTGGTCTTTCGCGCGGGCGAAGCGATCACCGGCAACATCACACTCACGCCGCGCAAGGACATGTCCGACGGGGAGCTGGGAATCCACTGGGCCTACAAGACGCTCTCTCATCCCCTGGAACGCACACCCGCGGCGGGTGGCGGCTCCAAGTCCGGTGACAGGCTCAAGCTCGGTAAGTCAATACCGTTGCGCAACGGCACACCGGTGACGGTGCCCTTCGCACTGCCGCTTCCGGCCGACGCTCCACCGACAGGTTCAGCCGTGCACTCGTCTCTGGTGTATCTCCTCGAGGCCACCCTGATGTATGCGAAGTGGACCCAGGGCATCGAGAAGGTGTGCCGCCAGATCGTTGTCGTCAACGCGTAGTCAGGCCCGCGATATCGCCGACGCGTCGGCGACCTGCTCGGCCGTCGGCCGCATCCCGGTGTAGCGCTCGAACTGCTCGGCAGCCTGTAGTGCGATCACTTCGCCGCCGGTGATGACCTTCACCCCGGCAGCCCGGGCGGCGACGATCAGCGGGGTCTCCGACGGCAGCGCGACCACATCGAAAACGGTGTCGGCCTTCGCGATTGTCGATGTGTCGAATGCGCTGCGCTGCTCGTCGGGTCCACCGGCCATCCCGATCGGCGTCACGTTGACGATGACGTCGGCGGTCCGTGACCCCACCTCGCCCGCATAGTCGTAGCCGAGTTGCCGCGCCATCGCCCCGCCGGTCTCGGCATTGCGTGCGACGACGAGACCATCGCGAAAGCCGCTGTCCCGGAAAGCCGCTCCGACCGCGCTGGCCATTCCCCCGCTGCCGTGAATCAGTACCGACTGCGAACTGCGCAATCCATGCTCGCCGATGAGCCGCTGTACCGCGATGTAGTCGGTGTTCGACGCGGTGAGGTGCCCGTCGTCGTTGACGATCGTGTTGACGGCGTTGATGGCCAGCGCCGAACCCTCAACGGCGTCGACGAGCGGAATGACGTCCTGCTTGAACGGCATCGACACCGAGCAGCCCCGGATGCCGAGGGCCCGCACGCCGCCGATCGCCGCAACGATATCGGTCGTGGTGAACGCCTTGTAGATGAAGTCGAGGCCGAGCAGGTCGTACAGATAGTTGTGAAATCTGGTGCCGATATTGCTCGGTCGGGCCGCCAGCGAGATGCACAGCCGGGTGTCCTTGTTCAGCGGCGGGCGCATCAGCCGACAGCTCCTATGACTTGCCTTGCCATAGCGTGGATTTCGCGGTAGCTCTCCCGTGAGATCGACAGGTCGCGCAGCGCAGGTACGTCGATGATGGTGGTCACCACGCCGAGATCCTCACGCTCCCAGTGCGCGCCGAACTTGTCGAGGATCGTGCGCATCGCAAGGTTGTCGGATAGCACGCGCGCAGAGAACCTCCGAACGCCGTCGCCACGCGCCGCCACTGCCAACGCCGCCATCAGGAATGAGCCGATGCCGCGGCCCTGGTAGTCGTCGCCGACGATGAAGGCCACCTCGGCCAGCGTCGGATCGGTTTCGTCGCGCACGAACCGGGCGTCGGCGACGACGGGCCCCTCGGGTCCTTCCGTCATCACCCACACGAAGTGGTGCTTGTAGTCGACCTCGAAAAGGTAGGTCATCAGCGACTTGGACGGCGTACGGGGCGTCTGGAATCTGCGGTACAACGTGTCACTGGAGAACTCGATCGTGCTGGTTGAGGTGCGCTCGATGTCGCCCGGCAGCACGGGCCGAAGGTAAAGCCAAGAGTTGTCCCGCATTTGAACCGGTATGGGGGTGATGAATGCGGCCAGTCGTTGACGTGCCGTCCGCACCATCTTGTCCATCACGCCCGGCACGTCGAGCATGGCCGCGAAGGCCGCGTGGCCCCCAGCCCATCCGGTCAGCGGCTCGGTGGCGACCACCGTCGCCGTACGTGGCGTTTCCCGTAACAGCGCGATCTCGCCGACGATCAGCGGCGGCACCAGCTCGAGGATGGTGGGCACTCCGTCGCTACCCATGTGCGTGATCTCGGCTTTTCCGGAATCGATCAACAGGAACGACTCCGCGCGTTCTCCCTGGCGCATCAGGATCCGGCCCGCCGGTGCATTCAGCGGGCGCAGCTGCGCCGCCAGCGTCACAAGGGCTTCCGGCCGGCAGCCCTTGAAAATCTCCAGGGCTGCGAGTTCGTCGGCGCTGACGGCGGTCAGTCCGGCCACGTCACGAGGCTACCGCCTCAAGCCCCGGGCGCCGAGATCTCGGTGGCTTCGGACCGCCCCCGCAGCACCTCGCTGCCCTTCGCGGTCCAGTGGGTGCGTTCAGCGTCGTCGGCGCGTTCGATGGCCGCCGACGAGCACAGGATTCGTCGATCCGAGGTCTTGGCGAGATCGGCGAGCCGCGCGGCCTCGTTGACCGGGTCGCCGATCACCGTGTACTCGTAGCGATTCTCGGCGCCGATGTTGCCAGCGAACACCGAGCCCGCAGAGACACCGATCCCGAAGTCGACGAGCGGCAGCCCGCGCAGCTGTTCGCCGAGGGTGCGGGCGGTCGCCAACGCCGCCGAGGCAGCGCCGTCGGACCGCAGGGGGGCTCCGAACACGGCAAGCGCGGCGTCGCCCTGGAACTTGTTGATCATGCCTTCGCGCGCGTCGACAGCGTTGACGACGATGTGGAAGAACTCGTTGAGTACCTCGGCGACCTGCTGGGGCGGGTGGCTCGCGGCCAGCGCCGTCGAACCGGTCAGGTCGATGAAGAGGATCGCCGCCTCCTGCACATCACCCGACATCGATGCGCCCTCTTCGATGGCACGACGCGCGACGTTGGTGCCGACGTGCCTGCCGAAGAGGTCGCGTACTCGCTCGCGTTCTGCCAATCCAGCGACCATCCGGTTGAATCCGCTTTGCAGCCTGCCGATTTCGGAGCGTTCGAAGACGTCGATCTCGGTCTCCAGGTGACCCTTCTCGACCTCGGCCATGGCGTCGACGACTTCGCCGATGGGGTCGGCGATCGACCTGGACGTGAGGATCATCGTCGGCAGTCCGAGAAGCACCGCGGCGAGTGCAACCACGAGAACGGCGATCTCAACCGATGCCGTTTTCGGAATGAGCCAGCCGTTCGACCGCACCACAACCAGGGCCACGATGACCAGGCACGGCAGCGCGCTGCACAGAAGCCACAGCAGTATGAGTCGCGCCCACACACCTGGCGCGGCGACGAGGCGCTCGGAGGCGTGGGTGGCGGCGGCCAGCATGGGACGAACGATGTCCATCGTCAGCAGCAGGCTGATGCCCGCTGCCGCCGACCCGCCAAGGACGACGCCTGCCGCGGTCGGCGCGATGATGCCGATCCCGCCCTTGTAGTTGAGCGCGACGGAGATGGTTCCGCTGGCCACCCAGGTGCCCGCAAGCAGCGCGCACTGACGTCCGAGCAGCCTCGTCAACGACTTTCGCTGTCGTTCGTCGGGCTCCGAGCCGGGGATGAACCAGCGCAGGGTCGGCGCGATGTTCAGGGCGCCGCCGATCGCGATTACCACGGTTCCGACGGCGACCAGGACCGCAGAGCCGATGATGTTCGCCGGGCTGAAGTAGCGTTGCGTCCCGAGCAGTGCCTCGCCGCCCAGTGGAATGAGGATGGCGACGGCCGCGGTGATCGACAACAGATACGCGCCTGCGAGCCTGCTCGCGTAGTTGGCCGCCAACCTGCTCATGTGAACAACGTAGCGATAGGCCCCTGGTTACGGGTTCGGCTTGAACTCCAGGTGCAGTTCTGCCAGCCCACGCATGATGAATGTGGGCTCGTAGGCATACCGTCGCACCTCCGCCGGACCGTGGTGCTCCTCCGAGATCCGCAAATCGGCCATCCGGTCGAGGATCCGATTCAACGAGATCCTGCCCTCGGTGCGCGCCAGCGGCGCTCCCGGACACGAGTGGGCGCCGCGAACGAAGGCGATCTGCTCGCGCACATTGCGGCGGTCGGGACGGAAGGTGTCGGGATCGGCGAACTTTCGCGCATCCCGGTTGCATGCCCCGGGCAGCAGCATGACGGTGGTGCCCGCGGGTATGTCGGTGTCGCCGATGGTGGTCGACGTGCGCGCCATCCGGAAGTGGGACTTGACCGGACTCTCCATCCGCAGTGTCTCTTCAAGGAAGGCGGGTATGCGGCCACGGTCCTCGCGCAGATATGCCTCATACTCCGGGTTCTCGGCCATCACGCGCATCGCGGAACTGACGAGCTTCGTGGTGGTTTCGGTGCCTGCGGCGAACAGAAACGTCGACAGGTTCATCACGTCGTCGATGTCCGGCGTTGACCCGTCATCGTAGGAGGCCTGCGCCAGTTCGGTGAGGACGTCGCCACGCGGTGCCCGCCTGCGATCCTCGATGTAGGCGTGGAACTTGTCGTTCAGCCACTGCAGCGGGTTGTGCGTCGTCGGCGCTTCTTCGCCGAGTTGGCCGACCAGTTCCCCTGCGAACACGGCTCGGAACTCGTCGTGGTCCTCGGCGGGTACACCGAGCAGGTCGGCAATGACCAACAGCGAGAACGGCTTCGCGTAGTCCTCGAGGAATTCGCATGAGCCCCGGTCGACGAACTTGTCGAGCTGTTCGTCGGCAAGCCGCCACATGAAGTCTTCGTTTTCCTTGAGCCGCTTGGGGGTGATGAGCTTGTTCAGCAGTCCCCTGGTCCGGGTGTGCAGCGGGGGGTCCTGTGTGGTGATGTGTTCGCTCATCGGGACCGCACCTCGGTGCTCTTCGATCAGGTCGGTGACGTCGTCGCCGCCGGGACCGAACGGCAGTCCCGAAAACGGCCCTGCCACCGAAATGCACGACGAGAACGCCGGATCCTTGTACACCGCCAGTGCCTCGTCATAGCCCGTGACGGCCAGCACGTTGAACGGCGTCGCCGGTGTCACAGGGCATTTCGACCGCAGATGATCGAAGTACGGATACGGGTCGGGCACCAGGGCTTCGTCGGTGAAGAAGTCGACTGTTTCGAAGTCGGTCATGTGACACTCCCTTTCATGGCGAGCCCTTTCATGGCGAGCCCTTTCATGGCGAGCAGACGCAAATGCACCCGAAAGTGCGGCATTTAGGGGACTTTTGCGACTGCTCGCGCGGAGGCGGGGTCGAAGAGCACCGGTAGCGATGTCGGCGAGCGGAACACCATGCCGCGGATGTGCGGGTCGTCGCCGCCTGGATCCAGCCGAAGGTTGGGCAGCCGGTCCAGCAGCAGGTTGACCGCGGTGCGCATCTCGAGACGCGCCAAATGCATGCCGAGACAGACGTGGACCCCGTGTCCCCAGCTGATGGGGACCTTCGCCTGCCGGAAGATGTCGAAGCGGTCGGGATCGGGGTATCTGTCCTCCTGCCGGTTGGCCGCGCCCAGCATCGGCATCACAGACGAGCCTTGCGGAATCGGCACCCCGGACAGTTCGGTGTCCCTGGTCGCGACCCGAGTGATGTTCAGCAACGGCGCATCCCATCGCACCGCCTCTTCGATCGCCTGCGGAATGAGCGACCGGTCGGCGCGGACCGCCTCGAGTTGATCCTCGTTGGTCAGCAGCCCGAACAGCAGGTTGCCCAGCGACCGGTACGTGGTCTCCACCCCGGCAGGCAGCAGCAGCCGGATGAACGAGTAGATGTCCTCGTCGGCCAGCTTGTGCCCGTCGATCTCAGCGGCTGCGAGGCTGCTGATCAGGTCCTCGCGCGGTTCGGCCCGACGGGCCGCCAGGATCGGGCTGAAGTAGTCCACCAGCGCCTGCGACGCCGCCATGCCGCGTTCCGGGTTGACGGTGAAGCTGAGCATCGAGATCGACCAGCGTTGGAACTGCGGGAAGTCCTCCTCCGGCAGGCCGAGCAGCGCGGCGATGATGCGGGTCGGATACGGAAAGGTGAATGTCTTGACCAAGTCTGCCTTGCCGTCGCCGGCGAACTGGTCGATCAGTTCGTTGCCGATGCGGCCGACGATCTCGTCCTCCCACCGCGCGAGCGCCTTCTGGGTGAACGCCTTGGTCACCAGCGACCGCAGCCTGCCGTGCACGGGTTCGTCCATGCCAAGCATCACCCCGTGGCCGAGCACGTCGCCGAAGATCTGGATCACCACGTTGGACGAGTAAGTCTCGTTGTCGCGCAACATCGTCTGGATGTCCTCGTGCCGGTACACGATGAACACCGGCTTGCCCTCCTCGCCCGGCATGGCGGACATGTCGATCCGCTGGATCGGTGTCTCGTGGCGTTGCTTGGCCAACTCCGGATAGGGGTCGCGGACGTTGCCCGAGACGACGTCGTCGAACGCCCCGAAGTCCTCGAGGTCGTCGAACAGATCTGACATGCTGCTCCCGTCAAGTCGCCGGGTAGGCGACCGATTTCACTTCGGTGTACTGGTCGAAACCCGTGATGCCGTTCTGCCGCCCGACGCCGCTGGCTTTGTAGCCGCCGAACGGTGTGTCGGCGCCGTAACCGGCGGTGCCGTTGAGCCCGATGAAGCCGGCGCGCAGCCGCTTGGCCACCGCCAGGGCGTGATCGAGCGTTCCGGACATGACGTTGCCTGCGAGCCCGTACGGGCTGTCGTTCGCGATCCGCACGGCGTCGTCTTCGTCGTCGAACGGGATGACGACGAGCACCGGCCCGAAGATCTCTTCCTGCGCGATGGTCATCGAGTTGTCGACATCGACGAAAAGCGTTGGCTTGACGAAGTATCCGTTGTCCAGCCCGTCGGGCGCCTCGGCTCCGCCGACGAGCATCGTGGCGCCTTCCTCGACGCCCTTCTCGATGTAGCCACGGATCCGGCTGCGCTGCTTGTCGGAGATGACGGGGCCGCACATGGTAGCGGGGTCCTGCGGGTCGCCGGGCGCGACGCTTTCGTAGATGCCTTTGAGGATCTCGACGCCTTCGTCGTACCGCGACCGCGGAAGCAGCATCCGGGTCGGCATCGCGCAGCCCTGTCCCGCATGCATGCACGGCGCGATGCCCATCATGCACCCCAACGCGAAGTCGGCGTCCTCCAGCACGATCGTCGCCGACTTGCCGCCCAGTTCCAGAAAGAGGCGCTTCATCGTCGCGGCGCCCTTTTCCATGATCCGCTTGCCGACGACCGTCGAACCGGTGAACGAGATCAGGTCCACCTTTGGTGACAGGGTGAGTTCCTCGCCGACGAAATGGTCCGAGGCCGTCACGACATTGACCACACCTGCCGGGATGTCGGTGTTCTCCGCGATCAGCCTGCCGATCCGGGTGGCGTTGAACGGCGTGTTCGGCGCAGGTTTCACGACAACCGTGTTGCCCGTGGCCAGCGCCTGGCCCAGCTTCTGAATGGTGACCTCGAACGGGAAGTTCCATGGCACGATCGCGCCGACGACACCGGCAGGCTCACGCCACACCACCCGCGTGGTGTTCACCCCGGTGAGCGAGATCATCGCATCGCCAAGCGATGTCTCCCAAGGGTATTCGTCGATCAGCTTGGCGGGGTAGTGCAGCGCGTCGGCAAGCGGCGCGTCGAGCTGCGGCCCGTAGGTGACCGAGCGCGGGCAGCCCACCTCCCCGATGAGCTCTTCGCGGAGTTCCTCCTGCTCGGCCTCGATCGCGTCCTGCAGCTGCAGCAGGCACTTCTGCCGGAACGAGTGGTTCGTAGACCAGTCCGTCTCGTCGAACGCGCGTCTCGCCGCGTCGATGGCACGGTGCATATCCTCTTTCGACGCGTCGGCGACCTCGCCGAGCGGCTCCTCTGTTGCCGGGTTGATATTGGTGAAAGTGCCTGCCGCACCGTCGACGAGCTCGCCGTCGATCATCATCTTCGATTCGAAGGTCACGTTCGGGGCGTCAGCCATCGATGTCACTTTCCCGGGAGGCGTCGGGCGCTCCCATGGTTGCGGCAGGCGTGCCACCCAGAGCGCCGAACCGGGGGATTCCCATCATCAGACGGGTCATGGTGTGCATCCAGGCGCCGGGCAGCACCCGGTTCATGATCAGCAGCATGCGCGCGTCGGCGCCCACTGACCGCCGCACGAACGCCGCCTTCCCGTCCAGCGCCTTGGCCAGCGCCGTCGCGAAGCGATCCGGCGACTTCGCCGCGTACTTCATCGCGGCCCGGCCACGCTTGTCCATCGTGTGATGGTGGGCGGCGTACGGGCCGTCGAAGTCTCGGCTGTCCGTGGTGCCCGCGTCGGTGATGATCTCGGTGTCATGGGTGCCGGTGACCAGGATGGTGACACCGATGCCGAACGATGTGACCTCACCGGCCAAGGCTTCGCCCCACCGCTCGAGCGCACCCTTGACCGCCGAATACGGTGCGGTCGCGGGCATTCCGCGGACACCGCTCGAGCTCGACACAAGCACGATGCGCCCTCTGTCCGCCGCCCGCATCGACGGCAGCAACGCCTTCGTCAGGGCGACCGGGCCGAAGATGTTGGTGGCGAACATGGTTTCCCACAGGCTGATCGGCGCTTCCTCGACCATTCCAGCCGCGGAGATGCCCGCGTTGTGCACCAATGCGGATGGGGCGCCGATGGCTTCGGTGATCGACTTCGCCGCGGCCGCAACGGACGCGGGGTCGGTGAGGTCAAGCGTGACGCCGATCAGCCGCGGATCGTCGGCATCCGCACCGGTGGCTTCCCGCAACCTCTGCATGCCCGCGTCGACCGACCGCATCGCCCCGACAACCCGCCATCCCCGCTTGTACAGCAGTACAGCGGAGGCCAACCCGAGGCCGCGGGACGCTCCGGTGATGACGACGCTGCGCGTCTCAGCCATTCGGGCCCTGGGTCGCGCATGCGCCTTCACCGCGCGGCGGCGGTTCGACGTCGGGCCTGCCGTCCGGCAGACCCTGCTGCCAGGTGGACCACTTCCCCACCGAGAACGGGCCTTGGGCGCCCTCCTTCTCGTAATAGCCTTGCGGGTCATACACTTTGGCCTCTGGATATGGCCACGGGCATGCGACGGACGTGGCAAGCCCACTGGCCTTGATCACCCAGAACCATCCGCCGTAGGCGAAGTAGGAGACGTTGATGATGGCGAACATCACCAGGAAGGTGCCAAGTACCGGCTTCGTCGGGAACAGCTTGGCCTTCGCAGCGAGCTTCTCCGCCACCGACTTTCCCGTGTCGTCGCGGTAGACGAGGATGGCCGCAGGGATCATCACGAAGGTCACCGACAGCGACTCCCAGATCAGCGGGAACTGGAACGTGGTGCCGGGAAAAAGCGTGCCGAACGGGATCGCCTGCGAGTAGATGTACAGCCCCGTTCGCACCAGGCTGATCTCCAGAACGGCGTCGAAGATGAAGCCGATCACCAGCACCAGTGCGGCCAAACTGATCAGCGGGTGCCGGGCGACGAACGCTTCCGGACCGCGCTTGGCCGCCATCCTGCGGAGAATCCAGATCGCGGGGAAGTACGGGCCGAAGTAGAACGTCACGTATCCGAACACGATGAAGGGTTCGACGGTCGGCGACATCATGATCAGCGGCCAGGATTCCGGCCAGTGCAACAACATCGGGTTGTACACCGCATACGGCGACCAGTTCATGATCGGGTCCTGCCACACGATCAGCGTCGTCACCAGAACCATCAGCAACACCGGGCTGCCGGGATTTCGCCGCCAGCCGCGGATGAAGACGACGGTCAGCACCACCACCATGATCAATGCGCCGGCCTGCGGGATGACCTGCCAGTGGTCGAATCCCGTCAGGAACCCGACCGGGCGGGGCCGCCCCTCGACATTCGGGTTGGCCACGCGCGGGTCGACGTCCGTACGCCCGACCGCGGCGAACAACCCGAGGAAGGCGAGCCAGGCAACAAGTGAAATCCATCGACCCCAGTTCGGGCCGGTGCGCGCCGAGGCAGGTGAGACGACCCGTGTACCGGCCGGGGAGGACTCCTGCGTCGTCATCGGATCAGCCGTCCTCTCCGAAGCGATCGACCAAGTGCGAGTTGACGCCGTCCGGGTCGAGCGTCCTGGCCACCAGATAGCCGGATCCCATCCACGCGCGCCGAGTCCATTTGCCAAGCGACACACGGGTTCCTGGCGCACCGGACGCGGCGGGCAGCATCTTCACCCGTTCGAGCGCCTCCTTGACCCCGCGGGGGCTCAACGGGTGGGCATCGGTGAACGCGCGCACCAGGGTGGCGGCGACGTCCCGGTTCACCACGGTCACGCAGAACTCGGGGCGACTGCCGTTGTACTTCTCGGCATAGCGATCGAGGAAGTCCTGGCCGATCGGGTTGCCCTCGTCGTATTGATCGACCCCGACCCAACCCATGAATGCGTTCCACATGACCGGGTTGACCCAGGCGTTCTGGAACGCCGTGGTGGTGAATCGTGGCGGGTCCCAGTCGACCGCCTCGAGGGCCGGGTTGACGAAGACGATCCCGAAGCCGAACCCGAGGTGGACGATCGCCTCGGCCTTCGCGTCGTGCAGGGTGCGAATCGCGTCATTGATGTCTTGCGCGGTCTGAGCGATCTCGGCTTCGGCGACGATTCGAATCCCCATGCGGGCACAGGCACCTCGCAGGTTCTTCAGATAGCTCTCACCGATGAGATTCTGCTCGACAAGCACACCGATATCGGTCAGGCCGCGCTTGGCGACCAGGTCGACGATGAAGATGGGCTCGTCGGTCATCGAGCCCTGCGGGAACGCGAAAGTCCACTCGCCCAGCCAATCGTCGGTGCCGGTGACGCTGATCGCAGGCACCTTGAATCGTTCTTCGATGGCTTCGCGCATCGGCACGCAGTTGTCGGTGATGTTGGGGCCGAACACCACCAGACAGCCCTCGTCGACGAGTTCGCCGTAGGCGTCGATCACCGCCTTCACCGAGCCCTTGGGCAATCCCTCGACCTCGCGATAAATCATCTGCACGGGTCGATCCATCAATCCCTGCTCCACCGCCTCGGAGAAGATGAGGTCGAAGGTCTGCGTGAAGGAGGCGAACAAGTCCTCCGGAAACCCCGGCGGCAGGGTGAAGTCCATCAGGTAACCGACCTTGATCGGTTCGGCTGTGCTCTCGTAGGACATCCGACCTCCGCGATGAAACCTAATATTTGTTCTGACAGTAACGGCGCCGCCGAGCAGCGTCAATCGCCCCCAGCGAGATACACGTTGATCAACTCGTCGAGTCCGCGGGCGACCGTCGGATCATCGGTCAGTGGTCCGGCGACCGCGGCTCGGGCCGCGTCGGAGACGGTCAGGCCTTCCACGACGAGTCGGCCCGCCGCGATGAGGACACGCGTCGAGGCCACCTCGCGCAGCCCCCCGGTTTCCAGCCGCCGGATCGCCTGTCCGAACCGGACCAGCTCGACGGCAGTGGCCTTGTCGACGCCGGACTCCCGCTCGACGATCCCTTCCTCGACGTCGGGTGAGGGAAAGCCGAACTCGATGGCCACCATTCGCTGTCGGGTGGAGTCCTTGAGGTCCTTCAGAACGCTCTGGTAGCCGGGGTTGTACGACACCACAAGACCGAATCCCGGTGCCGCGTCCAGTGTTACGCCGAGACGTTCGATGGGCAGCTGACGACGGTAGTCCGCCAGCGGGTGCAACACGACCGTCGTGTCCTGCCGCGCTTCGACCACCTCGTCGAGGTAGCAGATCGCCCCCTCGCGCACTGCGCGGGTCAACGGCCCGTCCACCCAGACCGTCTCGTCCCCGCGCAGCAGATACCGGCCGACCAGGTCCGCGGTCGTCAAGTCGTCGTGGCAGGCGACGGTGATCAGCGGCCTGCCGAGGTCGTGTGCCATGGCTTCGACGAAACGCGTCTTGCCGCATCCGGTCGGACCTTTGAGCAGCAGCGTCAAACCCTGCCGGTACGCGGCCTTGAAGACGGCTTCCTCGTTGCCTGTCGCCTGGTAGTACGGGCGCGATTCGAACACTGTCACCAGATCCGCCGCCGTACTTCCGCAGCGCGCAATGCGGACCGGAACAACGGGCCGATCACCGCGCCGAGTTGTTCAGGCCTGCCGATCGTCGCGTAAGCGGTGCTACCGAACACCTTCCTGAGCGCCGCCGCATCGGTGCCCGCCCCCACCGTGAGGCACACACAACCGGTCCCCCGGCGGCGCGCCTCCGTCAACGCACGCCGGGCATCGGCCGCGCCATAGGCACGCTCGTATCCGTGGTCGTAAGCGAGTCCATCCGACAGCACGACGAGCAGACGCCGCGACGTCCCTCCGCGCTTTTCGAGCACTGCCGAACCATGCCGGACGGCCGCGCCGAGCCGCGAATACGCCCCCGGCTCAAGGCTGTTGAGGCGTCTCATCACGCGTGTATCGAGATGGTCGTCGAACCGCTTCACCGGCATCACGGTGACCGCCGCCCGGCCTTGTGAGTAGTAGGCGTAGAGCGCCACCCGGTCGCCGAGGTCGTGCAGCGCCACGGTCATGTCGGCGACAGCGGCGCGCTGTTGCTGATGCACGGTGCGCCCCAACGTCCCCGGTTCCGCGGCCGAGCCGGAGACATCGAGCAGCAGCAGCACCGAAAGATCGCGCCGCCTGCGCAGGCTGTCGAGGTACACCGCTTCGTCCGGGGCCGATCCGGCCCTCACCTCCACACGCGCCTCGACGGCCGCGTCGATGTCGATGTCGTCACCTTGCGATTGGCGATGGCGACGATGCAGTCCCATACCGAGACGTGCCAACGGGCGTCGTACCCCGATGTGCCCCTCGATGGCCTGCGGGGCCGACGCCTTGACCTTCGGGTCGACCTCGCGGACGGTGCACCACTCGGGGCGGTAGCCCCTGCGGTCGGCGTCCCATTCCGGATACTTGACGCCGTCGGTCTTGATGTCGGCGGCGTCCTCCGACGACACTGCGCCCGCCGAGCCGACCGCATAAGCGCCTCGGTTTGCCGAATCGGTTCTGTGCGTTGGCGTGTCGGCCCCTGGAGGTCCGCCACCGCTGCTGTCGGATTTGCGCGCCGACGACAGCATCTTCTTCAGCCACTTCCCGATGAACCCGCCGCCTCCGACAGGGCTGGTGAACAAATCCGGGACGTCGCTGTCGTCCACGCTCTCGTCGAGCTCCTCACGCGCTTGTGCGGAGCCACGTCGCGGGACGTGGCCCAAGCTTTCGCCGTCGACTTGGTCGGCAGCGCCAGCGTTGGCCGCGATCACCTTCTTGGCGCGGATCACGCCGAACGCCGCGGGGAGATCTTCGATCGCGCACTTGCCCGATGCCAGTGCCAGCGAGCCTTCCGGCGAATCGCTGCGGGAAGCCCACTCGGACTCGACCAGATGGGCCAACACGCGAGGCAGAATGCGCGCGTTTGCGCCAAGCGCGCGACGCCCTTCGATGGCCAGGTAGCGATTCGCGATCCGCGGACGCCGAACCAGCGAGCCGATCACCTCCGAGTCGAGGCTGCCCGCCGCGATCAGCGATGCGTGTACGGCCGCCGATTCGAGGTTGGCCCGCGCGCCCTGCGCGGGATCGACGTAGACCGTCTGGGCGTCCGTCCACGACGGTTCGCCCGGCGCCAGTGGCGCTACGGCGACAGGTCGTCCGGCGAGGGCGGACGCCAGCATGCCCAGTGCTTGCAGGCGGTCAGCCTCTGCAAGCTTCGGCACGAGCACCTCCAGGCCACGGCGATTGTTGACCAAATATCTGTTCCAGTATCTGGTCCGACCGTAGTGTCCGCACCCGCCGCCCGTCAACGAAGCGAAAGTTCCCCCCAATCGCCGAGCCTGCCGGCTGATCGCGAAGTCACGAGGATTCGCGATCTCCGCGCGGTTTCGGGGGGCCGCGCGGCCCTATGAGCGGCACTTTCACCGATTCGGCGGTCACTGCCCGACACCGCACTTCTGGTAGCGTTAACCAAACATTGGGTCGATAAGGCAAACCCACGACGGGAGTCGGCAGCCGTGCAGGTGTTGTGGGGCGTCCGCACGTGACGCCGTCGAACGCCGGACATGCCTACGACGACGGCACCAGGCGCACCGAGATACTGCAAACCGCCGCGGCGCTCATCGCGACCTCGGGGCTGCGCACCTCGCTCCAGGAAATCGCCGACGCGGCGGGAATCCTGCCCGGCAGCCTCTATCACCATTTCGAATCCAAGGAAGCGATCCTCGTCGAGCTGCTCCGGCGATATCACACCGATCTGGACCGCATCGCCGACCACGCGCAGAGCCGGTTGGACGACGCCAGCTCCCGGTCGGCGTTCGAGCGGATCGTCGACCTCAGTTCGGCGATCGCGCAATGCGCGGTGACGCACGGTGCGGCGCTGCAGATGACGTTCTACGAGGCCCACGGCCCGAACCGGGAACTCACCGCACTCGCCCAGCAGCGGCCAACCGCGATCCTGGAAGCGATGGTGCAGACCCTGCGGGCCGCCAGGTGGAGCGGCTATTTGAAACCCGACGTCGACCTTCCCGTGCTCGCCGACCGGCTCGTCCAGGTGATGCTGCAGGTCGGTCTGGACGTCATCCGCTTCAACGCCAGCGCCGACAAGCTGGCCGAGCTGCTGTGCCGAATCCTGTTGGAGGGCTTGTCCGCCGTGCCACCGGCCGACGCACAGCTGGACCGCTCCGCGGCGTTCGTCGCCGCCGACGACGTGGTGAAGTCGTGGAGCGATGACGCGAACGCCGAGCCGGGCGACAAGGCTGCGCACGTTCGTGCCGTCGCGCGCGCCGAGTTCGGCCGCAAGGGCTACGAGGTCACCACCATCAGGGACATCGCGTCGGCCGCCCAACTCGGCACCGGCACGGTGTACCGATTGATCGGCTCGAAAGACCAACTGCTGGCATCGATCATGCAATCCTTCGGCGAGAAGGTCGCCGAGGGATGGACCCGCGTGCTGCGCTCCGATTCATCGCCGATCGAGAAGCTGGACGCGCTCAACTGGGTGCACACGAACGTGCTGGACCGCTTCGGTGACGAGTTCCGCATTCAGCTCGCGTGGATGCGGCAGTCTCCCCCCGACACACCGAACATCGGCTGGCTGTTCGCCAAGCGGGTTCGACAGATGAAAACGCTTCTGGCCGAAGGCATCAAGTCCGGCGAGATCGTCATCGACAGCCCCGCGAACGAGACGTTGGCGCGGTCGGTGATCGGCATCGGCTGGATTCCCGAGAACATCCTGCACGACCTCGGCATCCGGCGCTCACTGATTCACCTGCGCGATACCGCTATTCGGGGAGTGACGACTAGCCGAGCGTAACCGGCAGCTTCGACCATCCGCGAACGCTTGCGGTGTGCGCCTTTTCGGCGCTCTCGTAGTCGACGTCCCAGTCCGGCCATCGCCGCAGCACCTCCTCGAGCACGACCCGGGCCTGCATGCGGGCCAGCGCCGAGCCCATGCAGAAGTGCAGCCCCTGGCCGAAGGACAGGTGGGCGCCGCCGCGATGAATGTCGAAGCGATCGGGATCGGGATAGTGCCGCTCGTCGCGGTTCGCCGACCCGTTGAGCAGCAGCATCACCGAACCCTCCGGGATGGTCTTGTCACGACACTCCACGTCGTGGGCGACGTAGCGGGCCTGCACGGGTGACGGTGCCTCATAGCGCAGCATCTCTTCGATCGCCGCGGGAATCAACGAGTGGTCCGTCGCCAATTCACGTCGCTGGTCCGGATTTTCGGCAAGGAGCTGTCCTGCGAAGCCGATCAGCCGCGTCGTCGTCTCATTGCCCGCACCCGCGACCATTCCGGTGTACATCAGCACCTCGGTGCGCGTCAGCCTGCGCACTTCGCCGTCCTCCTCCAGCTCGGCGTTGAGCAGCTGGGTCATCAGGTCGTCGGACGGATGGTCGGCCCGCCAGTCGATGTACTGGGCGAACAGCTCGTGACTGTTCTCGAACATTTCGGCGCGCGCTCCGCTGAACTCGCCCTCCGTTAGCGTGATCGCGTTGTTCGAGGTGTCGCGGATCATCTCCTGGTTGTGTTCGGGGATGCCCAGCAGGTAACCGATTGTCCGCATCGGGATCTGCGACCCGATGTCGGCGATGAAGTCGAACCGGTTGGAGCCGACGAGAGGATCGAGGGCACGCACACAGTACTGGCGCGTCAGAGGCTCGATCGCCTCCATCCGCCGAGGCGTGAAGACCCTTGAGAGCAGACGGCGATGAAGGTCGTGGATCGGCGGGTCCTCGAAGAGGATGATGCCGGGCGGCAGCTCGATATCGGCAAGGATGATGTCCATCGTGGTGCCACGGCCCGACCGGTAGGTCTCCCAGTTGTGCAGTTCGCGTGCCACATCCTCGTAGCGGCTCAGCGCGTAGAAGTTGTACTTCTCGTTGTAGTACAGCGGGGCCTCGTCGCGAAGCCGCTTCCAGACCGGGTAAGGATCGTCATCGATCGCGAAATCGTAGGGGTCGTAATACAACTCGGGCGCGCTGGTGCCGGTCATTTGGCCGCCTCGGACATGACCACTTCGCCGACGCGCTTCAGGTACTGCCAGGCGATCTCCGGAGGAACCCCGCCGCACAACGGTGACAGGTTTAGCATCTCGCCTGCGCGCACCCGTGCGACGGCCTCCTCGACGCTGTAGATCCGGTGTGACGTCGGATTGGCGCGCAGTTCCTCGACGGTCTTCACGTCGGAGAATCCCGCCGAGGTGTCGTTGCCCGGGTTCCATGCGGCGTACGTGCGCACGTCGTGGAGCAGATGCGGGCCGAGTTCCTCCCATGCCTTGTCGACGTCTTCGGCGACGAAGCACACCGACGGGTTGTCACGGGCGGGCAGGAAGATCGGCCCAGGCTCGTGGCCGTGCTGGTGACAGGCCTCCTGGTAGGCGTCGTACATGCCTTCGACGTTTGCGTTGCCGAGCATGCCGAGCCCGTAGCGGCCTGCGCGGCGCGCCGCGGCGATCGTGCCGCCACCCCACATCAGCATCGGACCTCCCTCGGTGTGCGGCGGGGGCGTGGTGTTGATGTGGCGACCCTCGAAGATCGCTTCGCCGGAGAGCAGGTCACGCAGCAGGGCCAACTTTTCGTCGACAAGCTTTCCGCGAGTGCGCATGTCGACGCCGAAGTGTTCGAACTCCTCCGGCCGATAGCCCAGCGCAAGGATGTAGGAGGCGCGGCCCTTGCTGATGATGTCGAGTACTGCCATGTCCTCCGCGAGCCGGACCGCGTCGTAGAACGGCAGCAGCAGGATCAGGCTCAGCGCGAGGCGTTCGGTTTTTGCCGCAATCGCCGACGCCAGAATGAGCGGCGACGGCAGGTAACCGTCCTCCGATCCGTGGTGCTCGCACAGCACCGCGGCAAGAGCGCCGTGGTTCTCCGCCCACGCGCACATCTCCGTCGCGGCGGAGTACAGCTGCACCGTTGGCGCGCCGATCTCCGGTGCGCGCATGTCGAAGCGCAGCATGTACACGAGGCCTCCAAGCGGACCCTAAGATCCGTTCCGGAAACGCTACGGCTGGTTGCGGAACCCTGTCAACCGCCAGTCATCCGCGATTTCTGCACAGCGGTCGTCGGCCCCCTGCCGGTCACAACCCTCCCGCAGATTTCGGCGAATCAGTCGAATGCGTGCCGCGGCAAAGCGTTCGGTATGTCCAGCGAGCTCAACAGGCCTGCGGGAGCGTCGATCACGCAGGGGATCGCGTTGACGACGCGGATGGCCGTCGCGGCCATCGCGGCGCGACCGGCGCCGTGCTCCGCGACGTCGCCCCCGACGGACGGACAATAACCCGATTTCCATTGACGATAATAGTGGTCACTGTTAACTTCAGGAGCAAACGTTAGGTCATACCCCCCCGGGCGCGAGGAGCAACGATGACTGAAGGTCAATATCGCGTGGTGGTGTGGGCGACGGGCGGAATCGGATCAATCGCGATCCGCACCATTCATCAGCGACCGAACATGGACCTCGTCGGGGTCTGGGTGCACTCCGACGAGAAGGCAGGCCGCGACGCCGGGGAGCTCGCGAACGGCGAGCCCATCGGGCTGGCCGCCACCAATGACGCCGACGCGCTCATCGCGCTCAAACCCGACTGCGTCATCTACGCGGCAAGCGGACCCGAGCGCGACGCGCTCGCCGTCCCCGACTACGTCCGGCTGCTCAGCGCGGGCATCAACGTGGTGACGACGAGCACCACGCGGCTGGTCAACCCGCACGCCTACGAGCCCGCCGAGTGGCGAGATCAGTTGGTGGCCGCCGCGAAGGAGGGCCAGGTCTCGCTCTACGCGTCGGGCATCGAGCCGGGGTTCGCCGCCGACTACCTACCCCTGGTGCTGACCACGCAGTCGTCGCAGATCGAGAAGATCCACGCCTACGAGATCGGGCTGTACGACGACTACGGCGTCCCCGACATCATGAGCGATGCACTGGGTTTCGGGCGTCCCCTCGACTATCAACCGTGGATCGGCTTCCCCGGCGCGATCGCGGGCGAGTGGCAGGGCCAGATCCGTTTGGTCGCCGACGCCCTCGGCGTCGAAGTTCAGGAGATCAGGGAGACGTTCGACCGCGCGGTGACCGAGCGGACGCTGGAGGTGGCGATGGGCACCGTCGAGGCGGGCACCTGCGGCGCGCTTCGCATGCAGGCGATCGGTGTCGTCGACGGACGCGAGGCCATCGTCATCGAACACGTCACCAGGTTGGCTCCCGACGTCGCACCGGACTGGCCGACGCTCCCCAACGCCCTCGGCTACCGCGTGGTTGTCACCGGGACACCGGATATCGACTGCACCTTTGACGTCACTCTTCGAGACCGCAAGAAGGCCGGCATCGAGGGCATGACCTCCGGGGCAGGGGCGATGGTCGCGACGGCGATGCGAGTGGTGAACGCGGTGCCGTATGTCGTTGCGGCAGAGCCGGGTCTGCTCAGCTCGGTCGACCTGCCACTGACCATTCCGCGCGGGGCGTTCACCTCTGCGTGACAAGCGAAATCACGCGACAGGGGTCAGCGTGAACGGCAGTCGGACGTTGAGCTGCTTGTTCCACCCGCATGCACCGCTGCGCCCTAACGTGGTGTCAAAGCCCATCATGGGAAATGCATCCGGATAGCCCTTCCAGAAGGTGAAGGTCTGCTCCCCCGGCGTCGCCGTGCCGTCGATACACGGCTCCCAGTTGTCCACCGTGCGACGCACCCTCCAACTGCCGCTCATGTAGACCATGTCCGCGCTCCAGCCCTGGTCACTGGTCACCCGTCCGGTGCAGTCCTGATAGGTGCTGCACGCGGAGGTGATCGTCCACGTCTGGGTCACGCTGCGCTCGTCGTGATAGGAGGAGTTCGTCTTGGCCCAGACACCATCCGAAAATGCCGTGTACGCACCGTTCAAAGCGATGCCGTCGCCGGGATCCGCATCCGCCGGGAACGCACTGACCAAGAGCGCGACCGCGGTACCGAATGCCAAGCGCGCGAGCCTCATACGTCGGCCTTGTAGATCAGGTCCTGCCACGACTTGGCGGGATCGACGAGATCCTCCTGGCGAAAAACCCGACCATCAGGTGCCGCATATTGGCCGGTCTGCGGATCGTAGTGTGCGACCGCGACCGACGGCCCTGACTCGGATCCACCTGTGCCGAACGAACTCGGCGCTGCGGGCACAGCCCCTCCGGTGTCCATCGGCGGGAAGACCTCCGCAGGAGGCGGCGGCGCAGGTGGTGCGCCAGGCGGTGACGCATCGGGCGGGGTGCCCGATGGCATCGCGCCTGGCGGCATCGGTGTGCCCTGCACAGGGGCGTACAGCCTTTCGTTGGCATCGACGCGATCGTCGAGCGGAATGCCTTGCGCTATCAGGTTGGGGTCGAACGGATACGGACCAAGCGAATGCTGCCGGACCGCCAGCGGCATGTAGGGCTTGTCGCTGTAGCACTCCTGGACCGTCGGCGCGCGCTTGCCGGGGACACCCATACACGGTGAGTTGCGCGCACCGCGCACTACGATCGGCGCGTCCTGTGGCAGCTTGCAATACAAGCCGTCGGGAGTGTCGATAGTCGTCAGGTCGGCAGGAGATCGCCACTGCGACGGCGGCAGGAACCCGACAGTGCACGGCGGCCCATCACCGATCTGGATCCTGAAGTCGCCCAATGGGATCCCGGTCGGGTTATTCTCGGGCGCCGAGGAGAGAACATCTCCCACAAACGGCGGCAGCAAAACCAGAACCTGCTCCAGTGACGGGTGGTAGGTCACCGCGACCTGACCGAATGTCGTCAGGTTCGCCAGCAAGACGGGCAGCGTCGGCTTCACCTGATCGAGCAGGCGAGACACTTCGTTGGCAGCGGGCGGTCCCTCCTGCAGCAGCGTGCGCACCTGCGGATCGTTCGCCACCACCTGACCCGTGATCCCGGCAAGGCTTCTCGCCCACAGTCGAAGCGAGTCGGTCGTCTGTGCCTGCGAATCGAGAAGCGGACCAGAGTCTTCGATCAGCGCCGAGGACTGGTCGGACACCCTGTTGAGATCCCCGGAGATCTGCGCCGAGGAGTCGAACAGCGAGCCGAGGTCGTAGCCCGCGCCGTTGAACGCATCGAAGGACTCGTTGATAAGCCCGCTCAACTTGTCCTTGGGAACGCTGTTGATCAGCGTGCTCACCTGATCGAGCATCGGGCCGACCGCCTGCGGAATCTTGGTGTCGGACATGGCGATCACCGAGCCGTCCTGTAGGTACGGCGGCGAATCCGTGCGCGGCATCAGTTCGACGTACTGCTCGCCGACGGCCGAAACGCTGCGCACCTCGGCGACCAGGTCGGCGGGGATCTTCGGCGAAGTGTCGAGCTTGAGGGTTGCGGTCGCCTGCGTTCGCGACACGTCCATCCCCGTCACCTTGCCGACTTCGACGCCGCGGTACGTCACGTTGGAAAACCGGTACAGCCCGCCCGATGTGGGAAGTTCCAGCTTGACCGTGATCCGGCCGATGCCGAGCAAGGTCGGCACTTGCATGTAAGCAATCACCATGACCAGCACGCCGATGATCGATGCGATCGTGAAGACGGTCAGTTGGATGCGGACGAACCTGGTCAGCATCAGCCACCACCCCCGGGCTCCCATGGCGCCGGGTCGGCATTCGGGATGGGGCCAAACGGCGGTGAGGTTCCAACGCCGAGCGGGAACTTGGTGTAGTAAGCGTCGTAGCCCGGGTCTCCTGGCGCCGGGATCAACGATGCCCTGTCCTGGCCGAGGCGGGTGCCGAGCAGAAGTCCCCGCTTGATTCGCGGGTTGGTGAGATCAATGGTGACCCATAGGTTTACGTAGTCGCCGCGAACGCCACGGTCGATCAGGTTCTGGGTGAGCGGGAACGTCGGGATGTACGCAAGGGCGGTGTCGATATCCGGGCCTACGTCAGCGAGCGCCTTGAGTGTCGGTTCGAGATTCTGCAGGTTGTTGACGAGGTCGGCCTGTGTATCGTGAACCAGCCCCGAAACGGTTTCGCTCAACGTGCCGAGCTTCTCCAGCGCGGTGGTGAGCCTCGGCCGTTCCTTGATCAGCACATCCAAGGCGGGCGGGATCTTGTTCAGGGCGCGCGTCAGCACTTCCTGTTGGCCGCCGAGCGTCGAGGCGAACCGGTTCAGTTCGTCAATGGTGGCGATGATGTTGTCGCGCTGCTGATAGAGCGTTTCGGCGAACGTGTCGAGGCGAGCGATCAGATCGCGGACAACTTCGCCGCGTCCGCTCAGCGCGGTGTTGAAGTTACCGACGATGTCGCCGACCTGTCCCAGTCCCCCGCCGTTGACCACGGCGGCAAGCGACGACAATGTCTGTTCGGTCGACGGATAGGTCGATGAACTGTTCAGCCCGATTGTGGCCCCCGGCTTCAGGCGACCGCTCGGCGCTTCGCCGGGCGGAGGGTCGAGCGCCACGTGCATCGACCCCAGCAGGCTCGTCTGGCCGACCGTGGCAACGGAATTGGCTGGAACGACGACGTCCGGCTTCAGCGACAGGTCCAGATCGATGTGCCAGCCGTGCAACCTCATCTTGCCGACGCTGCCGACGACCACATCGTCGATCAGCACCGGCGAATTCGATTCGAGGGTACCGACATTGGTGAGCTCGACGTGGTAGACGGCCGCATCGCCGCCCCGCCCGACGGCGCCGGGCAGCGGCAGCGAGTTCACGCCCTGGAACGCACACCCGGAAACGGTCACCATCACGGCGCACCCGATCGCCGCCAGGCGCCGCGCGCTCCTTGCCCCGATCACGGCGGCGTCCCGTCACCCGGAGGTGGCGCCTGTGCGAGCAGGTCACCCGGCGGTGGTGGCGCCTCTGCGGGCAGCAGCATGTCCTGCAATGTCGGTGATGGGGGTTGAGGCGGAGGCGCCTCGGGCAACGACGCCGCGGGCGGCGGTCCCGGCGGCGGCCCGTAGCCCGGCGGCGGAGGTATGTCGCCTGCACCCGTGTAGGCGGATACCGCGGGTGGGTCGGCGTACGGCGGGGGTGGCTGTCCTTCGTTCTCCGGCCTGAGCCTGTCCTCGGAGTATCTGAGCATGTAGTCCGGCGGGTTCGACGTCAGGAACGGGTTGATCGGGATCGGCAGATTGTTGATGTTCACGGTCCGCAGCGCCGGGCCGAGGTACTGGGCGCAGAGCTTCCCGGTCTCAGGGGACGTGACGTTCTCGAGTGCGCCCATCATCGTGCAGATCGCCCACACCGGGCTCGACAGGTTGTTGAGCACGAAGACACCGCTCGCGGCTCCCGTCCGTGGGTCGAACATGTTGACGGCGTTGGCAATCGAGTGCGGTGCGATGTGCAGGACGTTCTCCAGGTCCATGCGGTGATCGGCCAGGTTCTGGGTGACGTTTCCGAGCAGCCGAATCTGTTCGGCGGTCTTGTCGCGGGTGCCCTCGATGAAGCGCTGCGTGTCGTCGACGACGTCGGACAAGTTGGTCAGGGCGGCGTCGAGGTCTGATCTGCTGTCGTCGACGACGCTCGTCAACGTCGCGAACCTGTTCTGGAACTGCACGATCTGGTCGTTGCTGTCCCGAAGCGCGGTGACGAATGTCTGCAGGTTGGTGATGGTGTCCACGATGTTCCCGCTGCCGTCGGCGAGGATCCGTCCGACGCCCGACAGCTGAGCCAGCGTTTGACGCAGCTTGTCTCCGTTGCCGTCAAGAGCGTTGGCGGCGCTGTCGATGAATCGCCCGACCGAGCCCGTCGACATCCCCTTGTCCGGGCCCAATTCCGTTGCCAGCCGCATCAATTGCTCTTTGACCTCGTCCCATTCGACGGGGATCGCCGTTCGGTCGAGCGGGATCACCGCGCCGTCCGACATTTTCGGGCCTGACTCGTAGGCGGGCGCGAGTTGCACATAGCGGGCCGAGATCAGGTTCTGGGCGACGATCACCGCCTTGGCGTCGGCGGGAACGGAGATGCCGCGGTCGACGCGCAACGTCATCTTGGCCTGGGTGCCGAGCGGCTCGATCGAGTCGATCGAGCCCACCTTGACACCGGCGATGCGGACCTCGTCGCCGGGATAGATGGCGACCGTTTTGGTGAAGTACGCGGTGATCGTGTTGGGCGCGAAGATAGTCTGTCCGACGACCACGGCGACGCCGCCGACGAGTGCCACCGCAAGGACCGCCGCGAGTACCAGTTTCAGGATCCTGTTTCCAGTCATGGCGGTGGTGGTCCCCACTGTTCGCCGGGCTGAGGAATCCCGTTGTACGGGAAGGGAAGCTCGGCGCGCGGACCGGCGTTGTCGGGTGGCTGACCGGCGTTGGTTCCCCGCCGGAAGCCGAATGCATAATCGAAGAACGGCTGGAACAGTTCGCTGATGAAGAGGTTGGGAACGTATGCCTGGTAGTAGGGGCCATTGCCGATCGTTTCGCCGAGCGTGGTCTGGAATTTCGCCAGCCCTGGTATGGCCTTGGCGATGTTGTCGCGGTTCTTCTCCAGCACCGCTGTCACCGCGTTGAGCTTGTCCAGTGTCGGCGCCAGCTTCGCCTCGTTGTCGGCGATGAGGCCCGAGAGCTGCTTCGCCAACGCCGACGTATGAACCAGCAGTTCGACGATCGCCTGGCGGCGTTCGTTGAGCACACCGACCAGATCGTTGCCGTTGAGAATGAGAGCGTTCACCTGTGCACTTCGCTCCGACAGAATCTTGGTGACGTCGGCCCCGTCTTTGAGCAGTGCACCGAGCGTGTCGTCTCGGTCGTTGATGGCCTGGGAGAGCTTCGTGATGCCGTCGAAAGCCGGACCCAGTTGCGGCGCAACCTGGTCCAGCGTTTCCGACAGCGTGTCCAGCGATTGGTTGAGTGAATCGGTGTCGGTGCCCGCGGTGTTGGTCGTCAGCTCGCTGACGGCCTCGGTCAGCGAGTACGGGGAAGCCGTCCGCGACACCGGGATGAGGCCCATGGGGTGCATCGTGTCGTCTCCGGCGGACTCCAAAGTGAGCACGCGTTCGCCGAGAAGCGTTCCGGTTCGCACGTGTGCCGTCGTGTCAGACCCGAGTTCGACCGTGCTGTCGATGGCGAACGTCACAAGGGCGTTGCGTCCCTGCAGCGACACATCCGAGACGCTTCCGACCTTGATTCCGGCGATCGTCACGTCGTTGCCCGCGGTAAGGCCACCCGCATCGGAGAATTGCGCCTGGTAACGGATGGCCGTCGCCATCGACGTCAATGTCTCAGGAGAGAGCCCGATCGCGACGATGAGCACCGCAAGGACGACACCGATGAACCCGGTCCTGATAAGCCTCTTTCCACGATATTTCAGCATCAGGGTTCGGTGCACCTCCCCCCGTCTTGCCTGATCCAGGGAAACTCGGCGGTACGTCCCGCAAGGTCGGTCACCCGCCACGTGAGTTGGCAGATGTAGTAGTTGAAGAAGCTGCCGTAGGAGCCGGTGCGGATCAGCTTGCGGTAGTTCTCCGGCGCCTTCTGCAGTGACGCGTCGAGCCGGTCCTTCTGGCCGTCCATGTTCGTGACCAACCGGTTCAACTGGTCGACGGTGCCCTTGAGCGGAGGCCGGGCATCGGTGAGCAGTTCCGCGACGGATGCGCTGCCGTCGTTCAATGACTCGATGGCCGTGCCGATCGGATCCTTCTCCGCCGCAAGCTCAGTCACCAAGGTCTCCAGTTTGGCGATCGTGCCGGAGAACTTTTCGCCCTCCTTGGTCAACGTGGACAGCAGCGTCCGCAGATTGTCGATCAGCGCCTGGATCGTCTGGTTGTGTTCGGCCAGCGCGGTGGTGAACCCGGATGTGTTGGACAGCAGCGACTGCAGGGTGCCGCCCTGCCCCTGAAAGATCTGGATCAGCGACGCCGACAAAGCGTTAACGTCTTGTGGATTGAGCCCTCGGATAACGGGTTTGAGGCCGCCGAGAAGGAGGTCGAGGTCGAGAGCCGGCTGCGTTCGCTCCGCAGGAATCTGTGAGCCGGGCGGCAGCCGTCGGTCCCCCGGCCCGTCGATGAGCTCGAGATAGCGGTCGCCGACGAGGTTGAGATAGCGCACGGCCACCTTGGTGCCGGTGGTCATCTGCACGGCGGGATCGGCATCGAAGGTGACGAGCGCCGTCTTGTCCTTTTGAAGCTTGACGCCGTCGACCGTCCCGACCCGCATCCCGCCGACACGCACCGACTGCCCGACCTTGAGTCGCGAGGCGTCTGCGAAAACTGCCGAATACTCGTGGGTCGAGCCGGTTTGGTACTGCCCGAAGATGAAGAACAGGGATGCGGTCATGACTGCCATGACGATGCCGAAGACGCCGAATTTGACCGCGGTCGGTCGGAGCGAGCGCCTCATCCGGGCTGGCCGATCTGATACGTGTTGCGGGGCGGCCCGTCGATCTCACCGAACATGATCTTCTTGATCGCGTCGGCGTTCAGCACAATGCCGGGATACGTGCGCCTCCACGGGTTGGTCCCGGTGTCGGCGACGACGTACGGAGGCACTCCCTCGAACGGAAGGTTGGGCAGACCGGTGCACTGCGGACCACCGGTGGCAGCCGCCTTCGGCAGATCCATCGGGTAGCGATAGCGCTCCTGCCCCCACAGAAAGCCCGCCAGCACGACGACGCCGGGCTCCTTCAGCGGCGGGCGACTCGAAGCGTTGGCCATCCCGGACAGGGCACACCACAGCGCCTGGTTGTACTCGTTCAGCAGGTCGGTGGTCGGCACCAGCAGGTGAAGGACGTCGGTCAGCGGTTGCCGGTTGGTGCCGATGACGTCGTTGCCGATGTCGGCGAGGCCGGTGACGCTGACGAGTGCGGCGTCGAGGTTCTGTTCTTGGTCGACGATCGTGTCGCTGATTCGCGCCGCGTTGTCGGCCACACTGACGAAGTCGGGCGCTGCGTCAGCGTAGGCCCGCAGAACCTGTGGGGCGAGCGCCAGATCGCGGCTCAGCGCGGGCAGGCTCGGCTCGATCTTCGCCAGGTACGCGTCCAGGTCGCTGAGCATCTGGCCGATCTTCTCGCCGCGGCCGTTCAGCGCCGACGCGATGGCGCCAAGGGTCTCGTTGAGCTTCGGCGGATCGACCTTCGACAACACCGACGTCAGGTTTTCGAACACCGTGTTGATCTCGACCATCACGTGCTTGGCGGCGAGTACCTGGCCGGGACGCAGCGATTCGGCCGACGGGTCGGGCGGAATGACGAACTGTACGTACTTGGCACCGAACACCGTCGTCGAAGCGATGTCGACGAGGACGTTGGCCGGTATCGCGTTCATCCGCTTGGGGTCCATTGCGAGGTGAATGGCGGCTTCGCCGTTGGGCATCTGCTCTATCGAGTCGACCTTGCCCACCTGTACGCCGCGGATCTGAACCTTCGCGTCGGGGTTCATCACCAGGCCGGCCCGTGGCGACATCACGGTCACCGGCACGCTGTCGGTCAGACCGCCGCGAAAGAGTGTCGCCGCGAGGGCGACCACCGCGACGATGGCGGCGACGGCGGCGACGCCGGTCAGGGCGCGCAGGGCGCGACCGCTCACCCGGCCACCATTCGCACCGTCACCCGAGTCCCGAACGGAAAAGATTCACAGTGCCCCCGCTGATGTGATGCCGCTACTCCCCGCCCGGGCGAGCACGTTACCGCCGGAACAAGTATTTGGTCAACACCGGGTTGCGTCGGGAGTGGCCATGCCCCGCGCCGAGATCGGCGCGTGAGCGGTACCTCCATCGGTCCCCCTGATGTCATCGGCCTCCGCCTGGGGTGACGGCTATTATCTAAAAATAACAATAATTGGTCAATAGGCGAAGGGCGGCGGCCCGCGGTCGCCGATCCGTTCGCTGTATTCACACCGGGTTGCACCCACCCGAGATCGCGCCGCCATCACGCCTCCCTGCGGCAGCAGTTGTAGATGCACGGTAAGGGAACTAGTCAGTGCACACGTCGGATTCGGAGATTAATTCGATGTGGGTCAGCTGTCAGGACGGCCCGTCTCGAATGGGTTTCTCCGCCAGTCGGATTGGCGTTCGTTGCTATTTGTCCCCGGCGTCAAATTTGCGACGAATATCGGTCTTGTGTCGCAACACTGCGACATCGACGCCTTTGATGAGTCGTGCGTCGTGCCATCATGCAAGGGGCCGGCTTGCCTCGCGCAGGTGATGTGTGCGGGTTTGCCTGCGGCTGACGCAGCCGCCTCGGAGATCTTCTAGCCGGTCTTGACGGGCAGCCTCGCCCAGCCCCGCACGCTCGACGTCCTGGCCCTGCTCGCGTTGCCGTAGTCGACATCCCAATCAGGCCATCGCTTGAGAACCTCTTCGAACGCGACCCGCCCCTCGAGCCGGGCCAGCGCCGAGCCGAGGCAGAAGTGCAGCCCCTGGCCGAAGCTCAAGTGACCACCGCTGCGGTGGATGTCGTAACGGTCGGGGTCGGTGAATTTCGTCTCGTCGCGATTGGCTGACCCGTTGAGCAGCAACATGTACGACCCTTCGGTCACAGCGCGCCCGTACAGGTCGACGTCGGCGGCGACGTAACGCGCCTGCACCGGCGACGGCGGCTCATAGCGAAGCGTCTCTTCGACAGCTGACGGG
Organism: Mycolicibacterium stellerae; assembly: GCF_003719305.1. Classification (GTDB taxonomy): domain Bacteria; phylum Actinomycetota; class Actinomycetes; order Mycobacteriales; family Mycobacteriaceae; genus Mycobacterium; species Mycobacterium stellerae. The sequence continues at coordinate 167,509 of NZ_RARC01000001.1, forward strand.
ATCAACGACGGATCCTCGACGAGTTCGCGCCGTTGATCGGGATGTTCACCGAGCAGTTGCCCCATGAATCCGATCAGCCGAGCGGTGGTTTCGTTTCCGGCGCCGGCGATCATCGCGGTGTAGGCGAGTATCTCGGTGCGTTCGAGGCGACGACGTGTCCCGTCCGGTTCGTCTATCTCCGCGTTCAACAGTTCGGTCATCAAATCGTCGGAGGGATGCGTTGACCTCCACTCGATGTAGTCGGCGAACATGGCGATCGATTCAGCGATGACCGTCTGACTGAGATCACCCTGCTCCGCGCCGACCGTGATGCTCTTGTCGTTGCGATCGCGGATCTGCTGCTGGCCCTCCTCCGGGATGCCCAGTAGATAGCCGATGGTCCGCATCGGCATGAACGCGCCGAGATCGGCGACGAAGTCGAAGCCGTCGGCATCGAGAAGGGGATCCAGTGCGCTGACGCAGAATTCGCGCACCAGTTCTTCTACCGCCAGCATCCGGCGCGGGGTGAACACCCGAGACAGCAACCGCCGGTGCAGATCGTGCAGCGGCGGATCTTCCCACAGCAGGATCCCCGGCGGCACTTCGATTCCGCTGAAGAGAATGTCTGCCGTGGTTCCGCGTCCCGATCGATATGTCTGCCAGTCCGGCAGGGCGCGGGCCACGTCGTCGTAGCGACTCAGCGCATAGAAGTTGTACTTCTCGTTGAAATACAAGGGCGCTTCGGCGCGCATCCGTTTCCACACCGGATACGGATCGTCGTCGATCGCGAAGTCGAACGGGTCGTAATACAGCCCGACGGTCGGACTACTGGCCACAAAACCTCCTTGGCGAAGCTATCTGGGTTGGTTCGGAACACCGGGGAACAACTGCTCCCCCGTTCCCGAAGTCACGTAGCCCATCCGCATGGTGACGAGATGAGGCGCGAAAACCGCCCCATACAAAACGTTTCCGATGACGATGACAGCGACGATGGACACGATCGCCGACTGAGCTCGGGTCGCCGATACCTTGTCCGACCACATTTCGATGACATTGCGTCCTTGCGAATCCGTGCGACCAAGGAGGTAGGTGAAGACCATCATCTGAATGCCCATCGCGATGGCGTCATAAATGGGGTACTGGTGCAGGGTCCCCTCGAACAGGCCCAAACCCGGGATGACATAGGCGTAGTAGAAGACGCCGAGTCGCGCTCCCAACCCCGCGTTGAAGAGCAACGCCCAACAGAAGCCGACGGCGAGACCCACGGTCAGGAAGGTGATCGGCTGGCGCCATCCGAACCGGGCGATCAGCCGTCGCCCGATCGCGGCGCCGATCACGGCGGGCAGGCAGAAGTAACCGATGTATCCCACGGGCACCGACGACGGCAGCCCGCCCCACGTCATGTTCAGCGGCCACCACGACGGCATGCGCGGAAGTGCGGGCGGGAACTGCGCATACATCGCCCAGTCGTAGGGCGCCTCGATCCAAGAGAACGAGATCGCCGAGATGCAGAGCAGCAGCAGCGGGTGCAGTCGGCGATTGCGAATGCTCAGATAGACGCCGGCTACCAAGAACAGAATGCCGCTGACCCAGCCGAAGATCACGGACGCCATCAGCAGCGGCGTCAGTTCGGTGCTCACCGATCGCGCTCTTCACCCGCGCGACCGCGCGCCTCGGGGTCGAAATAGATGACCGCGCCGAAGATGACCGCGATCAGCGCGAACAGCGTGCCGAGCATGATGAGTTGGCCCACAACCAGCCCCTTCCGCGGCGTTCGTCGGATCGTTAATAGTGGACACTATTAAAGGGGGTTGGTCAAGGCCGTCTATCGTGGAGCGCTGTGAAGACGTCGGCTCAGGCTGGCCGCCGGCCCGCAGGCGAGCCGCGCAGACTTCTGCTGGATGCCGCCCGCGAGCTGTTCGCGCGCAAGGACTATCGCAGCACCACAACGCGTGAGATCGCCGAGAGCGCAGGCGTCACCGAATACCTCCTCTTTCGCCATTTCGGCTCCAAGGCAGGCCTGTTCCGAGAGGCGCTGGTTCTCCCGTTCACGAGCATCGTCGACGAGTTCGCCAGGACCTGGCAGACGATCGACCCCGACAGCACCGACGAAGACGAACTGGCGCGCCACTTCGTCGAACAGGTCTACGACGTCGTCGTCGAGCATCGCGGTCTGCTGCTCACCCTGGTCGCGGCAGAGGGCTTCAGCGATGAGGAGATCGCCGACGCGGGCATCGCCGACATCAGGCGCGCGCTCAAGGTGCTGGGTCAGATCAGCGTCGAAGGCATGAAATTGCGTGGCCTGCAATCGAACCAACCAGACCTGCCCGCCCATTCGACGATGGCGATGATCGTCGGCATGGTCGCGCTGCGGTCAAGCTTCTTCGGGACCAAGCCGCCCTCACGAGACGCGATTGTTGACGAACTCGTCCAGGCGACACTGCACGGCTTCCTACACCGCGGCGACTGAGGCCCGACCCGACTCATCACCATGCAGTCACAGGTTCGCAGTCACAGATTCCGAGGACAGAACCCTTGGGATGACCTGTGACCCGAACAGTTCGATGGACCGCATCACCTTGTCGTGTGGAATGCCGCCGATCGCATGACTGGTGATCACCTGGTCGACATCCAGCGCGGCAAAGGAATTGATCGTGTCGAGGCACTCATCGGGATCACCCACGCTGATGACGCCCAAGTCGATCAAGGCATCGATCGGATTGCCGTACTTCTCCACGAGGCGCTCGATGTCTGCGGCGTCTTCCGGGAGCATCTTGGCGTAGATCTCGTATCCCGGCTTTCCAGATACCGTGGAGAACAGCTTGAACACGTTTTCGCTGTACCACTCGACGGCGGGCCCACCCACGGCACGCGCCTCCTCACGTGAATCGGCGCAATGCGTCAACACATACGCGGCAATCTGGTTGTTGATCTCCTCCGGCGGCTTGGGACATTGTCTGATCGCGTCGCGATACACCTCGATGAGCGGTGCCAGCTTTTCGGCGTGCCCGATGATGAACGCCAACACACCCAAGCCGTTGCGGCCGGCAATCTCGAAACTTTCCGGGCTGCTGGCGGCCATCCACATGGGCGGCCCCGGCCGCTGTACGGGCTTGGGCCAGACCTCTCGCGACGGCAGGTTGATGTATGTGCCTTCGACACCCGGATAGGGTTCGTCCCGCCACATCTTCGGTATCTCGTTGAGTGCCTCGAGCCACATCCCTCGTGCGTCCGCGGGTTCGATCCCGAACGCCTCCAGCTCGCTTGCCGTCGCGGCACGCCCAGTGCCGAACTCCACTCGCCCGTTGGACATTATGTCGAGCGCAGCGATCCGCTCGGCAACATGAAAAGGCGGGTTGAACTTCGGCGGCAACAGCACAACTCCGTGACCGATCCGGATGCGTTCGGTGTGCTGAGCGACGGCCGAGAGCCAGACTTCGGGTGACGAACCGTGCGAGTACTCGGTCAGGAAATGATGCTCGACGTGCCAGAGATAGTCGAAACCCACCTTCTCGGCCAGCTTTGCCTGCTCGATGGCGTCCCAATAGTGCCTAAACTCAGCATTTTCCGCCCACGGTCGCGGCCCGAGCTGCATCTCCCACAACATTCCGTACTTCATTCTTGGTTGGCTCCTGTCTCGACGGTGAACTGCACTGAGAGAACAGCACCACGCCGGGACGGGGATGGCATGCGTAGTCGCTACGCCGCGTCTGTGCCGCGCCGTCGACCCGGCTGATCAGGTCCGCAATCGATGGGCGCAGCGTAGTGACTACGCTTCTGCCCCCATCCCCTGTGATGTTGAGTATGTGCGGTGAGCGTTGAGCAACACATGCGTAATCCGACTGTCCGGCTGGATCTTGCGCCGTGCATGTGACCGATCACCTGGCTACCGCAGCACGCTGCTGGCCTCACCGCCGCGGCTTTGGGGGTGATGGCGGAGACATCACCTTTTCCGCGGCAGACGCGGCGGCTAACAGGCTGGCGCGGGCGCTGATCGCCGACGGCTTCACCGTGGGCGCACAGTTCGCCGTGATCAGCCCGAACGATTCGCGAGCGCTGGTGGCGCTGCTTGGCGCCATGCGGGCCGGAGGCGCCTGGTGCAACGTCACCCTGAGCGCTCCCTTCGAAGTCACCGCTTCGCTGCTGAGGCGCGGCGGATGCCGGGTGCTGTTGTTTCATTCCTCGGTCGCCGACAAGGCGACGGCTTACGCCGAAGCGATCCCGAGTATCACGCGGCTGCTGTGCATCGATTCACCTGATACCGACTACCCGTCGCTGACGCAGTGGTCACAGGAGCACTCCGAAGCACACCTGGATCTGGTCATTCCCGGTGACGCCCTTGGCTGCCAGGGAGTCACCGGAGGTACCACCGGACAACCGAAGATCACGCAGGCGACGCACACATTCTTGCTGATGTCGACATTGGCTTGGGCGACCTGCTGGCACTTCGACGAGCCGCCAGTGAACCTCGCCGTCGCACCGATCACCCACGCCGGCGGCATGATCGCCCTCGCGCAGCTGCAATTCGGCGGCACCACCGTCTGCCTGGCAACACCGAAGGTGGACGACGTCATCAAGCGCATCGAGCAAGACCGGGTGACGACGGTGTTCCTGCCGCCGACACTGATATACCGTCTGCTGTCTCACCCGGACCTCCAGCGCCACGATCTGTCGTCCCTGAGATACGTGATCTCCGCGGGTGCTCCGATCGCACCGGACCGGATCAGCCAGGCAGTCGACGCCCTCGGCCCCGTCGTAGCACAGGCATACGGGCAGACCGAGGCCGGCTTCCCGCTGACCTGGATGTCGCCGACGGAAGTCGCGAGGGCCGTGCAGTCTGGAGACGACGAACGGCTACTGTCCTGCGGCAGGCCGACTTTCATCTGCACCACGATCGAGACGATGAATCCCGACGGCGCGGTCCTCCCCCCGGGGGTAACGGGCGAGATCGTGCTGCGCGGACCGACGACGATGGTGCGCTACCTCGACGATCCCGGCGCCACCGAAGAGGTGCAACGCCATGGTTGGCACCACACCGGAGACATCGGCCGACGCGACGAGGACGGGTATGTCTTCATCACCGACCGGCTCAGGGACGTCGTGATCTCCGGCGGCTTCAACGTTTTTCCCTTCGAGGTCGAACAGGCGATCCTGAGCCACCCCGACGTTGCCGATTGTGCGGTCATCGGTATTCCGAGCGACGAATGGGGAGAGTCCGTGCACGCCTGCGTGGAACTCCGGCCCGAAGCAACACTCACCGAAATCACGCTGATTCAGCGCTGCAAGCAATTGGTGGGTCCGGTCAAGGCACCCAAGAGCATTGAGTTCGTCGCCGGCCTTCCCCGCAGCCCGGTGGGCAAGGTCCTCAAACGCGAGTTACGAGCCCGCTATTGGGAGCACCGCGAGCGGACCATCGTGTGAACCGGGCGTCCACGCCGATCACCGGCTTCACAGACCGAGCGACTTGCCGATGATCGACTTCATGACTTCACTTGTACCGCCGTAGATTCGGGTCACCCGCGCATCGGCGAACAGCCGCGCGATCGGGTAGTCGAGTATGTATCCGTACCCACCGAAGAGTTGCAGACAGCGGTCGACCGCGCGGGTCTGCACCTCGGAACAGAAGAGCTTGACCTTCGCGGCGTCGACCGGATCCAGTTCCCGGTGTTCGTGCGCGAGCGCCGCGGCATCGAACATTGCCTGTCCCGCAGCGATTTCGGTCGCGACCGCCGCGAGTTCGAACTTGGTGTTCTGGAAGGTGCTGAGCTCCTTTCCGAAGACGCGGCGGTGCCCGACATAGTCGAGCGTCGCATCAAGAGCCGCCTGCGCCGACGAGACCGCGTTGAGTGCGACGCCAAGTCGTTCACCGGCCAGGTTGTGCGTGAGGTAGGTGAAGGCCTCCCCCTCACACCCCAGCAGGTTCGCCTTGGGCACCCTCACTTGGTCGAACGCCAACTCGGCGGTGTCCTGCACGGGCAGGCCGATCTTGTTCAGGTTCGCCCCCTTGGTGAAACCGGGCATCCCGGCCTCGACGACAAGCAGTGAGAGCCCCTTCCTGCGATCCTCGGTGTTCGAGGTCCGAGCCACGACGATCACAGCGTCGGCCAGGATGCCGCCGGTGATGAACGTCTTCGCGCCGGTGACGACGTAGTCGTCGCCGTCACGCACCGCCACCGTCTTGATGCCGCCGAGATCGGAGCCGGTATCCGGTTCGGTCATGGCGATCGCGGTCAACATCGCACCGGCGGCGCACCTGGGTAGCCATCGGCTGCGCTGCTCGGCGTTGCTATAGGTGAGGAAGTACGGCATCACCACGTCGAGATGGCAGCGCAGCGGTCCGAGGTGGACCATCGCCCGCGCGACCTCCTCGTGCAGGACGACGCTGTAGAGGTATCCCGCCTCACCCGACCCGCCGTATTCGACCGGGATGTTCATACCGAGGACACCGAGGTCCGCCAGGCGCACGAAGAAGTCCCTGGGCACCAGCTTGCCCTGCAGCCAGTCGGGAAATACCGGGACGACTTCACGCTGGAGGAATGCGCGAATCATCGCGCGGAAGGCGTCGTGTTCACGGCTGAAGAGTGTGCGCTTCACACCTATGCGGCGCCCTTCTCGAGGATATGAACACCGCACGTCGAACCAAGGCCGATGACGTGCGCCAGGCCCACCGTCGCACCCTGGACCTGACGGTCGCCCGCTTCGCCGCGCAGGTGTGTAGCGATTTCGTAGAGGCCGGCCACGCCAGTGGCACCGATCGGATGGCCCTTGGACAGCAGGCCGCCCGACACGTTGACAGGGATCTGACCGGACCTCTCGGGGCCGCCCGAGCTGACGAATTCGCCTGCCGCGCCTGGCCCGCACAACGCCAGATTGTCGTAGTGCAGTAGTTCAGCTGTCGCGAAACAGTCGTGAAGCTCCACCAGGCTCAACTCGTCGGGTCCGATACCTGCCGCCTCATACGCCTGCGAAGCGGCATTGCGGGTGAGGGTGTTGATATCGGGTTGCACCTGGCCGGTGTCGGTCCAGGGATCTGTCGTCAGCACGGATGCCGAGACCTTCACCGCCCGGCGCCGTACATCGGGATCCAGTGTCGCCAACCGGCGATCGGAGACCACCAGCACCGCGGCGGCGCCGTCACCGGTCGGGCAGCACATCGGCAGCGTGTTCGGGTAGGCGATCACCTCGGCGGCCAGCACCTCCTCGAGGGAGAACTCCTTTCGGTACTGCGCGTAGGGGTTGTGTACGGAGTTGCGGTGATTCTTCACGGCCACCATCGCGAACTGCTCCCGGGTCACACCGTGGCGCAGCGCGTAATCCATCCCGGCCTGTGCGAAGACGCCGGGCATCAGCCCGGTGCCCAGCAGTCCTTCGCTGGGCAGCACACCGCCATATCTGCCCCTTGGCGCGAACGACTTCCGGTCGCCGTTCTTCGGTTTGCCGCCAAGCAGACCCATTTTGCCCATTTGCTCCGCACCGACGGCAAGTGCGACGTCGCATTCACCTGCCTTGATGGCCATGATGACCAGCCGTACGGCCGACGCGCCTGTGGCGCACGCGTTGAAGACGTTGTACGCCGGTATGCCGGTTTGGCCAATCTGCTTCTGTAACCGTTGGGCGACGCCGGTATTCGACTCGTAGGCGTTGCCGCACGCCAGCATCTGCACCTGTGAGATGTCGAGCGAAGCGTCGCCGAGCGCGTTGCGCGTTGCTTCGCTAGCCAGGTCGATCACATCCTTGTCCGGATAGCGGCCGATCTTGGTCATGGCCGCACCGACGATCCACACGTCACCAGAACTCATTGCCCAACTCCTTTCTGCCGGTATCCGAATGCCACGGCCTCGACACCGTCGTCGTCGGTGTCGACCACCCACGTCGTGAGTTCGACCCTGCGAACCTCCTCGATCGCGACGGGGTTGGGCTCCACATCCACGAGGTTCGCCTTGACCGTGCCGCCGCCGTCGAGGTCGACCACGACCGATACATACGGGGTCGGCACCTTGGGCGATGCGCGGTGGACGATGGTGTAGGCGCGCAGCTCTCCGGAGTTCGCGAGGTCGCGCCATCCAAACGTGGCCGATCCACACGAAGCGCATGCGTTACGCCGATCGAAGTACAAAGCCCGGCATTTTTCGCAGCAGTGTGCGCGTAGGTGCGCCGGTTCGTCGAGCACCAGGTAGTCGACGATGGGGATCTGTCCGCCCATGCTTTCCTTGCTTCTCCCTTCAAAAGTGGGTACCCGCGCGCACTCGCGTCACGCGAGTGCGCAGGTACCACCCGTGATTACCTCTGTGTCGTTCACCCGGGTGCGAAATGCCGTCTGGCCGCCGTCGATCCGCCAGACGTCGACGGTGAGCGGATCGCCGGGGAAGACGGGCTTGGCGAACGAGCCGGAAATCGAGGCGATACGAGAGGCGTCCCCGTCGGCGGCGACGTCGACGAGCACGCGCGTCGACATGCCAAATGTGCACAGACCGTGCAGGATCGGCCGATCGAAGCCGGCGGCTCGGGCGAACGACGGATCGGAGTGAAGTGGGTTGCGGTCGCCGGAGAGGCGATAGATCAGCGCCTGGTTTGTGAATGTGTCGATGGTGATCGACTTGTCCGGTTCACCCGCTGGAGGTGTCGGCCGCAGCGACGGTCCCTTGTCGCCACCCCATCCGCCTGCGCCGACGATGTAGATCGCCATGGTCGAGGTCCAGAGCTTCTCGTCGGTCGCCGCGTCGCGGCCGACTGTCTCGGTGACGACGATCGCGGCTTTGCCCTTGTCGTATATGCCGGTCACCTCGGCGATGTTGTTGGCGGATCCGGCCGGCTTCAGCGGCTGGTGCAGCGACACCCGTTGTGATGCATGAACGATTTTGGTCCAGTCGAGCTTGCCGATCATCGTGAGGATCGGCGTTCGGGCCAGCACCACCGGCATCGAAGGCACCGCCTGCAAAGTGATGTCGCGGGAGTTGTCCGTCGTGAATTGTAGGTCGTCGACACCACACCCCAAGCCCAGTGCGTAGAGCATCGAATCCTTTGTCGTCCAGGTGACTTGGACAGCGTCGGTGGCAATGCCGACGGCATCGTGGTTGAGCGTCATGATGACCTCTCGGTTGACGGATTGACAGAATGCCGGTGCGTATCAGCAGGTCATTGTTTGGGCAGCCGCGCATAGCCGCGCGGGCCTTCGTAAACATCGGGCCCCAGATTCTTGAACAGCTCCTCCCGCCGCTCGGCGAGTTCGTCGATTGTCCACTTGCCGTGTTTGAAGACGATGTCGCTGACTTGGGGGAGCTTGACGTGGGCGACGGCTCCGCCGCACACGATGAAGGTCTGCGCGGTGATGTCGGCCGCCAGATCGGTCGCCAGGAACGTGACGAACGGCGCGATGTTGTCGGGGTCCATGGCGTCGAACGGCCGCTCCCCCGTTGCGAACTCGCCTGCACGGTCGGAATTCTCGAAGGTGGTGGTGGTCAGCCGGGTGCGGGCCCGTGGGGCGACGGCGTTGACGGTCACCCCGTATTTCGCCGTCTCTCGCGCGACCGCGACCGTGAACGCCACGATTCCCATCTTGGCGGCGTCGTAGTTCGACTGACCCGCATTGCCGAACAGACCCGACTCGCTTGTCGTGTTGATGATCGCGCGATGCCCGGTGTTGCCTGCCTTGGTCTCTGCCCGCCAATGGCGAGACGCCGCGCGGGTAGGCAAGAAGTGGCCCATGAGGTGCATGTTGATCACGTTCGACCAGTCTTGCGGATCGATGCTGAATACCATTCCGTCACGCAGGATTCCAGCGTTGTTGACGAGGATGTCGAGCCGGCCGAATGCTTCTATGGTCTGACCGACCAAGCGGTCCGCGCCATCGGGATTGGTGACATCGTCGAAGTTGGCGACCGCTTCACCACCTTGCGCGACAATCTCTTCGGCGACCGCCGCTGCGGGCCGTTGGTCGGCGCCCTTGCCATCCCATGCGCCGCCCAGATCGTTGACGACGACCTTGGCGCCCTGGTCGGCCAGGGCAAGGGCTTCGCCCCTGCCGATACCCCGGCCGCCGCCGGTGACTATCGCCACCCTGCCCTCAAGATGCGCCATGCCCTACTTCCCTTCTGGTGTCTGGGTTGGTGTCGACCCATCGCTGGATCAGTTCGCGTTTCACGACCTTGCCGGCGCCGTTGAGCGGCAACGGCAATTCGGTGACCCACCATCGGGACGGAACCTCGAAGTGGGCCAGTGCGGCTGCGGCGAAAGCCTTCAGTTCGGCCGTGTCGATTTCGGCGCCCGTGTCCGTGACGACCACGGCTCCGACTTCTTCACCGAGAGTGGGATGTGGCAGGGCGACGACCGCGACGTCGCGAACGGCCGGGTGGCGCAGAAGCCTGTCCTCGACGTGGCCTGGCGCGATGTTCTCACCGCCACGGATGATGATGTCGCGCGACCGACCGACGATGTAGAGGTAGCCTTCATCGTCGAGGTAACCGAGATCGCCTGTGTGCAACCAACCTTGGTCGTCGATCGGATTGGCGGCGACGTCCTCGCCGACGAAGCCTGCCATCAGGGTCGGCGCCCGAGCCAGTACCTCGCCCACCCCGTCGGCATCCGGGTCGGCGATCATGATCTCGGAGGTGGGTAGCGGCTTTCCCACGCAGCCCGGCTTGTCGAGCAGGTCGGTTCCGCCCGCCGAGGTCAACGCTCCGCCGGACTCGGTCTGTCCGTAGATGCTGCTGATGCTGCGGCGCGCCGAGGGAAGTCCGCGGGCGATCTTCTCCGCCAACTCGGGCACGACAAGCGAACCGCCCATTGCCACCGACACGACACTGGATGTGTCGTAGTCGTGCAGTCGTGGGCTGTCGAGGACGCGGGCGATCATCGTCGGCACTCCGCCGAAGAATCTCACCTGTTCGCGTTCGATCAGGCCGAGCACTTCTTGCGCGTCAAACCGGCCTTCCAGGAACAGGAGCCGGCCCCCGGACAATTGTGCCGACACCAGCGTCTGGAACCCACCGATATGGAACAACGGCAGACACATCAGGCTCACCGTGCCCGGATGGTCGTCGGAGAGCCGGTTTGGCAGACGACGCGTGCGCACCAGGACGTTCTGGATGTTGGCCACGACCGCGCCCTGGCTGAGAATGACTCCCTTCGGCGCGCCTTCGGTGCCGGAGGTGAAGAAGATTGCGGCCGGGTCGGATTCAGTCCGCACGCATAGCGATTCGGCGATCGCCTGCGGGGCGCGGTCCACCAGGATCCTCACGTCGGAGATCGTGAGCGTCGGGTAGTCGCGAAGCGACGGCTTGGCACACCAGATGTCGTCGGCCACGACGAGTGCCGGTCGAACCCTGCCCAACGTGTCATGCACTTCCTCGTCGCTCCACCAGGCGTTAGCGAAGACGACGACACCTCCGATCTTGACGATTGCCCAGTACGCGGTGACCCATTCGGGTGAGTTGCCTGCCAGCAGAACGATCCGGTCGCCCGCTGTCATGCCCCGTCGTCTCAGCTCAGCGGCGACCTCGTCGATATCGGCAAGGTGCTCGGCGAACGTGATCCGTCGCTCGCCTGCGACCAGTACCGTTCGCTGTCCCCACCGCGCGAAATCGGCCAGCAGATCTGCGACGCATTCGGGCCGGTGGGCATAGCGCAGGCCTGCGCCGGTGTCGAAGACCTCGCTGCCCCAACGGTGGTCAGCGACAGAGCCCAGGGTCATGGTGCGGGTCGGATGGGCAGACGAACCACGGCCGACCCCTTCGCGGAGAGTTCACCATCCTGCTGTCGGGCCGTCTGTTCGACGGTCACCAGACCGGCCTCGGCGTCGACGGCGGTCACGAGCCCGGCGATGCTCACGATGTCGCCGGTCGGGTTGTGCCGACGGATCTGCGAGCTGTGTTCCACGAGGAACCCGTGGTCTCCGATCCAGTCGGTGATGTGGTGAGTCAGCCACGAGGCACGCTCGGGTCCGTAGTCGTAGGCGCGCGGTGTGCCGACCAGACGCGCGAGATCGTCGTCCCAGTGCACTCGTTCGGGAACGTCAGGGATGCCGAACCGGTCGGGGATCCCCAGATTGGGGTGCTTTTCGAGTTGGTTGTGCGCCAACCGGTTAGCCCGGATGTAGAGCCCACCCCAGCCTTGCGCGAAGGCGATGAAGCCCGTCACCGTCATCGGCCCTTTGACCATGACGGGCAGTGGGTCACCGACGGCGACCTCGTCGATGTAGAGCGGAACTGCGCCTCGGGGATTCTCGTCGCGGTAGGCCTGCGCGACGTCGGCGATTTCCTGGTAGCCATACCTCGGTTCGCGATCGCGGGCCGCGCTGTACTTGCCCCGCTCCCGCGCGGTATCGCGTTCGGTGCGAAAGCACCAGGAGTCCGCCTCTGCGACGCATTCGTCGCCGACGAAGAAGTCCACGTGATAGATCTGCTGAATCGCCCTGCCCGCGAACTCGGTTTCGTGTTCCACCAGATCCTTGAGGTAGGCCTCGGTGTGGATCACGTCGCCACGGCGCAGGTATCGATGCCACTTCGTCGACGCGCCGGACCACATGGCGTGCACACCTGGCAGGCCACCGACGTACCCCGAGTAGATCCGATTGAGCGCGAACAAGAATGACGGCGGTGCTAGCAACGTCTGATGCGGGGAGGCTTCTGCATACGCCGGATCGCACCAAAGCGGGTTGTCGTCGCCGATGCCGTGCGCGTAGTGGCGCACGTTGTCACGAGTCACCTCATAACACCAGGGCTCCACGGTCTCGGTGATCTTCACACCGATCAACGACCGCAGGTTGTCCAAGGCCCGTTCGGTGATCAGGGAGAACCTCTGTTCATCCGGCTTGACGTCTGTGTCCTGACTCACCGAAGAGTCCTCCTCGATTGCGGGCGGGCAGCTGGCGCCGAAAGGCGCTCACGTTTGTTTAGTACTAGCTATAATAGGGCTATCACATGGATGAAAGGAAAGGCAAGAAATGTGGGCCGCTCCACACTGCGGTCGGCCACCCGAGATGCCGTCAGCGCCAGTCCTTTGTGCCGACGGGGCTACGAGTTCAAGCGGTCCGTCGCTCCGAAATGACTGACGCCCAAACAGCCCTCGCGAGTAGGTAGACGCGCCGTACCGGAGTCAGTGCTCGCGCGAAATCGTCATATCATCGTGCTACGCACCACGCGGTCGGGTAATTGCCCGCCTCGGGCGGCGTGAGGATAGGAGAATGCCGTGGCGCCAAGTCAGGCAGCGCGGAAGCGCCGCCGCATGTCGCCTGAGGACCGTCGCACGCAGATCATCGCGGCGGCGAGATCGGTCTTCCTCGACTACGGCTATGCAGGCACCCGTGTCCGCGATATCGCCGAGCGGGCAGGCATCACCGAGAACCTGGTGTACGTCCGCTTCGCCAACAAGAACGAGATCTATCAGACCGCGGTGACCGATCCGCTCGACGACCTTGTCGATCGTCTGGCCTCGGCCATCACCGAGATGTCACAGGCCGGTCAGTCACGGCGCAAGCTGTTCGAACGCTTCCACGCCGTGCTATACGCGAACATGGTCGAGATGGCGCCGCTGCTGGCCGCCGCTTTGTTCTCGGTGCCAGAAGCGGGGCGCACCTACTACTCCGACGTGGTACTGCCGAAGTTCACCCAGGCGATCAGCGGAGTAATCACCGACGTCACCGGCTACGACGTGGACTCGCTGGAACTCGACGTCCTCGTCGAAGGCGTGCTCGGCCTTCACTTCGGGTTGTCGCTGGACACCATCTTCGCCACTGCGGCGCTGCCGGTTGACGTGGTGGCACGGACGCTGACCGTCATGTTCGGCGACGGTTTGCCGAGGACGAAACGCCGATCACGCTCCAGGAAGCCGCAGTCATCGACGCGGGCCGAGTCCTCGTCGACACGGTCGGCGGACACCGGCGGTCAGCACGGCGCCAGGATGACCGCGGCGGAGCGCAAAACCGACGTCGCCTTGGCCGCCAGGCAGGTGTTCCTCGAACGCGGCATGGCGATGGCCCGGACCAAGGAGATCGCCGAACGCGCGGGCATCACCGAAGCCTTCATGTTCCGACTCTTTGACGGCAAGGAGGAGCTGTATCAGACGGCGATCGAGGATCCCGCCGCGGAGCTGGTCCGGCGCTGGGCCCGCGAGCTCAGCGAGATCGCCACCCGTGGCGACGACGCCGTGACCACGATGCTGGAGATAAACGAGCAGGGAATCGCCATCCTCGACGAACTTGCTCCGCTGTTCATGATCGCGGTCTTCTCCCGGATGGAACGCGGAAAGCGGTTCTACCGCCAGGTGGTCGAGCCCGCGTTGAGTGAGACTCTCTCATCGATCCCGCTGTCGGGGTGGGCGCCTCCTGATGTGAACGCCGAAGTGATGTGGCGGGCGATCTTCGGCATCCAGTTGGGCATCGTCATCAGACATGAGCTAACCCGTACGCCGATGGACACGCTCGAGGTGGCCAGCCAGCTGACCCGGATGATCGCGACCGGTATCAAACAGCCGGCGTGAGCGCCTTCACATCGCCGGTCAACCCCGGGGGCCGCCCGCGACGTAGATCACCTGGCCCGACACGAACCCGGCGCCTTCGCTGACCAGAAACGACACGGTGTGTGCGATGTCCTCGGGTACGCCGACCCGACGCACGGGAATCTGCTCGGCCGCTTTGGCTTTGAAGTCCTCGAAGGACAACCCGAGCCGATGTGCGGTCGCCTCGGTCATACGTGTTGCGATGAATCCAGGAGCCACGGCATTGACCGTGACGCCGAAGCGCCCGAGCTCGATCGCCAATGTCTTGGTGAAACCTTGCAGCCCCGCCTTGGCGGCCGAGTAGTTGGCTTGTCCGTTGTTGCCGAGGGCCGAAGCGCTCGACATGTTCACCACCCTGCCCCATTTCACAGCGACCATGTGCTCGCGCGCGGCTTTGGTCATCAGGAACGCGCCTCGAAGATGAATGCGAATGACGTCGTCCCAGTCGGCGGGAGCCATTTTGTGCAACAACGCATCTCTGGTGACGCCCGCGTTGTTGACCACCACGGTCGGTGCGCCGACCTCGGCAATCAATCGGTTGTAGGCAGCAGCCACCGACGTTTCGTCGGCGACGTCGGCGGCCAGCGCGATCGCGACTCCACCCGACCCTCGAATGTGCTCGACGGTTTCGCAGGAGCATTCTTCGTCGACATCGAGGACACCGACCGCGTGACCATCGGCGGCAAGGCGTTTGGCGACCGCGGCGCCGATGCCACGTCCACCACCCGATACGACGGCCACTCTGCTCACCGACATCGCCAGTTCGTTCCCTTCTGTCGACCTCCTGTCGGCGGGGCGCCGCCGACTCCTTCCACTAATATATATAGTGATGACCCAAATAACCACGACGGGATGGAGCGACTTCGTGCCGGGACTTCCACGCGCCATCGCGGCGCGGCTTCGCATCCCCGTGATAGCCGCACCGATGCTGACGGTGTCGGGCCCCGAACTGGTCGTCGCGGCCTGCCGCGAAGGGGTCATTGGTGCGTTCCCGACTGCGAACGCGAATTCCACCGCGCAGCTTGATGAATGGCTGTCGATGATCAGCGCCCGCGCCGCCGGCACCGCGCCGTATGCGGCCAACTTGATCATGCGTTCGCCGCGCTTGGATGCGGACCTGGAAATCCTGGTGCACCATCGGGCCCCGATGGTGATCACCAGCGTCGGCTCTCCCGAACCGGTGGTCGCGGCGCTTCACGACGTCGGCACCCTGGTCTTCGCCGACGTCGGCACGTTGAAGCACGCCCGCCGCGCGGTTGCCGCAGGCGCCGACGGACTGATACTGCTCACCGCGGGGGCAGGCGGACAATCAGGCCATCTCAATCCGTTCGCCTTTGTCCGGGCAGCTCGCGAATTCTTCACTGGGCCTTTGGTTCTCGCGGGTGGCGTCGGCGACGGCCATGCTCTGCGCGCAGCCATGACGCTTGGCTGCGACCTCGCCTACGTCGGCACGCCGTTCATCGCCACGCATGAGTCGATAGCCTCAGCCGATTACAAGCAGATGGTCGTCGACAGTTCCCTTGATGAGGTCCTGCTGACCAAGGCCTTCACCGGCCTACCGACCAATATGCTGGTGCCTTCCATCACCGCCGCCGGTTTGAACCCGGCCGACCTGGACGAGCGGGTGACACCCGCGCAATCCAAGGAGCTCTACGGTTCGGCCGCGGGCTCGGAGGCCAGGCGTTGGATCGACCTGCGCAGTGCGGGCCATTCGGTGAGCGCCGTCCACACGATTACCAGCGCCGGCGCGCTGGTCGCCAGGCTCGAGCACGAGTACCGGGCCGCGGGACCGCTGAGTTAGTACGCATGCTGACGACAGAATTCGCCGATCTCGGCGATCGCCCTGCGACTCTCCTCCAGCACGGGCGTCATGATGTGCCAGCAGTGGTACATCTCGTCGAAGACACTCAACGTGACCTCGACGCCTGCCCCCTTCGCCTCGGCGGCGAACCGGGCAGAGTCGTCTGTCAAAGAGTCCCATGTTCCGGTCATGACTAGCAGCGGCGGCAGGCCTTTCAAATCGGCGAGCAATGGTGATGCCAACGCTGAATCGGCAGGGGCACCTTGAAGGTAAGCCGCCGCCATCCCCTGCAGCATCTCCGCGGACATGATGGGGTCGAATGCCGCCGTTGTCGTAATCGACTCCGAAGACAGCGTCAGGTCGAACCACGCCGAGATGCATACGCCCGCGGCAGGCAGGGCGTCTCCGCAATCACGCAGGTGGACAAGCAGCGCCGCAACGAGCCCACCCCCGGCAGAATCGCCTGCCACCACCACCGTGTGCGGTTCGTGCTCCGCGATCAACCAGCGATACGCAGCCACCGCATCATCGACAGCCGCCGGGAAGGGATTCTCGGGCGCCAGCCGGTAGTCGACCAGCAGCACATCGCAGTCAGCAGCGCGTGCGAGATCCGCCGCAGTACTCGCATAGCCCTTGGCGGACGCGAGCATGTAACCGCCACCGTGAAAGTACAGAATCGTTCTCTTGGACGTGCTGCCGCGCGTGGCCCAGATCGCGGGGACCCCCGCGGCGTCGACCGGCTCGAGCTCGAGGTCGTCCGGTGCCGGAAAGTAACGCTGCGCCCACTCGTCATACGCATGTCGCATCTGCGCAGGCGTGGACGGCTGATCGGGATCCGCTGGCGCCATCGCCGCAACCATCTCCTGCCAGAGCGCAAGTGCGTCCCGCTTTTCGTCTGTCACTGCAGGTCAACTCCCTTGTTCGCAACGGTGCTTCCCAGGTTGCCAACCGGGCCGCCCCAGAGCATGCGTAGTTCCTACGTTGTGTTCCATACGCAATGTTTGTGAGGGTGCTCACTACAATAGAGCTGAGATTCGGCCCTACCTGCGACGGCGAGAGGGGTGCAATTGCCGCGTAACGTCTCGTCCCCCGGTGATCAGCAATGGCCCTTTGTCGGTCGCGTTGAACTCCTCACCCAACTCGCGACGCTGCTGTTCGACCAGCGCAGGCCCGTCCTGTTGGCCGGCACCGCAGGCGTCGGGAAGACACGGTTGGCCGGCGAGTTGCTCGAGTCGGCCCGACAGCGTGGATTCCCGACCATCCATGCAACAGCCACCCGCGCCGCCGCCGAGATTCCTTTCGGCGCCCTCGCCGGGGTCATATTCGCCGAAGACGAACCGCTTCCGATGCCGGTGTCAGCGCGGGCGGAATGGATGCGCAGCACGGTTCGGCGACTGGCCGCGCTCGGCGGCCAATGCCCGCCGGTGATGTTCGTCGACGACATCCAACTGCTCGATCCGGTGTCTGCGACTTTCATCCACCAGGCCGTCACCGCCAACGCATGCCTGCTGCTGGCGACCATGCGCACCGGGGACGCGGTGCCCGATCCCATCCTGTCGCTCTACAAAGATGGCCACGTCGCCCGTGTCGACGTGGGGGTGCTCGACGACGCGGAAGTCGGGGACATCCTCGCGTCGGTGTTGGGCGGAGGCGTCGAAAGCTCAGCCGTCCAACAGTTCGCGGTGCGTAGCCGCGGCAACATCCTGTTCCTGCGCGAACTCGTGCGTGGGGCACTCAAGTCGGCGACGTTGGTGCTCGACGAGAACGTCTGGCGTCTGACTGGCCGCGCTCCCCTTTCCGCCCGCCTGATCGAGTTGATCGGGGCGCGCCTTGCCGAGTTGACGACCGCGCAACGCAATGTGCTCGACATCCTGGCCTACGGCGAGCCGCTTCAACTGAAACACGTGAATGCCGTCGTACAGGGAGGCGCCGACCTCGCGGAGTGGCTGGAGGATCGCGGGCTGGTCGTCAGCCGGCACGAGGGCCGCAGGCTGTTGATTCGGATCGCGCATCCCGTGTACACCGACGCGCTGCTGCACGAGCTCACGGCGGTTCGGCGCGGCCGCCTGGCACGAGCGCTGGCCGATGTCGCTCAAGACGACGGAGATCTGGGAGCAGATGATGTCATCCGTTCGGCGACGTGGTGTTTGGAGGGCGGGCTCAAGCGCCCGGAAATGATGTTGAAGGCGGCTTACCACGCGCGGTGGGCGTACGACTTCGGAGTGGCTGCGCGACTTGCCCGAGCGGCCGCAGAAGACGGCGCAGGCTTCGAAGCCGATCTGCTATGTGGCCAACTCGCATACCTTCAAGGCCGAGGCAGCGACGCGGAGAGCGCGCTTGCACAATTGGCGGAGGCGGCCGCCACCGATGACCAGCGCACCCGAATCGCCCTTGCGCGTCTCGAATGTGCGATGTTCAGCGGACGTATCGCATACGGGATCCAGATCGCCGAAGCCGCCGAGAAAGCCACATTCGAGAGCGCTCTGCGGGATCAGATCACGGCCAGGCGTGCAGGATTGATCCTCGCCGCGACCGGCCCGGCCGCCGCATCGCAGGTCGCCGCGCCGTTGTTGGAGACATCGCAAGGGCCCGCGCTGGTGTGGGCGTGCCTGGTGGCCGCGGCCAGTTGCGGACGACTGGGACAATTCGATGAGGCGCGCCAGGCCGCCGACATGGGCCATGACGCGCAGTCGACGCTGACCACCCCAGTGGACAACTATCCGTGGTTGCACACGTTCTTTCGTGGTGAGGCGCAGATATATTCGGGCGACTTCGACAGTGCGCTCGCCACGGCGCGCCACCTCTATGCGGAGGCCGTCACCGAGGGATCGATCGAGGCGCAAGCGTATTTCGCGTGGCAGTTGGCCAAGCCCGTCGGCGAGCGCGGCAACATCGACGAGTGCCTGAAATATGCGCGGGAAGCCGCCGTGTTGTTCCGCGACCTCGGCCGGCCGGCGCTGCGCGAGCAGAGCCTTGTCGACCTCGTGATGGCGCTTGCCCTCGGCGGCGATGGTGGTGGCGCAGGCGCGGCGCTGGCGGAACTCAAGAAGCTGCGGCTGCCGAGCAGCTACTACGCCGTCGAAGTGCTGCGCGCACAGGCTTGGACCAACATCGCCAATGGCGACTTGTCTTTGGCGCGCCATGATCTCGAAGAAGGCGCGGCCCTCGGCGAGCGCATCGGTGACCGTGTCGGTGCGTTGGACTGCCTGCACACGCTGGCAAGGCTCGGCCACGCGGCGGGGGTGCACCGGCGCGCGGCTCGAGTGGCCGAACACGTCCAGGGGCGATTGGTAGCGGCACGACTGGCCAACATCCATGCGCTGGAGACCAAGGATTGGCAGGAGCTGCATTCCGTCGCGGAATCGTTCGCCGCCATGGGAGCACACCTGCTTGCCGCCGAAGCCGCGACCGAAGCCGTCGTCACGGCCCGCAACAGGAACGCGTCGACGCAACAAGTGGCGTTGTTGCGTCGACTGGCGGCGAGGTCACGTCAGGAGTGCCCGAAAGCCAAGACTCCCGCCCTGCAGACCGCGCAGTTGCGGGTGGCGCTGACGCCCGCCGAAGCCGATGCTGCGCACCTGGCTGCTGCGGGAATGTCCAACAAGCGCATTGCCCAAAAGCTGTGTCTGTCGACGCGGACAGTCGAAGGTCAGCTTCAGCGAAGCTACGAAAAGCTATGCATCGGCGGGCGCTCCGAACTGGCAGCGGCATTGGCCGAGAACGCATTATGAGGCTGTTACGTCGTCCACGCCGGATGTGGTAGATCGACGAAAACATCGGGCAGATCCCGCGACGTCGACATGACAAAGGATGGTGTCCGGCGCTCCAGAAACGCCTGCACGCCTTCCCTCGCGTCGACAGATGATCCGAGTTCGGCCAGTGCGGCAGACTCGATGTAATGCGCGTCGGCAGGTTCTGCGGCGCCGTACATCCGCCACATCAGCTGCCGCGTCACCGCGACCGAGACGGGGGCCGAGTGTGCGACGAATTCATCGGCGAGCGCGTAGGCGCAGGCAAGCAAGTCCGAGCCCGAATGAACACTGCGCACGAACCTCGCATCGAGTAGCTCATCGGCGGAGTACAACCGGCCGGTGTACATCCATTCCGCGGCACGGCTTATGCCGACGATGCGGGGCAGGAACCACGAGGACGCGCCGTCGGGTGCGATCCCCCTTCGGACGAAGGCAAACCCGACCCGGCCTTGCACAGAAGCCAACCTGATATCCATGGGCAAGGTGAGGCTGGCACCGAATCCCACTGCAGGCCCGTTGATTGCGGCTATCAGCGGCTTGCGGCACCGCAGCATTCGCAGCGCAATGGTGCCGGCTCGATCGGGCGGCGGCGCACCGTCGGTGGATTCGTCGTCGTCACGCGCGAAGGTCTCGGCGCCCATGCTCAGGTCGGCGCCTGCGCAGAAGCCCCGACCGCACCCGGTCACCACGACAGCACGAATCGCGTCGTCGGAGTCGATGGTGTCGAGAACATCGAGGAACTGATCGACCATGTCGCCGGTGAACGCATTCAAGGCTCCCGGGTTGTTGAGCCAAACCGTGGCGGTGCCGTTGGTGACCCGCAGATCGATACGCCCTACGTCGGCCCCGGGCGGTTCATCTGTCGCGTAGTCACGCCCGCCTGCCGTCACTGCCCCACCATTGTGGTTGTCACCCATGCCGACTCCTTTGCTTAGTATAGTGCCATATAGAATAAGCTAAGAACAGCACATGGGTGTTCGGTTTCCATACGCCCTGTCGATTGATCGAGGACACAGCATGGTTGCCGATTTGACCGCAGACCAACGATCCCTTCGCGAGCTGACGCGCGACGTGTTGAGCGCGCGAGCAAGCGAATCCGTCGTACGTGACGCGATGGCGTCCCCATCGGGCTTGGACGAAACCCTTTGGCAGCAAATGGCTCAACTCGGACTGTGTGGCCTTGCGGTGCCGACCGGATATGGCGGCGCGGGATGCGGACCGGCCGAGATCGCGCTCGTCATGCGTGAACTGGGGCGCACGCTCGCCCCCGTCCCGTACTTCTCCACGGTCGCACTCGCACAAAGCGTCGTGCTACAGAGTCGAGACGACTCCGCATGGGAGCGACTGCTTCCCGATTTGGCCGCAGGCCGCCGCGGGGCCGCGGTCGCATTGGTCGAGCCGTCGTGGACGTGGGATCCGCATTCGGTCCAAACAACCGCCAGCGAGGAGCACTCGGCGAAATGGCGCCTCACCGGAACCAAGACCTTCGTCGTCGACGGTGCCACCGCCGACGTGATCTTGCTGGCGGCGGAAACCCCCTCCGGCGTCGGCCTATTCGAAGTCGATGCAGGTGCGCCGGGGGTGACCCGCACCGCGTTGCGGGGCATCGACCAGACCCGGCGGCTGGCCACGATCGACCTGGCTGACGCCCCGGCACATCGGATAGGCGGGCACGATGCAGGCCGTGACATCCTCGGTCGGGCTCTGCTCCTGGCGAATGTCTACCTCGCCGCTGAGTCTGTCGGCGCAACGGAATCCGTGCTGTCCCACGCGGTGGCATACGCCAAGACCCGTAAGCAATTCGGTCGCTACATCGGCGCGTTTCAGGCGATCAAACACAAGTGTGCCGACATGCATGTCGACTTCGAGACCGCGCGCTGCACACTCGAGCACGCGGTCTCCGTGGTAGCGCCGGACACGGGCGAGGATGCCGTCATCGCGGCGGCGACATGCGCGGCGCTATGCCACGAGACATTCCTCCGGTGCGCCGCGGAGAACATTCAGATCCACGGCGGCATCGGATTCACCTGGGAACACCATGCCCATCTCTATTACAAGCGGGCACAAGGCAACCGGGTCTTGTTGGGCGACGACGTCCACCACCGTCGGATCCTCGCGGAGTCGTTGGGCCTGCTTCTGTAGCGGTCTCAGCCGGCGGGAGGCGGCGTGAGCATGTCCTGCCACGTACGTGGCGCGCCCGCGGCGGAGAGGTCGGCTTGGGTGTAAAGCTTCCCATCCGGACCGAGATACGCGCCGGTGGCCGGATCGTAATCGGTCACGGCCAGCGGAGGCACTGCCTGCGCGGCAGGTGCGGGTCCCTGCGGTCCGCTCGATTCCGGCGGCAACTGCGGCACCGGCTGCCCCGACAGCGTGGCGTTCGGGTCACCCTTCCAGTTCATGCCGTCGTTGAGCGGGACGTAATTCTCGTCGCTCTCGCACATCTTGACGGTAGGAGCGCGCTTCCCCGGCCGCGTGATACACGGGAGGTTGCGGGCACCGCGAACCGCGAACGCCGAATCCTGGGGGATCCGGCAGTACAGATCGCCCGGCGGTCGCTGCGGAGCGTCGGTGAAATTGGCGGTTCGTGCCTGTGAAGCAGGCAGGAAGCCGGTTGTACACGGCGGGGGAAGGTTGATGTTGAGGTTGAAGTCGAGGTTGATTCCGTTGTAGTCCTGTTTGGTGTTGCGATTGGCCGCCCCTGCGGCCTGCAGATCGGCGACGCCTTGTGGCAACAACACCAGCAACTGCTCGATGCTGGCCTGGTAGGTGACCGCCACCTGGTTGATGCTGACCAGGTTGGCCAGCAGAATCGGCAACGTCGGCCGTAGTGCGTCGAACAGTTCGCGGCCCTTGTCCAGTGCTGCCGGGCCGCGCCGGATCAATGCGCCCGCCGATTTGTCCTCGCGCCTTGCCTGATCGGTTATCGTGGCCAGATTCGCCGCCCAGGCCGCGACGGCATCGGAGCTGTCGGTCTGGGAATCCAGAACGGGTTTGGATTGGTCGACCAGGGTGGTCAGCTGATCGAGGTTGGCCCGCGAATCGATGGCAAGTGTGGTGGAGCCGTTGATGATTCGCGACAGTTCCGGGCCAAGCCCGCCAACGGCCGTGTATGCCTCGTCGACGACGGTCTTGAGGTTGTCACCCGGTATCGCGTCGAGTCCGGTGTTCAGGGAGTCGAGAAGTGAGTCGACCGGTGGAGGGATCGAGGTCCGGTCGACGGGTATCACGTCGCCCTCCTTGAGGTAGGGCGGTTCGCCGGTCCTCGGCAGCAGCGCGACATACTGTTCGCCGATCGCCGACTGACTGTGCACCTGGGCGTCGAGGTCTGCCGGGATCTTGATATCGGACTTCAGCGAAAGAACCGCGTCGACACCGTCATTGGAGAGCCCGACGGATTCCACGCGCCCGACCTCGGTACCCCGATATGTGACGTTACCGCTCGGGTACAGGCCTCCTGATGTCGGTAGCCGCACAACCACGGTGTAGTGGCCGGCCCCGAAGAGCATGTTCGGCAGACGGATATAGCCGATGATCATCACCGCGGCCCCAATGGCCGCGACGACCGCGAAGATGATGAGTTGCACGGCTGTTCGCCTGGTGAGCCTCATTACGGTCCTTGGTCCCAACGGTAAGGAATGACCAGCGGATTGCCTGCGGTATAAGGGCTGGGCAGTTGGCCGATCGTGCGCCCCCATTGCATCTCGAGGTTGGTCAGCTTTCCTTCGAAGCGCGTGCCGGTGAACAAGGCCGCGTCGAGCCTGCTCAATGTCAGATCGATGATGAAGGTGTCGTTGGCGAAGTCGCCGCGCTGCCACGTATCGATCGTCTCCCGTGGCCACGGGTAGGTGGCCAGGACGCTCAGCGAGCGGGTCAGCGCAGGCCCGGTGCTCGCCAGTTGATCGAGTATGGGCCCGATGTCGCTGAACTCGTTGATCAGGTGTTCGCGAGTTTGATCGACTGTGCTCGCCGCCAAAGCGCTGTACTGGCCGAGCTTCTCGAGGGCTTCGGTTAGGTGCTGACGCTGATCTTTCAACACCGCCAAGGCATCCGGGATGGTGGTGAGGGCGGTATCGATCACCGGCGCCTGGGCGGCGAATTTTCCTGCCAGGTTGTTGAGGCTTTCGGTTGCCGCGATGATGTCGCCGGTCTGTTCGTTGAGGTAACCCACGTAGCGGTCCAGTTGTCCGATCAGGCTACGCAAATCGGCATCGCGGCCACGAAAGGCGGTGCTGAACGATTTGGTTATCTCCTGGATCTGACCGATGCCACCACCGTTGAGAAGCAGGGAGACAGCCGAAAGGGTCTGTTCGGTGCTCGGATAAGTCGCCCCGGCCGACAACGGGATCAGTGAACCGTTGTGCAGCTTGCCCTGGGGTGGCGAATCCTTCGGCGCCGCCAGTTCTACGTGCAGTGAGCCGAGCAGGCTGGTTTGGCCGATTGTCGCGGTGGCGTTGGCGGGTAGATCGACGTCGGGATCGATCTTCATGGTCAGCAGCGCATGCCAACCCTGCCGCTCGATCTTGGTGACGGTGCCGACGTTGACGTCACCGACCCGCACGCGCGAATTCTGTTGAATGGTACTGACATCGGGCAACTGAGCCTGAACGGTGAAGGCACCGGCTTCGTCACCCTGGGTTCCTGGAAGCGACATCGAGTTCAGACCACGCCATTCACATGCGGGAGCCGCCGCGACGACCAGCAGGGCCAGCAGGTATCCGGTCAGCCGGTGCAGTCGTCGGGCGCTCATCCGCCCGCCCCTGGCGGCGACATGATCCCCAGCAGGCCGGAGTCCGGATTGGTCGAAGTCGCCTCCGCAGGCAACGGCGGCACGTCCTCCTGTGGCGGGCTCGCCGGCCCCGATTGGGCCACGGCGTTCGGATCCCCCTGCGGAGCGGCCGCGGGCAGCCCCGTTGCTTCATCGGTCGGTGTCTCCGGCACCGGTACGTGGTCGGGTCTCATCCAGTCCTCGCTGTAGGTCAGTTCGTTGGGCCGGGCCGAGGTCCCCACGAAGGGGTTGACGCCGAACGGCAGGAAGTTCAGCTGCCGGTTCTTGATGATGGGCGCCAGATACTGGACGCAGAGCTTGGCGGACTGCTCGGCGCCCAACCTCGACGCCGCCTGAATCGCCCCACAAAGAAACGAGATGGGATTGGAGAAGTTGTTCATCGCGATCGCGCCGGACAGCGATCCCTGCGCCGGTTGATAGATGTTGAGGAAGTTCGAGAACGCCGTCGGGGTGACGTGCAACGTCTGCTTGATGTCGTCAAGGCTGTCTTTGACGGCGTTTGTCACCGACGCGAGCTTTTGCGACGCGGTGGATATCGAATCGTTGTTCTCACCGAGGAATTCCGCAACGTCACCGACCGCGACATTCATGTCCGATATCGCGGCGGCGACTTCGCCGGGGTCGTCGGCGAGCAGACGGGTGACGGCCGCAAAGCTCATGTTGAGCTGACGCATCCCGTCGGTGCTGTTCCGCAGCGCCGACACCAGGGCGGCGAGGTTTCGCACGGTCGCGAAGATGTCCGTGCTGTGATCGCCGAGGGCCGAGAACGTTTGCGACAGTTGGACGATCGTGTTGCGGATATCACCGCCCTGCCCGCGCAGATTGTCAGCGGCGGTGTTGATGTACGCGCCGAGGGTGCTGACGCCACCGGGGTGGGTCGGCTGCAAGGTTTCGGTCAGCCTTTCGAGTTGGTCGCGCAGGTCGTCCCATTCGACGGGCACCGCGGTACGGTCCTGCGGAATTACGGCACCGCTTCGCATTTGGGGGCCGGAGGTATACGCAGGCGTCAGCTGGATCGAACGGGCAGTCACCAGCGACGGAGCAAGAATCGCCGCGTTGACCGAGGCAGGCACCCGGTATTTGGCGTCATACCAGAAGCTGATCTTCGCCCGTTGCGGCTCGGGCTCGATCGCGTCGATCTTGCCGACCGGCACGCCGAGTATGCGGACCTGGTCACCGACGAAGATCCCGGTGCTGTTGGCGAAGTAGGCGACGACATGGATTCGGCGCATGGATCGCACACCGTCGGACAGCAGCACCGCCGCCCCGGCGACGAGGGTGACCGCCAGCAGCACGGCCAGCAGAACCCGAGGGAGTCGGCGTGATCTCATGGTTGACCGTCCTGCGTTGTCGGCTGCTCCAGGGGTGCTGGGACGTATACCGGGCTGGGTGTCGGATCCGGGGTGGACGCCATCTCCGGCGGCGGGGCAGCGGGCGGGCCAGGCGGCGGGCCGCCCGCCGGCGGCGCCGGGGGTGGCTCGCGGTAGGGGTATCGGCTGTCTCCTGGATTGCCCGTGATCGCGTCCGGCAGCGTCAATCTGGGCTCTCCGCCCTGTCCCGTCCGCGGGTAGGGGATCGGCAGCGCAGGCGTGCCGGGTTGGCCCACCTGCGGATCGGTTCGTTGCGACGGCAGCAGGGTGTTGGGGTCGATGCCGAGGTCGGAAAAGGCGGCGTCGACGAAGGGTTGGACGAACTGGCCAGGCAGCAGATTGGCGACATAGGCTTTGAAGAACGGCCCGGATGCCACCGATTCGCCAAGCGACATCGCGTAGGCGTTGAGGTATTTGATCGCCTGCTGCACGCGGTCTTTGCGGTTGTCGACGATCGTCAATACCCCGTTGAGTTTGTCGAGCGCGGGCTTGAAGTCGTGTCGGTTGTCGGCGATGAACCCGCTCAGCTGATGGCTCAGCTCAGAGATGTTTCCCGCGATGCCGTCCAGGGCGGTGCTCTGGCTTTGCAGTTGCACCAGAAGGGCATTCGCGTCGGCCACCAGCCCGACGATTGCGTCGCTGCGCTTGGCGAGCACCGAGGTCACCTTGTTGGCGTTGCTCAGCAGGTTGCGCAGCTGTGCGTCGCGCACGTTGACGGTTTGCGCAAAGCGGGCCACCCCGGCAACGGCCGCGTGCAGGTCGGGCGGTGTCGACTTGAACGTCTCGGCCAGGGTGGTCAGTGACGTCGATAGCTGTTGTGTGTCAAGGCCGCTGATGGCAGCCGTCAGGTCGCCAAGAGCGTCCGGCAGCTGATAGGGCGACGTCGTCCGCTCGAGCGGGATCTCGGTGGTCAGCGCGGCATCACCGCGCGATGTCAGCTCGAGTATCTTGTCCCCGAGCAGAGCGCGCGCTTGGATGGCGGCCTCGGTGCGGTCGCCCAGCCGGACATCCTTGCGAACCGCGAACTTGACCAGTACGCGCGGTCCGTCCAGGTCCACGCTGGACACCTGTCCCACGCGTAGCCCTGAATACTGAACTGCATCACCGGTTTGCAGGCCGCCCGCGTCGGCGAACAAGGCGCTGTAACTCCGGTCGGAAGTGATGAACGGCACCTTGTCGTACTGCAACGCCGCGACGACCCCGGCGACGATCAGAGCGACGCCGAGCAGTCCGATCGTCAAGGGATTGCGCTCTTCGAATGACTTCATTTCGGGGCGCACCTCCCGGTACTCTGCCCCGCGACCCTGATATAGACCGGCTGACCGCCTTTTCCGTTCATCTTCAGCACGATGTCGCAGAGGTAGAAACTGAAGAAGTCGCCGTACATGCCCTGGCGCGACAGCACCCGGTAGGCATCGGGCAGACCGTTGAGCAGGTTGTCCAGGTAGTCGTGATCTGCCACCGCGATGCCCGCAACGCGGTCGGTGCCGGTGACGACATTGCGCAGCGGAGGACGCCCCTGCGACAACAGGTCGGCGACGGAGCGTGCGGCGGCATCCGTATAGGCGATCCCGTTCGCCACCGTCTCTTTCTGCTCGGCCAGTCCGTGCACCAATTCGGCTACGGAGTCGATCGCCTCCGCGAATTTGTCACTTTGATTGCCGAGCGATTCCAGCACCACGTTCAGGTTGTCGATGACCTCGCCGATGAGCTGGTCCCGGTCGGCCAAAGTGTTTGTCAGAACCGCTGATTGGGCAAGCACCGATGTGACGGCGCTGCCTTGTCCCTGGAAGGCGTTGACCAACTGTGTCGACAGCGCGTTGACCTGGTCGGGGTCCAGCGCGCGGAACAGGGGCCGAAATCCACCGATGAGGGCATCGAGGTCCAGCGCGGGTTCGGTGTTGGCCATGGGAATCGTGTCGCCCGTGCGCAACAGTTCTGTACCGCCGGCGCCCTCTTCGAGAGACATGAATCGACCGCGGATCAGGTTGTCGTAGCGGATGACGGCTCTGGTGCCCTCCGTGAGGACGACACCGGGATCGACGGCGAATGTGACCAGCATTTTCGAGTCGCCATCGATCGCGATGTCGCGGATCTTGCCGACTTCCACTCCGGCGATCCGGACGAAATTGCCCTTCTCGAGCCCGGATACGTTGCTGAACAATGCTTTGTAGTCGACTAGCTTGTCGAATCGCAGTTGCGCGAAGACGGCGAACAAGCCGAAGATGCCGGCGATGCACACGACGACGAAGACGCCAAGGCGCCACAGCGTGGCGGGTAGGGATCGCCTCATGGCCTGCCTCTCCTCGTAGTCGAGGGCTTACCTATGCCGTTCGTCATGGACTCGGGGGCGCCTCACTGTCAGGTGGCGATGCCGGTGGTGGTTGGCCGACCGGCGAAGGATCCGGCTGCGGCTGTTGGTCGTTGGGCGGTGGTGGAGGAGGGGATACACCGGGGAACAGCGGCTGCCCGTCGGGTCCGTACCAGGGAGCGCCGTAGGGCGGGCTGCCCGGCGGGACTATCGGTCCTGGCGCAGGCGGACCCTCGCCGCGAATCGACGGCGGTTCGGGCACAGCCCTGGTGACGGGGAAATAGTTGATCCACCACGGCTGTCCGACGCCCGGGTTGGGACGTAGGTCCAGCCCGGTACCCCAACCCGTGTCGGTGACCAGATATCGCTGTGGCCAATTGTTGTCGACCACCGGTAGTGAGCCGCAGCCAGGCTTGCCGCCAGGACCGCCTTTGGCCGCCACGACCGGCAGGTTGTCCGGATAGCGGTACATGTCGTCGCCGAAAAGCAGTGCGCTGTCGAGTTGGACCGACCGCCCGTTGCCGCCGAGCGCGCCCGCGCCGTGGTCATGGAAGTACACCGCGCCAAGGACCGTACATGCATATTCCGGGTTGTACTTGTTGAGCAACTCGGTCGTCGGCTCAAGGGTTTTGACGGCCTGGACGAGGTTGTCCTTGTTGGGGGCGAGCAGTTCGATCCCGCTGTTCGAGAAGCCGACGACACCGAGTAACAGTGCGTCCAGCGACGCGGCATTCGCGGTGATCGTCTTGCTGGTGGCGCTCGCCGCGTCCAGGGTTGCGATGATGTCGGGT
Source organism: Mycolicibacterium stellerae (assembly GCF_003719305.1). GTDB lineage: Bacteria > Actinomycetota > Actinomycetes > Mycobacteriales > Mycobacteriaceae > Mycobacterium > Mycobacterium stellerae. Next base: position 196,792 of record NZ_RARC01000001.1, read on the forward strand.
GCGGCCGCGGCGTACGTGTCGCTGTAGCCCTTCACCGAGCGCCAGTCGGCCGCAATGGTGTCCGCCCGCTCGTTGAGCGCGATCAGCACCTCGTTCGCCGCGCTGGTCGCCTCACCGATCTGCTCCCCCTTCCCTCGGACACCGTCGGCCACCGCTGTCAGGATCGCGTTCAGTTTCGAGGTGTCGACCTTGTCCAGCAGACCGACGAGATTCTGGAAGATGGTGTTGACCTCGGTGCTGACGTTTTCGCTCTGCAGCCGCTGGCCTGCCGAGATCCGCTGCGTGCTCGGCTTTTCCGGGTAGATGAGGTCGACGTATTTTGCCCCGAACGCGGTGGTGGCGCGTATCCGCGCCTGCACGTTTGCGGGTATGAACTTCACCTGATCGGGGAAGATCTCCAGATTGAGGCTGACTTGGTCTGTACCACTTTGGATCTGGCCGATCCGGCCTACCTGGACTCCGCGCATCTTCACCTTGCCGCCGGGTTCCATGACCAACCCCGCACGGTCGGCGGTGAGCGTCACCGGGACATAGGAGGCGAAGCTGCCCGTGAAGAGGGCGCCCGATAGCAGAACCAACGCGGCAATGGTGGCGAACATGATCAGTGTCCACCAGGCCGGGTGCAGGCGTCGGTCGCCGGGTCGCAAGGTTTCCATTCGTCAGCCAGACAGGTTGAAGTTGCCGGATTGTCCGTAGATAGCAAGCGAGACAAAGACTGTCACGCATACCGCTGCCACAAGGGAGGTGCGGACCGCGCGGCCGACCGCCTCCCCGACGCCTGCGGGCCCTCCGGTTGCCGTGAAGCCGTAGTAGGTGTGCACGAGCATGATGACAATCGCCATCGTGACGGCCTGGAAGAACGACCAGATCAGATCGCTGGGGTTGAGGAACGTATTGAAGTAGTGGTCATAGACGCCCGTCGACTGCCCGTAGATGAAGGTCGTTCCGAAGCGCGCCGCGAGAAAGGACATCAACACGGCGATGCAATACAACGGGATCACGACGATCACACCGGCGATCACACGCGACGATGCGAGGTAGGAGATCGAGCGGATACCCATGACCTCGAGTGCGTCGATCTCCTCGTTGATCCGCATGGCGCCCATCTGAGCCGTCGCGCCTGCGCCGATCGTTGCGGCGAGGCCGATGCCGGCGACAAGCGGTGCGATGAGACGAACGTTGAAGTAGGCAGAGATGAATCCCGTCAGCGCTTCCACGCCCATGCCGGACAACGAGTTGTATCCCTGGACGGCGATCAGGGCGCCGGCCGAGAGCGTCAGAAAGCCGACGATGACGACGGTGCCGCCGATGATCGCCAACGCGCCCGTGCCGCCGAGGCTCATCTGTGCGATGAGGCGCAGCAGCTCGAACTTGTACCTCGTGCACGCTTCGACGAGGCCACGCAAAGTTTGGACGTAGAACTGCATTTGGAGCCCGATGCGATTCCACCCGGCCACCCACTTCGCGACGGTGTGGCTGATTCGCGGAAACGCGGAGTTCAAGGCGACGGTCACATCGTCGCCTTTACGCCGACCGCCGTGCTGATCACGTTGATGACGAACAACGCCACAAAGCTGTAGACAACGGTCTCGTTGACGGCGTTGCCCACACCCGCGGGCCCGCCGTCGACTGAAATGCCCTTGTAGCACGCGATCAGGCTGGCCGCCAGGCCGAAGAGCGCAGCCTTGATCAGACAGATCACGACCTCGGGGGCGCCGACGAGGAGCGTCAGACCGGCGACGAACGAACCCGGGGTCACGTGCTGGACGAACACCGAGAATGCGAACCCGCCGGTGAGGCCGACGATGGTGACAAGACCCGAAAGCAAGAGGGCGACGAAGGTGGCCGCCAGTACCCGAGGCACGACGAGCGCCTGAATCGGGTTGATGCCGAGTACTCGGAGCGCATCCAGTTCCTCTCGAATGGTCCGCGCACCGAGGTCGGCACACATCGATGTTGCTCCGGCGCCCGCGACGACCAAAACCGTTACCAGCGGACCGATCTGCGTCACCGCACCCAGTGCCGTGCCGGTGCCGGAGTAGTCGGCGGCGCCGAACTCCACCAACAAGATGTTCAACGTGAAAACCGTCAACACCGTGAACGGGATCGACAACATCAATGTGGGAACCAGTGATACCCGCGCGACGAACCACGCTTGTTCGAGCATCTCACGCAAGGCAAACGGTGGCTTGAACATGAACACGAACGTGTCCAAGGCCATTGCAAAGAACTTGCCGACCCCGGTGAACGGCGTCGCCGCCGTGGCGACCCTCATGAACTGCCGGCCCGATGCCGGCGCCTTGCGCCGGCGCAAACGTTGCTGAAATCGACGAACGGGGCGCGTCGACGGCCTCGGCGCCCAGAGGCCTCGAACCGATAGCCCGGAGCCGAAGCCGAGCGGCGGAGCTGTCTTCGCCGGCCGGATGACCGCCTCTCGCACCGGCGCGGAGTCCCACTCACAACCTCGACCTACCATCCGGCTCTAGTTGGACGGCGTCATCTGAAGTGCCTCTGGTAGAGGCGGATTGACGCTCGAAGCCGCGCGTCTGTGACGCTTGCCGAAGCCGGCTCGTCGCGCTCGACGACGGCGGATGTCTCCCGGTCTCAGCCATGGTCAACTTGTCGCCTCCCCGAATCTGAAGGTATCCACACGGAACGTTATCTTGTATAGTGATAGCCAAAATAGCAAGGGATTGATGACAACGGTGAAGCTTTCGCAGATACAGCAGGAGTTGCGTGCGCGTGCGATCGAGGCGGCAACGCCGTGGCGCTCACATGTCGACGAGTGGGACCGCACAGACGAGGCGCCCTATGGCCAGGTCGCTGCGACGATGGCAGCTGCGGGCCTGTGCGGCCTGACGATGCCAGCAAAGTACGGCGGAGCCGAACTCACGGTGGTCGACTACGTCGTCGTCGTCGAGGCGCTGATCGCGACGTCCCAATCGTGGATAGTCGCGGAGCCCACCTTCGGCTCGACGGGGCCAGGACCCACCATCGTCTTGCGCGCAGAGCGCGAAGATACTCGTGAGAAGTTCTTGCCGGACATCGTCAGTGGCCGCAAAGCATGCGCCATCGCTCTCACCGAACCTGAACACGGTTCGGACCTGACCGCGTTGGCAACGTCGGCGGTGCCCGACGGGGACAACTACGTCATCAACGGGTCGAAACGTTTCATCACCGGCTCCCCCGCCAACGAGCTCTATGCCACCTTCGTGAGGTTCGGTGATCAGCCCGGGCATCGGGGTATCGGCGCCGTGATCGTCGAAAAGGGCTCGCCGGGGCTGCGATTGGAAACCGGGGCGCGCTTCTCCGGGACGCGTGGACTGCCCCACGGCGAGGTTCACTTCGACAACTGCGTCATACCACCGGAGAACGTCATCTGCGGGCCCGGCCACTTCGCTGAACTGATGATGGCCTTCAACATGGAGCGGATACACAACGCGACGCTCAGTTTGGCACTCGCGGAGGCGGCGTTCGACGAAGCCGTCAGCTACACGTCCGGACGCAGCGCATACGGCAAGCCGATCATCGAGTTCCAGGCGACCTATCACACGCTGGTGGAGATGCGGATGGCCATCGATGCGCACCGGCTACTGACGCAGCACGCCGCGGCCAACTCCGTAGAAGGTCGGTTTCCGACGGCGCGTGAGTCGACGTTCGCCAAGCTGTCCGGCGCCACGATGCTTCCCGAGGTCACGCGCCAGGCGATGATCCTGTGCGGCGGCGACGGAGCAACGCTGGATCATGCGGCCCAGCGTCTGCACCGCGACGCGATGGCTGCGCTCGTCGCCGGCGGATCGCCGCCGGTTCTCAAAAATGCGCTGGCGAGCCAGCTTTTCCCTGACCACCGCTTCCGCCAGTGACGGAGCGGATCGACGACAACGCGTTCGCCGCGAAGTGTCGGTTATTCCTCGATGCCAACGCGGAGCGTCTCGACGCGGCGTCGGCGACGCTCGAGGACTCCGACGCCATCCCGGTTTTCGACAGCCCCGAGCGCAGCGAGGAGGAAGCCCAGCTCGCGGTGGCAAGGGATTGGCAACGTGCACTTTTCGATGCGGGATTGGCGTGGATCGATGGACCCACCGATTATGGCGGCGCGGGCCTTGCTCACCATCATCAAGAGGTGTTCGACGAGATGTGCGCGCAGTATCGGCTGCCGAAGCTCAACACGCTTTTCGTCACATTCCACATCGTGCTCCCCGGACTTCTCGCTGCGGCATCCGATGACCTCAAGCGTCGGCTCGTGCCCGCGTTGCTGCGTGGCGATCTCATCGCGTGCCAACTGTTCTCCGAGCCGGGTGCGGGCTCGGACTTGTCGGCGGTCTCCACCCGCGCGGTGCGCGCCGAAGGTGGAGCGGTTTGGGTTGCCACGGGCCAAAAGGTCTGGACTTCGGGCGGTCACTACAGCGATATCGGACTGCTGCTGGCGCGCACATCAGACGACGACGTCCCGCATCGCAGGCTGACCATGTTCGTGGTCGATATGCACGACCCGGCAATCGAGGTGCGGCCGCTGCGGGAAATGAGTGGCGGTGCGCATTTCAACGAAGTCTTCATAGACGGCTTACACATCCAAGACAGCTGCCGCGTCGGAGACGTCAACGGTGGGTGGCGGGTGGCCATGGCTACCCTCGGCGGCGAACGTAAGGCGGTTGGATACAGCTCAGACGCTCCCAATTGGGTAGTCGTTCAACGACTTCTCGAGCTGGCGAGGACCGCCGCCCATAGGGGGCAGATCGCAGCGAGCGTTGTGGACGCAGTCGTTCGTTGCTACGTGCTCGGGTCAGCGATTGAGCACACAGCGGCAAATCTCGCTGCGGCTGAGCGCAGAGGCGACACCCGCGGTCCGGAGATGTCGACGCTGAAGTTGCTGCGCAACCGGCTGCTGCGCGACTGTATCGACACCGCAGGCCACATTCTCGGGATGAATATGCTGGCCGACAGCGGCGAACGGGGCACCTACGCTTGGGGATACGCCTCCACGCTGGCTCCCGGACTGAGGATCGGAGGCGGTACCGACGAGATACAGAAGAACATCATCGGTGAACGACTTCTAGGCCTGCCGAGGGATCGTTGACGACCGCCGAGGCGCTTACGGCTTGGTGAAGCCCGCCGCGTTCAAGATTTTCTGTCCCGATTCGCCGATGACGAGATCGACGAACTTGCCCGCCAGTTCCCGATTCTTGGACTGCTTGAGCACGGCGATCGGATAGCTGTTCACCGCCGCAGCGGATTCCGGGAACGGCACGGCGGTCACCTTGTCGCCCGCGCCCTGCGCATCGGTGACGTATACGAGGCCGGCGTCGGCCTCCCCGCTGGTCACCTTGTTGAGCACATCGGTCACCTGTGATTCCTCGCTGACCGGGTTCAGTTGCGCACCGGTCGCCTTCTCGATCTTTTCCGCTGCGGACCCGCACGGGACCTGCGGGGCGCACACCACCACCGCCAAGCCGGGCCGGCTTAAGTCTCCGAACGACGCCACCTTCTCCGGATTGCCCGGCGCCGTAACGATTGTCAGCGTGTTGGACGCGAAGTTCGCCGGTTCACCCGCCAGCAGATCGGCCTGTGCCGCCATGTCCATGTTCTTGGTATCTGCGGAGGCGAAGACGTCTCCTGGAGCGCCCTGCGTCAACTGGGTCACCAGATCGGAGGAGCCCGCGAAGTTGAATTCGACGTCGCTGCCCGGGTTGTCGGTCTTGAAGTGCTCACCGATCTCGGTGAACGACTTCTTCAACGACGCGGCCGCGAACACGATGAGCCTTCCGCCGCCTGCGTCGCTTGACCAGGAATTCGACGAACCGCACCCGACGACCACGAGGCTCAGTACCGCAGCCGCAGCCGCAACGGACACAACCAGTTTCACGCCTGTCCCCCAGGGGTTTCCACTATCACGGTGGTGGCCTTGACGACGGCTACCGCGACGCTACCGGGCTCCAGCTTCAACTCACGTGCCGCGTCGGCGCTCATCAGCGACACGACGGCGAACGGACCGCACTTCAACTCGACCTGCGCCATCACGCCGTCGATGACCACCCTCGTGACAAGTCCGGTGAAGCGATTCCGCGCCGAGCTCGCGATGCCGAGCGGTTCCTTCGGTGCCGCCGCGGAATTTCTGCTCGCGAATTCGGCGAGCGCCCCGCCAGGGATCACTTTGCGGCCCGAGGTGTCCTGGTCGACGGGCAGCGTGCCATCGTCGATCCAGCGCCGAACGGTGTCGTCACTGACGCCCAACAGGTCGGCGGCATCGCGAACTCGAATCATCGACATGTGCGGATGATATCCGCAGAAGCGGCTGTGGTGTACATTTCAGTCCGCATCTGCGGCATCATGTTGTTCGTCAGCAGGTGGCGTCGACGTACACCGTCATGCCGACCACCTGGCTCATAGGATCCATCTGAGCGCCGGGATAGCCGGAATCGAAACGGCTGTAGGTGTGGCCGGCCCGTACTCCGGCCACGGTGCACTCCGACAACGGCTGGTTGCCGGTGCGGTTGACGATCACGGTGTTGCCTGACTCCTGCAGCCTCATGACCACCTCGCCGGCGTCCTGCGGGCCCGACGGCGCAGCGGCCGCAGGCGCGGCGAACGCAACGGCAGCAGCTCCTGCGGCGAGTGAGAGGGTAGCGAGACGGACGTTCATTTCTTATCCTTTGGGTCGGCTCAGTGGCATCCGTTGATGCCCTTGCACTTTGGTAGTGCTCCGACCGGCGGGCGGCGTTACGGCCTGTTACCGAAAGTCGCGAAAAGCGTTGAGCAACCGGTCACGAAACGCGGGATCGATGCTCTCCTGGTCGATCTTGCCCACGGTATCGACGGTGGCGCGGAACTGTTGCAGGTAGTTCTCGCAGCCGTCGCATTCCACCAGGTGCACGTCGAACCGCGCCCGCGTTTCGCTGTCCAGCGACCCGTCGAGGTAGGCGGTGACGAGCTCGACGAGTTCATTGCAGTCCATGGACGAGTTCACTTCGACTCCCTCAGATAGTCTTCGAGCACCTGTCGCACCGCTGCGCGTCCGCGGTGCAACAGCACGCGCTGATTGGCGACGCTGATGTCCAGCAGTTCACGTACTTCGGCGGAGTCGAAGTCCAGCATGTCGCGCATCGTGACGACCATCCGCTGTCGCTCAGGAAGTTTCGCCAGTTCGCGCCGGGCAACCGCGACCAGTTCGTCGCCGAGCACCGACCCTTCGGGAGTGTCGGGGAACGGCGCGGGAGCCTCGTCCTGTCGCCAGTGCCCCGGATACTGATCGTCGGCCGGACGAAATCGCGCGGGGTCGACCGTGCCGCCCGTGAACGCGAGGATCTCGACCTCCGAATTGCGGCGTTCGCGGATGCCGCGCGCCTTGGCGATGTTGATCAGAACGGTGAAAAGCCATGTGCGCAGCGAAGACCTGCCTTCGAACTTTCCGATTCCCTTCAGCAGCGCGATCCATGCCTCCTGCACGACTTCCTCGGCGATTTCGTGGCTTCGCACATATCCACGGGCGACGTGCAACATCGACGGGGTGTGACGGTCCACCAACTCGGCGAAGGCCGCCTCGTCTCCGCCCTTCAGGGCGTCGACGAGTGCGGCTTCATCGCCTGCGGCTCTGGTCATCTCGGCCACAGCGTATCCGGTCAATCGACTGCCTTCGCGGTTCGCAGAGCATCTGCCAGTGTCCACACCGACACACCAAGCAGTGCCGCGTCTTTGATGAGGAACTGCCCCGTCGAGGACAGCATGGGGAAGCCGCCTTCGGACGCCTCGAACACGCCAGGGGTGGTGAACAGGAATGTGAGGGTGGCGGTGAACAGGCCGATCGCTATGACGCTGCCGAAAGCCGAGATCCGAGGCGCCAACGGCTTGACGGCCAGCAGCACCGCCGCGGCCACTTCGACAACGCCGAGCAGCGCCGAGAACGTGGTGACGGAAAAGACGTCGTACATCCAACTCATCAACGGGCTGTTGGCGACCAGCGACTCGATACCGCGTGCCTCGAACTCGGTGAACTTCATCAGCCCGATCCACCCGATGACGACCACCAGGCCGTACCGGGCAAGCAGGGCACCCAGCGTGTCAAGCAGGGTCGGAAACTGGGCAACGCGGGCGTTGCGCGCGATGGTGTCGGTCATGCTGGGCTCCCTCCAAGCGGGTGAACAGTCGGTGTATCTGCTCAGTGCGCGCCAAGGGGCGAAGCGTTACACGCCCGGTCGCTGAAGGGCACAATGAGCAGTGGTCGGAGTTCGAACAAGGGGAGGATGCACATGGCGATCACAGCGACCGCCCGAGCCAGCGTTCGCTATCTGATAGATGACGTAGACCGCGCCATCGAGTTCTACACAACCCATCTCGGATTCACACTTGGGCGCAACGCCTCACCCGCATTCGCCGAAGTCCTGCGAGGACCGCTACGGCTCCTGCTCTCGGGTCCGACCAGCTCCGGGGCGCGCCCACTGCCCGACGGCACGACCCCTTCGCCTGGCGGCTGGAATCGCATCCACCTGGTTGTCGATGACATCAACCACGACGTCGAGCAGCTGCGCGCAGCCGGGCTGACTTTCCGCAGTGAGATCATCAGAGGCCCTGGCGGACAACAAATCCTGCTCCAAGACCCGTCCGGAAACCTGATCGAGCTGTTCCAACCTGCCGAGAGGTAACGTCAGCGGCCTCAGCGCGGCCGCATCATTCCGCCGGGCCCCATCATTCCGCCGGCTCCCATCATCCCCTGCATCATCGCAGGCATCCCGTCGCGAACGAATCCGGTGACCTCTCTCGCGTGCTCCCGAATTGCTTGAACGATGACGGGGTCATCGGCGGTTTCTTCGGCGATCACGCCGGTCGGCGTGAGGGTGAGCCGACGGCGGTAACCGCTGGCATTGCGGAAGAGGGTCGGAAGACTTTGGCTCATGCACGTGACCTCGGCTCCGTCCTCGATGCGCGCGTACATGTTGGTCACGTGTGCCTGTAACTGCGCGACGAGGTCCGGCGCCTTCGATTCGGTGGTGGTGCGAACGCCACCCGGGATTTCCTCGACAGTGCGATTGATTTCGGTATGACGACTGAACATTTCCATGTACAGCCGCATGTCCGCAGGGCCGACGCCCATCATCCCCCCGCCGTCGGGCCCGTTGGCGAGCCGGACACCCGGCGAATGGCCGATACTTCGCAGCAAATACCCAAGTCCGACAACGCCGCCCGCCGCGACCGTGCCCAACGCGGCGAGCGCCGCGCGTCGAGTGATTGTCCGGCTCATCGGTGCTCCTGCGAATGCCAAGGCGTCTGAACGGTGCGCCGTTACGGTCGGGGGGTACCGGCAGTCGCGGGACGCGACTGCTGACCAGGTGGCCACGGCCCACCGGGCGCCATCATGCCGGGGTTCTCGCGGCTGTACTGCGGTAGATGCTCAACAGGTCCGGCCATGCGTCAACTATGCGCCGAACTCGAGTCGGCGCTGTAGAGACTTTGTGCCTCAAATCTGCGCCAAGGACTGTTTGCGAAAAAGTGGGTTGACCTGCGAGGACGTGTCAACGCGTGTTCCCCGGCCATGCTGGTTCAATCGAGACAGTCATCCGAATCCATTCACCAAGCCAACCGCCTCCAGGCTGGCGTGAAAGGCTCAATTGCAATGTGTCGCAACAGTTTTTGTAGCACATCGGAACCCACCGGGGAAGCCGTCGGGCGGGCCGGCCGTCTATCGACAAAAATGGCAGACCAGTTGCCTGATCTGCCATTTCGAGGTGTGGAGCTAAGGGGATTCGAACCCCTGACCTCCTCGATGCGAACGAGGCGCGCTACCAACTGCGCCATAGCCCCTGGTCGGTAGCACAGGCTACCAGTCAATGCGCCGCGGCAGAAACCGGCCGACCTGAGGTCGAATTACTGGCCCGCCGCCCTCGGCAGGTGGTACTCGCGGGACGCAGGCGCGTACTCCAGGTGCTCGAAGATCGGGTCCTCGTCGTCGATCTCCAACACCACCGAGCCCGGGCGACGCAGCCGCGGCGGCAGCAGATCGAGATCGCGGTCCTCGGTGTTCTCCACGCCGAGGCGCGAACGTGCCGCCCGCTGCGCACGGCGCCGCCGCACCCGCTCTTCGATGCGGGTCTGACGGCGCAGATATCCCAGGTAGAGCAGCGTCACCGCACCCGTGCCACCGCACACGTACCAGGCCAACGGCGCGACCGAGGCCGCCCCGAAGTACGCGGCCGCTGCCGACCCCAGCATCACCAGCGTCATGAACGCCAGCATCCGCTTGCGGAACTTGTACTTGCGCGCGCTGACCGCCGCAGCCTTCGCCGGGTCGTAGCGGCGTCGCCGCGCGGCAACTATCGAGTCGGCGACCGCCAGATCGCTCTCCTCGGGGGCCTCAAGGCCCGACGAGTCGTCGACGTACTCGTACTCGTCGTCGGCACCGTCTGCATCGTCGTCTTCGTATTCGTCGGTCGCGATCTCATACACCGCGGTGTCGACGTTTTCCTCTTCGACTTGCTCTTCGAAATTGAGTGTCAGCTCGTCGGCCGATTCGCCGACCGTCAGTGCGCCCGCCGGCTCGTCGACGACCTCGACGTCGAGGAATTCGGGTTCCGCGTCTTCCGTGACGGGTGCCGCCAGCACCACGGTCTTCTGCGGCTCCTCTTCTTCCTCGTGTTCTTCCTCTTGCTCGTAGTCGTCGTCGTACTCGTCCTCGTCGAAGTTCTCTTCGAGATCGTCTTCGGACGCTCGCCAGTCCGGATCGCTGCGGTGCCCGGACGCCGGCCCCCCACGCTTGAGCAGCCGGCCGCTGGTCGTGCCGTTGAGGACGCGCGTCGCCAGCGCCACGTCGCTCGTGCGCCGCACGGCATCGCGCTTGCTGATCAACATCGGGACCAGCACGAAGAGCCAGAGCACTACGAGAGAGATCCAAAGGAGGGATTGGGGGATGCTTGGCATTACGCCGGCTCCTTTCCCCATCAGGCTAGGTCCGTGACCAGCGCATCCGTCGATGGCGCGCCGAGACAATTACACACCTGTAATTCCCCTCTGACAAGCACCAACAGTCACTTATGTCACATTTGCCACAGCTCTCTTATGCCGACGACTGAGCGGAGCCGCAGGCGAAACGCCGCTCCTGTGGATAAATCTGCACAGCCGAGCGGTGGATGTCGCTCGCCGTCGCCAGGCTCCGGCCATGGGACAGGAGTTGGAATCCCCGCTTCGCGGGTGCGAAGCCGTCGAGGGCGGGCTGCTGTCGGTTCCCGAGCTGCGACGCTTCTACGTCCCGGTCTATCCGGGCGTTCACATTTCGCGGTGCGCTGAGCTTTCCGCAGTACAGCGCGCAAAATCCGCGTGGTCGTGGTCGCGCCGACGGGGCGTCCTCGCCGGTTTGTCAGCCGCCGCGGTACTGGGCGCCAAGTGGATAGAACCGGGCCTTCCCGCCGAATTGGTGCTCACCTTTCGTCGACCGACGCCGATGCTGACCGTGCACACCGATGGCATCCATGCCGAGGCGCGACGTGTCGATGGCATGCGCGTGTCGTCGGCCGCCCGCACCGCTTTCGACGTCGGCAGGCGCCCGGAACTCGTCGCGGGCGTCCAGCGTGTCGACGCGCTGATGAATGCTCAGCGCAGACGGTCAGGTCCAGCTGGCGTGACCTGCGCGCACCAGCTGCGAGCTCACCGACCCGTGGATCTCCTCGGTCGTGACGGCCACCAGCAGGTGATCGCGCCACCCGCCGTCGACCTCGAGGTAGCGCTTCAGCAGGCCCTCCTCGCGGAACCCCGCCTTCGCCAACACCGCGCGGCTCGCGGCGTTCTCCGGCCGCACCGTCGCCTCCAGACGATGCAGCCTGACCGGGCCGAACGCATGGTCCATACCGAGTGCCAGCGCGGCGGTCGCCACCCCGCCGCCGGTGTGCGTGCTGGCCACCCAATAGCCGATCCACGCCGACTTCAGCGCCCCGTGGGTCACGTTGCCGATCGTCAGCTGGCCGCCGAACTCCCCGTCTACCTCGATCACATACGGCAGCATGCGACCCTTTCGAGCCTCCGCGCGCAGCCCAGAACACACCGAAGGCCACTGTGAAATCCCGTGCCGGACATCCCAATTCACCTCTGTGCTGGGTTCCCACGGCTCCAGATGCGCACGGTCGGCCAACCTGATGCGGCTCCATTGGGCGCCGTCGCGCAGCCGCACCGGCCGCAGCTCGACCACACCGGCAGGCACCCGAAGCGGCCCGACAGGCATCGGCCAGCCCGTGTGTGCGGACGAATTGCGCCACAAGTTCATGACGGGCCCAGGTTCGCCGCTCAGCCGCGCTGAGCCAGGAACGCGACGTCGACGATCTCGCCGGTGCGGATCTCGTCGGCCTCGCTGGGAATCATCACCAGACAGTTCGCCTCGGCCAGCGTCGCAAGCAGATGCGACGACGCGCCCGGCGCGCCGCCGAGCGCCTGCACGAGGTACTCGCCGGTGTCCTGGTCACGCATCAGCTGGCCGCGCAGATACCCCTTGCGGCCTGCCACCGACGTGATCGGGGACAGCGCGCGGGCCTGCACCACCCGTCGCATCGGCTGGCGCTTGCCGAGCGACAGCCGGATCAGCGGCCGCACCATCACCTCGAACACCACCAGCGCGCTGACCGGGTTGGCGGGCAGCAGAAACACCGGCACGCCGTCGGACCCGAGTTGGCCGAACCCTTGGACAGAACCCGGATGCATCGCGATCCGGGTCACCTCCATCTCGCCGATTTCGGCAAGCACCGTGCGGACGCTTTCGGCGGCCGCACCGCCGACGGCGCCCGCGATCACCAACACCTCGGCGCGATTCACCTGACCCTCGACGACGTCGCGCAACTCCTTCGGGTCGGTGTCGACGATGCCGACCCGATTGACCTCGGCACCCGCGTCCCTGCCCGCCGCGGCAAGCGCATACGAGTTGACGTCGTAGACCTGCCCGTTACCTGGCGTGCGCGAGATGTCGACCAGCTCACCGCCCACACTCATCACCGACAGCCGCGGCCGCGGATGCACCAGCACACGTTCGCGGCCGACGGCGGCAAGCAGACCGACCTGCGCCGGGCCGATGATCGTGCCCGCCCGCACCGCCACATCACCGGGCTGGACGTCGTCACCGGTACGACGGACGTAGGCGCCAGAACGCACCGGCCGCAGCACCCGCACCCGCGACTGCCCGCCGTCGGTCCACCGCAACGGCAACACCGCATCGGCCAGCGTCGGCATCGGCGCGCCGGTCTGCACACGGGCGGCCTGTCGCGGCTGCAACCGGCTCGGGGTTCGGGTGCCCGCCTCGATGGTGCCCATCACGGGCAGGCTGACCTGCTGATCGCCGTTGGACGCGTCGTCGGCGTCCTCGTTGTCGTCGGCGCCGGTTATCGGTGTCACGCCAAGCACGTCGACACTTCGCACGGCGTAGCCGTCGATGGCGGCCTGGTCGAAGCCGGGCAGTGGGCGTTCGGTGACCACTTCCTCGGCACACATCAGGCCTTGTGCTTCCGCGATCGCGACGCGCACCGGCCGGGGCGCGACCGCAGCGGCCGAAACCCGAGCCTGTTGCTCCTCAACCGAACGCACAAGAACCCTTTCGTCGTTACGGGGCCGTCGTACGCGTCAGCAGTCGATCAGCCCGAGCCGTTCCACCAACCACCGCCGCAGTTCGGGGCCGTAGTCGTCGCGCTTCAACGCAAAGTCAACCGCAGCCTTGAGGTAGCCGCCGGGATTTCCCAGGTCGTGTCGATCGCCGCGATGCACAACCACGTGCACCGGGTGGCCCTCGTTGATCAGCAGCGCGATCGCGTCGGTCAACTGGATCTCGCCGCCCGCTCCGCGGGGAACCCTACGCAACGCGTCGAAGATCTTGCGGTCAAGCACGTAGCGGCCCGCGGCCGCATACAGCGACGGCGCGTCCTCGGCCTTGGGTTTCTCGTACATGCCCTTGACCCGTAAGACGTTGGGGTTGTTGGTATCTGGAACGGTCTCGACATCGAAGACACCGTAGGCGCTGATCTCGTCCCTCGGCACCTCGAAGGCACACAGCACCGAACCACCGCGCTTGGCGCGCACCTTCGACATCGTCTCGAGCACGCCGGTGGGCAGCACCAGGTCGTCGGGCAGAAGCACGGCGATGGCGTCCTCATCGGGTGCCAGGCTGGCTTCGACGCAGCCGACGGCATGTCCGAGGCCGAGCGGTTCGGCCTGCACCACCGACTCCACCTTGATCAGCGCGGGCGCGCGGCGGACCTTCTCCAGCATCGATTGCTTGCCGCGGGCTTCCAACGTGCCTTCCAGGACCAGGTCCTCGACGAAATGGGCGACGACGCTGTCCTTGCCCTCGGAGGTGACGATGATCAGCCGCTGGGCGCCCGCCTCGGCCGCTTCCGCCGCCACCAGTTCGATACCCGGCGTATCCACGACCGGCAGCAACTCCTTGGGGACCGTCTTGGTCGCGGGCAGGAAGCGGGTCCCCAACCCAGCGGCTGGGACAACAGCCGTATACGGAATCGAGACCAGACTACGTGTCATCGTTCCCACACTATCGCCAACCGGTTACGCGCCGCCTGTGGCGCCGCCGTGTCATCGTGGACGTGTGGGGTCGCCGAGCAAAGCCGAGATGCGGACGGCGATTCTGGCGTCGCGGCGCGCGGTGACCCGCGAGGTCCACGATGCGGAGGCCGCCGCGCTGTGCGGCCATCTTCCCGACGTGGTCGCGGGGATGGCCATCGTTTGCGCCTTCGTACCCATCAAATTCGAGCCGGGATCAATCGCATTCCTGGACAGGCTCGTAGCGCACGGTGTCCAGGTGTTGCTTCCGGTCGCCCGCCAAGACGCCGATGGCGTACCGCAGCCGATGCAGTGGGGGCGATACCAGCCAGGCCGGCTAGTCGCGGCGCGGATGGGTCTGCAGGAGCCGCGGCAGCCCTGGCTGCCCGCAGGCGCGGTGGCCGACGCTGCGGTGGTGTTTGTTCCTGCGCTGGCGGTCGACCGGGCCGGGGTACGGCTGGGCCGGGGCGCGGGGTTCTACGACCGGACCCTGCCGTTGGCCGACTCGTCGGCGCGGCTTGTCGCGGTGATCCGAGACGACGAAATCGTCGACGAAATTCCCGCCGAGCCACACGACATCCCGATGACCCACGCGCTCACCCCGGGGCACGGGCTCGTCGAACTGGGCTGAGTCAACAGCGCGTCAGCACGTCTTGCATCGCCCGTTTCTCGTTCTTGGACAACCACAAGCCGTAGGCCGCCTTCACGTCAATCTGCTTCGCGACGAACTCACAGCGGAAGCCCTCGTTGGTCGGCAGCCAGCCGGCGGCATCGCGAAAAGCCTTGTCGAAGTTGGCTTGTCCGCCGACCGCCAGCAGGTTGCGCGGGTCGTTGGCGAAGTCGCGGCGGCGCCGGTCGTCCCATTCGCGTGCACCCTTGTACCAAGCGTCGGACAGCGAAACCAGATGGTCGATCTGCACGGCCTCAGATGTCGCGGGTCCCCTGGTGAACGCAATGGCCTGCCCGGTATACGGGTCGTGCAGCACGCCGCTTTGCGCATAGCAGGTGCCAGGACGAACGATCAGGTCGGCGAGGTCCCGGCGCAGGATGTCGTCGCGGGTGTTGCAGCCGTTGTGACCGAATTCGACGTTGACGTCGTCGCTCCAGGCCTCGCCGAACCGGTAGCGGGAGAAGTCGGTGTTGCGGTCCCAGCCCTTGACCGGCAGCCGCGCCAGCGTCGCCCGCGCGGCGTCGTAGGTGGGGCTGACCGGGGTGGCCTGCGGCTGCGACGCGGCCGGCGGCGGCTCGGGAGCGTTTTGGAAGTGCAGCCAGATCGCGACGCCGATGCCCAGCACGAACACGCCAACCAGCACGGGAATGGCAGCGGGTAGCCGGGCGGGAATGGTCGAGCCCACATAGCGGTTTTAGCACTTAAGCCGGTAGAGTGCTAAGTAGTTTTGACCATCACGGAGGGTTTGTTCGTGCCTACCTATTCTTATGCGTGCACCGAATGCGACAACAAGTTCGACGCGGTGCAGGCCTTCAGCGACGACGCGCTGACCGAGTGTCCCAAGTGCGACGGGCGCCTGCGCAAGCTGTTCGGCAAGGTGGGCGTGGTCTTCAAGGGCAGCGGCTTCTACCGCAACGACAGCCGTGAGGCCGCCAAGAGCACCTCGAACGGCTCCTCGAAGAGCTCCGAGTCCGCGGCCTCGTCGAGTTCGTCCGATTCGTCTGGTTCATCTGGCTCGTTTGAGAAGAAGTCGGATTCCACCAAGTCGGACAGCTCCAGCTCGAGTTCCTCGTCCAGCAGCTCTTCGTCGACCTCGGCCGCCGCAGCCTCCAGCTGACGCGCCGAAGTTATCCACAGCCCGGCGGGACGGCACGCCCGGTGAGCGCCGCGCTGTCTAGCGTGGCTGGATGGGGGAATCACTCGATCCGTCGGTGCGCAGCCGGCTAGTCCATCAATGGCGGCCGGACTGGACACGCACCGTGGCCGCCCGCAGGGCGGCGGCCGGCGCACTCGTCGTCCTCGCTGCGGTCGCCGCGCTGCGCTCCGACCCACACGGCGACCAGACGGACATCGTGGTGGCTGCGCGTGACCTGTCCCCCGGCATCGAGCTGACGACCGAAGACGTTCGACTCGAAAAGCGCTCGACCGCAACGGTTCCCGACGGATCCCAATCCACCGTCGACAAGGTTGTCGGGTCGACGCTGGCCGGCCCCGCGCGTCGCGGCGAGGCGCTCACCGATGTGCGACTGCTCGGTCCGCGGCTGGCGCGGTCGGCGGCGGGCCCGGATGCCCGCATCGTGCCCCTGCACCTCGCCGACACGGCGCTGTTGGACCTCGTGCGCCCCGGCGATGTGGTGGACGTGCTGGCGGCCGCCGACGACGACACCGAGCCGAGGGTGGTGGCGACAGAAGCCGTGGTGGTCCTGGTGTCGGAGAAGCAGAAGGGTGCCGGCGCCGGAGGCGAGCGCGTGCTTCTCGTCGCCCTGCCCGCACATGCCGCCAACGACGTCGCGGGCGCGACCCTGATGCAGACGGTCACGCTGACATTTCACTGACCCCAGCCGCCTCGGGATGGCTAACGTTGCACATCTCTGGTCGGACTGAGGGAAGGGTTTTCACGCATGTTGAAGGGTTTCAAGGATTTCATTTCGCGGGGCAATGTCATCGATCTGGCTGTCGCGGTCGTCATCGGCGCCGCGTTCACCGGATTGGTCACGTCGTTCACCGAGAAGGTGGTCCAGCCACTTGTCGACCGGGTCGGTGCAGGCGGTGACAGGGAATACGGAATTCTCAAGGTCTCTCTGGGTGGTGATCCCGAGCAGTTCCTGGACTTCAACGCGGTGCTGTCCGCCTTCATCAACTTCCTGATCGTTGCGGCGGTCATCTACTTCATCATCGTGGTGCCCTACAAGAAGCTGAAGGAACGCGACAGCAAGGTCGAGGAAGAAGAGACCGAACTGACATTGCTCACTCAGATCCGCGACCTGTTGTCCGAGAACGGTGACACCTCAGGCAGGCACGGCTCCTCGCCTGCGGCCCTCGAGGCCGCCGAGGCGAACAAGTCGGACACGCCCTAAACCCGCGCAGACAAACAGCCCCCGGCTTTTCGGCCGGGGGCTGTTTGTCTGTCTAGCAGGGAGTTACGCCATGTCCCATGGCTCGCCGTAGGTGGTGACGCTGTCACCGGCCGACGAGATCAGACGGGCGAACGGACGCAGCAGCACGCCACCGGCCGCACCGGTCACGGTGCCGTGCGCGTTGGAGACCGCCACGCCGCCTGCCGGGCCTGCCACGTCAACCGAGAAGGTCGCAACCTCTTGGATGCCGGGGCCGTTACCCAGGTCAGCGCTGATCGACACACCGGGGAACAGGTTGGGCGTAATGACCGAGCCCAACGGGTTGAAGGTGGGGAACAGCGACGCGTCGTCGAGCAGGATGTTGGGGGTGGTGTAGCTGAAGTTGATGCCAACGCCCAGCGACCAGGGGAAGCCGATCTGGTAGCCCAGCTCCAGCGTGCCCTCGAATTCGTCGGCACCGGGGCCGGCGACGATGTACTTGGCGCGACCCGAGTGGAACCACTCACGGGTCAGCCGGTTGCGGTCCAGCGGAAACACGCCGTTGAGGAAGGTATCCCACTGTTGGATCGTCAACGTCCGATCCTGACCGTCAACCAGGCTCAGCTCGTTGTCCAGTCCTGCGTGTGAGGTACCGGTGCTTACGAAAAGAGCCGCGATGGCGGCGACCATCGCGATCAGCACCCGACTGATTGCCTTCATGTTCTCCCTAGCTCTTTCGGCGGTGACCGTAGCGGCTCACCGATTGGTTTTCTGTGCTGGTGAGTACGCCTACACCACACACGACGCAAGCGTCACACGTGTGACAAATGAGAGAGTCCACATGCTCTTCTTACGTTTTGCTCATCGTTGACAGGAGGAACATAACGGGGCGGCATCAGACCGGCAACGCGTAGGGGTACGTGTCGGATCGCCGGTCGACAGCTGGCGCGAGTTTGCTGAGACCCTGTGGGCCTGCCGGTGTCATGGGCGCTCGCGTAGCACCCGGCCAATTCGATCGCGCAGCGGGATGTCACGAAAGCACACCGCGGGCGGGGGCCTTTTTGGCGCCCTCACCAGTCATTTCACACGCTCAGCGCAAACTCAGAGGTCAATCATGGTGAGGCGGAATGTTGTCCCGCAACCAGTTGTCGTGCTCAGCGTCCGCGGCGGGCGAATCTGTTTCGCGCTCGTCCGACGACGCTTGGGGTAGCTCGTCGCCGAAGATCTTGTTAACTGCATCTCGAGAGGGATGCGAGGAAGCGGTCACAACCAACCTCCCGTGTGACGAAGATCACATTTTGATGATGGCAGCTGTTCACGTTGTCGTAACAAAGGAGTCATCACCGACGCGACCACGCGCCAAGCAGGTGCGGGCCTGGTTCCAGCGGGAACCGAAATATTAGATCTCCAGGCTGGACAGCTGGCCGATGATCTGGACCGCCAACGGGTTCAGAGTCGCCATCCCGTCACGGACCGCAGAGCGAGAGCCGGCGATGTTGACGACCAGGGTGCTGCCGGAGACCCCCGCCAGGCCACGGGACAGCCCTGCGTCGACGACGCCTGCAGCCAGGCCGGACGCGCGCAGCGCCTCGGCGATGCCGAGAAGTTCGCGATCCAGGATGTCGCGAGTCGCCTCAGGCGTCACATCCCGTGGCGTCACACCAGTGCCGCCGACCGAGACCACCAAATCGACGCCCCCGATGACCGCCGTGTTCAGCGCGTTGCGGATCTCCACCTCGTCGGAGGACACCACGACGACACCGTCGACCACGAAGCCGGCCTCATGAAGCAACTCGGTGACCAACGGACCGCTGTGGTCCTCCTCACCATGGGCTGTCCGATCGTCGACGACGACGACAAGAGCCCGACCAACCAACTCCCCTGGCTGTTCCATGAGTGCCACCGTATATGTGGCGGCGGACACCGGCGCGGCCACTCTCAACGTCGGCGTCCCTGGTGGCGAGATCACTGCGCTGCCTTGCCCAGCGTCACCTGCACCGTTTGCGGCTTACCCGATTGGTCGAGGTAGGTCAGCGTGACCTTTTCGCCCGGCGCCCTGGAACGAACGGCGGCGACCAGCGCGTCGGCGCTGCCGATGACCCGGTCGTCGACCTTGGTCACGACGACACCGCTTGGTAGGCCTGCGGCCGCTGCTGCTCCGCCGCTTGTCACCTCGACGATCTTGGCGCCATGCGAGGCGGTGTCGTTGCCGACCTGCACACCGAGCGACGCATGCGAGGCATTGCCGCTCTGGATCAGCTCATCGGCGATCCGCTTGGCCTGATCGATCGGGATCGCGAAACCCAACCCGATCGAGCCGCTCTGCGCATCGGCTGAGTCACCGCCGAGGGTGGCGATCGCCGAATTCACGCCCACCAATTCGCCGTTCATGTTGACCAGCGCTCCACCGGAGTTACCGGGGTTGATCGCGGCGTCTGTCTGGATCGCGTCGAGCACGGTGTTCTGGTTGCGGATGTCCCCACCCGCGGCGACCGGCCGGTTCAGCGCGCTGATGATGCCGGTGGTGACGGTGCCTTCGAGGCCGAGGGGCGAGCCGATCGCCACCACGTCCTGGCCCACCTTCAGGTTGGCCGACGAACCGATGTTGATCGGGGTGAGGTCGGAGATGTTGTCAGCCTTGACGACGGCGATGTCGCTGCTCGGATCGGTGCCGACCAGGGTGAACTTGGATGTGCGCCCGTCGGCGAAGGTGACCGTGGTGTCGCCGCCCTTGGCGGCCTCCACGACGTGGTTGTTGGTCAGGATCAGGCCGTCGCTGGACAGGATGATCCCCGAGCCCTCTTCGGAGGCCCGGCCCATGTCGGTCTCCAGCTTGACGACGCTCGGCACCACCTTGGCCGCGACTTGTTCGACGGATCCGGCGGGCAGGCTGGCGGCAGGCACGCTCGGCGCAGCGGTGATCTGTGTTCCGCCTGCGTGGTTGTCGGGCTTGGCCATCAGCGCGACACCGCCGCCGATACCTGCCGACACCACCGCGATCGCCAGCGCGCCGACGGTCAAGGCTCCTGCGCGCGAACGCTTCTGCGGCGGCTGGGGGTATCCCCCTCGCGAGCGGGGCGCCCACCCGCCTGCGGGGGATTGCGGCTGAGCGGGGGCGCCGCGATACGGGTCGTAGGCCTGGCGGTAGGCGTGCTGCTGCTGCTGGGTCGCGTAGCGCCAGTCGTAGGGCTGCTGTTGCTGATAGCCGGTAGGTCCACCCCCGCGAGCGGGAGGTACCCCCAGCTGGCCGTTGGGATATACCGCCGTGCGGTCATCGCCGGGCCTGCGGCCCGCAGGGGGCGGCGGCGGTGAGTACCTCGGGTTAGTCATGTCGCAACGGGCTCTTTCTACGAGTTCGGGAGAAGGCCGACACCTCTATAACGACGGGCTGCATCCCCACGGTGCCCGGATGGGCTGAGAATCCACTTAGAGAATGTTCGGCGCATTCCCAGATTTCCGGCCGGACCGTTGCACCGTTCACCCATTGTCGGCGCTGGCCACCGATTGTGCGACCTCCACGGGCCGTGTCGCGGAAATCAGTCGGCCCGGCAGCAGCACATAGATCGAGGTACCCGGCGGCTGCCCGCCGGGCAGGGTGTCCTCCACCCGAAGCGCGCCGCCGTGTTTGAGAACGACCTGCTTGACGATGGCCAGGCCGAGGCCAGAGCCCGGCATGGCCCGCGCCGACGTGGACCGGAAGAACCGCTCGAAGACCAGCTGGCGTTCGTGCGGCGGGATGCCGGGGCCGTAGTCGGAGACGACGAGCTCGGCGCGCACCGGATCGATCTGGCTCATTCGCACGAGGACCCGGCCGTTGGCCGGGCTCCACTTGGCAGCGTTGTCGAGCAGGTTCAGCACGGCTCGCGACAACCCGGCCGAATCGCCGAACACCTGCCACGGGATGATGTGGACGTCGAACTCGATGTCGCTGCGGCGCCGCCGAACCCGTTCGAGGGAGCGGTCGATGACCTCGGACATGTCGACGGGTTCGTGCACAACGCCGCCGGCTTCGTCGCGGGTGAGATCTACCAAATCGCCTACCAGCGTTGACAATTCCTCGATCTGTGCGATGACATCGGCGCGCAGCTCGACCATCTCGTTCTCGGGAATCCGCGGCGCGCCTGGCTGCTGGGACGCTATCAGCAGCTCGACGTTGGTGCGCAATGACGTGAGCGGGGTACGCAGCTCGTGACCCGCGTCGGTGACGAGGCGGGCCTGCCGTTCTCGCGACTCGGCCAGTCCGCGCAGCATCATGTTGAAAGCCTGTGTGAGACGCGCGAGTTCGTCGCTGCCGAGCACCGGGATCGGGCGCAGATCATCGGTGCGCGCCACCCGTTCGGCGGCCTCGGTGAGCCGGGCCACCGGTCGCAACCCCGCCCGGGCCACCATTCCGCCTGCGAACGCGGCGATCGCCACCCCGATCCCACCGACGATGAGCAGCACTGTGCCAAGCCGTTTGAGCACCTTGCCGGTGGGGGCAAGGCTCTTCGAGATCAACAACGAGCTGCCGTTGCTCAAATGAACGGCGAGCACACGCTGATGGTCGGCGGTGCGCAGCGACAGCAGCAGCTGGCCGGACATCACGTCCTTCTCCTGCTTGCCGATCGGCAGCGTCTGCCCCTGCTGGTTGGCCGTGTAGATGGACCGGCCCGGGTTCACCAGCATCGCGTTGACGTCGGAGTAGGCCGTCCCCTCGATCGCCTTGCCCGGATCGGCGGCCAGCGAACCGCTTTCGATCAGCAGGCGGGCCCGGCTGTGCAGCTGGTTGTCGATGTCGTCGTAGAGCGCCCTCGAGACGACGACGTACACGGCGAGCGCCATCAGCACGACGACCATCGCGACCATCGACATCGCGAGCAGCATCACCCGCCAGCGCAGTGACAGCGAGCTGGGTTCGGGTAGCGAACTGGGCCGGAACGGGAGGGGTCGCAAACCAGCCATTAGGGCGGTGTCTCACGCAGCACGTAACCCACCCCGCGAACGGTGTGGATCAGCCGCGGCTCGCCTTCCGCTTCAGTCTTGCGACGTAGATAGCCGACATACACCTCGAGGGCATTACCTGAGGTCGGGAAATCGAATCCCCATACTTCTTCGAGGATGCGGCTGCGGGTGAGCACGCGCCTAGGGTTGGCGATCAGCATTTCCAAGAGGGCGAACTCGGTGCGGGTCAGGCTGATCTGGCGGTGTCCGCGGGTGACCTCGCGGGTCACCGGGTCCAGGCTCAGATCGGCGAACGTCATCGCAGGCGAATCGCCATCGTCGGGGGTGGTGCGGCGCAACAGCGCGCGCATGCGCGCGAGAAGTTCCTCGAGCGCGAACGGCTTGGGCAGGTAGTCGTCGGCGCCCGCGTCGAGGCCCGCGACGCGCTCGGACACCGAGTCGCGGGCGGTGAGAACCAGGATGGGCAGATCGTCTCCGGTACTGCGGAGCTGACGGCAGACCTCGAGGCCGTCGAGCCTGGGCATCATCACATCAAGCACTACCGCGTCGGGCCGATCGGTGGAGATCAGATCCAGCGCCTCGACGCCATCTTGGGCCAGCGCAACCGAATAACCGTTGAACGACAGCGAGCGACGGAGGGATTCGCGAACAGCACGGTCGTCGTCAACGACAAGAATTCGCACGGCCACCAGTGTTAACCCATCGCCTGAGAGCGGCCTGAGAGGCTCGCCGGTGGTCCGTCGGCGAGTTCAATCACCGCAAGGCGAGCCGATCAGCGACGGTCGAGGTCGATCAGGCCGAGTCGAGCGGCCTTGAGTAGACGGCGCGGCACCTTGTGCTGCTGGCCTGCGACCGTGACACCGACGAGCTCGGTGCGCTTGGCCTTCCACTGCGAGCGGCGGCTACGGGTGTTCGAGCGCGACATCCGGCGCTTGGGCACAGCCATTGGTTGAAGCTCCTCTATAAGGGGTGCTGCCGCGCAAGTTCGGCGGCCGCAATTGCCTTCAGGATAGCCGGTGACCTGCGCGGCCTCCAAACAGCGCTGACCGGCCACAGTGCTCCGGTCGACAGCGGCCGCTATCGGCGGCGCCGGATCCCTGCGAGTCTTCGCGCCGGCGAAGGGGAACCTGGCTCACGGCGCGGGTTCTCGCGGTCGAAGTCGCGCATCATGCCGTCGAGCTTGCGGTTCTCGGACCGAAACCGGCGCACGACCCACAGCACTGACGCGAACGCCAGCGCTGCCAGGACGATCCACACCAACCAGTCCATCAGCACCCCCGGCCGAGCGTAGCGTCCGAACTACGCAATTTACGGGTGAATACCCGCGCCGAGCGGTGTTTGTCACGCCGAAGTCGATAGCGGGGTGCCTTGACGGCGGACCCGAGGAACCGGCTAACCTACCGGTTGGTTGGTACGCCTGGTCGATGAGGAGAATGCGTGACGTCTGCGGTGCGCATCGGCAACTGCTCGGGGTTCTACGGAGACCGGCATTCGGCGATGCGCGAAATGCTGACCGGCGGCGACCTGGACTACCTCACCGGCGACTATCTCGCCGAGCTGACCATGCTTATCCTGGCCCGCGACCGGGCCAAATCCCCCGACCGCGGTTATGCCAAGACCTTCCTGACCCAACTCGAGGAGTGCCTGGGCACCGCACTCGACAACGGCGTGCGGATCGTCGCGAACGCAGGCGGGCTGAACCCGGCCGGCCTGGCCACCGCGGTGCGGGCACTGGCCGAACGCCTTGGCCTCGACGCCAAGGTCGCCCACGTCGAGGGCGACGACCTGGTGGCGCGCGCAGGCGAGTTGGGCTTCGGAGCCGTCACGGCGGCGACATCCGGCGGGGGAGCCGCCACGGCGGCGACATCCGGCGGGGGTAGTCCCCTGGCGGCCAACGCCTACCTCGGCGCGTGGGGCATCGTCGACTGCCTCAAAAGCGGCGCCGACGTGGTCGTCACCGGTCGCGTCACCGACGCGTCGGTCATCGTCGGCCCGGCCGCCGCGCACTTCGGGTGGGCCCGCGACGATTACGACCGCCTTGCCGGTGCAGTCGCCGCGGGCCACGTAATCGAATGCGGGGTGCAGGCCACCGGCGGCAACTTCGCGTTCTTCACCGAGGTTCCCGACCTTTTACATCCGGGCTTCCCGCTCGCCGAGATTTACGACGACGGCGCGTCGGTGATCACCAAGCACCCAGGAACCGGCGGGCTGGTCAGCGTGGACACCGTCACCGCCCAACTGCTGTACGAGATCACCGGCGCCCGGTACGCGAATCCCGATGTGACGGTGCGGATGGACAGCCTCGAGCTGTCGCCCGACGGCGCCGACCGGGTGCGCATCGACGGTGTGCGGGGTGAGCCGCCTCCCCCGACGTTGAAGGTCTCGCTCAACAGCATCGGTGGTTTCCGCAACGCGATGACGTTCGTGCTGACGGGGCTCGACATCGACGCCAAGGCCGACCTCGTGCGCCGACAGCTGGAATCCGGCCTTACCGTGAAGCCTGCCGAGCTGGAATGGACGCTTGCGCGCACCGACCACGACGACGCCGACACCGAGGAGGCCGCCAGCGCGCTGCTGCACTGCGTCGTGCGCGACCCGGATCCGGCCAACGTTGGCCGCCAGTTCTCCTCGGCGGCAGTGGAATTGGCGCTCGCCAGCTATCCAGGCTTCACGACCACCGCGCCTCCGGGTGATGGTCAGGTGTACGGGGTCTTCAGCCCGGGCTACGTCGACGCGACAGAGGTGTTGCAGGTCGCCGTGCACGCCGACGGCTCCCGCGCCGACATTCCCGCCGCGACCGAAACCAAGGTGCTCGAGCCCGTCGCACCGTTCGCGCTGCCAGAACCCATGCCCTTCGAGGACACCCAGCGTGTCCCGCTCGGCCGCATCGCGGGCGCGCGCAGCGGCGACAAGGGCGGCAACGCCAACGTCGGCGTGTGGGTGCGCACCACCAACCAGTGGCGGTGGCTTGCCCACGCGCTGACCATCGACAAGCTGCGCGAAATGCTCCCCGAGACCGCCGATCTGAAAGTCACCCGGCATCTGCTGCCCAACCTGCGGGCGGTGAACTTCGTCATCGAGGGCATCCTCGGTGAGGGCGTGGCGTACCAAGCGCGCTTCGATCCGCAGGCCAAGGGCCTTGGCGAATGGCTGCGCAGCAGGCACATCGACATCCCGGAGAGCCTCCTATGAACATCTGGCATACAGCCGAACGAGAGCAACTGCGAAAGACTGTGCGCGCCTTCGCCGAACGTGAGGTGCTGCCGCACGTCGACGAGTGGGAGCGCTCCGGCATGCTGCCACGCGAGCTGCACCTCAAGGCCGGTGAAGCCGGCCTGTTGGGAGCCGGACTGCCCGAGGCGGTCGGTGGTGGCGGCGGTGACGGCGCCGATGCGGTGGTCATCTGCGAGGAGATGCATTACTCCGGTGCGCCCGGCGGTGTGTTCGCGTCGCTGTTCACCTGCGGCATCGCGGTGCCGCACATGATCGCCTCCGGCGACCAGCGGCTGATCGATACCTACGTGCGGCCCACGCTGCGCGGCGAGAAGATCGGGTCGCTGGCGATCACCGAACCCGGCGGCGGCTCCGATGTCGGGCACCTCACCACCAAGGCCGTCCGCGATGGCGACGACTTCATCATCAACGGGGCCAAGACCTACATCACTTCCGGTGTGCGGGCCGACTACGTCGTCACCGCTGCACGCACGGGCGGCCCTGGCGCGGCTGGAGTTTCGCTGATCGTCGTCGACAAGGGCACGCCGGGGTTCGAGGTCACCCGCAAGCTCGACAAGATGGGCTGGCGGTCCTCCGACACCGCCGAGCTGTCCTACACCGACGTCCGGGTGCCCGCCGCGAACCTGATCGGCGAGCAGAACACCGGCTTCATCCAGATCGCGGGCGCATTCGTCTCCGAACGCGTCGGCCTCGCGGCACAGGCATATGCGAGCGCCCAGCGCTGCCTCGACCTGTCCGTCGAATGGTGCCGCAACCGCGAAACGTTCGGAAAGCCGCTGATCTCAAGGCAATCCGTGCAGAACACGCTCGCCGAGATGGCTCGGCGCGTCGACGTGGCGCGGGTGTACACCCGAAGCCTGGTCGAGCGGCAGTTGGCCGGAGAGGCGAATCTGATCACCGAAGTGTGCTTCGCGAAGAACACCGCCGTCGAGGCAGGCGAATGGGTCGCCAACCAGGCGGTGCAGCTGTTCGGCGGGATGGGATACATGTCCGAGTCGGAAGTCGAGCGTCAGTACCGCGACATGCGAATCCTCGGGATCGGTGGCGGGACAACCGAAATCCTGACCTCCCTGGCCGCCAAGACGTTGGGATACCAGTCATGACGACTCTCGCGTCGACGCTCGACCCGCGTTCATCCGCCTACGCCGAGGCGGCCGCGGCGATGACGGCCAAGCTCGCCGAACTCGACGCCGAACACGTCAAGGCGTTGGCCGGCGGCGGCGAGAAGTACGTAAAGCGTCATCACGACCGCGGCAAGATGACGGCCCGAGAGCGCATCGAGATGCTGGTCGATCCCGATTCGCCGTTCCTCGAGCTGAGCCCGCTGGCCGCCTACGGCAGCGACTTCCAGATCGGCGCGAGCGTGGTGACCGGCATCGGCGTGGTCGAGGGCGTCGAGTGCATGCTGGTTGCCCACGACCCGACGGTCAAGGGCGGCACCACTAATCCGTGGACGTTGAAGAAGATGTTGCGGGCCAACCAGATTGCGTTTGAGAACCGGCTGCCGGTGATCTCGCTGGTCGAGTCTGGCGGCGCCGATCTGCCCACGCAGAAGCTGATCTTCATCCCCGGCGGGCAGGGCTTCCGCGACCTGACCCGGTTGTCGGCAGCGGGCATCCCGACCATCGCCTTGGTGTTCGGCAACTCCACAGCGGGTGGTGCCTACATCCCCGGCATGTCCGACCACGTCGTGATGATCAAGGAGCGCTCGAAGGTGTTCCTGGCCGGACCGCCGCTGGTGAAGATGGCCACCGGCGAGGAGTCCGACGACGAATCGCTTGGCGGCGCCGAGATGCACGCCCGCACTTCCGGTCTCGCCGACTACTTCGCCGTCGACGAACTCGACGCGATCCGGATCGGCCGCCGCATCGTCGCGCGGTTGAACTGGCGCAAGCAGGGGCCGACCCCGAAGCCGTTCGTCGAGCCGCGCTTCGACGCCGAAGAGCTGATCGGCATCGTCCCGTCCGATCTGCGCATCCCGTTCGATCCGCGGGACGTGATCGCCCGCATCGTCGACGGGTCCGACTTCGACGAGTTCAAGCCGCTGTACGGCTCGTCGCTGGTGACCGGTTGGGCGAGGCTCTACGGCTATCCGATCGGGATCCTGGCCAACCACCGCGGCGTGCTGTTCAGCGAGGAGTCGCAGAAGGCCACCCAGTTCATCCAGCTGGCGAACCGATCCGACACGCCACTGTTGTTCCTGCACAACACCACCGGCTACATGGTCGGCAAGCAGTACGAGGAAGGCGGAATGATCAAGCACGGCTCGATGATGATCAACGCCGTCTCGAATTCGACCGTCCCGCATATCTCGCTGCTGATCGGCGCGTCGTACGGCGCAGGTCATTACGGCATGTGCGGGCGCGCCTATGACCCGCGCTTCCTGTTCGCGTGGCCGAGCGCCAAGTCCGCGGTGATGGGAGGCACGCAGCTGGCTGGCGTGCTGTCCATCGTGAGCCGGGCGGCCACCGAGGCCCGCGGCCAGCAGGTGGACGAGGAGGCCGACGCCGCGATGCGGGCCGCCGTCGAAGGGCAGATCGAGGCGGAGTCGCTGCCCATGGTGCTGTCCGGGATGCTGTACGACGACGGCGTGATCGACCCACGCGACACCCGCACGGTTTTGGGATTGTGCCTGTCCGCCATCGCCAATGGCCCGATCGAGGGGACGTCGAACTTCGGCGTCTTCCGGATGTGAGCACGATGGTCACACGAGTTCTGGTCGCCAACCGCGGGGAGATCGCCCGCCGCGTGTTCGCCACGTGCCGGCGCCTCGGGATCGGCACCGTCGCCGTCTACACCGATCCCGATGCCGGCTCGCCGCATGTCGCGGAGGCCGATGCGCGGGTCCGGCTGGAGGGCCGCAACGGGTACCTCGACAGCGCGCAGCTGATCGCCGCGGCAATGGCATCGGGCGCCGACGCCGTCCACCCCGGGTATGGATTCCTTTCCGAGAATGCGGATTTCGCCGCTGCGGTGCTGGACGCCGGGTTGACGTGGATCGGCCCCCCGGTCGCCGCGGTGGCGGCGATGGGCTCCAAGATCGAGGCCAAGAAGATGATGGCGGCCGCGGGCGTGCCGGTGCTCGACGAGCTGGACCCCGAGACCGTGACGGCCGACCAGCTGCCGGTGCTGATCAAGGCGTCGGCAGGCGGCGGGGGCCGCGGTATGCGGGTGGTCCGCGAATTGTCCGAACTGCCTTCGCAAGTCGAGGCGGCGCGTCGCGAGGCGCAGTCGGCGTTCGGCGACTCCACGGTGTTCTGTGAGCGCTACCTCGCAACCGGTCACCACGTCGAGGTGCAGGTGCTGGCCGACGAGCACGGCACCGTGTGGGCCGTCGGCGAACGCGAATGTTCGATCCAGCGGCGCCACCAGAAGATCATCGAAGAGGCACCGTCGCCGCTCGTCGAACGCACTCCTGGCATGCGCGACAAGCTGTTCGACGCGGCACGGCTTGCAGCTAGCGCCATCGGCTACACGGGTGCGGGCACGGTCGAGTTCATGGCTGACGAGAGCGGGGACTTCTTCTTCCTAGAGATGAACACCCGGCTGCAGG
Organism: Mycolicibacterium stellerae; assembly: GCF_003719305.1. Taxonomy (GTDB): domain Bacteria; phylum Actinomycetota; class Actinomycetes; order Mycobacteriales; family Mycobacteriaceae; genus Mycobacterium; species Mycobacterium stellerae. Next base: position 226,037 of record NZ_RARC01000001.1, read on the forward strand.
TCGAGCATCCGGTCACCGAGGCGACCACCGGCCTCGACCTCGTCGGCCTTCAACTGTTTGTCGCCGACGGCGGCCATCTAGACCCCGAACCACCCCCGTCACGCGGCTACTCCATCGAGGCGCGGCTGTACGCCGAGGACCCGGCCAAGGGCTGGCAGCCGCAGGCCGGATCCGTGTACCGCTTCGAAGTGCCCAACACCACAACGCGTTTCGGCACGCTCGACGGGCTTGGAGTGCGCGTCGACACCGGAATCGAGAACGGTTCAGAGGTGTCGGTGTTCTACGACCCCATGCTGGCCAAGGTGATCTCCTACGCGACGACGCGTCGTCAGGCCGCCAGACTGCTGGCCGACGCGCTTGCCCGCACCCGCATTCACGGCGTGCGCACCAACCGCGACCTTCTCGTCAACGTGCTGCGCCATCCGGCGTTCCTGGACGGCGCCACCGACACCGCGTTCTTCGACACCCACGGCCTGGCCGAGCTGGCCGCACCGCTGGCAGACGTGCGCGCCGTCGAGTTGTCGGCGCTGGCCGCCGCGCTGGCGGACGCAGCCGAGAATCGCCGGACGGCAACGGTATTCGCCGCCGCACCGAGTGGCTGGCGCAATGTCACGTCGGGCTTCCAGACCAAGAACTACGGCGACAGCGCGGGAGAGACGCACGAGGTCCGCTACCGCTTCACCCGCGCCGGTGTTGAATTCCCCGACTTCGATGCGGTGAGCCTGGTGTCGGCGACGCCCACCCGGGTGGTGCTGGCTGTCGACGGGGTGGACCGGCCGTTCGACGTCGCGCGGTACGTCGACGATGTGTTCGTCGACTCGACGCTGGGCTCGGTGCAGCTCGTCGCGCTCTCTCGCTTCCCCGACCCGACGGCAGCGCTGGCGCACGGGTCCCTGCTGGCGCCGATGCCCGGCTCGGTGCTGCGCATCGGTGCCGCGGTGGGAGACACCGTCACCGCCGGCCAGCCGTTGATCTGGCTGGAAGCCATGAAGATGGAGCACACCGTGGTCGCGCCTGCCGACGGAGTGCTCGCCGAACTCAACGTCGAATCGGGCCAGCAGGTCGAGGTCGGCGCCGTACTCGCCCGCGTGGATGATCAAGGAGACCGCCAGTGACAACGACAGACAACGGCTTCATCGAGAGCGAAGAGCGCAAGGCGCTGCGCAGGGCGGTCGCCGGAATGGCAGCCAATTACGGCCAGGACTACTACCTGGAGAAGGCCCGGGCCGGCCAGCACACCGACGAATTATGGCAGGAGACAGGCAAACTCGGCTTCATCGGCGTCAACCTGCCCGAGGAGTACGGCGGCGGCGGCGCGGGCATGTACGAGCTGTCCATCGTGATGGAGGAAATGTCGGCCGGCGGCTGCCCGCTGCTGCTGATGGTGGTCTCCCCCGCCATCAACGGCACGATCATCAGCAAGTTCGGCACCGACGAGCAGAAGAAGCGGTGGCTGCCGGGGATCGCCGACGGCTCGATCACGATGGCTTTCGCGATCACCGAACCCGACGCAGGCAGCAACAGCCACCGCATCACCACCACCGCCCGCCGCGACGGCAGCGGCTGGGTGCTCAACGGCCAGAAGGTGTACATCTCCGGTGTCGACCAGGCGCAGGCGGTGCTCGTCGTGGGCCGGACTGAAGAGGCGAAGACCGGTAATCTGCGGCCCGCGCTGTTCATCGTGCCCACCCATACTCCGGGCTTCACCTGGACCAAGATCGACATGGAGATCGTCAGCCCGGAAAACCAGTTCCAGGTTTTCCTCGACGACGTCCGGCTGCCGTCCGACGCGCTGGTGGGATCCGAGGACGCCGCGATCGCCCAGCTGTTCGCCGGCCTGAACCCCGAGCGGATCATGGGCGCGGCCAGCGCGGTGGGCATGGGCCGGTTCGCGATCAACAAGGCCGTCGACTACGTCAAGACCCGCCAGGTGTGGAAGACGCCGATCGGCGCGCACCAGGGCCTGTCGCATCCGTTGGCGCAGAACCACATCGAGGTCGAGCTCGCGAAGCTGATGATGCAGAAGGCCGCGACGTTGTATGACAGCGGCGACGACGTGGGCGCGGCCGAGGCGGCGAACATGGCCAAGTATGCGGCGGGCGAGGCGTCGGTGCGCGCGGTCGACCAGGCGGTGCAGTCGCTCGGCGGCAACGGGCTGACCAAGGAGTACGGCATCGCCGCGGCGGTGACGGCGTCCAAGCTGGCCCGCATCGCCCCGGTCAGCCGGGAGATGGTGCTCAACTTCGTAGCGCAGACGTCGTTGGGTCTGCCACGCTCTTATTGATGAAAACTGTCGTCCACTACTCCGTCGAAGGTCCGGTCGCCCGGCTGACGCTGGACTCGCCGGACAATCGCAATGCGTTGTCCAAGGCGTTGGTCAGCCAGCTGCGGCAGGGCCTGTGCGATGCATCCGATGACTCCGCGGTGCGGGCGGTGGTGTTGACCCACACCGGCGGCACGTTCTGTGCGGGAGCCGACCTGTCGGAATCTTCCGCGGCCAGCGGCGGCGACGCGGCCGAGACGGTGGTCGAGAACGCGCGTCAGCTGACGTCCGTTCTGCGCTCGATCCTCGAGATGCCACAGCCTGTGATCGGCGCGATCGACGGGCATGCCCGGGCGGGCGGTCTGGGGCTCGTCGGGGCATGCGACATCGTCGTGGCGGGGCGCAACAGCACCTTCGCGCTGACCGAGGCGCGCATCGGGGTGGCGCCGTCGATCATCTCGCTAACGCTGCTGCCGAAGATGTCCGCGCGCGCTGCTGGACGGTATTTCGTGACAGGAGAGAAATTCGGGGCTGATGAGGCCGCTGAGATTGGTCTGATCACGATCGCGGCCGACGACGTCGATGGCGCCGTAAGTGAGCTGACAGCCGAGATCGCCAAGGGCTCGCCGCAGGGCCTTGCGGCTTCGAAGGCGCTGACCACCGCCGCGATCTTGAATGCATTCGACGACCATGCCGAGGCTCTGACCAGGCAATCTGCCGAGCTTTTCGTCTCCGACGAAGCCCGCGAGGGCATGCTGTCGTTCCTGCAGAAGCGCCCGCCGAACTGGCGGTGAGGTCGGTTCCGCGGGCCCGTTCGAGGCCGCCCGCGGCAAACGAACTTTGCTGAGGTCGGTGTACAGCTTCCTGAGAGAAGTGACGTAGTGCTCTACGCGTGTCACCGACACGCCCGTACGGTAGCAACGGAGAGTCAGGATTTTGATGGTTGTCGGCCGCGGACGCCCAGCGTCGTTATCACAGCTGCGAAATATGTATCTACCAGCGGTTTAGCCAGGGAGTTCGCATAGGAAACACCTAGCAAACTATCTTTGCTGGATCGTTCAAGAGGCCCTGTTGCCGCTCGAAACGCTCTGACGTCGGGGATAATAAGAAAGCACTTGCGCGAAGTGGTGGATCATGGTCTATATTGAGTTAACTGAACGGCGAGCAACGGCGGACCGATCAAAACTTCTAAACCAAGGAGAGACAATGAAGATCAAGTCAATCGCGGCCGTTGGCGCCATGGGACTCGGGCTGGGCTTCGCCAGCTTCATCGGTGGCACCGGCACTGCGTCGGCCGAGTGTGGCCTGCCCACAACTCCGCCGGCAGAGCGTGTCTCGTGCCTCGTCAACGCCGACCTCAGCGAGTTCGCGAGCAGCACCAACCCCGCGAACCAGCTCAACACGCTGTTCAACGGCACCGACACCGAAACGTGCGTCACTGACAACACTGGCGAGCATTGCGAGACCTCGAACGACGGCCTCGGCCTCAACGACCAGCTGGACACGTTCAAGGACAGCCTCGCGGACTTCGCGGCCGGACCTGTCTCCGCCGCCGGCTAAATCTCGCTAAAGTCAACGGGCACTTGCGCACCGCGCAGGTGCCCGTTTTCTATTGCCGGTCTTTCATCTGCGCGTAGGCTCGCTGACCAATGGCTCGTGACGTTCTCATCACCGGCGCGACCGGCACGCTCGGACACCGAGTGGTCGGCGAGGCTACCGAGGCCGGCCACCACGTCCGTGCGCTGAGCCGTAAATCTCATGTCGGCTACACCGGCGTCCATTGGGCACAAGGGGACCTGCTCAGCGGCGAGGGTATCGACGCGGCGCTGGACGGCATCGACACCGTCATCCACTGCGCGACCCAGGGCACCCGCGGCAAGGACGTCGTCTCCGCCGACAACCTGATCTCCGCCGCACGCCGGGCCAAGACGGCCAACATCGTCTACGTGTCGATCGTCGGGATCGACCGCATCCCGCTGCCGTACTACACGGCCAAGCTGCGCGTCGAAGAGGCGCTGACGGCCTCCGGGCTCGGCCACACGATCACCCGGATCACGCAGTTCCACGATCTGATCGAGACGACATTCTCGATCCAGCGCTTCTCGCCTGCGCTGTTCACGGTCAAGGGCGTCCGCTTCCAGCCCATCGACACCCGCGATGTCGCGACGCACCTGGTGTCACTCATCGACAGAGGCCCCGCGGGTCGCGTCGACGACATCGGAGGACCGGCGGTCTTCGCCCACGACGAGCTCGCACGCATGTACCTGACCTCCCGCGGCAGCCGCCGACGCGTGCTCACGCTGCCATTGCCGGGTGGCATCGTCGCAGGTCTGAGGTCCGGCGCCAACCTCGTGCCTGCAAACCCCGTCGGGACCATCGGCTTCGCGCAGTACCTGGCGCGAAGTACATGATCGGCCTGTGCTTCCTTATACCTTCAACGTAGGCTCGTGACTGATGACCACTCCAGCGTCGCGAAACCGATCGGAGCCCGCTGCGGACACCGATCGTATGCAGGTAGCGCACCTGCTCGCCGATGCCGCGGCCGCTGGTCGGCTCCCGATGACCGAGTACGAAGCCCGCTTGTCCAAGGCCTACGCCGCCAAGACGTACGACGATCTGGAACGCCTTAGCGCCGATCTGCCCGGGGCTGTCACCGCCACCCGCCGGGGCGGCCCGTGCCATCCCGCGCCGTCCACGCTGCTGCTGGCCATCATGAGTGGATTCGAGCGACGCGGCCGCTGGAACGTGCCGAGGAAGCTGACAACCTTCACGCTATGGGGCGGCGGAATCGTCGACCTGCGCTACGCCGACTTCACCTCACCCGAGGTCGAGATCCGCACCTACTCGATCATGGGCGGTCAGACGATCCTCGTGCCGCCTGAGGTCAACGTCGATCTGCGCGGCCACGGCGTGATGGGCACGTTCGACCACCTGGAAACCGAGCAGGGTCTGCCCGGCGCGCCGCGGGTCAAGGTCCGCGGCTTCTCGCTGTGGGGCAAGGTCGCCGTCAAGCGCAAGAAGCGCAGGACCGGCTAGCGCAGCTCTGCGCGACTCCACGAATTACTCGCGGGTGCTGAATCGGCGCCACGCTGCTCGGGTCGCCCTTGAAGTTGCACTCGCGAATGGGAAATCCATTCCTCAACTGTGTGCGGCCGCCGCTAAGCGAGGTGCTTAGGCGTTCCGTGTCAACCGGCTTCGCCAGGTTATCCACAGTTGCGATTTCATCCACAGGGCCCGGAACCCTCAGAGCCATTCGAACATTAGTTCGATAAATTTGGGCCATGGACATCCAGCGGGACGAGATCCGCGCCGCACTTGATGCGGTCGATACGGGTTACGCCCGGCTGCGTGCCGCGTGCTCGGACTCCGTGGGCAATGCGTTCCGCGTCGAGGTCGCCGAACGACTCGAAACCCAGCATCGGGTCAACCGTGGGCTGATGTACCGGTTCTTCGGCGAGCTTATGGAACCGCCCGACGGACCCGACGACCCCGACCTGCCCGCAGGCACCGTCATGTCGAAGCTGCTGTGGAAGCGCCTGCGCATCACCACCGGCGAGGTGAAGCGCCGCATCGCGCTCGCTGCCCGAATCCGCCCCCGCCGCACCCTGACCGGTCCGGTCTTGCCACCTGAACTGCCGTGCCTGGCCGCCGCTGTCGAGGCGGGCGCCCTCGGTGACGACCACATCCGCGCCGTCTGCGGCGGCATCGACCTGCTGCCCTCGGCGCTGGGACATAAGAAAGACACCTGCGAGCGCATCCTGGTGCGCCACGCCAACGACCAAGACGCCAACTTCGTCAAAAGCATCGGCAAGGGCATCGCCGAACACCTCAACCCCGACGAACTGTTCGACGACACCGACCGCGCCCGCCGCCGCGGGCTCACCCTCGGTCCCCAACAACCCGACGGGCTGAGCCGAGTACACGGCTGGGTCGATCCCGAGATGCGCGCCTACATCGAAGCAGGCAGCGCAGCCGTGCGACCCGGCCGCCACCGGCCCGCTGAGCCTGAGTCCGCTGAGGACGCCCAGCCCGACCACGCCGACAATGGTGAATCAGCTTCGTGTGCGGACGATTTCGACAACCCCGAGCCGGACTCGGACGCTGAGGACCTCGTGGTGCCGCCCGGCTCAGACCCTACGGCTGAGCACGCCGAGAATGCCGAGCTCGTCGACGGGGCCGGGCATGTCGAAGTGACGCCCGACCCGCGCAACGCTCGCCAACGCCTACACGACGCACTCAAACTCGGTTTGCGAGCGGGGCTCGCCTCAGGCGCCTACGGCCAACACCGCGGGCTGCCTGTCACCGTGATCGCGACAGTGACACTGAGCGAGCTGAATCAGGCCGCCCGTGCAGTCAACGATCCATCGATTCCGATGCCCCCGCCCGCGCGCACCGGCGGTGGGTCGCGGCTGCCGATGCGCGATCTGATCCGGTTGGCCGCCAACTCCATTCACTACCTGGCGGTGTTCGACGATCACTCCAACCGCCCGCTATACCTTGGCCGTACGAAACGCATCGCGTCCGCCGACCAACGCATCATCTGCTACGCCCGTGACCGCGGTTGCACAAGGCCGGGCTGCACCGAACCCGGTTACCACTGCGAGGTCAACCACGACCCGTCCTGGGCCGCGGGCGGACGAACCGACGCCGACTGCCTCTTCTTCGACTGCGGGCCCGACCACACCCTCATCAGCAAGGGTCTACTCCAGACAAAAGTCACCGACACCGGCAGGCTGGCGTACAGCGACGGCAACGGGCCGTTCGAAGTCAACCTCGCACATCACCCCGAGGAGCTCTTGAGGGAGCTCTTCGAAAGCGATGATGGCCCGAACGGCGACGACCCCTAGCTGCATCAAGTCTGTTGCGCTGCAACACTTATCGACGCCTGCGTAAATCTATTGTTCGCCCAATACGCCGATGCGAAGGCGGTTTTGGGTCCATGCTGGCGTCGAGGGCAAATCACTGCCGCTCATCTGGGAGGGGAAGTCATGCGACGCATTTCAAGATTGGCCGGAATCGCTGCTGCGGCCGCAATCGCCGGAGCAACGGCGATGGGTGTTTCCGCACCGGCCGGGCCTGCCGGTACGTTCGCCCAGGAAGATCCTGCCTGCGGGTGGCTGGGCTGGGCGCATCCGGCGTGTGCCGGCGGCGCATTCGACGCGCCGGTGGACGACGGGATACCGGGAGACAACGCGGCGGAAGGCGGGATTCCGGCCCCGGCGATGGTGCCGAACGTCGATGGCTCGCTCAGTCCCCCCGGCACGCCCGGCGCGATATAGGACTAACGGCGACGCCGGCGCGACCGCAGGTAGTCGCCGACGACCGCCGCGCCCAACCCGTCCAGGTCGGGCAGCACGACGCGGCCCTCGACCCGTCGCGCGACCTGGTCGATGAATCTGGCCAGGCCGGGATCGTTGCCGAGCCGGAAGATCGTCACCTGTGCGCCAAGGCGGGCCATGTCGTCGAAGCCCTTCACGGTGTGGGCGATCGTTCGCGGATGCGGCGGATAGTCGAAGAACACCGACGGCGGCTGAGCCGCCGAACCAGCGCCAGCGCCGTCTCCATATCTCTCCAGGTGCGCGGTCGGCTCGCCGTCCGTCACGACGAGGACGACGGGCTGCGCGTTGGGGTGTCGGCGCAGATGCCTTCCCGCCAAAGCAAGCGCGTGGTGCAGGTTGGTGCCCTGCTCGTACACGCCCTCCAAACCGGTCAGCTCCGCGGGCGACACCGTGCGTGCGTACCGGCCGAAGGCGATGATCTGCAACGCATCCGAGCGAAACCTGGTGCTGACCAGATGGCTCAACGCCAGCGCCGTGCGCTTCATCGGCAGCCAGCGGTTCTCCATCACCATCGAGAACGAGGTGTCGACCAGCAGTGCCACCGCGGCCTGCGCGCGCGTCTCGGTCTCCGACACCTCCACGTCATCGACGGTGATTCGCAGCGGCGGCTCGGCCACACCCGTACCCGCCTGCCGCAGAACGGCATTGGTCAGCGTGCGGGTGACGTTCCACGGCTCGGTATCGCCGAACTGCCAGGGCCGCGTCGCGCCCGTCAGCTCGCCTGCCGCGCCCGCCCGCCGCGTCTCACGTTCCCCGTGCCGCCCCGAAAGCTGCTGAGCCACATCGCGCAAGGCCGTCTGCCCGAGCTGTCGCATGGCCTTCGGGGAGAGCCGCCACTGCCCGTCGGACCCCCGGTCAAGGAAGCCCTGATTGACGAGGGCCTTTTCCAGCTCGGACAGTGTCTGCGCATCGAGCGCGGCCTCCGGCCCGAGTTGGCGGGCCAGCGACTCGAGGTCGACATCGTCCATCGTCGCGCCCGCATAACTCTGCGACAGCGCCTCGGCCAACTGCTCGAGTTCGGCGATGTCCGACATCGCCTGCGCGCCCTCGCCCATGCCGAGCGGGTTGTCGCCGGAGAAACGCGACGACCCGTTCCAGTCCTCGCCGGGCCTGGCCGCCTGCAAATGTCCGTCGAGCCGGTTGAGCGCGTTCATCAACGACGGCGAGCCGAACGCCTGCTGCGCCAACGCATCCAGCTCGGCGCGCTGGTCGGGCGACAGACTGTTACGGAACCGCTGCGCCGCCGCGGCGCGCTGAGCCAGCGAGTCCAGCAGCTCGTCCACGTTCTGCGGGTTCTCCGGAAAGAACTCGCCGTGCTTCTTCATGAAGTCGTCGAAGTCCTGCTGGGTGTCCTCGCCACGGGAATGCTTGTCCAGCAGGTCATTGAGATCATCGAGCATTTCGTTGACGCGCTGACGATCCTCGTCGGTGGCGTTCTCCAGCGCCTGCTTCATTCCCGCGAATCGCTGGTCGAGCATCTCGCGGCCGAGCAAGTCCTTGATCTGGTCGTACTTCTCGCGCGCCTCGTCGCTTCGCCACTCGTAGTCGGACAACTCCTGCACGGCCTTGGCAGGCGACGGCGGCAGCGATTCGATCCGCATCTCCTGGAACCGGGCGTCGTCGTCGAGCGCGCGCGCCAATTCCTTGCGCTCGGCAAGCACCGCCTCGTCGAGCAGCTTCTTGATCTCCTGCAGGGTGCCGTCAAGGTTGTTGCGCTGCAATAGCTCCCGACGACGGCGGTTCGCCTCGGCGGCCAGCTTGTCGGCGCCGCGCATGTTCTGGCTGCCGCGCCGCAGCAGCTCCTGCATCGCGCGACGCGGCGACGAGCCCTCCATCACGTCCTGCCCGATCGCCTCGAGGGCTTCGCGCAGATCGACCGGCGGCGCCAGCGGGTCCGGGCCGCCGGTGTAGCCGGAGTACCGGGCCGAGCGCCCGTGGCCTCGTTGCAGGCCCTTAGCCATAGACGGTTTCGCCTTCTCCCGACACCTTGTCGATCCGCTTCGCGAGATACAACGCCTCGAGCGCCAGCTCGACGGCAGCGGCCCGCTGACCGTCGGACTTCGCACCCAGCTTCGACTGCACCTGGGCGATCGCCGACACCTCGGGCACCGCCGCCAACACGTCGCGCGCCGACACCCGTTCGCCGGTCGTCACGGCCGTGCCGCCCTCGATCGCCACCACCAGCGGCCCGACGTCGATACCGCCGAGCAGCCGCTGCGCGGTGTCGGCCGTCGCGCGCCGCAGCAGGTGCTCGAGCACCGCCTGCTCGCGGCCCTCCTCGCCGGACTCGAACTCCAGCTTCCCGCGCAGCACGTCTATCACCGTGCCGAGGTCGACCACGCGCGCCACCGGGTCGTCCTCACCGAGAATCGCCGAACGGTGCCGCGCCGCAGCGGCGACCGTCTCGGCGGCCGCGATCGCGAACCGCGCCGACACACCCGAACGCTGGTCGATCGAGCTCGACTCGCGCAGCAGCCGTGCGAATCGGGCCAGGATCTGCAGCAGGTACTCCGGCACCTCCGCGGCCAGATGCGCCTCCTGGGTGATGACGCCGATCTCGGCGGCCAGCGCCAGCGGGTAATGCGTGCGGATCTCGGCGCCGAACCGGTCCTTCAGCGGGGTGATGATGCGCCCACGGTTGGTGTAGTCCTCGGGGTTCGCGCTCGCGACGACGACCACGTCGAGCGGCAGCCGCAGCGTGTAGCCACGCACCTGGATGTCGCGCTCCTCCATCACGTTGAGCATCGACACCTGGATGCGCTCGGCGAGGTCGGGCAGCTCGTTGATCGCGACGATGCCGCGGTGCGCCCGCGGGATCAGCCCGTAGGCGATGGTCTCCGGGTCGCCGAGGCTGCGGCCCTCGGCCACCTTGATCGGGTCGATGTCGCCGACCAGGTCGGCCACGCTGGTATCGGGGGTGGCCAGCTTCTCGAAATAGCGCTCGCTGCGATGCCGCCACTCGATGGGCAGGTCCTCGCCCGACTCGCCAGCCCGCCGGATCGACTCCGGCGTGATCGGCGTGTACGGGTGCTCACTGAGCTCCGAGCCCGCGATCACCGGCGTCCACTCGTCGAGCAACCCCGACAGCGCGCGAAGCAGTCGCGTCTTACCCTGACCGCGCTCGCCGAGCAGCACGATGTCGTGGCCGGCGATCAAAGCCCGCTCAAGCTGCGGAAGAACGGTGTCCTCGAAGCCGAGGATGCCCGGCCACGCGTCGCGACCCTCGGCCAGCGCTGCCAGCAGGTTCTCGCGGATCTCGGCCTTGACGCCCCGCTCGCGATGGCCGGAGGCACGCAGCTCACCGACAGTCCGGGGCAGATCATTAGATGGGGTCACTACTCCACGCTACGACTGCTACCCCGGGAAGGCACTCGCTACGCCTTACGCGAACATGACGAGCTCCGGCGAGCAGCTAGGCGTCGGACGGCGGGAGCATCTGGAAACCGGTCAGGATCGTCTCGGCGTCACGCTGAAATACCGCGTTGTCCGGGTCGGCGCTCTGCACCGTCATCGTCATCGCGTACGTGTCGTCTTCGGTGTGCATCACCGCCGTCAGCACGCTGGCCGGATGTGGCGGCAGCATCCCGATCTGCGGCGTGGTGTAGTCGATGGTCTCCGCGGGCAGCTCGCAAACAGTGGTTTCGCTGACGCTCACATTCGTCGCGCCGATGGCGGACTCCAGCGCGTCCTGCTGCGCGTCGAACACCTCTCGCGGCTCGGCCATACCCGGATGGCTTTCGAGTGTGACCACCGCCGTCGGCGCGAAGCCGTCCTTCGCCAACGCCTCGTTGCGCATCGTGAACCGGATCAGTTCGGAGTCCATCATCGTCACCCGCTCCCAGCCTTCCGGCTGCGGGATCTTCAGCACGGGCTCTTCATCGGTGTGATCGGGGATCGAGGTCATCGGCGCGTCGACCTTTGTGCAATCGGAGGCCGTCGCCGCCGCCTTGCCCATATCCGGGGCGGCGACCACGCGGGCGTCGTCGACGACGCGGGTGCAGGCCGTCGCCAGCACAATCGTGGCGGCGCCGAGGACCACCGCCACCGCACGCGCAGCCATCGTCATGGCGGCAACCTATCAGTGCGCGAAGTGCCGCGCTCCGGTCACGTAGAGCGTCACGCCTGCCTTGGCGGCCGCCTCGGTGACCAGCTCGTCGCGCATCGACCCGCCGGGATGCACGATCGCCTTCACCCCGGCGTTGGTCAGCATCTCCAAACCGTCGGGGAACGGGAAGAACGCGTCGGATGCGCCGACCGCTCCACGCACCCGGTCGCCGCCGCGTTCCACCGCAAGCCGTGCGGCATCGACGCGGTTCACCTGGCCCATGCCGACGCCGACGGTGGCCCCGTTCGCGGCCACGACGATCGCATTGGACTTCACGGCGCGGCAGGACCGCCACGCGAAGACCAGGTCGGCGAGCGTGGCCGGGTCCGCGGGCTCACCCGTGGCCAATGTCCAGTTCACCGGATCATCGCCCGGCGCGTCGAGCGCATCGCGCTGCTGCAGCAGCAGGCCCCCGCTGATCGGCCGCACCTCGACGCCGCCGACCAACGGCTCCGACGCCACGAGGACACGGATGTTCTTCTTGCGCGCAAGCACTTCCACCGCGCCGTCCTCGTAGGCGGGCGCGATGATCACCTCGGTGAAGATGTCGGCGACCGTCTCGGCCATCTCGACGCTGACCGCGGTGTTGGTCGCGATGACGCCGCCGAACGCGCTCAGCGGATCGCACTCGTGTGCCTTGCGGTGCGCGTCGGCGACCGACTCCGACGAGATGGCGATACCGCACGGGTTCGCGTGCTTGATGATGGCCACACAGATCTGCTCGTGATCGAAGGCGGCTCGCCACGCCGCGTCGGCGTCGGTGAAGTTGTTGTAGGACATCTCTTTTCCGTGCAACTGCTCCGCCTGCGCCAGCCCCGGCCACGCCGCGTCATCGCTGTAGAGGGCCGCCTGCTGGTGCGGGTTTTCCCCGTAGCGCAGCACACCGGTCCGCCGCCACGTCCCGCCGAACCAGGCGGGCAGCTTCTGCGCATGCTCCTCGGGAGCCAGCGTCTCCCCCATCCAGCTTGCGACGGCCACGTCGTACTCGGCGGTGTGCCGAAACGCCAACGAAGCCAGTATCTTCCGCTCCGCGAGCGTGAAGCCGCCCGCACGAACCGCCGCCAGCACACCGTCGTAGCCGAGCGGTTCGACCACCACGGCCACACTGGGGTGGTTCTTGGCGGCCGCCCGCACCATCGATGGGCCGCCGATGTCGATCTGCTCGACGCACTCGTCGACGTCGGCGCCAGAGGCGACCGTCTCGCTGAACGGATACAGGTTCGCCACGACGAGGTCGAACGGCTCGATGCCGAGCTCCGCCAGCGCCGCGGCGTGCTCGGCCTTGCGAAGATCGGCCAGCAGGCCCGCATGCACCCGCGGATGCAGCGTCTTGACCCGGCCGTCGAGCACCTCGGGAAACCCGGTGAGCTCCTCCACCGGCGTCACCGGAACACCGACGCCGGCAATGGTTTTGGCGGTCGAGCCGGTCGAGACGATGACGACGCCCGCGTCGTGCAGACCCTTGGCCAGTTCGGGCAGGCCGGTCTTGTCGTAGACGCTGACCAACGCCCGTCGAATCGGCTTACGCGTGCCGCCGGAGGCGCCTGGCCCCGACATCGTGCCGCTGTCCGTCATCCGATTACCGCCCTTCGTCCAGTCCAGGTCACTCCGCCCGTTGCCAGCGCGGCCAGGACATCCACCAACAGTCTGCGTTCGACCACCTTGATCCGCTCATGCAGGGTGGCTTCGTCGTCGTCGTCGAGCACCGCGACCGGCTGCTGGGCCAGCAGCGGGCCGGTGTCGGTGCCCGCGTCCACCAGATGCACGCTGCAGCCGGTCACCTTGACGCCGTACGCCAGCGCGTCGGGTACGGCGTGCGCGCCGGGAAAAGCGGGCAGGAGCGCGGGATGGGTATTGATGATCCGGCCCATGAAGCGTGAAAGGAACTTGGGCCCAAGTATTTTCATGAAGCCGGCCGACACGATCAGGTCGGGCTCGTGCTCGGCAGTCGCGTCGGTGACGGCCGCGTCCCACGCGTCGCGGTCCGGGTAGTCGCCAAGCCGTACCCGGTAGCTCGGCAGCGACGCGGCCGAGGCCACCTCGACGGCGCGGCAGTCACGGTCGACGCCGACGGCGACGATGCGGGCCGGATAGTTGCCGACCGCGGACTCGAGCAGGGATTCCAGCAGCGAACCGGTGCCCGACGCCAGCACCACCACCCGCGCCGGTGCGCTCGGGGGCACACGGAGGGGTTGCTGCACGCGACGAGCCTAATCGTCGGCCGGGCGTTGCCGGCCGCCAGTGGGGCCAGGAGCGGCGTCGTCGTCGTCGATGTATTCCAAGTCCTCCGGATCGGGCAGGTCGTCGTCGAATCCGGCAGGCAAGGTGCGGACGATCGGCGTCGGCTCGAAGTCTTCGGGTTCGTCGTCCAGCGGCGCGTCCTCCAGGGGCTCGAAGGCGGGTTCGAGGTCAGATTCCGCGTCTGGTTCGGCATCGAAGGCGGGCTCGAAGGCCGGTTCGAAGTCGGCCTCGGGCTCGAAGTCGGGCTCTGGCTCGAAGTCGGCCTCTGGCTCGAAGTCGGCCTCGAGATCGACGTTTTGGTGGGCCGTACTCGCACTTTCCCGCCCAAACGTTGGTTTGGGCGAAGGACGAGTGCGGGCGATACCGCCCGCCATCGCCACCGTCAGCCCGCCGATCGCCACGAACCACAGGAACACCGCGGGCCCGAACGTGGCCTGATCGACCCCGACGTGGCCGAAGTTGCCCAGTTCGCCGCCGCCGGCATATCCCAGCAGCACCATCGTCGCCGCCCCGAGTGCCGACGCGATGACGAGCTTGCCCAGCGCGGGCAGAAGCGGCAGCGGCCGTCGTCCGCACTGCTGGCCGACCACCACGGCGGAGGCGGCCCCGACGATCAGCAGCGCAACCCAGATCGGGCCCAGCGGCGGCGTCGGCACCGCCGCGAGCACCGGAAGCGCAGGGATGTCGCCGCCGAACACGGTGAACGAACTGAAGGTCGCCAAGCCGACATGCGCGCTGGACCCCACCGCGACGGCGGACGTGCCGACGATGACGTTGGGCAGATAGAGCGCCGACAACAGTGAAAGGCTCAACTGGCCGAACGCCGAGTCGGTGATCGCATACAGCTCGTGCATCGTCGACCAGTGCACCACCAGCGACAACGCCGTGACCGCGCCGGACAACCCGAACAGCGCCAGCACCCCGGCCATCGCGGGCCGCCCCGCATCGGCCACCCACGCCGGCAGCCCGGCCAAGGTCACCAACCGTCGGCCTGCCCGGGAGCCGACGCCTATCGCGGCGCCGATCGCGTGCACGGCCAGCACCCCGGAGAACGCCCGCAGCGCGTTGGGCGTCTGCAGCTGGGTCAGCACCGACGAGGCGTCGTGGATGACGGCCAGCGAGATGGCCGCGATCAGCAGCGGACCGCCAAGCGCCGACGCGACGATCCACCGGATGACGAACCAGGATCCCTGCGGCGGGGTGGCGGCCGCCGTGGTGCGCGCGGTGCCCCACACCATCGCAAGCACCGGCAGCAGCGGCATCACGCCCAGCTCACGACCGCCGATCGAGACCGGCACCTGGTGCACGCCCAGCCACATGCTGGCGATCGCGCCCGACGCGCCGGTCATGTCGCTGTTGGCGATGAGCAGCTGCAGCAGCACCACAGCGGCGATGATGACCAGCGCCACCACCGACGGGCCGAACGCAACACGGAACAGGTCGCGAGCCTGGCGACTGCCGACCGACCTGTTCTCCACCACTAGCGGTATAGCAGTTCTTTGCTCGCGAGCGCGGGATTCACGCTCGCGCGGCCGGAGATTATGACGGCGAGTTGCCGGACTGATTCGACGAAGACGACGAAGACGACGACTGCGGCTGCGCGGGCGTCTGGCCCGTCGGCGCGGACGGCGTCGCCTGCGGCTGGCCGTACGTGGGGAAACCCGTCGGCGGGGTCGGCGGGCCGTTCTGCTGGCCGATCGCCTGGTAGCCGCCACCGGACGACGCTCCACCCGAATAGCCGCCGCCGTACTGGCCCGGGTAGGGCGGACGCTGCTGCTGTGCGCCCTGGTGCGGCGCGTGCTGGCCGTAGTACTGGTTCGGGGCGCCGTACTGGCCGTACTGCGGCTGCTCGTACTTCGGCTGCTTTGGCTTCGACACCGGTGCCGAGAGGATGCCCGCGTCGAGAAGCAGGGCGCCGATACCCAGCGCGGCCTGCAGGAACGTCAGGAAGATGACGACGTACAGCGCCCAGCCAAGGCTGACGCCGTCCGGGGTCTGGATGACCTCGGCGATCACGAGCAGGAACGCCAGCACGGCCACCGCGGCCACGATGCCAACCGGGGCCTTCTGCTTGGGCAGCAGGCTGGCCGCGGCGATCAGCGCAGACAGCAGCGCAGCGACCACGGCGAGGCCGAGCCCCAGCGACGTGCCTGTGGCGCTGCCCAACTGCGGGAAGTCGGTGTTCTCGATCTTGAACTGGGGACCGAAGCTGAACAGATACACCAGAAGGCCGAGTACCCCGATAGTGGCGAGCAGGATGAACGGCAGCTTGCTCGGACCCGCGGCGGTCGCGGCGGGACCCTGCGCCGACGGCTGGTCGACCTTGCCGAACTGCTGGGTCGGAGCGCTGAACTGAGTGGTCGGCTGCTGACTGGGCGGATATCCGGAACTGCTGGGCGGGTAGGTCATGACCTCTCCTGCTGATGTTTGAGCGTCGCTACGCGCGACGCTGCGTCGGAACGCCGTTCACGAATTCGTGGACGCGGACCATATGAGCGTTTCCACACCACGCTAGCGCACCGCGCGTTATGCAGAGACAAGCACAGGAGCGTCGGTCCACTTCTGTCAGCGTTCTCGATTTCGCGAACCAACGGCCACCACCCGCGATCCGAAGTACTCGATCTCCTCCTGAAAATGCAGGAAGCCACCGAGGATCAGGTCGACGCCCCGTTTGCGATACGCCGCAATACGTTCCGCGATCTGCTCGGCCACGCCGTCGAAGTCCTTGCCGTTGGAGAAGTACTTGCGCAGCACCTGCAGGAACTCCGCGCTTCGCCGATACCGCTCATCGTGCTCGAGCCAGGGCTCGCCGAGGTGGGTGAACTGCTCGTCGACTCGTGCTGATACTCGGCGCCGTGGCTGGCCTCGTAACGCACCTGGGACAGCGCGTAGTCGAAGCCGTTGTTCTCCGCGGTCGAAGCGAGCTTGATGTTGTAGTCGTAACCCCAGTCGGTGCGCTGCTCGATGTCGCTGGCTGAAGGAAAGTCAGACTTCGACGATCTTGGTGGCCGAGACCACGTTGAATTGCGTCGAAGCCACCGCCGGGTAGGCACCCATCATCGGGCTGACCACCACATCGCCGACGCCGAGCGTCGGCATCGGGTAGTCGCACGCGAACACGTCGGCCCCGTCACATGTCGGTCCCGCCAGCACAACCGGCTCGCAGTCGATGGGACCCTCGAGGATCTCTCGCAGCGAGAGGATCGGCGGGTGCACGTCGTCGATCCCGTCGTCGAGATAGTGCCAAAGGCGGCCCCCGCGCACGGCGCTGCCCGCCACGCCGGTCAGCAACGTCATGGCGTCGGCGGCAAGGAACCGGCCTGGATCGGCCAACAGGGTGAACTCATCACGCCGGTCACCGAGCGTCTCGTCGACGATGTCTGAGATTTTGTCGATCGTCGACCTCGGGTCGCGGAGGCTCACCGGAAGGCCTCCGCCGATTTCAATGACATCGGTTGTGACGCCGAGTGTTTCGGCGATGTGGGTGACGAGATCCAGGGTGCCACGCAGAGCTGAGCCGTACGACTCGGGCTTCGTTCCCCGACCGTCGACGTGGAAGCTGAAGCCGGCGAATCGGACCCCGGTGGCCAATACGTGCTTGACGACGAGCTCGGCGTCGGCGGGATCCACACCGAACTTGACGGACAGCCCCGACTTCGCCGACGGGTTCGGGAACGCAAGCCGAACAAGGATGTTGATGTCGGCAGGCAGGCCCGCGAACTTCTGCGCCTCGAGTGGATTGTCGACGACGAAGGTGCGGACCCCTGCCAGGTAGGCGCGGTCGATGTCGGTGAGCTTCTTGATCGGGTTGGTATTGATGCACCGGTCGATCGGAAGACCAAGCTTGCCAAGGAGATCGAGCTCTGCCCTTGCCGTCACGTCGAAGCCGCAGCCGCTGGCGGCGACCGCCCGCAGCACCGCCGGATGGGGCAACGTCTTCACCGCGTAGTGCAGGCCGAACCCGCGCAGATGCGATTTCAGCAGTCGGCACCGCTCGACGACACGGTAGGGATCGAGCACCAACAGGGGTGTGCCGTGCTGCGCGATGAGCGCGCGCCAGCCCTCGGCGTCGGACCTCGCTTTCAGCGAGTCACGCAATTGCGACCGCAGGGACGGATCCACCGTCGACCTCCTCGCTCGGTTGTCGGTGTCCCGCGACGAGGCCCTCGAAACGCTCGTAGCTGAAGATCGCCATCACGTAGAAGGCGACATCGGCGGCGATGCTGCCGGCGACCCAGCCGGCGGCCACATTTCCCAGCAAGAACGGGCCCGCATAGAGCGCGATCGGCCTGATGACGATGCTGTCGATCGCCTCGGCGGGACCGAACTCGACGGCGATGCTGCGGATGGCGAGCGCGTTGGCGATCAGCACCCGCTTGGGCCTCGTGCGCCCGGCCTGCGCGCGATACGTCCAGCAGACCACGTTGACGTATGCCGTCGCGTAGTAGCCGACGGAGGCCCCGATGGTCCCTGCGACGACGGCTGCCGCATACGAGCCCGTCAGGTAGTACGTCGCCGCGGCACCACCCAGCTCGCCGACCCAGCCTGCGATCTCATTGGGCAGGTAGCGCCGCACCCATTCGAAGGCCTTGACGCGGAATCGAGTCCCCATGCTTGGGAACACTGGCCGCGCGAGTTCGCTGGGTCACGCGTAGTCGGCTACGCCAGAGTGACGAGCACGTACACCGCGCCCGCTGCCAGAACAAGCAGCGCAACCAGCAGCAGCACCCACGTGACGCGCCGCAGGCGCGGGTCATCCTCGGGCACCGCGCGCACCGACAGCCGCCCCGAGCGGTCGAAATCGATGACCAACCGGTGCCACGGCTCGCCGATCTCGGCTGCTCGCCGCTGATGCGAAGCGATGTCCTGCAACGCCTCTGGTGAGATGTCCAGCCGAACCGCTTCGTCCGCCGATTCGGTGTCGACGGTGGCCGACGCCTTCACCGGGGTGAACACCGCGCGCAGACTGACCCAATCGGACGGTGCACCTGCAGCCATCGCAGCTACCGCCGACTCGACGGCCTTGTCCTGATCGTTGGGCATTTCACTACACCTTCGCACACTTTCGAGCCTGCGCTGACGGCGGAAATCGGCCGCTTCGGCACCCCGCCCTTGCCCGCCAGACTGGAACACGTTCTAATTCTGGGTATGGACTATGGGCTTGTTCTGTTCACCAGCGATCGCGGGATCAACCCGGCGGCGGCGGCCAAACTGGCCGACGACCACGGGTTCACCACGTTCTACGTTCCCGAACACACCCATATCCCGATCAAGCGGCAGGCCGCCCACCCGACCACCGGCGACGAGTCGCTGCCCGACGACCGCTACATGCGCACCCTTGACCCGTGGGTGTCGCTGGGCGCCGCGTGCGCGGTGACCTCGCGGGTGCGGCTGTCGACGGCCGTCGCATTGCCGGTCGAGCACGACCCGATCACGCTGGCCAAGTCGATCGCCACCCTCGACCACCTTTCCGGTGGCCGGGTCAGCCTTGGCGTCGGATTCGGTTGGAACACCGACGAACTGGCCGACCACAACGTGCCCCCTGGGCGCCGCCGCACCATGCTGCGCGAGTACATCGAGGCGATGCGCGCGCTGTGGACCGAGGAGGAGGCCGAATACGACGGCGAGTTCGTCAAGTTCGGGCCGTCATGGGCATGGCCGAAGCCCGTTCAGTCCCACATTCCGGTGCTCGTCGGCGCGGCGGGCACCGAGAAGAACTTCAAGTGGATCGCCCGGTCGGCCGACGGCTGGATCACCACGCCGCGCGATTTCAACATCGACGAGCCGGTCAAGCTGCTGCAGGACACCTGGGCAGGCGCCGGCCGCGACGGTGCACCGCAGATCGTGGCGCTGGACTTCAAACCCGACCCCGAGAAGCTCGCGCACTGGCAGGAACTCGGCGTCACCGAGGTTCTCTTCGGCCTGCCCGACAAGACCGAAGACGAAGTCGCCGCCTACGTGGAGCGGCTCGCGGGCAAGCTGGCCGCGCTGGTCTGAGCCCGGCGCAGCAGTTCGACGAACGCTTGGGCTGCGGCGTCGACGCCGTCGTCGTCGTCCGTGGCGACCAG
Organism: Mycolicibacterium stellerae; assembly: GCF_003719305.1. Classification (GTDB taxonomy): domain Bacteria; phylum Actinomycetota; class Actinomycetes; order Mycobacteriales; family Mycobacteriaceae; genus Mycobacterium; species Mycobacterium stellerae. The sequence continues at coordinate 246,053 of NZ_RARC01000001.1, forward strand.
GTCGAGCAGCAGGCCGCGCGTGACGGCCAGCCCGAGTCGCACGAACGCCGGGTCGGCAGTTCCGCCCGTCTTGGCGTCCACCTCGGTCAGCCAGGAATCGACGGCGCCGGGCAGCATGCGCGCATACGGCTGCTCGCCCTGCGCGCCGCGGGCGTAACACTCGAAGAAGAGCCGCTCGAACGGCCGCAGCTCGGACCTGCGGACGTCGGCCCACATCGCGGCCATCGCGTCGGCAGGCTCGGTGGCCGCGTCGGGCAGAACCGACATCTGCCGACGCTCGATCTCGTCGACGATCGTCAACATCAGCTCGCCTCGTGACCCAAAGTGGTGCAACAGCATTCGATGGCTGGTGCCGACCGCCTCGGCGATTTCACGAAGTGAGCGATCGCCGATGCCGCCGTCGGCAAAAGCGTCGATGAGTGCGTCGAGCAGATGTCGGCGCCGCTCGAGGTCAGGAGGTCGAGCCACGCAACTGCTCGCTGCGCGCCTTGAGACCCTGCGCCTCGAGCTCGAGGTAGCGCTTCGTGGTGCCGCGCATCATCCTGGCGACGAGCGAGCCGACTGGCCCATGCTGGTCGAGCCGCTGCATGACCTTCGTGCGGCCTTCCGTTGGATGCACCTCGTGAACGGCGATGGTGCGGCCGCCGGGCGAGTGCTGCTCCCACGTCCACGACCTGCCCTCGTCGAGCGCGGTCACCTGCCACACCAGCCTGGGCAGCCGCGGCTGCTTAATCTCGAACCGCTTTCCGACCGCGAGGCCCGGCCCGTCGAGCGCTTTCAGGCTGGTCACCGATGCGGTCCAGTCCGGCCAGCGCTCGACGTCGGAGAACACGTCCCACACGCGCGCCGCGGGGGCATCGATGTCGATGGCATGATCGGTAAACATGTACCAGATGGTACAAGAACGGTCGCGCGGTGTGAAGTAGTGGACCGCCCCGCACTCGCGTAGTCGACTACGCGTGCCCCGCCGTCCGGTCGGCACGAGAGTCGTAGACACCAGAGCTTCCGCATGACCCAACGAAAGGGAATCCCATGCCTTCCATCAGCCCGCTGATTGCCCGCGTATTCGATGATCCGCACGCAAACGTTCGCCACAACAGGCGGGCAAACCGGACCCGTGTCGAGTCCAAGGGACGCGTGGCCAAACGTCGCGCACGATGACCCGGGCCCCGCGATAGTCGATTTCGACTCATCACTGCTTGCGTGGGATTAGGCCAGGCGTGCGCGGTTGCCGTGCTCGGTGGACGTCACGACGATGTGTGCGCCGAGCGGATCGCCGTCGGACATCAGGCCGACGAGATCCTCGTCCTCCGCCAGCGCCATGAACCGGGAGTCATCGGCGTCGAGCCTGCCGATGATGACCCCGGTGCGCACCGGCCAGTCGTAATGCACAGAGTAAGTCTCGACCGTCGCGGGGCCGTCAACCTCTTCCGTCACGGAAACCGCTGGTAACGCAGCGATCTCGTCGTTCAGCTCCTTGCTGCGATCGGTCCGCCAATCGACCGGCATGGTCGAGTAGATGCCAACCGAATACTTGCTCATCGTTCCGCCGTTGGCGCCGACCAAGCCGAATCTGCCTGGCTTGTCGCGCATCTCGGCCACCGTCTCGGCAATCGCGTGCAGCGAATAGCTGTTCCCGGGCCCGCCGAAGTAGGGCAGCCCGCCCGTCAGCGTCAGCCCGCGCGGGTCGTCGCCGTTGATGCCAAGGGCTTCGCACGCGACGAAGACGGGAAACGGGAAGCAGCTGTAGAGATCGAAGGTATCGATATCGTCGACGCCGATCTGCGCGACGCGCAGTGCCTCCTCGACGGCATGCACTGCCGCGGGGCTGGCGCCCAGGTCGACGCGGTCCAGCAGGGCCTGCTCGACCATGTCGGAATGGCCGTGCACGTAGACCCACTTCTCCTCGGGCACCCCGAGGCGACGCGCGGCGTCCACCGACATCATCACCGTCGCCGCGCCCTGGTTGACCTGATCGCGAGCGACCAGCAGCCGCGGGTAGGGGTCACAGATCATCCGGTTGTCGTCGGTGACGGTGACGATCTCCTCGACGGAACGCTCAACCGGCGACGACGAAAACGGGTTCTTGGCAGCGATTTTCGACAGCGGCGCGAACAGCTCGGCCATCTGCAGGCGGTAGTCGGCGACGCTCTGGCCGAGCCTGGCGCGGCGGGCGTTGTCCAGCAGCCCGTACTGCACCGCGGCGCCCGTCAGCCCGTGTTTGGCGGTGTACTCGCTGATGTACTGCTGAATCTGGTGGCCGCGGTCTTCGATCTGCCCGTCGATGTGCTCGCTGAAGTCGGGCTTGTCGTCCCGCTTCGCGAAGTAGCGGGCCGTCGAACCCGGCTCGGAGCCGATGATCATCACGACATCGGCCTCGCCGTTGGCGATCGCGGTGCCGAACTCGGTGACGAGCTTCTGCGGCCCCTGGCCGCCGACGGGCTCGATCACCGAGCGGGCCGGCTGCCCGCCGAGCCGTTGCATGACCGACCGCGGGTAATTGTTCGACTTGCCAAGCCTGGCGGGCATCGGCCCGGAGATCTCGAACTGACGGAGGCCGACAACGGCATCGATGGCCTTGGCGACGTCGTCTCGGTCGGCAGCGGTGTCGGTCAGCGCGGCCTTGGCGGCCTCTGTAGCCAGCTCGACCGAGGACATGCCCCGGTAGTCGGGGTCATCGATCTTCTCGGTGAACTGGCCCACGCCGACGAGTACAGGGGTACGCGGGTCGACCATTACAGACCTCCTGACGACTGTTAATTCGTCAGGCTAACTGAAAACTGGAACGTGTTCCTAATCTTGCGGCGTCCGTCACACCGCGAGCGTGCGCACTTGTACGCGTTGCCGCGGCGTGTCGTGGGCAGACACGCACGCTCGCGGTGCAACGGGCTACAAGGTTTTCAGGATTTCCCGGGCCAGGTTCGCGGTCTCCGACGGAGTCTTGCCGACCTTGACGCCTGCGGCCTCGAGCGCTTCCTTCTTGGCGGCCGCGGTGCCCGACGAGCCCGACACGATCGCGCCCGCGTGGCCCATGGTCTTGCCTTCCGGCGCAGTGAAACCCGCGACATAACCGACGACGGGCTTGGAGACGTTGGCCTTGATGTAGTCGGCCGCACGCTCCTCGGCGTCGCCGCCGATCTCACCGATCATCACGATGACCTTGGTCTCGGGGTCCTTCTCGAACGCCTCGATGGCATCGATGTGGGTGGTGCCGATGACCGGGTCGCCGCCGATGCCGATGGCCGTCGAGAAGCCGAAGTCGCGCAGCTCGAACATCATCTGGTAGGTCAGCGTGCCCGACTTCGACACCAGGCCGACCGGGCCCGAGCCGGTGATGTTGGCGGGCGTGATGCCCGCGAGCGCCTCACCCGGCGTGATGATGCCGGGGCAGTTGGGACCGATGATCCTGGTTTTCTGGCCCTTGTCGACGTTGTAGGCCCACGCATATGCACTGTCCTGCACCGGGATTCCCTCGGTGATGACGACAAGCAGCGGGATCTCGGCGTCGATGGCCTCGATGATCGCGTCCTTGGCGAACTTCGGCGGGACGAAGACGACGGACACGTCGGCGCCGGTCTCCTTGATCGCCTCGGCGACGGTGCCGAACACCGGCAGCTCGACGTCTTTGCCGTCTTTGTCCTTGTGCGACACCGTCGTTCCCGCCTTGCGGGCATTGACGCCACCGACCAGCTGCGTGCCCGCCTTCAGCATCAGCGCGGTGTGCTTGGTGCCCTCGCCGCCGGTGATGCCCTGGACGATGACCTTGGAGTCCTTGTTCAGAAAAATCGACATGTCAACGGTCCCTTACTTGTTCGCCAGCTCGGCGGCTTTGTCGGCGCCGGCGTCCATGGTGTCGGCCTGGATCACGAGCGGGTGGTTGGCGTCAGCGAGGATGCGACGGCCCTCCTCGACGTTGTTGCCGTCGAGGCGGACGACGAGCGGCTTGTTGGCCTCGTCGCCGAGGATCTTCAGCGCGTTGACGATGCCGTTGGCCACGGCGTCGCAGGAGGTGATGCCGCCGAACACGTTGACGAACACGCTCTTGACCTGAGAGTCGTTAAGGATGACGTCGAGGCCCGCTGCCATCACCTCGGCCGACGCGCCGCCGCCGATGTCGAGGAAGTTGGCCGGCTTCACGCCGCCGTGCTTCTCGCCCGCGTAGGCGGTGACGTCGAGCGTCGACATGACAAGGCCCGCGCCGTTGCCGATGATGCCGACCTCGCCGTCGAGCTTGACGTAGTTGAGGTCGTGCTCTTTTGCCTTGAGCTCCAACGGATCTGTGGCGTCGCGGTCCTCGAACTCCGCGTGGCCGGGCTGCCGGAAGTCGGCGTTGGCGTCCAGCGTGACCTTGCCGTCCAACGCGAGGATCTGATCATCGGGCGTGCGCACCAGTGGATTGACCTCGACCAGCGTGGCGTCCTCCGCGACGAACACTTCCCACAGTTTCTGGATCGTCACCGCGGCCGCGTCGAGTACCTCGGCGGGCAGGTGGCCCTGCTCGGCGATCGAGCGCGCGGTAGCGAGGTCGACGCCCTTGACGGCATCGACGGGCACCTTGGCCAGCCGGTCGGGCTTGGTGGCGGCGACCTCTTCGATCTCCATACCGCCCTCGACCGAGCACATGGCCAGGTAGGTGCGGTTGGCACGGTCGAGAAGGAAGGAGATGTAGTACTCCTCGGCGATGTCGCTGGCCTCGGCGACCAGCAGCTTCTTCACGATGTGGCCCTTGATGTCCAGGCCGAGGATGTTCTGCGCGTGGGTGAACGCGTCGTCGGGGGTGGCGGCGTACTTCACGCCACCCGCCTTGCCGCGGCCGCCGACCTTGACCTGTGCCTTAACCATCACCGGCTTGCCGATCTCCTCGGCGATCGCCTTCGCCTCTTCGGCGGTGGTGGTCACCCGTCCGGGTGTGGTGGGAACGTTGTGCTTGGCGAACAGCTCCTTCGCCTGATACTCGAAAAGATCCATCAGCTCGCTGTCTGTTTAGGAACGCTGTCTGTTTGACTTCTGTGTATGCACCCGACGGGTTCGGGGGAACTTTATCGACACCAGTCGAAGACTCCGGCACCGCCCACCGGTCATGTGGCAGATCTCACCGGGCACCGAGGGTGATACAAGTCACATTCTTGGTAGGAATACTCTCTCGGGTTGCCGAGAACATTGGGATTTGGTTAACGTCTACCGGTCTAGATAACGTTCCGGTCACGACAATAAGGATTCAGGTTGGCGGGGCACCGTTCTTTCGAATCTCCTTCCGGAGGCGCGTCGAACGCTCGCAATAGATGGGTTGACCCCGAAGCCACTGAAATCACCGACATCATTCCTTTCAATGAGTTCGGAAAGCTGTCTGACCTGGAGTTTCATCACAGTTCCGCGTTCGATCGCGAATGCCAGGTCATGCACGCGCCCGAGCTGGACGACATGGCCGACACCGACGACCTGATCCCGATGCGCCTCGTCGTGCCGTCGGAATTCCGGCCCGACGTGCGCGAAGAGCGCGGCTCGTCGTCGCGCGGGGCGCGAAATACAACGCACGCGTACCGCGACAGCAAGACCGACGTCAGCGACGGCATGGCGGCCACCGACATCATCGACATCACCGCCCGCCGTGCCGCCCAGCACCGCAAGGAGACCGCCACCGCGGTCAAGGGCAGGCTGATGATCGCGGCGATGGCCGCAGGCGCCACCGCGGCCGCCGCGCACTCGGTGATGAACAACTCCGACACCACAACCACCGACACCGTGCTGGCCTCAGATCAGTCGACGCTCGCCGCGGGCGCCATCGCCGGCTCCACCGACGGGATGCAGGTGGTGACGGTCGCATCGGCCACCGAAGCCGTTGTGCACGCCGAGGAGATCACCAAGGCGGCCGCATTCGCCCAGGAGCGGGCCGAGCGGGAGGCGCGGCTACAGCGCCCGCTGTTCGTGATGCCGACGAAGGGCGTATTCACCTCCGGCTTCGGCTATCGCTGGGGCGTGCTGCACGGCGGCATCGACATCGCCAACTCGATCGGCACCCCGATCGTCGCCGCCGCCGACGGCGTCGTGATCGACGTGGGTCCGACCGCCGGCTACGGCGCATGGGTCAAGCTGCGGCACGCGGACGGCACCGTCACGCTCTACGGCCACGTCAACACCTGGACCGTCAGCATCGGCCAGCGAGTCTGGGCAGGCGACCAGATCGCCACAATCGGCAACCGAGGCAACTCGACCGGCCCGCACTGCCACTTCGAGGTGCTTCTGAACGGCACCGACCGCATTGACCCGGTCGGCTGGCTGGCCAAACGGGGTCTCAGCCCCGGCAGCTACTCTCCGTAGGTGTGACCGAACCGGACCTTCCCGATGAGTCCGAAGAGGATTCTGCTCCGCCCTCCGACGGGTTGTCCGCGCCCAAGACCAGCATCATCCGGCGTGCGCCGACGGGGTCACTGCCCACTCTCGACGAACCGCACACCACGCACATCAGTTCCGGCAGCCACCCGGAGCAGCCGACCACCTACTTCCCGCGGGCCACGCCGGTATCGATCCGCGGGCGCCGGACAGCGCGGCCGAAAATGGCGGCCGCGACGGCGGTCTTCTCGATCGTCAGCGGCTGGGCCACCGCGGTCATCGCCACCGACCTGATCACCGGCTGGTGGTCGTCGGACCGGCTGTTCTGTGTCGCTGTCGGATTCCTGACGTTGGTCTCCGCGGGTGCCCTGATCAGCGGGTTGATCGCGCTTCTGCTTCGACGCCGGATGGCAAGGACGCTTGTCGTCGTCGGTTCGGTGATCGGGCTGATGATCTTCGCGAGCCTGTTCATCGCCGGCGCGAAGCTGGCGCCCCTGGTTTACGCGATACCCGCGCTTCCGGTGATCACGATCGTGCTGGCGCTGCTACCCGCCACCGCGCGGTGGGCCCGGCCGTAATCGCGCGCCGAGTGTTCGCGCATCGCGGTGCCCGCATCTCAAACCCCGTACGGATGGGCGGCCTCGTCCGGATGGGCGGCGTGGGCGCACCGCGCCCGGCCGTATCGCCTGCGCGGCTAGAGCTTCGATACCGGAGCGTGGTTGTGCATCAGCTTCACGCGCCCGGCACTGCCGAAGTCGATCAGCGACATGGCGGATTCGCCCATCCCGGAGACCTCCTCCACCCGCCCGAGGCCGTACTTGTCGTGGGTGACGCGATCCCCCGGCTCCAGCACGATCAAGGCGCGCTTGCCCGCCGCCGAGCGGGTAGGCGACGGCCGGGGCGTGCCGAAGCGACCCGCCCCGCTGACCGGCGCCGACAATGACGGCGCGGGATCGACGCGCCGCCAGTCGATGAGCTCCTGCGGGATCTCGCGAAGGAACCGCGACTCGGGGTTGAGCATCGGCTGACCCCATGACGAGCGGACCTTGGCGCGGCTCACGTAAAGTCGTTGGCGCGCACGGGTTATGCCGACGTAGGCCAGTCGCCGTTCCTCGGACAGTTCGGTGGGATCGCCGAGCGCTCGCATATGCGGGAACATACCGTCCTCCCAGCCGGTCACGAACACGACGGGGAACTCCAACCCTTTGGCGGTGTGCAGCGTCATCATGGTCACCACGCCTGCGCCGTGCTCGGGCAGGTCGTCGGCGTCGGCGACGAGCGACACCCGCTCGAGGAACTGCGCAAGCACACTGGTGTCGGGCACGTCCTCGTCGTCCAGATCCGTTCCCAACGCCTCGGCATTCGCCAGGTCGATGCTGAATTCGTGTGCGACGCTGACTAATTCGTTCAGGTTATCCAACCGGGCCAAATCCTGCGGGTCGCTGGACGCCTCCAGTTCCGTGCGATATCCCGTGCGGTCCAGCACCGCCTCGACCAGCTCACCCAGCTCGCCGTCCAGACGCCCACGCAGTTCGTCGAGCATCTCGACGAAGCCGCCGATGCACTTCTCGGCGCGGGTGTTCAGCATCGGCACCTTGCCTTCGGCGGCCGCCTGCAGGGCATCGTTGAAGCTGGCGCCGGTGTTCTCGGCGTAGACAGCGACGCAGGCTTCGGCCCGGTCGCCGATCCCCCGCCGCGGGGTGTTCAGGATTCGCCGCATGCTGACCGAGTCGCCCGGGTTGTCGAGCACCCTCAGATAGGCCACGATGTCGCGGATCTCCCTGCGCTCGTAAAAGCGAACGCCCCCAACGACTTTGTACGGGATTCCGGCCCGGATGAACACTTCTTCGAGGGCGCGTGACGAGTTGTTTGTGCGATAGAACACCGCGACGTCGTTGTAGGTGATGTCGCCGGCACCGTTAGCGCCGTCGACCAGCGCGTCGATCTCCTCGGCGACGAACCGCGCCTCGTCGTGCTCGTTGTCGGCGACGTAGCCGACGATGAGTTCGCCTTCGCCCGCGTCGGTCCACAGCCGCTTCTCGCGGCGGCCGCTGTTGCGGGCGATGACGGAGTTGGCCGCCGTCAGGATGTTCTGCGTCGAGCGATAGTTCTGTTCGAGCAGAATCGTTGTGGCATTGGGGTAGTCGCGTTCGAAGTCTTCGATGTTGCGAATGGTCGCGCCGCGGAACGCGTAGATGGACTGGTCCGCGTCGCCCACGACGCACAGTTCGGCAGGCGGGACGGATCCGTCGGACTCGGTGGCCCCGCCTCCTACCAGCTCACGCACCAGCACGTACTGCGCGTGGTTGGTGTCCTGGTACTCGTCGACCATGATGTGCCGGAAGCGCCGCCGGTAGTACTGGGCGATCTGCGGAAAGGCTTGCAGCACAGCGACTGTCTCGCCGATGAGATCGTCGAAGTCCAGCGCGTTGGCCGCGCGCAGCCGACGCTGGTACTCACCGAAGACCTCGGCGATGATGCGGGCGAGCTCCTCTTCGGCCTCCGATGCCTCGGCCGCGGCCTGCTGGGGCCCGATCAGCTCGTTTTTGAGGTTCGAGATCCCGTTGGCCAGCAGCCGCGGCGAGTACCGCTTGGTGTCGAGCCCCATGTCCTTGCCGATCATCAGCAGCAGACGGCGTGAATCGTCGGCGTCATAGATCGAGAAGTTGGACTTGAGGCCCGGCAGCAGCGACGCCTGATTGCGGAGGATACGCACGCAGGTGGAGTGGAACGTCGACACCCACATCGACCGGGCCCGCGGGCCGACAAGCGACACGACCCGTTCGCGCATCTCGGCGGCCGCCTTGTTGGTGAACGTGATGGCCAGCACCTGCCCGACCCCGACGTCGCGGGCGGCCAGCAGATAGGCGATCCGGCGGGTGAGCACGGCCGTCTTACCCGATCCGGCGCCCGCCACGATGAGCAGCGGCGAGCCTTCGTGCAGGACTGCTTGGCGCTGCTGGGGGTTGAGTCCGTCGAGGAGCTGGTCGGCGGCCGAGTCGGTTACGTGCACACTCATGTCCGTCCTAACTTACCGCTGCGCGCGGACATTCTTTGCGCTGGCGGCGGCCGAGATGGCACACTTATTTGGTGCTCAACAGGCAGCATCGATTTTTCTACGGGTACCGGCCAGCGGTGCCCGTGGTTTAGCTGCTTCCAAGAGCCCCGCGGTCCGCTACCGGATCCGGGGCTCGTTTCTTGTGTGAGGCCCGAAACCGGATGAGACCACAACCCCCACACAATGAGGAGCCCACAATGTCTATCGAAACGGAACCCGTGGCCGAAATCGACGATCTGCGCCTGGAGATCGACCGGCTGGACGCCGAGATCCTGGCGGCGGTCAAGCGTCGCACCGAGGTGTCCCAGATCATCGGCAAGGCCAGGATGGCATCCGGCGGCACCCGGCTGGTGCACAGCCGCGAGATGAAGGTCATCGAGCGCTACAGCGAGCTCGGCCCTGAGGGCAAGGACCTCGCCATGCTGCTGCTGCGCCTTGGCCGCGGCCGCCTCGGCCACTGAGCGAAACCGCTACTTGCGGAGCGCGTTCTCGAGCCACGGCGTCAGCCAGTTCACCGCTTCCGGCGTTGGGTGCAGCCCGTCGATACGCATCTTGATGCCGTCGATCCTGTTGGTGTAAACGCCGTCGGGACCCAGCTTCTCGTTGAGATCGAGCACGGACGCGTACTTGCGCTGGCCGACGACACGGCGCAACAAGGTGTTCCACTCGTCGACGCGATCGGGCTCGTCCTCCGGGTAGAGCGACCCGTCCGGCTGTTCGCCGCGCCTGTTGTACGGGGTGGTCGTCACGACGACGCGGGCGCCGGTGGATCCGAGGATGTCCAGCGCGCGGCGCAGTTCGCCTGCGATGTACCCGTCGAAGCCCGGATCGCCGACGTGTGTCCAGTGCCCTTCGTTGACGCGGTCGACGGTCTCCCAGCGGCCGATGATGAGCAGCACAACGTCGGGCTTGGCGTGGCTGATCCGCTGGGCCCAGCGGGCAGGCCAGGTCTCGCATTCGGGCTTCTGGGTGAGCGTCTCGCCGGTTGACCGGTACGGCCCGCCGCGGGCGATGCCGCAACCGATGGTGGTGTAGTCGATGAACTTGAACCCCGGCGTCGGCGGCAGGTAGCGCATCATCGTCCACGCCATCGAGTCCCCGAACACCGCGACCGTGCGGGTACCCGGCGCAGGTGCAGCGTTCCCGCCGATCTCGACCGGCACCTCCGGCTGCACGGCGGCGGCGAGGACGTCGGGACCCTGGCGGCCTTCACCGGCCTGCTTGATGTCGACAGGCACCACGACCATCGTCGCGACCGCAGCGGTCGCCAACGTCGCGACGGCAAGCCGCAGCTGCGGAACATGCACCGGCCGCCAGCGCTTGATCGGCTGCTCGATCAGCCACCACGACATCGCGGCCAGAGTCACCGTCGCGAGCGCCCGGACCGCGAACAGCTCCATGCCCGTCAGGCCGGTGCGTTCGCCGTTGAGCGCGAGGAATACCGGCCAGTGCCACAGGTACACGCCGTAGGAGATCATGCCAAGCCACACCAGCGGCGGAAGCGCAAGCACCCGCGCGACGAGCCCGCGCTGCTCCAGCGCCACCGGGGCGACGATGAAGACCGCAGCGACGGCCACCACGGTCAGCAGTCCGCGGCGGAACTCAGGGGCGGTGCCGGTCGCGAAGTGCGCGACGACCCCGAGCATCGTCAGCCCGATGACCGGGAGTATCTGCGCGATCCAGCGGCCCCAGCGCGGCCGGATCTGCCTGCCGTAGCGGGCCAGCTCCGACCAGTCGCGCACCAACAGCGCTGCCGCGGCGGCGCCGACGAGCAGCGCCTGCACGCGGGTGTCGGTGCCGAAGTAGACGCGGTTGAGCGACGAGTCCGACACCATCAGGAGCGCCGCGGCCGCCGACGCCGCCGCACCCGCGATGGCGATGCCCGCGACGGCCATCCGGACGGTCCGCAGCTTCGGCCGGGTGTCTCGGTGCCTGGTGAGCAACGCGAGCAGCACGGCGACGGCCACCAGCACCAGCGGCCACACGACGTAGTACTGCTCCTCGACCGCGAGCGACCAGGTGTGCTGCAGCGGCGACGGCGGGTCGCCCTGCGTGAAGTAGTCCGTGCGGCGGAACACGAAGACCCAGTTGGCTGCCCAGAAGAAGGCGGCGACGGCGTCGTCGCGCACGGCGCTGACCGCTTCGGACGGGAACACTTCGCGCAGTACGACGACCGTCATCACGACGACGATCAACGCAGGCAGCAGCCGTCGGGCGCGGCGCACCCAGAACGCAGGCAGGTCTATCCCGCCGGTGCGGCCAAGCTCCTCGAGAAGCAGCGAGGTGATCAGGAATCCGCTAAGCACGAAGAACACGTCGACGCCGATGAATCCGCCGGGAACGCCGGGGATTCCGCCGTGATCGGCGAGCACAAGCGCGACCGCCAACGCGCGGATGCCGTCCAGCGCAGGGATGCCTGCCGGACCGCCGGTGCCACGCCGAGGTCGAGGCGACGCCCTCGGGGCGCCCCGATCGACGGCGCGCTCGGGCGGCGCGACCCACCGGTGGCCACTCACCGATGGAATCTTTCCCGCGCGAGCAGACGCAAAAGTCCCCGACACGCCGAGCGCCGGGGAGCTTTTGCGTCTGCTCGCGGGTTGGGCCCAGATCGCTACTTGGTCAGCGCTATGTACTTCGTCTCGAGGTACTCGTCGATGCCCTCGAATCCGCCTTCCCTGCCGAAGCCGGATTCCTTGACGCCGCCGAACGGCGCGGCCGGGTCGGAGATCACTCCGCGGTTGACGCCGACCATGCCGGCCTCGATGCCCTCGGAGACCCGAAGGGCGCGGTCGAGGTCGCGGGTGTAGATGTAGGCGGCCAGGCCGTACTCGGTGTCGTTGGCGGCGGCCACGCCCTCCTCCTCGGTATCGAAACCGGTGATCGGGGCGACCGGCCCGAAGACCTCCTCCTTGAGGATGCGGGCGTCGGCGGGCACGTCGGCCAGCACCGTGGCGGGGTAGAAGTTGCCGGGGCCGCCGGGTGCGACGCCGCCGACGGCGACGGTTGCACCCCGCGAGACGGCGTCGGACACCAGGTCGGCGACGGTGGCCACCTGCTTGGCGTTGATCAGCGGGCCGAGCGTGGACGACGAGTCGAGGCCGTTCCCGACGGTGAACTCGCTCATCCGCTTGACCAGCTTCTCGGTGAACTCCTCGCGCACGGAGTTGGCGACGTGGAAGCGGTTGGCCGCCGTGCAGGCTTCGCCGCCATTGCGCATCTTGGCCAGGATCGCGCCGTCGACGGCGGCGTCCACGTCGGCGTCGTCGAACACCACGAACGGGGCGTTGCCGCCCAGCTCCATCGACTGTCGAAGCAGCGCATCGGATGCCTGCTTTGCCAGCGCCTTGCCAACGCCCGTCGAGCCGGTGAAGGTCAGTTTGCGCAGGCGGCCGTCGTCGATCAGAGCGGTGGTCACCTCGCCGGGGTGCTTCGTGGGCAGCACCGAAAGCACGCCCTTTGGCAGGCCCGCCTCGTCCATCAGCTTGGCCAGCAGCAGCATCGTCAGCGGTGTCTCCTGGGCGGGCTTGACGATCATCGTGCAGCCGGCCGCCACCGCGGGCCCGATCTTGCGGGTGCCCATCGCCAGCGGGAAGTTCCACGGGGTGATCGCGTAGCAGGGCCCGACGGCCTGCTTGGTGACGATGATGCGACCGGTGCCTGCCGGGCTCGGCGTGTAGCGGCCGTGGATGCGCACGGCCTCTTCGGCGAACCAGCGGAAGAACTCCGAGCCGTATTTGACCTCGCCCATGCTCTCGGGCAGCACCTTGCCCATCTCCAACGTCATCAACGTGGCGATGTCCTCGGCGCGTTCGCTGATCTTCTCGAACACCGCCCGCAGCACCTCGCCGCGTTCGCGTGGCGGCGTTGCCGCCCATTCCGCCTGCACCCCGGCCGCGGCATCGAGCGCGGCGATCGCGTCCTCTGCTGTGGCGTTGGCGACCGAGGTCAGCACCGAGTCGTCGGACGGGTCGAGGACGTCGAACGTCGACGACGCCTCACGCTCCTCCCCGCCGATCCACAGGCCGGTGGGAACTGACTTCAGCAGCGCGTTCTTATCCATAACTCCCTCTTACACCTTTGGTCAATTAGCCGCACTAGGGTCGGGAGTATGACCGCCGACTTGCAGCACATCCCGGACATCTCGGCCACCCCAGCATGGCAGGCCCTGGCACGGCATCACGATCAGATTCGAGACAAACATATCCGCGAACTGTTCGACGAGGATCCGGCCCGCGGTACCGAACTGGCATTGACAGTCGGCGACCTCTACATCGACTACAGCAAGCACCGGATCACCCGCGAAACGCTGAGACTGCTGATCGATCTCGCGACGGCCGCCGGCCTCGAGCAACACCGCGACGCGATGTTCTCCGGCGTGCACATCAACACCTCCGAGGACCGCGCCGTCCTGCACACCGCGCTTCGGCAGCCGCGGGGCGTCGAGTTGACCGTCGACGGCCAGGACGTCGTGACCGACGTGCACGAGGTGCTGGACCGGATGGGTGAGTTCACCGACCGGCTGCGCAGCGGCGAGTGGACCGGCGCGACGGGCGAGCGGATCACCACCGTCGTCAACATCGGCATCGGAGGCTCCGACCTGGGGCCGGTGATGGTCTACGCCGCGCTGCGCCACTACGCCGACGCGGGCATCTCGTGCCGGTTCGTTTCCAACGTCGATCCCGCCGACCTGGTGGCGAAGTTGGCCGGACTCGAGCCTGCCACAACGCTTTTCATCGTCGCGTCGAAGACGTTCTCCACGCTGGAGACGCTGACGAATGCGACGGCAGCGCGGCGGTGGCTGACCGATGTACTCGGCGACGCCGCGGTGTCCAAGCATTTCGTCGCGGTGTCGACGAACAAGAAGCTCGTCGACGAATTCGGCATCAACACCGACAACATGTTCGGCTTCTGGGATTGGGTCGGCGGCCGGTACTCGGTCGACTCGGCGATCGGCCTTTCGGTGATGGCGGCCATCGGCAAGGAGCGGTTCGCCGAATTCCTCGCCGGCTTCCATATCGTCGACGAACACTTCAAGACCGCGCCGCTGGAGGCGAATGCGCCTGCGCTGCTTGGCCTTATCGGGCTCTGGTACAACAACTTCTTCGGCGCCCAGTCGCGCGCGGTGCTGCCCTACTCCAACGACATGTCCCGCTTCGCCGCCTATCTGCAGCAGCTGACGATGGAGTCCAACGGCAAGTCCGTGCACGCCGACGGGTCGCCTGTCACCACCGACACCGGCGAGATATTCTGGGGCGAACCGGGAACCAACGGCCAGCACGCGTTCTACCAACTGCTGCACCAGGGCACGCGCCTGATCCCCGCCGACTTCATCGGGTTCAGCCAGCCTACCGACGACCTGGCCACCGCCGACGGCACCGGCAGCATGCACGACCTGTTGATGAGCAACTTCTTCGCGCAGACGCAGGTGCTGGCCTTCGGCAAGACCGCCGAGGAGATCGCCGCGGAGGGCACACCGCCAGAGGTGGTGCCGCACAAGGTGATGCCGGGCAACCGACCGTCGACGTCGATCCTCGGCACCCAGTTGACGCCGTCGATCATCGGCCAGCTGATCGCGCTCTACGAACACGAAGTGTTCACCGAGGGTGTCATCTGGGGCATCGACTCGTTCGACCAGTGGGGTGTGGAGCTGGGCAAGACGCAGGCGAAGGCGCTGCTGCCGGTGCTCACCGGTGATGCGTCGCCGCCCAAGCAGTCGGACAGCTCAACCGACGCGCTCGTGCGGCACTACCGCGCCGAGCGCGGTAGAACGGCCTGAGTGCGGTTTCACGTCAAGAACTCAGGCAGTGGGCCCGCTACGGCGCGGGGATGCTGAGGCAGCCCACGTTCGGCACGCAGGCACTGGCACCGCCGCGATCGGCCGCGCCGGTCGGCCCGTTCCAGAACCCGCCGCTTGCCCCACCGCCGTCGGCGGAACCAAACGGGCCGTAGGGGACATCCCCGGTCGCACCGCCGCGGTCGGCCGATGCGCTCGGGCCGTACGGGATGTTGATGTCGGCACCGCCCGCGTTGATGTTTCCGAGGCCCGAACACGCCGAGCCGTCGGCGTTCACACACGGCGGCGGAGGTGGTGGATCCGCACCGGCGGCCGGGGCAAGCGCGACCGCAGCAGACGCAGCGGCACCGGCGAACAGCACGGGTATCAGTCGCGTAATTTTCGCCATCATGATCTTGGTTTACCACCAAAACGACGAACGCGACAACAGCACCGTCGATCGTGCTGTCGCCGCGTTTGTCAGGCGCTATTCGATTGTCGGACTACAGGTTTGCCAGAGTTACGGTGTCACGACCCGACACGGGCCACCGGGGACACAGGCTTCAGCGCCGCCGGGGCCGAAAACGGCCCACGGCCCGCCGGGAATGCTGGCCGAACCGGTGCCGTCGGGATGCGCCATCGCGCCAGGTCCGCCGGGCACTTCAGCGCCTGCACCCTCGGGTCCAGCCGCGGGTGCGCATGGCGTGCCGTCTGGGTTGAAGCACGGCGGCGGGGGTGGCGGGTCGTCTGCGGCGGCAATCGGTGCGAGCGCGATCGACGATGCCGCAGCGCCCGCGAACAACATGGACGTCATTGCTTTTTTCAGTGTCGCGTTCATGCATTTTGGCTACCCGCGACCGCGGAATTCCTAAACCTTAAGTTTGTCTAAGCAAACGGCTTCGTCAGGCGCGGTGGTAACACCTTCATCAGCTGCACCAGCGGCCCCCATGGCCACCACGGCACCGCCGCCCGGCCGGTTTCGCGCTCGATGGCGTTGACCATCGCCTTGGTTCCGGTCTCGTTGTCGACCATCAACATCGTCGAACCCGACTTGGCCGTCATCTCCGATTCGATGTAGCCGGGCTCAAGGACCGTCACCTTGATCGGGCCGCTTGGATACTCGGCGCGCAGCGATTCGCCCAGCGACGACACGCCCGCCTTGCTCGCGGCGTAGGCGGCCTTGACGCCGGGCACCCCCTTGTTGCCGAGCACGGATGAGATCAGTACCAGGTGCCCGCCGCCGCCATTGGTGAACATCTCGATGGCGGTTTCGATCTGGACCAGCGCTGCGACCAGATTCGTCTCGATGGTCTGCTTGTTGGCCCACAGCTTGCCCGATCCCAGCGGAGCGCCCTTGCCGATGCCCGCGTTGACGATGACGCGGTCGATGCCGCCCAGCCGGTCTTCCAGCTCGGCGAACACCTTCGGCACCTGCTCGTGGTCGTTGACGTCGAGCGTCGCTACGGCGACGGTGATTCCGGGGTGCCGCTCGGTCAGCTCGGCCTTGAGCTCGTCGAGCCGGTCAAGGCGTCGGGCGCACAGTGCGAGGTCGCGACCCATGGCGGCGAATGCCCGTGCCATGCCCGCGCCCAATCCGGAGCTGGCACCTGTGATCAAGATTTTCTGGCGAGTCACCCGGATAGCCTAAGCATGATGGAGCGATGAGTCGTAATCGAACTGCTTTGCTGCTGGTGGCCGGGTCGCTGCTGGTGGGCGCGTTTCCCGCCACCGCAGGCGCCGAGCCCGTGAACCCGCTGTACCGCCTCGTCGACACGGCCGCGCAGCGGCTGGCGACCGCAGATCCCGTCGCGGCGTCGAAGTGGATCAACGGCGGCCCCATCACCGATGTGCAGCGCGCCAACCAGGTGCTGGACGCTGTCGGGGCCGACGCCACCGCCCACGGCATCGAACCGCGGTACGTGCGGACGGTCTTCACCGACCAGATCAATGCCACCGAAGGCATCCAGTACACCCGATTCGGGCAGTGGAAGTTCGACCCGCCGACCGCACCGACCACCGCACCAGACCTGGCCGACTCGCGCACTGCGATCGACGGATACAACAAGACGATGGTCGACGAGATTGCGCTGCAATGGAATTCGCTGCACAGCCTGACATGTTCGGCCGAGCTGCACGAAGCGACCGACGCCGTCGCCACCGAACGTCGACTCGATCCGCTGTACCGGCAGGCGTTGTCGTCGGCGACGCGGTCCTATTGCCCGGCTACTTGAGCAGTCGCGACAAGCGCCGGTCGGCGAGCACCTTGCCGCCGGTCTGGCAGGTCGGGCAGTACTGAAAAGACTTGTCGGCGAACGACACTTCGCGCACCGTGTCGCCGCACACCGGACACGGCAGGCCGGTACGGGCATGTACCCGCAGGCCCGAACGCTTCTCGCCCTTCAACGTCGCCGCCTGCTGTCCGACCGACCGCGACACGGCGTCGGTGAGCACCGAGATCATCGCGTCGTGCAGCGCCGCGAGCTGCGCGGCGGTCAGTTTGTTGGCCGTCGCGAACGGCGACAGCTTGGCCACGTGCAGGATCTCGTCGCTGTAGGCGTTGCCGATGCCCGCGATCACCTTCTGGTCGGTGATGACGGTCTTGACCCGGCCGCCCTGCGTCGCGAGCACCTCTGCCAAGCCGTCGCGCGAAAGATCCAGCGCGTCCGGGCCGAGCGCGGCGATCCCGGGGACCTTCGCGGGGTCGTCGACCAGCCAGACCGCCAACCGCTTCTGGGTGCCGGCCTCGGTCAGATCGAATCCGACGCTTTCGTCCGGTGTGCTCGGATTTTTCAAGTGCACCCGTAGCGCGATCGGCCCCTTGCCCGGCTTGAGCGGCGCCGGGGCCAACCGATCGGACCAGCGCAGCCAGCCCGCCCTAGACAGATGCGTGATCAGATGAAGGCCACCCACCTGCAAACCGAGATACTTGCCCCACCGGTTGGCGCCGGTGACGTCGCGGCCGTGTAGCGCGGTCGTCGGCGGATCGAACGTCTTGAGTACGGATAGGGCGGACACGTCGACGCGTCCGACGGTGAGGCCGACGGCGTGCCGACGGAGGTGGTCGGCCAGGGCCTCGACCTCGGGCAGTTCCGGCATGAAACCAGTCTGCCTTACCCTTCCGGAGATGACGTCTGACGGCATGAACATCGCTGAACTGCGCGCTCTGACCCCCGGCTGCCAGCACCGCAACCACCTCAACAATGCGGGCGCGGGCCTGCTCAGCGCCCCGACGATCGCCGCCATGACCCACCAGTTGCAGCTCGAGGCGCAGATCGGCGGGTACGAGGCGGCTGAGGCGGCCGCGAGCCAGATCGACGAGACCTACCGTGCAGTCGCCGAACTCCTCGGCGCCTCCGCGCCGGAGATCGCGCTGTTCGACAACTCGACGCACGCGTGGAACGCCGCCTTCTACTCGGTGCCGCTCGCCGCAGGCGACCGCATCCTGACCGGCCGCAGCGAGTACGGCAGCAACGTGCTTGCCTACCTCCAGGTTTCGCAGCGCACCGGCGCCGAGGTCGTCGTCGTACCCGATGACGACAGCGGACAGCTCGACGTCGCCGCGCTGACCGACCTCGTCGACGAGCGGACGAAGCTAATCGGCCTGAGCTGGGTTCCGACCGCGAGCGGTCTGGTGAATCCGGCCGCAGAGATCGGCAGAATCGCCCAGGAGGCGGACGCCCTGTTCCTGCTCGACGCCACCCAGGTGGTCGGGCAGTTTCCGATTGACGTGCACGCCGTCCGGTGTGACATGTTGACCGGCACGGGCCGGAAGTTCCTCCGCGGACCTCGCGGCACCGGGTTCCTGTACGCGGGACCACGAGCGATCGACCGGCTCGAGCCGTTCGTCGCCGAGATTCGTTCCGCCACCTGGGACGGGGGGCGCTCGTTCACCTGGGCCGAGGGCGCGCAGCGGTTCGAGACCTGGGAGAACAGCTACGTCAACATCGTCGGCCTCGGCGTCGCGGTGCGCCAGGCGCTCGATCTCGGGCTGGCCGAGATCTCAACGCGCAGTAGCAACCTCGGCGTGCGATTGCGCGACGGTCTGGCCGCGGTCGACGGCGTGACGGTGCACGATCTCGGCCGCGAGCGATGCGCGATCGTGACGGCGAAGGTCGCGGGTGTGGCCAGCACGTCTGTGGCGGAAGCACTGGCGGCGCAGCGGATCAATGTCAGCACGACGGTGCCCGACCACAACCAGTTCGACATCCGCGGTGTGCACCCGCTGGTCCGTCTCTCGCCGCACTACTACAACACCGAGGACGAGGTCGACCGGGCGATCGAGAGTGTCGCGACACTGGCCCGCTAGCGAAACCTCAAGCGCGCGTGAGACGTTTGGTGTCGCCGACCACCAGCGACAGCACCCAGCTGACGATCGACAGCACGATCGCCGCCCAGATCGCCGTCCACCAGAAGTCGTCGATGTACAGACCCCAGTGCGTGGTGTGCTCGGTGATCCACGAGGTGATCCACAACATCAATGCGTTGATGACGATGTGGATCAGGCCGAGCGTGAGGATGTAGAGCGGGAAGGAGATGATCTGGACGATCGGCTTGATGACCGCGTTGACCAGACCGAAGACGAGCGCGACGAACAGGATGATTCCGACCCGTTGCAGGGTGGTGTCACCGCCGACGAAATCGATACCGGAAACCAGCAGCGTGACTATCCACAGAGCGAAGCCGGTCACTGCCACACGCAGCAGAAATGCCATACAGCGAGGTTACCTGTGTCGCAACAGATACGTGTCCATGATCCAGCCGTGGCCCGCGCGTGCCTCGGCGCGCAATTTCGCGATCTTCTCGCCGACCTCGCCGACGGTGCCCGACACCAGCAGCTCGTCGGGCGTGCCGAGGTAGGCGCCCCACCAGATGCGGGTCTGCGGCGGACACGATCGGAATGCGCAGTCGCCGTCGAGCATCACCACGGCGCTGCCCGCCAACCCGTCTGCTGCCAGTCGCCTGCCGGTGGTGATCAAAACGGGTTCACCGATGTCGTTGAGCGGGATGCGATGTCGGGCCGTCAGCGCCTGGATCGCGGTGATCCCTGGGATGACGTCGTAGGAGATCTCGACGCGCTGAGCCACCGTTTCCAGGATCCGCAGCGTGCTGTCGTAAAGCGACGGGTCACCCCACGCGAGGAAGGCGCCGACGCCGTCGGGTGCGAGTTCGCGTTCGATGGCGTCCGCCCAGACGGCCGCCCGCGCCGCATGCCATTCCGCGACGGCGGTCCGATACTCGGCGTCCTTGGCTCGCTGGGGGTCGGCGAGTTCGACGAACCGGTAGCCCGGCGTCTGAATGAACCGCTGGCAGATCTGCCGCCGCAGCGCTACCAGATCGGTCTTCGCTTCCCCCTTGTCCATCGCGAAGAAGACCTGCGTGTCGTTGAGTGCGCGGACCGCCTCCGCCGTCACATAATCGGGGTCGCCCGCCCCGATACCGATGACGTGGATCCGACGGGTCACGCTCGTGAGTATGCGCTAACGCTCCCCGCCCCTGGTGCGCCGGAGTTCTTCGGCGCGCTCGATGTCTTTTTCCTCGGCTTTTTCGTTCTTTTCGAGGACGCGGGTGTCGCGCGGGGGCAACTGAATGTCGCGCTCGGCGGGCAACCCCGCCTGCAGCTGACGGCCGCGTTCGAGTTCGGCATCCAGTTCGGCGCCGAACAGCAAGGCCAGGTTGGTGATCCACAGCCACAACAGGAAGACGATCACCCCTGCGAGCGTGCCGTAGGTCTTGTTGTAGCTGCCGAAGTTCGCGACGTAGAGACCAAACAACACCGACGCCGCGACCCACATGAGGATGGCGAACGCCGCCCCGATGCTGATCCAGCGAAACTTCGGCTGCTTCACGTTCGGCGTGGCGTAATACAGCACGGCCACGGCCAGCACGACGCAGACCAGGATCGCCGGCCACTTCGCGATGTTCCACAGCGTCACGGCGACCGATCCTGCTCCGATCGCGTTGCCGACGGTTTCGGCTATCGGCCCGCTGATCACCAGCATCACTGCCACTGCGGAAGCCAACACCAAGCCGGCCAGGGTGAGAACGAGCTGCAGCGGCCGTAGCTTCCAGACCGGGCGACCCTCGTCGATCTCGTAGATCCGGTTCATCGCCCGTCCGAACGCGCCGACATATCCCGACGCCGACCACAGCGCCGCCAACGCGCCGGTGATCAGTGCGACGCCCGCCGACGGCGATTGCACCAACTGCTCGATGGGGTCGCGCAGCAGATTCATCGCGTCGCTCGGCACCACGCCCGCAGCCAACTCCAGCACTGCGTCGACAGTGCGGCGGCCCTGTCCGACGACGCCCAGCAGCGAGACCAACACCAACAGCGCTGGAAACAACGACAACACCGCGTAATACGTGAGCGCTGCCGCGAGGTCGGTGCACTGGTCCTGCTGGAACTCCCGCGCGGTCTTGCGAAGGACGTAGAACAGCGACGGCTTGGTGAGATCTGTTGGCGATTCGGGCTTCCGCGGATCGTCGGGATCCGGTGGGCCGCTGCTTTCATTCCGGTGGAGGGCCATACGGGCCGATACCCGCTTACGGACGCGTCAAACGATCACAAGTCGAAGTATCCGGTACCGCGGGTATTGACATCTTTTGCCCGGCCTCCCTACCGTTGAGACACAACACCCATAAAGAGGGAGATGCGGATGACCGCCTCGATGAGGCAGCAGCCAGCACCCACCCGCCAGGAGTTCGCCGAGCGTCTGCTCAAGGGGTCGGTCAAGAAGTCCTACGCGCCGGTGGTCGACATCGACTGGGATGCGCCGCTGGACCCTGACAAGTTCTTCCTGCCGCCGAAGAGCGTCTCGCTCTACGGCACACCGATGTGGGACGCGATGACCCGCGAACAGCAGATCGAGCTGTCGCGACAGGAGCTCGTCAACACCCTGTCGGCCGGTATCTGGTTCGAGAACATCCTGAATCAGGCGCTGCTGCGCAAGATCATGCACCAGGATCCGACGTCGCGGTCCACGCATTACGAGCTGACCGAGCTCGGCGACGAGACCCGCCACATGGTGATGTTCGGCAAGGCGATCGAACACGTCGGCGCGAAGCCGGTGCAGCCGCGATGGTGGCACCGCGTCGTCATCAACGCACTGCCGTTGGGCTTCAAGGGATCGGTGCTCTGGGTGGCCGCGCTGATCGGCGAGGAGATCTTCGACTCCATCCAGCGACAGATGATGGATGACCCCGAGCTGCAACCGATGGTCCAGCGGCTCATGCGAATTCACGTTACCGAGGAAGCCAGGCACATCCAGTTCGCCCGCGACGGGCTACGGAAGCGCACGCCGACGATGGGCCGTCCGGTCAGGTTGTGGGTGTCCAATATCAACGGGTTGGGCGGGTACTTCTTCCGCTACCTGTTCACCAGCAGGGTGCCCTACTTGCGCGTGGGCCTCGACGCGGACCGGGCGCGCCAGCTCGCGAGGACCAGCCCGCACCGCCGCGAGGTTCAGGTCGCGGGTTTCGCCCCGCTGGCCGCGTTCCTCGAAGAGGTCGGTCTGATGGGACCGATCGCGCGCCGGTTGTGGCGACGCACCGGCTTTTTGCCGCAATGACGGAAGACCACTGCCACGACGTCGTCGTCGTCGGGGTGGACCGCGCAGAGAAGCTGCTCGCCCGAGCGGGCGTCACCGACATCGCAGTCGCCGACGTCCGCGATCTCAGCGGTGCCGCATTCGACGAGGCCACCCACGCCTGGTCACTGCCGACATGCCGGGCCCGGATCGTCGTCACGAGCCAAACCCGTTCGGGGCGCGAGGATCTCGCACCCTATCTCGGTGTCGCCGTGCACGGTGTGCCGAACTATTTCATGGTCACCGGCGCCGACGCCGTCGCCGAGGCACGGCTGGACTACATCGCCGAGTGCCTCGCCATGATGCGGCGCACGGGCCACACCCGCATCGAGGTGCTGTTCAGCACCCAACGCATGTTCACCCTCCGCGGAGCCGACAAGGCCGACCGCGCCGACGCGTCGTACTGGCGGAAGATGGCGAAGGCGGCGGCGAGGGCATTCGACCTGAGCTCGGACATCGGCGTCGTCGACGAGATCTACGACGGTGCGGCGACGATCGGCGTCGGCGACCACGGACGCCGGGTACGGGTCCGGCTGTCCGGCCACCTCGATCCCCTCGACGGCCGATATCACTGGCAGGGCACGGTTTTCGATGACCTAGCCGACGAGGTGCTGGCCGGGCCGGTGACGCTGACGATCGGCGATCGGACCGCCGAATGCCGGATCACCGAGCGCACGCCGCAAGGCAGGTACTCGGTCGTCGGCGTCGGGACGCCGCCCTACGCCCTTGACGACGTCGAGGTCGTCGTACCGTGCCGGTAGCGCGGCGCGGCGACAAGAAGCAGGACGGCGAACACCGCTCCGACGACGCCTGATACGAGTAACGGCAGGCTGCCGTCGGTCCCCCACAACAGACCTGCCCACACGCCCGCGATCAAGATCGCGAAACCGCTCGCGCCCTGGAAGACGCCCTGCGCGCTGCCCTGCAGGTCGGATCCGACCAGCGACGAAATCCACGCCTTGGCAACGCCGTCGGTGCATCCGGTGAACAACCCGTAGACCCCGATCAGCACCCACGCCGTGACAGTGTCGGTGGTCAGCCCGAGGCCGATGTAGCCGACCGCGAAGAACACCAGCCCGATCCCGAACACCGCGGGCCGCGGAATGCGGTCGGCGAGCAACCCCGCCGGGTAGCTCGACATCGCATACACCAGGTTGTAACCGACGTAGGCCAGGATCACCTCGACGACCGAGAAGCCGATCTCGTTGAGCCGCAGCAGCAATAGCGCGTCGGGGAAGTTGACGATGCCGAACGCGACCAGGACCGCGGTCACCCGCCAGTACCCACCGGGCAGGTCCCGCACCCGCGCGAAGATCGCTCTTCGCTGCGTGGGCACCACCCGCCGCGTCTCGCGCACCAGGAAGACCAGCGCGACGCTCAGCACCGCAGGCACGACGGCCACCCAGAGCAGCGGTGCGATCTGATGGTCGAGCAGTTCGTAACCGGCCAGCCCCAGCAGTGGGCCGACGACGGCACCTGCCGTGTCCATCGCCCGGTGGAATCCGAACACCCGACCACGTGCAGCGTCGTCGATGCCTTCGACCAGCAGGGTGTCCCGAGGGGCATCTCGGATGCCCTTGCCGAGCCGGTCGACGACCCGGCCCGCGAGCACACCGGGCCATCCCGTGGCCGCCGCCACGATGAGCTTGCCGAGCGCTGCCATGGAATAGCCGGTGGCGATCAGTGGTCGGCGGGCGAATCGATCACCAAGTGGTCCAGCAGCCAGCTTGGTCAGCGAGGCCGCACCCTCTGCGGCGCCTTCGACGGCACCGACAATCGCGGCTGGCGCGCCCAAGACCGATGTCAGGTAGATGGGCAACAGCGGATACAGCAAATCGGACGCGACGTCCTGTAAGAACGACACCGCGGAGAGAATCCTGACGTTACGGGTGAGCCACCGCCGCCGGGGATCGCCTTCCTGCACCTCGACCATCATGGTGCACACCGCACGCGGTGTGTGCGACAGTCACTCACGTCGAATCGACAATAGCGAGAACGTTCTTTCGCTCGAGGTCATTGTTGCGCGTCAATCCTCACCGGAACCGAAGATTCGATCAATTTAACAAGCGGGGCGCGTAGCATTCGATCGGCACAAAGGTCGATCGAGAGCAGGTGGCCGCAAATGGGGAATGCACGAATTCGCTTCTGGATTGAGGTTGCGTTGGCTGCAATTGCGGCCGCGCTCGCCGTACTGACGCTGATCACCCGGGAGTGGATCGAGCTGCTCTTCGGCGTCGATCCTGATCAGGGCAGCGGCGCACTCGAATGGGCCATCGCGATTGCCTTGTTTGTTGCCTCCATTGTGTTGGCTTTGGTTGCCCGCTGGGACCGAAGGAAGCACATCATCCCGGCGAGCTGAGCCGCGTCGCGCCAAGTCCTCTCGGAAACAACTAAACGAACCGAGGCATTCGGTCATGAAGACGCTCCTGCAGGCTTTCGTGCACGCCATTTCGCGAATTCCGGCGGCGCTGGCCGAGCTGCGGCACTTACCGCTGCAAATTCTGCAGATGTTGCGAGCGATATGCCGCCGCATCCGACTCCAGTGCAGAGGCGAATGGCCGACCAGGCCATCGACGGGTGGGTGTTGCCTGCACCTCACCGACGCCAGCGTCCGGCCCGATCCACTCATCTACTCGCAGCCCTACCTGATGGCGCAGGGACTCGCGGTGACATGGGACAACCCCGACATCGAACTGTTCGACGACGGGACCCCGGTCCCGTCAAGCGCCCTCAAACCCAACCACGACTACGACGTGCGGGTGCGGGTCTGGAACGGCTCGTACAACTCGGCGGCGATCAACCTCCCCGTGCACCTGTCGTTCCTGACCTTCGGTATCACCACCACTTCCACGGCCATCGCGGTGAAGACCATTCCCATGCTCGGCGCGAAGGGCTCCGCGTCCCACCCCGCCACCCTCACGTTCACCTGGCGGACTCCGGCGCAGGCAGGCCATTACTGCCTGCAGGCCTTTCTCGACTGCCCCGACGACGCCAACCCCGACAACAACCTCGGTCAGGAAAATGTCCAAGTCGGCGAACTGGCATCGCCGGCGAAATTCCGCTTCGCAGTGCGAAACACCGCTGCGGTGCGGCGCGCGATCGTGTTCGAAGCCGACACCTATGAATTGCCCGCCGGCACACCGTGCGGCGACGACTATGCCCACCAGTTCGGCGAGCGCCCGTACAGGTCGAGGCTGGAGGAAAGCCGCGCGCATTGGGCGTGGGCGCGGCGCACCCAGCCCTACGGTGCATTTCCCGTTCCCGACGATTGGTCGGTACGCATCGAACCAAGCCGAGTCGTACTCGCACGCGACGAGGAGCAGGCGGTCGACGTCACCATCGAACCGACGGGACCGGCCTTCACAGGCAGGAAGGCTTTCAATATCCGAGGTTTCGCGCTGTCCGCCGACAACGCCACCCGGCAGTCCATCGGCGGCGTCACCCTTCATGTGACGGGATGAGGGGTCGCCATGGCAGCCCGCAAATACACGCAGTGCTTCAACTACCCAGGCCCCCCGCTGCAGAAGCCGTTCAACCTGGACCGCGACATGCCGTTCATCGTCGCCTCGGTCGCATTCCAGGTGCTCAGCTTCGTCACCGTCGGCCTGGTGGTCGGCCTGATCTTCGGACCCGTCGGGGCGGTGATCGGGGTCGCCGCCGGCCTTCTGATCGGTATCACGACAAGCGTCGCGGGCACGATCGTCGACAGCGCTGACAAGTGGTTGAACCAACGACTGGTCTGCCTGGGTGCCGCCCCGGTGTGCGCAGTTGGCACGATCACAGCGAGCACCATCGGCCCCAAGAATGAGACCGACGACAAGTCGGGTCCGCGGCGCTCGGAGCTCGGGGCGCTGGACAACGACGAGTTCTTCGACCTCGTGCTGATGCCCCACCGCCCAGAGGACGACTACGTCGCGATGGCCGATCCGCGCAATCCGAATGCCACATCGCCGCGTTGGGGCGCAGTTCGCAAAGACCAGACAGCCAACATCGCGAACAATCCGGCCAACGAGATCTACAAAGACGGCTTCCAGGGGCAAGCACTGCTAAGGCCCAACCCCAACATGCTGCTGCCCGGCTCGCTGTTCCTGGGCTATCTCAATCAGGCCGAACATGGCGAG
The DNA here is from genome assembly GCF_003719305.1 of Mycolicibacterium stellerae. Classification (GTDB taxonomy): domain Bacteria; phylum Actinomycetota; class Actinomycetes; order Mycobacteriales; family Mycobacteriaceae; genus Mycobacterium; species Mycobacterium stellerae. The sequence continues at coordinate 272,921 of NZ_RARC01000001.1, forward strand.
GCATGGCTCGAGGAGCACCAGACCCGCAGCCGCCTGCACGTGGAGGCTGAAGGCGACTTCTGGATCCGGATGAAGGACGCCGCGGCTCTTCTCGGCGTGCTGGCCACCGCCGCCACGGTGGTGACGGCCGTCGGCGCGGGTGCGGGTGCGTATGCGGGATCGTCGTGGGGCTGCGCCCTCGGATCATGGTTCTTCGGGCCGGTCGGCTGTGCGATCGGGGCGATCATCGGTGGGATCATCGGCGCGCTGGCCGGCGGCGCGGCCGCCGGGCTCGGCAGCAAGGCGGTGATCGAAGCGGTCATGCAGTCGATGTTCGACGAGGACCCCGGCGAGATCGACGATGCCAACGTCGGTGACCTGCCGCCCGGCGGCTACGCCGAAGGTCAGCACGTGGTGGTGTTCGGTGAGCATGTGTACGACGGCTTTCACCAGGGCTGGCACGAGATGCATCCGCTGCTGGCGATCAAAATGGTCAGCGACGAAAGCGGCTTCCTCACATGGAATCCGGGCGCGGCCACATCACCGGATGGCCTCACCGTCGAGGACATGAACCGCGGCATGGAGAGTCCGGCTTTCGCCGCCCGGGCGAAGGCCTATGTCGAGCAGGAGTGTCGCGGGATTCGCGATGCGCACGCGCCTGAAACACGCAGGCAGCAACAGAAACTCGAGAATCGGTGGTCGATTCACCCGCTCGTCGACGGGTGCCGGCCCGCCGATCCCGACCCCGATCCCGACCCCGCCGGTCCTCACTGACTTCGGGAAGGGTCCTGCCATGGGTCTGTCCAACTTGCTTCGCATCATGGGTCGGACGTTGGTCCGACTGCCACTCGAGATTGCGACCGCGCTGTGGCGGCTCATCGTGATGCTGGCCCTGCTGCTGTTGCTGCTCGCGCATATGATTGCCGAGTTCTTGGAGTGGGTGTGCAAGAAGCGACCGGAGCGACCGCCGCCGAAACACTGCTGTGAGGTGCCGCCCCACGTCAAGCGATCACCGGATCCGTGCCTCTACAGCCAGTTCTACCTTATGGCACAGGGCCTTTCGGTGACGTGGGACAACCCCGACATCTGGATCACGCTGCCGGACGGCACGCCGGTCGAGTCCCACGCACTGCAACCGGCCACCAAATACCTTGTGCACGGACGCATTCACAACGCCTCCTTCGACCCGGCGCTGGGCACCGCGGTTCGCTGCCTTTACCGTCCGTACAGCTTCAACTCGCCGGACCGCGTTCCCATCGAGGTTCTGCCCGATGGCAGCGAGCGGGTGATTGTGCTGCACATTGCGCCGTGGCAGAGCGAAGTCGCCGTCTTCAACTGGACCACCCCGCCGACTCCCAACCAACACTGGTGCCTACAGGTGGAGTGCACTCACCCAGCCGACAAGAACCCCAACAACAATCTCGGCCAAGAGAACACCCAGGTGCTCGGCGGCTCGTCGGGTTCACACGTGCAGACGGGTGCACGCCTGTTCAATCCGACCGACCGCACAATGCGCGCCCGCGTCACGATCGATCAGTACACGGTTCCGTCCGCAGAGGTGGCGCTGCAACTCGACACTCGCGTCCGGCACCTGCGCCGCAGACGACCGTTGGACAACATCCGCAACCTGATGCTCGTCGTCGATGGCCAGGGCAAAGTCCGACGGCATGGTGCGACCGGGCCCGTGATGGTCTCCTATGTCTATCGCGGCTTCCACCAACTGCGGCGCGGTAACGAGCGTGGCGTGCAGCCGCTGGATCCGGGCTGGAAAGCCGAAATCAACGGTCAGGTCGTCGACGCCGCGGGACACGTCGTCGTCGAGATGGCGCCCCGCACCGGAGTCGATCTTCCGATCTCTTTCACGATCCCGCCGATCATCACGCTGCAGCGCGCTCAACAGAAATTCAATGTGATCGCCACCAGCGATCGCGGAAAACTGCTGGGCGGGTTGACGATTAGAATGGATGCGAATTGACATGCCGAGGAATCTCCCGCAGTATGCGAATTGCGCCGCACCGGGTGACAGCTATCCGATGTCGGCGGGCAATATCGCGCTACTGACGTTCGGCAGCCTCTTCTTCGGTGCGCTGGCGGGCGGCCTGTACGCGATGGTCATGACGGCCCTGGAGACTACTGCCGAACTCGGCTGCATCCTGGGCATCCTGTTTCTCACGACGCTTGTCACCGGTGCCGCGATGTTCAAGACGTGGTACTACAACGCGCGGCTGATGTGCATTCGCCATGACCAGTGCACCGCAGGCACGGTCGTGGACGAACCCACCGTTTCCACAGACGGCGACCGCAAGATCAATCTGCTTCTCGCGCCGTTCAGCGTCGAAGAGACCGAGCAGCTGATGGTAGACACGCTGGACAGCATGCGCGGCACGTTGAGCAATGTCCCGCCGCTCACCGACCTGCAGAACCGGCAGATCCGGTTCGACTACGTCCGCGGTCTCAGCGACGCCGACCAACAGCGCGTCTACACGGAGCTGATCGACAACCGGATGTTCGGTCAGCCCGGCCGCGCGTTTCTGCGCCACTTCTATCGGCGCGACGAGGCACGCATGGGCACATCGGCCTTCAACGAATCTCCCGACGACACCGCCGTCCCGTCAAACCCGATGTACCGCTACGACGGCCCAATTCTGGTGCCCTACATCCACAATGAAGTCGACGGCTACATCCTTGGCAAGTTCCTCGACAACCTGCTGGCCGCCCTGGTGACCGCGCTCGTCGCCTACACCGCGCTGTGCGCGCTGTGCGTGACGGTGGGCCTGCCCGAGCCGCTGTGCGGGGCAGGCGCCGCGGCATTGGCGGCATTGCTGGCGTTGCTCGCGCTCATCCTGGCCACCGCCATCAACCCGCCGTCGGACGGAGACGCTTCGGAGGTCGATGTCGACGTGGAGGACCCCGACTTCGACGCACCGCCGACCGAGATGCGTCGCGGAGACGTGGTGTTCGTGTTCGGCAACTGGATCATGGACGAAGAGCACGCAAACTACTTCGAGATCCACCCCGTGAAAGCCTGGCACTTGCTGTGCCAGCGCGGCGGATTCGACCCCAACGACTGGGTCCTCAGCGACGACATTCCCAGATCCGAATGCGCGGTGGACGTCCGACAGATGACCGAGGCGGACTTCGAGCGCCTCTGCGGGATGGTCAAGGACGCGGAAACGACCGATCCCGACGACGGGATGCTGCTGAGGACGGCCGCGGCGTTGGCGACGGTGCCGCCTCGACCGGAACCGTGACGACTACTCGGGACTCTCGTTGGTGACGGCCCGATAGCCGTGCGCACTCGCGCGGCTGACGCCGGCACGGACAAGGCCGAACACCAACCCCTGCAGCGCGGCGGCGCCGAGCGCCTCACGTCCGGACCGGTTGAGATCCTTCGGGTCGGGCGGCTCCTGGTCCGACGGGCTGACCCGCTGCCAGATCTCGTTGAAGACCCAACCGGCGATCAGACCCCCGGCGACGGAGGTCGCAAGCTGCAGTGGCATGTACATGGCCTTGGATACCGTGCTCATGGCCTCGGCGTACCCGACGGCGCGGCAGCGAAACGCGACGAAGGCACAGATTAGAACACGTTCTAGTATTCACAGATGCGGTTCACCTATGCGGAAGCGATGACAGACCCCACCTACTACCTGCCGTTGGCCAAGGCCGCCGAGGATGCCGGCTATCACGCGATGACGATCGCCGACAGCATCGCCTACCCGTTCGAGTCGGACTCGAAGTATCCCTACACCCCCGACGGTAACCGCGAATTCCTCGACGGCAAGGCGTTTGTCGAAGCGTTCGTCCTCGCGGGCGCACTGTGCGCGGTGACAACCAGGCTGAGGTTCAACTTCTTCGTGCTGAAGCTGCCGATCCGCCCGCCTGCGCTGGTGGCCAAGCAGGCCGGCTCGCTGGCGGCGATCTTCGGCAACCGGCTCGGGCTCGGCGTCGGCACCAGCCCGTGGCCGGAGGACTACGAGCTGCTCGGCGTCCCTTTCGCCAAGCGCGGCAAGCGAATGGACGAATGCATCGACATCATCAAGGGGCTGACATCGGGTGACTACTTCGAGTTCCACGGCGAGTTCTACGACATCCCGAAAACGAAGATGACCCCGGCACCGTCCGAGCCGATTCCGATACTCATCGGCGGGCACGCCGAGGCCGCGCTGCGCCGGGCGGTCCGCTGCGACGGCTGGATGCACGGCGGCAGCGGCCGCAAGGAACTCGACCGGCTCATCGCAAGGCTGAACGAGATTCGCCAGCAAGAGGGCCGCACCGACCCGTTCGAGATCCACGTCATGTCGGCAGACGCGTACACCACGGACGGGATCAAGCGGCTCGAGGACAAGGGCGTCACCGACGCCATCGTCGGCTTCCGCAACCCTTACGTCATGGGCAACGACTCCGAGCCGTTGGACACCAAGATCCGCAACCTCGAGACCTTCGCCGAAAAGGTCATGGCAAAGGTGTGATCAAAACCCAGGTCTGGGTAACCAACGTTCAATGAGCCAAGCCTGCACACTGACGGTCACCGAGGATTCCGTGGACGGTGCGACTGTGCTCACCCCCGACGGCGTTCTGGACTCCTCCACCTATCGTGCCCTGCGCGACGAGGTGATCGAAGCGGCCCTCGGCGAGCCACGGGCGGTCATCGTCGACGTCAGCCGGCTGTCGGTGCCTGCCGATTCGTCCTGGTCGGTGTTCAGCAGCGCGCGCTGGCATGTCGACGGTTGGCCGAGTACACCGATCGTGCTCGTCTGCGAGCACCAGGACATGCGAACCGCTTTCGGCCGATGTGGAGCGTCGCGATGGGTCTCCGTCCATCCGACGATCAAGACGGCGCTGGCCACCCTGCAGCGCCGCGACGTCATGGCGCACCGAGCCAGGGCCGCGCTGCCCGCAGATCCGTCCAGTCTTCGTCGGTCGCGCGACCTGGTGGAGCGCTGGCTGACGGCATGGGCGCACACAGATCTGATCCCGGTGACTCAGGTGATCGTCACCGCGTTGGTCGAGAACGTCTTGCAACACACCGACAGCGGACCCGATATCCGGCTTCAGGCCGACGGTGCGACTGTCACGGTCGCAGTCGATGACGCCAGTCGTGTTCAGGCGAGCCTTGGCGAAACACCGACGCGCGCCGGTCATCCGTTGGGCATGCGGATTGTGAACGCGCTCTGCCGTCAATGGGGTAATGCGCCAACGCGCTCCGGCAAGACGGTGTGGGTCATCGTCGGCCGGGAGAACCGCATCTAGCTCTTCGCCCGGAGCGACTCGTCGATGAGACGCGGGCTCAGCACGTGGTCGAGGACCATGGTGGCGCTACCGATGACGCCGGACTGGTCCCCGTAGGTGGTCGGCACGACTTGAAGCACACGGGTCGCGAGCGCGGTCGCGTTGCCGTACAACGTTTCCCGCAGACCCGCCACGAAGATGTCGTATGCCCTTGCCATGTCGCCCGCGACGACCAGCAATGCGGGGTTGAGCAGGTTCACCGCGGCTGCCAGAACCTCGCCGACGTGACGGCCGCTGTCCCGGATCAACCTCCGCGCCTCGGCGTCCCCGCCGTTGGCTAGTTCCACGACATCGCGGATGTGGCCCACCGCGTGACCCTGTTGCGTCAGAGCCCGCACCAGCGCCCAACCGCCCGCGATCGCTTCCAGACATCCGGTGTCGCCGCATCGGCACGGCACCCCGTCGGCGGCGGGCGTTTTGTTGTGGCCGAACTCGCCTGCGGCTTGTACCGCGCCACGCTGCAGCGAACCCCCGGCGATGATGCCTGCTCCGAGACCAGTAGACGCCTTGATGACGAGCACATCGTCGACGGCCTGACGCTCACCCCGCCGCTCTGCCAGCGCAATGACGTTGACGTCGTTGTCGAGGATGACGGGCGCATCGGTCAGCTCGACGAAATAGGGCGCCAGCGGTACCCCGTCCCAGCCGCTCATGATCGGCGAGTCGAGGCTGCAGCCGCGATGCTGGTCGACCGTCCCGGGTAGGCACAGCCCGACGCCGTGAATGCGAACATCGCGGTGCCCCTCGAGCAGGACGTCGAGCCTCTTGGCCACGTCGGGCATCAACTCGTCGGGACCGATGCCGATCTCCTGGTCGATATCGGCTGCGGCCAGGATCTCGCCGGCGAGGTTGCACACCGCCAGCCGGGTCCGGCTGCGCCCGATCGCGGCGGCGAGCACGACGCCGGCGTCGGCGTTGAACGTCAGCAGCGCGGCGGGCCTGCCACCGGTGGACGGCGCCTGTTGACGTTCGGTGATCAGGTCCTGATCCGCCAGCGCAGCCACCCGAGCGGCCACAGCGGTGCGGGACAGGCCGGTCTGGTCACCGAGCTCGGCACGTGTGATGGCGCCCGCGGCACGGATCAGCCCGTAGACGTCGCCTGCCGAGGTGGCCGTCGAAGTTCGGAAAAAGGCCATGTCATCGATTCAAATAGGTCCGATCGGGGTTCTGGCCCAATCGTAACCTGCACCACTTTTACCGTCAAAATACCTAAGTCAGTTTGCTGACTGCCTAAAGTCTCGTTACCGTGGCGAGGGTCCAACCACAGGAAGGTCCAACGTTTGTGACCATCTCGCTTGACCGGCCCTTGACGGCCCCCGTCTCCGTCGTCGCTCCCGCACCCTCGGTGCGTTGGCTTGCGGTGTTGGCGCTTGCCCTCGGCGGGTTCGGCATCGGAACCACCGAGTTCGTCGCGATGGGCCTGCTTCCGGATATCGCGTCCAGCTTCGCCATCTCCGAACCGACCGCAGGACACATCATTTCGGCGTACGCGCTCGGCGTAGTCGTCGGGGCGCCGCTGATCGCCGCACTGACCGCACGCATGCCGCGAAAGACGGTGCTGTTAGCGCTGATGACAGTGTTCACGCTCAGCAACCTCGCCAGCATGTTCGCCCCGTCGTACGGGATGCTGATCGCGGCGCGCTTCGTCGCCGGCCTGCCCCATGGGGCGTTCTTCGGTGTCGCCGCGATGGTGGCCTCCTTCCTGATGGGGCCACGGAACCGAGCCAAAGCGGTGGCCCATGTCATGACCGGTTTGACCGTCGCGACCGTTGTGGGTGTGCCGATGGCCTCCTGGCTCGGCCAGGCCCTTGGCTGGCGCAGCGCCTTCGGTCTTGTGGTCGCCGTCGGAATGGCGACGCTGACCGCGATCGCATTCTGGCTCCCTCCGCTGCGGTCGATGCACGTGACAAGTCCCCTGACCGAACTCGGCGCGCTCAAACGCGTGCAGGTGTGGTTGGCGATCCTGGTGGGCATGGTCGGATTCGGCGGCATGTTCGCCGTGTACACCTACATCAACACGACGATGACCGACGTCGCGGGGATGCCGCGCGCGCTGGTCCCGTTGGCGCTCATGGTCTTCGGCGTCGGCATGGTGGTGGGCAACCTGGTCGGTGGCAAGATCGCCGACATCTCGGTGGTTCGTGGTCTGTATCTGTCGATGAGCGCCCTTGGCATCGCGCTGACGGTGTTCGTGGTGGCCTCCCACAACCCGTGGACGGCCCTGCTGGTGTTGTTCGCGATCGGCGCTGCCGGCTCGGCGATGGGCCCTGCATTGCAGATCCGGCTGATGGACGTCGGCCACGACGCTCGAACGCTGGCGGCCTGCCTCAACCACTCGGCGCTGAACATGGCCAACGCGATCGGCGCTTTGGTCGGCGGGCTCGTCATCGCGGCCGGATACGGCTACACCGCACCCGCGGCCGCAGGCGCGATGCTGTCTGCCGCGGGAATTCTGGTTCTCACCGGCTCATTGGCGTTGCAGCGAAGGACCCCCACCCCGGCCCTGTGATGGGTAGGCGTGGATCAGCGCGCTGCTCAGCCTCGGCACTTCGTGCATCAGCTCGTGCTCGGCGTCGTGGGCCAACCGGTGCGCCTCGTCCAGGCTGGTGCCGGGCTCGACGTCCAGTTCGGCGTCGGCGTGCAGGCGGTGACCGATCCAGCGCATCCGCACACTGCGTACGGCCTTGACCCCCGGCCGTGACGCCAGGGCAGCCTCGGCGGCGTCGACGAGTTCCGGATCGACGCCGTCCATCAGGCGCCGGAACACATCTCGTGCAGCGGCACGCAATACCGCGAGGATCGCCACGGTGATGACGATGCCGACCATCGGGTCGGCGAGCGGGAATCCGGCCGCGACGCCACCGGCGCTCGCCAGTACCGCAAGCGAGGTGAAGCCGTCAGTGCGAGCATGCAGGCCGTCGGCAACCAGTGCGGCAGAACCGATTCGGCGGCCGGTGCGGATGCGGTACAGCGCCACAGCTTCGTTGCCGAGGAATCCGACAAGGCCTGCGACGGCTACCCACCCGACATGATCGATCGGCACCGGATGGATCAGCCGGAGCACGGCCTCATAGCCGGCGATGACGGCCGAAAAGGCGATCATCGCAACGACGAAGAGCCCAGCCAGATCCTCGGCGCGGCCGAAGCCGTAGGTGTATCGGCGCGTCGCCGCTCGTCGGCCGAGCACGAAAGCGATCCACAACGGAACAGCCGTCAGCGCGTCGGAGAAGTTGTGAATTGTGTCGGCCGCCAAGGCAATCGACCCGGAGATCGTGACGATCGCGGCCTGCGCAAGCGCGGTGGCACCGAGCACAACCAGGCTGATCTTGACGGTGCGGATGCCGATCGCACTGGATTCCAACGCGCTGTCAACGCTCTCGACGGCATCGTGGCTGTGTGGCACGAATGCGTGCGTCATTGCCGGCCCGCCTTCCTGGGCGTCAGGGTTGCGGCGTCGCCACGGTGGTGGGCGGGCACGCCGGGTCCGGCATGCTCGGCGTTGAAGACCGCATCGCTGACCAGTTGACGAACGTGTTCGTTTTCGAGGCTGTAGTAGATCGTGGTGCCCGCCCTCCGGGTGCGGACCAAACGGGCCATCCGCAGCTTGGCGAGATGCTGCGACACCGACGGTGCCGGCTTGGCGACCAACTCGGCGAGTTCGTTGACGGAGAGTTCCCGATCGACGAGCGCCCATAGCGCCTGCACCCGTGTCGGGTCGGCCAGCATCCGGAACACCTCGACGATCAACCCCACCTGGTCGTCGTCGATTCGCGCTCGATCACTATCTGCATTCATACGCAGATAGTAGATGAAGTGAAAGTGCTCTTGAAGGGGCGCAGCCTTCTACCGTGAGCGGATGCTCATGTCCCGGAAACTGTTGTGCGTCGCCTACGTGGCGATCGCGCTGGTAGCGCTCGTCGCGACCTGGAGTCAGAACATCCTCTTCTTCCGCGGCGGCGGAAGCTTCTTGGGGTTCTGGGAGGCCACAAAGGCCAACCCCGCATCCCGATCGGTCACCGTCGATATCGCGCTGCTGCTGCTCGCGGTGGCGATCCTGATGGTGATCGAGGCGCGCAGGCTCGGCGTGAAATTCGTGTGGGCCTACATCGCCGGGGGCTTTTTGATCGCGATCAGCGTGGCGTTTCCGCTGTTCCTGCTGGCCCGCGAACTCCGCCTGGAGAAGTCGGACGCGACACAACTGCGCAATATCGACTCGATCCTGCTTGCCGCACTCGCCGGCTTCACGCTGGCGTTCACCATCTGGGTCGACGTGGTCTGACGGCGGCTAACCGCTGTCGGCGGCCTGCCTCGCTCGCTCCTTCATCGAGGCGATCACGCCACCGTCGTTGAGGATGTCGGTGCCGGTGAGGTAGCCGGCTTTGTCGCTGGCGCAGAACGCCAGCAGGGCGGCCATCTCCTCGGGCTTACCCCAGCGCGGCACCGCGGCGTCGGCGACCATCGCGCCTGCCCCTGCGTCGGCCTCCAACTGACCCATTTCGGTGTCGACCGATCCGGGCGAGACGGACAGGATGCGCAGGCCCTTGCCGTTGAAGCGTTCGCACTGCGCGACGGGGTACCACCTCACGAAGCTCTTGCTCACCGCATACGCGATTCCCGATTGCAACTCCTCGGGCACGATGCTGCACGCCGCCAGCATGTCCTTCATGAAGGTGTCCTCGTCGTGCAGAGCCTGCGGGAATTGCTCTGTGGGAACCATGTTCTCGGGCAGCATGTGCGCAGCCATCGACGCCACGTTGACGATCGCGGCGCCCTCACCCGCGCCCTCGTAGAACGCCTCGTTGACATTGACCGTGCCGATCGCGTTGGTCCGCATGACGTAATCGGCGGAGCCCATGCTGGGGCTGACACCGGCGGTGTGGATCACCGAGGCGACCGTGCCGAGCGCGAACGCGGTTTCGAACAACCCGTCGACCGCCTTACGGTCGGTGACGTCGCAGTTGACGGCCTTGACGGTGACGCCTTGGCCGTCGAGCGTTTCCACCGCCTGGTCGAGGCGGTCCTGCCGGACGTCGCAGAGGACGAGGGTGTGGTCGCGCCCGATGACCTTCGCCGTCGCAAGACCCATCCCGCCTGCACCACCGGTGATCACCGACACATTGCTCATGGCGCCTGATGCTAATCCGTCAGCCCTCGCCGACCCGCGCTAGGTTTATCCGGAATAATTCGTCCGGATAGCGGGTAGTAGTCACCAGAAGACCTTCCGCCGACCAAGGGGAGCACCCGATGACACCCGGCTCTGGACTCGTTCTGGCCGAACCCGGCAGCACGGCGTACACCGCCGCGACGCAGCCGCACAACTCGACTTCGGCACAACACCCGCGGCTCGTCGCCCGCATTTCCGACGCTGCGACAGGAGCTGACGCGGTCGAATACGCACGCACGACCGCCTTGAAAATCGTGCCGCAGGCCACCGGCCACGGCGTCAGCGGCAACATCGGAGACGACTCGTTGTTGGTGGATACCTCGGCTCTAGCCCAAGTCGTCGTCGACGCGCGGTCGCAGACGGCACGGGTCGGTGCGGGCGCAGTGTGGAGTTCGATCAACCGCGAATGCGAAAAGCACGGTCTGCTCGGCGCAGCGGGATCGGCGCCGGATGTCGGCGTGGCCGGATATACGTTCGGCGGCGGGGTCGGTTGGCTCGCGCCAACACACGGACTGGCCGCGGGCACACTGCGATCGGTCACGTATGTGGATGGATCGGGCCGGATACGCGTGGCCTCCGACGAGGCTGCCGACGACGTCGATCGCGAAGCGATTTGGGCATTTCGTGGCGCGGGCGGCGTAGGCCTGGCCCTCGAGCTCACCTTTGACGTGTTCCCCGTCGACCAGCCACTCGCCGGCTACATGTTATGGCCGGCCAATCAGCTGTCCGCCGTGATCACCGCGTGGCAGAACGCCATTCGCACCGACGACACCACCGTCGCGACCAGCCTTTCCGTCCTGCACACTCAAGACGCTCCGCCCATCCCGGAATCGCTACGCAATTCTGTGGTCGTCCACCTGGCCGCAGCGGCGCCCTTCGGCGCGGAGTCGGCAGCGTCGTTCCGCGCGGCGATGGCGCAGGCCCCACGACCGGTGGTCGACACATGGGGACCGGCGAACGCCGACGTACTAGCGGCCATCCATCTCGATCCTCCACCCGGGATTCCGGCACTGGGGACCGGTCGGTGGCTCGACGAGAAAGCGTTAACCGCTGCACACGACATCCTGGCCGCAGCGGTGACATCGAAAACCGTCTTGATGACCGAATTGCGCAACGTCGGCTCGCAGCCACCACTCCGCCACGGCGCACTGACCAGTGCGCCCGCGCCGTTCCTGCTCCATGCCGTCGGAGCCGCGCCCGTACCGACAAGGCGCGCAGCGGTTCTGGCCGGACTGGCTGACATTCGCGAGTCGGCCGCCACCGCCGATATCGGCCACGATGCGGCGTCATTCGCCGAGGGTATGGCCGGACAACGGGATGCGCTGCCTGCCGATGCGTGGCTGCGCCTGCAGAACGTCCGTACAGCGGTCGACCCCGAGGGGTTGTTCGCACAGACCCGATTCAACACAGCAGAAGGGACTCAACCATGACCATCACGGTGATAGGTGCTACCGGGCAACAGGGCTCGGCGGTGATCGACGCATTGATCGACCGCAACGCGTCGGTGCGTGCGGTGACCAGAAACCCACACAGCGACAACGCAACGAAACTGTCGCAGCGTGGCGTCGAGGTCGTTGCCGCCGATCTCAACGACGTCGCATCGGTACGTGATGCGCTTGACGGAGCGCAGTCGGCATTCGCCATGACAACGTACGACGGACCGGCAGGGACGGAAGGTGAAATCGGCCAGGGCCGAACCATCGCAGAAGCCGTCAAGTCCGCAGGTGTGTCACGCTTCGTCTACAGCTCCGTCGGCGGTGCCGAACGGCACACCGGCATACCTCATTTCGAGAGCAAGGCGCGCATAGAGGAGTTCCTGCTCGGAGCGGGACGGGTGAAATTCGTGCGACCGACGTTCTTCATGGAGAACTTCGCGCGCCTGATCCGCCGGGACGATGACCGTGTGATGGTGGCCATGCCGCTACCCGACGGTGTTCCGCTGCAGATGATCTCGGTGCGCGACATCGGGAAGGTCGCTGCGGCACTGCTGCTCGATGAGGCTTCCTCCATCCAAGCGGTCGAGATCGCCGGTGACGAACTGACCGGCTCGCAGATCGCCGAACGTGTCGGCGCCCATCTCGGGCTGCCAGCTGCTTATAAGGAAGCCCCCCTGGACGTCCTCGGCGAAGACGAGGACCGTAAAAAGATGTTTCAGTGGTTCACTCGGAGGCCCGCGTATCAGGCCGACTTCGATGCCACCAGGCAGTTGGTCCCGGACGTCGAGGATTTCGCGACCTGGTTGCGGCAGAATTACTGACGACGGATGCCGCGCACGAAGATTCGCACGTGGCGTGTCGCGGCATCGGCCCATCGGGGCTCGCTCGGCAACGGCAGGCCAATCATGGCGCCACATGCGATGACATCGAACTCGGTCACATCGTCGCGCACAGACTTATCGGCCTTTCCGCGGTCGAGGATCTCTTCGACGCCGCGATAGATCTGCGCGCGCGCCTTCAGCGCATCGGCATCGGTCAGGGGGTCGGCGCCCCGCAGCGGCAACACGAGCCGCTCGTCGAGACGCACACACTCCAGCAGATAGCTTTCGATGGCGTCGGCGCCGGCGAGGTCGGACGACTTGAGTCGCTCGATCACCTCCAGCAGCAACTCGTAGGCGCGCCGTTGCAGCGCCTGAACCAACGCCGCCCGATTGGGAAAACTGCGGTACAGCGTCCCCACCCCGACTCCAGCCGACGCCGCGATCTCAGCCATCGGCACGCTATCGCCACGTTCGCCGATCATCCGAGCGGCGATGGTGAGCACCTTCTCGCGGTTCAGAATCGCATCGCGACGTACCGCGCGCCGCCGCGCGGTACGCGGCACACCCGCGTCCATCCGCAAAGTGTCCCACGTCAACTCGACCAAACTGTCTTGTGACAGCTGGTGACCGTCAATCGATCGCACCGAGCACGGCCGTCACCGCATCGGCGATGGCGTTGCGCGCCGGAGCGAGGTATTTTCGCGGGTCCGTCACCGTGTCGTCGGACGCCAGGTAGTCGCGCACGGCCGCAGTGAACTGGACATTGAGCAGGGTTCCGATGTTGATCTTGGTGATGCCTGCACTCACGGCCTTGCGAAGCTCTTCGTCGGCGACACCAGAGGAGCCGTGAAGCACCAGCGGCACAGGCACCGCCGACCGCAGCTGTGCGATGAGATCGAAGTCCAACGATGCGGTCCGCTCCGACATGGCGTGGGAGCTGCCGACCGCGACCGCAAGAGCGTCGACGCCGGTGGCGGCGACGAACGCGGCGGCCTCCGCAGGGTCGGTGCGCACACCTGGCGCGTGCGCTCCGTCCTTTCCGCCGACCTCGCCCAGTTCGGCTTCGAGGAACATGCCCCGTTGGTGAGCCCATTCCGCGGCGACCTTGGTGGCTGCGACATTGGCGGCGTAGTCGAGTTTGGCCGCGTCGAACATCGCCGAGCTGATGCCGGCTTCGGCGCCGGCATGCAGGAGCTTCTCGGCCTCGATGTGGTCGAGGTGCACCGACGCGGGGATGGCGGCCGCCGTGGCGACCGCCGTTGTGGCGGCGGCGATCGGCGCCAGCCGGCCGTGGTGAAACTTGACCGCGTTTTCGCTCAACTGCAGGATCACCGGCCGATTGGCCTTTTCGGCACCCGCGACGATCGCCTCCGCGTACTCCAGGGTGATGACGTTGAAGGCCAGCACTCCCGTGCCCGACCGATAGGCGTCCGCGACCAGGTCAGCGGTCCGAGCGAGAGGCATCAAAGTCCTTCCTGTCGCTTGACAACGCTCCAACGAAATACAACTGTATCCATCAGATTCCAAATCACAATATGTTGTGGCCAAGGAGCGGCATGCACGGCACCCTGTTCGTCGGCCTCGACGTCGGGACCACCACAAGCAAGGCCGTGGTGTTCACCCAGGACGGCGATCCGGTCGCGTCAGGGCGCGCCGCCACTCCATGGACGGTGACGACCTCGCGCGCCGAACTCGATGCGACGGCCCTGCTCGAGGCGGCCAAATCCGCGGTAGCCGAAGCGTTGGCCGACTGTCCTGCCGGTGCGATAGGCGGACTGGGAGTGGCAAGCCTGGCCGAATCCGGCGTGCTGCTCGACCGACACGGCGAGCCCGTTGCTCCCGTCATCGCCTGGCACGACACCCGCGACCACGCCGAGCTGGCGGCGCTGGGTGAAACCGTTGGCGCACACACCTTCTCGGCCACCACCGGCCTACCCTTCCGACAGCAGTGGTCGCTGACGAAGCACCGGTGGCTGATGGACAATGTGCCAACGGCGCGCACCGCAGTTCGCCGACTCAACGTCGCGGAATGGATCGTGCGTGGCTTCGGGGGGGAGGAGGCCACCGAGCAATCGCTCGCCTCCCGAACCGGATGGCTGCGCCTGGCGCAACGCGACTGGTGGACGGACACGCTGGCGTGGTCAGGAGCCAACCAGTCGTTGATGCCGCCGCTGGTGACGGCCGGGACGCCGCTGGGCCGGGTCGGAGCCGAAACCGGGCCACCGAGGTTGGCCGGAGCGGTGCTCACCGTTGCAGGCCACGATCACCAGGCTGCCGTTGTCGGCGCCGGTGCCGACGGACCCGGCGACGAGCTCGATTCCTGCGGTACCGCTGAAGCGCTGGTCCGGACCATCGCGCCGGGCCTCTCCCCCGACGTCATCGCCGACCTCGCGAACGCGGGC
This sequence comes from Mycolicibacterium stellerae, assembly GCF_003719305.1. Taxonomy (GTDB): domain Bacteria; phylum Actinomycetota; class Actinomycetes; order Mycobacteriales; family Mycobacteriaceae; genus Mycobacterium; species Mycobacterium stellerae. The sequence goes on from NZ_RARC01000001.1 coordinate 288,012, forward strand.
ATCACCACCGGCTGGCATGCGGTCGCCGACCATTGGTGCCTGCTCGGCGCAACGCAGGGCGGCCTTGCGCTGCAACGCATCCTCGCGCTGCTCGGAAAGGACAGCACCGACCTAGGGGCCCTCGACGCTGACGCGATCGCGTTGCCCATGCCCGAGATGCGGGTTTGCGCACCGGCATTCGGACGACTGGACATCTTGGGCGTCAGCGACGACGCCAGTCCCGCCGCTCTGTGGCGCGCAGCCCTCGAATCGGTCACCGAGCAGGCCGCCGAAATTCATGACGCAATGAGCGCCGTCAGCGGGCCGCACCGCACATTGGTGGTCACCGGTGGCTGGTCACGCAGTGACGGGCTCATCGCCGTCAAGCGGCGTCGCTTCGGACAACTGGTGCAGGCCGACGTCAGCGAGGCGGGTGCACGCGGCGCGGCGCTGCTGGCCGCCAAGGCAGCTGCCGCCGACTCGCCGGCGGTGTCATGACCGACAACGTCGAGACCCGCGCCCCGTATGCCGACCAACGCAAGAACCACATCATCGGCCGCCTGCGCAGCAGCGGCCGAATCGACGCGCTGGAAGTCGCCGAATCCCTTGGCGTGACCGGGGAAACGATCCGCAAGGACCTCATTTCGCTGGAGCGCCAGGGTCTGCTGCGCCGCGTGCACGGCGGCGCAGTGCCCGTTCAATCGCTGGCCTTCGAGCCGTCGGTCGAGACTCGAACGCAATTCTCCTCGCAGAAGATCCGCATCGCGAAGGCCGCGCTCAACCATCTGCCCGACCAAGGGTCGGTTCTCATCGACGCCGGATCTACCACCGCCAAGCTGGTCGAGCTGTTCCCAGGCGATCGCGACCTGACCGTCTACACCAACGCTGTCCCCGTGGCGATGTCGTTGCTGACTCGACCACGGCTCACCGTGTTCACCCTCGGTGGGCGGCTGCGCAACGTGACCTTCGCCGAGGTCGGCGACTGGGCGGCGCGGGCGCTCGCCGAGATCAACGTCGACGTCGCCTTCCTCGGCACCAACGGGATCTCGATCGAACGGGGCCTGACCACTCCCGACCCCGCCGAGGCGGCCGTCAAGCGACTGATGCTGGGCTGTGCCGCAAAACGGGTCCTGCTGGCCGACCACAGCAAGTTCGGGTTCGTGAAGGGCACCAAGCACGGCGACCTGGACGACATCGACGTGCTGATCAGCGATACCGGCCTCGACGAGGATCACTACGCGCAATTGCGCGCTGCCGGAATCGAAGTGGAGCGAGCGTGATCGTCACGATCACGCCTAACCCGAGCGTGGACCGTACCGTGCTGATCGACGACATCGTGCTCGGTTCGGTCAACCGCAGCCAACGCAGCTGGAGCGAACCAAGCGGCAAGGGCGTCAACGTCGCCCTCGCGCTGCATGCACACGAGGTGCCCGCGCGAGCCGTTGTGACGGCAGGCGGTTCGGTTGGCGCGCAGTTGCAGCAGATGCTCGGCACCGCGGGGCTTGACATCGTCGTCGTTCCGATCGCGGGCGAGATCCGCAGCAACATCAGCCTCACCCAACCCAACGGTTCCGTCACCAAAATCAACGAGCCGGGTCCCAGCCTCAGCGAGGAGGAGACCGATCGGCTATTTCGCGCTGTCGCAGAGCACATGCGCGGCGCAGCTTGGCTGGTCTGCGCAGGCAGCCTGCCCGCAGGCTTACCACCGAACTGGTACGGCGAAATCGTCGAACTCGGGCACCGAACCGGCGTGCCTGTCGCCGTCGACACCTCCGGGCAGGCGTTGACCGAAAGTCTTTCCGCGGGACCAGATCTGGTGAAGCCGAACGTGCACGAACTCGCCGAACTGACCGGCCGGGTGCCGGAGACTCTCGGTGAGGTCATCGACGCGGCGCATGAGGTACGCCGTCGCGGCGCCCACACCGTGCTGGCCAGCCTCGGCGGGGACGGTGCGATCCTCGTCGATGCCACCGGAGCCGTGTGGGGTCAGGCGCCGGTCGACAAGGTGGTGAGCACCGTCGGGGCAGGAGACGCCATGCTGGCCGGTTATCTGAGCTGTCCGCAGGGCCGAACCGAAGCGCTGGCCACCGCCCTGCAGTGGGCCGCCGCCGCGGTCCAGAACGAGGGAACGCTGTTCTCGCCCAACGCGTCTCGCGCGCAGGTGACGATCAGGGCCGCCTTCGACATGTCCCGCCCGCTGAACGACGGCACGACGAGGAGGTTCGGATGAGTTCGACCATGCAGGCCGTCGTGATACACGGCCGCGAGGACTACCGCCTCGAGCGGATTCCGGTGCCGGTTCCCGGACCCGGCGAGGCGCTGGTCAAGGTGGCTGCCGTCGGCATCTGCGCCAGCGACCTCAAATGCTTCCACGGGGCGCCCATGTATTGGGGCGACGGGCCAATCCCGCCCAACGTCGACCTGCTGGTCACGCCGGGGCACGAGTTCGTCGGCGAGATCGTCGCGATCGACGACCTCGGTCGGCAGCGGTGGGGTGTGGACACCGGCGATCGCGTGGTGGCAGAACAGATCGTTCCGTGCTGGAAGTGCCGGTTCTGTCGGCGCGGCCAGTACTGGATGTGCGCGCCGCACAACATCTTCGGTTTCCGCCGCCGCGTCAACGGGGCGATGGCGGAGTACATGATCTATCCCGCGGACGCCATCGTGCACAAGGTGTCGCGCGATATCCCCGCCGCGCATGCGGCGTTCGCCGAGCCGCTCTCGTGCGCACTGCACGCCGTAGAACGCGCATCTATCACCTTCGGTGACGTCGTCGTGGTCGCCGGCTGCGGTCCGATCGGCCTGGGCATGATCGTGGGGGCGCGCGCGAAGAGTCCGGCGCACGTGATCGCGTTGGACCAGATACCGGCGAAGCTCGACCTGGCCGCTGCGTGCGGGGCCGACATCGCCCTCAACGTCGACAGCGACGACGTCGAATCCGTTGTGCGTGACCTGACCGAGGGCTACGGCGCCGACGTCTACCTCGACGCCACGGGGCATCCGTCGGCGGTCCCCCAGGGGCTGAACCTGTTGCGCAAGTTGGGCCGCTACGTCGAATACGGCGTCTTCGCGGCACCGGTCACCGTCGATTGGACGGTCATCAGTGACGTCAAGGAACTCGACGTGCTCGGCGCGCACCTCGGCCCGTACTGCTGGCCGACGGCCATCTCGATGATCGAAGCGAACGCCCTGCCGCTGGATCGGATTTGCAGCCATCAGCTTCCGCTGCATGAGTTCCGCGCCGGAATCGACCTCGTGGGCCGCGGCGCTGAATCCGTCAAGGTCAGCCTGCTGCCCACCGTCGACTGACCGCCGAGGAGAGTCAATGACCGTCACCGTCGGCGGGCTCGAGGTCGCCGATCCAGCGGACGCGTGGACGCGAGCCGGGTTCAGCGTCGACTCCGATGCCGTTTGCCGGGTCGGCGGCGTTCGAATCCGGCTGGCGGCGACATTTAACACCGGCACGGGCATCGTCGGCTGGTCGTTGCGCGGGCTGCCGACCGACGACCCGCCCGATGACCTCGACGGCATCGCGACGACGAGATCGGTCGCGGATGGTGTCGCACCCGCCACTCACGCCAACGGCGTCACCGCGATCGACCACGTGGTGCTGTTGTCACCTGACCTGAATCGGACAGTCGACGCGCTGGCCGCGGTCGGCGTGACGCCGCGCAGGGAGCGCGACGCAGAACTCGGCGGACGGCCGATCCGGCAGATCTTCTTCCGGTTCGGGGAGGTGGTCATCGAGGCCGTCGGATCCCCGGAGACGGCAAGCGAGGGTCCGTCCACGCTCTGGGGGATCACCTACCTCGTGGCCGACATCGACGCGACTGCCGCGTTCTTCGGAGACCGCGCCACACCGGTCAAAGATGCGGTGCAACCCGGCCGCCGAATCACCACGCTGCGACATCACGACCTCGGCATGTCGGTACGGACGGCGATGATCTCGGCGCGTCGCTGAGCCTGCTGCCCGACGCCGGTGCCTATTCTCGGCGCCATGGGCACCGACGTCGTAGTCATCCACACCGACGGCGGGTGCAGGCCAAACCCCGGCCCCGGCGGCTGGGGGGCGGTGCTGCGTCTGCGTGAGCATGTTCGCGAGATGTGCGGTGGCGACTCCGGCGAGACAAGCAACAACCGGATGGAGTTGACCGCGCCGATCATGGCGCTCGAGGCGCTCACCCGACCCGTGGTGGTGCACCTCTACACCGACAGCACCTATGTCCGCAACGGCATCACGAAGTGGGTGCTCGGCTGGGAACGCAACGGCTGGAAAACCGCCGCACGGCAGCCGGTGAAGAACGTCGACCTCTGGCAGCGGCTGCAGGCGGCATGCGCGCGGCACCAGGTCGAGTGGTTTTGGGTGAAGGGGCACTCGGGCGTCGCCGACAACGAGTTGGCCGACGAACTCGCGACGCGCGGGTTGCTGGAAGCGCTCGGCGTCAGCGGCTGACGGCCGCCAACGTGAGCGCCCTGACCACGCCGTGGCGGCCGAGGTCGACCTTGAACTCGTTCTGGCGCAGCGGTTCGGCGCCCGCCATCGCCAACTGCGCCGCGGTGTGGAATGCCTCAGCGGTGGGCCGCTTCCCGACCAGGCTGGCCTCGGCGTCGGGTGGTCGCCACGGGGCAGCAGCCACCCCGCCCAGCGCGAGGGCGGCCGACGCGATCACGCCGTCGACGATGCGCAGCCCGGCCGCGACGGAAACAAGGGCGAACGCGTAGCTGTGCCGGTCACGGACCTTCAAATACCAGGAATGGTCGCAGAATTCAGACGCGGGTAATTCGATCCCGAGGATCAGCTCACCGGGCCGCAGCGTGTTGTCGACCTCGGGGGTGTGGCCGGGCAGGGCGAAGAACGAGTCGATCGGGATGGCGCGCCTTCCCGTGGAATCCTGCACGTGCACGACGGCATCCAGAATCGCCAGCGCCACCGCCATGTCCGAAGGATGTATCGCCACGCACTCGGCACTGGCCCCGAAGATGGCGTGTTCACGGTTGAACCCGTCCTTGGCCGCGCACCCGCTTCCGGGGTCGCGCTTGTTGCACGCCGAGAACGTCGGCGCCATGAAGTAGGGACATCTGGTGCGCTGCAACAGGTTTCCGCCCGTGGTGGCCATGTTGCGCAGCTGTGTGGTCGCCCCGCTCAGGATCGCGTGCGACAGCACCGGGTACTGGGTGCGGATCAGTGGGTGGTTGGCCAGCGCGCTGTTGCTCACACCCGCCTCGACGAACACGCCGCCGGTGTCGGTCGAGGTGATGGACGTCAGCCCCAGCCGTCGGAGATCGATCAGCGCCGATGGCCGTTCGACGCCGCTCTTCATCAGATCGATGAGATTCGTTCCGCCTGCCAGATACTTCGCCCCGGTGGCGGCAGCGTCGATGGCGTCCTCGACGCTGGCGGCGTGCCTGAAGTCGAAGGTCTTCACGGGCTGCGCTGTTCTGCCACGGACTCGATGGCCTCGACGATGTTGGCGTAGGCACCGCACCGGCAGATGTTGCCTGCCATGCGTTCTCGGATCTCGGGCCCGCTCAGCCGCGTGCATCCGCCGATCACGTCGGCGCGGGTGCCGTCGAAGGTGGCCGTGCTCAGATCACCGCGCTGGTACTCCTCGAGCATCGCACGCGCCGACGAGATCTGCCCCGGCGTGCAGTAACCGCATTGGAGTCCGTCGCAGTCGAGGAAGGCCTGCTGCACCGGGTGAAGCTCCGCACCGGCGGCAATCCCTTCGATGGTCAGCACGTCGGATCCGTCGATGGAAGCGGCCAGGGTCAGGCAGCTCACCACCCGCTCGTCGTCCACCGACACGGTGCAGGCGCCGCACAGCCCGTGATCGCAGCCCTTCTTGGTGCCCGTCAGGCGCAGTCGTTCGCGGAGCACGTCCAGCAGCGTCGCTCGGACGTCGATCGTGACGGTGTGGCGCTGGCCGTTGATGCGCAGCTGCACGACATGGTCTGGGGCGCAGCCGGATTCGGCGCCGGATGGTGCGATGGAGCTAGTGCTCATGGCTGGGTTCCTGCCACTGGTAGGGGGTCATCAGGTGTTCCAAGGTGATCGGCAGGTCACGCAGCCGCTTACCGGTGGCGTGGTGGATGGCGTTGGCGATTGCGGCGGGTACCCCGCAGGTGCCGATCTCGCCGATGCCTCGCACGCCGATCGGATCGAGCCCGTAGTCGGGATCATCGATGAAGGAGATGTCGAATTCGGGGCGGTCGGCGTGCGTGGGCAGGTAGTACTCGCCGATCGGAAGGGCCGTCGCCTCGTCGTACGGAATCTGTTCGAGCAGTGCCATTCCGAGCCCGAAGGTGATGCCGCCCATCACCTGGTTGCGGGCCAGTTTGGGGTTGAGCACCCGGCCGCAGTCCATGACAGCTACCCAACGGACGACGCTGGCCCGCCCGATCTGTTCGTCGACCTCGACCTCGCAGAAGTGTGCACCGAAGGACTGAAAGGCCTGCGCGCTCTGGGCCCCCGCATCGCTGCTGACCTCGAAGCTCAGCCGTTCGCGGTATGCGCCTGGAGCACTGCCTGCAACGTCCACCAGCGCGGGGTCGGCTCCGAAGTGATCCGAGTCGCGGTCTTCGACGAGCGCGGCGACGAAGCGGCGCCGCCATTCGGTGGCGGCGGCGAAGACGGCGGACCCGACGGTCGCCGTGGTCTGCGATGCGCCACTGTAGGGAGCCTCGGGGAACAGCGAGTCACCGGACAAGAAACTCACCCGCTCCATCGGAAGGCCGGTGACGTCGGCGGCGACTTGCGTCATCACGGTGCGTACTCCGGTGCCGACTTCATGTGTGGCCGAGGCGAATTGCACACGGCCGTCGGCGTCGGTCACGACGCGGCAGCCTGCGGGCATCCGTCGGCCGGGATAGGTCGCGGTGGCCATGCCCCAGCCGACCTGGACGCCGTTGCGCCGCATCGAGCGGGCCGCCGGCGGCCGGTTCCGCCAGCCGAAGCGCTGCGCACCGACCTCGTAGCACTGCAGGAGGTGTTTGCCCGACCAAGGTTTGCCGCCGGCCTGATCGACGTCGGCGTGGTTGCGGATCCGCAGCTCGAGCGGATCGACGCCCACCCGCTCGGCGAGTTCGTCGACGGCTACCTCCAGCGCGAACAACCCGGGCGCCTCGCCGGGACCGCGCATGAAACATGGTGTGGGAGCATTGATTCGGGCCGTCCGATGGGACACTTCCAGATGCGGGGATTCGTAGAGGAACCTGGTGGAAAGCCCGGCGGGTTCGCAGAAGTGGGCGACGGTCGAGGTCTCGGTCAGGGTGTGGTGCTCGGTGCTGCGAATACGGCCGGTGGCGTCGGCGACCAGGGTGAGGTCTTGTTCGGTGCGGGGACGGTGACCGGTCGAGGTGAACATCTGGTCGCGGGTGAGCACGAGCTTGACCGGGCGACCCACCGCCCTTGCGGCCACCGCGCACAACACGACGTGCATCCACAGGAAGCTCTTGGCCCCGAAGGCGCCACCCACCAGCGGAGACAGGATGTGCACCTGATCCTCCGACATTCCGAAATAGCCGGCCAACGCCTTTCGTTCGCCTGCGATCCACCGCGTGCTGTCGTGGATGGTGAGCTCATCGCCATCCCACTGCGCGATCGTCGCCGACAACTCGATCGGATAGTGCGCATTCATCGGCGTGGTGTAGTGCGCATCGACGCGGCTCACGACGGCTTCCGGTCCGGGTGGCGCACCGCGGCGGTCTTGCAGTTTCTCCTCCGCCAGTTTCACGAAGTGGTCGGGAAGATAGCTGCCGTGCCGGATCTGGCCGTCCTTCTCGTCGGGCGCCTGCGGCTGGGCCAGCACTGCTCGGGCGTTCAGCGCAGCCGGGGCAGGCGTGTAGTCCATGGCGAACAGTGACGCCGAATCGGTGGCGTTCTCGAGCGTGTCGGCCACCACCACGGCCATGTGCTGGCCGACGTGCTGGACGGTCAGATCCGATAGCGGCGGCCGTCGCTCCAGCGGCAGGTCGAACGTCAAGTCCTGCGGTAACGGCTGAAGCACGAAACAATTCAGCGGGGTCAGCACGTGCAACACCCCCGGCGCCTGGCAGACCCGGTCGGCGCTGGCGCGCAGCGACTCCTCGGTGACGCTGCCGTTGGCGATCTCGGACTGCACCAGTACCGCGTGGACGAGTCCGGGCACGTCGACGTCGGCGGTGTAGCGGGCCTCGCCGGTCACCTTCTCGACCCCTTCGACGCGGTTGACCGGTTGTCCCACGCTGTCCGACGACGTCGGCATGCTCGCGGCCCCCTCCCGTTTGCCGACCTGTTCCATGGTGACCGGCGCGCGTCGTGGCGTCATCAGTCATGTGACTGATGACGGCGCCCAGCCCGAGGTCGACACTAGAGCCACGCACCGGCGGTGCCCATTGTTGCCAGCCGGAATCGCCGAGTTACCACCAGGAGGCCGGGCCGTGCCACATCTGTTCTCACCGCTGACGTTGCGTGAGGTCACCTTCGCCCACCGGGCGTGGATGTCGCCGATGATGCAATTCGCCGCCGTGCCGACCGGTCCCGATACCGGCACCCCCACCGACTGGCATCTGCAGCACCTCGGGTCCCGCGCGGTGGCAGGCGCCGCACTGGTCATGGTCGAGGCCACCGCCGTCGACCCCGCGGGCCGCAGCAGCCATCACGACCTCGGGCTCTGGAACGAACGCCAGGCACTGTCGTTTCGCCGCATCACCGACTTCCTCAAGGCCCAGGGCACCGTGCCAGGAATTCAGCTCGTGCATGCCGGGCGCAAGGGTTCCACCGGCGTCCCGTGGCCCGACGACACGCGGCCGCCGCATGAGGACTGGACAACCGTCGGGCCCAGCGACGTACCGTTCGGCAGGCTGCCCTCACCCACCCAGCTCGACGCCGACGGCATCGCGGCCACCGTCGATGCGTTCGCCGCGGCGGCCAGGCGCGCCGCAGCGGCCGGGTTCCAGACCCTAGAGATCCACGGTGCGCACGGCTATCTCATCCACCAGTTCCTCTCCCCGCACTCCAACCACCGCCACGACGAATACGGCGGCCCGTTGGAACACCGCATGCGTTTCGCCCTCGAGGTCGTCGAAGCGGTGCGGGCCAACTGGCCCGACGAGCTGCCGCTGTTCTTCCGCGTCTCGGCGACCGACTGGCTGGCAGGCGACACCGACGACGAGCGGCCCGGCTGGACACTGGCCGACACCGTCGAACTGGCCGGTCGGCTCAAACGGCTCGGCGTCGATCTGATCGACGTGTCCTCGGGTGGGTCGGCCCCCGACGCCGCAATCCCCGTCGGGCCCAGCTATCAGGTCCCGTTCTCGGCCAGAGTCCGCAAGGAGATCGAAATACCAACTGCCGCAGTGGGACTCATTACCGATCCCGAGCAGGCCGACGCCATCATCACCGACGGGGAGGCCGACGCGGTGTTCTTGGCCCGCGCGCTGCTGCGCAACCCGGCCTGGATCCGGCAAGCCGCCGACCAACTCGGCCGACACCTCGCCCACCCGGTGCGCTACGCGCGGGCGTTCAGCTGACGTGCGCACCCTCGTCATCGGCGGGTCGCTTGGCGGCCTGGCCGCGGCTCACGAAATGCGTTTCGCCGGAGCCGACGTCACCGTCTACGAGCGATCCGTCGATCGCACCCAACCGCGCGGCGCGGGCATCGTCATGCAGCCAGAGGTGGCCGACCTACTCGGGCGGCTCGGCAGGTCGGTGTCCTCGGTCAGCGTCGCATTGTCCGAGCGCCAGCACCTTCACCGCCGTGGCGAGCCCGAGCGGTATTCGGCACCGCAGTGGATGACGGCGTGGGACACGCTCTACCACGCGTTGCGGGAACCGATCGCGTGCATGCGGATGGACAGCACCTTGACCGGGCTGAGCCGAGACGCGGGAGGCGTGACCGCGACCTTCGGCGACGGACCCGCCGCGGTCGGGGACTTCGTGGTCGGGGCCGACGGAATCGGCTCCGCCACAAGGCGACTGCTGACCGGGCGCGACGAGCTGCGCTACCCCGGATACGTCGCCTTCCGTGGGCTGGAGCCCGAAGCCGACGTGCCCGAGCACCTCGTCGGACTGCTCGCCGAGCGGTTCACCATGTTCGCCGTGCCGGGGCTGCAGATGTTGTGTTACCTGGTGCCAGGGGCCGCAGGCGAACGGGCAGCGGGTCAGCGCAGGGTGAACTGGGTCTGGTACGTCAACACCGCGCAAGCCCGGCTGGACCAGCTGTTGACCGGGCGCGGCGGCCAACGGTTCGACCAGTTCCTTCCGCCGGGCGAGTTGACCGACCGTTCGCAGTCCGCGCTGCTCGAGCTCGCCGAGTGTGAGCTTCCGCGGCCGTTCGTCGAACTGCTGGAGGCATCGCGGGTCTTCCTGCAGCCGGTATTCGACCTACCCCCCACGCGGATGGTGACCGACCACGTCGCGTTGATCGGTGACGCAGCGGGCACGGTACGTCCCCATACCGCCTCGGGGACGTCCAAGGCCTTCGGCGACGCCGCCGGACTGGCCGCCGCGCTTGCCGACTGGCGGCCCGGACGCGCACTGCCGTTGGCCGCGCTGCACTCCTGGCAACGCGCTCGACTGGCTGCGCTGCGGGCCATCGCCGACGCAGGCGTCCGGCTGGCCAGCAGGTCCGGACTGGGCGCCACGGGCCCGCAGTACCTGCGCCCCGACGCCGCTACCGGACCGCTACCGGTTCCTGACGACCCAACACGCGCAGTTCGTGACGCCTGCTGATGCCCAGTTTCGGATACACCTGATACAGATGCGATCCGATCGTGCGAGGGGACAGGTTGAGGCGGTCACCGATCTGGCGGTTGGTCAACCCCGAGGCGGCCAGCATCGCGATCTGTCGCTGCTGAGCGGTCAACGCGTCGAACGCGTCGGATGCGGGCGCCGATGCCGCAGAGATCCCGGCGGCCCGCAACTCGGCATTCGCGATCTCGGCAAGCGGCAATGCGCCAAGGCGTTGGAAGACATCGAGCGCCGCCGTCAACAGGGTGCGCGCTTCGGCGGCGCGGCGAGCCCGACGCAGCCACTCCCCGTAGTGCAGGCGGGCGCGGGCCCGTTCCAACGGCCAGTCGTCGCCCGCCGGATCGAGGCAGGCCAGCCGGTGATGCCGTTCGGCCTCTTGCGGGGTCGCGGCGACCAGCGCCATTGCCTGATGCCGCAGCAGAGCCAGCCGGACCGGCGGATCCGAACCCAGCTGCGCCGCGATCGCGGCGATCAGCGGCCGGGTCTCATCCGTTCGGCCGCTGCGGGCCGCTGACCACGCCAGGTCGGCGATGGCACGGTAGGACACCACAAAGTGCGCCGGCCTGCCCTCGGTGCCGAACATCTGCCGAAACCCGTGATGGGCGGTCTCGAAGTCGCCGACGCACACCGCCCGCCAGGCCGCGGCGCGCGTGAGTGCGACCTCGGTGGCGCGGGAGTCGCCGGCAGGCGACGACTCGCGGCGGGCCCGGTCCAGGGCATGCTGGGCACCCTGCCGATCGCCTCGGTAGGCCAAGAGCTGCGCTCGGCAGGCCCACGTTTCGGTGTCCAACAGCCGAAGCTGTGCGATGGCGGGCACCGCTGCGGTCTCGTCGAGCAGCTTCGACAGCGTGGTCCAGCGCCCGGTGTCCAGCAGCGCCCACGCAAGCGGCGCCATCGCGTAGCTGAAGCCGCGCTGGCCGCGCTGGGTGAGCAGTTCGATCGCCTTGGTGAGGTCCCTGGCGGCAGGCACGCTGTCTTCGGTCACGTAGGCCGCCAACCCGGCGACCAGCCTGCGGTACGGCTCGACCGCGGCCGGTCCGGGCTGCGTCAAACGCTCGTCAAGGCCGGCGGGTCGACCGTGCCCGGCATCGGGAATGTCGGCGTACAGCCGGATGTAGGCGCGCTGCAGGTCGGCCGAACCCGGGGGAAACGGAGCCGGGCGGTGCGATGTCGTGCTCGGCTGGCGGGCCGCTCGGGCAAGCCAGCGGTGCAGCAGCCGTCGATGGCTGGGCTCGCCGGAGTAGTAGGACGCCGACGCCGCGAGGCAACCCAGGTCGAGTACGAGGTTGCCCTGCGGGGTCGTCGGATCGTCCAGCACCGTCTGGATCAGGCTGATCGTCTCCACGGGATGTGCCGACTGCAGAAGGATCGACGCCTGGGTCAGTGCGGCGTGCCCCCGCACGTCCGCGTCGTCGGTGCCGTGCGCGGCGCGCTCGCTGAGCGCCAGCGCCCACGCGGGATCTCCTGCGAAGTTGGCCGCGGCGGCGGCCAGCCCGTACCGCCGGGCCTCGTCGTCGCGGCCGGGGCTCAGTTCGGCCGCACGCTGCAACCGGCGGGCGGCTTCCAGGTGTCCACCCGTGGCGGACGCCGCCGCCTCCTCGAGCGCGGCGGCCGTGGGTTCGTCGGGGTCCGACCTGGCCGCCGCGGTGTGCCAGGCGCGAAGGTGCGGATCCAGCCGCGGAGTCACGGCCAGCGCTTGATGGGTGGCGCAACGCCGCTGCAGGGTGCCGTCGGCGTAGGCCGCGGTCCGGATCAGGGGATGATCGAACCGCACGCGACGGTCGTCGGTGACGGTCAGCAGACCGGCCGACGTGGCGGGCTCCCACCGGGCGAGGTCGTCGCCGAAACCCGCCGCTTCGGTGATGGCGTCGATCGACTCGTGGCCAGTACCTGCGGCGGCGTGGTGCACCAGCGTGCGGCAGTCGGGCGGCAGGTCGGCCAGCCGGCCGACGAACTGCCCGAAAGCACCGCCTGGACCCGCGATGCCCTGGATGGGAAACGTCGTCGCCCCGCTGCGACCACACGCGCGGGCGGACTCGATCAAGGCAAGCGGATTGCCTTCCGCCCATCGAATCAGCTCGCCGCGCACGCTGAGTCCGGGCGGCCGGGGCTGGGCGTCGAGCAAGAGGGCGGCGCTGTGGTCCGGCAGCGGCGGCACCTCGACCATCTGTACCGTGCGGTCCAATCCGCGTGGCAGGTCGTTGCGTCGGGCGGTCAGCAGCGCCCTTGCGGGCATGCTGAACAACCTGTCGATGACGTAGGCCAGGGCGTCGCGTGAAGGCTCATCGGCCGCGTCGACGTCGTCGACCGCCAGCAGTATCGGCGTCGTCCTGGCCGCCGCGTCGAACAGTGCCAGCACGGCCTGGTGGACCACGACGGGGCCCCGCCCGCTCGCCGTCGCGGCCGGGCCGAGCACCTCGGAGACGGTGTTGCGCAGCGGCAAAGGCAAAGCTTCGGCGAAATCGACGATGGGCCACATCAATTGGCTCAACAGCCCGTATGGCTGCGTGGTAGCGGCGGCACCGCCCGCGGCGAAGAGCACACGGAACTCCCCTTCGGGCACCGATGCCATCGCGTTGCGCAGCAGAGTGGACTTGCCGATACCGATGGGGCCGAGCAACGCGCATGCCGTCGGTGCACCTGCCGCCCCGGTTGCGACGCCGACGGTCGCCTCGATCAACTCGTCGCGACCGATGATCGGGCCCGCGGCGTCTGGTCCGGTCGGAATCGGGGTGCTCACCTCTGTGAGTGTCACCTTGCCAGCGGCTCACCTCAATGTCGGCGAACACATACCCCTATGGGAACTATGTGCCAGCAGACATGCAGCCGGGTGTGCTACCTCCGTCGGCGCGCATCAGCGCCACACAGACGCCACGTCCTGGACGGTCAACGCCGCACTGAACTGCACGGCGACCGCCGGATCGGCGAGATCGACGTGGCACAGCGCCTCGATGCGACGCAGGCGCTGCGTGACGGTATTGGGGTGGACGTGCAGGGCGGCCGCCGCTGCGCTGCGGTCGAGCTTGCCCGCGAAGTAGGTGCGCAACGTCGCGACCAGCTCGGTGTGATGGGCTTCGTCGTAGGAAAGCAGTGGACCTAGCGTGCGGTCGGCGAACGACACCAGAAGGGCAGAGTCGTCGAGTTGCAGCAGCAATCCGATGACGCCCAAGTCTTCCAGTCGCACAACGGTATTCGTCCGCCCGGCGTGCACCGCGATGTCGAGCGCCCCCTTGGCTGCCCGGTAGGCCTCGCCGTAGTTGGCGGCACTACGCGGCGAAACCGCCACCGTTGCGGTCGCGGCGGTCGAGGCCGAGGCCATCGCGCGTTGTACCAGCGCCGCCGCCGAGTCCGCCTGCTCGGCAGCGTCGCCCGGCTCACGGGCGGTCCGTTCGTCCTCGATGGGCCACATCGTGACGATGTTGCCGCGGTACATCGCCGTCAGCGGGCGCGGCCGATGGGGCGCGACGAGTTCCGAGACCAGTGCAAGCGACCGCTGATAGAGCCGACCTTCGGCCGATTCGCCTTCTGCGCTGAGAGCGCCGACGATCGCGGCGTGCGGTCGCGTCAGATCATGGCCGAGGCGCTGTGCCCGCCGCACCAACTGCCCGGGTATCACCGGGCCGCTGCCGAGCAGCTCGGCGAGCAGCTCGCCGCGCAGCCGGTGTTCCACCTCGGCCGCGGTGCGCATGCGCAACAACTCCAGCGAGGTGACGATGGACGCGTGCTCGACGGCTCGCACGCCGACGTCGTCGAGCGATGTTTGCCTGTGGGGGAACCAGATTCGGGCCGCAGCCTCGTCGCCGAGCCTGGCCACGGAGACGAAGAACTGCGTGGCGTCGTCGACGTCGGAGCCCACAAGCACCGGCGCCGACGACTCCGAAAGTTCCACCACGGCCCCTGCGCGCCACTGCGCGTCGGGCAACTCGCCGCGGTCGCCCGCCGCCGCGAGGACGGCGAGGCTGGTGTCGTCGATAAGCACCGGTCGGGCGATCAGTTCGGTGAGCACCGCGGCGATACCGCTGAGTCCGCCCGACCGCAGCGTCACCGCAAGGAACCGGTCGTGAATCTCTGCCGAACGGGTCAGCGCGTCGCGTTGCTCGCGAAGCGACTCGTTGAGACGGCGGAGTTGCTCGAGCCGGCTCGCCGATGTCAACGCGATGGCGGCGTGATTGGCCAGCAGAGTCAGTCGCTCGATCTCGAAGCCGGTGAAGGTGTGCGCGGATGCGTAATAGCCGTTGAGGATGCCGAGCACCTCGTCGCCCGCCACCAACGGAACACAGACGATCGCGCGGTATCCCTGCTCCCGGGCGACCCCGCCCCATGGCAGGAACTCCGGTTCGAGGTTGATGTCGCGCAGCGCAACGGGCCGCCCGGTGCGGAACGCTCGACTCGACGGCGAGCCGCTGTTCAGGCCGATCGGGCGATCGCTGTTGACCCGGGCCACGTAGTCGGCAGACAGCCCGCTCCAGCCGGTGATGAGCAGGTCCTGCACGGCTTCATCGGGGGTCAGCACGCCGACGAAGTCGAATCCCAGCAGGGTGCGGGCGGTCTCGGCGACCAGGTCGAGGACGTGTTGGAGCTCGGTCGCCGACGTGGACACCGTGCTGAGCTCCCGCAGCGCAGCCAGCCATGTCACCAACTCCGAACCCACCCGGCCGCCGCGGGCTACTGAGGCCACATCCCAAGAATGCCACCTCGAGTGTCTACGGGTACACAAGACGAGGCGAATGGTGTCGCGAGCGACATTGAGCGGACCCCCGCGGTGTGACGACACTCATAGCATGACCCAGACCGTCAACCACATCACCAGGGCGGACGAGGCGCCGCGGATCTCCCGCACCATCGTCAACCCGGCGACCGGAGCCCCGATCCAGACCGTGCCCGAGCAAGGCGCCGCCGGAATCGATGCGGCGGTGGCCACCGCGTTGACCGCATTCCGGTCCGGGCCATGGCCGGCGATGGTCCGCAGCGAGCGCGCCCGGCTGCTGTTGCGCATCGCCGACGCGATCGAAGCCGCATCCGAGCGGCTCTACACCCTCGAAGCGCTCAACAACGGTCGACCCATCACCGAGACCCGGGCCCAGCTGTCGCGGGTGCCGGAGTGGTTCCGCTACAACGCGGGCCTGCTGGCCGCGCAGCGCCAGGCCGTGCTGCCCGGCGACGGGCCGTACCTGACGTACCAGCAGCGGCTCCCGCTGGGCGTCTGCGGCATCATCACCCCGTTCAACCATCCCCTGCTCATCCTCGCCCGCAGCGTGTCCGCGGCCCTGGCCAACGGCAACACCGTCGTGGTCAAGCCGTCCGAGCTGACCCCGCTGAGCACCCTCGCGCTGGCCGACATCATGTCGGAGGCCGGCCTGCCCGACGGCGTGGTCAACGTCGTCACCGGCGCCCGCGAGGCCGGCGCCCGACTGACCCAGCATCCCGACGTCGCCAAGATCACCCTGACCGGCGGCACCGAGGCCGGCCGGGCCGCCGCGCAGGCCACCGCGGCCCGATTCGCCCGCGTGACAGCCGAACTCGGCGGCAAGACCCCGGTGATCGTCTTCGACGACGTGGACCCGGTAGACGCCGCCGAGGGCGCCGCGTTCGCCGCTTTCGTGGCCGCAGGCCAATCCTGTGTCGCCGGTTCACGATTCCTCGTGCAACGCCGGAGCTACGACGCGTTCGTCACGGCGCTGTCCGATCGTGCAAGGGCCATCCGGATCGGCGATCCCAGCCTGCCCGATACCCAGATGGGTCCACTGATCAGCGCTCGGCAGCGCGACAAGGTGCGCGAGCTGATCGCTACGGGAGTCACCGAAGGCGCCCGCCTTGCCGCAGGCGGAACCGTGCCCGATCTACCAAAGTCATTGCAGGACGGCTTCTTTCTGCAACCCACGGTGCTCGCCGACGCCACCATCGACATGACGGTGGCCAAGGAGGAGATCTTCGGACCCGTCGCGGTTGTCATCCCCTTCGATGACGAGGAGGAGGCCGTCTCGATGGCCAACGACAACCGGTACGGGCTTGGCGCCGGGGTCTGGACGCTCGACATCGGGCGGGCACACCGCGTGGCCTCTCGCATCGTCGCCGGAATGGTCTGGATCAACGACCACCACCGGCTGGAACCGTCGCTGCCGTGGGGTGGGGTCAAGGAATCCGGAATCGGCAAGGACGCGGGCAGCGAGTCCTTCGACGACTTCTCCTGGATCAAGACCGTGGTGGCACGCACCGCCGCCGAAGCCGTCGATTGGTACGGCGGGCGTGAACAGGGCCGGCTGAACTGATGCGTTCGGCCCGGCCCACTACAGAGGAAGGCAACTCCATGTCAGCTGATACCTCCCGCGGGTGGCGCAGCGAAATCACCCGAACCCAATGGCTGGTGTTGGCAGGCACCACCCTTGGCTGGGGCTTGGACGGCTTCGCGGGCAGCCTGTACATCCTGGTCCTCGGACCGGCGATGGCAGACCTGCTACCGAACAGCGGAGTGCAAGCCGCACCGGCCTCCATCGGTTACTACGGCGGGCTGACCGTCGCGCTCTTCCTCATCGGATGGGCCACCGGCGGAATCCTCTTCGGCCTACTCGCCGATTACTTCGGACGCACCAGGGTGCTCTCCGTCGGGATCTTGACCTA
This sequence comes from Mycolicibacterium stellerae, assembly GCF_003719305.1. Classification (GTDB taxonomy): domain Bacteria; phylum Actinomycetota; class Actinomycetes; order Mycobacteriales; family Mycobacteriaceae; genus Mycobacterium; species Mycobacterium stellerae. The sequence continues at coordinate 305,338 of NZ_RARC01000001.1, forward strand.
CGCCGTGTTCAGCGCGCTCGCCGCATTCGCCGACACCTGGTGGCAACTGGGCATCCTTCGCTTCATCGCTGGACTCGGGTCCGGCGTCGAAGCGCCCGTCGGAGCGGCGCTGATCGCCGAAACCTGGCGCAATCGGTACCGCGCCCGAGCCTGTGGCGTGATGATGTCGGGCTACGCAGCCGGGTTCTTCGTCGCCGCGGCGGCCTACGCGCTACTGGGCAGCCACGGCTGGCGCTTCATGCTGTTCCTTGCGGGCATACCGGCCCTGCTGGTGTGGTTCATCCGGCGCTACGTACCGGAGCCACCCGAGATCGAAGCCCACATGAAGGCCCGACGTGAGCGTAAGCGGTTGGGCACCAACACCTCTGAAGATCGGTTCGTGCTCCGCAGACTCTTCGAGCCGCCACTGCTTCGCCCAATGCTCGTTTGCACGGCACTGGCCTCAGGAGCGCTGATCGCCTTCTGGAGCGTCACCACCTGGTACCCGCAGATCGTGCGCCAGCTCTCGGCGGCCGACCAACTGCCCCACGGCGTGGCCGACCACCGGGTGGCGATGGCCGCCATGCTGTTCAACGCCGGCGGCATAATCGGTTACGCCTCTTGGGGTTTCCTGGCCGACGCAATCGGGCGGCGCAGGGCGTTCCTGGTGAGCTTCGCGGTGTCGGCCGTCTCCGTCGGCTGGACGTTCCCGTTCGACCGTGGGTACCAAGAGTTCCTGATCGCCATGCCCTTCCTCGGGTTCGGCCTGTTCGGCGCCCTGTCCGGGACCTTCATCTACGCACCCGAACTGTTTCCCCCGAGCGTGCGGGCCACCGCCCTTGCGGTGTGCAACAGCGTCGGTCGCTACGTCACCGCCTTGGGTCCGCTCACCGCGGGTGCGATCGCCACCTCGTGGTTCGGCGGCAACCTTGGCGTGGCAACGGCCTGCGTGGCTGCGCTCGGGCTGATCGCCGTCGTCGGGCTGGCCTTCGCCGGCGAGACTCGCGGCCAACCGCTGCCGGCCGACCCCACCCATGACCTGACCATCCACCACACCGAGAAGAGCGCGTCATGACCCACTACACCGCAGCGTCCGCCATCGTCATCGGCGGCTCGATCGGAGGGCTGACGACCGCGCTGCTGCTGCGCGACCTCGGGTTCACCGTCGACGTGTACGAGCGAACGGCGGGTCCGCTCGACGGGCGCGGCAGCGGTATCGTCCTGCAACCCGACACCGTTCGCTGGTTCACCGAGCGCAGCACACAGCACATCGACGACCTGAGCACGTCGACCAACTACGTGCAGTACCTGGACCGCTCCGGTGACGTGCGCTACCGCGAACAGTGCACATGGACCTACACGTCGTGGGGCACGTTCTACCGGGCCCTGCTCGCCGACTTCGGCACCGAGCATTATCACTACGGCGAATTCGCCTGCGGGTTCAGCCAGGACGACCGCCGGGCAACCGTCCGGTTCGTCAGCGGCAGAACGGAATCCGCCGATCTGGTGGTATTCGCCGACGGCGTGACGTCAATGGCCCGAGAACGGTTCGACGCCGACGCGGACCTGCGCTATGCCGGTTACATCGGCTGGCGCGGCACCGTAGGGCTGCGTGAGCTCGACGCCGGCACCCAGGCGGTGCTGCGCGACGCCATCACCTACGACGTGATCCCGAATTCGCACATCACGATGTACCCGATCCCCGGCGAGCACAGCCTGCGCATGGAAGACCGCCTGATGAACTACGTCTGGTACCGCAATGTGCCCGCCGGACCCGAGCTCACCGAAATGCTGCTCGACAAGCGGGGTTTCCCCGGAACGGTGTCCGTACACCCCGGCCAGGTTCAGGACCGCTACGTCGCCGAGCTCAAGGCGGCCGCCGTCGAGTTGCTCGCACCAGCAGTCGCCGAGGTGGTAACTGCTACCGAAACCCCTTATCTCCAAGTACTTTCCGATGTCCGCTCGACGCGCATGGCGCAAGGCCGGGTCGCGCTGATCGGCGATGCCGCCTGTGCCTCCCGCCCTCATGCCGCGGCGGGCACGGCAAAGGCCGCCGCCGACGGCTGGGCGTTGGCCGCCGCGCTCGGCGACGCAGGCGGTGACATCGCCTCGGCACTCGCCAAATGGGAACCCGCTCAACTGCAACTCAGCGATTCGCTGCTGCGCCGCGTGGTGGCGATGGGCGAGCGCTCGCAGTTCACCAACACCTGGACACCCGGCGACCCCGACCTGCGCTTCGGCCTCTACGGGCCGGGACGCTAACCCTCCCAACGAAAGTCCTCCCAACGAAAGGCAAACAGATGACCGACAACCGCTTTCTCACCGATCTTCCGCTGGCCGGCGAACTCGTCGCCTCCGGCTTCGACAGCTGGCCGGACTGGCTCAAGGACGAATTCCGCCAACACGCCGACGACGGTGAGGTCGGATCGCGCCTGCTGAGCGAGGATTCGCGGGTGCGGGTGTGGGAGATCCGGCTGGCCCCGGGAGAACGCTGGCACGCCCACCGCCACGTGCTGGACTACTTCTGGACCGCCATCAACGCCGGGAGCAGCCGCCAGCACACCCACGACGGGACTACCCGGGAAGTCTCCTATCACGCAGGCGAGACCCGCCACTTCCATTTCGGGCCAGGTGAATACCTGCTCCACGACATCGAGAACATCGGTGACGGCGAGCTCATCTTCACCACCGTCGAACATCTCGACAGCGCCAACGCCGCCCTACCGATCGGAGCGCCCAAGCCATGATCACCCGACCCCTCGCGGCAGGAGTGATCGACGTCCACGCCCACTGGTTGCCGCGGGAACTGTTCGAACTTCCCGGCAGCGGGCCGCACGGCGTGATGCACGACCGCGACGGCGAGCTGTACCTCGGCGACATCGCGCTGTCCATCGCGACCGGTTCGATGAGCGACGTCGCGGCCATCCGCGACGACATGCGCCGCGCCGACGTCGGGGTGCGCGTGCTGTCCGCACCGCCGTTCGCGTTTCCGTTGGAGCAGGGCACCGACGCGGACGGCTACGTCGCCAGCTTCAATCAAGCCCTTACCGATGTGGTTTCCGATGCCGAAGGCGCCTTGCTCGGGCTTGGCTTGGTAACGCTCGCCGACTCCGAGGCGGCGACCAAGCAGATGAAGGCCCTGGCCCAAACCGAAGGCATCGCAGGCGTCGCGATCCCCCCGCTGGCCAACGGCCAGTCGCTCGACGGTCCTGCGCTGCTTCACGTCCTGCGCGAAGCGGCCCGCCTTGACCTGGCGGTGCTGGTGCATCCGATGCAGCTACCTCGGCCCGAATGGGCTGCGTACTACCTGACCAACCTGATCGGCAACCCCGTCGAATCCACCACCGCCGTCGCATCGCTGATCCTCGGTGGAATCAAGGATGCGCTTCCCGACCTACGCATCTGCTTCGTGCACGGCGGCGGTTGCGCGCCGGGACTTCTCGGCCGATGGATTCACGGGTGGAACATGCGAGCCGACGTCCGCCGCGCGACCACCCGCCCGCCCCAGGAGCCGTTCGCAGAGCTGTTCTTCGACACCGTGACCCACGATCGGCATCAACTCAAGCTGCTGTGTGAACTCGCGGGCCCGCAACGGGTCGTGTGCGGCAGCGACTATCCGTTCGACATGGCCGAAGCCGATCCGGCGCGCTTCGCCGTCGCACACGGGCCCGGGCGGGAAGCGCTCATCAGCGCGGGCAGGGCCTACCTCGGGTTGTCCGAGCGCGACGACTGACCGCCTTCGGCTTGCCGCACCTGGGCATCGACGGACTCCGACGACAGTGCGGCAGAGTGGAACTCCTCGGATCGGAGCAGGCTCAGGTGGATGTCGTTTTCGGTATCGCGCGTCGTAGACCGCATCGATCTTGGCTCCCGGCACCCCGAACACGTAGCGCACGTCGTTGGCCTGCAGCACTTCGACGATACGTTGCGCTGCCCTCACCGGTGCCCTGCTGTCTTTGGCCATCCGGAGAGTCTGTCGTCCGCGATACGACGGCGCATCAGCCAGATGACTGATGGGTCAGGCTGTGCCCGCCGCGGATGCCGGGGAAATATTTCCAGCCGCCGAGCGGTTCTTGGCATTGCGATGCTTATGTAACGTCGTTCCATAAGACACGTCATCGCCCGAGAGACAGGAACCGAAATGACCAACGTCGTCTTCATCCACGGGCTGTGGGTCTCCCACACCGCCTGGCAGCCGTGGATCGAACACTTCGCCGCACAGGGCCATCACGCCATCGCGCCGGCATGGCCGGGCGAATTCGCCACGGTCGAAGAGACCCGCCGCCACGCCGCGGATCAAGCGGGCTTCGGCATCGATGAGCTGACCGAGCACTTCGCCGAAGTCCTAGAACAGTTCGACACCCCACCGGTGGTGATCGGCCACTCGTTCGGCGGCCTCATCGCCCAGAAGCTGTTGGGACAGCACAAAGCCGCCGCTGCGATCGCGATCGACCCCGCTCCGATCAAGGGTGTAAAGCCACTCCCCTTCGCTCAGCTGCGGTCGGCCTTTCCCGTCCTGGGCAACCCCCTCAACCGCGGGCGCGCCAAGGCACTGACCCAGGCACAGTGGCGATACGGCTTCGGTAATGCGTTGCCCGTCGAAGAGTCCGACGCCCTCTGGGACCAGTGGTCCATTCCGTCGCCCGGCAAGCCGTTGTTCGAAGCCGCGATGGCGAACTTCGCTCCGAACTCGCCCGCCAAGCTCGACACCGCCAACGACACCAGAGGACCGTTGCTGATCACCGGTGGAACCGCAGATCACACCGTGCCCTTGGTATCAGCGAAGGCGGCCCACGGACTGTACAAGAAGTCCTCTGCCGTAACAGATTTCCACGAGTTCACCGGACGCGGGCACTCGCTGACCATCGATCATGGATGGCGCGACGTCGCTGACACCGCGCTTGCGTGGATGGCCGACCGACAGGTAGTCGCCTCGGCATGAGCAAGGGCCCGGCCCGCCGCCGTACGGCCAGCCAACAGGTCTCGGTCGCGTTGCTCAACGCGGCCGAGACCGTGCTGGATCGCGATGGCGTCGGCGGCGTGACCGTGCGCGCCGTCGCCCAAGAGGCCGCGGTGTCACCCATGAGTGTCTACAACCGGTTCGAGAACAAGGACGGCCTCATCGTCGCGCTCGCGACACGGACGCTTGAGCAACTTGCAGAAGCCATCGACGTGCCCGGTGACGTCGACCCCCGTGAGCGCTTTCGCCTGGCATGCCGAAGCTATCGGGACTTCGCCATCCGCCACCCCGCCCGATACTCGTTGATCTTCGGGGCAGGCAGCCCGCTCGAAGACCGATCGTCGGAGGTGGCACACTCTGGTCGTGCGGTGTTCGACGTCCTGGTCGAGTTGATCCGGTCGATGAGAAGTGATGATTCGGAACAGGATTCGGCCGAAGACGCGCAGGTCGCCTGGAGCGCACTTCACGGCGCCGTCACAATCGAGCAGGCCGGCAGAGGTCAGACGCCCGACGCCGCCCACACCTTTGAGCGCTTGCTCGACCTACTCGTCAGCGGCCTCGCGTCCGGGCGATGAGCGGCCGTCAGCTGCAGAGGCTTACCGGTCATCCCTCCCAGACCACCTCGTCTGGCACCTTGTCCGGCCGCAGGCCACGCCAACTCGCTTGGCGAAGCCTGCCGTCGCCGGTTCGCTCGCTGTACCGGACCTCGCCGACCAACTCAGGTCTGACGAACGTCACGCCCTTGGCGTCCTGGGTGGAAAGCCTTGCGGTGAATGGTGATTCGTCGGTCACCAACGGCTTCAACAGGCCCTTGAGCTTGGTCAGCTCCTTCTCGGTGAACCCCGTGCCGACCCTGCCGACGAACTGCAGGCCGCCGTCGGCGGGGACCCCCAGCATCAGCGCGCCGATGCCGCTCGACCGGCCGCCTTCGCCTTGCCGCCAGCCGCCGATGACGACTTCCTGGGTGTTCCAGATCTTGTCCTTGATCCACGACGACGACCGTCGACCCGGCTGGTAGGTCGAGTCGCGCTTTTTGGCGACGACGCCCTCCCAGCGCTTCTCGCGCGCATGCGCCAGCGCTTCGGGCCCGTCACCGGGCAGCGCAGGCGGCACGATCACTCCGCCGCCTTCGGCAAGCGCCTCCAGAAGGCGTCTGCGATCGGAGTACTTCGCCCGCAACAGCGACCGGTCGTCGAGATGCAGGATGTCGAACGCCCAGAACTCGACGCGGGTGGAGCGGGCGCGGTTCTGCATCTCGCCGAAGCTGGGCACACCCTTGTCGTCGAGTGCCACCGCCTCGCCGTCGAGGATCACGTGATGGTCGGCGAGATCGGCTCCGAGAGATTGGAATTGCGGATACTCGTCGGTGACGTCGCGGCCGCGCCGTGACCGCACAACGAGCTTGCCGTGGTCGGCATCCACCAGGACGCGGTAGCCGTCCCATTTGCCTTCGAACGCCCATTGCGTCGACTTCAGCTTCTGCACGGAGCCCTCGGTGGACAGCATCGGCGCGAGATCGCCTGCGGTGGGCCGCTTCTGCTCCTTCATCCGATGGGCAAGCCAGTTCTTGCCGTCGGTCTGGATCAGCGCGTACCGCCCGTCGATCCGCTGGCCGTGCAAGGTGACGATCACCTCGCCGCCCTTGGCCGGCCCGTCGGGGCCGTTGTCGTTGAACTTCTCGGTCTCGTAGGTGCCGGAGTCCCAGATGAACACCTCGCCGCCGCCGTACTCCCCCTTCGGAATCGAGCCTTCGAACGTTCCGTATTCGAGTGGATGGTCCTCGGTGTGCACGGCCAGGTGGTTGACCGACGGGGTGTCCGGCAGGTTCTTCGGTACCGCCCACGACACCAGCACGCCGTCGCGCTCCAGGCGGAAGTCGTAGTGCAGACGTCGGGCGTGATGTTCCTGGATGACGAAGGTGTCGTCGTTACCCGTCGCGGGCGCCTTGTGCGGAACGGGTTCGGGCGTCTTACCCGGATCGCGCATCCGCCGGTAGGTCGTGAGTTTGTCTGCCAGCGGCACGTTTTCGTCGAGCCCGTCGAGCAGATCCCCGTCCCGTTCCACCCGCTCGAGCACCTCGTCGAAGCGAAGGTGACGAAGGTCGGGGTCTTCGATCTCCTCCCAGGTCCGCGGCGCAGCGACCGTCGGTTCCTCGCGTCCTCGCATCGAATACGGCGCGATCGTCGTCTTGGCCGAGCTGTTCTGGCTCCAGTCGAGGAACACCTTCCCTTCGCGCAGGCTCTTGGTCATCGTCGCGGTGACCTGCTTGGGCATCGTCTTCTCCAGCTGCTGGGCGATGCGCTTCGCCAGCACCGACGCGCCACGCGAACTCACCGGCTCGGCCAGTGGGGCGTAGAGGTGCAGCCCCTTGCTGCCGCTGGTCAACGGGTACGTCGTCAGCCCGATGTCGGTGATGAAGTCGCGCACCTCGTGCGCCACCTCGCACAGCTGGCGGAACGTGACGTCGTCGCCGGGATCCAGGTCGAAGACGATGCGGGTTGCGGGTCCCGGCTCTCCGTCGACGAACCGCCACTGCGGCACATGCACCTCGAGTGCGGCCTGCTGGGCGATCCACGCCAAGCCGTCGACGGAGTCGATGACCGGATAGGTCGTAGTGCCCGACCGGTGGGTCACGCTTTCGCGGTCCAGCCAGTCGGGTGCGGAGCTGGCCAGCTGCTTCTCGAAGAAGGACGGCTCGTCGACGCCGTTGGGCCAGCGCTTGCGGGTCACGGCGCGGCCTGCGATGTGCGGGATCATCGCCTCGGCGATGTTGACGTAGTAGTCGAACACCTCCGCCTTGGTAGTACCCGTCGCCGGGTACAGCACCTTGTCCGGGTTGGTCAGCTTCACCCGGCCGATTCGATCCACCACGCCAAGGTAATACCCGCTGTACCGTTGAGTGATGAGGCGAATTGTCGCCGCCTGCCTGATGGCGGTCGCCGCGGTGGCCGGTGGCGCTCCGACCGCCGCCGCAGACCCCGCCGATCTCGTCCCCTACTGCTCGGGCGATCAGACCCCGATGGACAACAACTGCCGCCTTGCACCCAGCCAGGTGTTCACCCACGACTCCGAGGGCGCAAACCCGCAGGTCGGTCTCGGCACCAATCCGGGCGAAGAACCCGTCATCTGATTCGTCGAGTTCTGCAGCCGGGCCGTGGCTAGTCGTCGAGTTCTATGGCGGGCATCGGCGCCGTCGGCACCTCGGCGATCGCCATCTTCGCCGCGGAGTCGGACGGGATGACGCCGCGGGCAAGCGCTGCAAGGGCTTTGTTCGTACCGACGTCATGGCCCGCCTGCTCACTGAGCAGCCACCGCACTTCGAGCAGATCGCAGTATGCCTGGATCGCGGTACCTTTCTGCCCGACGACGTCGTGGGCCAGTCGTTCGTAAGGCGTCACCACCTCGATCACCCACAACCGGGCAGCGGTCGACTCGTCGACGTCGTGTCCCGCCTCCTGGCATAGCTGCGCTTGATACGCGCGCAGGTCGCCAAGCAGGATGCGCGCCTGTCCCTCGCCGACGTCGAGGCCCGTCAGCTCTTGCAGCCGCTGTGCGTGATAGCGCCGATCACCCACGGCGACATGAACTTTGAGCTGGCTCGGGTCGTCGGTGACGGGTTGCAGGGAGATCTCGTCGACGGCGAAGCCCAACTCGTTCAGACGCCGGATGGTGCCCTCGACGCGGTACCGGTCGGTGAAGCCGAATACCGGCTCGGCGTGCAGCAGTTCCCACAGCGTCTCGTATTGGACCCTTACCTGTTCAGCCTCGGCGATCAGCGTGTCCTGCAACGACTCCGGCCTGCCGAGCCGCTCCGCCAGATCGACCATCCCCATCGCCACGTTCTCCACGGTGATGTCGAGATCGTGCCCGCGTTGCCCCCTGCTCAGGGTGGGGTGCACCTCGGAGGTTTCCGCGTCGACGAGCCAGGCCTGCAGTATCTGCCCGTCGCGGGAGAACAGCGTGTTGGCCAGCGAGCAGTCGCCCCAGAACACGCCATGGCGGTGCAACTCCACCAGCAGGCCCGCCATCGCGTCCAGCAGCCGCTCGCGGTGCTTGGGCTGATCCGGCGGCAGCCGCATGAACAGCCGCCGGTACTGCCACGAGCCCTCGAGATAACGCGTCACCAGGATCGCGGTGTCGAACTCGGGTTGCAGCACCACACCCGCGGGCCGCACTGCGGGCAGGCCCATCTCCTCGAGCCTGCGAAGGACGTCGTACTCCTTGACGGCGATCCGGCCGGGCATGTCCTTGACCGCCCACAGCAGCCCGTCGGCCTCGACGAACTTCACCAGGTGGCGGCTGGGGCCGACGGCGATGTCGCGCAGTGCCACGTCCGGGACATTCCACTGCGACAACGGCCGGTCCCAGGGCAACGCGAGCAGCCCCGCAGACGGTGCCCGAAGCCGGAACTCCGGTGCGCGCATCCTCTGACTCGCTGCTCGCGTGCGCGCGTCAGTTCAGACGTTCGCCCGTCTGCGGGTGGAACAGGTGAATCGCACCCTCGGGATGCCTGCGCAGGCGCGCCGTGTCGGCCAGCTTCGGCGCGGTGCGCGGGTTGCATCGCGCCACCAACTCGACGTCGCCTGCATGCGTGTAGACGAACGCCTCGCTGCCGAGGTCCTCGACCAGGTCGACGACCACTTCCACGCCGCCGGAGTCGGTGAGCTCGAGTTGCTCTGGGCGGATTCCGAAGGTGACCTCCGACAGGCCCGCGTCGGTCAGTTTGGAGAGCTGCTCGCGGTCGAGTTCGAGTGTCGATTCACCGATCTTGACGCCGCCCGGCGCGATCGGCAATGTCACCAGGTTCATCGCGGGCGAGCCGATGAACCCGGCGACAAACGCGTTGGCCGGCCTGTCGTAGAGCTCGTTCGGCGCCGCGAACTGCTGCAACTTTCCGAACCGCAGCACCGCGACCCGGTCACCCATCGTCATGGCCTCGACCTGATCGTGGGTGACGTAGACGGTCGTGGTGCCGAGCCGGCGTTGCAGCGCCGCGATCTGGGTGCGGGTCTGGACGCGCAGCTTCGCATCGAGGTTCGACAACGGCTCGTCCATGCAGAACACCTGCGGCTCGCGCACGATCGCGCGGCCCATCGCCACACGCTGCCGCTGACCGCCGGACAGCTTGGCGGGCTTGCGATCCAGGTGCTCGGTGAGGTCGAGGATCTTGGCGGCGTTCTCGACCTTCTTGCGCCGCTCCTCGGCCGACACACCACGCAGTTTCAGCGCGAACCCCATGTTCTCCGCGACCGTCTTGTTCGGGTACAGGGCGTAGTTCTGGAACACCATCGCGATGTCGCGGTCCTTTGACGGCACTCCCGTCATGTCCTTGCCGCCGATCTCGATGGCGCCCTCGTCGATGTCCTCGAGGCCGGCGAGCATGCGCAGTGCGGTGCTCTTACCCGACCCCGACGGGCCGACCAGGACAACGAACTCGCCGTCGGCAATGTCGAGGTTCAGGTTGTCCACCGCGAGCTTGTCGGAACCCTCGTAGATGCACGAGGCGTTCTTGTAGGTGATTGCAGCCATTGGTTTTTCCGTTCTGTTTTGAAGTGAGGGGTTACTTGATCGCGCCGAACGAGAGCCCGCGCACCAGCTTGTTCTGAGCGAACCACCCGCAGAGGATCACGGGCAGAGCCGCCATGGTTGCGGCCGCCGACAACACGGCCCAGTACTGACCCTCACCGGCGATGAAGCCGACGAGGTAAACCGGCATGGTCTGAGCGTTCACCGCGGTGAGGTTCACCGCGAGGAAGAACTCGTTCCAGGCGAAGATGACGCAGATCAGCGCGGTGGCCGCGATGCCCGGCGAGACCAACGGCAGGATGACCTCACGCACCGAGCGCCACAGGCTGGCGCCGTCGAGGCTGGCTGCCTCGAGGAGTTCGCCCGGTACCTCGAGGAAGAACGAGCGCATCATCCACACGGCGATCGGCAGGTTCATCGACGTGTAGAGGACGACCAGCGCCCAGATGTTGTCCAGTAGACCCAGATTGGACACGATCACGTACAACGGCAGGATCGCAGCCACCACGGGCAGCATCTTGGTGCTCATGAAGAAGAACAACGCATCCGAGGTCTTGCGGACCGGACGCAGCGACAGCGCGAACGCCGCGGGCACGCCGAGCAGCAGGACCAGGATCGTCGACATGGCGGTGGCGAACACCGAGTTCAACATCGCGGGCCCGATGCCCTGGTCGAACACCGCCGCGAACTGATCCAGCGTCGGGGTGAAGAAGAACGTCGGCGGGTTGGTCGCGGCGTCGCTCTCCTGCTTGAACGCCGTCAGCACCATCCAGAACACGGGGAAGAAGAAGCCGAGGCCGACGAGCCAGGCCACTATGCCCCACGGGCTGAACTTCTTGGTCTTCTTTTTGCGCACCGGGGTGGCATCATCTGCCGCCGTTGTTCTTTCGACAGTTTCTGTACTCATTTCGCTCCTCGCGTGCGCGGCCATCAGGCTGCCTCTTCCTTGCCGGAGAATGATTTGAAGATCAATCGAAGCGCGAAGCTGGCGATGATCATCGTGAAGATGACGACCACCACGCCCATCGCCGCGGCCTGGCCCATGTCGAATCCGAGGAACGCGCGCTGATAGATGTAGAACGGCAGATTCGCGCTGGCGACACCGGGTCCGCCCTGCGTCATCATGAAGATCGCGTCGAAGGTGTTCACCAGGTAGACCGCGCCGAGCACGACGCCCAATTCGATGAAGCGACGTAAGTGGGGCAGCGTCAACTCGCGGAAGAGTTGGAACGCGGTCGCCCCATCCACCCGGCCTGCCTCGAGTTGATCACGAGGCATGGACGTCAGGCCGGCGAGGATCAGCAGCATCATGAACGGCGTCCACTGCCAGATCAACTCGACCATCACCATGGACAGTGGGAACTGACCGATCCAGTCAACAGGGCCGATCCCGACGAGCGACAGCACCCAGTTGAGAATGCCGTTGTTGGGGTCGAGGATCGTCGTCTTCCAGATCAGCGCTCCCGCGACGGGTGTGATGAGGAACGGTGTGATCAGCAGCGTTCGCACCACACCTCGGCCGAGGAATGCGCGATCCAATAGCAGGGCGATCAACAAGCCGAGCAGCGCCGAGATCAGCACGACCCCGACGATCAGGATGACGGTGTTACCCGCCACCGACCAGAACTGACTGTCCTGAACGACTGCGACATAGTTGTTCAAACCGACGAACTGCCGCGAGCCGGGACGCACCAGGTTCCACGACAACGTCGAGTAGTACAGGGTGAACAGGAACGGCACCTGTGTCACCGCGATCATGAAGATCAGCGCGGGCAGCAGCGGCCCGCGCCGTCGCCACCCCTCGGCGCGACTCACGCCGACGTCTTGAGACTCCTTGATCTTGCGAACCCGTTCGGCGACGGCTTTCTCATCGGCTTCGGCCGTGGTGTCAGCGGTTAAGGTCATCACTTCTCCTGATAGCTCTTGCCGACGACCTCGGCATACAACTGTGCTTGTTCCATCGCGGCGTCGACGGACTTCTGCCCGGCAATCGCCGCACTGATCTGCTGGCTCACCCGCGTCCCCAGATCCTGGAACTCGGGAATCCCGACGAACTGCACACCGGTGTACGGCACCGGTTGAACCGTTGGCTTGTCCGGGGTCGCGTTGGTGATCGACTGCAACGTCAACGGACCGTAGGACTTCGAAATCGCCTCGTACTCGGGCAGTTCGGTGTAGGTGGAGGTGCGGCTACCGGGTGGAACACGGGCCCAACCCAGCTTCTCGCCGACCAGCCTCATGTAGTCCTTGCTGGTCATCCACGAAATGAACTTCCAAGCGCCGTCGGGGTTCTTGGCAGCCTTGGGGATGCCGAGAGCCCAGGTGTAGAGCCAACCCGAGTTGGGCTTCTCGACGATAGGGGCAGGCAGGTAACCGATCTTGCCGACCAGGTCCGGGTAGGTCTTCGGGTCCTCGAGGACCGACACCGCCGACGTCGCGTCGTACCACATCGCCGTCTGGCCCTGACCGAAAAGGTTGGCGCACTCCTGGAAACCGGTTGAGGACGCGCCCAATTCACCGGATTCCTTGATCGTGTTGACGTAGAAGTTGACGGCCTTCTTCACCTCGGGACTGTTGAGTTGCGCGTTCCACTGGTCGTCGAACCAGCGGCCGCCGAAGGTGTTGATGACCGTGTCCAGCGGTGCGAGCACCTCGCCCCAGCCGGGCTTGCCACGCAGGCAGATTCCCGCATCCGAGACCTGCTTGGCCTTGATCGTCTTGGCCCACTCGGCGACTTCCGGCCAGGTTGGCTGGTAGTTCTTATCCGGGTTGACCTTGATGCCCGCCTGCTCGAACATGTCCTTGCGGTACATCAGGAATGACGACTCGCCGTAGAACGGCACCGAGTACATGTTGCCCTCGTACGACAGTGACTCCCGCAGCGACGGGATGAAGTCGGCCTCGTCGTAGCCGGGTGTATTCTTCGCGTAGTCCGAAAGATTCAGCAGCCAGCCGTCTCTCGCCCACTGCGGGGTCTCGAAGTTGCTGATCATCACGACGTCGAACTGGCTGCCGCCCATGGCCGTCGACATGGTGATCTTCGCGCGGGCCTGGTTCTCCGAAAGCGAGATGAACTTCAGCTTGACGCCGGGGTTCTCCTTCTCGAACTCCGATGACAGCTTCTGCGCGTCCGTCATCTGCGAGTTGGACACCAGGGCGATCGTCACCTCGTTATCCGACGCCCCCAGACTGCCCGCACCTGCACAACCAGCGGTGAGGACCAGCCCCGCCGCGGCTGCACACAGTGCCAACCGGTGCACTGCTCTTCGTAACGGTTTCACCTTTACCTCCCTTAATCCTGCGCCAACAGCCAACGGGCACAGTCGATGTCACAAACCAATAGTCGGGCGAGCTTTCCTCGGAGCGCGCCGAGCGTTGCGTGGTGTTTGGCCGCGCCGCTGGAGATCAGAATCGTCTTCTGGCAGGCCTTGATGTCCTCGAGTGGAACCGACACGGCGCGCAGCTGTAGTTCGGTCTCGACCGGTGCGCCATGACCGTCGAAGAACCGCCCGCCGATCTCGCCCACCGCACCGAGCTTGATGAGCTCGTCGAGCATCCTGGTGTCGAGAAAGCTTCCCTCGAACAAGGTCGTCGAGGTGGAAACGGCACCGACGCCGAACAGCATCACGTCGGCACGCCTGCCCGCCTCGAGAGTTCGCGATATCAGCGAATCGCTGCGCATGGAGGCCACGGTCGACGGATCGGCATACAGCGGCGCGGGCAAGCGGATGGTCGTCGCCCGTAACACATCTGCACAGCGGCCGAGGATGAACTCGGTACCGGTCTGGTACGCGGCGCTGGACATGGCACCGTCCAGTTGGACCACCTCGCGGCAACTCGCCACTCCTGGTGCCATCGCGGTGGCGACCGCGACCTGTTCGGGGCCCCAGGTGAATCCGAGGACGTCGTTGGGTGTCAGCCTGCGCATCAACAGTGCGGCCGCCGCACGGCCGACGCTGGCGAACGCTGCCGGTCGTCCCGGCGCCCCGACGTCGATTCCGTGACCGGCGACCACCGCTTCGGTCAGGCCGAAGCGCTGCTCGAGTTCGCGCTCCTCGTCGGCATGCAGATCGTCGCGCATGTCCGGCGGGACGACGACGTCGATCCGGACCAGCCCGTTGGCCTTGGCCCGCGCGATCAGCCGCCCCGCGGTCGGCCGCGACACCCCGAGCCGACCGGCGATCTCGGCCTGGGTGAGGCCGTCGAGGTAGTAGAGCGTCGCCGCCCGCAGGGCCAACCGCAGGTCTTCGGGGCTGGCGCCGCGATCCTTGGGCGAGCCATCAATCGTCCCGGCGACCTCGCCATTTGACGTCGATGCGGCCACGGACTTCGACCTCGCTTTCCGGGCAACCCGTGAGCATATGCTCATGGGTGCGAGTAGATGCTCATCACGCTAGCATGGTCATTGTGACGTACACAACACTTTCCCCGGATACCCGGATGCGGGTTGCCGTTCTCGTTGAACCAGGCCGAATTGAGATGGAGCAGCGTCCGGTGCCGACACCGGCGCCCGGCGACGTGTTGATCCGGGTGTCGTCGGTCGGCGTCTGCGGGTCCGACACGCACTACTACCGCCACGGCCGGATCGGCAGCTTCGTGGTCAACGCTCCGTTGGTGCTCGGCCACGAAGCGGCGGGAACGATAGTCGGCGTCGGTGAATCGGTCGACCCGTCGCGCATCGGCCAGCGTGTGTCGATCGAACCTCAGCGCCCCGATCCCGATAGTGCGGAGACCCGCCGCGGTGACTACAACCTGTGTCCGCACATGCGGTTCTTCGGCACCCCGCCGATCGACGGGGCCCTGTGCGATTACGTGACGATCGGCGCCGAGTTCGCGCACGCGGTGCCCGACACCGTCTCCGACGACGCCGCCGCACTGTGCGAGCCGTTGTCGGTCGGCATCGCCGCGCTCCGCAAGGCGGGCATCGCCGAAGGAGTGAGGGTGCTCGTCACCGGTGCGGGACCCATCGGCATCGTGGTGGTTCAGCTGGCGCGCGCATATGGCGCCTCCGAAATCGCCGTGTCCGATCCGGACGAGTCGCGCCGTAACCAGGCACACACGCATGGCGCCACCGCCGCGCTCGATCCCACGACCGACGAGCTCGGCTGCGATTTCGATGCGTTCATCGATGCTTCGGGGGCGCACTCGGCGGTGACTGCGGGCATCCGCGCGCTCCGGCCGGCGGGAACAGCTGTGCTGGTCGGTTTGGGAGCCGAGACGATGGAGCTGCCGACGCAGCTGATTGCGAACCGGGAACTCACGCTGACCGGCGTGTTCCGCTATGCCAATACCTGGCCGGAGGCGATCTCGCTTGTCGAGTCCCGCCGGGTCGATCTGGATTCGATGGTCACCGGGCGATTTCCGCTAGAGAGGACCGCAGAAGCCCTGGACTCCGACCGCACGCCGGGTAGCGTCAAGACAGTGGTGGCCGTGTCATGAAGCTGAGCAGTTCGACGTTGGCGCAGATACCGATCAGCAAGCCGAACTACGATCGCGACGAAATCGGGGTCGGGATAGTGCATTTCGGGGTCGGTGGCTTCCATCGGGCTCATCAGGCGATGTACGTCGACCGGCTGCTCGAGATGGGCAACGAGAACTCCGGCACCGGATGGGGCATCTGCGGTGTCGGCGTCTTGCCTGCCGACCGCAAGATGGCCGACGTCCTCGACGCCCAGGACGGCCTGTACACGCTGCTGCTGGAGAACCCCGACGGCAGCCGCGACGCGCGCGTGATCGGGTCCATCGTCAACTACCTCTACGCCCCCGATGACCCCGAGGCCGTGATCGAGCTGCTGGCCGCACCGACGACGCGCATCATCTCGCTCACGATCACCGAGGGCGGCTACAACGTCGAGCATATCGACCCCGACGACGTCAGTGTGTTCGGTCTGGTGGTGGAGGCCCTGGCGCGACGCCGCGACCGCGGGCTGGCGTCGCCGACGATCGTTTCGTGCGACAACATCGAGGGCAACGGCGAGGTCGCACGGGAGGCGTTCACGACCTTCGCCGAACGCGCCCACCCCGGTCTTGCGGACTGGATGTCGGCCAACACCCGGTTCCCGAATTCGATGGTGGACCGGATCACGCCGGCCACCACCCCCGAGGTGATCGAGACTCTCGGGAACGAGTTCGGCGTCGAGGATCAGTGGCCGGTGGTCGCCGAGCCGTTCACCTCATGGGTTCTCGAGGACTCCTTCTCCGACGGCAGGCCGCCGTTCGAGGACGCCGGCGTGCTGCTTGTCGATGACGTGACGCCGTACGAACTGATGAAGCTGCGGCTGCTCAACGCGAGCCACCAAAGCCTCTGCTATTTCGCGTATCTCAGCGGCTACCGGCTCGTGCACGATGCCGCCGGCGACCCGCTGTTCGCTGAGTTCCTGATGCGGTACATGGACACCGAAGCGACGCCGACTCTGCTGCCGGTCCCCGGCATCGACCTGCCCGACTACAAGCGCACGCTCATCGAGAGGTTCGCCAACCCGGGTGTGCGCGACACCATCGCGCGGCTGTGCTTCGGCTCGTCGGACCGCATCCCGAAATGGCTGCTGCCCGTCGTCCGGGTGAACCTGGAATCCGGCGGCCCGATCGCGCTGTCGGCGGCGACGGTGGCCAGCTGGGCACGCTACGCCGAGGGCGTCGACGAGCAGGGTGACCCCATCGACGTACAGGACCAGCTCGCCGACACGCTGGTCCCGCTGGCCCGCGCGCAGCGCGACAACCCGACGGCCTTCATCGAAAACACCGACGTTTTCGGCGATCTCGCGACCTCTGGACGCTTCGTCGAGGCGTACACCTGGGCCCTGGACTCACTGCACCGCCATGGCGCGCGGGCGACTCTGGAGGCCCTGATGCGAAAGAGGTTGGAATGACATGAACTCCACTCAGCAGCGGTCGCTGGTCATCGGGGAAGCCCTCATCGACATCGTCGAGCGAGACGGCAAGATCCTCGGCGAGCACGTCGGCGGCAGCCCACTCAACGTCGCCGTCGGCCTCGCGCGGTTGGGCCGTGGCGTCGACTTCCTCACCCACATCGGCGACGACGAACGCGGAAGGCGCATCACCGAATACGTCAGGAGCTCTGGCGCAAAACTGGTTTCGGGAAGCGTGACGGCGGATCGCACCCCCACCGCGTTGGCGACGCTCGACGACAGCGGACAGGCGCAGTACGTGTTCGACATCGACTGGCAGCTGACAGGCACACCGGAGGTGACCCCGCCGCTTGTTGTGCATACCGGGTCCATCGCGACGGTGCTCGAACCCGGCTGCCGGGCGGCCGTGGCGCTGCTCGACGCCTACCACCTTTCGGCCACGATCAGTTACGACCCGAACGTGCGGCCGGCGCTCATCGAAGACGACGAGCAGGCGCGCGGCCGCATCGACCGCCTCGTCGAGAAATGCGATGTCGTCAAGGCCAGCGACGAGGATCTGCAGTGGATCGATCCCAACCGCACGCCCGAACAGGTGGCGAAGACATGGCAGGGCCTTGGTCCGGCGATCGTGGCGGTGACGATGGGTGAAAGCGGAGCGTTCGCGGTGTGCGAGGCCGGGGTGGCCCGGGTGCAGGCAAAGCCGGTCGACGTGGTGGACACCGTTGGCGCAGGCGACGCCTTCATGACAGGGCTGATCGACGCGTTGTGGTCGTTGGGCCTGCTCGGCGCCGACCAGCGCGCCGAGCTGCATCGCATCAGCGTCGACACCCTGACCGAAGTGCTGGAGACCGCCGCGCTGTCGTCGGCGCTGACGGTCGCGCGCGCAGGTGCGGACCTGCCGGACAAGGCGACCAGGGACGCCGCGCAGGGGCGCTCGGGCGGTCTGCAGGCACAACACGGCTAGGCTGGGCTTATGCGTTCGATCTGGAAGGGCTCGATCTCATTCGGACTGGTCAACGTCCCCGTCAAGGTCTACAGCGCGACCGAAGACCACGACATAAAGTTTCATCAGGTCCATGCGAAGGACAACGGACGCATCCGCTACAAGCGGGTGTGCGAGGTGTGCGGCGAGGTCGTCGAGTACCGCGACATAGCCAAAGCCTTCGAATCCGATGACGGACAGATGGTAGTCATCACCGACGAGGACATCTCCACCCTTCCGGAGGAACGCAGCCGCGAGATCGAGGTCGTCGAGTTCGTCCCGGCCAGCGACCTCGACCCACTGATGTACGACAAGAGCTATTACCTCGAGCCCGACGGGAAATCGTCGAAGTCCTATGTGCTGCTGGCCAAGACGCTGGCCGATACGGACCGGGTGGCCATCGTGCATTTCGCGCTGCGCAACAAGACCCGGCTTGCGGCCCTGCGCGTCAAGGATTTCAGCAAGCGCGACGTCATGGTCATCCACACGCTGCTGTGGCCCGACGAGATCCGCGACCCCGACTTCCCGGTGCTCGACAAGGAAGTCGAGATCAAACCCGCCGAGCTGAAGATGGCCGGGCAGGTGGTGGAGTCGATGACCGACGACTTCCATCCCGAGCGGTTCGAGGACACCTACCAGGAACAGCTCAGGGAGCTCGTGGAGGCGAAACTCGAAGGTGGAGAAGCGTTTACCACCGAAGAGGCCGAGCCCAAGGAACTCGACGAGACGGAGGACGTCTCGGATCTGCTGGCCAAGCTCGAGGCGAGCGTGAAAGCGCGACGAGGCGGCGACGGCGCATCGGGTGACGGCCAGGCCAAGGCGCCTGCCAAGAAGGCACCGGCCAAGAAAGCCGCGACCAAGAAGGCTCCCGCGAAAAAGGCCGCTAAGAAAGCCCCCGCGAAGAAGGCGGCCAAAAAGGCCGCAGCCAAGAAGTAGGGATCAGCGCCGTCAGCAGCCGAGATAGTTGATGCTGTTGACCACGATTTGGTAGGCCGCCGACGTCGAGATACCCAGGTCCTTGCTCACCTTGATGGTGTTGTCCGACGCAGGCACGCCGCTGCGCGCCGCGGCGCAGGCCTGGTTTCCCGCGGACAGCAGCTGCGACTCGCTCAGGTAGGCGTACGTCGGCTGCAGGCTCTTCAGGTAGGTGCTGGTGTCGGCAGCCGCAGGAGCGGCGAGGCCAAACGTGGTGGCCGCGACCGCAAAGAAGGCGCCGACCGCGGGGACCATCCTGGTCCACCTCGTAGCGGATGCGATTGTGGCTTGCTGCAACACGCGAATTGCTCCTATCCAGGGAGCGAACGGTACGGATTCCGTCGCCTTTATTTAACGTTAACACTAATTCCACACTAAATCGGCTCTCACCTGGGGTTTTACGTCTATCTGTGACCGAGATAACTTTGCTAGCCCGAGTGAATTCCGGGTCACACCGCTTGGCCGCGACTTCTGCGTCAGGGTCGCGCTTCCCGGGCGGGCCACCGCCCTCGTGCAGAACTCGGCACGGCCCCGTCGACATCAACTAGAACGTGTTTCAGAAATGCGGCATGTCGTGCGCGCGCCCTTGTTACGGTGACGCCCGGCGTAGGAAGAAAGGCTGACGTGATACTCGACAGATTCCGATTGGACGACCAGGTCGCCGTGGTGACGGGAGCCGGTCGCGGGCTGGGCGCCGCAATGGCCCTGGCGTTCGCCGAAGCCGGTGCGGACGTGGTCATCGCGTCGCGCACGCAGGCACAACTCGAAGAGGTCGCCGACCAGATCCGAAGCGTCGGCAGGCGTGCCCACATCGTCACCGCGGACCTCGCCCACCCGGAGGACACCGCCAAGCTCGCGGGCACCGCGGTCGAGGCGTTCGGCAAACTAGACATCGTCGTGAACAACGTCGGCGGCACGATGCCGAACACACTGCTGACCACGTCCACCAAGGACCTCAAGGATGCGTTCACCTTCAATGTGGCGACCGCGCATGCGCTGACCACCGCGGCGGTGCCGTTGATGCTCGAACACTCCGGCGGCGGCAGCATCATCAACATCACGTCGACGATGGGCCGGCTCTCGGCCCGCGGGTTCGCCGCATACGGCACGGCGAAGGCCGCGCTCGCGCACTACACACGGCTGAGCGCACTTGACCTGTGCCCGAAGATCAGGGTCAACGCGATCGCGCCCGGCTCGATCCTCACCTCCGCACTCGACATCGTCGCCTCCAACGACGAGCTGCGCGAGCCGATGGAGAAGGCCACCCCGCTGCGTCGCCTCGGCGACCCGCTCGACATCGCCGCGGCCGCCGTGTACCTCGCCTCACCCGCAGGCGGCTTCCTGACCGGCAAGACGCTCGAGGTCGACGGCGGACTCACCTTCCCCAACCTCGACCTGCCCATCCCGGATCTGTGAGGAGACGTTCGTGGCAATTCGCGTCGCGCTGATCGGCACCGGCAACGTCGGCAAGCCCGCGCTCGTGCACCTCATCAACGACGCCCGGTTCGAGCTGACCGGTGTCTGGGTCTCGTCGGAGGCCAAGGCGGGCAAGGACGCCGCCGAGCTCGCCGGACTCGACGGTTCGACGGGCATCGCCGCGACCAACGACCTCGACGCCGTCCTCGCGACCGATCCCGAATGCGCCGTCTACACCGCCCTTGCCGACAACCGGCTGCCCGACGCGCTCGAGGACTACCGCCGCATCCTGTCGGCGGGCGTGAACGTCGTCGGCAGCAGCGCGGTGTTTCTGCAGTATCCGTGGCAGGTCATTCCCGAGGAGCTGCGCAAGCCGATCGAGGACGCCGCACAGGCAGGCAAGTCAAGCTTGTTCGTCAACGGCATCGACCCCGGCTTCGCCAACGACCTTCTGCCCCTTGCGCTTGCGGGCACATGCCAGAGTATCGACCAGATCCGGTGCATGGAGATCATCAACTACGACACCTACGACAGCGCGGACGTGATGTTCGGCGTGATGGGCTTCGGCAGTCCACTCGACGAGATTCCGATGCTGCTGCAACCAGGCGTGCTCAGCCTCGCGTGGGGTTCGGTGGTGCGCCAGCTCGCGGCCGGTCTGGGCATCTCACTCGACGAGGTGAGCGAGACCTACGTCCGCGAACCCGCGCCCGAGGACTTCGACATCGCGTCAGGCCACATCGAGAAGGGCACCGCCGCGGCACTGCGCTTCGAGGTCCGCGGCATGGTCGACGGCAAGGCCGCCGTCGTCCTCGAGCACGTCACCCGACTGCGCAACGATCTGTGCCCGGACTGGCCGCAACCGGCGCAGGAGGGCGGGTCGTATCGGATCGAGATCACCGGCGAGCCGACCTATGCGATGGACCTCTGCCTCAGCAGCCCCAACGGCGACCACAACCACGCCGGGCTCGTCGCCACGGCCGCCAGGGTCGTCAACGCCATCCCCGCCGTCGTCGCCGCACCCGCTGGAATCAGGACGACGCTCGACTTGCCTTTGATAACTGGGAATGGGCTGTACGCTGGCAATAAGTCGGGCTGAACTCAATTTAAGGACACGCCTATGCGGACGCTCCTGCGCTATGTGACACCAATTCTTGCTGCGGCAGGCGCCGCGGCGGCGGTCGTCGCCGCGCCCGCCGCAGCAGCCGATCCGGATTCCACGCTGCCCCAATGCGAGAGCGTTGGCGGCGACCAAAGCGTCGGCACCGCGACGACCGAGTGCGCGACGCCAGGCAATGTTCAACTCAATGCCACCGCTCCGGACGTGCCCACGTACGCCTACCCGTGGGACGACGAGTTCTACGGACCCGCGCTGATCATCGGCGGCGGGGCCTGGGGCAACCACGGGATGGGCGGCGGCGGTATGGGTGGCGGCGGCCACCGTTAGTCCACATCTTTTTCCTGGCCCGTTGAGGAGGCCATCCATGCGTACGAAAACTCGTTATCTGACAACACTTTTGGCGACAGCAGGCGCCTGCGCCAGTATTGCCGTCGCGCCCGCAGCGACTGCCGCGCCCGAATGCACGAACACCGGACCTAATACGACGCAGTGTGAGAGCAGGGGCAACGCCCAGATCGTGACGTCGCCGCCGGCAAACAACAACTACGGCTACTGGGGCTACCCGATCATCGGATTCGGCGGCGGCGGCTGGGGCTTCGGATGGTGACCCCGGTCTAGCGACCACAGCACCGTTTCGGCTACCCTAACTTTTCTATTCGATCACCCGGATAGAAAGTGGGGGCGAGTTGCTGCGCGACACCGAGACGCGGATGCGTCCCAGCTGGTTTCTGCTCGGCCCGGCATTCGTCGCGGCGATCGCCTACGTCGACCCCGGCAATGTCGCAGCCAACATCAGCGCAGGCGCGCAGTACGGCTTCCTGTTGGTATGGGTCATCTTCCTGGCCAACGCCATGGCCGGACTCGTGCAGTACCTGTCGGCCAAGCTCGGACTGGTCAGCGGGCGCACCCTGCCCGAAGCCGTCGCCGACCACACCCGCACCCCGACCCGCATCGGCTACTGGCTGCAGGCCGAGCTGGTCGCCATGGCCACCGATCTCGCCGAGGTCGTCGGCGGCGCCATCGCGCTGCACCTCCTGTTCGACCTGCCGCTGCTGGTCGGCGGCGTCATCACCGGCGTGGTGTCGCTGCTGCTGCTTGCCGTGCAGAACCGCCGCGGCCAACGAACGTTCGAGCGGGTGATCAGCGGCCTGCTGCTGATCATCGCGATCGGATTCCTCACCAGCGTCTTTGTCGAACCGCCACCGCTCGGCGCAGCCGCCGAAGGGCTGGTGCCGCGCTTCGAAGGCCCCGAAAGCGTCCTGCTTGCCACCGCGATGCTCGGCGCGACGGTGATGCCGCACGCCGTCTACCTGCATTCGGGCCTGGCTCGAGACCGGCACGGCCACCCCGAACCGGGTCCCCGACGCAGCTGGCTGCTGCGGGTAACCCGCGTCGACGTCGGTCTTGCGATGCTGGTGGCCGGCGCGGTGAACCTGTCGATGGTGCTCATCGCCGCCACCAACCTGCAGGGCCGCGACAACACGGACTCCATCGAAGGTGCGCACGCGGCCGTGCGCGACACCCTCGGCCCGACCGTCGCGCTGTTCTTCGCCATCGGACTGCTCGCCTCCGGCCTGGCGTCGACATCGGTCGGCGCATACGCCGGGGCGATGATCATGGCTGGCCTGCTGCACCGCACCTACCCGCTGCTGGTGCGTCGCCTGGTCACCCTGGTTCCCGCCCTGGTGATCCTGGCCATCGGCATCGACCCCAGCCGCGCGCTGGTGATCTCGCAGGTCGTGCTTTCGTTCGGGATACCGTTCGCGCTTGTCCCGCTGGTGCGGCTGACCAGCAATCGCGCGGTGATGGGCGATGACACCAACCATCGAGTGACCACCGCACTCGGCTGGACGGTCGCCGCGTTGATCATCGCGCTCAACGTCGTGCTGATCTATCTGACGGTCCGTCGTTAAACTGGACTGAATGCTTGCTAGCAGCCACAGCTACTTCGCGTACGGGTCGAACCTGTGCGTGCAGCAGATGGCGCGGCGCTGTCCCGGCGCCACGAATCCCCGTCGGGCGACGCTGGCCGACCACGACTGGCTGATCAACGAGCGCGGTGTGGCCACCGTCGAGCCGTT
The DNA here is from genome assembly GCF_003719305.1 of Mycolicibacterium stellerae. Taxonomy (GTDB): domain Bacteria; phylum Actinomycetota; class Actinomycetes; order Mycobacteriales; family Mycobacteriaceae; genus Mycobacterium; species Mycobacterium stellerae. The sequence continues at coordinate 329,243 of NZ_RARC01000001.1, forward strand.
CCACGGATCGCAGGTGCACGGCGTGCTGTGGCAGGTCGACGACCATGACCTTGCCACGCTGGACAGTGCCGAAGGCGTTCCGGTGCGGTATCGGCGCGACCGCCTCACCGTCGACACCGACGCGGGCCCAGCGGAGGCGTGGGTGTACATCGACCATCGCGTCGACCCCGGACCGCCGCGGCCGGGCTATCTGGAGCGCATCATCGACGGCGCGCTGCACCACGGGCTGCCCCATCGCTGGATCGAGTTCCTCCGCCGCTGGGATCCGTCGGAGTGGCCGGTACCCAAGGACAGCTCCAAAGCCGGGGCACCGCAAACTCTTTCAGAGTTGCTTGCCGATCCGGGCGTGGTCGAGGAATGCAGACTTCGGTCCCGATTCGGCTTCATGGCGATCCACGGCGGCGGACTGGAACAGATGACCGACGTCATCGCCGAACGGGCCGCGGACGCGGCTGGCGCATCGGTGTACCTGCTGCGTCATCCGCAGAACTATGCGCACCACCTGCCGTCGGCGCGCTATCGGGCCCAGGAGTCCGACCGGCTCGCGGAGTTCCTCGACCACGTCGACGTCGCGATCTCACTCCACGGCTACGGCCGGCTGGGCCGCAGTACCCAGCTGCTCGCGGGCGGCTGCAACCGGGCACTCGCCGCACACCTGGCCCGGCACATCACCGTACCCGGCTACCACGTCGTCACCGATCTGGACGCGATCCCCCGCGAGCTGCGCGGGATGCATCCGGACAACCCGGTCAACCGGGTCCGCGACGGCGGCGCCCAGCTGGAACTAACGCCGCGGCTGCGTGGCATCAGCCCGCGAAGCGCGCCCGCCGACGCCGACGGGTTGTCCCCGCCTACATCCGCCCTGATCCAGGGGCTGGTCGCGGCCGCTCACAGCTGGAAGTAGCTCTCCACCCCCGTCGCCCAAACCGATATTTGGGCGTCAGTCGGCGATCCGGCGCGCCGGTCGCTCCGAATACTCCGATGTGGAACGAAATGAGCCAAACGGGCGCTCCATCGCCGTCATCGGTAGCGGAGTCGCAGGGCTGACGGCGGCATACCTGCTGTCGGCCCGCGACCGGGTCACGCTGTTCGAGGCTGACAGCCGAATCGGTGGACACGCCCACACCCATTACCTGGACCGCGGTGACGGCAACGTGGTCGGGATCGACACCGCATTCCTGGTGCACAACGACCGCACCTATCCCACGCTGTGCCGGCTGTTCGACGACCTCGGGGTCGCCACCCAGCAGACCGACATGTCGATGTCGGTGCGCGACGACGGCAGCGGGCTGGAATACGCGGGCGCGAGGGGCATCGGAGGCCTGTTTCCCTCCTGGTCGACGCTGACCCGCCCCCGCTATCTGGCGATGCTGGCCGAGGTCAGGCGATTCCACCGAGCCGCCACCCGGTTGCTCCGCGACGAGTCCGCCGACGACGGCGAAACCCTCGCGGCGTTTCTCGACCGCCACGGGTTCTCGCGATACTTCACGGACTACTTCATGACGCCACTGGTCGCCGCCGTCTGGTCGGCACGGCCGGGTGACGCGATGCGCTATCCGGCGCGCTACCTGTTCGTCTTCCTCGACCACCACGGAATGCTGTCGGTGTTCGGCTCGCCCACCTGGCGCACCGTCACCGGCGGCTCGGCGGTTTACGTCGAGGCGATCGCGATGCGCCTGGCCGAGGTCGTCGCAGGCCTTCCGGTGACGTCGGTGCAACGGGTGCCCGATGGGGTGGCGGTCGCCGTCGGCAGCGGTCGGCCGCGATTGTTCGACGCCGCCGTCGTCGCGACCCACCCGGCGCAGGCACTGCTGATGCTCGACGAGCCGACGACCGCCGAACGCATGGTGCTCGGTGCGATCCCATACACCACCAACCATGCCCAACTGCACACCGACGAATCTGTGCTGCCGCGACACCACCGGGCGCGGGCGTCGTGGAACTACCTGATGGCACCCGACCGCGACGACGTGCTGGTCACCTATGACGTGACGCGGCTGATGCGGCTGACGGGTCCGCGCCGGTTCCTGGTCACCCTCGGTGGCCGCGGCCGCGTCGACCCCGCGACCGTGCTTGCCGAGATGATCTACGACCATCCGCTCTACACACCGGAATCCGTTGCCGCCCAAGGCCGTCTACCGGAATTGAACGACGACAAGATCGTCTACGCGGGCGCATACCACGGATGGGGATTCCACGAGGACGGCGCCGCGTCCGGGTTGCGGGCGGCGCAACGCCTCGGCGCGACGTGGCCAAGCGGACACCGGCGACGGGAGGTCGCGCCGTGTTGACACCCGCGCTCTACCGCACCCGCATCACCCATCTGCGCCGCGCCCCGGTGCACCACTACTTCGAACACCGAAGCTACAGCTGGTATGTCGACATCGACCGGCTGCCGGAGTTGCCGCGATGGCTGCGGCCATTCGCCCGGTTCGACGCCGCCGACCACCTGGACGGCACGCCCGACGACACACTTCGCGAACGCGTCGACAACTTCCTCGCCGACCACGGCATCGACCTGCGCGGCGGCACCGTCACCGCTCTTCTGCAGGCGCGGGTGCTCGGCTATGTGTTCAACCCGCTGAGCCTGTTCTGGTGCCACGACGCCGACGGAGTGCTGCGCCACGTGGTCGCCGAAGTCCACAACACCTACGGCGGCAGGCACGCCTATCTGCTGCCCCCGGACGCAGGCCAGCCCGCGATGGTGATGAAGAAGCTCTACGTATCGCCGTTCAACGCGGTCGACGGCTACTACCTGGTGCGGGCGCCGCGACCGGATTCCGAACTGGACGTGACGATTTCGCTACACCGGGAGAACCAACCGGCGTTCATCGCCACGATGCGCGGCGAACGGCGGCCCGCAGGCATTCGCCAGATACTCGGGCTGCAGTTGACGGCGCCGCTGGCACCCCTGATGGGTTCATTAGGCATCCGCGTCCAGGGCATCACACTGTGGCTGCGCCGAGTTCCAGTCGTGCCACGGCCCGAGGTCGCCGAGAAGGAAAGGGTCGAGCAGCTGTGACTGTCGATATCGCCCGGCTACCCGGTACCTCCATCAGCGCCGAGCGCTGGCCGGATGTCGCGCGGGTCCCGTCCGGTCCGGTCAGCATCGTCGCTGCACCGATCGCGGACCGCCTGTTCCGCAATGCCGCCGCCCGGTTGCCGCTGCGGATGGTCTATCCCGACGGCTCGGTGGTCGGCGCCGCCGACCCGACCCTGCCGACGATGGTGATCCACCGGCCCGACAGGCTGGCGCGGCGCATCGGCCGCTACGGGCTGATCGGATTCGGCGAGTCGTACATGGCAGGCGAGTGGAGCAGCGACGACCTTGCCGGCGTGCTCACCGAGTTCGCCGGCTCGGTCGGGGATCTGATCCCACGCTCACTGCAGCGCCTGCGGCCAATCGCCGTTGTCCGCCAACCGCGTTCGCAGCTCAACAGCCGGGAGCAGGCTCGACAGAACATCTCAGAACACTACGATCTGTCGAATGATCTCTTCGGCGAGTTCCTCGACGAGACGATGACCTACTCCAGCGCGGTGTTCGACACGCTGCCCGCCACGCGAGCACAGTTGGCCGACGCCCAACGGCACAAGATCGACCGTCTGCTCGACTCCGCGAAGGTCGGGCCAGGTAGCCGCGTGCTCGAGATCGGCACGGGCTGGGGTGAATTGTGCATCCGCGCCGCATCGCGCGGCGCCACGGTGCGGTCGGTGACGCTGTCGGCCGAGCAGCAGCAGTTGGCAAGGCAGCGCGTCGCCGCCCAGGGCCTCTCGGATCGCGTGGACATCGAACTGCTCGACTACCGCGATATCGACGGCTGCTACGACGCCGTCGTTTCGGTGGAGATGATCGAGGCGGTCGGATACCGCTTCTGGCCCAAGTACTTCCAGACCCTCGACCGGCTGGTATCGCCGGGCGGACGCGTGGCGATCCAGGCCATCACGATGCCCAACAGCCGAATGCTGGCATCGCGCAACACGTATACCTGGATCCAGAAGTACATCTTCCCCGGCGGCCTTTTGCCGTCGGTGGAAGCGATCATCGGCGTCACCGAGGCGCACACGCGGCTGCGGACGGTGGAGATGACATCCATCGGTCCGCATTACGCGGAGACGCTGCGGCTGTGGCGGGAACGCTTCATCGAGCGCTGGGACGCGGCGTCTGCCTTGGGATTCGATGACGTGTTCCAACGCATGTGGGAGCTGTACCTGGCTTACTCCGAAGCCGGCTTCCGGTCGGGTTATCTCGATGTCTTCCAGTGGACTTTCGCCCCGGCAGGAGGCTCCCGATGAACTTCGTCCTTGTCACCGCGGCGTCGATCGCCGTGTTGATAGTCATGCACGGCATAACCTTTGCCGTCGGCCGAAGCATCGGCCGCTACAACGTCGTCGACGTCACATGGGGTCTGGGTTTCGTCGGCGTCGGCGCCGTCGCCGCGGTCTTGGGCTCCGGCGATCCCTTCCGCCGCATTCTGTTGTTCGTGCTGGTGGCGGTGTGGGGGCTGCGGCTGGCCTGGCACATGATCCAGAAGTCGGCGGGCAGGGGCGAAGACCCACGGTATGAGGCCATGATGCGCGGCGACTTCTCCGCAGGCAGGGTGCTGCGGAAGATCTTCGGAATCCAGGCCGCCGCAACGTGGTTCGTCTCTCTGCCGCTGCAGGTTTCGGCCGTTCTGGGGCCGACGCCCACCGCGCTGCTCCCGGCTTTCATTGCCGGCGTGGTTCTTTGGGCAGTCGGCGTGTTCTTCGAGGCGGTCGGCGATCACCAGTTGCGTCGGTTCAAAGCCGATCCCGCCAACAAGGGTACGGTGATGGACCGTGGCCTGTGGGCATGGACCCGCCATCCGAACTACTTCGGTGACGCGTGCGTATGGTGGGGACTGTGGCTGGCCTCCGTCGCGGGGTGGATTTCCCTGCTGACGGTGCTGTCACCGGTGCTGATGACATACTTCCTGGTCTACGCCACGGGCGCACGCCTGCTGGAGAAACATATGATGGACCGTCCCGGATTCCGTGAATACTCTTCTCGTACTTCGTTTTTCATTCCGAGACCGCCCAGATCGCGAATACCGTGACGATCATGGCGGGGGTGGCTAGGCTACCGCTCGTGACCACCGACCTCTCCGCGTTGCTGCATCAGGTGGCCCAGCGGGATGTCGATGCGTTCGCCGCCTTCTACGACCTCACCCGGGCCCGGGTGTTCGGCATGGTAAGCCGCGTGCTGCGCGATCCCGGGTACAGCGAGGAGACAACGCAGGACGTCTACCTGCAGGTATGGCGGTCGGCGGCCGATTACGACGCGACCGTGGGCTCACCGCTGGCATGGCTGCTCACCTTGGCGCACCGGCGCGCGGTGGACCGGGTGCGCTCCGAGCAGGCGGCCAGCCAGCGCGAGTCCCGCTACGGGGCGGCCAACGTCGACCCGCCTGCCGACCACGTCGCCGATGCGGTCATCCTTCGCGACGAACGCCAACAGGTCACCAACTGCCTGGACTCGCTGACCGACGTACAGCGGGAATGCATCCAGCTGGCCTACTACGACGGGCTGACCTACGTCCAGGTCTCGGAGCGGCTGACAGCCAATCTCGCGACCATCAAGTCGCGGATGCGCGACGCCATCCGCGGACTGCGCAAGTGTCTGGGGCTCCCATGACTGATCCAACGACTCCCGATCTGATCGCCCTGGCGACGCCGTACGCACTGCATGCGACGACCGATTCCGAACGCGCCGAGATCGAGCGGCAGCTTGCCGATGCCCCACCCGAGGTGGCGGAGGCATTCCTTGCAGAGGTGCGTGCCGTGCACGAGACGATGGCCTTCATCTCGGCAGCGACGGCGGTCGAGCCGCCACCCACGATGCGCGACCGGCTGCTGGCAACCGTCGCCCAAGATCCGGTGCGCCAGCTGCCGACGAAGCGCATGAACCGCTGGGGTACAACGGTTTTGGCGGCAGCAGCGGTGCTCGCAGTCGGGCTCGCGGCACTCGGCGTCGGATACGCGATGCGGCCCGCCCCCACGGCGTCGACCGCGGAGCAGATCTTCGCGGCGCCCGATGTGCGAACCGTGTCGGGAGACATTCCCGGCGGCGGAAAGGCGACGCTGGTGTTCTCCCACGAGAAGGACGCGGGCGTGCTGGTGATGAACAACGTCCCGCCGCCGAAGGCGGGCACCGTCTACCAGATGTGGTTGGTCGGCGACAAAGGTCCGCACTCGGCAGGGACGATGGACGCCAAGGCCGTCGCCCCGTCGACCACCGCCGTGTTGCCGGATCTCGGCGATTCGCAGACGCTGGCATTCACGGTCGAGCCCGGCGGGGGGTCGGCGATGCCGACCAGTCCCGCGTTCGCCGAACTGCCCCTGGCCTGACGCGTCACTCCAGCGTCGCGGCGGCCGCCTCGGCGAGCACGTCGGCGATGTCATGGCCGCGCTGCCAGGCCCGTCGCTGGCGCATGGCGCCGTTGCCGTGTTCGGCGATGCGGGCGAGTTCGGTGCGGACCATGTCATAGTCGCCGACCGCCTCGAGCGCGGGCCGGATGCGGTCGATGAGTCCGCCGAGCAGTTTCACCGCGGGCGCAGAGGCGTGGCTATCGGTCAGGTCTATCGCATGGCCGTCGAGCCCTTCTCGCGCCGACTTCCAGTACGCGGCCTTGAGAACGTGCGGCGCCAGCGGAGCGAGGGTCTCGCCGCGTTGCTCCGCCTCCAGCGCCATCATCACAGCGCCCCTGACCAACGCCGCGAGCAGCACGGTCTCCGCAACGGTTGCGGGAACGTCGGAGACGCGCACCTCGATCGTCGGGAAATTGGCCGACGGACGGACATCCCAATAGACCATCCCGTCGTCCAGCATCGCGCCGGTGTCCTGCAGCATCGCGACGACGGCGTCGTACTCGTCGGCGGACTCGAAGTGCGGCGGCGGTCCGGCACTGGGCCAGCGCTGCCAAAGGATGCCGCGCCAGCTGGCATACCCGGTGTCTGTGTTGCGGTAGACCGCCGAGTTCGCGGTCAGCGCCAGGAGCAGCGGCAGCCATGGCCGCAGCCGATTGCTCACCCGGATCGCGGTGTCGCGGTCGGGCACGGCGACGTGCACGTGACAGCCGGAGATGCCCTGCTCGTGGGCGATCATCCCGAACCGCTCCGCGATCCGGCGGTAGCGGGGTTTGTCGGTGATCGGAAACTCGCGCGGCACGGTCGGCGGCAGCGCGACGGCAAGCAACCGCGCACCGTCGGCCTCGGCGGCCTCCGCGGCGATGCGGCGCAGCCGGGTCAGCTGAGTGCGCAGTTCGTCACTGGAGCTCGCGACATCGGTCGCCGTCTCGACCTGGCAGGTGGTCAGCTCGAGTTGCAGCTCGACGCCGCGCGCCTTGGCGAGCCGGGCGACGGCCCCGTTGCGCGCGACCGGCTCGCCGGTGTCCGGGTCGACGAGCAGGAACTCTTCTTCGACGCCGACGGTGGGATGGCTGGCCATGACTGCCTCAAAGTATTGATCCGGCCCGCCGGAAGAATCTCACGACGGGCCGGATCGCGCGGTGGCTCTAGTGCGGTTGTACTCCGCTGGGCCGCGAAGTCTGGCGGCTGAGAATTGACCGAACCCCCCGCCGTCAAACATAGGTCTTTCGAGAATTCTTTGGGGCCATACCATCGTGGGGTGACCAAGGATTTTCGGTTCGGAGTCGGCCTGCGCGGCGCCAAGTCAATCACCTCGGTTCAGGACGAGGCGCGACGAGCCGAGGACCTCGGCTTCGATGTCCTGCACCTGCCCGACCACATCGGGGCGCCGGCACCGTTCCCCACCCTGATGGCGGCGGCCGCGGCGACCAAGACACTGCGGATGGGCACGTTCGTGCTGAACGCGTGCTTCTACAAACCGGCGTTGTTGGCGCGCGACGTCCAGGCGCTGCGCGATCTGTCCGACGGCCGGTTCGAGTTGGGGTTGGGCGCGGGCTATGCGCAGCACGAGTTCGAGGCCGCCGAGCTGCGCTATCCAAGCGCGCGCGAACGAATCGAGTACTTGGCACACGTCACCGAGTACATGGCCGAGCACCTGCCCGATGTGCCGGTCCTGATTGCCGGCAACGGCGACAGGCTGCTGACGGTGGCGGCGCGGCAGGCGAACATCATCGGGCTGACCGGAGGGCAACTGATCACCAAGGACTCCGATGCCCTCGCCGAGCGCGTCGACTTCGTCCGCACCGCCGCAGGCGACCGGTTCGACGACCTCGAACTCAACCTTGCGATCACCGCGCTCCCCAGGGACGCTTCGGGGAAGCCCGACCTGTCGATAATCCGTCGAGCACTTCCCCACCTGTCCGACGACGAGTTGGTGCAGACGGCCGCCGTGCTGTCGGGTTCGCCGAGCGAGATGGCCGACACCATTCGCGGATATCGCGACACCTACGGGGTGAGCTATCTGATCGTTCAGGACAAGCACGCCGAGGCGTTTTCGAAAGTGATCGCCGAACTGCGCTAGTACCTGCGACCGCGCAGCGCATCCTTGACCCGCTCACCCGTCTTGCGCATCCGGGCTCTCACCTGATCGGTCCGGCCCTCGTTGCGCATCCGGGCGTTGCCCGTCGCGTCACCGATTCCTTCTTTGGCCCGGCCGACGACGCGGTCGAACTCGGCCTTGGCTTTCCGTGTTGCACTCATGGCTACAGTGTTTCCCCTGCGCAGCCAGTGGAAACCTGGTGCACGGTAAGCTCCCTGCGTCCCGCCCTCGTAGCTCAGGGGATAGAGCACGGCTCTCCTAAAGCCGGTGTCGCAGGTTCGAATCCTGCCGGGGGCACTGTGTGATGTCTCGGGACATCGTTGACAGGTGTCCCGAGACATCGGTTACATGTTGATCCGGTTTTCGGGTGATTTTCCGCATTTGACGCCGCGTGGTTGGTAGTCGCGGGTGGGGTCGAGAGTGAGTTTGCGGATCAGTGCGCCGGTGGTGTGGTCCAGGACGCGGATGTTGAGGTCGTCGATGAGGACGAGGACTTGGTGCCGCGCAGGTGTTTGGACAGGCCGATGTGGTGTAGCCGGCTGTTGTAGCGGATGGTGGTGACGCGCCTTTCGACATGGCCGACCTCCCGGCTGAGCAGAGGTGTCAACTATGTCGCGAGACAGCTGCCAACTATGTCGTGGAATCAGACACTGCCGGGGCACCCCGTGATCTGTATGACCTCGGTTGATGCTTGACGTTTCTATGTCGGTTGATGGCTGACAGTGTTTCGGCTGATGCTTTACACCTACTTCGGTTGATCCTTGACACTCCCTGTCAAGGATCAACCGAAACAGATCCGTCAACAATCAACCGACGCTGAACAGGGGCACAGGTCAGAACCCGTGATTAGCGCACTCTCTAACTTGATTCATCGCTTATTCATTGTTTGTGGTTCGGTCCAAGTGGTCGGCCACTGCGGCGTCGACGCGGCGCGCGCGATGTGCTTGCCTTCAGCCAGACTGACCACCTTCAGGTAGTGCACTACTCGTGACCATCGCCCGGCGGTCTGGGAATGTCTAAGTGGCCCAAGTGACCTGGGGAATAGCGATACAGTCGGCGAATGCTCACAGAGATGTGGGTGATCGCATGGCGCGGGTGTTTTGAGTCATTCCAGCCCCAGGGCAGTTGAGCGCAATGCGATGCGCGATCGTCAGCGAAGGCGCTGTTATAGGCGAAAGAGGGTGGCACCATGGTCGCCAAGAAAACGCCGGCCAAGAAGGCCGCCGCCAAGAAGGCCGTGAAGGCCCAGGCACCGTCCAAGAAGGCTGCCGCCAAGAAGGCCGTGAAGACCCCCGCCAAAAAGACCCCCGCCAAAAAGACTCCCGTCGCCCGCGAAGCCCCGGCATCGGCCAAGAAGGCTGCAGTGCCGAAGAAGGCCGCAGCGGCCCCTAAGAAGGCGGCGCGGCGGCCGAGGCTAGGCAATCCAAACGCCAATCCGGCAAAGATCCATCGCGAGTACGTGGAACGTTATATCGGCGCAGGCGCAGAGCCGACCGAGAGGGCCTGCGCGGAGCCGACCGAGAGGGCGTACGCCGACGGCCTACAGAGGGCGTACGCCGACGGCCTGCGGCAGTGGCGAAACCTTCCGGGCGCCGTCAGCTCTTCGCCAAGCGTTATCGAGCAGCCGGAACCGGAATCGGGCGACCAGACCTCCGATCAGGACCAATGAACTAGAGCGGGCACACCCATAAGGAGGAGCGATGGCTCTTGCTGGAACAGTCTGGCGGCCGATCGGGCCGAGTCCGCTCAACCAGTCAGGCCGCCAAGACAATGGGCTGGTCACGGCGGCCGCGGTGAATCCGAACAACGGCAACGTCGTCTATATCGGCACAGCGGGTGGAGGCGTTTGGCGGACACCGGACGGCGGCGCCAATTGGGTGCCAATCTTTGATCGTCAGACGTCCCTCGGCATCGGAGAGCCGAGTGCGTTGGCGATCGACCCCAACGACACCAGCACGATTTACATGGGCACCAGTGGCCGGGTGGGACGGCAAGTACCGGCTGGGCTGTTCAAGTCGACCGACGGCGGCGCCAGCTGTGTACGTCTGGGCTCCGGCTATCCGGCGGGTAACAATGGCAACGCCAGTCAGTTCACTGGTCAGTGGATCAACGCCATTCTCGTTGATCCCGCCAACTCCCAGACCGTATACCTGGCATCGACGACGGGTGTCTTCCGTTCCACCGATGGGGGCTTGAATTGGACGTTCGGAGCCGGCACTGCCGGGGACGCGCGCTCCCTGGTGCTCGATCCGACGTCGCCGGCCGCAGCCCGCGTGCTGTACACGGGCATCAGCGGGCAGGGCGTGTTCCGCAGCACCGATGGCGGCCTGAATTGGAATCGGATCCTCGGCACCGCGACCGCGCCGGTCGCCGCCGCCCTCGCCGCCACGCCGGGTGCGGGGATCGGAAAGGTCGTCGTCGATCTCGCTCCGCCGACGTCGCCGCCGAACGCGAACGGCATCCAGGTCATCTACGTGGCGCTGGAAGGGACAGGGGGGGCTCCGGACCCGCTTGGACTGTTCATGTCGACGGATCGAGGCGCGAACTGGACGCAACGGCCGGCGACCGGGATGCCGACTGGGACCCAGGGTGGCTACAGCTTTCACATGGCTGTCGATCCAGGCTCGCCCGGGGACGGTGCGAACGACATCGTCTATGTCGGCACGGTCGGTCAGGGTCGCTCCACGGACGCCGGCGGCAACTTCACTGCCCTCACCGGGTTACACCCGGACACCCATTCATGGGCATTTTTCCGCCCACCCGGCGGCGGAGCCTCGACGGTCTACTGCGGCAACGACGGCGGAATTTACCGGTCCGCTAACGGCACGACCTGGACGGCGCTCAATTCCGGTGGCTTTCAGTCGGCGCTGTTCTACAACCTCGCGGTGAGGCCGGATGCGACAGCCAGCGTGACGCTCGGATCCCTGCAGGACAACGGGCTGTTGACGACGTCGGGGGCGGCGAGCCCGGCATGGAACAGTCCGCAAGGCGGTGACGGTTGGGACGTCGCCTACGACGGTGTCACCGCTGGGCGCGCGTACGGAACCAGCGGCTTCTGGTCCCCCGCCCCCTGTACCCGGGTGTGGCGGTCCGACAACGACGGCGCCAGCTGGCCCACCGAAATCACTCCGTGGGGCACGACCAGCGACGCCGGCTGCTACCTCGCTTGGATCACGACCGACCCAAGTGCCGCCGGGACGGTCTACGTCAGCGGCAATCAGAACATGTGGCAGTCCCAGAACGCCGGCGGCGCATGGCGAAATCTCGGAGCGTTCCCCGGCGTGCCCTCGGTCGCGCCGACCAACGGCAACAACGTGGTGATCGCGTCAGGCACACAAGTCTGGGTGACGACGAATGCGTTGGCAGCCACCGTGGGGGCGCCGACCGGCGTGACGTTCGCCAACATCACGCGAGACCTGCCGAACCGCAACGTTTTGCGAGCAGCGTTCGATCCGATCGACCCTACCGTCATCTATGTCGTGCTCGGTGGCTTCAACACACTCGGCCAGACCGGTCACGTCTTCCGCACCACCGTCGGCGGTACGGCGTGGGAGGACCTGTCGCCGAACCTCGACGTGCCGTTCGGCGCGATCGCCCTCGACGGCTCGGACACCCCGACAACCATCTACGTCGGCACCGACCTCGGAGTGCTCCGGTCCGTCGACGACGGAGCCAGCTGGACGGTTCTCGATGACATCCACTTGCCCCGCGCGTCGGTCACCGAGCTCGTGCTTTCGCGCCAAGGTGGGATCTTGCGCGCCGCCACCTACGGTCGCGGTGTCTTCGAGTTCCGTCAGGCAACCGGACCGGCGATCACGGTGAACCTCGAACACGGACTGGACTTCGGCACCGCGTGCGAGGAGGGCAACTCGCTTACCGTCCAGGTGTTCAACGTGGGCGGCGCCGACCTGGTGATCACGAGCGTGCAGCGCTTGATGGGGTCGACCGGTATCACCGTATCGCCGCTTCCCGCCACGCCGGTCATCATCCAGCCCGGCGAGGAGCTCGACTTCACCGTTCGGTTCGTCCCGACCACGCCGGGTACCCCCGAGATCGCGACCATCCGGATCAACAGCAACGACCCGGGCGCACCGGTCGTCGATCTCACGGCGACCGGCACCGGTGGCGTGCCTTCCCTTGAGGTCGCAGTCCCGGATACCGGGCAGTTCGGCAACGTCTGCCTGGGCTCATTCGTGGACCGCGGCGTCGTACTGAACAATCGCGGGCCGTGCGAATTGCACATTCTTTCAATCAGCTCGTCTTCGCCAGACTTCATTGCCCCTGGGGTTTTGTTCTACCCCCTTGCCGTTGAAGCCGGCGACTCCATCGAGTTGCCGATTCGCTTCCAGCCAAACCAGTTCGGACCCGCGTCGTCGACAATCACAGTCCACAGCAACGACCCGACCGGGCCCAAGACCGTGGTCGTATCAGGAACAGCACCACCGCCAAACCTGACGATGGTCGTCCCCGACAACGGCGACTTCGGTGAGGTCCGCCTGGGCAGGTTCACCGACCGAGACCTCATCATCAACAACAGTGGGCCATGCCAACTGAGCGTCACCGCCATCGTGTCATCGGCGACGATCTTCGTGACACCCCAGGTGGCCAGCTTCCCCATCACCGTCGACGGCGGCGACTCCATCGCGGTCCCAATCCGATTCGAACCCACCAAGCGAGGAGCTGCGACTGCCACGCTGACGTTCGTCAGCAACGACCCGACCGGCCCAGCTGTTGTCAACGTCAGCGGTACCGCGTGGCCGCCCTTGCCGGTAGCAGAAACCGCCCTCGAGAGCTTCCGGCTCAACACGAACAGTCAGCACGTCTTCTTCATCGGCACCGACAAATACGTCCACGAGCTCGACATCGCGGCCGGTGGGATCTGGGACGACAACGACCTGACCACCCTGGCCGGTGCCGTGCCACCCATCCCCACCAGCGCCCTGGCCGGCTTCCGGCTCGGCACCGACAGCAAGCACGTCTTCTTCATCGGCACCGACAATCACGTCTATGAGCTCTACTTCACCGCCGGCTCGGGCTGGGTGTTCAACGACCTGACCTCACTAGCCCGCGCCGTGCGACCCTCCCCTACCAGCGCCCTCGACGGCCACCGGCTCGGCGACGACAGCAAGCACGTCTTCTTCATCGGCACCGACAGCCACGTGCACGAGCTCTTCATCGGCCCCGGCGGACGCTGGGCCGACAACGACCTGACCAACCTGACCAGCGCCGGCGCCGGCGCCAAACCACCGACGCCCACCACCGCCCTGACCAGCTACCCGCTCAGCGACGACAGCCAGCACGTCTTCTTCATCGGCACCGATAACCACGTCCACGAGCTCTTCATCAACGGCGGGAGCTGGATCGACAACGACCTGACCAACCTGACCAGCGCCGGCGCCGGCGCCAAACCACCGAGGCCCACCACCGCCCTGACCGGCTACCCGCTCGGCGACGACAGCCAGCACGTCTTCTTCATCGGCACCGACAACCACGTCCACGAGCTCTTCATCAACGGCGGGAGCTGGACCGACAACGACCTGACCAACCTGGCCGGCGCCGTGCCACCCACCCCCACCAGCGCCCTGACCGGCTTCCGGCTCAGCAATAACAGCCAGCACGTCTTCTTCATCGGCACCGACAACCATGTCCACGAGCTCGACATCACCGGCGGCGGGAGCTGGGCCGACCACGACCTGACCACCCTGGCCAGCGCCGTGCCACCCACCCCCACCACAGCCCTGACCGGCTACCGGCTCAGCGACAACAGCAAACACGTCTTCTTCATCGGCACCGACAACCACGTCCACGAGCTCTACATCGCCGTCGGCGGGAGCTGGGTCGATAACGACCTCACGGCGCTCACATAGCAGTAGCCATTGCGCTCGAGGCCGTTGTCCACCGACCGGTCTTGGCCGTGGACAAGACCTCCGCCACCGAGGCGCCCGCTTATCGTGGGTGGTGCGCGTCGGTCGTCGTCCGGGAAGGGGCCGCGGTGAGGGTGAAGACCGTTATCTGGGCGCGAGTCATGTTGATTCTGGCCGTCGTAGCGGTCGTGACCGCCGCCGTCGTGGCCGTCGTGCGGGTTGTGTTAAATCGCGATGGGGGTTCGGCACCTGCAGTTGCTCCGGTAGAAACAACCGAGCCGGTCCCTGTTACATCCCCTGCGGTTCCGACTGCTGCCATGGCACCGCCGCCTCCGGGGTTTCCCGACCTGGATGGGTTCACTGACGTGTCGCCGGATCACGATGTGTCTCGTTACTACCCCTTGGCAACATTCACGAGTCCGACGGGCTTGCAGTGCGCGATGTGGAGCAGCCGCGGAGATACGGCAGCATTCTGCTTCGGGGCCATTCCCGGCCTTGATCATCCCGCAAACCAGGTCTATGCAGGGGACTACAAATCATCTTTCGATCAGAACAGGCCTCCCGACACAGACAAGCTGAACGGGAAGCCGTTGGCATCAGGCGAGAAGGTGGTCTTGGGCGCCGGAGGAAACCTGATGGGTGGCGACCAGATCACCTGCGGTGTAGAAGATCTCACAGTCGCGTGCATGGTGATCAGGGGATTCCGTCAGAATCACGGCGACGGCACCGCCCAACGACACGGCTTTGTCCTCAGCCCACAAACCAGCTGGACTTTTTAGGCTCGCGGCCCGCGCACGTCACCAAAGAGACGGGCTCGTTGCAGCGATGCCACCGATCACCTAGCGGTCATCTGCCATAAGAATCGACTCTCTTGCGCGCCGAGACCCATTCGCCGCGCGAGAACGATGTCCTTTTTGGCCGGCCCGATTGTGAAAGTCGGTCTCCTACAACGAATTCTTTCAGTAAATTGACGTCTACCTGCCGTTTCTCAAACCGGTGAAGGGGATCACATGCCGGAAAAGAAAGCCATGAAAAAGGCCGCCTCATCGGGCCGTGCGACGAAAGGCACCGCATCGAAGAAGACTACAAGACGCGCCGCACCGAAGAAGGCGACACAACGACGTCTAGGCGCAGCCAACCGGCCGTTGGCGATACCCGACTTGGAGCTGCAGCAGCTGCCTCGGCCCGTCCGAGGCGACGCCATAAATTTGGGGTCGATTGCCGGGACCGGCTCAGTCACCGGCACGCTGGGTGCGGGGGGCACCGACCTATGCGAAATATCTCCCGGCGGGCAGGTTGCCCTGGCTGGTGACACGTTCGCGGGCAACGGTGCCTATCAGGGCGCGTGGAGCCCATCGATGGGCCTGCATGTCCGGCCGGGCACCCTCAACAGCAGAATCGAGTTCGACCGCTCGTTCGGCGGCAATAACACGCTCTACGCCGAGACCCAGCTTCCTGTGCCACGCGGTAGCCAATTGCCGGCCGGTACCGTCCAGGTCTACGGCATCGACTATGCGTTTGTGGCAAGGGTCGCCGACCTCCAACCCAGGGATACGCGTCTGGTACGCATCGACCCCAACAACGGGGGTTGGCCCACCGTGCCCGGGTCTGTGAGGGACGCCAGTTGGCAGGACTTCAACCAAACGCAGATCAGTGGTTACCACGCGCCGGACGGTTGGGTGTATATCGTCGCCGACGGGTTCGCCCGCGATAAAAAGGTGTTTCTTTACCGGTGCCCGCCGGCGAATTTCACCGACCGGAACAGTTGGCGCGCCTGGGGAATCATTGGCGGTGGCCCAAACTGGGGTTGGGATGTGCCCCCGACACCGCTGAGCAATGACTTCTTTGGCGAGTTGAGTCTGCGCTTGATCGAAGGCAAGGCGGTGGTGTCCGGATTCAACTGGAGCACAGGGAATGTCGAAGTTCGAGTGGCCAACGATGTGACGCAAGTGTTGGCGCCGTGGACACCGGTCACTGTTATTGCGACGCAACTAACGGTTCCGCAGAACTACGGCGGCTACATCGTTCCAGGCTCCACCCTGGACCAGGCGATCATTCTGGTGAGTCAGTGGAATACCACGACGCACAATCCGTACAACGTGCAACAGTTCGTCGCCAATCTCCATCGCTGATTCACCCGAACCGCGGGATGTTGCGCTGACCGCGCCATAGGCCTAAGACGAAGTCGGTACCGAAGCGGATCACCCCGACCGGTAACTAACGATGCCAAGGCCAGATCAGCCGTTGGTGCGTGGGTGCGCCAGGCTCAAGTCGACGCCGGCGACTACGTCGAAGATTGGCCGGCGCCAGGCTTCTCTGCGCTGCCGTCGTTCCGTTCGACTTCCGAGATATCGGCGTCGGCAGGCACATCGACAATGGCGTACGGCCCCTCTGAGATATCGGCGTCGGCACGCACATCGACATCCCAGTAGCTTCCTTGCGAGAAGAGGACGCCTTCGGCCCGACGGCGCCGGACCAGGCCGGGTTGCTGTGCACCGCCGGAATTAACCCACCTCATGAGCTCGGATGGCACAGCGTCGTATTCTCCCCCGTTCAGCCGGCGCAACAGCGTCGATCCGCCGAAGGCGCCGGTACCGACGTTGAAAACAAAACTCACCAGCGCGTCAAACTGAGATTGACTGAGCACTACCCGAGCCCGTTGGTTTACGGCACGTTCCGCGACATCGGCGTCCAGCCCCAGCAGCTCCAACCCCCGCTCTTGAGAAATCCCTTGCTTGAATTCGTTTGGCTCGTTGCCATTACACCGACCGTGATGGACGAGGTGTCCATAGCCAATCATGCAATGGCCACCGGGATCGTTATAGAGGCGAGACCTAAACCCTTCGAAGCCTGCAATGAACCGCACGCCGGCGTCACTCAGAGATTGCTCAGCCGTTACGGCTGCTGGCATGTGTGCCAGCTGCGTCAGTGCCGTCGTCAGCGTCCGACGGAGATCCTGTGCCCAGTCCGTACCGCCGTCGAACTCTGCCGTCACCGGGATCGGCTCGTCCGGATCGGATACGAGGTAACCCAGGGTTTGTTTCCAGGTTTCGTTGCCAACCTTGCCGTCGACAACAGGGCCCATCGCCGCCTGGAAAACGTGCACGGCCTGCAATGTGTTCTGGCCGAAGTCGCCATCTGGTGTCAGCCGGTCCGTGTCGCCTTGCGTCTGTTTCCAATTGTTGAGGCGGCGCGCATGCGCGCGCCGGTGCCCGTGCTTCGAAGCCTCGACGAAACCTGCGCCCGCGAGTTCTACATCGACTACCTGCACTTCACCATCGAATGGGAACACCGGTTCGATTACGCAGAATCAATCCTCTACACGCGGTTGCGCCGAGACCAATTCGTCCTCGACCTCTCCGAACACCACGGCGACGGGACCGCTGGCTCGACCGTGTGGGTACCGGTCAGCGACGTCACGGCCTTGTACAAAGGACTCCACGCCACGGGATACGACCGCATCAGTCCCGGTATCGAAGCCGATTCCCCCGGCGGACCCACCATGGAAGTCATCGACCCGTTCTCCAACACGATCCGCTTCTGCCAAGGCAAGCCATAGAACCGCAGGCATATCGACAGGTCGGACAGGGACCGTCCAGACACGATTCAATGCGTGGTGAGCGAAGATCCCACACGCGGATCTCGTCCTAGGCTGGCGGGGTGGACGCTCAGAGACCATCAAGCGGCTTGAACGCCAGTGCAGATGACCGCAAGCGCACTCTGATCATTCAGGTCGGTCTCACGGCAGCTGTGGTCGTGGTTGCCGTCGTGCTGGTGATTTGCATCGTGATGTCGTCCGGCGATAAGAAGCCTGCTGCCGCAGCCGATCATGCGAAATCGATCCGGGTGACCTCGAGCAGCCTCATCACGAAGGAGGGCAGCACGGAGCCAAAGGTCGTGGTGTCGCTCTACGAAGATTTCTTGTGTCCGCACTGCGCGAGTTTCGAGCAGGAGTTCGGCCCAACCGTCAATGAGCTGATCGACGCTGGGACCGTGGCGGTGGACTACTACATGGTGGCAATCCTGGACCGGCCGCAGAACCAGAATTATTCGTCTCGCGCCGGAAGCGCGGCTTATTGCGTCGCAGACACTTCGACGGACGCATTTCGTCGATTCCATGGAGCGCTGTACGCCAGACAGCCCAGCGAAAACTCGCCCACCTTTCCAACAGACACGCAGCTAGCCGAGACTGCGCGCCAGGCCGGCGCTGACGTGGCCGACTGCGTCAACGGCGACGACTACTCACAGATGGTGAAGAATCTAGCGGACGCAACGGGCATCACCTCGACACCCACCGTCCGGATCAACGGGCAGGATTATCAATTCACCACTCCAGAAGCGCTAGCGAGCAACGCAAAGGAGATTGCCGGCCAGTAAGCCTGTAGCGCTTCAGCGCTCCGCATGTTGTTGGCGGCAGTCGGGCTTCGCCCATCGCTTTTCATCGAGTGTGTCGAGATTCATCGAGATCAAACCCGTATCGTTCAGCTTGCACCTGAAGTCAGGCTTGCAGCTCAGGCCCAGAAATCGCGAAGGATCGCGCACCCGCAAGAATCTAGAAGTCCAAAGCCGTGTCGCAGGTTCAAATCCTGCCGGGGGCACTTTTGTGATGTATGCCGTCGGCTGGTGCTTGACGTTTTATGTCGGTTGATGGCTGACAGTGTTTCGGCTGATGCTTTACATCTACTTCGGTTGATCCTTGACACTGCCGATATGAGGGAGTTGAGCGTGGCCGAGCAGCGGTATCAGGCCGTGTTGGCGGTGATCAGTGATGGCCTGTCGATTTCGCAGGTCGGGTTACGCATTGCCGGTTGTCCCTCGGAGCGGCGATGATGCTGCAATGACTGCGGCGGCGGCGAACGCGACGATCACACCGATGAGCGTGAGACGCTCACCGATCAGCCCGACGCACAGGCCGCCAACGAGGGCTCCCAGTGCAGCCATCGTGCGATTGACCGAGCGTCTGGTGGCGTTCGCACGGCCGAGCAGCTCGTCCGGGGTCAGCGCCTGCCAGAGGCCCATATCGTTGGAGTTCTCCACGCCGGCGGCAAGGCCTTGCAGAGCCAGCGCGACGAACAAAAAGCCATGGCCGACGCCAGTCGCAGGGGCGAGTGTCACAATCACCCATGCGATCGGGAACGCGATACGCGCGAGGATGATCACCCGTCCCGATCCGATTCGGTCGCCCGACCAGGGGGCAATCGAGGCGCCGAGCAGGCTCGCGATACCGAAGACGGTCAGCAGCATCCCGAACGCAAAGGCAGTAAACCCCAGCGAGCGCAAAGCAAGAAGCGAAAGCACCGTCAGCGCAGCGCCATTGGCGAGAAACCACATGTGCGTCGATACCGCCAAAGGGCCAAGCGTGCGGTGGCGATAAGTCCATCCGAGGCCGTCGCGAATCTCCCTGCGAAGGTTGCGCGTGCGGGAGTCGGGCTGGGGCTCGTCGACCCGGATGCTCGCGTTAAGTGCCGCATCGACGAGGTAGCTGATCGCGTCGATAACGATCACCGCAGGGGCCCCCAACAGCCCGACGAGTCCGCCGCCAATCGCTGGTCCAAGCGTTTGGGCGGCTGCGTCAGCCTGATCGAGGCGGGCGTTGGCCGCGACCAGTCGCACTCGGGGCACCAGACGGGGAAGTAATGATTGAGTGGCGGCGAATCCGAAGACGGAGAAGGTGCCAAACGACAGCAGCGCGAGGACCAACATCCAGATCTGCAATTGCCCAACGAGCCACAGGACGGGGATCGCACCCAGGCAGAGTGCACGCCCCACGCTTGCCCACACCAACACGGGCTTGCGGCGCCACCGATCGGTGTACACGCCAGCGATGAGCCCAAGCACCGCATAGGGCGCGAATTGAGCTGCGTTCACGACGCCGACCTCAAACGGTGAGGCACCAAGGAACTGGACCACCAGTACCGGCATCGCGACTGCCGTCACCGGCGAACCGAACGAACTGATCGCGGAAGCCGACCAGTAGCGAAGAAACGAAGAACGCGGGACTGGACCGAAAGCGTCCCCCATCACCTCACTCTCTCACGCCACGTCACTCGATCGAGAGAACCAGCGGCCAGCGCCACCTCAACGGCCACGAGCCGCCCATCTGTGCGGTTCCTAGAAGGTTGCGAGCAGCGACGGAGGCACTGCCTCAACCACGAAGAATAAGACGTTCGGCTGGGTCGAAAGGGCTTCGAAATCGTTAGGGAACAACTCCCTCGCGGCCGGGTCTGGTTGCGGCTCGCTGATTCGCGAGAGGCGGAAACCGGCGCTGGCGAAGGCGTCGGTCATTGCATGTAGCGGCCTGCGCCAGAACGTCATCGGCACGGTCTGCCCGTCAAACGTCCAGTGGAACGAATAGCTGTTCGTTGCAAGATAGTTGGGCCACGGTTCCTGAATAATGTATGCGATAACAGGGTGTTCCACCGACACGATCAACCGGCCGCCGGGCTTGAGTACTCGCCGCAACTCGGCCAGCGTCGGCCCCCAGTCCTCCAGGTAGTGCAACACCAGCGACGCCGCTACGTCGTCGAATGTTTCATCCCCGAACGGCAGAGGATCGCGTAGGTCCACCACCTGCAGCGCCACATCCTCACCAAGTCGCCGCCTGGCTAACGCCAGCATCTCGACACTGGAGTCGATACCGGTAACGACTGCGCCACGGTCTCGCAGCGCAGCGGCCAAGGGGCCCGACCCACAGCCGGCGTCGAGGATATGGTGGCCGGCCACGTCGCCGGTGAGAGCCAACATCGCGGGACGCTCGTAGTATGCGTTCACCAGGCTGTTCTCGTTCTCCGCCGCATAAGCCTCGGCGAAACCGTCGTAGTCATTCGGCCGGACATCCATTGCCACACTGTACCTTTCAGTTAAACCGTAGCTGCCCACGTCAAAGCCGCGGCGAAGTTCGTCGACGATATGGCGCCCGTAATCCGGCGCCCGGAAGGTGTCGCCAGCATCCTTGTTTTCGAGACTGCAGCGGCGTGCATCTGATGCCTGTCACTGTCGAAGACCGTGTTTGATCAGAGGAGAGGAGAAGCCGCGCGGACAAGAAAGAAGGGCGGAAGCCCCGCCCGCTGTGGATTCTCGGTCTTCACCCTGTTGTTGGGCGCTGGCTCGTCACAGAGTTGGAGCACGAATCCGTGATCGATGACAACAGAGAGGTAGGTGGAGAGCAGTCGATGGTAGTTGCCCGCTCGGCGGACACTTTGTGGGTGCGTCGACCTCCAAAAGCCTTGGCTTAGGTAGTCGCCGATCACACGGCGTTGCCCACTTTCCGTGGTCACGGAGCTGCTGTTCGGTGCATCGAAACAGGGGTGGGGCACGGTGAACGCCAGGAAGCCTCCGGGTTTGAGCACACGTCTGATAGACGAGACCGCGCGACGGAGATCGGGAATGTTGTTCAGCGAGAGCCCGGCGGTAACTCCGTCCATCGAGTCGTTAGTGACCGTCGACAGTGTCAGGCCATCGTCGTCTCGGTATAGGGCACCGGTTGGTTGAGATTCTTCGAGTGCTTGTGCGTGGGTGATTAATAACCGCGTGGGATCGATACCAACCGCGTGAGCGCCGCGGTTAGCGAGGGCCCGGGTGACGATGCCTTCTCCGCAGCCGACGTCGAGGATGTGCAGCCCGGCAAGGTTGGCCGGTAGCGCACTTAGGAGAATGTCTCGAGACCATTCATGCATCGGCGATGAATTACGCACGAGCTCGGCATACCAGCCGGCGATGCTGTCCCAATTTTCGTCCACCAACCCCACATCCTATTCGTGTGGGCGTCATCAATTATCAGCCTCGCTCCAGACATCAGCGAGAACGACAGCTCGAGCCGGGCGTTTACGTGTTGGTTCACGGGGTCAGGACAAGGCTCACGCGGTCGTCGCGACTGTGACTTTTGAACTAGGTGGACGCGCGCCCGCGCTCTCGGGACGCAGTTCTAGAAATCCGCCATTCTTTCGGGTTCCGGACCAGTTCGCCCCTGTGGCCACCGGTTTCCGCTTCGCGGGCCACACAATCGCATCGACGGCAACGGTTCACGCCCGTCGCGTCAACAACTGGCAATACGCCACCGCGGAGCTACTGCAAATCCGTTGCAGCTGGCCACTTCGACGACAATCCCAGGAGACATTCATGACCGCACCGACGAACATCAACCCCGTCATCTTCATCCACGGACTGTGGATCCACTCCGCCTCCTGGCACCCGTGGATCGAGCTCTTCGGCCAGCACGGCTATCGTGCGTCGGCTCCCGGCTGGCCCGGTGACGCCCCGACAGTCGAGGCGACCCGGGCGAACCCCGACGCGCTGAACGACGTCGACATCGAGATGCTGGTGGACCATTACTCCCGCATCATCGGTGCCCCTGAGGTCAAACCCATCGTGATCGGCCACTCCTTCGGCGGCCTCATCGCCCAGGAGCTCCTCGCCAACGATCTCGCGGCAGCCGCCGTCGGCATCGACCCGGCGCAGATCAAGGGAGTCAAAGCACTCCCGTTCGCACAAATACGCTCGGCCTTCCCGGTTCTCGGCAACCCCGCCAACCGGCACCGCACCGTCGGGCTCACCCCGGAGCAGTTTCGCTACGCCTTCGGCAACATGCTGACCGAAGAGGAATCCGATGCGTTGCATGCCAAATGGACCATCCCCGGCCCGGGCAAGCCGCTGTTCCAAGGTGCCGCCGCGAATTTCTCACGCCACTCACCCGCCAAGGTCGACACCAACAAGGCCGACCGTGGCCCGCTACTCCTCACGTCGGGCAGCGACGACCACACCGTCCCGCTCAAAGTGACGGAAGAAGTCTTCGCCCTGTACGAAAAAGGCCCCGGAGAAACCGACCTGCACGTCTTCGAAGGGCGCGGACACTCACTGACCATCGACAGCGGTTGGAGCGACGTGGCCCACGTCGTCCTGAAATGGCTCGCGCAGAAGGGTTTCTGAGCGACGACGAACGGTCGACAGATCCGATTGATCGTTTTGATTGCCGAATCCGCTTGAGCCACTTCGACTCACAAGAACGTCGTGACCGGCGTGCGGGCCGCTGAAACCCCGCACGCCGGTCAGTGAAAAGCCACCATGCGCACCATCACCGCACCCGACAACAAACACCGACGTTGGATGCTGCGCGGCATTGCCGCCGTAGTCATCTGCGTCGCCGCCGACACCTGGCCGCACGCCATGGCAACGGCGACTGCCGAATCGGATCCGTCCTGTCCCTACGCCGAGGCGGTGTTCGCCCGCGGCACCTTCGAAGCGCCAGGCGTCGGCGACACCGGGCAGGCGTTCATCGACGCTCTCAACTCTCGCCTTGACGGCAAGAACGTCTTGCCCGCCGTCATCAGCGGACCCATGCCTGCGGCCATCGCCCCGCACGTCGCAGCCGTGACACTGTTCGGAAAGCCGTCGAACGGCTTCCTGGATCTCGTCGACCGCAGTGCTCCACCGGCGACGATCGGGAAGCTGTGCTCGGCAAAGACCATCGAACTATGCGCACCGGGCGATCCAGTCTGCGGTGGTGGCCTCAGGCGGGCTGCACACAGCGCATACAAGAGCAACGGAATGGCAGAGCAGGCTGCCGATGTCGCCGCCCGCGCCCTCTCCTCGTCCCCCCTTTTGGCCGCGGCCCAGTTCTCAGGTGACTACCTGCCTTCTTTCAGGTTCTCCGATCAATCCAGGCGGACGATGTGGTTGGCGCCAGCTTCAAGAGGAGGACGTGTAGTCGTCAGAGCCGGCGCAGAACTGCAGTGGCGCATCGTCTCCAGGCAGCGTCCTCGAGGTGAAGGAGGCGAACGGTGACCGAATCGGTGAGCACCACCAACTTCAGCACCGCCGGACTTCCGCCTGAACAACGCGTCGCCTCGTGGCAGCAATACCTTTCAGATGCGCTCGCGAATCTGCGGTGCCGATCCGTGCAGCCGACGGAATTCGAAGCCGCGACAATCAACCTGCAACTGGCTCATACTCATATAGCGCACGTCAAGACCGCGAAACCAATCGTAATCGAGCGCCACCCCAAGAAGATTCGTCAATGTCCGGCAGACGCAATCGTTCTGCAATTCGTGTTGGCCGGAGAAGCGTTCATATTTCTCGACGATGGAATTCGGACACTGCGGCCAGGTCACCTTGTGGTGTGTGACGCTGACCAGCCGTTCCTCGGCGGGTACTCGGCGGGATTCGTCGAGTTCTTGCTTGGTGTGTCCAGACAGGCATTTCACGAGCACAGCGGGCTGACGTATGTCGAAGCACCGATGTTCAAGTCGTTCTCCTCCAGACACGGCGCGATCGCCGCATCGTTGGCGCAACAGATGAGGCAGGTCCTTCGCCCGACCGATAAGCACGTGCCCGACGAAGGCGAGCTATTGCGTTTGGTCGGCGCGACGTGCAGCCCTGACGCCGAACCGCATTTCTCATCGTATTTGGCAGTCGCCCGGTCGTTCATCGATAGTCGGCTGAGCGATCCGTCACTGTGTGCGACAAAGATCGCGCAGGCAGTGGGGATCAGCCCACGCCACCTGTCACGGATCATGTCCCGCGCGGCGTCGACCGTTCCGCAATATGTGCTCGGCCGACGACTGGACGCGGCGCGAAACATGTTGGAGCAGCCGTCATTCGCAACGATGACCATCGCTGACATTTCGGCGCGCTGCGGATTTCGGTCCAGCGCCTACTTCTCCAGCGCGTTCACGGACCGCTTCGGACAGCGGCCATCCGACGTCCGTCGGAAGGCGCCCCACTATCGCATCTCCAGCCAGTTGAACCGAACCGCCTAGAGGCCGCGCCTGCCGTTCTCCTACAGCACGTCGAACCCCGCCGATCCACGACACGGCACGCTGACCGGCTACCAGTGCGGGTGCAAGTGCAACCGCTCGAACAACGCGGCGTCGAACAACGTTCGGATCGGCGTATATCGCCGCTCAGGACGGTCGGTCCCGTTGACTGCGTCACGCGTTCACACCACATTTAGCGTCCGGGCCGTGGAGTCCTTAGTCGGCGGCTCCGTTCCGCACGCTCACCCGATGTCCCATCAAATCGCCCCACCGACCGATCGCCGCCGACTGGTGGGGGGACGGGGCCTGCGAGCCGTCGACGAGACCCACCAAGCCTTCAGCCAGGGCGCCCGGGCCGACACCGGTGTGATGCACAGCGGCGACGAGTTCGTCGAACGCCTGCTGCTCGGAACATCCGCGCAGTCCCATCAGAATCCCGATCGCCACGTCGATCACCCGCCGCGACGCAGGATCCCCGCGTCGGCCCACTTCGCTCATCGGTTCTGCCCTCCTCAACACTCGCCATCCATATGTACTCCGCGCAGATGAACGCAAATCGTCGCATCGCCGCCGTCTCTCTTCAATCGTCTCTGCGGTCCATGGCGCAGTAACTGGGGTGCCCGGGGCGGTCCAGCCGTTTGATCATCGGCGGTGAGGCGGGTGTGCCGTCGGTGTGTAGTTGCCAGACGGCATGAAACTCGCTGTGACACCCGAAGCCGAACGGGAGAAACGCGCGAAAATCATCGGAGCCGAAGGTGAGGCGCGCGCAGCCGCAGCGCTGGGAGCCGAGAAGCACCACCGTGGTGTTCCTGCACGCTATGAGCGCTATCGGCAAACTCACCTCGTGTGTCACCCACGAAACGGGCGCCGTCAATCTAGAAGCCGCAGAAGGCAACGGTCACAACAGATCTGTTGACTACGTAGGCGCGCCGATGCCACGAGCAGCGATGCTCAAACCCGTGCCGTTCAGCCCCATCGGCACCACAAGATCCGCAGAACGGAGCGTAGCCCAAGCGCCGCGTACAATAGAGTTGACTGCCGTTACGCTGCGGCCCCGGACGATCAGCATGGTCGACCGGTTGCCCCCTGAACCTCGGTCTCACCGGTCCAAATCGCGGGCCGCAATTTTGATCGATCGAGGATCCCAAGTGGCCATCACTGATATCGCTGTATATACACATCTAAGCCCCTCCGACATCCAGGCCTTCGGCGACGAACTTGACCTGATTCGCCGCGACGTCGAGGACTCGCGCGGCGCACGCGACGCCGCCTACATCCGCCGGACTATCGGATTCCACCGAATCCTCGAGGCCGGTGCGCGTCTACTCATCGCCGGCAGCCGAGCGAAAGTCGGCTGGGCACTGGGCACCGCGGCGCTGGCATCTGCAAAAAGCGTGGAGAACATGGAGATTGGCCATAACGTGTCCCATGGCCAATGGGATTGGATGAACGACCCAGAGATCCATTCGACGACTTGGGAATGGGACATGGCGGCTGTCTCGTCGCAGTGGAGGTTCTCGCACAACTACCGCCATCATGTTTTCGCCAACGTGCTCGGCATGGACGACGATCTCGGCTTCGGTGTGATGCGGGTGAGCCGCGACCAGCCCTGGCAGCGTAAGTACCTTTTGCAGCCGCTGCAAAACCTGTTGCTGGCCTTGACATTCGAATGGGGTATCGCCCTGCATGGTATCGACCTAGAGCGCAATCGAGCCGAGAAAGTCACCCAGGTGAGGGCGTTGATCGACAAGATCGTCCGCCAATCGCTCAAGGATTACGTCGTCTTCCCGCTGCTCAGCAGGTCTCGATGGCGTCGAACGCTGATGGCGAACGCGTCCGCAAACCTGCTGCGCAACCTTTGGACCTACGTGGTCATCTTCTGCGGGCACTTTCCTGACGGTACGCAGAAGTTCACCCCCGACGTCCTGCAAAAGGAGACCCGACCGGAGTGGTACCTGAGGCAAGTGCTGGGTGCGGCGAACTTCAAAGCCGGCCCGCTGCTTGCCTTTTCGAGCGGCAACCTTTGTTATCAGATCGAGCACCATTTGTTCCCCGATCTCCCGAGCAATCGCTACGCCGAGATCGCTACGCGGGTGCGGCCACTTTGTGAGAGGTATGGAATCCCTTATAACACGGGTTCGCTGGGACGCCAGTACCTCTCCACGCTGCGGGCCATCCACAGACTCGCGCTTCCTGACCGCGATTCGGCCACGGCGTGCGACACGCCTCAAGTACAAGCGAAGAGTGCGGTCGCTCAGGAGCGGTTTGCCCGCCGAAGTGACCGGCATGCGCCTCGGCGGCACCGGGCATTTCGCAGTGCATCGACCGGACGAGTACTGCTTCACGATCGCCCCACCTCGCCTGGCGGCTTACTTCCCGGGGTGCACCCGGAGACCGCGGACGCCGCGACTGTCAGCGCTTAATGATCGTCGAAGGCCGACGTACGTTTCGGCCGGCGAGCCCGGCATGGTTGGCCGGGAGCTGCGCGTCAGGCTGAGAATTCCCTGTCGTTGATCTTCACCAGCAAAAGCACGACACCCTGTCATATACGAGGTGCTGCAATTGGTGAGGATTACTCCTTGCCTTCAGAGGCAATTGGGCGGCGACCATTAGCCAGTCTTAACAGGAGCTGCAGCGATTTGTCCGGACCGGGCCAGTGTTTCGTAATCATTGCTTCGCCGCTGTTATTCAGCACCATTCGTAACACCAACGCCGCGATGATGGCGTCGTCCAATTGACCCGCAACGGGGATGAAATCCGGCACGATATCAAAGGGTAAAGCCAGGTAGCCAATCAAAAGCACGATGGGCAGTTTGGTGCGAACGGGTATGGACTTTTCGCCGAGCAGTCGTTTGAAAAGCACGATGCAGTCGGGAATGAGACCGCCCCACGCCCGGGCGTCTTCGCGGCGCCCCATGAGGAGCAGCACAAGAATGAATGCCGCATAGATCAATACGGTGGCGGCCAAGATAATGAAGGCAAGCTTCACGCTCGCAGTGTAGCAAATCGGCCTTTTCATTCGAATCGGTAATTGCGGTGCAATTTTCATGGAAGAGGTTATGAAATGAGTGACAGGCTTTTCTAGACCACACAGTGAAACACCGTGACCGGCGAATTCTGGGCTATGCGGAAATTGGTGCCGCCAGCGGCAAGCCGCTGTCGTATTTTCACGGTCACCCGGGCGGTCTGGCGAATGTTTCGATGACGCCTAGCCCGTCGCGTGATGCGCTTCGCAGGTGACGTCGTTACACGCCAAGATCGTGATCGGTTCGACCCCTCCGCGCCAGAACTCGACTGTCACCTCAGCCTCATCGGCTGGTCCGCCACAGATCGGGCACCGGGCGCTCGGTGTGTCGGTGGAATCCACGAGACGGAGGTTGCCCACATCGCGTGCGCCCATGCCTTGGCTGTCGTTCTATTGCGCGAAATGACCGAGGACGTAATATTTGCGGCCCATCCGTCGTGGCCGGTTGCCTTATTCGGGACCGGAGTCTGACCGGCTCATAAGGCAGTGATCGACGGGTGCGCGTAGTCCGGGAGAACTTTCGGCAGCTTCGGCATGTCAGCGACCGAGGCGTGCGGCGACGGTCGACAGCTTCACATTGGTTTGATCCGGCCGAAACGACGTCATCGCCGATGCTCTCGGCGGCCCCGACGGCCAACCGGTCCCCCATGCGCCGGTTCCCTCCTCGCGCAGCTGGGTACTCGCATGTATCAATGTCGATTCGTCCGGGAAGGCAGCATCAAAATGGGTCGTGAAGAAGGCAGTCGCTGGGATGTCGGCACTAAGGACAACGTCATCACCCTCGAGCGTTTCGACGAGAGCAACGAACGCGTATCCGAAGACGTGTTGGAAGTTGACGAAGCACGCGATCTGGCCGCGCTCTTGACGAAGCACGCGGACAAGCTGGACTCGAAGGACTCGAAGGACTCGAAGGACTCGAAGGACTCGAAGGACTCGAGCGAGGATGACTCCGAAGAGGACGACTCGAGCGACGATTCCTCCGCCTAGGAGTCACCGGCTGGAAAGCGGTTGTCGAGCCTGCCGATCAAGCGGTCCAGATGGCGGAGCTCGGCTTCGGCGCTATGCACCGAGGCGCGTTGCCGGCGGGCGGCGTCGGATGGGCGGTCGATGAGCGCCTGCCGCTTCCCGATCTCGTGCAGCAGGAGCCTGCGTTGGGCGTGTAGCTCAACCCGAAAGTACGCCGCTTGCGCAACGTTAGCGGCGCTGTCGTCGTCGTAGCTGACTGTCACCGGGACCTCCAAATCGGGCACCCGACACCGCACGCCGCAACGGCCATCGCCGTCGCGAACGCCGCGACGTCGGCTCGGGCTTCACCCAGAATCTCAACCTGCACTGCGGCATTACATACACGCGCGCGCCAGTACGGCAAATGCTGAGGCGGACCGGGTGCGGTCGGCCCGCGCTGCCGGCGCAAACATGATGCCGCCGAACCCGTCGTAGGAGAGATCGCGCCGGACTCGACCCGGACGCAACCTTCGGAGTCGGCTGCCGGCAACGAGCGCGCAGGCGAACGCCAGACAGACCGCAACTGAAAAGTTCGGATACGTTCGCTGGGAGTCCTCGGTTCCTGCTGCTCAGGCACGTGCGCACCGATTTCCGTAGGTGGAGATTCGGCGGCGCCATGGATACTGTGCGCCTGTCAAACCTGTTGTGCTTCTTAGGAATCGGGAGTTGCCGTGAAGGTTCGCCAGTCCGCGTCGTTGCTTGCCGGGGTTTGCACGGTGTGCGTAGCGGCATCCACGTCGGTCACTCCCGTCGCCGCCGCCGCCACGCCAGAGGCGAAGACCCCCGTCGTGCGTCCCGTCGAGCTGACGGCCGCGTCGGACGTACTGGTAAACGCCGCGAACGTCGCGAGCCTGCCGCTGCAGAACTTCGTCACCGCCCTCAACGCGCTCGCCGGCGCGGCCGGCGGCGGCAACGGAACGGGCGGCGGCGGGTCCACCAGCCTCCAGGCCCTGGCCAACGTCTTGTATGCCCAGCTCGTCGCGGGCACGTTGACGTCCGCCTCGGCCACCACCGCGATCAACGCCGCCCTGGCCACCGAGCAGACCGCGCTCACCAACCTGGCAGCCACCCCGGGCAAGATCATCGCCACCGACATCGCAGCCCTCAGCGCACTTTTCGGCACTTCGAACGCCACGTCGCTCACCGCCAAGACCACCTCCGTCGAACCCGGCCTTGAGTCGGTGGCGGCCGTCACACAGGGTGACACCGGCGCCATCGTTGTCGATGCCGTCAACGTTGCAAGCCTGCCGCTGCAGAACTTCGTCACAGCGCTCAACGCGCTCGCGGGCGCGGCCGGCGGCGGCAACGGAACGGGCGGCGGCGGGTCCACCAGCCTTCAGGCGCTGCCCAACGTCCTGTACAGCCAGCTCGTGGCGGGCACGTTGACGTCCGCCTCGGCCACCACCGCGATCAACGCCGCCCTGGCCACCGAGCAGACCGCGCTCACCAACCTGGCAGCCACCCCGGGCAAGATCATCGCCACCGACGTCGCGGCCATCCAGAAGCTTGCGAGCGACTTCGGCGCCAGCACGCTGTCTGCCAACAACGCCCTTGCCACCGCACCGGCGGACAACACGCCCAAGCTCAAGGCGTCAACCGCCGTAACCAACTCAACCGTCGCGACCAACTCAACCGTCGCCGACCACAAAGACACCAAGGACACGGCCGCCGGTTCGACGACGCCAGCCCGTCACGCCGCCAAGGCCAACGACAACAACCCCGTCTCGGACGCCATCACGGCGATCAAAGAAGCCTCCAAGGGCTCCTACGTCGGCAAGCATCGCGCCGACACGGTTGGCGCGAAATCCTCCACCGACAACGGCGACAACGGCTCGAAGGATTCGACCGGGGCGGCCTGATGCCCGCGACCATGGGTTAGCCCCCTCCAAGGGTCACCTTCTCGATTCCAGCGCAGCGATCGCGTCTGCTGCGTAATGATCGTGATGACCCAAGGAGGAGCCCGTGACAGCACTTCGTGAACAAGTCTTGCGCCGTAAACCGGTGGCGGAGATGGCCGCCGAAACCGGCGCCGACACCGGAACCAGTGAGCTCAAACGCACGATCGGTTTGTGGAGCCTCTCGGCGATCGGCATCGGCGGCACGATCGGCACCGGCATTTTCTTCATCCTCAGTCAGGCGGTGCCGTTGGCGGGACCGGCGGTGATCTTCTCGTTCCTGCTTGCCGGACTCGTCGCCGGGCTGACCGCGGTGTGCTACGCCGAACTCGCGGGGGCAGTACCGGTGGCCGGCTCGTCGTATTCGTACACCTACGCGACGTTGGGCGAGTTCGTGGCCATGGGGGTCGGCGCCTGTCTACTGCTCGAATGGGGTGTGGCAGGCGCGGCGGTCGCGGTCGGCTGGTCGGAGTACCTCAACCAGTTCATCGGCAACGTCTTCGGTGTCCAGATACCCGAGGCGCTGTCGAACGCGCCGGAACAGGGCGGCATCATCAACCTGCCTGCGGTAATCCTGATCATCATGTGCGCCATGCTGTTGATCCGCGGCGTCAGCGAGTCGGCGAAGACCAACGCCGTCATGGTCGTCATCAAGATCGCGGTGCTGATCATGTTCATCGTCATCGGTGTGCAGGGCTGGAATGCTGACAACCTGGACAATTTTGCCCCGTTCGGCTTCGCAGGCATCACGGCCGCAACTGGCGTCATCTTCTTCAGCTTTGTCGGCCTGGACAGCGTCGCCGCCGCGGGCGAGGAAGCAAAAAACCCGAGGCGAAACCTCCCGCTCGCGATCATGATCGCGCTTGGCACCGTCACACTTCTATACGTGCTGACGGCGCTCGTCGGGGTGGCGGCCCAGTCGACCGAGGAGTTCGACGGTCAGGAAGCCGGGCTGGCCCAGATCCTCGAGAACGTCGTGGGTGCATCGTGGCCGGGCACCGTGCTCGCGGCGGGCGCGATCATCTCGATCTTCAGCGTGACCCTGGTGTCGATCTACGGACAGACCCGCATCCTGTTCGCGATGTCGCGTGACGGCATGATCCCCGAGATCTTCCACCGGGTGAATCCGCGCACGCTGACCCCGATCCACAACACGGTCATCGTCGCCTGCGTCATCGGCCTTATGGCCGGCCTCATCCCGATCAACTTCCTCGCCGAGATGACGAGTATCGGAACGCTGGTGGCCTTCATCGCCGTCTCGATCGGCGTGATGGTGCTGCGAAAGCGGGCGCCCGACCTGCCGCGCAGCTTCAAGGTTCCGCTGTATCCAGTCACCCCGATCCTGTCGATCGCCGGCGCGCTGTGGATCGTCTATAACTTGCGGCCAATCACGATCTACGTGTTCCTGATCTGGGTCGCCGTGGCGTTCGTGTGGTACTTCTTCTACTCGCGCCACCACTCTCATCTGGGCCGCGACGAGCACGTCGGCCTCGCCGCGGAGGGCAACCAACCGTGACGATCGTCGTTGGTTACCCGCCGAACCGGAAAGGCAAGGCGGTGCTGAACCTCGCCGCCCTACTGGCCCGTTCCAGCGGTGAGGATCTCGCCGTGTGTGTCGTCGCACCAGGGTCGTGGCTGCCCGGTCTGGTCCGGGAGGATGCCGCCTACCAGAGTCAGATCGACGATATGACCGACGGTGCGCTGGCCCAGGCCCGCTCCGAACTGCCCGCCGACGTGTCGGCGACCTTCACAACGGTCAAGGCTCGCTCGGCTCCCACCGGCTTGCTTGAGGCGGCCGAGCAGCACAAGGCCAGCATGATCGCTGTCGGCTCGTCGGCGGCCGGGCTGTTCGGCCACGTCGCGCTGAGCAGTGTCGCCGACCGGCTGCTGCACAGCTCACCGATCCCGGTTGCGTTGGCGCCCCGCGGTTTTCGATCAGGCGATACGGCCAAGTTCACCCGCGTGACGGTCGCGTACACCGGCACCGAACATTGCGATTCGATGTTGCGCACCGCTGCCGATCTGGCCGGCAAAATCGGCGCGAAAATGCGTCTGGCGTCGTTCGCCGTCCAGCACGCACCGCCCGTGACGGCCATGTTCCGGACCGAGTCGGCGGGCGTGCTCGCCGAGTGGACTACGAACATCCAGGAGTCGGCGCACCGAGTGCTTGGCGACTCGACAGAGCCGGGCGGTCACGATGTCGTGATCGGTCACGGCAGCGACTGGGAGGCTGCACTGCACGACGTCGACTGGGGAGACGGCGATCTGCTGGTGGTCGGATCGAGCGAATCGGGCCCCATTGCCCGGGTGTTCCTGGGATCTCGCGCCGCCAAGATCATCCGGCACAGCCCGGTGCCCGTCCTCGTCGTACCCCGTGAGGCGGCCGAGTCGCCGTAGTCGCGCGAACCATTCGGCCGTCGTCGATCACGGGAAGGTGCCCATACCATCACCGATGTAGATCCACGCGTCACCAGGCACCTCGGGGGCGACGACATGGCACCAGTTGCTCCGGCAGAGCTCGGGCTCGACGAGTTGAACCTGACCCGGCTGCTTGGCGATCGGAATGCCGTTGGCGTTCCGGTACTCGGTGCCGTTGCCGTCCGGCTTGTCGAAGATATCGGTGGCCATGATCACCGTCGCGGTCTTGCCCGCCTGGCCTGCCTGGCCCCCGCACTCGAGCGTGTCGGTCGACGTCCATGGGCCGGGATTCCACAGGTTGTACGGTATTTCGGGCCCCGTCGCTGTGCCGCGGGCGATGCCGTCGTCGCCGATGGTGCCCTTGAATTGGGCGGTTCCTTTGTTGTCGCGCCAGACGATGGTGAATTGGATGTCGCGGCCGGTGATGCTGCCGGTGACATCTCCGTACGTGGGATTGATCCCTCCCGAAGCTGTGCCGACCCCAGGCCCGATGCTCGACCCGTTCGCCTGCGGAAACACCGTCGTGCGCGTGCCGTCCATGTTGATGTGCAGCAGGTCCCCTTTGACCGTGCAATTGTCAGCGGCCTGCGCTGTGGGCGCCACTTGCAGTGCGGCCCCACATAGAGCGGCGGCGGCGAACGCGAACTGGGCCTGTTTCTTGATCGGTATGGCGGACATAAGAATTGCCTTTCGGTGAATTTCAAGCACACGCATTTACAGCCCGACCTGTCGGCAGTGTAAATACATTCAGCCGGTTCAATTCTGTTTTGGACTATTTGCCCGGAACGCCATCGCGATTTATCTGAATTGTCAATTAGTCAGCGGTTCCCGTCGCCGCGCGTCTCGATCACGCGCGCGGCGACATCGACGAGTTTGGTATTGCTGTCCTGCGACAGGCGGCGCAGCATCTCGAAGGCACGGACGTCGTCGACGCCATAGCGCTCCATGATGATGCCCTTCGCCTGACCGATGCGGTCGCGGGTGGACAGTGCCGACTGAAGCTCCTCCCCCTCGCGGCTGGCCAGGATCGCCGCCGCCGCATGGGCCGCCAACACGATGCCGATCGTCTCGGCTTCCCCGTCGAACGCGTGCGGCTTGAACGCGAACAGGTTGAGCGCGCCTGCGGTGCGGGCGGCGGTGTACAGCTTGAAGGACAGCCCGCTGAGAACACCGAGCTCAACCACCTCGGGCGAGTACTGCGGCCAGCGTTCTTCGGTGCGGAAATCGTCGGTGCGCACGATCACCTCGTCGAGCGCCGCCTCGACGCACGGCCCCTCGCCGTACTTCATCTGCAGTTCGTCCAGCTGGTGTGGCAGGTCCGAGGTGGCGCCGAACGAGTCCCATTTACCGCCCTTGCCGATCATCAGCACTCCGGCGCTGTCAACCCCGGGGATCAGCTCCTTGGCGGCGGCGGTGACATCGCCAAGCACCTCCTCGACGGTGCGCGGCGCAGCGGCCGCGCGCGCGAGCTCGGCCATCCGCACTGCCAGATCGTGGTTCCGCGGTTCGGTCATGATCAAAGTGTTCCCATTCGGGCATTGACACACACACGCGCTGGTCGGCGAATGACACGAAGTGCCTGATCAACGTTTGTCTTCTGCTGAGCCTGGTAATGCTGCGGGGCAGGTGGGTGCGACGGTCGACCGCCGCGCCTGCTGAGGTCTCGTCGGTTCAGACTACGAGCCGGCGGGGCCGCCCGTTTCTCTCTGATCGCCAACGCCCTCCAGTCACTCTGTTAGTTGTAGTATCGTCCGCTCATGGGCAGCTCCACAAGTGTCTGGATCCTCGGCGGCTACCAAAGCGACTTCAGCCGAAATTTGACCCGCGAAGGCCTCGATTTCGCCGACCTGACCCGCGAAGTGGTCGAGGCCACCCTCACCGCCGCGAGCGTCGACGCCGACGCGATCGGCGTCGTGCACGTTGCCAACGCGTTCGGTGAGCTGTTCGCACGTCAGGCGCACCTCGGGGCGATGCCCGCGACCGTGCACGAAGGGCTGTGGGACACACCGTCGTCGCGGCACGAGGCGGCGTGCGCGTCCGGCAGCGTCGCCACCCTGGCCGCGATCGCCGATCTGCGGTCCGGTGCATATGAGACCGCCTTGGTGGTCGGCATCGAATTGGAGAAGACCGTGCCCGGCGACACCGCCGCCGAACACCTCGGTGCCGCGGCCTGGATCGGGCACGAGGGCGCCGACGCAAAGTTCATGTGGCCGAACCAGTTCGCCCGCGTCGCCGACGAATACGACAAGCGGTACGGCCTCGACGAAACCCACCTGCGCGCGATCGCGCAATTGAACTTCGCCAACGCACGATTGAACCCCAACGCCCAGACCCGCGGTTGGACCGTCCCCGACCTGCGGGCCGGACGCGACGCAGACTCCGACCTCGGCAATCTCGACGATGAGCTCAACCCCGTCATCGACGGCAGGCTGCGCCGCTTCGACTGCAGCCAGATGACCGACGGCGCCGCGGGCCTCGTCCTTGTCACCGATGACTACCTGCGCGAGCACCCCGGTGCCCGTCCGATCGGGCGGATCGACGGCTGGGGGCACCGCACCGTGGGGCTGGGCCTGCAGCAGAAGCTCGACCGCTCCGCAGACCAGCCCTACGTTCTGCCACACGTGCGCGGTGCGGTGCTCGACGCGTTCGACCGCGCCAACGTGACCCTCGACGACGTCGATGGTTTCGAGGTGCACGACTGCTTCACACCGAGCGAATACCTCGCCATCGACCACATCGGGCTCACCGGCCCCGGCGAGTCGTGGAAGGCCGTCGAGAACGGCGAGATCGAGATCGGCGGGGCGCTGCCGATCAACCCCAGCGGCGGGCTCATCGGCGGCGGCCACCCCGTTGGCGCATCGGGTGTCCGGATGCTCCTCGATGCCGCCAAACAGGTCAGTGGCGCTGCCGGCGAGTATCAAATCGACGGGGCAAAGACGTTCGGCACGTTGAACTTCGGCGGGAGCACCGCAACAACGGTGAGTTTCGTCGTCGGATCGGCAAAGGAGTTCTGATGGATGTTGAGGTGGTCGGCAAGTTCCTGTCGACGCTGCCCGAAGACGATGACCATCCCTACCGCACCGGCCCGTGGCGGCCGCAGACCACGGAGTGGGATGCCGACGATCTCACCGCCGTCGAGGGTGAGATTCCGCGCGATCTCGACGGGGTGTATCTGCGCAACACCGAGAACCCTTTGCATCCGTCGCTGAAGTTCTACCATCCGTTCGACGGCGACGGCATGATCCACATCGTCGGGTTCCGGGACGGAAAAGCGTTCTACCGCAACCGATTCGTCCGGACCGACGGGCTGGCGGCCGAAGACGAAGCCGGTGGCGCACTGTGGCCCGGGCTGGCCGAGCCCGTGCAGGTCGCCAGGCGCGACTACGGCTGGGGTGCGCGCACGCTGATGAAGGACGCGTCGAGCACCGACGTCACCGTGCACCGCGGTACCGCGCTGACCAGTTTCTACCAGTGCGGCGATCTCTACCGCGTCAACCCGTTCACCGCCGAAACCCTTGGCAAGGAAGACTTCAACGGCGGCTTCCCGGTCGACTGGGGCGTCTCCGCACACCCCAAGGTCGACGACGCCACCGGCGAACTGTTGTTCTTCAGCTACAGCAAGCAGGCCCCGTACATGCGCTACGGCGTGGTCGACGCCGACAACAATCTGGCACACCTCACCGATATCCCGCTGCCGGGCCCGCGGCTGCCACACGATATGGCCTTCACGCCGAATTACGCGATTCTCAACGACTTTCCGTTGTTCTGGGATCCAAAGCTGCTCGAGGCCAACATCCATCTGCCCGGATTCCACCCGGATATGCCGTCCCGGTTCGCGGTCATCCCGCGCCGCGGCGGCCCGCAGGACATCAGATGGTTCGAGGCCGACCCGACGTTCGTGCTGCACTTCACCAACGCCTACGAGGTCGGCGACGAGATCGTGCTCGACGGCTTCTACGAGGGCGACCCCGCGCCGGTGGACAGCCTCACAGGTGACAGTCCCCCGCAAGCGGGAGGTGCCCCCAAGGAGAAGGCGTTCCGGTTCCTCGCTCTCGACCGGCTGCAGACCCGACTGCGGCGGTGGCGCTTCAACCTGGTCACCGGCGCCACGACCGAAGAGCAGCTGACCGAGAGCATCACCGAGTTCGGCATGATCAACTCCGCCTACGGCGGTCTCGACTACCGCTATACCTACGCCGCGACGGGAAAGCCCGGCTGGTTCCTGTTCGACGGACTGGTCAAACACGATCTTCGCACCGGCTCCGAGGAGCGGTTTGCGTTCGACGACGGCGTCTTCGGCAGCGAGACCGCGATGGCGCCGCGGTCAAGGGTCGCCGGCGGAGCGGTGCCAGCGGAGGACGACGGCTATCTGGTGACCCTGACCACCGACATGAACGACGACGCGTCCTACTGCCTGGTGTTCGACGCCGCAAGGGTGGGCGACGGCCCGGTGTGCAAACTGCTTTTGCCGGAACGGATCTCGAGCGGAACCCACTCGACGTGGGCGGACGGATCGGCACTGCGGCGCTGGCATCAGGTCGACGACGCGCCCGCCGCAATCGGGCTTTAGGTGGCGCAGCGCGAGCCCAACGCCGTCGCCCACATGCTCGGGCTGCTTGGCGACGAGTGGACGCTGCTGGTGTTGCAGCAAGCGCTCATGGGCGCCACCCGGTACGGCGATTTCCAGACCCGGCTGCCGATCTCACACTCGGTGTTGTCCAGTCGACTTCGGTCACTTGCGGAAAACGAGTTGTTGAAGCGTCGGGTCTACCAGACGAACCCGCCGCGCTCCGAGTATCTGACCACTGCGCGAAGTCGTTCGTTGTGGCCGATGCTGGTGTCGATCTGGAGCTGGGAATGCCTCTGGGTGCCGGAACACCCGGACCCATTGCCCCTCATGCACCACGCCGTCTGCGACGAGACCTTTGCTCCGGTGGTCGCCTGCGGTTCGTGCAGCGAACCCGTCAGCGAGAAAGATGTTGTCGCGCAGTGGGGCCCGAGCGGTTCGTGGCCGCGATCGATCCCTGCGGCGGTGACCCGGCGACGGTCGGCGACGAGCCAGGCCGGGCTTTTCCCGCAGACGATGACCGTGCTCGGCAATCGGTGGGCGTTCGCGATTCTGGTCGCGGCATTCGTCGGCGTCAGCCGGTTCACCGACTTTCAGACACAGCTCAACGCCCCGCCGGGCTCGATAGCCGACCGCCTCGGGATTTTTGTGGCGAACGGGGTACTGGTCGGCACGGACAACCGGTACCGCCTCACCGAGAAGGGCCGCGCCCTCTTCCCGGTGCTGATATCCGCGCTGCAGTGGGCCCAGCGATGGTTCCCCGCGCCAGAGGGTCCGGCGGTGGAGCTGACACACACGGCATGCGGCGGGCGGTTTTCCGCCGTCATGACCTGCGACAAGTGCACCCGGCCGCTGCGCGGAGCCGACATCTCGGCGGCCTAGCCGTGTGACCCACTCTTCGAGCCTGCTGGGAGATCGTGAATTCGCGTCAAAACACGATCTGTCAGCAGTTTCGGTCTAGCACTCTCGGGGTGAGAGTGCTAATATCGGCGGTGCACAGTGATTGGCTGCCCGCCGGGGTGGCGGGCTTCTGAGTCGCTATAGGAGGTGAATTACTG
The DNA here is from genome assembly GCF_003719305.1 of Mycolicibacterium stellerae. GTDB lineage: Bacteria > Actinomycetota > Actinomycetes > Mycobacteriales > Mycobacteriaceae > Mycobacterium > Mycobacterium stellerae. The sequence goes on from NZ_RARC01000001.1 coordinate 368,311, forward strand.
TGCTTCGTTTTGATCCGTTCAGTGACCTTGATGTTCTGACCCGGGGCTTGCTGACCAGCCAGACCGGATCAAATCGCGCACCCAGGTTCATGCCGATGGACCTGTGCAAGCTCGACGACCACTACGTCCTGACGGCCGATCTGCCCGGCGTCGATCCGGGCTCGGTCGACGTCGACGTGGACAACGGCACGCTGACGATCTCGGCGCATCGCACCGCCCGCAGCGACGACTCCGTCCAATGGCTGACCAACGAGCGCTTCTTCGGCAGCTATCGGCGGCAACTCTCGCTCGGTGAAGGCATCGACTCGGCCGCGATCTCCGCGACCTACGAGAACGGCGTGCTGACCGTCACGATCCCGATGGCAGAACGCGCCAAGCCGCGCAAGATCGACATCGCCCACGGCGGAGACCAGAAGAGCATTCCGACCACGGTCGACGCCGAGTAAACACACCTCGAAACTGCGGGCGGATCGCGGATCGGCACGATCTCGCGATCTGCCCGCAATCTCGGCCCACCTACGCGTTGCGGTCCAACCGGAACCGCAGATGCGTACGGACAGTCGGCCATTCGACGTCCAGAATCGAGTAGACCACGGTGTCCCGCCGCGTCCCGTCGGGCACCAGCTGATGGCTGCGCAGGATCCCGTCGAGCTTCGCGCCGAGTCGCTCGATCGCTGTGCGGCTGGCGAAATTGAAAAAGTGCGTGCGGAATTCCACTGCCACACAATTCAATACGTCGAAGGCGTGGCCCAGCATCAGTAGCTTGGTCTCGGTGTTGACGCCGCTGCGCCGCGCCGATGCGCCATACCAGGTATTCCCGATTTCGAGTCGACGGTTGGGCGCGTCGACGTTCAGGTAGCTCGACGAGCCGATCAGCGCGCCGTCGAATCGGCGCACCACGAAGGTCAACCCGGTGTCGGGCCTCTGCAGAGCGAGTCGCATGTCCACCCATTGCGAGGCGGTCTGCGGAGACGGCGCACCCGTGAACCACAGGCTGCCGACGTCACCGTCGGCCGCCGCCGCCGCGATCTCCGGGACATGCTCACGGCTAAGGGGTTCCAGCGATACCCAGCGCTCACCGGCCAACCTCACCGGCTCGACGAAGCCACTCATGATCGCCGCCCGCCAGCCGCCCACGCCGCCACCATCGCCCACACCGACAACACAATCGCAAAGCCCGTCACGACCGCACCGATGTAGAAGCCATAGCCCGCCGACACCGGGGCCTGTACATACAGCCGGTAGTACCACATCGTCAGAACGGCGATCAACACCGAGATCGCCAGCGCCGCAGAGGATGCCACCCGGGCCGACAAGCCACGCGCCGCCATCGCGCCTGCGACGATCAGCGCCGAAGCCAACAACGCGATGAGCTGACCCGCACTGAAATGCGGCGGCAACGACAGGTTTCCGACCACACCGCCGACCGCGTTGGCGTGACCACCACCCGCCGCACGGGTGGTCAGCCACGGCAGCCACACCGCCACCGCGAGGATCGCGGCGCAGAACGCGACCAGCCAGCCCGGGCTCAGTCGAACCATGTGTTGAGACTATCGGGTGTGCACCGCCGTCCAGCTCAGCGCGTGATCCGCCACGTCTTCCCAGCCGTCCAGCACCGTGATGAGGTGCGGGCTGCCGCGGAAGACCTTGAAGTCCGTCGGCGCCGACGAACGCCGGTAGCGATTGAAGTTCTCGTAGACCACCGACGCCGGCATCAGGTGGTCACGGTCACCCGCGATCAGCAGCAGCGGTGCGCGGTCGGCGTTCGCGAAGTCGACCGCACTGGCCGCCCTCGACTTCGGTAGGAGGTCGGCGGTGGACACGTCGAACAGCGCAGCGCCGGGAGCCGGTATCGCCAGCTCGGAGTGCCATCGATCGGAGCAGGCCCGCGAGATCGTGTTGGCGAAGGCGTAATGAAAATGTGCCGCGCTGATCGGCACGGCTTTCCCCCGGTTGCGTGGATCGCGCAGCCACGGCCATGCCGAACGCCACATCGACAACGGGGCCCGCAGTACGCCGCGCGGCTTCGACGGCTGAATCGCAACCCCCGCGCGTCCAAGTCCGCGGTCGAGCAGCAACTGGGTGATCAACCCACCCATCGAGTGTCCGATGATGATCGGGGCGTCGGGCAGGGACGCGACGAACGCATCGAAGTGCTCGGTGGCTTCGACCAATCCGATTCCGGGATCAGTCGGCCAGTCGGGCGCGTGCACGACGTGGCCTGCGGATCGGTACCTTTCGACCCACCCCCGCCAGCTATCGACCGACAACCACAGTCCGTGGATCAGCACAATCGGCGCCGCTTCATTCGACATCGTCTCTAGTGTGGGTCTTTCAGACGACATTGATGGCGGTAATGCGATGAGCGAACTTCCCGATTGGGCGCGGCGGCTCGACCTGTCCCCCCACCCAGAGGGTGGCTGGTTCCGGGAAACGTGGCGCAGTGCACTCACGACACCCCAGTCCGCGCTGCCGCCGGACTACGCCGGTTCGCGAAGCGCAGGGACCGCGATCCTCTTTCTGCTCATGCCCGGCCAGCAGTCGGCCTGGCACACCGTGCGCAGCACAGAACTGTGGCTCTACCATCGGGGCAGCCCGCTGCTACTGGAATTCGGAGCCGAACATGCCAGTGCCGCAACGCATTTGCTCGGCGGCGACATCAACGCGGGCGAGAGCCCGCAGCTGGTTGTGCCCGCCGGGCACTGGCAGCGGGCCTGCCCGCGCGACGACGAGCCGTCGCTGGTCAGCTGTGTCGTGGTGCCCGGATTCGACTTCGCCGACTTTGCGCTGGCCGCTCCTACCGATTGAGCAACTGCACCGCCGCGGCCACCAGCGCCGCGTTGTCGGGGGCAGTTGTGCCGTCGGGCAGCAGCACGGTGTCCTCCATCCCGATCCGAACCTGCAGACCACGCGCGCCCGCGTGTTCCAGCAGAGGCCAACAACTTTGGTCGAGGCCGTGCAGCAGCACCGGGGCGGACGATCCGGCGGCCAATACGTCGCCGAGGACATCGTCGGCGGTGGCGGTGTCGGCGTCAGGACCGAGTTCGACCATCACCCGCATACAGTGCGCGGCGATCTCCGAGGCAGCCCACGAAGCGGCCGCTTCGGCGTGGAAGATGCCCACCTCTACGCCGAGTCCCATCTTCAGCAGCAGATGAGCCAACGGCTCAGACCCCGGCTCGTGCCAGTTCACCGACGCGAAGTCGGGCAGCACCGTCCACGCTTGCACCGTGCGCAGCCGCTCGTCAGGATCCGACAGCGCCCAGAAGCCGGTCGTCACCCCTAGCGGCAGGCCAGGGGCGGCATGCCGCACCGCCTCCACCGCCGCCCCCACGACGTCGGGTTGCAGCGAGTCGACGCCGTCGGGGGTCTTGGGGTGCATATGCACCGCCCGTGCTCCCGCCTCGTGCGCGGCCACGGCCGCAGCCGCGAGCTGCGCGGGGGTGACCGGCAGATTCGGGTGCTGGTCGGGGGTGCGTGCGCCGTTGATGCATGCCTTGATGTAGGTCCTCGCGCTGTTGGGCATGACCCATCTTCACCCCTCGCGGCGCCGTTTTCCGAAGTAACGTGCTCGCATGACGGGCCACATCATTGTCTGCGGTGACGACGCGCTGGCAATGCGGATCGTCGAGGAGCTCACGACGGCCGGTGTGCATGTCGTGACGCTGCAGGACCCGAAAGGCCTGGCCGGGGCGGGGATCCTCGAAGCAGGCGCGGTGGTGTGCGTCGACGATGACGACGCGCTCAACCTCGAAATGGCACTGCTGGCACGGCAAGCCAATTCCGACGTGCGGGTCGTCGCCCGCCTCGCCAATACAGTTCTTCGCGAGGCGATGGCACAGGACAGCGGACCGGGGGCCATCCTCGACGTCGCCGACCTGGCCGCACCGTCGGTCGTCGAGGCGTGCCTGTCCCGTTCCACGCACGTGATTTCGGCGGCGGGCATCGACTTCGTCGTGTCAGGAACGGATGCGCCGCGCGACGCCACCCTGCGCGAGATGTACGGCGATCTGGCACCGGTGGCGGTGATCTACGGCGAGAGTTCGGACGAGCCGGGGGGCGTCGTGGTCTGCCCTGGACGCGACTTCTCCGTCCGCCGGGGCGACTGGACCGCGATGATCGGCACCGCCGACGAGCTCGCCGCCCAGGGCATTGCCCTTCCGAAACCCCTGCCCCGCGTCAGGGCCCGCCGGTCACCGTTGCAGCGGGTGACCGACGCCGTTCGCACGCTGCGCGACGACATCAACCCGATGTTCTACCGCGCACTGGCGGTGTCGATGACTCTGCTCCTCGGTTCGACGGTGCTGCTGCGCTTCACCTACCAACATCCGCCAGGGATGAACTGGATCGACGCGCTGTACTTCAGCACCGAGACCATCGCCACGGTCGGCTACGGCGACTTCAGCTTCATCGATCAGCCGTTGTGGCTGCGGATTTGGGGAATCGGGCTGATGTTCGCGGGCGTCACCACGACGGCGATCCTCGTTGCGTTCATCGCCGACCTGCTGTTGTCGCGCCGGTTGGCGCGTTCGGCCGGACGCAGGCAAGTCAGGCACATGCACCACCACATCGTCGTCGTCGGCCTCGGTTCGTTCGGGATCCGCGTGGCGGGCGACCTCAAGGCGGCCGGGCACGACGTGGTGGCCATCGAACGCAACGAGGACAGCCGCTACCTTGCGGCGGCAGGCGAACTCGGCGTTCCGGTGATCTTCGGCGACGCCACCCTTCGCCAGACGCTCGAGTCGGCGCGCGTCGAGGAAGCCAGCGCCATCGCGGTGCTGACTCAGGACGACATGGTGAACATCGAGGCGGGGATCGTGCTGCACGAGATGCTCGCGTCGCGAACGACGCCCGGCGTCAACCGTCCTCACGTGCCCACCGTCCTGCGGGTCTACGATCGCGCGCTGGGCGCTGCGGTTGCAAACCGGTTCACGTTCGACAATGTGCGCTCAACTGTCGAACTCGCCGCGCCCTGGTTCATCGGGGCGGCGATGGGCCTGCAGGTGTTCGGCACGTTCTCGGTGGGACAGGGATCGTTCATGGTCGGCGGCGTATACGTGAAGCTCGGCAGTGCACTCGACGGCATCCACATGACCGACATACCCACTCAGACGCGCGTCATCGCCGTCACCCGACCCGGCACCGCCGCCCGGTTGCACCCGAGGCGCGGCGACAAGCTCAGCGCGGGCGATACGGCCTACCTGGTGGGGCCGTACCGGGAACTGCTGGACACCCTGCGCAAGGGACAGAGCGCAGGCGACATGGCCCCCGCGACAGGGTAACCGTCGGAAATGCGGGTCACCTTTCCCGCCGAGCAGACGCAAAAGTACCCATTTCACGCGCGTTTCGGGTACATATGCGTCTGCTCGCGCTGGGAACGCTGCTCGCGCTAAGGCGGTGGGAACGCTAGGCGGTGACGCCGAGGACCCGCAGGGCGTTCTCCTTGAAGATCAGCGGCAGCACCTCGGGCTTCATGTCCAGCGCCTCGAAGTCGCGACGCCACCGGTCCACCTCGATGTACGGGTAGTCCGTCCCGAACAGGACCTTGGTGCTCAGCTGACGGTTGGCCGCGCGGACCAGCTGCGGCGGGAAGTACTTGGGCGACCAGCCGGACAGGTCGATGTACACGTTCGCCTTGTGCGTGGCGATCGAGATCTGCGCGTCTACCCACGGCACCGCCGGATGCGCCATCACGATCGTCAGCTCCGGAAAATCGGCGGCGACATCGTCGAGAAGCATCGGGTCGGAGTACCGCAGCTTGACGCCGTGACCGCCCGGCAGTCCGGACCCGATGCCGGTCTGGCCGGTGTGGAACAGCGCGGGCACGCCCGCATCGGCGATCGCGGAGTAGATCGGATAGTAGGCGCGGTCGTTGGGCTCGAAGCCCTGCAGGCTGGGATGGAACTTGAAGCCCTTGACGCCCAGTTCGACCTGGCGCTGCACCCCCTGCACGGCCTCCTCGCCGGTCAGCGGGTCGACGGTGCCGAACGGGATCAGCACGTCGTTGTTTCGCGCCGCGCCTTCGATCAGGTTCTCGACGGAGTTGGGCGGACGGCCCGACACCGTCTGCGAGTCGATGGTGAACACCACAGCCGCGGTGTTGCGCTGCCGGTAGTACTCGGCGACGGAGTCGACAGTGGTCGGCTCGGAGTCCAGCTTGAAGTATTGCTTGGTCGCCGTGATCAGCTCGTCGTCGTATGCGTGGTGGCCATGGTCGTCGGCCTCGACGTGGGTGTGGATGTCGATCGCGTCGACGGCGTCGAAATCGATACCGTAGTCATACTTTTCGCCGGCCATCAGTGCATCCTCCCATGCGACTCGGGCGTGATCAGTTGCGCTGCGCGCAACCAGTCACGTCGAAATCGCTGACTGGTGTAGCCCGTCAGGCCGGGGCGAAGGTGCTCCTGAACCTGTTCAGCGAATCGCGGATGTCGCCCTTCAGCGCCGCGGCGACCACCATGCCGATCGGGCCGAACAACGCGGGGCCGCCGAGATGGACGTCGAAGGTGACCGTCGACCCGTTAGCGGCCGGCTTGACCTTCCCCATCAGCTTGACCTTGACGCCGCCGACACCTTCGCCGTTCAGCGTCATGGCCTCCGACGGTTTGAAGTGGACGATGGTCCACTTGATCCGGTTCGGCATGCCCTTCACCTCGACGATCGACTCGACGACCGCCCCCTTTTCCAGGGTCTCGGGCAGCTTGCTGCGCCAAACCCGGTGAATGGTCAGCCACTCCTTGTAGCGCGACAGATCCGAGGCGCATTCCCATGCCTGCTCTGGCGGCAGTGGAACATCAACGGAGACAGACAGTTTCGCCATGTGTCAGGGCGTTTGCGGATCCGTCTTGTCGACAGCCTTCTTCGCGGCGTCCTGCACCTTGTCGACCTGGCTGGTGTATTTACCTTGAGTCTTCTTGTCGACGATGTCGCCAGCCTTGTCGATCGCGGTCTCCACCTTGTCGGCGTTCTTCGATACGACGCCCTTGACCTTGTCTAGAAATCCCATGGGCTCACCCTACAGCGCCGACGAGCGCTCGTGCGAGGAGCCGTCAGCTACCTCCAGAGCCGTCGGCCGCTCCCGGTGAGGGCACCCTGAACCCACCACAGAACCTCGATGACGGCCGCCCCGACGACGCCGATGCCCAGCGCAATCGAGGTCACCGCGAGGTTCGACGGATCCAGCATGAACATCTTCTGAGCTAGGGGAATTGAGAAAATCACGACATATGCCAGCCCGGAGACGGCGACCAACACCACCCGCCACCACTCGTAGGGCCTTGCCACCACCGCCAGCACCCACACCGCTGTCACCAGCAACGTGATCAGCGCCGCCGTCGAAGCCTGCGTCTGCTGCGTTTCGGTGGCCCCGCGCCCCTCATACGCAACGAGATACGACACGAACGTGGCGATGCCGACCACGAGCCCGGACGGAAGCGCCGACGTCATCACCCGGCGCACGAAGCCCGGATACGCCCGCTCGCTGTTGGGTGCCAGCGACAGCACAAACGCCGGAATGCCGATGGTGAACCAGGCCGCGATCGTGACGTGAATCGGCTGAAACGGGAACGGCAACGGGGCCGACCCGAAGAATTTCGACGCCAGCCCCGCAAAGCCGACCAGCATCGCCAGCAGCACCGAGTACACGGTCTTGGTGAGGAACAGGTTGGACACCCGCTCGATGTTGCCGATGACCCGGCGGCCCTCGGCGACGACGAATGGCAGCGTCGCGAACTTGTTGTCCAACAACACAATCTGGGCCACGGCCCGTGATGCCGCGCTGCCCGCGCCCATCGCGACGCCGATGTCGGCGTCCTTGAGCGCCAGCACGTCGTTGACGCCGTCGCCGGTCATCGCGACCGTGTGCCCTCGGGACTGCAACGCATGCACCATGGCCCGCTTCTGGTCGGGCCGCACCCGGCCGAAGGTGGTGCACTCCTCCAGCGTGTCGGCAAGCTGCTCCGCGTCGTCCGGCAGCTCGCGGGCATCCATCGTCTCGCCATCGAGGCCGAGCGAACCAGCGACCGCACCCACCGAAACCGCGTTGTCCCCGGAGATGACCTTGATCGAAACCTTCTGCGAGGCAAAGTAATCAAGGGTGTCACGAGCGTCGGGCCTGATCCGCTGCTCGAGCACCACCAACGCCACCGGTGTCACGGTGCCAGGCGCGTCGGCATCGTCGACCGGTAGATCACTCGACCCCAGCAGCAGCACCCGCAGGCCCTGGCTGCCGATCTGTTCGGCTTGTTCGGCGGCCGGCGTCGCCGGGCCGAGCAGCACGTCCGGTGCTCCGATCACCCAGTTGCCGTTGTCGCCGTAGGAGGTTCCGCTCCACTTCGTCGCCGACTTGAACGGTGCCGTCGCGGTCGCCGTCCAGCCCGGCGGCATCTTGTACGCCTCGCCGATCGCCTGCATGCTGGCGTTCGGGCGCGGGTCGTCGACGGCCAACTGTGCCAGCACGTTTCCGACGTCACCCTCGTCCAGCCGCTGCAGATCCGATACCCGCATACCGTTTTCGGTCAGCGTGCCGGTCTTGTCGGCGCACACCACGTCGACGCGGGCCAGACCCTCGATCGCGGGCAGCTCGTTGACCAGACACTGCCGCCGGCCAAGCCGAATAACGCCGACGGCGAACGCGACCGAGGTCATCAGCACCAGGCCCTCGGGCACCATCGGAACGAGGGCGCCGACCATGCGCAGCACCGATTCCTGCCAGCCCGCGTCGGTGGTGAAAAGCTGTGTGTAGATGATCAGCAGTCCGGCGGGCACCAGCAGGTAGGTGATGAACTGCAGGATCGTGTTGATCCCGGTGCGCAGTTCGGATTTCACCAGGGTGAACTTGCTGGCTTCCTCGGCCAGCCGCGCGGCATAGGCCTCCCGGCCGACCTTGGTGGCGCGGTACGCGCCACTGCCGGACACCACGAAACTGCCCGACATCACCGGGTCGCCCGCGTCCTTGTCGATGGGGTCGGCCTCACCGGTGAGCAGAGACTCGTCGACTTCGAGGTTGTTCTCCTCGACGATGTCGCCGTCAACGACGATCTGGTCCCCCGGCCCGAGCTCGATGATGTCGTCGAGCACCACGTCGCTGGGCAGTCGCGCCTCTGTTCCGGATTGCCTGCGCACCAACGGTTTCGCCTGCCCGACGATCGCAAGCTTGTCCAGGGTCTGTTTGGCACGCAGTTCCTGGATGATGCCGATCGCGCTGTTGGCGATGATCAGCAGCCCGAAGGCGCCGTTGATGATCGACCCCGTCGACAGCACGATGATCAGCAGCACGCCGAGGATCGCGTTGATCCGGGTGAACACGTTGGCGCGCACGATCTCGGAGACGCTGCGCGCCGCCCGCGTCGGGACGTCGTTGGTCTTGCCCTCGGCGACCCGCGCAGCGACTTCGGCGTCGGACAGCCCGGCGGCGACGACGGCCGCAGCCGCGCTGCCGGCGACCTCGGATCCGGTCATCGGGTGAATGTCCCCTTGCCCATTTCGTCGTAGTACTCCAGCGTCAACTTGTTCCCGTCGAAGGTGGCCTTGCCGATCGATCCCGGTGGGGAGTTCTCGCTGACCCAGTCGTAGGTGAAGACGTTCCCATCCCAATTGATCAGCGGCACCTTGAGTTTTGAGCCCAGCTCGAGCTGCAGATTGCCGTCTTTCCTGCTGACCCGTGCCGGCCCCCAGTACGCGTTGTTGTACGTGCCGACATAAGACGACAGCGGCGCGGATGGAGAAGGGTTCGCCGGTGGCTTCTTGCCGACCAACGAGCCGACGGGCTGCTCGTCCGGCAGGAGCAGTTGTTGGTACAGGTTGAACCAGTCCTCGCGCACCTCGCCGAACTGCACGAGATCGGCGAACTGAGCGTTGAGCGCTTCTGGCACACCGGATGCTGTGCCGTTGGTCAACGCGACGATCGCCACGTCGGCCGACGGGAGGATGACGAAGTTGGTGCCCGCCCCCAATTCGAAGCCGCCCGAATGGCTGAACTGCGTGCGTCCGGCCGATGTGGTGGACACGTTGAAGCCGTAGCCGTAGAACCCCGACCGCATCGCGGGCTCCGACGGCGGGCTCGAGACGATCTGCGGTGAGATCGCCGGCAGCAACGCCTCGGGGTGCACAATCTGCCTTCCCTCGTAAGTACCGTTGCCGAGAACCATCGCCAGCCAGCGCGCCACGTCACTCACCGATGCGCTGGCACCGCCTGCGGGCGCCTCGGGCTGCGCGTCGCGCGTGTAGAGCGGCTCATAGGAGCCGTCGATGTGGATATGGCCGATGGCGCGATTCGGCCTCGCCTCGAAGTCGGAGAACCGGAAACTCGCCGTCGACATCCCCAGCGGCTTCAGCACCGCCTCGTCGGCGAGGTCCTCCCATGACTTGCCCGCGCTTGCAGCCACCGCCTCGGCACCGGCCGTCAACCCGAAGTTGGTGTAGGCATACGAGATTCGGAACGGGTCCAGCGGTTGATCGCGGAGTCGGTCGAGCACGTAGCGGCGGTCATACCCGAGGTCCTCCAGCATGTCGCCCGCGTGGTCGGGCAGCCCGGACCGGTGGGAGAACAGGTCACCGACGTTGACCATCTTGGTGACCGCGGGATCGGAGAGCGCGAACCACGGCAGCTTCGACACGATCGCGGTGTCCCATCCGATCGCCTTCACGCCCACCTGGTGGGCCACGACGGTCGATGAGATCGACTTGGACACCGATGCCAACTGGAACACGGTGTCGGGATCCACCTTCTTGCCCGCTTTGACGTCCCTGACACCAAAACCCTTGGCGTAGATCGTTTTCCCACCGTGCACCACCGCGACCGCCATACCGGGTATACCGGTCTTGCGCATCAGCTCGTCGGCGATTCCGTCCAGCTTGGCGACGGCGTTCTCGACGGCGTTCTCCGGCAGCGGAACACCGGGCACCAGCGGCGGCAGCACATCGGACAGCGTCGGCTTGGGTTCTTCGGCGGACGGTTTCGACTCGCCGGCCGATCCGGAATCGCAGGCTGCCAACACCGATATCGCGGCGGCGGAAGCGATTAGTCGCATGCACAAGACGCTGCCTCTGATCACAGCCAGCACGCTAGCCGGTTATCGCTGCCACCACGGGTCGAACGCAGACGGCGCGCTGGGTGCCGTCGGGTCGATGCGTTCGCCTGGCCTCGGCACCACCACCTCGACGCCCGCCGGATCAGCCGCGGCAAGCAGCCGTTCGATGGGCTCGGCCCACGGGTGCGGCGCGAGCCGAAACGTGGCCCAGTGGATCGGCAGCAACAGCCCCTTTCCGGCTTCGGCGATGTCGAGGTGGGCCCGCACGGCTTCTTCGGGGTTCATGTGAATGTCCGGCCATGCGGGGTGGTAGGCGCCTACCGGCAGCAGCGACACGTCGAACGGCCCGTGATCCATGCCGATCTCGGCGAAGCTCTTCGTATAGCCGGTATCGCCGCCGAAGAACGCCCGATGTCGCGGGCCGATGATCACCCATGACGCCCACAGTGTGGTGTTGCGGGTGAGCAGCCGCCCGGAGAAATGCCGGGCCGGAGTGCACACCAGCGTCAGATCACCGATTTGATGGCTCTCGTGCCAGTCGAGTTCGACGATGCGATTGTCGGGAATTCGCCACTTGCGCAGGTGCGCTCCGACCCCCAACGGCACCACGAACGGCGCGCGCTGACTGTGCGCCAACGCGACGATCGTGTCCATGTCGAGGTGGTCGTAGTGGTCGTGGCTGATGATCACCGCATCCAACGCAGGAAGCGCCTGCAGAGGAACCGGCACCTCGTGCATCCGTTCAGGCCCGACCGTGCGGGACGGCGAGCAGCGCTTGCTCCACACCGGATCGGTCAGCACCCGGTAGCCGTCGACCTCGATCAGCGCCGAGGAGTGCCCGTACCAGCTGGCCGCGAGGTCAACCGGGGTGGTCTGGACCTTCGGCGGCACCGCCAGCGGGATGGGTTTACCCGGCCGCGCCGAGTCGCGCGAGCCGACCAACTCCCAGAGGAGCATGCGCTGCTGCTCCCGGTCCAGGCTGATCGACGACGCCGGATCGACGTTGACGAACACGCCGTCCTGGTAGTTGGGCGAGCGCCGGGCCACCGGCCAGATCTCATCGGGCCGCGCGCCGACGGCCCTCGGAGAGCCCTGCAGCGCCCGCAACACCCAGCCGCTCGCCGCGACGGTGGCCGTCCCGACGGCAAATCGCAGCGCAGCGCCCAGCATGTGCGGTCAGGCTCCCGTGAAGTTCGGCGGACGCTTCTCGATGCGGGCGACCTGTGCCTCGATCACGTCCTGGCTTCCCCAGGCCCTCTCGAACATCTGCTGGTGCTCGGGCCTCGGTTCCTCGTAGGCGCCGTCGTCGTTGAGCACGCGCTTGGCGTGCTGCAGGGCCAACGGCGCGAACCCGGCGATCTCCGCGGCCCAGGCCTGCGCATCGGCCAGTGTCCCGATCCGGTTGGCCAGCCCGGTCTGCAGCGCGACATCTGAGGTGAGCCGCTCTGCGCCGAACAACATTCCCCTTGCCCGCCCGGCTCCAACCAGTGAGGTCAACCGCCGGATACTCCAATTGTCCAGCGCCAAACCATATTTCGCGACGGGGAACTGGAAGTACGCCTCGGGTGCGACGACGCGCAGATCGCAGATCAACGACAGAATGACGCCTGCCCCGATCGCAGGTCCGTTGATCGCACCGATGACCGGTACCGGCGCCTGGTCGATCGCGAGGTTCAGCGCCTTGGCCTTGTCGGGCAGTTCCTCGGCGACACCCGCCGCGTCGGTGAGGTCGGCGCCCGAGCTGAACACGTGGCCCTGGCCGGTCAGCACGATCGCTCGGACATCCTCGGCGGCGGCCTTCTCGACCGCTTCGCGCAATCCGTCGACGAGTTCGCCGTTCAAGGCGTTGCGCCGCTCGGCGCGTTGCATCTCCAGGGTCATCACGTGGCCGTCGCGGGTCACACCAATCATGGGCCAAGCCTATATAGGGTCTTCCTGTGAGCCGGATCGGTGCCCTTGAGCTGCGGGATGCCGTGCTGGACGACGGTTCCTTCCTTAGCTGGGACGCCCCGCCAGTGCGGGTACCGAGCACCGACGAGTACCGCAGCGAGCTGGCCAGGGCCCAGGCCGCGACCGGCCTGGACGAATCGGTCATCACCGGGGAGGGCCGGGTCTTCGGCAGGCGGGTCGCGGTCGTGGCATGCGAGTTCGACTTCCTCGCCGGCTCGATCGGCGTTGCGGCCGCCGAACGGATCACCGTGGCCATCGCGCGCGCGACCGCCGAGCGACTGCCGCTGCTGGCGTCGCCGAGCTCGGGCGGCACCCGCATGCAGGAGGGCACGGTCGCGTTCCTGCAGATGGTCAAGATCGCTGCCGCCGTTGAGCTGCACAAGCGCGCGCATCTGCCGTATCTGGTCTACCTGCGGCACCCCACCACCGGCGGTGTGTTCGCGTCGTGGGGGTCGCTGGGCCACATCACCGTCGCGGAGCCGGGGGCGCTGATCGGGTTTCTCGGTCCACGCGTCTACGAGCACCTCTACGGCGGTCCGTTTCCCGAAGGCGTTCAGACGGCGGAGAACCTGCAACGGCACGGTGTCATCGACGCGGTCATCCCGTTGGACAGTCTGCGCGGCACGCTGGACCGCGCACTGAAGGTGGTCGCCGACGCACCGGGACCGCCGCCACCCGCGCCGCCGTCGGAGCCGTTGCCCGACGTGCCCGCGTGGGAGTCGGTGCAGGCCTCGCGTCGGCCGGACCGTCCCGGTGTCGCACACCTGCTGCGGCACGGGGCAACGGAGTGGGCGTTGCTGTCCGGCACTGGTTTCGGCGAGGGCGCCACGACGCTGCTCGCGCTGGCCCGGTTCGGGGGCCAACCGGCGGTGGTGCTCGGCCAGCAGCGCGTCGTCGGCGGCCTCGTCGGGCCTGTCGCGCTGCGGGAGGCCCGCCGCGGCATGGCGCTGGCCGCCGGGCTGAAGCTGCCCCTGGTACTGGTGATCGACACGGCCGGACCTGCGCTGTCCGCCGAGGCCGAGCAGGGCGGCTTGGCCGGCGAGATCGCACGATGCCTGGCCGAGCTGGTCACCCTGGATACGCCGACGGTGTCGGTCCTGCTCGGGCAGGGCAGCGGCGGACCTGCCCTGGCGATGGTGCCCGCGGACCGGGTGCTGGCGGCGCTTCACGGTTGGCTGGCGCCGTTGCCGCCAGAGGGCGCCAGCGCGATCGTCTACCGCGACGTCGACCACGCCCCGGAACTGGCTGCCGCACAGGGTGTTCGGTCGGCCGATCTGCTGCGCGACGGCATCGTCGACGTCATCGTGTCCGAGCATCCCGACGCCGCAGACGAGCCTGTCGAGTTCACCAAGCGGTTGTCGGCCACCATCGCCGGTGAGTTGCATCGGCTGCGGGCGGTGCCCGACGAGCAGCGCTTGACCGCACGGCTGGCCCGCTACCGCCGCATCGGCCTTCCCCGCGGCTGAGAAATTTCGCCGAGATCTGCACAGGGGCTGTCCCCGGGGCTCGAATCACGACCCTGGTGCAGATCTCGCCGAAGTTCTCGGCGATTAATCCGGTTGTCCGACCGCTCTGGCATTGCCGCGGGTGCGGTAGCACAGGACGGCAACGGCGACCAGCACCTCGACCATCGAGAGCACCGTCGCCGAGGTCATGATCATCGATTGCGGCACAACCGCCTCCACCTGCGCATGGGTGATGTGGTGTGAACCCGACATCGGCAGGTGCACGGCGACCATGCCCAGGTTCATCAGCGCCACCAGACACCACGCCCGCGTCGTTCCCGACGCCCACAGTTCCCATGCGCAGTACAGGCACGCACCGACCATGCCCGCGATCAGCACGGCCGCGGCGGCGCTCCCGACGTGGCCGAGCATGACGCCGTGCAGCCCCGCGGAGATCGCGGCCAGCCCCGCCGCGGTGCGGCGCGCGACGACGGAGGAGATGCCAGCGGCGGACACCTCGTCATTCTCGCAACGAAGCCCGACATCCGCGGGACAAGTCGACTACGCCGAGGAATCCAGATATCGCTGAACCGTCGGCCCGAGCCACGACACGATCTCCTCGCGTGACATGTCGACGATCGGCGGCAGCCGCAGGACGTACCGGCACAGCGCCATTCCCAGCATCTGCGACGCGATGAGCCCGGCGCTTCGCGCGGGGTCGGCGGCGTTCACCTTGGCCAGCGCCGGCAGCAGCTGGGCCGCGAAGATCTCCCGCATCCTCTGAGCCGCCACGGCGTTCGTGGTGCTCGACCGCAACAGCACGATCAGGGCTTCGTCGCGTTCCCACCGATTCATGAAATGCGCGACCATCGCCGCTCCGACGTCGCCGGCGTCGACGCTGGAAAGGTCGGGAAAGTCGAGGTCGAAGTCGGCGGCCGCGGCGAACAGTTGGTCTTTGTTGCCGAAGTAGCGCATCACCATCGACGGGTCGATTTTCGCATCGGCTGCGATCGCCCGAATGGTGGCCCGTTCGAAGCCTGACTTGGCGAATCGATCCCTGGCCGCAGCCAGGATCACCGCCTTGGTGTCCGCCGAGGATCTGCGCATGTCAACGAGTGTAGGCCAACAAGTGTTGACATTCCATAGCAGGGGGGCGCATAGTTATGCCAACAAGTGTTGGCATAACCGAAGGAGCGAATCATGAACAGCACTTTTGACACCGATGTCCTGGTCGTCGGGGCGGGCCCGAGCGGGCTGACCCTGGCCGCCTCGCTGGTGGCACGCGGCATCGCGACCACCATCGTCGACAGGCAGGCGGCGGGCGCGAACACATCGCGCGCCGGTGCCGTCAACGCCCGCACGCTCGAAGTCCTCAAAGGCCTCGACGTGTCCCGCCGGCTGGTCAAGGAAGGTGTGCAGGCGCCGCGGTTCACCGTCCGCGACCGGGCACGCACCCTGATCCCGATCGATTTCAGCGGGCTGCCGACCGAATACCCCTACACCCTGATGGTGCCGCAGTCGACGACGGAACGGCTGCTGCTCGACCGGCTTGTCGAGCTCGGCGGTTCTGTCGTCCGGCCCAAGACACTGACCTCCATCGCACAGGACGCCGACGGCGTGTCTGCTTCGTTCGACGACGGCGACGTCATCCGGGCCCGCTACGTCGTCGGCGCCGACGGCATTCACAGCACCGTGCGCGAACAGGCCGGCATCGGCTTCCAAGGTGGCGCCTACGGCGAATCGTTCGTCCTTGCCGATGTGAAGTTGGCGGGCGAGACGCCGATCGATGAGGTCGTGTTGTTCTGGGCCACGGCCGGCCTGACGGTAGTGGCACCGCTGCCCGACAACAGCTTTCGCATCGTCGCGCCCGTCGTCGACGCGCCCGAGGTGCCCTCGGCGGCGTTCGTCCAAACGATCCTCGACGGCCGCGGGTTCGGCGCGGGGCGAATGGTGGTCACCGACGTGATCTGGGGATCTCGCTTCCGCATCCACCACCGGGTCGCCGACACGTATCGCACCGGACGGCTGCTGCTGACAGGCGACGCCGCGCACGTGCACAGCCCGGCGGGCGGGCAGGGCATGAATCTCGGCATCCAGGACGCGGTCGCGCTGAGCGATGCGCTGGCCGCGGTCCTTGCGGGCGCCCCCGACTCGCTGCTCGACGACTACAGCGCTGCCCGCCGCCCGATCGCGGTCCAGGTGATCGCGCTGACGGATCGGCTGACCCGGCTGGCGACGATGCCGCGCGCCCTGCGCCCGCTGCGCAACATCGTCATCAGCATCGTCGGGCGCGTTCCCGCCGCGAACCGGGCGCTGGCCCGCAGGCTGAGCGGGCTCGTCTACCGCTGAGCCGGGCACCGCTGCGCCGGATGCTCGCGCGCGTTGAGACTGCGCTGACGGCGGAGTCCACTCGCACTTCTTCGCCGCCAGTGCAGTCTCAAGTGACCGGTTAGGCCAGCGACTCGATCCACGCCTGGTGCAGCGCGGCGTATCGGCCGTCGCTGCGGTGGATCAGTTCGTCGGGCGGGCCGTCCTCGACGATGCGGCCGTGCTCGAGGACCAACACCCGGTCGGCGACCTCGACCGTCGAAAGCCGATGCGCGATAACGAGAGCGGTGCGGTCGGACAACACCGTCTCCAACGCCCGTTGCACCATCCGCTCGCTCGGAATGTCCAGCGACGACGTCGCCTCGTCGAGGATCAGCACAGCCGGGTCGGCCAGAAAAGCGCGAGCGAACGCAACAAGCTGACGCTGGCCCGCAGACAGCCGGCCGCCGCGCTTGGCGACGTCGGTGTCGTACCCATCGGGCAGCGCGTCGATGAACCGGTCCGCGCCAACCGCCTCGGCTGCCGCGCGCACCTCTTCGTCGGTCGCGTCGGGGCGGCCGAACCGGATGTTGTCGGCGACGGTTCCGTCGAACATGAAGTTCTCCTGCGTGACCATCACGACGTGACGGCGCAACTCGCTCTGGGAGACGTCACGAAGGTCGACTCCGTCGACCGTCACCGAACCGGATGTCGGATCGTAGAACCGTGCGATGAGTTTGGCGATGGTCGTCTTGCCTGCGCCGGTCGTTCCGACGAGCGCAACGGTCTGCCCCGCAGGAACGGTCAGGTTCAGATCCGGAATCACCTGGCGGTCGCGCACATACGAGAACTGCACGTCGTGGAACACGACGTCACCGCGCACCGACGTCAGCTTCACCGGCTTCACCGGATCTTTGATGCCTGGCCGCTCGGCCAGCACGCCCGCCAGCTTCTCCAGCGCGGACGTCGCCGACTGGAATGTGTTGAAGAACTGGGAGATTTCCTGCATCGGCTCGAAAAACATGCGCAGATACAGAAGGAACGCGGTGAGAGTGCCGATGGTCATCTGACCGTGCAGTACCCGGTAGCCGCCGTAGAGCAGCACAACGCCGGTGGTGAGGTTGCCGACCAGCTTCACGCCGGGCATGAAGACGGCGAGCAGCTTCATCGTCTTCTCGTTGATGTCGCGGTAGCGGTCGGTGAGGCCTTCGAAGATCTCCTGATTGCGGGGTTCGCGCCGGTAGGCCTGGACCGCCTTGATACCCGTCATCGTCTCGACGAACTGCACGATGACAAGGGCGGCGCTCTCGCGGACCTCGCGGTATGTCTTCGCCGACTCGCTGCTGAACCACCACACCAGGCCGACGAGGATCGGGAACGCCGCCAGGCACATCAGCCCGAGTCGAACGTCCAGCACGACAAGCAGAATCGAGGTGCCGACGAGGGTGAGCACCGCGGTGATCAGGCTGTCGAAGCCGGTTTCCAGCATCTCCTCGATGGCGTCGACGTCGTTGGTGGACCGGCTCACCACGCGGCCCGAGGTGTAACGCTCGTGGAACGCGACGTCGAGCCGCTGGAAGTGACGGAACACCCGTCGCCGTAGTTCGAGCAGCACCTTCTGGCCGATGCGGCCCGAGCGGTATAGGAAGAACATCCGGCTGACGGCCTGGACAAGCACGACCGCGCACAGTGCACCCACGATCACCAGCAGGGCGTGCGCTGACCCACCGTCGACGATCGGCGGAATCCCGTGATCGATGCCGCGCTGCACGAGAATCGGAACCGAAAGGCGCGCAACGTTTTCCACGACAACGACGATGGCGAGCAGGGCCACGACTTTTCGGTACGGCCTCAGCAGCGACCCGAGCAGTGCCCGCGCTTCACGTCTGCGCGGCCGCTGCTCGTCGACCGGAAGCTCGTCGACCTGTCCTCCGTCGAAGCGGCCCCGCCACCCCTGGGTGTCGTCGGTCGCCTCTTCGACAGGTCGATTGTCGGTCGCAGTCATCGGCCCTCTGCCTCCGTCGTCACGAAGCGACGGCCGTCTCTGTCGAACGGCCCGCGCGACCTGTTCAAGGCGTCCTGCTCCTCGCGATCCTGCATCAGCCGTTTGCGGTCCTCGTCCTCCTGCCACGTACAGCTGCGTTCGGCGTCGTCGCATTCGTCGTCGGCGGCCAGCAGATAGCGGTATTGCGGCACGCCGGCCAGCAGTTGGGCGTGCGTCCCGACGTGGGTGATGGTGCCGCGGTCGAGCAGGGCAACCCGGTCGGCAAGCAGCACAGTCGACGCGCGGTGCGCGACGACGATGCCGGTGACCGCATGAAGCACCCGGCGCAGCGCCTCCTCGACGACGGCCTCGGTGTGCACGTCGAGCGCGGAGAGAGTGTCGTCGAGCACCAGGATCTTCGGCGTGGCCAGGATCGCGCGGGCCAGCGACAGCCGCTGCCGCTGGCCGCCGGACAGGCTCATCCCCTGTTCGCCGATCCGGGTGTCGAGCCCGAACGGCAGGTCGTAGACGAACTGCGCGGCGGCGACCTCGATCGCCTGTGCCAGCTCGTCGTTGGTCGCGTACGGCCTGCCCAGCCGGAGATTCTCGGCGACCGACATCGAGAACAGCGTCGGATCCTCGAACGCGGTGGCGATCGTCTGCCGAAGCGCCGAAAGCGACAGTTCGCGAATGTCTTTGCCGTCGATGCGGATTGCCCCCTCGGTGACGTCGTACAGGCGTGACAGCAGTGCGGCGAGCACCGACTTCCCCGACCCCGTCGAGCCGACGAGCGCGACCGTCTCACCGGGTTCGACGACCAGGTCGACGTGCCGCAGGGCCCAATCATCTTCGGCTGCATTCGGGAACCGGAAGCCGACGTCGTCGAGCTCGAGCCGGCTGCCCTGCGGTGTCTCAGTCGACGGGCCGTCGGCAATTTCCCTTGGCGCATCGAAGATCTCGGCGATCCGGTTGGCGGCGGTGAACGACTCCTGCATCATCGACAGCAGGAAGCCCAGCGATGCGATGGGCCAGACCAGTGACAGCATCATCGTGATGAAGGCGACGAGCGTGCCCATGGTGACGTATCCGTGGCCCGCGGCGTAGGCGCCGAGACCGAGCACGACGATCAGCGCCAGGTTCGGGATGACTTCCAAAAGCGCCCAGAACTTCGCCGACACCGAAACCCGGCGCACCTGGGTGTCGTAGAGATCGGTGAGCTGTCTGTCGAACCTGTCGTAGGCGTAGCGCTCGCGGCCGAACGACTTGATCACCCGGACGCCGAGCGCGGACTCCTCGACGTGGGTGGCCACATGGCCGGACTGGTCCTGCGCGAGCCGCGACAGCCGGGTGTTCTCCTGCTGGAAATGCAGCACCGTCAAGGTGACGGGCACGATCGACACCAACACGACGACACCCAGCGGCCAGTACATCGCGAGCAGGATGGCCGTCACCACGATGATCTGCAGTGTGTTGAGCAGAAGAAACACCATGCCGAAGGACATGAACCGGCGAATCGAGCTCAGATCGTTCATGATTCGCGACAGCAGCTGACCCGACTGCCACCGCCCGTGGAACGACATCGGCAGGATCTGCAGCCGTGCGTATAGGTCCTTGCGGATGTCGGCCTCGACTCCCATCGTGGCCCGCGAGATCAACCAGCGCCGCACGAACCACAGCACGGCCTCGGTGACACCGACGCCGATCGCGGCGAGCCCGAGCACCCATAGCCCCCGCTGATCCTGGTGTCGCACCGGCCCGTCGATGACGGCCTTAGTCATCAACGGGATCGACACGGTGGCCACCAGGCTGACGATCGCCACGGTGAGCATGGCGATCCATCGCACCCGGTACGGAAAGATGTAGGGCAGCAGCCGCCACAGATCCGAACCGGTGCGGGGCCGGGCGGGTGGCGGCCCGATCGCCGGGGAGCCCCGCAGCGTATCCACGTTCGGTTCAGTCAAAGTAATTCCAATTATCCGCCGAGCGGCAAATCATTAACGGCTGGCCCCAGAGTCTCACGCGGCTACGACATCCTCGGCGTCGGCTTGTCTGCCGAACTGGGTCTCATATAGCTCGGCGTAGCGGCCGCCGCGGGCCAATAGCGCGTCGTGATTCCCGCGTTCGACGATGCGGCCGTCCTCGACGACGAGGATCGTGTCGGCCGCCCGCACCGTGGACAGCCGGTGGGCGATCACGATCGAGGTCCGTCCAGCCAGCGCTTCGGCGAGCGCGTGCTGAACGGCGGCCTCCGACTCGGAGTCCAGCGACGCGGTCGCCTCGTCGAGCACCACGACGCGGGACCGGCCGAGCAGCAGGCGGGCGATGGTCAGTCGCTGGCGCTGCCCGCCGGAGAGCCGGTAGCCGCGCTCCCCCACGACGGTCTCGAGGCCGTCGGGCATCTCGCCGACGACATCGGCGAGCCGGGCGCGTCCCAAGGCCTCCCAGAGCTCCTCATCGGTCGCGTCTGGTGCGGCCAGCCGCAGATTCGAGGCGATCGACTCGTGGAACAGGTGGCCGTCCTGGGTCACCATGCCGACGGTTTCTTTCAGCGACGCGAACGTCACGTCGCGCACGTCGACACCGTTGAGCCGCACCGCGCCGGCGTCGACGTCGACATCGTAGAGCCGGGCCATCAACGACGCGATCGTCGACTTCCCCGCGCCAGACGAGCCGACCAGCGCCACCATCTCGCCCGGTTGAGCGGTGAACGAAACACCGTGCAGCACTTCATCTCCCCCGCGGTCGTCCAACACCGCGACCTCTTCGAGGGAGGCCAGCGAAACCTTGTCGGCCGACGGGTAGGCGAACCGCACGTCGTCGAACTGCACCGACACCGGCCCGTCGGGCACAGGCGCGGCGTCGGGCTTCTCCTTGATCAGCGGTACCAGGTCGAGGACCTCGAAGACGCGTTCGAAGCTGACCAGCGCGGTGGCAATCTCCACATGTGCGTTGGCCAGCGCCGTCAACGGCGAGTACAGCCTCGTGAGAAGCAGGGCCAACGAAACGATCGCGCCCGTCTGCAGGTGTCCGCCGATGGCCAGCACGCCACCGAGCCCATACACGAGCGCCAGCGCGAGTGCCGACATCAACGTCAGCGAGTTCATGAAGACGGACTGCAACGTCGCGGTGCGCACCCCGATCTCGCGGACGCGGCCTGCCCGCACCTCGAACTCCCTCGATTCGGTGGCCGGGCTGCCGAAGAGTTTGACCAGCGTCGCGCCGGGCGCCGAAAAGCGTTCGGTCATCTGAGTGTTCATCGTCGCGTTGTGGACGGCGGCCTCGCGGGACAGCCGCGCCATGGTCCGTCCGATCCACCGGGCGGGCAGCAGGAACAGCGGCATCAACACCAGCGACAGCACCGTCACCTGCCACGAGATCCTGAGCATGACCACGAGCGTCAGGGTCAGGGTGACGACGTTGGTGATGACGCCGGAGAAGGTGTCGGAGAAGGCGCGCTGCGCGCCGTTCACGTCGTTGCCGATTCTGCTGACCAGGGCGCCGGTGCGGGTCCGGGTGAAGAACGCGACAGGCATCCGCTGCACGTGGTCGAACACAGCGGTGCGCAGATCCAGGATCAGACCTTCGCCGATGTTCGACGACAGCCATCGAGACAGCAGAGAAACCCCTGCCTCGGCGACGGCGACCGCCGCGATCACCAAGGCCAGCGCCACGACGACGCCGGGCGCGCCCCTGCCGATCTCGTCGACGACCTTGCCCGCCAGCAGCGGGGTGGCCAGCCCGAGCAGCGCGCTCACCACGCTGACCGCGACGAACACCCCCAGCCTGCGGTGATGTCGCGCCGCGAAGCGCCAAATCCGACCAAGCAGCCTGCGGTCGAACAGCGACCGCAGATCGCCGCCCTTGGCGTGCGTCTGTCGGTACAGGGATTGCCGCGCTACCGATTCAAAGCTCATAAAGTCACCGTAAAACCTCAACAATGGATGAGGTCAACGACTTCCCGAGCGGTTGGGAGCCTAAACCCGATGATCCATCCGCGCGAGGTCCGCCTCGATGTCGGCGACCCAGTCCGGATCGATCCCCCACGGCTGCTCGACGTCGACGTGGTTGTCGAGGTCCCATAGCACGCACTGCTCGCCTGGCCGCGCGACCATCGACCACGCGATGACCGTCCGGCGAAGTTGCTCGTGCATCGGATCGGCGGTGGCACGGGTGTTCTCCGGGGCGCCGCCTTCGGGGTGGTGATGCAAAAACTGGCCGTACGCCTCGTCGCAGAACGCTGAATACCTTGCGGTGCACAGGATAAAGCCGTGCCACGCCTCATCGACGGCGTGCGACGGCATTCCGATGACCTGCTTGTCGCGCAGCGCCGCCGCGCAGCACCGCAACCATTGCCGCAAACCCTCTTCGACGAGCTCGCGCGGCTCCCACGGGCACGTCTTGAAGACAGCAAGGGGCAGATCGAGCGCTGCGACCACGGCATTCGCTCGATCCGCTGGGTTCCTGCTCCGGTGGCGTATGTGGATACTCTATGCCGCCAGGGCAAACCGCCGTAGCATTCGATCATGAATAGCACTGGCGTCGCCGTCATCGTCGGCGGTGCGCTTGCCGGCTTTGTCGCACTGGCTGTCGTCGTCAGCATGCGGCGGGCGCGGAGCCGACCGAAGACCGTCGCGCGCAAGCCCATCGGGGGTCAGACCCGCACGGACGAAGACCGCAAGACCGGCGGTAGCGCCTACCGGGCCGGTCGCGTTCAGGACCGCAGATCGCTGTGGGCCCGCCGGTACGGCGCAGGCGGGGCGTGGACAGCTGGCGCGTGGACCGCGGGGACCGGACTGCACCTGACGCAGAATCACGACGGCGTCGGCGATCCCGTCGCGCGGTGCAGCGGAAGCGCGGGAATGATCGGCGGCTGCGGGGCCGGCGGAGGGTGCGGCGGCGGCGTCGGCTGCAGCGGTGGCGGTGGCTGCGGCGGAGGTGGCGGTGGCTGCGGGGGAGGCAGCTGATGGGAGACGCAGCACTTGCGTTGGGCGTCATGGTCGCGATCAGTGCGGGAGCCGTTTGGCTGATGATACTGATCAACAAGCGGCACAACCGGATCCGCGCTGAGCGGCGTCGCCGATGGGAAGCCATGGGCCTCGGCGATCCCGGTGTGGGCGGTGCCGCGCTTGGCGGCGCGGCATATGGCGGGGGCAGCGGCGATTACTTCGGCGGCGGTGGGGCCACCGGCTGTGGAGCGGGCTGCGGCGGAGGCGGTGGCTGCGGCGGAGGTGGCGGTGGCTGCGGCGGAGGTGGAGGCTGAGGCCGCGTCACACCAACCCGAAGTACCCGATCACGCCCGCGGCGACCACCACGATCAACGGGTTGATCTTGGTGAACACGAAGATCGCCGTGCACAGCCCGGTCAGCGCGTAGGCGCGCCAGTCGTGGTCGGCAGCCCGGCTCATCACCAGTGAGGTTGCCAGGATCAGCCCGACCGTCAGCGGCGCGAAACCCTTCTCGACCGCCGCGCGCAGCCGTGACTTCTGTGCCTTCTGCCAGACCAGGGTGAGGACGTACACCAGCGTGGCCGCGGGCATGATCATCGCCACGGTCGCGACGACGCCCCCGATGATCGCGCCGGGAACACCGCCCACCTCCAAGCCGGCGCCGTAGCCGACCAGCGCGACGATCAGGATGCTCGGCCCAGGCGCGGCCTGCGAGATCGAGAACACGTCGGCGAACTGGGAATCCGTCAGCCAGTGATGGTTTCTCACCGCTTGCATGTGCATTTCGGGGAGCACCGCGTTTCCCCCGCCGATCGACAGCAGCGACAGCGAGGCGAACAGCGCAGCGAGTTGCAGATACGTGCTCACGCCACCCGCCTCCTGGGCCACGCCCAGATCAGGGCGACCGGCGCGACGATCGCGAGGGTCACCGGAAGCGGCCATCGCGCAACGCCGTTGAGCACAAAGCAGGCGAGCGCCAACAGCACCGGCACCAATGAGGTCAGGCACTTGCGGCCGGTCTGGATCACCATCGCGATCGTCATCGCCACCGCCGCCGCCGATGCGCCGTGCAGCACGCTCTTGACCGCGGGCACCTCCTTGAACCGGAAGTAGATGAAACCCATCAGCAGAACGAACACCAGCGGCACTAGGGTCAGGCCGAGCAGCGACGCGAAAGCACCGGGGACGCCCTTCATCTTGGTGCCGACGAACACGGCCATGTTCACCTGGTTGGCGCCGGGCAGTATCCGGCACATCGTCATGGCGCTGAGGAACTCCTCCTCGCCCATCCACTGCTTCTCGACCACAAGCACTTCCCGCGACCACGCGGACAGCCCGCCGCCGAACGACGCGAGCGCGATGTGGTTGAACGTCCATGCCAGTTCGAACAGGGAGACCTCGTCGCGCTCCGCGTCGATCTCATCCAACGGTTTGTGCTCCTCGCGTGCGCGGCGTGCTCACTCGTGGATGAGGTCTTTGTCGTGCGGAAAGTCGTCTTCGTGGTGAGCCGCCGAGTCGAGAGGATCCGGCGCGTCGTAGTGATGGGACAGATCCCAGTCGGCGTCGAAGACCTGCTTCAGCCTGCCGACCGCGACGGGGTCGTCGGTCATGATGCCGAGCTCGCGGCGCAGGTCGAATGCGCTTCGGTCGATGTTCATGGAACCGACGAGGGCTTTGACGTCATCGACGATGATCAACTTCGCGTGCACCCGCAGGTTTTTCTGTTTGTGAACCTTTGCCCCGAACCGGCGCAATGTCCGCAATGAGGCAAACGTATCCAGCACGTCCCAATCGCTGATGCCGTGTTTACCGCCGCACAGCACATGCACTTTAACGCCACGATCGGCGGCCGCGGCGAGCCGTTCGAGAATGACCGCATCGACGAACTTCGGATGCTGCACATCGAGCCGCTGTTGCGCCAGATCAATGAATTGGGCCATGTGGTATCGGGAATTGGAGTTACTCCACAAAAGCCCTTCCCAAGCCCCGCAGTCCCAGTCGGAATGGTTCCAGTCGGCATTGAAGACCTCGACGATCTGGGCCACGTGGTAAGGGTTGTAGGTGATCACGCCGTAGTCGCGGGTCAAGGTGAAATACTTCTCGCAGAGATTGAAAGTGGCGACCAGCGCGGCTTTCTCGTCGACCACAATGGACTTCTCATGCGTCACGTAGAACTTGTTACTCGCCCATTGGACGGCTATACCCGCGCTTCGGAATTGCTCGTAGGTGTCGTCGTTGGCCCGGTCGCCGCCCGACCTTTGGGCATTGAGCATGACCCGGACGTCGACGCCCGCCCTTTTCCTTTCGATGACTGCGGCGATCAAACTCGGCTCAGTGAATGTGAATTGTTTGACTAAGAGTGAGTCTTGCGCCGAATTGATGAATTCGACGACCGGTTCCAAGCCGTCGTCGGGTTCGACAATCAGCCGTGGGATGGGCGGGCTCATGATTTCGCAGATGCTAGCACCGGGGCATTAGCGGTGCTTTGCTATCGGGTGAACGTCGCGAACGCCGTGATGTGCCGGTGATGAGACCGCAGCAAAGGTGATAGCAAGGGCGTCTCGCGCCTATCCCCTTCACAGTGGCCGATCAGGCAAGATGGCGGACATGGACAGTGCCGCAGTTTCACCCCGGGTGCTCGTTGTCGACGACGACGACGATGTGCTCGCGTCCCTGGAGCGCGGCCTGCGGCTGTCCGGCTTCGACGTCTCGACGGCTAAGGACGGTGCCGAGGCGCTCCGCAGCGCCACCGAGACCAGGCCCGATGCGATCGTGCTGGACATCAACATGCCGGTGCTCGACGGCGTGAGCGTCGTCACCGCGCTGCGCGCGATGGACAACGACGTGCCGGTCTGTGTGCTTTCGGCCCGTAGCTCAGTCGACGACCGCGTCGCCGGATTGGAGGCGGGCGCCGACGACTACCTTGTCAAGCCGTTCGTGCTGGCCGAGCTGGTGGCGCGGGTGAAGGCGCTGCTTCGTCGCAGGGGCGCCACCGCGACATTCTCGTCGGAGACCATCTCCGTTGGTCCACTTGAGGTCGACATCCCCGGCCGTCGTGCCCGGGTAAACGGTGTCGACGTCGACCTGACCAAGCGCGAGTTCGACCTGCTAGCCGTGCTGGCCGAACACAAGACGGCCGTGCTGTCCCGCGCCCAGCTGTTGGAGCTGGTCTGGGGTTACGACTTCGCCGCCGACACCAACGTGGTCGACGTGTTCATCGGCTACCTCCGTCGAAAGTTGGAGGCCGGCGGCGCGCCGCGGCTGCTGCATACGGTTCGCGGCGTTGGGTTCGTCCTGAGGCAACAGTGATGAGCGCTCGCGCGAAGAACCGGCAACGGGTGATGAGCGCTCGCGCGAAGAACCGGCAACAGGTGATGAGCGCTCGCGCGAAGAACCGGCAATAGTGATGAGCGCCGGCGCGAAGAACCGACCGCAGTAGTCCGATGCCCCCGCTGTCCCGGTTCTTCACCCGAACACCTTCGCTGCGTACCCGCGTGGCGTTCGCCAGCATGGTCGCCGCGGCGATCATGCTCGTCATCGTCGGCACCATCGTGTGGGTTGGCATCACCAACGACCGCAAGGAGCGGCTGGACCGTCGGCTCGACGAGGCGGCCGGATTTGCGATCCCGTTCCTGCCCCGCGGCCTCGACGAGATCCCGAAGTCACCCAACGACCAGGACGCCGTCATCACCGTCCGCAAGGGCGACCAGGCGACGTCGAACTCCACCGTCGTGCTTCCGCAGCTGCCCGCAGGCTATGCCGACACCTATGTCAACGGGGTGCGCTATCGAGTCCGCACCGTCGACATTCGGGTGCCCGAGCCGATGCAGGTCGCCGTCGGAGCCACCTATGACGCCACCATCGCCGACACCAACAACCTGCATAGGCGGGTGCTGATCATCATCGGGTTCGCGATCGGGGCGGCAGCGTTTCTTGGCTGGCTGCTGGCTGCATTCGCGGTCCGGCCGCTCAAGCGCCTCGCGCAGCAGACCCGGCAGATCGACGCAGGCGACGAACATCCCGATGTCGATGTGCGGGGCGCCAGCGAGGCCGTCGAGGTCGCCGACGCCGTCAAGGGCATGCTCGAGCGCATCTGGACAGAGCAGGACCGCACGAAATCGGCGCTGGCCTCGGCACGCGACTTCTCGGCGGTCTCCGCGCACGAACTCCGCACGCCGCTCACCGCGATGCGCACCAACCTCGAAGTGCTGGCCACCTTGGACATGCCCGACGAACAACGCAAGGAGGTCATCAACGACGTCATCCGGACCCAGTCCCGTGTCGAGGAAACGCTCGGCGCACTGGAACGCCTCGCGCAGGGCGAGTTGTCGACCTCCGACGACCACGTCCCTGTCGACATCGCCGAGCTGCTCGACCGCGCCGCACACGACGCGATGCGCGTCTACCCCGATCTGGACGTGTCGCTGGTGCCCGCGCCGACCGTGATCATCGTCGGGTTACCCGCAGGCCTGCGACTGGCCGTGGACAACGCCATCGCCAACGCGGTCAAGCACGGCGGCGCCACCCGGGTACAGCTGTCCGCTGTCAGCTCCCGCGCGGGGGTGGAGATCGCCATCGACGACGACGGTGTCGGCATCCCCGAAGAGGAGCGCGACATCGTGTTCGAACGCTTCTCCCGCGGGTCGACGGCGTCGGTCTCGGGCTCGGGCCTCGGCCTGGCACTGGTGGCCCAGCAAGCCGAATTGCACGGCGGCACAGCGTCGTTACATGCCAGCCCGCTCGGCGGCGCGCGGTTGTTGTTGCGGCTGCCCGGGCCGAGTTAGCTACGTCTTATCGCGTTGCGACTTGCCGCTGTCCCAGCGGTTGAAGCCCGCCGCCCGCGCAGATGACTCGTCGCGGAACCAGACTTCGGCGATCGTCTGCTTGTAGGACGGGCTTTCGGTCGTGTGGTAGAGCATCGAGTCCTCGTTGCCCTTGATGTCGTAACCGCCGTCGGGAGCCGTCGCCGTCGCCTTCACCCGGATCGAACCCGCGCCGTACGGTTCGTCTTCGACGACACCCGCGGATCCCCCGTCCGTCAGCTTGGCCGCACCGGCGGCTCCCGCGGCCGCCGCACCGACACCTGCCGTCGCGTACTCGGGTACCTCATGGCTAACCCTGCGGATCACCAGCACGAGCGTCAGCGCCAGCCCCAGCAGGAACGCCAAGGCCATCAGCCACCCATTGACGTTTTGCATCATTGCGCCCCCAGCTCACGTGCGCCGGGAAGATCGGCCAGCGCTTCGGATTCAGATGTCGGCTTGATCGTGAGCACCGTGATCAACCACGCGACCAACGAGCCGACCACGAAGGCCGCCAGGTACCACAACCACGCAATGATGAAGTCCATGTCGATCTCCTTAGCTGACCGTGATCGCGACTCGGCGGTTCTGCGCCTTGCCCGAAGGCGTGTCGTTGGGAGCGACCGGTTCTGCTGAACCGACTCCCTTCGAGGTCACCCGGTCGGCGACGACACCCTGCGAAACCAGATAGTCCGCAACGGCTTTGGCGCGGTCGTTGCTGAGCGGGATGTTGATCGCGTCATTGCCGCTGTTGTCGGTGTGCCCGACCACCGCGACCTTGGGGTCGGGGCAGGCCTTCAACCTGTCGGCGATCTGCGTCAGCTGTTGCCGTGATGCGGGCGTCAGGCTGAATCCGGCTGTCTGGAAGTTGATCGGCGTCTTCAGCAGCGCGGTGATGTCGGCCTGCAGCGTCGCGCACGGACCCCCGGCAGTCGCAGGTGCGGGGGCAGGCGCAGGTGCCGGTGCAGCCGGTGCGGCCGGTGCTGTCGACGCCGCAGACACCGTTATCTCGTTGACGACCTTTGTCTTTGGCCAGGCGGCCTTCACCGCGGCTTCCACTTCAGACTTCGACTTCTCAGACGGCGCAGTGCCTTCGAGCGTGACGGTGTCGCCGTTGAGATCGACGTGGAAATCCGGAATGTCGATCGCTGCCCCCAGGATCGAGCCAAGCGCCGCGAAGTCCGGTGCGTTGACACCGGCCTTGACGTTCAGATTGTCGGTCAGCTCGATGTTTGGTCCGAACGCGAGCTTGAGGCTGTCGAGCAACCCGTTCTTGGTGGCGATGTCCGGTAGCTCACCCCACAGGGTAAAGCCCCTGCCGCTGCGCAGGATCGACAGCGGCGCGAAGTTCAGATCGGGTGCATCGACGGTCGGTGCGTTGACGTCGGGGGCGTTGATGCTGAGCGTCGCCGACGGATTGATGCTCGGCAGGACGAGACTGGCCTCTGCGTCCGGCTTTTTCAGGCCGGCCCATCCGATCACCGCCAGCAGCAGCGGGATTGCCAGCAACGCCAGTAACCACGCCGCGCCGGGTGGGCGCCGATAAAACTTGGCGGCAGTGCGATTGCCCGTGACCGTACGAGAGACATCGGAACCCGTCATTGGACCTCCTGGTGTCGAATAGATGGTCCGCCACCCCGGCAAACGACCGATGAACCCCTGTTTGACCAGGAGAATTTGCCGTCGAGCAGTTAGCGGACGTCCAGCAGATCGATGACGAAAATCAAAGTCTTGCCAGACAATCGGTGACCCCCGCCGGCCGGTCCGTACGCCTGCTCGGGTGGAATGACGAGTCGGCGGCGTCCACCCACCCGCATTCCGGGGATACCGTCCTGCCAACCCTGGATCAGCCCGCGCAGTGGGAATTCGATGGATTCACCGCGATTCCAGGAGCTGTCGAACTCCTCGCCGGTGTCGTACTCGACACCGACGTAGTGCACAGTCACCGTCCCGCCCGGCACCGCCTCTGCGCCGTCGCCGACCACCACGTCGTCGATGGCCAACCCGCTTGGTGCGGGCCCATCTGGAAATTCAACCTCGGGTTTCGTCGCCACGGTGGGCTACGTTACGCGTCAATCGCGATAAGTCCGACCGTCTCAGCAGGCACACTGGACCCGTGGCACCTGACAACAATCCCCTGAACCATATCCGCGAGCTGGTTGACGAGGAGCGCGAACTTCGCGCCCGCCTGCAACGGCATGAGATCAGCCCGGACGAGGAGCATGCGCGTCTGCGCGCGCTTGAGGTCGAGCTGGACCAATGCTGGGACCTGCTGCGGCAGCGCCGGGCGCTGCGGGAGACCGGCGGCGACCCGCGTGAGGCCCATCTTCGCCCACCCGACGAGGTCGAAGGCTACCTCGGTTGATCACGGATCCGCAGACCGACGTCGTCATCGTCGGCGGGGGTCACAACGCTTTGGTCGCCGCCTCCTATCTCGCCCGTGCCGGGCGCCGGGTGCGCATACTGGAGCGGCTCGACCACGTCGGCGGTGCGGCGGTCTCGGCGCACGCGTTCGAGGGAATCGACGCCCGCCTCTCCCGCTACTCGTATCTGGTCAGCCTGTTGCCGAAGCGCATCATCGACGACCTCGGCGTGCGGGTACGGCTGGCGCGGCGCCGCTACTCGTCCTACACGCCCGATCCGGCGACCGGTGGCCGGACCGGTCTGTTGATCGGACCGGAACCGACGTTCGCGGCCGTCGGCGCACAAAGCGACGCCGGACCTTTCGCGGAGTTCTACCGCCGCGCCAGGATCGTCACCACCAGGTTGTGGCCGACGATGACCGCCCCGCTGTTGACCAGGGACGACGCGATCAAGCTCGTTCTCGCCGGCGGCGATCCCGAGGCCGAGGAGACGTGGCAGGCCTTGATCGACCGGCCGATCGGGCAGGCGATCCGCGATGCGGTGGACAGCGATCTGGTCCGCGGCGTGATGGCCACCGACGCATTGATCGGCACCTTCGCGCAGGTCGATGATCCATCGCTGGAGCAGAACATCTGTTTCCTGTACCACCTGCTTGGCAACGGCACCGGAGATTGGGACGTCCCGATCGGTGGCATGGGCGCGGTCAGCGGAGCGCTGGCCGCCGCCGCAGCCGGCTTCGGCGCCGAAATCACCACCAACGCAGAGGTTTACGCGATCGACCCGGACGGCGAGGTGTGTTACGAGCTCGACGGTCAACCACATCGCGTGCACACCGAACACATTCTGGCCGGTGTGACGCCGACGGTGCTTGCGGAGTTGGTCGGCGATCCGAGGCCGACTTCGGCGCCTGGGGCGCAGGTGAAGGTCAACCTTCTGCTGCGGCGGCTGCCCCGGCTGCGCGACGAAACCGTCACACCCGAGCAGGCTTTCGGCGGCACCTTCCACATCAACGAGAACTACAGCCAGCTCGACGCCGCCTACGCCCGGGCGGCGACCGGCTCCATTCCCGACCCACTGCCGTGCGAGATCTACTGCCACTCGCTGACCGACCCGTCCATCCTGTCCGATGAGCTGCAGGCCGCAGGCGCGCAGACGATCACCGTCTTCGGGCTGCACGCACCTCACAGCCTGGCGACAGGCGCGGATCCCGACAGGCTGCGCGAAGATCTGACCTCGGCCGTGCTCCATTCGCTCAATTCTGTTCTCGCCGAACCGATTCAGGATGTTCTGATGGAAGACGCGTCAGGCCGGCTGTGCATCGAGGCCAAGACCACCCAGGATCTGGAACAGATCCTGGGTATGACGGCGGGCCATATCTTCCACGGCGCACTGAACTGGCCGTTTGTCGAGCACGACGACCTGCTTGACACACCTGCGCGGCGATGGGGTGTTGCGACGGCACACGACCGGATTGTGTTGTGCGGGTCGGGGTCTCGCCGCGGCGGTGCGGTGTCCGGCCTCGGCGGCCACAACGCCGCCATGGCGGTACTGGAAGGCTAGTCCATCTCCGCGGCCCACGTCATGTGGCCTTCGTAGCCGAGCTCGTTCGCCATGGTGCGATAGCGGTCCCGGTAGTCGCGGTATGCGGATTCGTCGCCGCGGGCTCGCGCCACCAGGGCCCGACTTCGAAGCACGACGATGTCTCGGACCGCCCACGCCTGGTTCGGCACGGATTCCGCCAACCTCGTGATCGCTTCGTCAGCCTCGTCCAGGTCGCTCGGCGAGCCACGCGTCACAAGTGCCTCGACAAGGACCCTCGTGCCGAAGTCGAGGTTGATGAAGTTGGCGGAGCGCAAGAGGTTGTCGGCAACTGTGCGTGCCTCGCTGATGGCTTCGCCGACCTCGCCCATCTCCAGCATCCGGATGACCGGGTACACACGCAGACCGTCAACCGTGTTCAAGGCATATTGCTCTGTTGTGCTCGTCTCGCAGCACTCCGCGATCAGCTGGTGCCCGACATCGGAGTCCGAAGAGGCGTTCAGGACAAGAGCGATGCCCATGATCATTTTGATCATGACCAGTGCGACGTCTTCTGCGGACCGCTCTGCCATCTGTGTCGCGGCGGCGAGTTCGTCGAGATCCGACTGCGCGACGGTCAACACTCCGTGGGGGGCCGCCTGATAGCAGTACGTGAGCACGGCGACGTAGCTGACGGCGTCGGACGCGCGTGCGACAGCGATCGCGTCGCGCTTGTCGTCGCGCCAGCCCGGCAGGCCGATACTCCAACGAGCCACACTGCGAAGCGCCAAGGCCATCGCGACGGGCGAGCCGAGGATGATGCTTCGGCCTTCCGACTCGCCGTCGGCCAGATCGATGACCGCCTGCGACCATCGCAGGACGTCGTCCATTTCGCCTACCTGGGTTTGCGCGACGCACGACGCAAAGGACAGCGCCACTGTCAGCGCTGGATCTCCTATCGAGTCGATCAACGCCATGTTCTCCGACGCCAACCGCGATGCCTCGCGATGCCGTCCACGCATGACGTGTTCCATCACCATACCGGCCATCCCGATGGCCAGCGCAGCCTTGTCACCCGCTGCCGTGCACAGCTCTCGCAACTCTTCGTAATGAGTCGACTCCGGTTGAATTCGACGAAAAGCGTTGCTGCACAGTAGCGAACGCGGGGCGATACGCATGGACAGAACACCGGGATCATCGGCGGGCATCGCGTCGGCCACCTCGACGGCGCGTTCCCAACTCAGCTGGGCGGAGGCGTGGTCGCGGTTGATCGACCACGCCCCTGCCCGCATGTGCCAGTCGTAGGCCACCACCAGGTCGCCCGCGGCTTCGAAATGCTCGGCGACCAGCGCGGCGTTCTGGCCGGTCTGGTCGATCGCGGCCGCGACGCGGCGATGCAGTTGTGCGCGATCGGATTTCAGCTGTGACTCATATGCGACCGCGCGGACCAGCGGATGGCGGAATGCGTACTCGGGTTGCGGGTTGAAGGCGGTCTGGTCGACGAGCTCCGCGGCGACGAGGTCAACCAACGCAGGCTCGATCTCGAGAGACACCAGCATGTCGGGCGTGAAGCGAGACCCGATGACCGCGGCGGCGTTCAGGGTGCGCTTGGCGGCAGGTGCCAACCGGTCGATGCGGGCGGCGATGACCGCCTGCAGTGTTCGCGGCACGTGGACGTTGGCCGGTGCACCGACGCAGAGGTAGCAGCCGCGACCGCCCACCAGCACGTCGCGCTCGCTCAGATCCCGGACGATCTCCTCGGCGAAGAACGGATTGCCCGCCGCGCGTTCGGTGACCAGACCGACGAGCTCTGCGACCGACGAATCCCTGCCGAGTAGACCGGCACTGAGCTCCGACATCTGGGAATCGTCGAGCGGCTCCAACGCTATGGTCTGCGACCGCGGCCCACGCGCCAATGCGCCGGTGTATTCCGGCCGGTAAGTGATCACCACCAACGAACTGGTTTGCGGAACGATCGCCAAGAAGTCGGCAAGCAACGATTCACTGACACTGTCGATCCAGTGTGCGTCCTCGATGATGTACACAGCGGGCGAACGCCTATTCAGGGCAGACGCATTGACCATCGCGGCCAGCCGCCGCCGCCGGGCGTCGGGGTTGATCTGGGGGACGGCGACGTCGGGGTCTGCGACGCACAGCACATCGGCGAAAAGGGCGAGATCCTCTTCGTCGGCATCCGGAAATCTTTCGCGCACCTGCGCACGAGCGGCAGGAGCGTCCAGCCCGGCGGCACTGGTGATATCGAGCAGCAGTTCGGCCACGGCATGCAACGGCAGGTCCGTCGTATGTGACTCGCAGTAGGTCGCGAAGACCTCAGCGCCGGCGTCCTTGGCCTGTCTTGTCAGCTCACGGACGATGCGGCTCTTGCCGATGCCCGGCGGCCCGACCAGTCCGACGATGCTTCCATTCCCTTTCATCGACCGCTGGAGAACACCGGCCAGAGCCCCCATTTCCCATTGCCGACCGACGAACGTCGGCTCGACCCGATCGCGTCGACGGCCCGTCGCCATCCCCAACAGCCTCCGGGCCGGGACTGGATCCCGTGCACCCTTGATGTGCACGAGCTCCGGTTCGCCCAACTTCGCGCTCGTGTCGACCAGCCGCGCCGTCGAGTCGCTGACCATCACGCCGCCGGGCGGCGCCACGGATTCCATCCGCTGCGCCATGCCGACCTGCTCACCGATGGCGGTGTATGACATTGGCCCGGAGCCGATCTCGCCGGTGATCACCTCACCCGAGTTCAATCCGATCCGCAGCGCCAGGCTGATGTGATCGCGAGCCTCGACCTCCGCCGCGAGGTGCTGCGCGTCGGTCTGAATATCAAGTGCCGCGCGGCACGCGCGCACCGCATGATCCTCGAGCGCGATCGGCGCGCCGAAGACGGCCATGATGCCGTCGCCAGTGAACTTGTCCACCGTTCCGCCGAAGCGCTGCACGATCACCGACGAGCGGCGAAACACCTCGCCCATGATCTCGCGCAGCCGTTCCGGACCGACGGTCGCCGCGATGTCCATCGAGCGCACGACGTCGGCGAAGAGGACGGTGACCTGTTTGTACTCGGCGTGACTGTCCGGGGAAGCGACCGGCGAACCGCAGGCGTCACAGAACCGGGCGCCGTCCCGCAGGCCTGCGCCGCATACACCGCACGATATGGCCACCGCCAAACAGGATATGGCCAGAGGCTATTCGCCGGACAGCTTGGCCAGGATGGACTGCAGGTTGCCCAACTCGCCCTCATCGAGACCCAGCAGAATCGCGGGCGCCGGGTCGTCCGTCGCGTCGATCGTTGCCATCATCTCGCGGCCGGCATCGGTCAGCGAAACCACCTTGCACCGCCTGTTGGTCGGCTCGGGTGTTCGCACCACCAGTCCGCGGTCTTCGAGATCGTTGACCGCGACGGTGGCTGCCGGTGCATCCATGGTCGCCGCCGCCGCAACCTGCTTGACGGTCATCGGTCCCCTGGCGACCCGGCGCAGCACCCTGATCCGGCTGAACGGCAGACCGCTGCGCTCCACCACCGCACGCTTCCAGCTGTCCCGGTTGTCGATCACCAGCGAGCTCATTGCTCGCCAAACCTCGTCGGCCATCGGGTTACCCGACATGTGCGCCCTCCCTGTTGACCGCGGTACCGGCAATGAGCGGTGCGAGCCGTTCGGCGGATGCCAGCGACCTCGGCGAGGTCGAGACGATGCCGAGGGTGAAGACCACGAAGCCGAGCACGATGCTGACGATCCACAGCGGCCTGGCCGCGGTCGCGAAGTCCGCGGTGTGCGCCAACGCGGCCCCTGCCAGCGAACCGCACAGCGCCACACCGATACTCACGCCGATCTGTCTGCTGGTGGACGTCACGGCCGACGCCGCCCCCGCTCGGTCAAGCGGCATGCCGCTGACGGCGGAATTGGTGATGGGCGCGTTCACCATTGCGAAGCCGATGCCGAATACGGCGAACACGATCAACAGCTGCCACACCGGAGTCGTCGCCGACAAGAACGTGAGCATCACCGCCGCAGTGATGATCAGCACGCCGGCGATCATGAGTGACGGCCGCGCACCGAACCGGCCGACGAGGCGACCGGACAGCGGCGAAAAGATCAGCGCGCCAATCGCGATCGGAAGATATATCAGGCCCGTGTGCATGGCCGAGAAGTGCCGCTCACCCTGCAGGTACAGCGACATCATGAACAGGAAGGCGCCCCAGGCCGCGAAGGCGCTGATGGCCAGCACCGTCGCCGAGGCGAACGGCACGCTTCGGAAGAAGCGCAGGTCGATGAACGGGTCGTGGCGCCGGGCCTCATAGCGCAGGAAGGCGACGAATGCGACCGCCGCGATGACCGCGACCGCGATGGTGCGGGGGTTCGACCAGCCCAATTCGGGCCCCTCGATGAGGGTGAACACCAGCCCGAACAGGAACATCACCGCAAGTCCCTGCCCGATCGGATCGATGTTGCGCATGGTCGCCGACTTGGATTCGGGCACGAAGATCGCCGTCAGGATGATGGCCGCGGCGCAGATCGGCAGGTTGATCCAGAACACGGACCGCCAGCCGATCCATTCGATCAGCAGACCGCCGACGATCGGGCCGAGCGCCATGGAGATGCCGACCACACCACCCCAGATACCGAGCGCACGCGCCCGTTCAACGCGACCGACGAATATCTGCGAAATGAGCGACAGCGCAACGGGGTTCAGCATCGAACCGCCGACCGCCTGCATGAATCGCGCGACAATGAGCAGCTCGATGCTGGGAGCCAGGCTGCACAGCAGCGACCCCAGCGCGAAGACGGTCAGCCCGATCTGGAAGACGCGCCTGCGGCCGAAGCGGTCACCAGCCGCGCCGGACAGCATCAGCAGCGACGCCAGAACCAGCGTGTAGATGTCGATGACCCACTGCAGCTGGGATGGCGATGCGCCGAGGTCGGTGCGAATGGACGGAATGGCGACGTTGACGATCGTCGCGTCCATCGACACGATCAGCAGGCTCAGGCAGCAGGACATCAGGATGATGACCTTGCGCCGTGGGCTCATCGACCGCACGATAGTTTCATTCACACAACAATTGTGAAACTACAACTCTCATGATCGCAAGGCGATCGACAGTGAGATAAGTCGCAGTCAAGCCCCGCGGTGCGAACAGCTAGCGCCCGTCGAGGGCTTTGTAGTCGCGCTCGGTGTAGCCGGTGTAGATCTGGCGCGGACGGCCGATCTTGCCGCTGCCGTCCTCGTGCATTTCACGCCAGTGCGCAATCCAGCCGGGCAGCCGGCCCACCGAGAACAGCACGGTGAACATCCGGGTGGGGAAGCCCATCGCGCGGTAGATCACACCGGTGTAGAAGTCCACGTTCGGATACAGCTTGCGCTCGACGAAGAAGTCGTCGGTGAGCGCGACCTCTTCCAGCGACTTGGCAATGTCGAGCAGTTCGTCGTCGCC
Organism: Mycolicibacterium stellerae; assembly: GCF_003719305.1. GTDB lineage: Bacteria > Actinomycetota > Actinomycetes > Mycobacteriales > Mycobacteriaceae > Mycobacterium > Mycobacterium stellerae. Next base: position 406,103 of record NZ_RARC01000001.1, read on the forward strand.
GCCGAGCTTGCCCAGGATCTTGTCGGCCTGCTCCTTGACGATGCGGGCCCGCGGGTCGTAGTTCTTGTAGACCCGGTGGCCGAAGCCCATCAACTTGACGTTGTCTTCGCGGTTCTTGACCCTCTTGACGAAGTCGTGCACGTCGCCGTCCGATTGACGGATCTTCTCGAGCATCTCCAGCACGGCCTGGTTGGCGCCGCCGTGCAGCGGGCCCCACAGCGCGTTGATGCCGCCCGAGATCGAGGTGAACAGGTTGGCCTGCGACGAGCCGACCAGCCGCACCGTCGACGTCGAGCAGTTCTGCTCGTGGTCTGCGTGCAGGATGAGCAGCAGGTCCAACGCCCGCACGACCTCCGGGTCGACCTCGTAGGGCTCGGCGGGGAACCCGAATGTCATCCGCAGGAAGTTCTCGACCAGCGTCAGCGAGTTGTCGGGGTACAGGAACGGCTGCCCGACCGACTTCTTGTACGCGTACGCCGCGATGGTCGGCAGCTTGGCCAGCAATCGGATGGTGGACAGCTCGACCTGCTCGTCGTCGAACGGGTCGAGCGAATCCTGGTAGTACGCCGACAGCGCGTTGACCGCACTGGACACCACCGGCATCGGGTGCGCGTTGCGCGGGAAGCCGTCGAAGAATCGCTTGAGATCCTCATGCAGCAGCGTGTGCCGCTGGATCTGATCGGTGAACTTGTCGAGCTTTTCCTTGGTCGGCAGTTCGCCGTAGATCAGCAGATAGCAGACCTCGATGAAGTTCGACTTCTCGGCGAGCTGCTCGATCGGATAGCCGCGGTAGCGCAGGATGCCCGCGTCGCCGTCGATGTAGGTGATGGCGCTCTTGGTGGACGCGGTATTGACGAAGCCTTCGTCGAAAGTGGTGTAGCCGGTTTTCGCCAGCAGCGACCCCAGAGCGATCCCGTCAGAGCCCTCAGTGGCGCCGACGATGTCCAGGTCAAGCTCGCCACCGGGATAATTGAGGGTGGCGTGCTCGTCTTTTTCTGCCACAGGAATCCCTTCGTCACTGAGAGAACCGACCTCTGCCCCCAAAACGGTAGTCCCATTGTGGCAATCTCGCCCGCGCGGGGTGCGGGAGGGTTCAGGCTTGCTTGGCGACGCTGTCGATGAGGCCCGCGAACTGGGCGAACGCATCAGACTTCGTCGTCGTCCGGCCGGCCGGGCCCGGGACGATTGACCCGGTATCGCACGAATGCGGGCGCGAGAACCGCCGCAACCATCACACCGACCACGACGAGTCCGCCGCCGCCCGCCGCCGCGATCGTGGTGCCGACGGCAGCCGCGGCAGCGCCGTGCACCGCATCGGCCAGTCGTGGTCCGCCCGCCACCACGACGGTGAAAACGCCCTGCAACCGTCCCCGAACGTCGTCGGACGCCGCCTGCTGAAGAATCGTGTTACGAAACGCCGACGACACCATGTCCGCGGCGCCGCCAACTGCTAAGAACACCAACGCAATCCACAACATCAGCCCCGCCGCGCCGCCTGCCAGGCCACTGGCCACGCCGAAGCCGATCATCGCCACGCCCCACACCAGGATGGCGGCGACGACGGCAAGGCCCTGGCGCTGGACGCGTGGCAGCCAGCCCGAGAACACCCCGCCTGCCACCGCCCCGACCGCGATGGCCGAGGCGAGCAGCGCCATCGTGGTGCCACCCTCGACAGGCCCGCCGAAGCTTTCGTGGGCCATCTGGGGGAACAGCGCGCGGGGCATGCCGAGGATCATCGCGATCAGGTCGACGACGAACGACATCAGCACGACGGTGTTACCTGCGAGATAACGGAACCCGTCGAGCACCGCACCGAATCCCCAGCCGGACGAGCCCACTTCGCCGTTGCTCGGCGGTATCGGCGCGAGGCGGACGGTGGCCAGGATCGGGGCCACGCAGGTGATCGCGTCGATCAGATACAGAGTGGACAGATCGACCCAGCGCAGCATGATTCCGGCAAGCAGCGGCCCGACGATGGCGCCGAATTGCATGACCGTCATGTTCAGCGAGTTGGCCGCGGGCAGTTGGTCGCTGGGCAGAATCCGCGGGATCGCGGCCGACCGGGTGGGCTGGTTGATCGCGAAGAACGCCTGCTGCACCGACAGCAGGCACAGCACCACCCACACGTTGTTGAGCGCCAGCGCGGCCTGCACCCACAGCAGCACCGACGCCACCGCCAGCCCGCAGGACGCGATGATCAGCAGCACGCGTCGGTCCATGTGATCGGCCAGCGCGCCGCCCCACAGACCGAAGACCACCAGCGGGACCAGGGCGAAGATGCCCGATAGGCCGACGTATGCGGAGTTCTGCGTGAGCGCGTAAAGCTGGACAGGCACCGCGAAGATCGTCAGGTTGGCGCCGATGACAGTGGGGATGCCCGCCAGCCACAGCCTGCGGAAGTCGCGCGTCCGCAGCGGCGTGGTGTCGGCGAAAAGCCCCGCCACTAGGGCTGAAGCCGCTCGATGCGGCTCCCAGACACCCGAATCCTGTTGTGCACGCGGTTTTCCCGGCCTTGCCAGAACTCGACGACGTCCGGCGCAATGAGGTAGCCACCCCAGTTCGGCGGCACCGGGACCTCGTCGAGGTCGGCGAAACGTTGCGTGACGTCCGACAATTGGTCGAGCAGCGCCGCACGCGAGGCGATCGGGCGGGACTGCTGCGACGCCCATGCGCCCAGCTGAGACCCGCGCGGCCGGTGCCCCCAGTAGTCGGCGGTCACCTCGGCGGCCACCTTGGTCACCGGGCCACGGATGTGCACCTGGCGGCCGAGCAGAAACCATGGGAACGTCGCTGACGCATACGGCGTCGATGCGAGTTCCTCCCCCTTGGCGGAGTCGTAGTTGGTGAAGAAGGTGATGCCCGTCTCGTCCACGCTCTTGCACAACACCGAGCGCGTCGCCGGCCTTCCCTCGCCGTCCACGGTGCCGACCACCATCGCGTTCGGCTCGGCGACGCCGGCACTCTCGGCGTCGGCTAACCACTTGCGCAGCAGGGCAACCCATCCGTCGGCGAGCCAGTCGGCATCGAGGTCGGGGCTGCCGTCCTTCTCCACCGATCCGTACTCCACCCGCATCGCCGCCAGTCGCTCATTCTCCGGGGTCGCCACCCGCGTAACGCTACGCCCCAGGTGTTCGGCGGCGTGTTACCAACCGGTAGCAGCAGGCCGTGCTGCGTTTGCGAGAATCAGCCCATGACTGGGGTACCCGAGGACTTCGTCGCAGGCCTTGAAGGCGTCGTGGCCTTCACCACCGAGATCGCCGAGCCGGACAAAGACGGCGGCGCGCTGCGCTACCGCGGCGTCGATATCGAGGATCTGGTCAACCGCCAGGTCACCTTTGGCGACGTGTGGGGGCTGCTGGTCGATGGCAGGTTCGGCAAGGGACTGCCGCCCGCCGAGCCGTTCCCACTGCCGATCCACAGCGGGGATGTCCGCGTCGACGTGCAGGCCGGCCTGCCGATGCTCGCCCCGATCTGGGGCTATGCCCCGCTTCTGGATATCGACGACGCCACCGCCCGCGACCAGCTCGCCCGCGCATCTGTGATGGCGCTCTCCTACGTCGCACAGTCCGCCCGCGGTATCTACCAGCCCGCCGTTCCACAGCGCAAGATCGACGAATGCTCAACTGTGACAGGGCGTTTCATGACGCGCTGGCAGGGTGAACCGGATCCAAGGCACATCGAGGCGATCGACGCCTACTGGGTTTCCGCCGCCGAACACGGCATGAACGCGTCCACGTTCACGGCCAGGGTGATCGCGTCGACGGGCGCCGACGTGGCGGCTGCGCTGTCCGGCGCCATCGGCGCGATGAGCGGCCCGCTGCACGGCGGCGCGCCCGCGCGGGTGATCCCGATGATCGAGGAGGCCGAGCGCACCGGCGACGCTCGTGCGGTCGTCCGCGGCGTGTTGGACCGCAAGGAGAAGCTGATGGGGTTCGGCCATCGGGTGTACCGCGCGGAGGACCCGCGGGCCCGGGTGCTGCGGGACACCGCCAAACGACTCGAGGCGCCGCGCTACGAGGTCGCCGCCGCGCTCGAGCAGGCTGCGCTGACCGAACTTCGCGACCGTCGGCCCGACCGCGCCATCGAAACCAACGTGGAGTTCTGGGCGGCGGTGATCCTGGACTTCGCCGACGTGCCCGTCAAGATGATGCCCGCGATGTTCACCTGTGGCCGGACGGCCGGTTGGAGTGCGCACATCCTCGAACAGAAGAGGCTAGGAAAGCTCGTCCGCCCGTCGGCGGTTTACGTCGGCCCGCCTCCGCGCAGCCCGGAATCCGTCGAGGGCTGGAACGAGATAAAGGGCTGACCACGGTGGCGACGGCGGTCACTGCGTTCGAGGCGGCGGCGAGAAGCTTCGCCGCCCTGGTGCACCGAATCCCGGACGACCGCTGGACAAGGCCCGGCCTCGGCGACTGGGATCTTCTGTCGCTCGTCGGGCACGCGTCGCGTTCGCTCATCACGGTGAGCGCCTATCTGCAGACGCCAGCCGAGCGCGAGGACATCGCGACCCCGCAGGACTACTACGCCTGGACCGCCGACTACATGTCGAAGGCAGGGGCGGAAGCCGTCAACGAGCGCGGCAGGCAGGCCGGCCGCGACCTCGGCACCGACCCGGCCGCGACGGTCGACCGACTCGTCGAGCGCGCACTGGGCGACCTCGAGACGGCCGGTGACCCGTTGATCGCGGTCATCGGCGGGCTGGGCCTGCGGCTGCACACCTACCTGCCGACCCGGACGTTCGAGCTCGCGGTGCACGGGCTGGATATCGCACGGGCGACCGGGCTTTCGCTCGACCTGCCCGCCGATGTGCTCGACGAGGCCACTGTGCTGGCGGCGCGGATCGCGGTGCTGACGGGTCGCGGCGACGAAGTGCTGCTGGCGTTGACGGGCCGAGCCGCGTTGCCGCCCGGTTTCTCCGTCGTTTGACCGATGAGTTCTTGTCGGACCGATGGTCAATAATTTCGACCACCCTCGATAGGAGACCACCATGGCAATCGAAGTTCAGCCCGCAGTGCTGCCCCATCTGGTCGTCGACGACGCTGCCGCCGCGATCGACTTCTACGTGAAGGCATTCGACGCCGTCGAGCATGGCCGGGTGCCCGGCCCGGACGGCAAGCTGATCCACGCCGCGCTCGGGATCAACGGCGCGACGGTGATGCTCAACGACGATTTCCCGGAGATGAGCGGCGGCAAGTCGATGACGCCGAAGGCGCTCGGCGGAACGCCGGTGACCATCCACCTCGTCGTCACCGATGTGGACAAGCAGTTCCAGCAGGCCGTCGACGCAGGCGCCACCGTCGTCATGCCGGTCGAGGACCAGTTCTGGGGCGACCGGTACGGCGTACTACAGGACCCGTTCGGCCATCAGTGGTCGATGGGCCAGCCGGTGCGCGAGGTCAGCATGGAGGAGATCGAAGAGGCGATCAAGCAACACTGAGCGCTGCTTCGAAACACGTCAGCGACGCAGTCCGGCCAGCACCCGCTGCCGAAGGGGCGGCACGGGTGCGGCGGCAGCCGCGGCCAGCATCTCGGCGACCGAGGTGAACTTGTCCCGCGGCCGGTCCGCCCCACCGCGTGCGATCTCGGCCTCATCGATGGCTTGCCAGCCTGCCGCGTCGACCACCTCGGGGCGGCGGCTGCGCACCAGCTTGTCCAGCGCGGCGGGTTTGCCCAAAGGGTCGATCAGGTGACCGGCGTTGTAGTCGTCGACCAGGTGCTGCACTGTCTGCAGTGCGCATGACTTGTTAGTACCGATGAAGCCGGTTGGTCCGCGCTTGATCCAGCCCGCGACGTAGCTGCCGCGCACCGGGCGGCCGCTCTGCGGGTCGACGACCCGGCCCCCGTCGTTCGGCACCACCGCTGTGGTTTCGTCGAACGGCAAATCGCGAATCGGCTTGCCGCGGTAGCCGATCGACGTCAACACCAATCCGGTGTCGAGCCAATGGGTTTCGTCGCTGTCGGTGACGATGAACTCGACACCGCCGACCCGGTCCGCACCGAGCACGCGTTGGGGTGTGAGGCGGTAGGCGAGCCGGATCCGGGGGCGCGCCGCGGGTACCGACGCGTCGCCGAGCTTGCTCAAGATCTCCAGCTTGTTGCGCGTCAGCCGATCGTCGACCGTGGCCAGGTCGGCTTGCACGAGCTCATGGTCGGCGGCGTCGAGCACCACGTCGCACGTCGACGTCAGCCCGATGAGTTCGGGCAGTGTGAAGGCGGACTGCGCAGGCCTGCGGCGGGCTGCGATCACCACTTCGGTGACCTTCGACTGCCGGAGCGCGGCCAGCGCGTGGTCGGAGATGTCCGTGCGCGCCAACGCATCCGGATCGGTCGTCAGGATCCGCGCGACGTCGAGTGCGACGTTGCCGTTGCCGATGATCACCACCCGCTCGTGGTCCAGGTCTACAGGAAGGTCGGTGTATTCGGGGTGGCCGTTGATCCAGGCGACGATCTCGGTGGCGGTGCCGGAGCCAGGCAGACCCATCCCGTCGATGTCCAGCCTGCGGTCGTTCGGTGCGCCGACCGCGTAGAGCACGGCATGGTGGTGGTCCAGCAGGTCGGCATGCGACAGGTCCGATCCCACCTCGACATTGAGGAAGAACCGGAAGCTGCGCCGCTTGGCGATCTTGTCGAACAGCTTCGTCACGCGCTTGGTGCTCTGGTGATCGGGCGCCACGCCCGCGCGCACCAGACCATACGGAGTTGGCAACCGTTCGAACACGTTCACCCGCACACCGCGCTGGGTGAGCAGTTCGTCGGCGGCGTACATCGCAGCAGGCCCGGAGCCGACGATCGCCACCGTCAACGGATTCGCCTCGCGCGCATGGACTTTCGGCGCATCGATCACCGGCGCCAGCTTCGACGTCGGCGGCAGCTTCTCGCCCTCGGGCCGGTCGGGGTAATACGCGGCGTTGAGCGCGACGAAGGGCAGCTGGTTCTCGTCGAGCCGGGTGTCGGGTGCGATCGCGCCGACCGGGCACGCGCTCACGCACGCGCCGCAGTCCACGCAGGCGACCGGATCGATGTAGAGCATCTCGGCCGTGGCGAAGCCCGGCTCATCCGGTGACGGATGAATGCAGTTCACCGGGCAGGCGTAGACACAGGACCCGTCGCTGCAACACGACTGGGTGACGACGTGAGGCATGGGTACCTAGGCCACCGACACCAGGTGTTGACGGGCCGGTTCACTGCGATAGCGGCTGGGCGTGCCGTCGATCCTGCAGATCCGCCACATCAACTTCGCGATCGGGTTGATCAGCCCGGTGTCGTGGCAGAGCATCCGGACGTCACCGAACATGTCGCGCAGCAACTGTCTGGACTGCGGCGATCGGAAGAAGATCTCCTTGCGGACCGAGCGTGGGATGTCGAATTCCTTCCAGAACGCCCTTGGCGGAACAATGATCGCCGAGCACAGGATCCGCATGATCAACGGGACGTAGAGCGACAACCAGAACCGCTTTCGCCGTGGCAGGTGGGGAACTCTCTTGCGCAGGTATTCGTGCGCGAACGAGATGTGCCGGGCTTCCTCGGCGACGTGGATGGCCATCACCCGTTCCATGATCGGGTGCAGCGTCTTACCTTCGCGCAGAACGTTTTTCTGCGTGTGGTCGATGGGTTCCTCGCCGGCCAGAATGCCGAACCAGAACAGGATCGGTAGCGGCCCCGCGACCAACGGGATGACGGGCTGGATCCACTTGAGCAGCCTCGGCATCCCCGGCACGTCGGCACCGATGCGGTTCACCATTTCCTGGAACATCATGGTGTGATTGCACTCTTCGACCGCCTCGTGCAGGCAGTACCGATACTCCGGTGAGCCGTTGGGGGTCCAGAATGCGTACTCCATCAGGCCGCGGATCAGGATCGACTCAAAGTGCAACCCGACCTTGGCGACGTTGGCCTGTCGCCACATGCCGATCTCGATCTGGCGCGCAACCGGTTGGGCCTGATACCAAGCGTGCTGGCCGACCGGATCGGTGGCGGGCAGGATCCACCGCTCGTCGTTGTCGACAACCGCGAACTCTGGAGACTCCCAGTCGATGTCGGTGTAGGGATTGAAGTTGCGCCGCACTGACCCCTCGGACAGTGTGGACAACATGTCGGTGTATTCGGTGTCGTCGACGACGTCCATGTTGCGACGCCACCGCCTGACCGTGCGGGTCCTAGCCATCAGAAGCCTCCCCTGAGGTTTACATGCACTGGCTTAATGTCCATCGACGGTACCGCAGGTATCGCATATTGAACAGGGGCCGTTGTCGGGGTGTGGCCCATCGCGTCGCCCGTCGGATCGCGTGACGGAGGTCACAGCAAGTGGTGGAGCTGAAGACAGAAGCTGAGGTAGACGCGATGGCTGCGGCGGGTGCCGTCGTCGCCGAGGCGCTAGCGGCGGTCGCCGAGCATGCCCGCCCAGGCCAGTCCACGACCGAACTCGACAAGGTCGCCGCCGACGTCCTGGCCCGCCACGGCGCCGACTCGCCATTCCTCAACTACCACCCGGCGTGGGCCCCGCGGCCTTTCCCCGCGGTGCTGTGCGTCAGCGTCAACGACGCCGTCGTGCACGGCATCCCCAACGGTCAGGTGCTCGCCGACGGCGACCTGGTCTCGATCGACTTCGGCGCGACCCTGCGCGGATGGTGCGGCGACAGCGCGCGAAGCTTCATCGTCGGCACGCCACGGCCGCAAGACGCCTCGCTGATCCAGGCGACCGACAACGCACTTGCGGCAGGCATCGCGGCGGTGCGGCCCGGAAATACGTTGGGCGACATCGGATATGCGATCGCCTCGGCGGCGCGAGGAGCGGGCTACGGCCTGCTGGCCAACCATGGCGGACACGGCATCGGCCGCGCGATGCACGAGGATCCGCACGTGCCGAACGAAGGGCGCGCGGGCATGGGCATGCGGCTGCGGCCGGGGTTGGTGATCGCCATCGAACCGATGTTGATCGCCGACGGCACCGACGACTACGTCCATGACCCCGACGGGTGGACCCTGCGGACGAGATCGGGCGCGCGCGCCGCGCACAGCGAGCACACCGTCGCGGTCACCCGCGACGGTTCCCGCGTGCTGACCGGCTAGTGCTTGCCGAAGACGGTCACCGCGGTCAGCTTGCCGTTGACAACGGGAGCGGCAACGCCCACATCCGTGAATTCACAGGTGAGGATGTTCGCCCGGTGTCCGGGGCTGTTCATCCACCAGGTCACGGCGGCGTCCGCGGTCGCACCGCCTCCGGTACCCCAGTAGACGTTCTCCGCCCAGCGTCCGACAGGGGCATAGCCGGCATCCGCAATACGCGAACCCGGATTGGAGCCGTCGGAACCGTCATGGCCAGTCACGCCACTGCTCTGCATGTCGTTGGCATGCCGACTGGCGGCTGCGTTCAGTTGCCCGTTGGATGCGAGTGGACCGCACCCGTTCGCGGCGCGCTGCGCGTTGATTCCGCCGAGCACGGCGCCGCTCTGGTCACTGCCGCCCGGGTTGTTGCCTCCGCCTCCGCCGCCACCGCCTGCGTTGGCGTTATTGGGCTTCAAGCCGCCCGTCGCGCCCACGCCCGCGTTGGCGTTTTGCTGCCAAGTTTCGGTGCGCCGCGCCGGCGTCACACAGATGGCGTCGCCGTCGTACCCTTCGCGCCACACCAAGCCATTGATGCAAGTGAGCGGCCCGTAGGGCCCGCCGCCTGCATAGCCGGCATCCTTGTTCGCGTTCTCCTGTTGGACGAGCGCAGCGATCGCCGGCGGGACGCAGACCATGTCGGTGTCGTTGGTCTTGCGCGGCACCTGACCGGCCACGTCGCCCTTTACGCAGCCGCCGTCGGCTTGGGCCGGAACCGTGAGGAGCAGGGATCCGAATACGGTCACCGCCAGCGCACAGATTGGCAAGATTGCCTGTGAAGTTGCCGTGTACTTCATATTTGCCCTCCTATGAGGCTGTCACGCGAGCAAGACGTCGCGCGGACAAGGTCACAGTAGGACCGCGGCAAGTTAACTGATATAGGGTGTTTCCCTACGTTTTTCAGACGAGCCACCCACAGGCAGGCGGTCGGCGCGCGCAGCTTCATCGTCCGCGCGCCACGGCCGCAAGGCGCGGGCGTCGGGCGCGAGACAGCTCCGCGCGCTGGGTTCACGCCCTGCCGAAGTCCCCCGCCGCGGTCATCTTGTCCCCGCTGCTCACCGCCGAGAACCCGGCCTCGGTGAACCGGCAGTCAGTGATGATCGCGCGGTGGCCCGGGCTGTTCATCCACGACGCAACCGCAGCGGTCGGGCTACCGCTTGCACCGGAACCCGAGAAGACGATCTCGCCGAGCGCGGCATACGGCGCGTAGCCCGCGTCCGTGACGCGCTGGGCAACCGATGAGCCATCCGAGCCGGTGTGGCCCACCGTTCCGGTCTCGAGCACGTCGTTGGCGTGCCGCGCGGCGGCCGCGGTCAGCTGCGGATTGGCCACAACGGGGCCACAGCCGTTCTCTGCCCGCGTTGCGTTGATCTGGCTCAGCACAGCGCCGCCCTGATCAACACCCGCCGGTTCATCTGCCTTGGCGGGCACCGCGGCGAACATCGAACCGAAGACCGACACCGCCGCACATACCGAAAGCGACACCGAAGTTCTTCCTCTACTGACCATGTCCCCCCAATCGGACTCGAACCGCAGCCCCCCGACCGGTATCTCAGTATTGACCGCCGGATGTCGCCGATGCAGCGTTTCCTCACTCTTTGGGCGTCCTCGTCCCGGCCCCTCCCCGCAGGAAGTGCACAAATGCGGTCACTACTCTTGACCGCATGGCCGAACTGACGATTCCCGCCGACCTCAAACCCAGCGATGGACGATTCGGCTGCGGGCCGTCGAAAGTGCGGCCGGAGCAACTGCAGGCGCTTGCCGCCGCCGGTGACCTGTTCGGCACTTCACATCGGCAGGCGCCGGTGAAGAACCTGGTCGGCCGCGTCCGCGACGGGGTGCGTCAGCTGTTCTCGGCGCCCGACGGCTACGAGGTCATCCTGGGCAACGGCGGCTCGACCGCGTTCTGGGACGCCGCGGCGTTCGGGCTCATCGACAAGCGTTCGCTGCACCTGACCTACGGGGAGTTCAGTGCGAAGTTCGCCTCCGCGGTCGCCAAGAACCCGTTCGTCGGCGACCCCGTGATCGTGAAGGCCGACGCGGGAAGCGCCCCCGAGCCGCAATCCGATCCGTCCGTGGACGTCATCGCGTGGGCGCACAACGAAACGTCGACCGGGGTCGCGGTGCCCGTGCAGCGCCCCGAGGGTTCCGGCGACGCGCTGGTCGTCATCGACGCCACCTCGGCGGCAGGCGGCCTGCCCGTCGACATCACCGACGTCGACGCGTATTACTTTGCGCCGCAAAAGAACATGGCCAGCGACGGCGGGCTGTGGGTCGCGGTCGTCTCCCCCGCAGCGCTATCGCGCATCGATTCGATCGCCGCGTCGGGGCGCTGGGTGCCCGACTTCCTTTCATTGCCCATCGCCGTCGAGAACAGCGTGAAGAACCAGACCTACAACACCCCCGCGATCGGCACGCTGATCCTGCTGGCCGAACAGCTCGACTGGATGCTCGACAACGGCGGGCTGGACTGGGCAGTAAAGCGCACCGCGGACTCGTCGCAGCGGCTGTACTCGTGGGCCGAGGCGTCGCCGTTCGCCACGCCGTTCGTCACCGCCCCCGAACATCGCTCGCAGGTGGTCGGCACCGTCGACTTCTCCGATGACGTCGACGCCGCAGCGGTGGCCAAGGTGCTGCGGGCTAACGGCATCGTCGACACCGAGCCGTACCGAAAGCTGGGCCGCAACCAGTTGCGGATCGCCATGTTCACCGCCGTCGAACCCGACGACGTGACCGCGCTGACGCAATGCGTCGACTGGGTGGTGGAACGGCTCTGACCTGGGTGGCTCGGGCGTGTCGGCCAGGTAACAAGCCGATAACACAGTAGGGTGGGCTGCTAATCGGGCACGGCGTCCCGGCGCCAAAGAGCCCGGAGGAGGTCGGCATGCGGGAACTCAAGGTCGTCGGACTCGACGTTGATGGCAAACGCATCATCTGCGAAACCGACGACGCAAGCGAGAAGTTCATCCTGCGCACCGACGACCGGTTGCGCGCTGCCGTGCGTGGCGATAGATCCGTTGCCAGCCAATCCCAATCCGATGCCGAGGTTCCAAACGTGCTGCGTCCCAAGGAGATTCAAGCCAGGATTCGCGCGGGCGCATCCGTCGAGCAGGTCGCGGAGTCGGCGGGCGTCGACGTGACCCGGGTGGAGCGGTTCGCCCACCCCGTTCTACTCGAACGGTCGCGTGCGGCCGAACTGGCTACTGCGGCGCACCCCGTCCTCGCCGACGGTCCCGCGGTACTCACGCTGCTGGAGACCGTCACGTCGGCGCTGATCGCGCGCGGCCTCGACCCCGACTCGGTCAACTGGGACGCCTGGCGCAACGAGGACGGACGCTGGACGGTGCAGCTGTCGTGGCGGGCCGGACATTCCGACAACACCGCACATTTCCGGTTCACCCCCGGCGCCCATGGCGGCACCGTCACCGCATTCGACGACGCCGCCTGCGAGTTGATCGATCCCGACTTCGCAAGGCCGCTGCGGCCGGTCGCGCCGGTCGCGCCGCTGGCGATCGAAGAACCCGAGCCGCCGGTGCAGGTCGAAGAGGCGCCAGAGCCGCCGAAGCCGGCCCGCACGCCGCGCGCCCGCAAGGGCAAGCCGCCGGTTCCGGCCTGGGAAGACGTGTTGCTCGGCGTGCGATCCAGCGGCCAGGGCTAGCCCAAGGTCAACGCGAGCAGCGCCAGCCAGGCGCCTGCGACGCCGACGCCGAGCCCGAGCACGAACCAGCGCAAGACCGGTGTTGTGCGCCATCCCCACACCGTCGGCGCCAGACCGCCGACGGCGACCAGGTTCAACCCGGCCGCCAGCAGCGGATGTACGCGGATCAATCCCATGCTCAGCACCACCACCGCGCCCGCGGTCACCACTGCGACGAATCCCGCCACCGTCAGCCCGGTTCCCCACGGCGTGGCGTCGTCAGTCACCGGCCCAATCTAACCCGCTCGTAGAACGCCAGCGCGGCGGCGGTCGCCACGTTCAGCGAATCGGTGCCACGTGACATCGGGATCCGAACCCGGATGTCGCTGGCCCGCATCGTCGTCTCGGTCAGACCGGGCCCCTCGGCGCCGACGAGAATCGCCACGCGGTCGTCGGCGACCGTCGCCATCGCCTCGGACAGCGTGGCGGCATCACGGTCGGGCGTCATCGCCAACAGCCGAAAGCCGTTGTCCCGCAATATGGCCAGATCTGCGGGCCATGCCGCCGCCCAGGCATACGGCACCAGCAACGCATGGCCCATCGACACCCGCACCGCGCGCCGGTACAGCGGGTCGGCGCAGCCGGTGCCGAACACCACCGCGTCGACGTCAAGGCCGGCGGCGTTACGGAAAATCGAACCGAGGTTCTCGTGGTCGTTGACGCCTTCGAGCACCGCGACGGTGCGCGCGCCGTCGCACACCTGCTCGACCGTCAGCTCGCCTGGCCTGGGTGCGGCGGCGAGCACCCCGCGGTTGAGGTGGAACCCGACGATGTCGGCCATCACTTCGGCGCTCGCCCGGTAGTAGGGCGCGTCGGTGGCATCGAGGTCGGCGGCCAGTTCTCGCAGCCGTCGGTCGGTGCCGAGCATGGCGCGCGGCCGAAACCGGGACGCCAGCATCCGCTGCACCACAAGCACGCCCTCGGCGATCACCAAACCCCTGCCGGACGGCAGATCGGGCCTGCGGTCGACGCTGTTGAGGTCGCGGAAATCGTCAAGCCGCGGGTCGGCGGGGTCGTCGACATCGATCACCGAACCCATTCCGGCTCGCTCGTGCCCAGCGCTCACGCGCTTTCGTCGACGAGCGCCGACATCAGGTCGGCGGCCACGAGCAGGGCCTTCCGTTGGTCCGCATCGAACTGCGAAAGCCGCGCCTTGAGCCATTCCTGGCTGGCTTTGCGCTCGGCTTCGATCAGTTCCGTACCGGACGGCGATACCGACACCAGAATCTGGCGGCCGTCAGCGGGATGCGCGCTGCGCGCCACGAACCCGAGCTCGGCGAGTGAGGCAATGACGCGGGTCATCGACGGCGGCCGGACTCTTTCCCGCGTAGCTAACGCCCCCGGCGTCATCGCGCCCTCTTTAGCCAGGGTCGATAGCGCCGATAACTGCGATAGCGAAACTGGGGAATCCGGACGGCGAAACCGCAATTGGCGTGCCAAACGCATGACCGCCAGCGATAAGTCACTCGCCAATCGGGACTCCGCATCCTTCACAAGGCAAAGAATAGCCAGAGGATGTTGCTGCGCGTAGCAAAACAGGGCGGGCTTTCGTTCTGAATACCCGGCGGGCTAGGTTGTCGTCAATGAGCGCAGAACCTCCCGAGCCCGGTCAGCCGGAACCGCCTGCCCTGCCCACGATCCTGCTCGAACCGTGGCCGGTCATCATCGTGGTCGCGGTGGGCTGGTTGGTAGCCGCGATCCTGGCATTCACGGTCGCGGGGCTACACGATTGGCGGCCCATAGCGGTGGCCGGACTCGGGGTCGGTGTCCTGGGCACGTCGATCTTCCTTTGGCAGCGTCACGCCGTGCGCCGCGGATCCCGCGGCGCGCAGAGCGGCCTGCGCTGAACTCCACCAGAGAGCCGTCGAAAGGAGAAAGCAGTGGTGCAGCCGCTATTGCAGACACAGATCGATATCAACGCTCCGGTCGACAAGGTGTGGGCCTTGATCTCCGATTTCAGCCGAATGCCGCAATGGAGCCCGCAGTGCCGGTTGATGAAGGCGTTCGGCCCGCTGCGGCCGGGCACCCGAACGATCAACGTCAACCGCCGCAACTTTCTGTACTGGCCGACGACGAGCACGGTCACCGAAGTCATTCCGGATAAGAAGCTGGCGTTCCGGGTGAACACCAACAACACCATTTGGAGCTATGAACTGGAGCCGACCGAAAACGGCACCCGGGTGGTGGAGAGCAGGCACGCCGAGAACGGCGTGAAGGCCGTCCCGAACCTCACGGTGCAGACATTGTTCGGCGGCGTACCGAATTTCGAACGCGAACTCATCGACGGCATGAACACCTCGCTGGCACGCATCAAGGCGGCGGCCGAAAGTTGACCGGCACGCCGGCCGAGCAGCAGCGTCTGCGCGACCTCAAGCTGTTGCGCAGCGTCCGCGACCGGATGGATCGCGAATACGCGCAGCCGCTCGACGTCGAGGCACTCGCCCGCGGCGTCAACATGTCGGCGGGCCACCTGTCCCGACGATTCAAGCTCGCATACGGCGAGTCGCCCTACTCCTATCTGATGACCCGGCGCATCGAGCGGGCGATGGCCCTGCTGCGTGGTGGCGATCTCAGCGTCACCGAGGTGTGCTTCGCGGTGGGCTGCTCATCGCTTGGCACCTTCAGCACACGGTTCACCGAGCTGGTGGGCATGTCGCCAAGCGCGTACCGCGAACAGACCGCGGGCGCCACGCCCGCGATGCCGTCGTGCGTGGAGAAGCAGGTGACTCGACCGATCAGGAATCGAGAAGCGCCTGCCGCGCGACTGCACCTAGCGTGAGCGGCATGGACATCACAATCAACGCGAGCTTCCTGCCCCACGAAGATCCCGAGCAGTCACTGGCGTTCTATCGCGACGCTCTCGGGTTCGAGGTCCGCAAGGACGTCGGACGCAACACGATGCGTTGGATCACCATCGGCCCTGCCGGCAGGCCGGATATGAACATCGTGTTGACGCCGCCTGCCGCTGATCCTGGCGTCACCGAGGACGAACGGCGGGTCATCGCCGAGATGATGGCCAAAGGCACCTACGCCAGCATCATGCTGGCCACCACCGATCTCGACGCCGTATTCGAGCGGGCACAGGCCAGCGGCGCCGACGTCATGCAGGAGCCCACCGACCAGCCGTGGGGCTCGCGCGACTGCGCCCTGCGTGATCCCGCGGGCAACACCGTCCGCATCCAGGAGGTGAGCTGAGGCAGTGAGTGAGGCCGCCGAGAAGATCGACGCCCGAATCGAGGAACTTGGTGACTGGCGGGGCGAAACGCTCGCGCGGATCCGAGAACTCATCAAGAAGGCCGAGCCCGATGTCGTCGAGGAGTGGAAGTGGCGGGGGGTTCCAGTCTGGTACCACGACGGAATGATCTGCACCGGTGAGGTTTACAAGAGCTACGTCAAGGTGACGTTCGCGAAGGGCGCGTCGCTGAGAGATCCGTCGGGCTTGTTCAACTCCAGTCTCGACGGCAACACTCGCCGGGCCATCGACATTCACGAGAACGACGGGCTCGACGAGAAGGCGTTCAAGGCGCTCGTTCGGGCCGCGGTCGAGTTCAACACGCGATAGGCCGCACTCGGCCCCGTTACGTCGAGGGCTGATCGCTCTCGTCGCCCGGCGCGGACTGCTCGTCGTCGCCTGCGGGCTGCTCGGACTCGTCGGTCGGCGCTGCCTGCTCGTCGTCGCCGGCTTCCGGTTCCTCGGCGGTGTCCGATACTTCCGGTGCCTCAGCGGCGCTGGCTTCTGGCTCCTCAGCGGCGCTGGCTTCCGGTGCCTCGACGACTTCGACAACACCATCGTCAAAGGGGTCATAGAGCGGTGAGCCGGCTCCTGCGGGTGCCGGGGTGTCCGAGTGAGCCCCACAGCCGTATTCGGCATCGACCACACGGCCGTCTGCGGAGAACTCGTTGGCGCACGCGCCGAACATCAATCCGAGGGCCCCCGACAGCGGCAGGTAAAAGCCGCAGTCCCGACACACCCGGCGGGTGGATCGGGCCATCGCCGAGCCCGGCCCGAAGTCGCCGTCGTGCCATCTCTGGGCGGCCTCCACACGACCCAGTTGGCTCAGCAGCCGCCGTCGGCCCAGACCCAGCTCGTAGGCGACCTCGTCGATCGCAGGGTCACCGGTCGCGGAAAAGCCGGGCACGAGGCGTTCGTCCTCGGACGGCGTGGCGAGCAGGTCGCCTGGACCGAGGTCACCTGGGCGCAGACGTTCATTCCAGGGCACCCACTGTGGCGCCAGCAGCGCCGTCGGCCCCGGCACCAACACCACCTCGCTGATCGTCGCGTGGTCGGCACCGGGATGCGCGGCCACCACCACGGCCCACTGCCAGCCCTGATAGCCGGGCAGGTTGGCCAGGAACCGATGGGTGGCGGCAGTGGGGTCGTCGAACGTCGCGCCCAGATACTCGCCGACGGCGTCGCCGCTGTGCTCGACGATCGCCGCGCGCGCCAAGTCGACGGCGCCCGTCAGCACCGCTTCCAAGTCCGCCGACGGCTCCATCGCCGACGCAGCCGAGCCGTCCCCGGTGGATTCCGTCACGCTGTCCACGTGCTTAATAGTGCCTGACCGGCGAGCGCACAGCCACACCCGGTCGGCTGCACGACGCCGTCATCGCAATGGGGGAGAATCTTTTTGTGAGCGGATCAGGGCGTGACCCCCGAGACCGGGGTGGCCAGCATGATCCGCGTTACTACCCGCCTCGCCCGCCCGCCCACGACGCAGACGAACACCCCGGGATGGCGAACTACCCCAGCGACGGCGTGAATCACCGACGCCAGCGCCGCTCGTCCACACCCAGCGCCAACCGGTATTTGCCCGACCTCGAGGCGCGGTCACCCAACCGCGGTGAGCCGCCCCCCGGTGTCGGTGGAGCCGCGGGGCGCAGCGGTCACAGCGGCCCCCGGTCGGCGGCCCAACGCAGCCGGGACATGGGGTCGAAGATGTACGGCCTCTTTCACCGCGCCGCCACCGCCGACGGTGCCGACAAGTCGGGCCTCACCGCGCTGACGTATCCGGTGATGGCCAACTTCGCCGTCGACTCCGCAATGGCTGTCGCACTGGCCAACACCCTGTTCTTCGCGGCGGCGTCCGGCGAGAGCAAGAGCAAGGTCGCGCTCTACCTGCTCATCACGATCGCGCCGTTCGCGGTCATCGCTCCGCTGATCGGTCCGGCGCTTGACCGTTTACAGCACGGCCGCAGGCTCGCCCTTGCCATGTCGTTCACGCTGCGCAGCGCGCTTGTGGTGGTGCTGATCGCCAACTACGACGGTGCGACGGGCAGCTTCCCGTCCTGGGTGCTGTATCCGTGCGCGCTGGGAATGATGGTGTTGTCCAAGTCATTCAGCGTGCTTCGCAGCGCCGTGACCCCACGTGTGCTGCCGCCGACGATCGACCTGGTGCGGGTCAATTCACGGCTGACGGTCTTCGGCCTGCTCGGCGGAACCATCGCCGGCGGCGCTGTCGCCGCCGGCGCGGAGTATCTCTTCAACCTGTTCCACATGCCCGGGGCGCTGTACGTGTGCATCGCCATGACGGTGGCAGGCGCCGTGCTCGCGATGCGCATCCCGAAATGGGTGGAGGTCACCACGGGTGAGGTCCCCACCACCCTGAGCTACCACGGCGGCGCGGATGAACCCGCACCTCTCGTCCGCGGCGCCAAACTGCGCCGCCATCCGCAGCGGCGCTCCGAAACCCGCGACGCACGACAACCGCTGGGCCGCAACATCATCACCGCGTTGTGGGGCAACTGCACCATCAAGGTGATGGTGGGCTTCCTGTTCCTCTATCCCGCGTTCGTGGCCAAGTCGCACGAGAAGAGCGGCTGGGAGCAGCTGATGATTCTCGGCCTGATCGGTGCGGCGGCGGCGATCGGTAATTTCGGTGGCAACTACGCCAGCGCCAGGCTGCAGCTCGGGCATCCGGCGCAGTTGGTCGTGCGCAGCACGACAGCGGTCACGTTGGCCGCGCTTGTTACCGCGCTGACCGGAAAGCTGTTGGTGGCCGCGTTGGCGGCGTTGGTGACCTCTGCCGCGAGCGCGATCGCGAAGGCCTCACTGGACGCGTCGCTACAAGATGATCTGCCCGAGGAGTCGCGAGCGTCGGCGTTCGGGCGGTCGGAATCGCTGTTGCAGCTGGCGTGGGTGGCCGGCGGCGCGACAGGTGTGCTCGTGTATACCCAACTGCACATTGGCTTTACCGTGATCTCGACCATGCTGATACTCGGTCTCGCGCAGACGCTTGTCAGCTATCGCGGCGACTCCCTGATCCCCGGTCTCGGCGGCAATCGCCCCGTCGTGGCGGCGCAAGAAGGCGGCTGGACTGATCCGGCCGGGGTGCCGCGGGAGTGAAGAAAGGCTTGGCGGTTCTTGTCGCCGTCGCCGTGCTGGCGTCTGTCGCGACCGGCGTACTGATATGGCGGTTGAGTCGAACTCCCGCGCCCGAACATCCGCAGATAAGCGCCTACACCCGCGGGCAGTTGGTGCGCGTGGGGCCGTATCAGTTCTGCGATGTGCTCAACCCCACCGACTGCGAAACCCCGCGCAGCGACGGAGTACTCGACGTCGACGCGCGCAACGCGGTGCAGTTGTCGGTGCCGCCCGCGATCGCAGCTGCACCATGGGTTTTGGTGCGGTCATACGAAGGCTCCGACGTCGTCAACGAATTCCGGTCCGGCAGCACATTCGCGGTCACCATCCCGACGATGGACCCGCACCGCGGCAGGCTGTTCGGCTTCGCGGTGCAACTGCCGACGCTGGTGCGCGACGAGGCGGGCAACGAGTTTCCGTGGACGCACGCGGAGTGGTCGGTGCGGGCCGCCTGGCCCTAGCCGGCCCCGTGCCCGGCGGGTACCCGCTCGCCTTCGGGCGTCGGCCCCGGCGGTGAGCCGTCGCCGAACGGCCTGCCGCCCAACACTTCCCGGCCGTGCGGTGTCAGCCAGTTCGACAGATCCGGCCCCTTCGGCACTATACGCGTCGGGTTGATGTCGGTGTGCACGATGTAGTAGTGCTGCTTGATCTGGACGAAGTCGGTGGTGTCGCCGAAGCCGGGGGTCTGGAACAGGTCTCGCGCATAGCCCCACAACGCGGGCATCTCGTCGAGCTTGGAGCGGTTGGCTTTGAAGTGGCCGTGATAGACGGGATCGAAGCGGGCCAGCGTGGTGAACAGCCGGACGTCGGCTTCGGTGATGGTGTCCCCGACCAGGAACCGCTGATTTTCCAGCCGCTCGTTGAGCCAGTCCAGCGCGGTGAACAACCGGTCGTAGGCCTTGTCGTAGGCCTCCTGTGAGCCGGCGAAGCCGCACCGGTAGACGCCGTTGTTCACCTCGGTGTAGATGCGCTTGGCTACCTCGTCGATCTCGTCGCGCAGCGCATCGGGATACAGATCCGGTGCGCCGTCACGGTGATACGCCGTCCACTCGCCGGACAGGTCGAGCGTCATCTGCGCGAAGTCGTTGGTGACGACCTGCCCGGTCAGCACGTCGACGATCGCGGGCACCGTGATGCCCTTCGGGTAGTGAGGGTCACGGGCGAAATAGGCGTCCTGCAGCCGCGGGATCTTGAGCACCGGGTCGACGCCGCCCGGGTCGAGGTCGAAGGTCCAACTGCGTGCATCGTGGGTGGGCCCGCAGAAACCGATCGACAGCACATCTTCCAGGCCGAGCAGCCGACGGACGATGATCGCACGGTTGGCCCACGGGCAGGCCCGCGCGACGATCAGCCGATAGCGGCCGGGTTCGACGGGATACCCGTCGCGGCCGTCGGCGGTGATGCGGGTGGAGATGTAGTTGGTGTCGCGAGTGAACTCGCCACCGCTGGAGACATATTCAGCCATGGCACCAGCATGCCCGCATGCGGCGAACGTGCCGCATTCGCCCAGCATGCCCGCATCCGGCGAACGTGCCGCATTCGCCCCGCATGCCCGCATCCGGCGAACGTGAAGCTACTGTGGGAAATCGCGAGGATTTTCGCGCTGGATGCACGCTCGGCGAATTACTGGCCGTCGCCTCGGCGAATTACTGGCCGTCGAGTTCGCGAGCGACGGCCTTGACCACCTCGGACACCCGGCGCGCGACCTTGCGGTCGGGGTAGCGGCCCTTGCGCAGCTCTGGCTGCACCGCCCCCTCCAGCAGGGTGATCATGTCCTCGACCATGCCGTGCAGCTCGTCGGGCGTGTGCTTGTGCTCGGCGGCGGCCGCCTCGCGACGGGTACGGGTCAGGCTCGGCGGCGAGTCGAGGATCTTCAGGCTCAACGCCTGCGGGCCACGGCGACCGGCGGCCATGCCGAACTCCACCTTCTGTCCCGCTTTGAGTCCCTCGACGCCGGCAGGCAGCGCGGAGGAACGGACGTAGACGTCCTCACCTTCCTCCTGCGACAAAAAGCCGAAGCCCTTCTCGACGTCGTACCACTTAACCCGGCCGGTCGGCACTGGTCTCACCTGCTCGTCTCGGTAACCCACATAATGAAAGCGTCCCGCCTTTTCCGCAGGGACGCGCTGGAGAGATCCTACTCGGAGGCCGCGACGACCAGCACCCCTATTACTCGGTAGGCTGAAACCCACGCTGGAGGAAGAGATGCGCCTGATCCTGAACATCATCTGGTTGGTTTTCGGCGGCCTGTGGCTGGCGCTTGGTTACCTGCTGGCCGCACTCATCTGCTTCGTGCTGATCGTCACGATCCCCTTCGGCTTCGCATCGCTGCGCATCGCCTCCTACGCACTGTGGCCGTTCGGCCGCACCGTGATCGACAAACCGGGCGTCCGGCCGGGAGCGCTGATCGGCAATGTGATCTGGGTGCTGCTGTTCGGTATCTGGCTGGCCATCGCGCACGTCGTCACCGCCGTCGCGATGGCGATCACGATCATCGGCATCCCGCTTGCGCTGGCCAACCTAAAGCTCATCCCGGTCTCGCTGGTGCCGCTGGGCAAGGAGATCGTGCCCGTAGACGACCTGAAGCCACCCGTGCGAGCCGCTGCGTGACCATCATCGCGCTCGGCGTTCCTTCGGTGTCCCGCCGCGTGGGGCCTGCTCCGGTAGGCGGGCCGCTGGTCGACACCTACGGCCGGGTGGCCACCGATCTGCGGGTGTCGCTGACCGACCGCTGCAATCTGCGGTGCACGTATTGCATGCCCGCCGAGGGACTCGACTGGATGTCGGGCGAGCAGTTGCTGAACACCGACGAGCTGACTCGCCTGCTGCGCATCGCCGTGACGCGGCTCGGCGTCACCCGCGTTCGATTCACCGGCGGCGAACCGCTGCTGGCCAAGCATCTCGAAGAGGTCGTCGCGGCGACCGCCGCGTTGCGGCCTCGACCTGAAATCACCTTGACCACCAACGGAATTGGGCTACATCGCCGGGCCGCAGGCCTCAAGGGTGCCGGCCTGAACCGGATCAACGTGTCGCTCGACACCGTCGACGCCGAGCATTTCGCGCACATCACCCGCCGAGACCGGCTTGCCGACGTGCTTGCCGGTCTTGCCGCGGCACACAGGGTCGGCCTGCAGCCGGTCAAGGTGAATGCCGTCCTCGACCCGATGACCGGGCTCGAGGACGCGGTGTCGCTGTTGCGATTCAGCCTCGAGCACGACTACCAGCTGCGCATCATCGAGCAGATGCCGCTCGACGCCGGTCACGAGTGGTCGCGCGGCAAGACGCTTGGCGCCGACGAGGTGCTGGCCACCCTGCAGCGTCACTTCACGCTGACACCGGACCCGGCCCCGCGCGGCTCCGCGCCCGCGCAGCTCTGGCTGGTCGACGGCGGCCCGGCGACCGTCGGCATCATCGCGTCGGTGTCGCACGCGTTCTGCTCGGCCTGCGACCGCACCCGGCTGACCGCCGACGGCCAGGTGCGCAGCTGTCTGTTCTCCCGCGAGGAGACCGACCTGCGCGCACTGATGCGCTCGGGCGCTGACGATGACGCCGTCGAGGGAGCATGGCGCGCCGCGATGTGGGCAAAACCTGCGGGCCACGGCATCAACGACCCCGACTTCGTGCAGCCGGACCGGCCGATGAGCGCGATCGGCGGATGACCATGGAAGCCACGACTACGCCGACGGCGACCTTGACGCTGACCGTGCGTTACTTCGCCGCGGCTCGTGCCGCTGCAGGCGTCGAGACCGAAACCGTGCAAGTCGCGCCCGGAACGACGGTCGCCGCGCTCGTCGACACGCTCGCCGCACGCGGTTCGGAGCTCGCCCTGGTGCTGCGGCGGTGTTCCTTCTTATGTGACGGCATCGCGGTCCGCGACGACACGGCCGAGCTGACAAACGGCCAGATAATTGATGTGCTCCCGCCCTTTGCGGGCGGGTAAAAGTGATTTACATCACATAACAAAATGGTCACAAGCTGGCTACAGACTGGTGGAGCGCGGTATGCACCAGCAGAAACGCCCGAAACTCCTGCGCTTTTAGAGCCTCATTAGGATTTGCCGTGAGGCGAAACGCCGCAACGCGCAAAAGATGACTGCAACGCGCAGACCCATTAGGTTCTTCCGCAAGCCAGTCGACCCTAATCGGCTGGCCCTTCCTGCCCGATAGCGCCGAGCTCCATCCGTTGGGCAGGGATTCAACGAACAAGTATGGATGGAGGCGGGGGACCCACCGGTCCACCGAAAGGACCAGGAGCCGCTTGCGGCCCCTTGGGGTGAAGCCGAAACCGTTCTCACCA
Source organism: Mycolicibacterium stellerae (assembly GCF_003719305.1). Taxonomy (GTDB): domain Bacteria; phylum Actinomycetota; class Actinomycetes; order Mycobacteriales; family Mycobacteriaceae; genus Mycobacterium; species Mycobacterium stellerae. The sequence goes on from NZ_RARC01000001.1 coordinate 429,559, forward strand.
ACGGCCAGGCCGGGCAACCTCTCCAGCCCGAACCCGACAGCTGACCTCGCGGGCGCATTAGAGAGGACCTAACGCACCCATGAGCAGTGGACGGCACCGCAAGCCCACGTCATCGGCAAAATCAGTCGCAAAAGTCGCCTTCACGGGCGCAGTCATCGGCAGCGGAGGCCTCGCTTTCGCCGGGCATGCTGGCGCCGCAACCGACGGTGAATGGGACAAAGTCGCAAGCTGCGAATCAGGCGGTAACTGGGCGATCAACACCGGCAACGGTTACCAGGGCGGGCTGCAGTTCTCCCCCGGCACCTGGACATCGCACGGAGGCGGCGAGTACGCGCCCTCCGCGCATATGGCCACCAAAGAAGAGCAGATCGCGGTCGCCGAGCGTGTCCTTGGCACTCAGGGCCGCGGCGCGTGGCCGGTCTGCGGCCGCGGGCTGTCCAGCTCGACGCCGCGCAACGTGATCGACGACGCTCAACAGGCTATCGACGGCGCCATCGACGCCGTGGGGTTGAACGGCGAGCTGCCGCCACCTCCGCCGTTCGACCCGTTCGCACCGCCGCCACCACCGGAGGCTGCTCCCGTCGACGCGCTGGCCGCCCCGCTGCCACCCGCGCCGGAACTCCCGCCGCCACCGGCGCCCGAGCTTCCGCCTCCCCCGGCCGCCGAGTTCGTCTCACTCGACGCACCGCTGCCCGACGCCTCGCAGATGCCCGACGTCCCGCCGCTGCTGGACACGCCGCTGCCGAACGCCGACCCTGTCGAACTACCGATCGTCAACGCGTCGCTCGAGCAGCCTGCACCGGACTGGGACGTCGCGCCCGACGCCCCCGCCGATGGCCCGCAGCAGTGGGCGCTGCAGATGGCACCGCCGCCGCTGGAGCCCGCACCGCCGCTGCCTGGTCCAGCACCCGTCGATCCGCTGGCCGCACCCGCACCCGCACCCGATCCGATGGCAATGGTGAATTCGGTCGACATCCCTGCGCCCGCTCTCGACGCGGCCAACCAGGCGATGACCGGCGAGCTTCCTGCTCCGCCTGCAGAGGTCCCGCACCTGGCCAGCCCGGAGAATCTGCCGCCGGGTGCCACGATGGATGAGTCGACGCTGCCGGCCCAGAGTGCAAACGTCACGTACCTCAAGGAACTGTGGCATGCGATCCAGACCCAGGACATCACGGGTAAGGATGCGTTGCTCGCGCTGACCCAGCGTCCGATGACGACTCCGGAACCGGGATCGGAGAACCTCAACGCTCCTGGGATCGCTCCCGCGCCGGTCGGCGACGTTGCGCCCGCTCCGCTCGGAGCCGAGGTTCCGCCCGCACCGCTGCCGGGCGAGCCTGTGCTGCCCGCACCGCCTGCCGCCTAAGCCCAACGCCGGCACCGCCGGCTAGGCCGAACCCACCCATTCGTCGGAGCCGTCGGCGAAGAACTGGTGCTTCCACACCGGTAGCCGTGCCTTGACGCTGTCCACCAACCGGGCGCAGGTGTCGAATGCCGCCTGCCGATGGTCGGCCGCAACGGCGGCCACCAACGCGGCGTCGCCGATCTCGAGGGCGCCGATGCGGTGGCTGACCGCGATCGCCCGCACGCCCGCGCAGTCGGCCGCGATCTCCGCGGCGACATCCGCGAGCGTCTGCTGCGCCGTGGGGTGCGCCGAATACTCCAGCCGCGTCACCGTGTGCCCGCCGTCGTGATCCCGCACGACGCCTGCAAAGCCGACGACGGCCCCTGCGGCCTGATGCGCGACGAGACCCTCGTGCTCGGCGAGTTCGATGGTCTGCTCGGTGAGGGCAGCGCGCAGCACGACGGCCTTCACCGGGGGTGGTCCCTACCCGCAAGCTGATCGAGCGCGTGCTCGAGGACGTCGTTGAGCACGCCGAGACCGTCCTTGACACCACCGGTCGAGCCCGGCAGGTTCACGATCAGCGTGCCGTTCCTGACGCCGCAGACGCCGCGCGACAGCACCGACGTCGGCACGTGCGGCAGCCCTGAGAGTCGGATTGCGTCGGCCAGACCGGGGATCTGGTAGTCGACGATGTCTGCGGTGGCATCGGCGGTCCGGTCCGTCGGCGAGATCCCGGTGCCGCCGGAAGTGATTATCACACTGACGTTTTCGCCGACCGCCGCGAAAAGCGACCGCACCACTCCGCTGCCGTCGGCGACTACGACGGGAGCGGGCGTGACGATGCCGCGCTGGTTCAGCCAATCGACGATGATCGGGCCGGTGCGGTCCTCGTAGACGCCGGTCGCCGCGCGGGTCGACGCGATGATCACCCTCGCGGTACGCGTCACGTCCATCTGCTCTTCGCGCGAGCGCTCATCACCTGGTCCACGTCCCTGCTTTTCCGCCCTCTTTGCGCAGCACCCTGATGTCGTCGATACGCGCCGCCGGGTCGACGGCCTTGAGCATGTCGTAGAGCGTCAGCGCCGCAATGCTGACCGCCGTCAAGGCCTCCATCTCGACACCGGTTCGGTCGGTGCTGCGCACCGTCGCGGTGATGCCGACCTCGGCTTGGCCGATCTCGAAGTCGACATCGACACCGGTCAACGCCAACTGATGACACAACGGGATCAGGTCGCTGGTGCGCTTGGCCGCCAGGATGCCCGCAACCCGTGCGGTGGCCAGCGCATCACCCTTGGGTAGCCCACCGGTCGCAATGAGCTCGACGACGTCGGCGCGGGTGCGCAGCGTGCCCGCCGCGACGGCGGTCCGCGTGGTGGCATCCTTGCCGGTCACGTCGACCATATGGGCCGCGCCCGAATCGTCGAGGTGCGACAGCCGGCCCCCGCGAGGCTCGACCACCGTTATCTGTTGACGACGGTGACCGGGTGCGTGTACGGCAGATCCTCCGAAGGCAGCGGGAACGTCAGGTCGCCGAAGGGCGACAACGCGCCGGTGCGGTCGGCGGCCAGCTCGCTGACCGCGTGATCGTCGTCGACATCGGTGGTCGGCCAGCCGTTGTCGATGTAGCGGGTCTTCTGCTTCTTGTCTGCCACGCCCCATATTGTGGCAGGCGCCGCGACTGGTGGCGAGACCGGCGGGCTGCTTTACGCTGGTCAGTAATGTCTGAACAGAATCCGGGTGTCCCGTTGGGCGCCTGGCTAGCCGATTTGCCTGACGAGCGGCTGATCCGGCTGCTCGAGCTGCGGCCCGACCTGACCCAGCCGCCGCCGGGCAGCATCGCGGCACTTGCTGCCCGCGCGCAGGCCAGGCAGTCCGTCAAGGCCGCCACCGACGAGCTGGATTTCCTGCACCTCGCGGTGCTCGATGCGCTGCTGACACTGCAGGCCGAGACCACGCCGGTGCCGCTGACCAAGCTGATTTCGCTGATCGACGGCCGCGTCGGTGAGGACGCTGTCACCACCGCGATCGACGACCTGCGCGAGCGCGCTCTGGTGTGGGGCGACAGCGAGGTCCGGGTGGCCGCCGAGACCTCGGCGGGCCTGCCCTGGTATCCGGGCCAGGCCATCATGGAGGACGCCGAGCACACCGGCGACGAGATCGCCGACCGGCTCGCAGTCGTCGACGATGCGCAGCGCGATCTGCTGCGGCGGCTGACGGAGGGTTCGCCGATGGGTAGGACCCGCGACGCCGCGCCGGGCACGCCGCCGGACCGGCCCGTGCAGCGGCTGTTGGCGGCGGGCCTGCTCCGCCAGGTCGACGCCGAAACCGTGATCCTGCCCCGACTGGTGGGTCAGACCCTGCGCGGCGAGGTCCCCGGACCTGTCGGGCTGACGCCGCCGGACCCGGTGGTGTCGACGACGTCCACAGCGGACGTCGACGCGGTCGCCGCGGGCGCCGTCATCGACCTGTTGCGCGAAGTCGAGTTGGTGATCGAAACACTCGGCGCCACACCGGTCCCCGAGCTTCGCAGCGGCGGCCTTGGCGTACGCGACGTCAAGCGGCTGACGAAGGTGACCGGGATCGACGAGCAGCGGCTCGGCCTTGTCCTCGAGATCTCGGCCGCCGCGGGGCTGATCGCGGCGGGCCTGCCCGACCCCGAACCACTCGACGGCACCGGGCCGTACTGGGCGCCTACCGTGTCAGCCGACCGGTTCATCGAATCCCCCGTTGCTGTGCGCTGGCACCTGCTCGCCTCGACCTGGTTGGACCTTCCCGGTAGGCCGGGCTTGATCGGCGGCCGTGGCCCGGACGGCAAACCTTATGCCGCCCTTTCTGATTCGCTCTACTCCACCGCCGCACCGCTGGACCGCAGGTTGTTACTGAGCGTGCTCGCCGACCTGCCGAACGGCGCGGGCGTCGACGCGGCGACGGCGTCGAGTGCGATGGTCTGGCGACGCCCCCGGTGGGCGGTGCGGCTGCAGCCGCAACCGGTGGCCGACCTACTGACCGAGGCGCACGCACTCGGTGTCGTCGGCCGCGGCGCCATCACCGGCCCGGGACGCAAGCTGCTCGCAGGTGATGCAGGCGCCGCCGATGCGATGGCTGTGGTGCTGCCCAAACCAATCGACCACTTCCTGCTGCAGGCCGACCTGACCGTCGTCGTGCCCGGCCCGCTCGAACGCGACCTCGCCGAGCAGCTGGCGTCGGTGGCGACAGTGGAGTCGGCGGGTGCGGCCATGGTGTACCGGATCAGCGAGGCGTCGATCCGGCGCGCACTGGATACCGGCCGCACCGCGGGCGAACTGCACGCCTTGTTCGGTCGTCATTCCAAAACTCCTGTGCCGCAGGGGCTTACCTATCTCATCGATGACGTGGCCCGCAGGCACGGGCAGCTGCGGGTCGGGATGGCCGCGTCGTTCGTCCGCTGTGAGGACCCCGCGCTTCTTGCCCAGGCGGTCGGTGCGCCCGCCGCGGAACCTCTCGAGATGCGGCTGCTCGCCCCGACGGTGGCAGTGTCACAGGCGCCGATCTCGGAGGTGCTCGCGGCGTTGCGTACTGCGGGTTTCGCCCCCGCGGCCGAGGATTCCACCGGGGCGATCGTCGACATCCGCGCCCGCGGGGCGCGGGTGCCCGTCCCCGCGCAGCGCCGTGCCCCACGACAGCCGACGCCCCCGCCGGGCCAGACGTTGAACGCGATCGTCGCGGTGCTGCGCAAGGTGGCAGCGACGCCGTTCGCCAGCATGCGGATCGACCCGGCGGTGGCCATCTCGCAACTGCAGGAGGCGGCCCGACTGCAGAACTCGGTGGTGATCGGATACGTCGACCCCGCTGGGGTGGCGACTCAGCGGGTGGTGGCGCCGGTGACCGTGCGCGGCGGCCAGCTGACCGCCTACGACCCGGCGACGGGCCGGGTCCGCGACTTCGCCATCCATCGCGTCACGTCGGTGGTGTCGGCCGACGAGGCCTAGCCCCCTGCACCGCGAGCGTGCATGTCTGCGCACGACACGCCGCCTAAAAGCGGCAGGTCACGCACGCTCGTCGAAGCCGCTGTCCGCCGAGTCGGGATAATGGACAGAATGACCGATGGCCCATTGATCGTGCAGTCCGATAAGACGGTCCTGCTCGAAGTCGACCACGAGCAAGCGGGCGCCGCACGCGCCGCGATCGCTCCGTTCGCCGAGCTGGAACGCGCGCCCGAGCACATCCACACCTACCGCATCACGCCGCTGGCGCTGTGGAACGCGCGGGCCGCGGGCCACGACGCCGAGCAGGTCGTCGATGCGCTGGTGTCGTTCTCGCGCTACGCGGTGCCGCAGCCGCTGTTGGTCGACATCGTCGACACGATGGCCCGCTACGGCCGCCTTCAGCTGGTGAAGAGCCCGGTGCACGGGCTGACGCTCGTCAGCCTCGACCGCGCCGTCCTCGAGGAGGTGCTTCGGCACAAGAAGATCGCGCCGATGCTTGGCGCTCGCATCGACGACGACACCGTCATCGTGCACAACAGCGAGCGTGGTCGGATCAAGCAGATGCTGCTCAAGATCGGTTGGCCCGCAGAGGATCTGGCTGGCTACGTGGACGGCGAGAAGCATCCGATCAGCCTCGATCAGGAGAACTGGCATCTGCGCGACTACCAGGAAATGGCCGCCGACTCGTTCTGGCAGGGCGGCTCGGGTGTGGTCGTGCTGCCGTGCGGCGCAGGCAAGACGCTCGTCGGCGCTGCCGCGATGGCGAAGGCGGGCGCGACGACGCTGATCCTGGTCACCAACACCGTGGCGGGCAGGCAATGGAAGCGCGAGCTGATCAACCGCACGTCGCTGACCGAGGAAGAGATCGGCGAGTACTCCGGCGAGAAGAAGGAGATCCGGCCGGTCACCATCGCCACCTACCAGGTGATCACCCGCCGCACGAAGGGCGAATACCGCCACCTCGAGCTGTTCGACAGCCGTGACTGGGGCCTGATCATCTACGACGAGGTGCACCTGCTGCCCGCGCCGGTGTTTCGGATGACGGCCGACCTGCAGTCGCGGCGCCGCCTTGGCCTGACGGCCACCCTGATCCGCGAGGACGGTCGCGAGGGCGACGTGTTCAGCCTGATCGGGCCGAAGCGCTATGACGCGCCGTGGAAGGACATCGAGGCTCAGGGCTGGATTGCGCCCGCGGAGTGCATCGAGGTGCGGGTGACGATGACCGACAACGAGCGGATGCTCTACGCCGTTGCCGAGCCAGAAGAACGGTACAAGCTCTGCTCGACGGTGCATTCGAAGATCGCGGTGGTGAAGTCGATCCTCGAACGCCACCCCGATGATCAGACGCTGGTCATCGGCGCGTACCTCGATCAGCTCGACGAGCTGGGCATGGAACTCAACGCCCCGGTGATCCAGGGATCGACCAAAACCGCGGAACGCGAGGCGCTGTTCGACGAGTTCCGCCGCGGCGAGATCTCCACGTTGGTGGTGTCGAAGGTGGCCAACTTCTCCATCGACCTGCCCGAAGCCAATGTGGCGATACAGGTTTCGGGGACATTCGGGTCGCGGCAGGAGGAGGCGCAACGGCTGGGCAGGTTGCTGCGGCCCAAGGCCGACGGCGGAGGCGCGATCTTCTATTCGGTGGTGTCGCGCGACAGCCTGGACGCCGAATACGCCGCGCACCGCCAGCGCTTCCTGGCCGAGCAGGGCTACGGCTACGTGATCAAGGACGCCGACGACCTACTGGGCCCCGCTATATGACCGTCCGTGCGCCTTCGTACGCGGCGTCGGCGTGTCACGTACGAAACCGCACCATCAGCCACTAGACATGCGGGCCAACGGCTTTCGCGACGGTCAGTAGCACTGCGGAGTCCTCCAGCGCCGCCAGGCCGTGCCTGGAGTCCGGGATGATGATGTGGTCACCGGCCGAACCCTCCCACTGCGCCTCTTGATTGGTGAGCCGCACCCGGCCGTGCAGAACGTGCAGCGTGGCTTCGCCGTTGGCTTCGTGCTCGTCCAGTTCGCTGCCCGCCCTCAGCGCGATCAGGGTCTGGCGCAACGAATGCTCGTGGCCGCCGTAGACGGTGTGCGCGCTCCGGCCGCTGCTGGCCGCGCGCGCGGTCTCGAGATGCTGACGCGCGAGGGCGGTCAGTGAAACCTTGTTCATAATCCGCATCCCCATTCAGCCGATCGGATATGCCATCAACATCACCATTCTCGTCATCGGCAGCATCGGCAAGGCCGGACCCGCGAAACGGCGGCGACCGCTGTGTGGTCGCCGCCGTCGTCGCCCCCGTCGAACTAGTGCGAGACCGCCTTCTCGGCCCCCACCCCGGTCAGCGACCGCACCTCCAGTTCGGCGTTGATCCCCGGGTCGGGCACATCCTTGGCCGTCAGCGTGCCGACGACACCGAGCACGAACGCCAGCGGGATCGACACGATGCCCGGGTTGGCAAGCGGGAACCACGCGAAGTCCAGGCTCGGCAACATCGCCGTCTTCGAACCCGACACGGCAGGAGAGAAGACGATCAGCACGAGGGTGGTGATGAGCCCGCCGTACATGCTCCACAACGCCCCTCGGGTGTTGAACCGCGTCCAGTACAGCGAGAAGACGATGGTCGGCAGGTTCGCCGCTGCGGCGATCGCGAACGCCAGCGCGACAAGGAATGCGACGTTCTGCCCGTTCGCCAAAATACCGAGCCCGATGGCGGCGACACCCAGCACCACCGCCGTGATGCGGGACACCCGCACCTGCTCGTCCTCGGTGACCTCGTGGCTCTTCATCACGCTGGCGTAGACGTCGTGCGCGAAGGACGTCGACGCGGTGATCGTCAGCCCGGCGACGACGGCAAGGATCGTCGCGAACGCGACCGCCGAGATCACGCCGAGCAGGACAACGCCGCCGAGCTCGAACGCCAGCAGCGGCGCGGCCGAGTTCTGGCCGCCTGCGGACGCCAGGATCCGGTCGGGGCCGACGATGGCCGCGGCGCCGTAGCCGAGCGCGAGCGTGAACAGATAGAACGCCCCGATCAGCGCGATCGCCCACACCACCGAACGGCGTGCTTCCTTGGCCGTGGGCACCGTGTAGAAGCGCATCAGCACGTGTGGCAGGCCTGCGGTCCCCAGCACGAGAGCGATGCCGAGTGAGATCAGGTTGATCTTCGACGTGGTCGATCCGCCGTACTGGGCGCCTGGCGCCAGCACGTCGCGGTTGGCGACCGCCTCGCTGGCCGAGCCGGAGATGGCCTGCTGCGCCGAACCCAGGATGGCGGAGAAGTCCATCCCGAACCTCGCCATCACCATCACGGTCATCACCGCTGCGCCGGTGATCAGCAGCACAGCCTTGATGATCTGCACCCATGTGGTGCCACGCATGCCGCCGATCAGGACGTAGCAGATCATCAGCACCCCGACGACCGCGATGACGATGCTCTGGCCGGACCGGCCCTTGACGTCGAGAAGCAGCGCCACCAGACCACCCGCCCCGGCCATCTGGGCCAGCAGGTAGAACAACGACACGGTCATCGTCGACGTCGCGGCGGCCAGCCGTACCGGCTTCTGCTTGAGCCGGAAGCTCAGCACATCCGCCATGGTGAATTTGCCTGTGTTGCGCAACAATTCGGCGACCAGTAGCAGCGCCACCAGCCAGGCCACCAGGAAGCCGATCGAGTAGAGAAAGCCGTCGTAGCCGTAGACGGCGATGGCCCCCGCGATGCCGAGGAAGCTTGCGGCCGACAGATAGTCGCCCGCGATCGCGATGCCGTTCTGCGGACCGGTGAATTCACGTCCGCCGGTGAAGAACTCTGCGGCACTGGACTTCTTGCGGCCTGCGCGGATCACCACGAAAAGCGTGATGACGACGAAGGCCGCGAAGATCGCGATGTTGGCGACCGGGTTTCCGACGGCCGGGGCTTCGGCGGCAAGCAGGTTCATGATTCCTCGCTCTCGAGTTCTGCACGGATCGCCTCGGCCCGCGGGTCGAGCTCCTTGTTTGCGAACCGGACGTAAAGCCCGGTGATGACGAAGGTCGTGATGAACTGGCCGAGCCCGAGCAGCAGGCCGACGTTGACATTGCCGAACACCGGGGTGGCCATGAAGTCCGTGGCGAAGGCGCCGAGCACGACGTACAGCCCATACCAAACCAGGAAGAACGCGGTCATCGGAAACACGAAGCGGCGCAACTTGCTTCGCAATTCCTGGAATTCGGGACTCTCTTGGACGGCGATGTACTGCGCTCTGCGTGCGGATAGCGCGTCTTGTTCTGGTAGATCCGTGAGGGACACCATGGACTCCTGCCTCGTCTGTGAGCCGGCTTGTGCCGGTGGCTTCTTGAGACCTTCCTCACATCGCGCGGCGCTGTCGACAGCCATACGGCCAAGCCATCGAGCGGTGCGGTGAACGGTCGATCGGGCGCGACGAGCGGTGCGGCCGTCAGTCGCCGGGAGTCCGCTCGACGCTCATGCCGAGGCGTTCGGGCAGGTGCATGCGGGCGAACACCCGAGCCGTGTCGGCAGGCACCGCGGCCCGGGTCAGCCTGCTGGCGACGATCATGGTGACGAATGCCAGCGGCACGCTGATCGCCGCGGGGTAGCCGGCCAGCATCGCGGGCCAGCCGCCGAGCATGTGCTCGTCGATTCCGCCTGCCAGGGTCAGGCCGGCAGCCGCGCCGGAGACGACGCCGCCCGCCGTCAATCCGCACAGGGCGCCCGCGGCCGTCAGCCCGCGCCACCAGATTCCCAGCACCAGAAGCGGGCACAGCGTGGACGCGGCGACGGCGAACACCAACCCGACGTTGCGGGACAGCTCCAAGGTCGACGCCGCCAGTGCCAGCGGCAGCGGCAGCAGACCCCCGATCAGCGCGGCGATCCTGAAGTCGCGCACCCGCCCGCGCAACACATCCGTCGCCAGCGCCCCTGCGATGCTCACCAGCAGACCCGACGACGTCGCGAGGAAAGCCGCGATCGCACCGGCGGCCACCAGCGCGCCGAGCAGACGCCCGACCGGCCCTGCGATGGCCGCTTCGGGCATCAGCAACACCGCGGCGTCGGCACCTCCGGTGATCAGAAGTTGCGGAACGTAGAGCCGGGCGAAGACGCCCATCAGCGTCGGGAAGGCGTAGAAGAAGGCCAGCAGGGCGATGACGGCCAACGCGGTTCGCCTGGCCGCCCGGCCGTCGGGGTTCGTGTAGAACCGCACCAGCACGTGCGGCAGTCCCATGGCGCCAAGGAAAGTCGCGACGATGATGGACAGCACCTGATACAGCGGATGCCCGCCGCCCAGTCCGCCGCCGGATCCTGCCCATTCCTCGCCGGTGCTCGGTGCGCCTGCGACGACGGGCGTCGCGGCCCCCGCAGCGAGTTTCAGCGTGCTGTCGAGACCGAGCGTGTGCCTGCCTGCCGACGGTATCGGCGCGTCCCGCACGGGTCGGCCGTCGAGGGTGCCCGAAACGGTGATCCCTGCGGGGGCGTCGACCTGGACCACGACGTCGGTGTTGATCGCGACGGTGGTCGGCCGCGCCACCGCGGGTGGTAGCGGCCCGCCGAGGGGGACCGGGTCGGCGAGGAAGAGCGCCGCCAGCGCGAGTGCCGGAACCGCGATCGCGGTCAGCTTCAGCCAGTACTGGAACGCCTGTACGAACGTGATGGAGCGCATCCCGCCGCCGACCACGTTGCCGATGATGATCGCGGCGACCGCAACGGGCCCGACCCACACCGGCAACCCGAGCAGGATGTTGATGGTCAGGCCCGCACCCTGATACTGCGGCACCAGGTAGAGCACGCAGATGACGACGACGAACAGCATCGTCACGGTCCGCAGTCGCGCAGAGCCAAGCCGGAAGTCGGTGAAGTCCGGCACGGTGTATGCGCCGGAGCGGCGCAGCGGCGCCGCGACGAACAACAGCAGTCCGAGGTAGCCGGCGGTGAAGCCGACCGGGTACCACAGCGCGTCGGCGCCGTACTTGGCGACCAAGCCGGCGACGCCGAGAAACGATGCCGCAGAGAGGTATTCGCCGGAGATCGCCGCCGCGTTGGAGCGGGCGCCGACCGTGCGGGATGCCACCAGAAAGTCCGAGGTGGTGCGCGATCGCCGCCCGCCGTAGACGCCGACGGCGACGGTGGCCATGGCCGCGGCGAGCAGGGCCGTGGCGGTAAGCGGGATGGACGAATGATCGGTCATGGTTCTTCGTCGACCACCCGGATGAAATCGCGCTCTGCCTGTTCGGCCAGGCGTACGTAGAGCCTGCCGACGCCGTACACCAACGGGTACATCAGCACCGCCAACACCAGCCAGTTCAACCGGACGCCGAACACCGCCGTGGATGCCAGAGCGGGAAAAAGGCTGCCCCCGACGGGAACCGCGACGATCACACACATCACCACCGCCGCCAGTCGCACCGCGAGGCCGAGCTGTGCTCGAACCAGCCCGCGCACGAGCGCGTCGCCGACCTCGGTCTGCTCCTGCACCTCCACGCGGGTGCGCACCATGCGCGCGCCGCGACGGTGTGCGAGGACGACCCTTTCGCGTTGCGGTCGTCCGCTAGTCATCGCCGCGCTCCGGTCGGTAGCCGCGCATCGGATCGCGGATCAGCCGGTCCCGAAGCTCTCGCGCCTGGCGTCGGCTCACCGGCAGCTCCACGGCAGGCGACGCACCGTTGGCCCGTACCCGCACCATCACCGACCCGGCGCTGGTGCGCATCCCGGTGACCATCGACAGCGAAACCAGATAGGAACGATGTACCCGTTGGAAACCGGCTTCGGCCCAACGGGATTCGAGCGTGCTCAACGGTATGCGCACCAGGTGGGCGCCGGAAGCGGAGTGCAGCCGTGCGTAGTCCCCCTCCGCCTCCACCCACCCGATGGTGTCCCTGCGGATCAAGTGGGTCACGCCTGCCACCTCGGCGGGGATCACGTCCGCGTTCGACTCGGCGGCGTCGTTGGCCGGCCTGGCCTGCTCGGCCACCCGGGTGGCCGCGACTCGCCGCACTGCCTCATCGAGACGGTCGCGTCTGATCGGTTTGAGTAGGTAGTCGACGGCGCCGACGTCGAAGGCCGCGACCGCTTTGTCGTCGTGTGCGGTGACGAACACCACCGCGGGCGGCTCGGCGAAATTGCCGAGCACCGAAGCGAGTTCGAGGCCCGACAACCCTGGCATGTTGATGTCGAGGAAGATCGCGTCGATCCCGCCCTCGCCGAGCTCGCGCAGCGCGGCGGTGGCATCGGCCGCGCCGCGAACGGTTCCGATGGCGGGATGTTGGCGCAGCAGGTAGGTGAGCTCGTCGAGTGCGGGCGCCTCGTCGTCGACGGCCAGCACCGTCATCGCGTCGCTCATGCGCCGACCCTGACGCCCGGCCGGAACTTGGGCACTCGCATCATCACCTTGGTGCCCGCGCCTGCCGCGGTCTCGACCACAAGACCGTAGTCATTGCCGAACGCGGCCCGCAGACGATGGTCGACATTCGTCAGCCCGACGTGGGCCCGCTCGTCGCCCGACCCCGGCTCGGTCAGCACGTCGGCGTGCCCGGCCCGCAGCGTCTCGGGATCCATCCCGACACCGTCGTCCTCGACGGTGATCGCGCAGTCCGACCCTTCGTCGCGGGCGACGATCTCGATCGAGCCGCCGCTTCGTCCGGCCAGCCCGTGCCGGACGGCGTTCTCCACCAACGGTTGCAGCATCAGGAACGGCACGACGACGTTGAGCACCTCGGGCGCCACGTCGAGCTTGACCGTCAACGAGTCCCCGAACCGGGCCCGCTCGAGGCGAAGGTAGCGGTCGATGTTGCCCAGCTCGTCGGCGAGGGTGGTGTACTGCCCGGCGGCGCGGAACGAATACCGCGTGAAGTCGGCGAAGTCGAGGATCAGTTCGCGGGCCCGGTCCGGATCGGTGCGCACGAACGAGGCGATCGTGTTCAGCGCGTTGTAGATGAAGTGCGGGCTGATCTGCGCCCGCAGTGCGATCACCTCGGCACGGTCCAGCCGCGCGCGGGAGGCGTCCAGCTCGGCGAGTTCGATCTGGCTGGCCGCGTAGCGGGCCACCTCGCCGACCGCGCCGAGCATCCCCGGCGCGGGCGTGTGCGCCGTCACCACGACGAGCACCCCGATCACACCCCCGTCGTCGGCGAGCAGCGGCTGGGCGATCACCGCGGGTTGGCGCCCGGTCAGCACCCGGCGGTGGCCGGAGATCGCGTCGTCGACGGCGCGCCCGCACGCGTCGAGGACGTCGCTGGTCCACACCGCGTCGTCGGGCGGATCGCGGGACAGCAGCCGACCCTCGCCGTCGTACAGCACGACACCGTCGGTTCCGGTGAGCTTGCGCAGGTGCGGCGCCGCCGCGCGCGCGGACTCCGGCTCCAGGCCCTTGCGCAGCGCGCGCGCCGCAAGCGATGCCGTGTGCAGCGCCTCGTGCACTGCCCGTTCGGTCGGGGTGGCCACCACGCGGCGGGTGCGCACGACGAAGGCCGCCGCGATCAGGCCCGCGACGGCCAGCACCGCCACGAGGGCGATCAGGTACACGCCGGACATCTCACCTCTTTTGAACCACGGTGCGACCATGGACTCGACCGTTCGGCCGACGGCATTGACCGGTCGGCGCTCGTCATGCGCCGCTCGCAGACTACTGTGACGCACGCCCGTTGATCAGGCATTTCGTGACTACGCTCACAGCGCATGACCGACACATGCACCGAAGCTCCCTCGACGTATGCAGCTTCTGCGGAGTTCGCCGCACAGGCCAACGCGACGGCCGACCTCTACGACCACGCCAACCGGGACCGGTTGGGATTCTGGGCCGCGCAGGCCGACCGGCTGTCCTGGCAGACGCCGTTCTCCCAGGTGCTCGACTTCTCCGACGCGCCGTTCGCCAAATGGTTCGTCGACGGCAGGCTCAACGTCGCCTACAACTGCGTCGACCGGCACGTCGAGGCGGGCCTCGGCGAGCGGGTCGCGATCCACTGGGAGGGTGAGCCGGTCGGCGATCGGCGCACCATCACCTACGGCGAGCTGTACACCGATGTGTGCCGCGCCGCCAACGCGCTGACCGGGCTCGGCCTGCGAGCCGGCGACCGGGTGGCGATCTACATGCCGATGGTTCCCGAGGCGGTCGTGGCGATGCTGGCGTGCGCACGGCTCGGGGTGATGCATTCGGTCGTGTTCGCCGGGTACTCCGCCGCCGCGCTGAAGGCCCGCATCGACGATGCCGAGGCCAAGCTCGTGATCACCACCGACGGGCAGTATCGGCGCGGTCAGGCCGTGCCGTTGAAGGAGTCCGTCGACGAGGCGATTTCGGCGGGCACCGACGCGAGCACCGTCGAGCATGTGCTCGTGGTGCGGCGCACCGGTATCGAGACTCCGTGGAGCGAGGGCCGCGACGTGTGGTGGCACGACGTCGTGAACTCGGCGTCGCCCGAACACACCCCCGAGGCGTTCGACTCCGAACATCCCCTCTTCCTGCTCTACACCTCGGGCACCACCGGCAAGCCGAAGGGCATCATCCACACATCCGGCGGATACCTGACCCAGACGGCATACACCCACCACTACGTCTTCGACATCAAGCCGGAGACCGACGTGTACTGGTGCACAGCCGACATCGGGTGGATCACCGGACACAGCTATGTCGTGTACGGGCCGCTTGCCAACGGCGCAACGCAGGTCCTCTACGAGGGAACGCCGGCTTCGCCGGACGAGCACCGCCACTTCGAGATCATCGAAAAATACGGTGTCACCATCTATTACACCGCGCCGACCCTGGTGCGCACGTTCATGAAGTGGGGCCGCGACATAGCCGACGCCCACAACCTGTCGAGCCTGCGGCTGCTCGGCACGGTCGGCGAGCCGATCAACCCCGAGGCGTGGCGCTGGTATC
Source organism: Mycolicibacterium stellerae (assembly GCF_003719305.1). Classification (GTDB taxonomy): domain Bacteria; phylum Actinomycetota; class Actinomycetes; order Mycobacteriales; family Mycobacteriaceae; genus Mycobacterium; species Mycobacterium stellerae. The sequence continues at coordinate 444,727 of NZ_RARC01000001.1, forward strand.
GGGATGTGTTCGGCGCCAACGAAACTCCGATCGTCGACACCTGGTGGCAGACCGAGACCGGTGCGGCGATGATCTCGCCGCTGCCAGGGGTGACGGTGTGCAAGCCGGGTTCGGCGACCAGGCCCCTGCCCGGCATCTCGGCGCGGGTGGTCGACGACAACGGCAACCTGATCGAGCCGAGCCCAGAGCTGGGCGAGCACGCGTCGGGCTATCTGGTGCTCGACGCGCCGTGGCCGTCGATGCTCCGCGGCATCTGGGGGGACCAGGACCGGTTCCGCGAGACGTACTGGTCGCGGTTCGCCGAGCAGGGCTGGTACTTCGCCGGTGACGGCGCGCGCTACGACCTCGACGGCAACATCTGGGTGCTCGGCCGCATCGACGACGTGATGAACGTGTCCGGGCATCGCATCTCCACCGCGGAGGTGGAGTCCGCGCTCGTCGGTCATTCGCACGTGGCGGAGGCGGCCGTCGTCGGGGCCAGCGACGAGCACACCGGCCAGGCGATCATCGCGTTCGTGATCCTGCAGGCCGACTCGGCCGACGGCGGTAAACACATGGTCGACGAGCTGAGGGCCGAGGTGGCGCGTGAGATCTCGCCGATCGCCAGGCCGAAGGAGATCCACGTGGTGCCAGAGTTGCCGAAGACCCGCAGCGGCAAGATCATGCGGCGGCTGCTTCGTGACGTCGCCGAGGGCCGCGAACTCGGCGACACCTCGACACTCCTCGATCCGGCAGTGTTCGAGGCGATCCGGAACGCCAGGTAGCGCGGCCGCGGCGGTGCCCGCGATGGGACCCAGTTCACCGGGTGACGACGCGGACGCCGGTGCGAGGCGCTAGCCTCGTGACCCATGACACGACGCAGGAGAATCGCCTCTGCGGCGATCGCCAGCACGCTCATCGGATTCGGCGCGTTGGGCATGGCCAGCGCGGTTGCCGATCCGGCGCCGCCCCTGATACCGGGCGAGCCCGTTCCGCCAGGCCAACCGGTGATCGAGCCCGTTCCCGCAGGCGACCCCGTCGGCGGCGACGTGATCGCGGCGCCGCCGCCGGCCGGACCGCCGATGGTGCCGGAGATCTCCAATCCCAAGTACGGATCGGGCAATTCCAGCGGTCCGTTGGGATTCCTCAAGGACGCCTGGAACCAGGCCAAGGACCCCTACAACTTCGCCGAAACGCCGGAAGGCGAGATGCCGGGCGGCGCCCCGCCGCCACCTGGGGCCGGCCCGGCGCCGCAGCTGCCGCCAGGGTTCAAATCGCTGAACGCCCCGGGATCGGAAGCACCGCCGACGGCACCGCAGGAGGGTGGTGGGCCGCCGCTGCCCGAGGGCTACTACCCGATCAGCGGGCCGCCGCCGCCCGGCTACTTCGATGCGCCGCCGCCCGCTGCCGACGCACCGCCGGGGATGGCGCCGATTCCGGTTGTGCCACCGCCGACGCCCTAGGCCTTAATCCCGGTTAGCTGCGCGCCCGGCCCTATGAGGTCGGGCCTCACAGCTGCGAGCAATTCGGTCGTGGCGCACTGCGCGCACGGCAACGCATCATCGGCTGATGCACGCGAATTGGGCCCACGTCGGTAGGGGCGCCGCAGCGCTGGGGGCGGCCATGGGTATCGGGCGGTTCGCATACACACCGATCCTTCCGCTGATGACCGCGCAGGCGGCGGTCACCCCGCAGTTGGCTGGAAATCTGGCGACCGCCAACTATGTCGGATACCTCGCGGGTGCATTGGCGGGCACCGCGTCGCACCGGCTGACTCGGTCGGCGATGGCGTTGCGGGCTTCGTTGGTCGTCTTGGTTGCGACGCTGGCCGCAATGCCGTTCGCACCCAACGCGGTTGGCTGGCTGGGCCTGCGGGCCGTTGCGGGTTTCACCAGCGCGGTGGTGTTCGTGATCGCCGTCAACTCGATGCTCGACCACCTCGGCGATCACGCGCCGCACCTGCCGGGCTGGGGTTTCGGCGGCGTCGGTGTCGGCATCGCCCTGTCCGCTGTGCTCGTGCTCGCCATGCCGACAGCGGGATGGCAGTCGGCATGGTGGCTCGCCGCGGTATCCGCCGCGGTGCTCACCGCGTGCGCGTGGTCCGTGGGCGGAAACGAAAGTGCGGCAATAGATTCCACAGCGGCGACTGCGCCGCGCGAGCAGCGCGGGCGTTTTGACCGCCGGTTCGCGGTGCTGTTCGTGAGCTACACCCTCGAAGGTTTCGGGTACATCGTCGCCGGCACGTTCCTGGTGGCGGCCATCAAACAGACCTCGTCGGGCTGGCTCGGCGACGGCGCCTGGCTGTTGGTCGGACTCGCCGCTGCCCCGTCGGCAGCACTGTGGGCCGCCCTCGGTGCTCGGTGCTCGCATCCGAAGCTGCTGGTGGTCGCGCTGACGCTGCAGGCGATCGGGATCGCATTGCCTGCCGTTGCGGGTGGCGCGACGGCCGCACTCGTCGGTGCGGTGCTTTTCGGAGGAACGTTCATCGGGGTGAGCACGATGACGCTGGCCGCGGGACGGCTGTTGAAGTTTCCCGGTGCGGTCGCCCTGCTGACAGCGGGCTACTCTGCGGGCCAGATCATCGGGCCCGTCGCGGTGGGGCCTCTGCTGCACCACGGCTTCGGTTACGCACTGTTGGCTGCCGCGCTGACCGTCGTCGCCGCTGCGGTCGCCGCAGCGCTGCTGCGCATTCCTCAGCCGGCGCGGTGAGGATCACCGGCGGGCAACCATGTTGACTCGCCGTCGAGGGACAGGTCGCCGACGTCGGCGGTGAAGGCCTCGATCACGGCCAGTACGGCCGGATTCGTCTCGCCGCGACGCCAGACCAGCGACCACGTCCACAGAGGTGTCGGCGCCACCACAGGGCGGCGAACCAGGTCGCCGGGTTCGGGGCCGTCCTGTGCCTTCGGGTTGTTGAGCACCGGCCTACGCAGCCGCCGCACATGCTCGAAGAACGGTTGACCTGTCAAGCCGCCGTCGTCGACCGTCAGTGTCCGCGCCCCGGTGCCGGCGGCGAACTGCGCGCCGTAGGAATTCCAGGACGACCATGTCGACTCATCGACGTCCAGCAGCACCACTGTGTCGTTTGCCGCGACCGGCGACGAATCGGAGCCGACGTCGACAGCGTAGAGCCGATCCACTCCGACGAGATGCGCCGCCAGAGATAGGGATTCGAGATCGGCGTCTTGCACCCAGCAGATCGCGAGATCGAGGCTGCCGTCGGCGACCCTGGCGGCCTGTGTGTGCGACGGCAACACCCAGGTGTCGACACGCAGCCGTGCCACCCCGGCGGCCCGCTCCGCCCAGTCGGCGGGGCACCACTTCACGTAGCCGATACGGACCGGTGCTGACGTCGCCAACCCCGCGGCCTGCCTTCGCAACTCGTCGGCCTGCTCAACAAGCGCGCGAACGTGCGGTAGCAGCGCCGCACCGCCTGCGGTCAAGGTCACCGAGCGGCGATCGCGATCGAACAGGCTCACCTTCAGGTCGCGTTCGAGTGCCTTGATCTGTTGGGAAAGCGACGGGCCTGCGATGTGCAGCCGATCGGCGGCACGCCCGAAGTTCAGCTCCTCGGCGACGGCGAGGAAGTAGCGCAGCTGACGCAGCTCCACGCCGCAAGCGTAGAGCAGCGGGAGGTTCGGCCTATCACCTGAGAGCAAACCGATCACACCGGCGCGCCATCGATTCCGGCTGGCCCGCGTTGAGCAGGACACCACACACGCACATTAGGAGCCGGACATGAACAACTCACAGCGCGTCGCCATCATCACCGGAGCCTCACAGGGCATCGGCGAAGGGCTGGTCTCCGCATACCGCAAGCTCGGATACGCCGTCGTCGCCAACTCGCGCACGATCGCCGAAAGCGACGATCCGATGGTCCTGACGGTGGCCGGTGACATTGGTCAGCCCGGGGTCGGCCAACGGATCGTCGATGCCGCGCTGAAGCGGTTCGGTCGGGTCGACACGGTGATCAACAATGCGGGAATCTTCGTCGCCAAACCCTTCACCGACTACACCGACGACGACTACGACGCCGTCACCGGTGTGAACCTGCGCGGCTTCTTCGAGGTCTCCCGCGCCGCGGTGCGCGCCATGCTGGCGCACGGCGAAGGCGGGCACGTGGTCAACGTCTCGACCAGCCTCGTCGACCATGCGAACTCGCGGGTGCCGTCGGCGTTGGCTTCGCTGACCAAGGGCGGACTGAATGCGGTGACCAAAGAGCTGGCGATCGAGTTCGCCGACCGTGGCATCCGAGCCAACGCCGTCGCGCTCGGCATCATCGCCACCCCGATGCATGACCCGGCGTCCTACGATGCTCTCGCGGAGATGCATCCGATGGGGCGGCTGGGTGAGGTCGGCGACGTCGTCGACGCCGTCGTCTATCTGGAGAACGCACCGTTCGTCACCGGCGAGATACTGCACGTGGATGGTGGTCAGAGTGCGGGACACTGAGATACTGCGCGAGGTCCTCGACCGGTGGAAGGCCGGGATCGACGCGGGAGCCCCGCAGCGAATCGCCGAGGTATTCACCGAGAACGCCATCTTCCAGGGCCTGCACCCATACAGCGTCGGCCGCCAGGGCGTTGTCGACTATTACTCGGCTCAGCCACCCGGCATGACGGTCACCTACCGGCTGCTCGAAACACGCAGACCGGCAGACGATTTGGTGCTCGGCTACGCCAGCGTCGACTTCGCATTTCCCGATCGGCCCACAGTCGACGTCTACCTGGGCGTGCTCCTCGAACGCGGTGACGATGGCTGGCGTATCGGCCACTACCAGGTGTCGCGCCTCGGCTAGCTCAGCTCCGGGATGACCTTCTGCTCGAACAGCTCGATGCCGCTGCGGTCATATGCTGCCTCGGGGAAGTAGAGGATCGCGTACTCGCAGCCGAGATCGCGCATGCGCTTCAACTTCTCGACGACCTGCTCGGGGGTACCGGAGGCGGAGTCCGGTGACTTGATCATGTTGAGCATGTTGTCGACCGCCTGCTCGTTCGCGACGCCGACTTGCTTGTCGCGAATCCGGGCGATGCGGTCCTCCACGTCTGCCTCGGATTCGCCGATGACGGCGTTGAAGTTCGACGAGCGCACGATCGCGTCGTAGTCGGTGCCGACGTCGCGGCAGTGATCGGCCAGCACCTGCGACTTGTGGGCGAAGACGTCGGGCTCGGAGCTGAAGTTCGTGTACCGCGCGTAGCGCGCCGCGATCTTCAACGTCACCTTCTCGCCGCCGCCCGCTATCCACAGCGGAGGACCACCGTCCTGCAACGGCTTAGGCGCGACGATGGCGCCGTCGACGTCATAGTGCTTGCCACCGAATGTGACTCGTCCGTCGCGCCAGGCATCGCGCATGATCTGGACACCTTCGTCGAGCCGGGCCAGCCGCACACCCGCCGAAGGGAACCCGTACCCGTAGGCCTTCCACTCGTGCTCATACCATCCGCCGCCGATACCCATCTGGACCCGGCCGCCCGAGATGATGTCGGCGGTGGCGGCCACCTTCGCCAGGTAAGCCGGGTTGCGATAGCTCATCGCCGTACACATCTGGCCGAGCTTGATGCGCGACGTGGTGGCGGCATAGGCAGACATCAGCGACCACGCCTCGTGGGTCGCCTCATCGGTGGGCATCGGCACGGTGTGGAAGTGGTCGTACACCCACAGCGAGTCCCATGCGCCGTTGTCGGCGTAGGTGGCCAGCTCACGCATCACCGGCCAGTGGTTTTCGGTGGGAATGTCGACGAGGTCGAGTCGCCAACCCTGCGGGATGAAGAGTCCAAAGCGCATGGCTCTCGACTCTATGCCCCCGACCTGACGGCCAGTTCTGCACCATGGCTGTCCTCGCCGCGGGAATCGCAACCCGGGTGCAGAAGTCGGCGCGGGTGCGTTGTCCGGGCGCGCGGCTAGCCTGGGCACCATGGCCCTATCCAAGGAAGAACGCGAACAGTTTCTGGCCGAACCACACGTTGCGGCGCTCTCGGTGAGCGCGGGTGACATGCGCGGACCACTGACGGTGCCGATCTGGTACCAGTACAGCCCCGGCGGCGAGCCGTGGATTCACACCGGCGCCGGTTCCCGCAAGCACCGGCTCATCGAGACCCAGGGCGAGTTCACGCTGATGGTCGACCGCGTCGAGCCCACCGTGCGCTACGTCGCCGTCGACGGACCCGTCAGCCGGATCGAGCCGGCAACCGACGATCAACTGGTTGAGATGGTCAAGCGCTACCTGCCGCCGGAAGCCGTCGACGGCTACCTGGAGTTCGCGCGCCGTGAACATGGCGAGGGCGTCGCCATCTACATGAAGCCCCAGCACTGGAACTCCTCGGACCTGGGCTCGATCTGACGTGGGGTCTCGGCAGTTCCTGTTCCGAACCCTCTACCGACTCGGGTTCACTCCGTGGGACGGCCATCCTCTGCCGACGAGCCTGACGAACCTGATCGAGGGTGACCAGCCCCTGCCCCCGGGGAAGGCCTTGGACATCGGTTGCGGCACCGGCGACAACTCGATCTATCTGGCCGGGCACGGCTGGCAGGTCACCGGCGTGGACTACGTGGCGCGAGCGGTCGAGCGGGCGCGGGCGAAAGCGGCGGCCAACGGCATCGACATCCGGTTTGAGCAGGCCGACGTCACCCGCCTCTGCGAGGAGGGCATCGGATCGGGCTTCGACCTGATCGTCGACAACGGCTGTCTGCACGGCATGAACGACGAAGACCGACACGACTACGTGCGCGAGGTGACGGCGGCCGCCGCGCCCGACGCGCGGCTGCTGCTCGTCGAGTTCATCCCCGGAAGTTCCTTCGGCGTAGCCGGCATCGAACCCTCCGAGGTGGCACAGCGGTTCGAACCCGCATGGACACTGCTGGCATCCAACGCAGAGCCGGCGATGAAGCGCAAGGGCAAGGACTCCGGCCGGTACTACCTGTTTGCGCGCGCTTCGTAGAGCGCGGCGACCGCGGGCAGGCTCACCTTCAACGCCGGATTACGCGGAAGTTCGTCGACGATGGCGAACGCGACGGGCACGTTGTAGACCGGCAGCGACCGACGGACCAGCTCCTTGAGCTCGTCGTCGGAGGGCGTCGGCTCGCCGGGGACGGCCTCGATGGCGGCGAACGGCACCTGACCCAGCCGTGCGTCGGGCACTCCCACCACGCACGCGTCGCGCACGGCCGGATGCGAAATCAACACTCGGCGAACGGTTTCCGGCAACACCTTGAACCCGCCGCGGTTGATGGCGCCATCGGCCCTTCCATGCAGGGTGACGAACCCGTCCTCGTCGATCGACGCGATGTCGGTGGTGCGGATCCAGTCGTCGCCGATCGAGGTGATCTTCGCCTCCAGCAGCCCGCGCTCGCCGGTGGGTAGCTCGGCCCCGGTGTCCTCATCGACGATGCGCAATTCGGTATCGGGTAGCGCCCTGCCGACGCTGTCGCGCTTGGCTGCGCCGAACTCAGTGTCCATCTCCGGCGTCCAGGCACACAGCGACCCGGCGAATTCGGTTGCGCCGTAAGCCAACTTGACCGGAATGCGGTAGCGGGCCTCGAACTCGTCTCGGGTCTCCGGGTCAAGTGGACCCGACGCGCTGATCAGAAACTCCAGCGAGGCAAGGTCCTCCTTGGGTACATCGGCATCGAGCAGCATGCGGATCACGGCCGGCTGCACGCCAGACCGTTTGATGCGGTGCGTCTTCACCGCGTTCACCCAGCCGTCGACGGTGAACCGCTCCAGGATGACGATCCGCCTGCCGTTGTAGGCGCCTGCGATCAGTTGGCAGACCCCGATGCCGCCGAACTGCCAATACGAGAATTCGGGCGGGGCGCCCGGCGGGGCCGCCTCTCCGCTGGTGACGCTGAAGACGGTCCGTTCGAGCACCTTCGTCTTGATGGACTGCCGTTTGGGCGGGCCGGTAGTGCCGCTGGTCAGAATCTGCAGTGCCACACCGGGTTCCGCCTCGGCATGCGGGCGGCTGCCGTCGCGGCGCTCCAGCCCCTGCACGGGTGCCACCATGGGCGATCGCATCGAAAGGGCGACCCCAGCGCTGCCCGCCCGCTTTGCCGCAGCGACGACCTCGTCGGCCCAGTCCTGCTCGTCGGCGACGACGGCCGACAGCGCCAGCGTCTCGATGTCGCGGCCGATCGACTCCGGCGATTGGAACGAATAGATCATCGAGACGGCCCGACCGGCTGCCATGAATCCCATGATGGCGGCGGCGTGCGGCAGCCGATTGCGCACCACCAACCCGACCGGTGCATCGTCGGCGACCCCGGCATCGCGCAGCACCGACGCGATGGCGTCGGCATACCCGGTGACCTCGTTGCCCGAGAACCACCGGCCCTCGTAGGAGATGCACTGACCGTCGCCGTAGCCGGCGAGTCCGGCCGCGAACTTCTCGGTGAACGGTTCGGTCACGCCTCGACGATAGCCAAGCCCGTCGACGGCCCCGCCGCTCAGATCCCCAACGCCGCCATCGCGCCGTCCACCGTCGCCCTCCGGAGCTGCTCATAGGAGGTGTCGGGGAACTGCAGGCAGCAGTCCTGAAGCCCCCCGAAAGCGATCACGGCTCTGGTGGATTGCCGCAGCGTCGGCCTGCTCCCGAAGACCAGTTTGCACAGCCTCTCCCGCCAGGCCAGCATCATGTCGATCAGGCCAAGGTCGGCCAACGTCGACAACTCGGAGACCAGGACCACCAGGTCGGCGCGGTGCCTGAAATGGAAGTCGAAGTAGCCCTCGAGCAGTTCTCGGGGTGTGGCGCGCGCCGACCCGCGGCGGCGTTCATGCTCGGCGACGAAGCACTCACCCTCGTCGACCAAGGGTTGCAGGATGCTGCGCACGAGTTCTTGGCGTGAACTGAAGTGGTAGTAGAGCGCGGGTTTGGTGATTCCCAAACGATTTGCGATGTCCTGCAGGCTGGTGCGCTGGACGCCTTTCTCCGCGAAGAGTTCTCTGGCAACGACCTGGATGCGCTGTCGGGTCTCGGTCGGGGGCCTGGCCACGTAGCCACCATAACTTACTTAACGATAGGTAAGCTCACGGTCGCGACAACGAAGGAGAAGTCATGCGAATCCTGATATCCGGGGCCAGCATCGCCGGTCCCGTGCTGGCCTACTGGCTGACCCGAAGCGGCTTTGACGTCACCGTGGTCGAACGCGCGCCTGCGCTGCGCAAGACCGGAGGCCACGCCGTCGACCTGTTCCGTCCGGCGATGGAGATCTCGGAACGGATGGGTGTGCTGCCGCGCATCGAGGAACACGCCACAGGAACCACCGTGCTGAGTGCGTACCGGCCGTGGGCGGTCAAGCCAGCACGTATCGACTACCTCAAGCTCATCGGCGCGTTTTCCGACCGGCACGTCGAGATCATGCGCGACGACCTCAGCGAGATCTACTACGACGCCAGCCGTGACGGCGCCGAGTACGTGTTCGGCGATCAGATCACCGGCATCGACGACGACGGAGGAGTCTCGTTCGAGCATGGCACGCGACGGCGGTTCGACCTCATCGTCGGTGCCGATGGGCTGCATTCCGGGGTGCGCAGGATCGTGTTCGGCGACGACGTGCCCGAACGCTTCCTCGGCGGATACCTCTCGGTGGTTTCGGTGCCGAAACCCCTTGCCCTCGTTGGCGAAATGGACGGCTACTTCGATCCCGACCGAGTCGCGATGATCTACACCGCCGACCACCTCGACGACGCACGTGCGGTGTTCATGTTCCGGCCGACGCAGCCGTTGGACTACGACCACCGCGACACTGCGCGCCAGCAGGCCCAACTGCGTGCCGCGTTCAGCGGAATGTCCGCACAGGTCGACAGCTGGCTCGAGGAAGTCGAGCACACGCCTGCGTTCTACTTCGACGCCATCACCCAGCTTGAGCTCACCGGCTGGTCGCGGGGTCGGGTAACGCTTGTCGGCGACGCCGGTTACTGCCCAGGCCCCGCCGTCGGCGGCAGCACCAGCCTCGCCGTCTACGGCGCCTACGTGCTGGCGGGCGAGATCGCGACTGCGGCAGGCGATTACGCCTCGGCTTTCGCGGCCTACGAAACCACGATGATGCCGTCGGTGGTCGGCAGCCGTTCACTGGCGAGGGCCAACGCCAAGACCCTCGTGCCGGGCAGCCGCTGGGGCGTGCGGGCACTCGTCGGCGTCGCGCGTGCGGTGTCTGTGCTCCCGCTCGGCGTCACCCAGGCCCTCGCTCGGCTCAATCGTAAAGGCGTGAGGCTGTACGACACGATGCCGCTGCCCGACTATCCGGCGGTGACCGCCCGCACCTAAACGGGAGAGGTCATTGCGCGCGGCCGCCGAGGTGTTTGGCGAGGAAGCGGTCGGCGCGGTGGTAGAAATCGAGGCGGTTCTCGGGCTTGGTCAGGCCGTGCCCTTCGTTCTCGTACATCGCGTACTCGTGGTCGATCCCGTGTTCCTGCATGGCCGCGACGATCTGCTCTGACTCTGCCCGTTTGACGCGCGGATCGTTCTCGCCCTGCGCGATGAGGATCGGGATCGCGATGTCGTCGACTCGTGACAACGGCGACCGCGACCACAGGAAATCGGGGTCTTCACCGACGCGCTTGTGCCACGTCACCAGCATCGGCTTCCAGTACTCGGGGAACGACTCCATGAGCGTGTTGAGATTGGACGGGCCGACCATCGAGATCGCGCACTTGAACACGTCGGGGGTGAACGTCGCACCGACGAGGGCGGCGTAGCCACCGTAGGAGCCGCCATAGATCGCCACCCGCTCGCGATCGACAATGCCCTGGGCGACAAGGTGATCGATGGCGTCGAGCAGGTCGTCGTGCATTTTTGCGCCCCACTCGCGATTGCCCGCGTTGAGGAATTCCTTGCCGTACCCGCTCGAGCCCCGGAAGTTCACGTGCACGCAGAGGTAACCGCGGTTGGCCAGCCACTGCGCCTCGGTGTCGAGTCCCCACCCATCGCGGGTCCACGGACCGCCGTGCACCACAAGGACCGCGGGCAGATCGGTGCGTTCGACGTCGGCGGGAAAGGTGAGGTACCCGTGAATCGTCAGCCCGTCGCGCGCGGTGAAGGCGAACGGTTCCATCGGCACCAGCGGGTAGTCGTTGAGTTCGGGCCGGTGGTCGAACAGAAACGTCGCGCTCTTGGCTGCGCGGTTCCACGTGTAGAACTTGACCGGGCCCGAGTCGCTGTCGAACGCGACCAGCCAGGTCGTGTCGTCGTGATCGCGGTCGCTGATCCCCAAATCGCCGTTGTTGAGCTGCTGAAGCGCTTCGATGTCGGCGCGCATCGACTCGTCGAAGATGCGGTACTCCACCCGGTCGCCGTACACCATCACGCCGTCGATCTCGCGGGTGTCGGGGTTCATGATCGCGCCGGTAATGTCGTAGTTCGGGTCCTCGGCGATCACCTCGACGGCGCCGCTCGCGATGTCCATCTTCACCAACCGGCCGGTGTTCGAGTCGATCGAGGTCTGCAGGTACATTCCCGTGCCGTCCTTCGTGAAGCCAAGCGGCCCAGTCGTTTCCGCATCCTCAGGCGGAACCTCGACCAGTGGGCGCCAATCGGACGTCTCGTCATCACGCACGAGTATCAGCATCCCGCCGTCCTCGGTCGGCGTCACCGCACCGCGTACCTTCAAATCGTCGTCGACCACCCAGCCGAGAAATCCTGGATTCTCGACAACCTTCTCCAACGCCCCGCTCGTCAGGTCGAGGTGGTACACGTCGTGCAGTTGCGGGTTGTCCTTGTTCAAGCCGAGCAGCACATCGTTCGGGAACCGCTTGCGGTGCGCGATCAGCCGGCATTGCACACCGTCGAGTGGAGTGAGGTCGCGCTCGGCGCCGGTCTCCAGGTCGACGTCGTACAGGCGGTAGTTTTCGCTGCCGTCCCTGTCGCGCACATACATGATGTGGCGGTTGTCATGCGCCCACGTGTACCCCTCGATGCCGCGACCGGCGTCGTGGGTCACCGGCCGCTCATTGCCCGCACCCACGTCGCCGACGAACACGTTGAGCACCCCGTCGAGCGGCGCCAGGTACGACAGCCGCTTACCGTCTGGCGAGATCTGCGCCGACGCGCGTTCTGGATTGCCGAGCAGCACCTCGAGCGGGATGAGCTTCACATCGGCCATGGCGGGCCTCCCTTGTCGGCGTCGAGGTCAGATCCTAGGTTGCTAGGGATTGTCCGGCGGCGTCGGTGGCATCGCCACCACCGCAAGCGCTGCGACCACCGCAACCGCGAGCACTCCAAGGAAGACTGCAGCGGTACCGGATTGGATGGCGGCGGCACCGATGGTGTGCACATCGCCCTCGCCGAAGAAGGAGTTTGCGACGGCCCCGAACACCGCGACCCCCACCGCGCTGCCGAGCGACCGGGCGAACATGTGCGCGCCGGTGACGACCCCGCGCTCGTCCCAGTCCACGCTCGACTGCGCGGCGATCAGGCTGGGCAGGGCCAAAAGGCCGAGACCGCAACCGGTCACGAAGCACAACGCCGCAACCACCAGGATGTTCGGCCGGTGCGCAACCGTGAGAAGCCCGCAGGCACCGAGCAGCACGAGCGCCGCACCGATGAGTGCCGTCTTCTTGAAGCCGATCCGAAGATAGATCCGGCCGGCCAGACCGGCGGTCAACGGCCAACCGATGGTGAGTGTGGTCAGCGCAAGGCCGGCCTGCACCGGCGATACGCCCAGTGACCCTTCCAGGTAGGTCGGCACATAGGAGGTCAGCCCGATCAGAATGGCCCCGACGCCCAGGCCCACCACGGTGGTCGTCGAGAGCAGCCGCCGCGTCACGACGAAGCCCGGCAGTATCGGCTCGGCTGTTCGTCGAGCGGCGAGGCCGAACGCCGCAAGCAACACCACACCCGCACCGAACGCGCCGACGCTGGCCGCCGAGTCCCATTCCCACGCCTGCCCACCGCCCAGGATGGCCAGCACCAGCAACGTCAGCCCCGCGGTGAGCAGCACCGCCCCGCGATAGTCCACAGACTTCTCGCCGCGCTCCGCGTCCTCGTGAAAGCGCCTTGTCATCATCCACGCGGCCAGCAGGCACAACGGCACGTTCAGCGCGAACACCCAGCGCCAGATCCCGAGCTCGGCGAACAGCCCGCCCAGGGTCGGGCCGATCACCGATGCGACGGCCCACACGCTTGCGAAGTAGCCCTGCACTCGCGCCCGTTCGGCGAGCGAGTAGATATCGCCGACGATGGTCACCGACATCGGTTGCACCGCACCGGCTCCAACGCCCTGCACGACGCGCGCGACGATCAGCGCAGGCATCGACCACGCGAGCGCGCACAGGATCGAGCCGACGAGGAAAAGCCCGATGCCAACGAGGATCACCGGCTTGCGGCCGAACACGTCGGACAGCTTCGCGTACAGCGGCGTCGTGACCGCCTGCGCGAGCAGGTATCCGGAGAACAGCCATGGGAACAGCGCGAAATCGCCCAGTTCGCCGACGATCGTCGGCACCGCGGTGGCCAGCACGGTGGCGTCGAGAGCCACCAGGCTGAGCGAGAGCATGATCGAGACGAGGACCGGGCCCCGCTGCGACCGAAACCCGACTCCGTCGACGGCTTCGGCACTCACTTACACGACGATACGAAAAGCCCCCGACGGCACTATCAGTGCCCCGGGGGCTTTCGCGTCTCCTGGATGGACTAGGAGGTCAGCGACGCGGGCGGGTTGAAGCGGTCGCCGTAGCGGGCGGCCAGTTCCCTGGCCCGCGCGACGAAGGCTTCCTTGCCTCTGCCGCCCGCGCCTTCGTAGCCGACGATGAACTGCGCGCTTCCGCCGGTGTAGGGCGGGAACCCGATGCCCATGATCGAGCCGATGTTGGCGTCGGCGGTCGACGTCAGCACTCCCTCGTCGAGGCACTTCTGGGTCTCAAGCGCCTCGGCGAACAGCATGCGGTCGATCATGTCCTGCAGCGGCGGTTCCGACGCTCCTGACTTGAACGCCTCCCGCAGGCCGGGCCACAGGCCGGTGCGCTTGCCATCGACATATTCGTAGAAGCCCGCGCCCTTCAGCCGCGACGGCCTCTCGAGCTCGATCATCTTCTCGACGACCGCCTCGGCCGGGTGCGGCGTATAGGTGCCGCCCTCGTCCTCGACGCCCTTGCGGGAGGCGACGGCGATCTTGTGCATCAGCTCGAGGTTGAGCTCGTCGGACAGCTGCAGCGGCGGCGCCGGGTAGCCGGCCTGGCTGCCCGCCTGCTCGATCGACGCGGGCGCGACGCCCTCGCCGAGCATGGCCAGCGCCTCGTTGACGAAGGTGCCGATGACGCGGCTGGTGAAGAAGCCGCGGCTGTCGTTGACCACGATCGGGGTCTTGCCGATGGCCAGCGTGTAGTCGAACACCCGGGCAAGCGCTTCGTCAGACGTCTTCTCGCCCTTGATGATCTCGACCAGAGGCATCTTGTCGACCGGCGAGAAGAAGTGGATCCCGATGAAGTCCTCCTGGCGCTTCACGCCGGCCGCAAGACCGGTGATCGGCAGCGTGGAGGTGTTCGAACCCAGCAGCGCGTTCGGCTCGACGATGTCCTCGATCTCCTGAAACACCTTGTGCTTCAGCTCGACCGACTCGAACACGGCCTCGATGACGAAGTCGACGCCCTTGAAATCGGCGGCGTCGGCGGTCGGCGTGATGCGGGCCAGCAGCTTCTCGGATTTCTCCTGCGTGGTCTTGCCCCGCTCGAGCGCCTTGGCTTCCAGCTTCTCCGAGTAGCCCTTGCCCTTGTCGGCGGCTTCCTGGGACACGTCCTTGAGCACGACGTCGTAACCGGCCTTGGCCGAGACGTAGGCGATGCCTGCGCCCATCATGCCCGCACCGAGCACGCCGATCTTCCTGATCTCCTGCTTGGCGATTCCGTCGGGGCGCGATCCGCCGCCGTTGATGTGCTGCAGGTCGAAGAAGAACGCCTGGATCATGTTCTTGGCGACCTGGCCGGTGACGAGATGCGTGAAGTAGCGGCTCTCGATCCGCGACGCGGTGTCGAAGTCCACCTGTGCGCCCTCGACGGCCGCGTCCAGGATGGCGCGCGGCGCGGGCATCGGCGCGCCCTTGAGTTGCTTCTTCAGCAGCGCAGGGAACGAGGGCAGGATGCCTGCCAGCCCGGGGCTGCTCGGTGTGCCGCCAGGCATCTTGTAGCCCTTGACATCCCACGGCTGCGTGTGCGATTCGGGGTTTGCCTTGATCCACGCCTTGGCGGCGGGCACCAACTCGTCGACGGTCGGCACCACCTCGTCGACGAGGCCGATGTCCTTCGCCTTGCCGGGCTTGAATCGGGTGCCCTGGCTGAGCACCTCCATGAACGCCTTCTGGATGCCGAACATCCGGACGCTGCGCGTCACACCGCCGCCACCCGGCAACAGGCCGAGCGTCACCTCGGGGAAGCCGACGACCGAACCAGGTACGTCGGCGATGATCCGGTGGTGACAGGCCAGGGTGATCTCCAGGCCGCCGCCGAGTGCCGCGCCGTTGATGGCGGCGACGACCGGCTTGCCGAGGGTCTCGAGCTTGCGCAGGTCGGCCTTGATGCCCTCGACCGTGCTGAAGAACTCGCCCGCGTCCTCGGGCTGGGCCTTCACCATCGCGGTGAGGTCACCGCCCGCGAAGAACGTCTTCTTCGCGCTGGTGATGACGACGCCAGTGATCGAATCCTTCTCGGCGACAAGGCGTTCTACGGCGTTGTGCATCGACTCCTGGTAGTGCTCGTTCATCACGTTGGCCGAGCCGTTGGGGTCGTCCAGGGTCAGGGTGACGATGCCGTCGGCATCCTTGTCCCACTGAATGGTGTTGTCTGCCATTGCCTTACACCCTCTCGATGATGGTCGCGACACCCATGCCGCCGCCGATGCACAGCGTGATCAGCGCGCGGCGCGCGTTGCGGCGCTCGAGCTCGTCGACCATGGTGCCGGTGATCATGGCGCCGGTGGCGCCCAGCGGGTGGCCCATCGCGATGGCACCACCGTTGACGTTGAGCTTCTCGTCGGGGATGTTGAGGTCCTTCTGGAACTTCAACACCACTGAGGCGAACGCCTCGTTGAGCTCGAACAGGTCGATGTCGTCGACCGTCAGCCCGGCGCGGTCCAGCACCTTCTTGGTGGCGGGCGTCGGGCCGGTGAGCATGATGACGGGGTCGGCGCCGCTGGTGGCGGTGGCGACGATGCGGGCGCGGGGGGTGAGGCCCTGCGACTGGCCTGCCTTCTCCGAGCCGACGAGCACCAGCGCGGCGCCGTCGACGATGCCGGAGCTGTTGCCGCCGGTGTGGACGTGGTTGATCTTCTCCACGTAGTGGTACTTCTGCAGCGCCACATCGTCGAAGCCGCCCATCGCGCCAACACCGTCGAACGCGGTCTTCAGCTTGCCGAGGCCCTCGAGGCTGGTGTCGGCGCGCATGTGCTCGTCGTGGTCGAGGATGACCAGACCGTTCTGGTCCTTGACCGGAACGACGGACTTGGCGAAGTATCCGCCCGACCATGCGGCGGCGGCCTTCTCCTGGCTGCGCAGCGCATAGCGGTCGACGTCCTCGCGGGAGAAGCCCTCGATGGTGGCGATCAGGTCGGCGCCGATGCCCTGCGGGACGAAGCCGATGCGGTAGTTGGTCTCGGGATCGGTGGCCCACGCGCCGCCGTCGGAGCCCATCGGGACGCGGCTCATCGACTCGACGCCGCCTGCCAGCACCAGGTCGTCCCAGCCGGAGCGGACCTTCTGTGCTGCGGTGTTGACCGCTTCGAGGCCCGATGCGCAGAACCGGTTCAGCTGGAAGCCGCCGGTGGTCTCGGGCAGCTTGGCCACAAGAGCGGCGGTGCGGGCGATGTCGCCGCCCTGGTCGCCGACGGGCGACACGACGCCGAGGATGACGTCGCTGATCAGATTCTCGTCGAGGTCGGGAAAGCGGACGCGCAACTCGTCGATCAGGCCGACGACCAGGTTGACCGGCTTGACCTCGTTGAGGGCACCGTTCTTGTTCTTGCCGCGAGGCGTGCGAATGGCCTCGTAGATGAAGGCTTCTTCAGACATGAAGATGTTCCTGTTCAGGTGGGGTTGTTTGGGAGACCTGCCCACATGGGCGGTTGTCCTCTACGCGCCAGCCTAACAGCGTCTCCCAACTCGTTGGTTGGGAGGTTCGTCACCCTCGCGAGCAGACGCAAACTCGCACGAATCCGGGCACAAGGATGCGAGTTTGTGTCTGCTCGCGGAGAACTAAGCGACCTCGAGCTCCATGAGCGTCGGGTAGTCGGTGTAGCCGGCCGGTCCAGACGAATAGAACGTCGCGGCGTCGGGCTCGTTCAGTTCGGCGCCCAGGAGCAGACGGTCGATGAGGTCAGGGTTGGCGAGGTAGGCGCGGCCGACGGCGGCCGCACCGACGACGCCCCACTCCACGAGGTTCTCCAGTTCGCAGAAGTTCGACTCGACGCCGCGCGGGGTGTTGAGCACCAGCGTGCCGTCCCACGCCGAGCGGATGACCGCGAACGCTGGTTGTGTCGGCTCGATGACCAGGTGCAGGTACGCCAGCCCGAGCGGCCCGATCCGATTCAGGAGCGCCTCATAGGCGCCCACCTCGTCGACCTCACGCATGTCACCGGCGCTGTTTCCGGGCGAGATTCGCAGCCCGACCCGTCCAGCCCCGATCTCGTCCGCGACGGCTTCGACGACTTCGGCCGTCAACCGGGCGCGGTTGGCCGGCGAGCCGCCGTAGCCGTCGTCGCGACGGTTGGTCACGTCGGAGAGGAACTCGTGCAGCAGATAGCCGTTGGCCGAATGGATTTCGACGCCGTCCATTCCGGCGTCCACGCCGCGGCGCGCCGCGGCGCGGAAGTCGGCGATGATCGCGGGGATCTCGTCGGTGCGAAGAGGGCGCGGAACAGGTAGCGGTTTCTTACCGGTGGGGGTGTGCGTTGTCATGTCGGCGGCGATGGCCGACGGCGCGACGGTCTCTGCGCCGCTGGTCTCGGGATGGCCCATTCGCCCGACGTGCCACAGCTGGACGAACATCCGGCCGCCTCCGGCGTGCACGGCGTCCGCGATCTCGGCCCACGCCTGCTGGTGCCGGTCGGTGTACATCCCCGGTGTGTTGGGGTAGGCGCCATTGGCCGCCCGCGAGATCGCCGTCGCCTCGCTGACGATCAGGCCCGCCGAGACGCGCTGCGCGTAATAGGTGACGGCCAATTCCGACGGTGTCGCATCAGCCTCCGCGCGCGAGCGCGTCAGCGGGGCCATGAAGAGCCGGTTGGTCGTCGACACGTCGCCGATCTGCAACGGTTTGAGCAAAGCGGAGTCGTCGTCGAGTTCGAACGTCATGTTGTGATGGAGCGCCGCCCCGGCGTCGTTAATTCCCACGCCGGTGTTTGTTCTCCTCGGTATCAGATCAGAATGGTCAACGGATTCTCGATGCGGCGGACGAATGCGGCCATCCATTGCGCGGCGACCGCGCCGTCGATGACGCGATGGTCCGCCGACAGGGCGACGGTCATGACGCTGCCCACCGCGAGTTCTCCGTCGTCCACCACGGGTTTGCGCACCGCTCTCCCGACGGCGAGGATGCCCGACTGCGGCGGGTTGAGGATCGCGGAGAACTCCGTCACCCCGTGCATTCCGAGGTTCGACACCGAGAAGCTGCCACCCTCGAGTTCCTTCTGCTGGATCTTCCCCGCGCGGGCACGGCCGGCCAGGTCGGAGACCTGGGTCGCGATCGCCGAGATCGGCAGCCGGTCCACTCCGCGTAGCACCGGTGTGAGCAACCCGCCGTCGACGGCGATGGCGACGGTGATGTCGGCGGTTTCGAAGCGCCTGATCGAGTCGCCGTTCCAGATCGCGTTCGCTTCCGGCACCTCGATCAGCGCCAGGGCGACGGCCTTGAGCACGAAGTCGTTGACCGAGACCTTGCTGACGCCAGCCTCGTTGACGGTGCGCCGCAGGTCCATCAGGGCGTCGACGCGGCAGTCGGCGGTCAGGTAGAAGTGCGGGACCGTCGTCTTGCTCTCGGTGAGCCGACGCGCGATAGCCTTACGCATACCGGTCAACGGAATGTCGACGTAACCCGTTGCGGGCGAATCCTGTTCGCGCACCGGTTGAGCTGCCTTCGCGGGCGCCGCCTGCGAGGGTGTCGGCAGCCGGTCCACGTCGCGGCGCACGATCCGCCCGCCTGGGCCGGTCCCGCTTACCGACGAGAGGTCGATCCCTCTCTCCTTGGCCAGTTTCCGTACCAGCGGAGTGGCGAACAACCGGCGTCCGTTGGCCTGCGGCTGCGCCGGTGCAGGCGTCTCCACCACCTTCTCGACGACCGGGGCGCCGGATTCGGGGTCGCGCACCTCGGGGGCGACGTCGACCTCGGCGCTCTCCCCCGGCGCTGTCACCAGCGCGATCGGTTCACCAACGGCGATCGTCGCCCCGGGTTCGGCGATCAGCTGCGCCAGGATGCCGTCCACCTCGGCGGCGTATTCGACAACAGCTTTGTCCGTTTCGATCTCGGCGATCGGGTCGCCGACGCTGATCTGCTGCCCGACGGTGACCAGCCAAGTCTGGATGACCGCTTCGCCGGCGTTGGCCAGCACCTCGGGCATGCGCACCACGGTCGCCATCAGAGTTGTCCCATGTTCCGCCGCACGTTCTCCAGACCGGCCACGATCTCCTCGACGCCCGCGATCGCGGCCCGCTCGAGCACCCGGGAGATACTGGGGGCGGCCTCGCCGCCTGAGACCCGCTCCACAGGTTGATCCAGCCAGTCGAAGAGTCGCCGCGCAATCTCGTCGGCCAGCCAACCACCGTAGGAGGTTCCGCGGGCGCCCTGCTCGACGATCAGCACGGCGTTGGTCTTGCGGACGCTGGCCTCGATGGTGTTCCAGTCGACAGACGCCCGGTCGAGCCAGCGGAGGTCGATGAGCTCGGCGTCGATGCCCGTCTGCTCGATGGCCTCCGCGCAGCGTGCCACCATCGACAGATAGCTGATGACGGTCACGTCATCGCCGGATCGCCGGACCGCGGCCCGGCCGGGCGGGATGATGTAGTCGAGATCGCCTTCGGGCACCTCTCCGGCGGTGCCGTAAAGGTCGACGTGTTCGATCACCAGCACCGGATCCTGCAGCGCGAGCGCGGCATTCATCAACCCGACGTAGTCGGCGGCGGTGGACGGCGCCACGATCCGCCAGCCGGGGCTGGTGGCGAAGATCCCGGCGGGGTCCATCAAGTGTTGAGAGCCGTAGCCCGACCCCATCGCCACCTTGGTGCGCAGGACGAAGGGCACCGGGTTGTCGCCGCCGAACATGTGCCGCGCCTTCCCGATCTGGTTGAACACCTGATCGGCGGCCACCCACACGAAGTCGGGATACATGAATTCGACGACGGGCCGGAACCGTCCGTCGAGGGCCAGGCCGCCACCAAGACCGGTGAACGCGTTCTCACTGATCGGTGTGCCAACCAACCGGTTGTCGCCGTACTTGGCCAGGCCCTTGGTCGCGCCGTTGGTGCCACCGTTGAGGCGGTGCACATCCTCTCCCAAAATGACGATGCGCTCATCGGTGGCCATCCTGCGGTCCATCACGCCTGCGACCGCATCGACGAATTTCACCTGCCGCCAAGGCCCCGCGTGCTCGGTGGGCTCGAGTACCTCGAGTGACTGCAGCTCGCTGGCGTCACCGCGGACGCCGACGTTGACGAAGCCAGGGTCGGGCCATAGCGCGGGGCGGATGCGGCGCTTGCCCGGTGATTCCGGATCGGGTTCGAGCAGTTCGGACACCGCCGTGGTCATCGCGTCCTGCACCTGCCTGCGCAACTCGGCGACACCGGACTCGTCGATCAACCCGAGCGCGGTCATCTCCGTGGCCATCCGGTCGAGTGGGTCGCGAGCGCGCCACTGCGCCTCCTCGGCCTTGTCACGGTAGCCGAAGGCGCTTCCGGGGTACGGGCCGTTCTGGTGGAAGAACCGGTACACCTCCGCCTCGATGACCGCAGGACCGTCTCCCCGACGCATCCGTTCGGCGGCCTGTTCGGTGGCCAGGTACACCGCCAGCGGATCCATGCCGTCGACGCGCCACCCGGGGATGCCGAATCCCTGACCCCGTACTGACAGGCGGGGGTCGGCGGTGATCTCGTCCACCCGCGTCGAGACCGCGTACATGTTGTTCTCGATGAAGAAGCAGAACGGCAGCTTCCACGCTGCGGCCAGGTTCATCGACTCCAGCACCGACCCGATCTGACTCGAGCCGTCACCGAAGTAGCTGATGGTGAGATCGGTGGTGCCGCTGTGCTTCTGCGCCCAGGCATTGCCTGCGCCCATGGGCACACCGCCACCGACGATGGCGTTGGTGCCCAGCGCTCCGGCTTCGAACCACTGCAGGTGCATGGATCCGCCGCGCCCGCGGCAGTAGCCCTGCGCCAAGCCGAGGATCTCGGCGAGCGTGCGCTGCAGCACCCGTTGCATTTTCGGGCTGACGGCCGCGGCCGGATCGATCACCCCACCCGACACATGGGTGAGCGCTTTGGCGAGGAACTGGTGGTGTCCTCGATGCGAGCCGTTGACCGCGTCGGTCGACCGCAGGCCGACGATGGATCCCACCGCGCCCCCCTCCTGACCGATGCTCGAGTGCGCGGGACCGTGCACCAGCCCCTCACCGGCCAGTTCGAGGACCGTCTCCTCGAACGCACGAATGAGGTGGAGCTCGGCGAGCATCGTGGAAAGGAGTACCGGGTCAGCCGCCTGCCAGTCCTCGTCGGTGGTCGACAGCTCGATCCACGGTGACGCCGTCTGCAGCTGGGTTTGGATTGGCATAGCCCTCATCTCCATCGACCGGCCATCAGTAGGCACGGGTGTGACGCGGCTCCCACTGTAGCCCGATAGGATCCACTTTGGCGAGAAGCTGTCGCAAATAGGTACTTTTCCGGCTATAATTCGCTCTATTGGATCCACTGGAAGGTAAGCCGATGCCCCTGCCCGGACTGGTCGGCACCGACCACATCGGCTTCACCGTGCCCGACCTCGAACAGGCACACGACTTCTTCGTCCGCGTCCTGGGCTGCACGCACGTCTACACGCTCGGCCCCTTCGCCCATGACGACGACTGGATGCGGGTGCACCTCAACGTCCATCCGCGCACGGTCATGCGTGAACTGCGCTTCTACCGGTGCGGTACCGGCGCCAACTTCGAGGTGTTCTCCTACGAGCCCGCCGACGGTCAGGCCCCGATCCCGCGCAACAGCGACGTCGGGGGGCATCACCTGGCGTTCTACGTCCACGACATGGACGCCGCCGTGGCGTATCTGCGCGCGGAGGGCATCCGCGTTCTCGGCGAACCGACGGCCAGCAGAAACGCTAGCGCCGGCCAGCGCTGGGTGTACTTTCTGAGCCCGTGGGACATGCAGTTCGAGCTGGTCAGTTTCCCCGGCGGGAAAGCCTACGAGGCCGAAGCCGAGGTGCTGCTGTGGAACCCGAATCACCCGGCCGACTGAGATGACAGCATGAAATGACACAGTCTCCGGTTCGTGACGGGGTGGCGGGCGCTCGTGTCGCCGACGAGTTGCGCGACGCGATACTGCACGGGGTATACCCGCCCGGCACCCGCTTGCGCCAGGAGGAGCTCGCCCGCCAGTACGGCGCGAGCCGGGTTCCGGTGCGAGAAGCTCTGCGCTTGCTGCAATCCGAAGGCCTGGTCACCACCGTGGCCAACGCCGGCGCGTGGATCGCGAGGCTCAGCCTCGATGAGTGCGTCGAGCTCTACCAAGTGCGGGAACGCATCGAACCCCTGCTGCTGCGCTATAGCCTGCCAACGCTCGACGACCGCCGCATCGATCACCTGGCCGCGTTGGCCGAGCAGATGCGCGAAACCTCGGACGTGGAAAGGTTTCTCGAGCTCGACCGGGAATTCCACCTGGGGAGCTACGCCGATGCGGGCACCACGTTCCTCGGCCCGGCCGTCGAACGGCTCTGGAACACCACCCAGCACTACCGCCGGGCCTTCACCCGCCTGCTCGACGCCGACAGTCGTCGCATCGTCCACGACGAGCATCACATGCTCGTCGCGGCCATCCGGGACCGCGACTCCGACGAGGCGGAGCGGGTCCTGCTCGGCCACATCAGGCGTACCCGGCGCCAACTCGCCCGTCACGCAGAACTCTTCGGCTGACGACCATCCACAGAACCAGGAGCACCATGGCAATCGCGACCATCAATCCGGCAACCGGCCAGACTATCGAGACATACGAACCGCATGACAGTGCCGAGGTGCAGCGGCGGATCGGACAGGCCTTCGAGGCAGCTCAGACCCTACGCAGCACCGACTACGCCCAACGGGCCGATTGGATGCACGCCGCCGCCGACATCCTCGAGGCCGATGTCGAGCGGGCCGCGCAGATGATCACCCTTGAAATGGGCAAGCCCATCGCTCAGTCGCGCGCCGAGGTGCTCAAGTGCGCCAAGAACATGCGCTTCTACGCCGACAACGCCGAATCGTTCCTGGCCGACGACGAGCTGGCCGACCCGTCTAGAGTGGCGGCGTCGGCCGCAGGCACGGTGTGGCAGCCGCTCGGTGTGGTACTGGCCGTGATGCCGTGGAACTACCCTCTCTGGCAAGTGATCCGGTTCGCGGCACCGGCACTCATGGCGGGCAACAGCGGCCTGCTCAAGCACGCCTCGAACGTTCCCCAGTCCGCGCTGTACCTGGACGAACTGTTCGAGAAGGGCGGCTTCCCCTTCGGATCGTTCCGCACCCTGCTGATCGGTTCACGGGAAGTGGCCGCCGTCATCGAGGACAGTCGGGTCAAGGCCGTCACGCTCACCGGATCAGAGCCGGCGGGCCGTGCGGTGGCGCAGACGGCTGGCCACGAGATCAAGAAGGCCGTGCTGGAGCTCGGCGGGTCGGATCCCTTCATCGTGATGCCCAGTGCCGACATCGAGGCCGCCGCGGCCACCGCGGTGAAGGCACGGGTGTCCAACAACGGCCAATCCTGCATCGCGGGTAAGCGTTTCATTGTGCATGCAGATGTCTACGACGAGTTCGTTCGGCACTTCGTCGACAAGATGAATGCACTGAAGGTCGGCGATCCGATGGACGAGGCCACCGACGTCGGCCCGCTGGCCACCGAGTCCGGTCGTGCCGATGTCGCCGAACTGGTGGACGACGCCGTGACCAAGGGCGCCCTGGTGCTCGCGGGCGGCAGTGTGCCGGACCGGCCGGGCTGGTACTACCCGCCGACGGTGCTGGCCGGGCTGACCGACGACATGCGAATCGTGATGGAAGAGGCGTTCGGCCCGGTGGCGTCGCTGTACCGCGTGGCCGACCGCGAGGAGGCGGTGCGCGTGGCCAATCAGACGACGTTCGGGTTGAGCTCGGCTGTGTGGAGTACCGCTGCGGCCGAACAGGACTGGTTCGTCACCCACCTCGATGCCGGCGCGGTGTTCGTCAACGGCATGACGGTCAGCTACCCCGAGCTGCCCTTCGGCGGCATCAAGGACTCCGGCTACGGGCGGGAGTTGGCCGCCGCAGGCATCCGGGAGTTCTGCAACCTCAAGACGGTGTGGAAGGCCTGAGGCGACGCCGGAACGCGAAAGTGCGGTTCGATACGCGCCTTTCGGCATCTTGCGTATCAAACCGCACTCGCGGCGAGCGAGGGGTCCCGCCTAGTACTCGTTGGCGACGAACAGCTCCTTGGCAGGGAACTTGGTGAGGATAACCGGGCCGTCGTCGGTGACGACGACCTCCTCCTCGATCCGTGCCGCAGAAGTCCCGTCAGACGCCGGGCAGTAGGTCTCCATAGCGAACACCATGCCGGCCTGGATCTCCAGAGGGTTCTCCAGTGAGTTCAGCCGGGAGATGATCGGTCGCTCGTGCAGACCGAGTCCCAGCCCGTGCGCGAACTGCAACCCGAAGGCCGCCATCTCGTTCTCGAAACCGAAATCGGTTGCCTTGGGTAGTAATCGAGCGATCTCATCGGAGCCGACACCGGGCCGGATCGCCCCGATCGACCGGTCCATCCACTCCCGCGCTGTCTTATAGGCGTCGCGCTGGCTCTGCGTGGCAGACCCGACCCCGAAGGTGCGGTAATAGCAGGTGCGGTAGCCGTTGAAAGAATGGATGATGTCGAAGAACGCCTGATCGCCGGGACGGATGATCCGGTCGGTGAAGTTGTGGGGGTGCGGGTTGCACCGCTCCCCGGAGATCGCGTTGACTGCCTCCACCTGATCCGAACCCAGCTCGTAGAGCCGCTTGTTGGCCAGCGCGACGATCTCGTTCTCGCGCACACCGGGTTTGAGTGCGTCGACGATGTCCTGGTACACCCCGTCGACCATGGCAGCCGCCTGGTTGAGCAGCATGATCTCGTCGTTCGACTTGATCACCCGGGCGTCGAGCATGCTCTGCTGGGCGTCCACCACCGTCAGCCCCTGGCGCTGCATCTCGAACAGGAAGGGCGGCTCCACGATGTCCATGCCGACCGGTGCATCGGCCACTCCGGCTTCGGTGAGAATCGCCTTGATCTCGGTCACCGCGTCGCGCATCAGGCCGGCGTCCGGCGCGACCGCTCCGCGGAAGCCCAGGAATCCGGCCCGCCAGTTCTCCTGCGGCAGCCACGGGGAGTACAGCTTGTGATGGCGTACCGCCGAACCGAAGTCCCACAGGATCGGGTCACCGTCGCGGGTCAACAGGCAATACCGGATCATCTTGTCGCCGAGCGCTCCACCGATCCAGGTCTGCGTGGTGTAGCGGATGTTGTAGAAGTCGAACAACAGGAACGCCCCACACCCGCTGACCTCAAGCGCCTTCTTGGCCCGGCTGATCCGGTAGTCGCGCAACCGGGCGAAGTCCACCCGCTCCTCGTAGTCGACCCCCATGTGGCCAGGCGCGCCCAGGGGGCGCACACCTGTCATGAGTGCACCGGGTCCAGACCGTCGTCCACCGCGACGTTCTCCGGCTGCAACTCGACACCCGCACCCCGCGCCACCTCGAGCAGCAGCGTGGCGAAGTCCTCGTCGACACCGACGCCGGCGCCGACGGCCTGCGCGACGATCTGCCGGGTGGCCGACGCGATCGGCATCGGCGACTTGAGCGCATAGGCCGCCTCAAGGCCGAGGTCGAAGTCCTTCTGCAGCAGTGACATCGTGAACGTCGGTGTGAAGTCGAGATTGACGAACGCCGGTGACTTGTACTGTGTGAAGGTCGATCCCATCACCGAGTCGTTCAGGAATGCCAGGAAATCGGCCCGGCTGACGCCGCCCTTCTCGACCAGCACGGTGATCTCAGCCAGGCACTGGGTGACCACACCCAGCATCAGGTTGTGGGCGATCTTCACCAGCCGCGCCACCTCACCCTCACCAACGTAGGTGACGCTGCGGCCGAAGACGTTGAGCACTGGCTCTATGGACTCGAAGACCTCACGCGGACCCGACACCGCCACGGTGAGTTTGCCTGCGGCAATGACTTTCGGGTTGCCGCTGACAGGTGTCGCCAAGAAGTCACACCCGCGGGCGTTGGCCGCCTCCCGGATCTTCAGGCTCGCTTCGGCGGAGACCGTCGAGGCGTCGGCGATGATCCGGGGTGAGTCCGGTCCGGTCAACAGGCCGTTCTCGCCGAGCATCACCTCTTCGAGGTCTTTCGACGACGACACCATGGCGAACACCAGGTGGCGGTCGGCCAGGTCCACGGGCTGGGTGACGACCTTCGCGCCGTTCTCGGCCAGTGCGGCGGCCTTGGACGCGGTGCGGTTGTAGACGGTGACGTCATAGCCGGCGTCCAGGAGCCGGGTGACGAGCTGGGCACCCATCCGGCCGGCGCCGATCCAGCCGATCTTCAAGTCAGAGGCAGACATGTTTTTCCTTTTCTGTTTCGTCAGGCCGTGGGTTGAGCGGCCGATGCATGGACCGCGCCGCCGAAGTAGAGATCGGCGATCTCCGGGTTGTTCAGTACCGAGGTGGCCGGCCCGGTGAGCAGTACGCGGCCGCTCTCCATGACGATGCCGCTCGACGCCATTCGCAGGCCGAACCTGACGTTCTGTTCGACCATCAGCACTGCCTTACCGCTGGCGCGCATGATCGCGACGGCTTCGTCGATGACGGTGAGTGATTTGGGGTCAAGCCCGAGGGAGGGTTCGTCGAGCAGGACCAGTTTGGGGTCGAGCATCAGTGAGCGAGCGAACTCCACCATGCGACGCTGGCCGCCGGACAGGTTGCCGCAGCGGATTCCCGTCTTGTCGGCCACGAGCGGGAACATGCCGAGCACCTCGTCGTAGCGTTGCTTGACCAGCGCACGCTGCCGGCGGATCACGTAGGCGCCCATCAGGATGTTCTCCTTGACGGTCAGCGTCGGGAACAGCCCGTTGCTCTGCGGCACCTGGGTGACACCGCATCCGAGTACCTCGTCGGGCGCCAGGCCGGTGATGTCCTTACCGTCGAGCAGGATGCGGCCGGCACTCGGCTTGAGGATGCCGCTGACCGCGCGCAACACCGTGGACTTGCCCGCACCGTTGGGTCCCACGATGCAGCCGAGCTCACCGGCCCCGACCTCCAGATCGACACCCTGGAGGACGTTGCCGCCGCCGTATCCGGCGACCACCCCTTCGAGCTTGATCATGCTGGGTTCCTCTCCGCCACAGGCACTGTCGAGCCCCTGGAGGGGGCTTCGAGTAGGTAGTCGTCGCCGAGGTAGGCGTCGAGTACCAACGGGTCCTTCTGAATCTGCTCGGGGGTGCCCTGCGCGATCACCGCGCCGCGGGCCAGCACCCGGATCGGGTCGCACAGGCCGACCACGAACGGCATGTTGTGCTCGACCAGCAGGAAGGTCTTGCCGTCGGCGTTGAGCTCACGGATCAGGTCGCCCATCCGCTCGATCAGGGTGGGGTTGATACCGCCTGCGGGTTCGTCGAGCAGGATCAGCTTCGGATCGAGCATCAGCACCTGGGCCAGTTCGACGAGCTTCTGCTGCCCGTAGGACAGCGCACCGGCACGGGCGTCCCGGTAGGCGGCCATGCCGACGAACTCGAGCAGTTCCTCGGCCCGCGCGGCTTCCGAGCCGCTGACGGCGCCGATGCCGAGTTGGCCAACGGAGAAGTTCCGCAGCGGCGCAACGACGTTCTCCAACACCGTCATCTCCCGGAACAGGCGGGTGATCTGGAAGGTGCGGCCCAGGCCCCGGTGCGCCCGCGACCACGGCGAGATGTTGTCGATGCGCTGGCCGTCCAACAGGATCTCGCCCTTGTCGGGGGTCATGGTGCCCGAGATCAGGTTGAACACCGTCGTCTTACCTGATCCGTTCGGACCGATCAGCGCGGTGATCGACCCTTCAGGGACGGTGAAGCTGCAGTCGTCGACCGCGTGGTTGCCGCCGAAACTCTTGTGCAGTCCGCGAACTTCGAGCAGCGTCTTGCCGGTCGGCTCCGGTCTGCGCTGCTCGGCCCGCACCAGCGGGCGGTCCAGGGGGTTGAGCCGGGCACCCGAAAGGCCCACGGTGCCCCTGGCTCTCGCCTTCTCGATGAGCGATGCCAGTGTCGGCAGAATGCCCTTGGGCAACACGATCACCAGCAGCACCAGCAGCCCGCCGAAGAGCACCAGGCGGGCGTTGCCGCCGCCGAAGGCCTGGTTGGCGTAGATGTTGACCGGCTGAATGATGAACGCGCCCAACACCGGACCGAAGATCGTGCCGCGGCCGCCGAGGATCACCGCGAGCACGATCAGTGCGCTGGTGATGATGGAGAACATGCCGATCGGGTCGACGAACGACAGGTAGTAGCCGTACACCGAGCCGGCCATGCCGACGAACAGTGCGCTCAGGCCGAACGCCAGCAGCTTGTAGACGGGAGCGTTGACGCCGATGGTGCCGGCCTTGCCCTCGTCCTCGCGGATGGCGATCAGGCCCATGCCGAACTTGGTTCGCCGGATCCACCAGGTCATCAGCACCGACAGCCCCAGCAGCGCACACAAGGTGAGGTGGAACGGCCAGTTGCCCCACGCTTCCGGCCAGTCGGGCAGCGGAAGCGTCAACCCCGCGGTGCCGTTGGTCACCGGCACCCATTCGATGGCGACGAACTGGATGAGGAACAGGAAGGCGACGGTGATGATGACGAACGCCGGCCCACGGGAACGGTAGGTCACCAGGCCGAGCAGCATGGCGACGACAGCGGCGATGACGCCGGCGATCGGCGCCCACACCAGCGGTTCGATGTCGGGGAACCGGGTGGCGAGGATGGCGCCGACGTACGCCCCGATGCCGATGAACGCGCCCTGGCTCAGCGACAGGTAGCCGGTGAACCCGGTGATGACGTTCAGCCCGCTGGCACCGATCGCCAGCACCAGCGACAGGATCACCACGTTCTGCGCGGAGATGCTCGGCGACAGCGGGAAGAGCAGGATCACCGCGGCCGCGGCGGCGACCACGCCCCGGCTGAGCCAGCGGTGCAGCCCCGGGTCGAGCAATCGTGATTTTCTCTGGCTGGTCATCATGCCACCGCGTCTTCCCGCAGCCGGGTGCCGAGGATGCCCTGCGGCCGCGTGATCAGCACGACGATGATGACGAGGAACGGCACGGCGACCGGCCATGCCGCCCCGACGTAGGCCGTCGCTGCCATCTCGCCCACCCCGATGACCAGTGCGCCGAGGATCGCGCCGGGCAGACTGCCCAGCCCGCCCAGCACGACGATGGCCAGCAGCCGGGCGATCCACTGATAGTGGGTGCCGGGCAGGAACGGGTAGATCGTCGACAGCATCGCCCCGCCTGCACCAAGGGTGGCAACACCGATGGCGAAGGTGAGCGCCGCGATGGTCGCCACGCTCACTCCCACCAGCAGCGCGCCGCTCTCGTTCGACGAGGCAGCGCGGATCGCCCGGCCGGCCCAGGTGTGGTTGAGCAGGAGATACATCGCTCCCATCACGGCCACCGCGATCACCGCTGCGATCAGCATGGCCTGCGGGATGTACAGCGGCCCGAGAGCCACCGAGGCGTCGGTGTAGGACACCACCACCGTCGACGAGGTATTGCCCCAGATGAACCCCATGATCCCCTCGAGCATCAGCGCGATTCCGAAGGTGGCCAGCACCGTCATCGATACGTGCGAGTTACGGACGTGCCGGATGACCAGGACATACACCAACCAGCCGAACGCGAACATCACCGCCATGACGATCGGGATGGAGAGCAACGGGTCGAGACCGAGGTTCCGCCACAACGTCAACGTGAGGAAGGCGGCCAGCACCGCGAACGCGCCGTGCGCGAGGTTGATCACCCGCATGACCCCGAAGATCAGAGTCAGGCCCGAGGCCATCAGCGCGTACAGTGCGCCGACGAGCAACCCGAGGACGAGCGTCTGGACGAGGGAGGTCATGATCAGCTCCTACTGGTCTTGCCGGGGCTCATAACTCGCCGCCGTGCCAGCGCATGATCTTCTGCGACGTCGCGACCTCGGGGGGGAGCACGACTTGCGAAACCCCGCCCTGCCACTGGCCCACCAGGAATTCCCCCTTGGGGCTGCCGTCGGCGTTCCAGCTCAACGGGCCGAGCAGGGTCTCAACGCTGTTGGCGTGCAACCAATCCGCCAGCTTGGCCTGGTCGTCGATGGATCCGACGGCGTTGACAGCGGCCGCCAGCACTTGCCCCGCGGCGAAGCCGTCCGCGGCATCTTCCGGCGGGTCCTGGTTGAACTTCTCCTTGAACCGCTTGACGAACTCGGTGTTGTCCTTGGTCTCGGCGCGCGGGCTGTAGCTCGACGAGAAGAACACGCCCTCGGCGTTCTGCGGGCCGACCGCGTCGAGGTACTGCTGGCCGTATGTGGGTGAGCTGCTCTGGTAGAGGATCGACGGCTGGTAGTTCGCCCGGTTCATCGAGCGGACCATGTTGACGCCGTCCTCGAACTGGGCTCCCTGTACCACCATCTCAGCGCCGGCGTCGCGCATGGCGTTGACCACGGAGTCGAAGTTCTTCGTGCTGGCGGGGTACTGGTCCTTGTACACGGTGCGGATGCCCGCGGCCGAGAGGATCTTCTCGGCGCCCTCGACGACGGGACCGGCGAACGGATCGTCCAGTGAGGGATATGCCGCGGTCTTGGGACGCTGCTCCGGGGGCAGCTTCGCAATCCACTCGGCGAATACCTTCGCCTGGTCGGTGGCGATGGCCTGCTGCGCGAAGAAGATGTAGGAGAACCCGCGACTGAACATGTCCGGCGACCCGCACGACGGGCACACGAACAGCATCTTGTTCTTCTCGGCGATTGCCGAGGCCGGGATGTTGAGCAGCGACGACTGGCTGCCCAGCAGCAGGTTCACCTTGTCCTGCGAGATGAGGTTGTTGTAGTTGCTGACGGCGGTCTCCTGCTGGGTGGCGTCGTCCTTGATGACGATCTCCACCTTCTTGCCCAGCAGCCCACCGGCCTCGTTGGTCATCTCGACCCACGTCTCGTAGCCGTGCTGGGTGTCCAGACCACCCTGGCTGAACTCGCCGGTCAGTGGCAGGGATGCGCCGATTTTGAAAGTGTCGCTGTCACCGCCGCCGTCGGCGGTACACCCGGTCGCCGCCAGCGCGACGATGGCTGCCGCGGCGACCGCACGAAATGCAGTGCTGATTCGCATGTCCAACCTCTCTGTCAGACCGATTGCCCGGGCGTGCCAACATGTTGCGTAGGTCACATGCAATCGATTGCAGTGCATCGTCACACAGCGCTCGGCGGGTGTCAACCGCTTCGTCGCCGGACGGCGCCGTCGCAAGATCCGGGGGACTACCGGCGTCCCAGCGCACGGTCTACAGTCGAGCCGCAAACGATTGCAGATTGGCGGGTTGGTGGCGCACACCTGGTTCGGACGGGGGTTCCGGCCCGGCGCTGGGCTGCTGCGGTGCGGCCGCTGACATGATTCTGCTCCTCGCCGCGTTCGTCTCGATGATCGACCGGTCGGTGATGCCGCCACTGGTCCCCGTGATCGCGGACGACCTGGGCGTCGACCTCGAAGCGATCGGTCTGTCGCTGACGGTTTACGCCGTGTCGTATGCGGCGTTTCAGCTGGCCTGGAGCACGCTGGCGGCCCGATTCGGGCGGGTGCGCATTCTGGTGCTGTCGACCGCGCTTGGCGGGGTGGCAAACCTGGCCACCGCGGCCGCCAGCGACCCCCTGACCTACAGCGTCGCCCGCGGTGTCTCGGGCGCGATGTTCGCAGCGACCATCACCACCGTCCTCATCTACTACGGCGACACCCTGGCGATTACCAAGCGCGCCGTGGCCAACGCGAACCTCGCCGCGGCGATCTCGATCGGACTAGCGACCGGGACTGTCGGGGCCGGCGCCATCGCCCAATGGTTCGGCTGGCGTTGGGTTTACGTCGTGATCGCGGCGTTCTCTTTCGCGCTCGTCACGGTGCTGCCCCGGTTGTCGGACGCCGCAGGCACCACCGGGGAGCGTCTGATGCCCTCGCTGCGCAGGCTCGCGGCCAATCGGTGGGCGGTGAGCATCCTGGTGTTCACCGTCGTCGAAGGCGCGCTCCTGGTCGGGGTCTTCAACTATCTCGCAGTGGCACTGCAGGCCACCGGTGCCAATGTGCTTGTCGCCGGGGCGGCGACGTCGGGATTCGGTGCCGCCGTGGTGATCGTCAGCCAGTTGATGAGACTGATCCTCGGACACTGGCCGGCCTGGGTGCTCATGCTGGTGTCCGGTATCGCGATCGTCTGCGCGTACCTCCTGATGGCCGTCGTCACGTCGCTGGCCACCGTCCTCGCTGCGGCCATTCTCCTCGGCCTCGCCTGGGCCGCAGGGCATACCACCATGCAGACCTGGATGACCGACGCCGCGACCGACAGCCGGGCCATCGGCATGTCCTTCTTCTCGATCGCGCTGTTCGTCGGGGCGTCGATCGGCGCGGCGGTCGGCAACGTCGCCGCGGGTGCGCACCGCTTCGGGGTCCTGTTCACCGTCGCGACCGTGGTGGCCGTCGGCTATGCGGTGGTGACCAGCGTCGCCCGCGCCCGCTACGTGGTCCGCGAGTAGCTCAACCCGTCAGCACAGCAGGGCGCACTACCTCGTCGAATCGCGCTGGTATGCCGGATAATTCGGGGGCGGGCAGGAAACGGCCCCGCAGGTCCACCAGCGTCCGCAGGGCCGCCGCGTCGACGCTGCCGTCTCCGATGAGGCCCCGCGCCGGGTCACGCAACACCGCGACGTGCTTCGCCGCTCCAGCGTCGTCGAGCGACAGCAGCCGGGCCGCGGAGCCGGTCGCTTCGGCATCCAGGTCGCCAGCGACGATGCTGCGCGCCGTGTCCGCCAGCGCGTTCACCAACCGGTCGACGACCGCCGCGCCTGGCGCTTCCCGCAAGCGCGCGATCACCGTTCCCAGGTACGGGCCGAGCCGGGTGACGTCGGCGAGCAGCGCGCATCCGCGCATCTGGGCCACCAGTTCGTTGCCGGCGTTGAGCACGGTCGCGTCGCAGCCACCGGTGTGCAGAGCCGCGACCCGCTTGGGCGTCGACCCGAGCGCGACGATTTCGAGCGCGGAGTGCGACAGTCCGAGCTCTTCGAGCAGTGCGTAACCCACGAACGCGAACCCCGACGTGGGAACGTCGACTCCGAAGCGTCCCCCGGACAACTCCGCCGGCGCGGTGACGCCGGGGCGCGCGCCCAGACACAGCCCGAGACCGCGGTCCACCCCGGCGACGATCTCGACATCGAACAACTGCCCCAACGGATTCGCCGGTAGGAAGCGGTAGGCCAGTACATTGTCGGGGCTGGTGAAAACCGCGTCGTACTCGCCGTCGTGCAACGACCTGAACTGCGCGGGCGAGGACGGCACCGCCACGTCACGGACGTCGAGGCCGGCCGCCGCGAGCCGACCGGTCTGGCGCGCGACGTCGAGAAGCACCGAAGGGCTGAATACGCCGAGTTTCAGTTGGTCCACGAATATCTGCAATCGATTGTAGGTACGGTGAGCGAAGCCTATCGAGTGAGAGGGGTTCACGTGGGCGCACCGGACTTTTCAGCCATTCACGAGGACGTGCCGGGGTCGGATCGGCCGGTGAGCTACCATCTGGCCGAGACCTGGGACGGCCTCTACGTCCCGTACGCCCTCCGGGTGCCCTCGCCGGACGGAACCGGCTTTCCGTTCGTGTTCCTCGCCTACGGCAACGGCGGCGGTGGTCTTGAGTGGCTGCGCCGACGGGTGGCGACGCACGGCTACATCATGGAGCGACTTCTCGACGCCGGGTACGCCTGCGCCTGGGGCCGGTACCGCACCGAGGTCGAGCTCGGATTCCATCGCGGCGGCCGGCTCGTGGCCGACCGCAGGCAGGGGATGGACCTGCTGAGCCGCTCGCCGCTGGAGTTCGAGGACGAGCTGGCCATTCTCGGGCACGTGGCCGGTCATCCGCAGATCGACGGCGACCGGCTCGGTCACGTCGGGGTCAGCCATGCCGGCGAGATGCTGTTCAAGATCGCGTCGCAGTACGACGGCCCGCTGCGGGCCGGGGTCGCCTGCGAGCCCGCCAACCACGAGTTCCTCGATCTCACGCCCGACGATTCCGCCTTCACGAACCCGGACACCCAGCTGCGCAACATCGAGGAAATGCAGATGCGCGATCCGTCATACGTCCGGTCGCGGATCAACGAACCACTGGCGCTCGAGCGGATCGCGCCCATCACCCTGCCCATGCTGGTGATGGGCCGCGACGACGACCACCTCCAGGGCGTCTTCCGGCTGAGCTACGACCTGCTGGCAGGCACCGGCAAGGAAGCCTCATGGGTCTCGTGGGACCACCCGCTGCACGGCTACATCTTCCCGGTCGCGGGCACCGACGGGAGATACGAGGTCGACGCCGTACAGGACCGCGCAATCGACGGAGTCATCGCCTTCCTCGACCAGCACCTCGCCGCCGGGTCGTCCCGCCCGGACTGACCCTTGACCCCGCACACCGCCGCGCACATACTGACAGCAATCGATTGCAAGGGAGTGACATGGCCACCGCGAACATTCCACGCATCACCTACGTACCGCTCGAGCAGATGGACGAGCGCATGCAGGCGGAGATGAAACGGTGCGCAGAGCACGGGACTCCGCGGCCGGAAAGCTCCGCCGTCCGTGCGCACTCACCGGAGGCATTCTGGGCCTTCGCCGACAGCTGGAAATCCGTGTTCCACGGTGGCGTGCTCGATCACGCGATCAAGGATCTGTGCCGGGTCTACATCTCCAGAACGGTGAAGTGCGAGTTCTGCGGTAATCAGCGGTCCGAGAAGGCCACCGCGGCGGGCCTGCAGGAGCAGCAGTACGACCAGCTGCTGAACTTCGAGACGTCCGACCTCTACGACGACCGCCACAAGGCCGCGCTCGCCTACGCCGAGGCCATCGCCTGGGGCAGCCAGGATCTCGACGGGCTCTGGGAGCGCCTGCACGCGCACTTCTCGGAGCAGGAGCTCGTCGAGCTCGGTTGTTTCATCGCGCTCACCTTCGGCCAGCAGAGCTGGATCCGACTGCTCGGCATCGACCACCACCAGTACATGGCCGGCACCGGCGCGTCGATGGCCCCGGGTTTCGAGACCGCCGAGAAGCTCGCTGCCAGCAAGGCCGACGGCGGCTACTGGGCAGCGCCCAGCCACGCCTGAGTCGCCAGTGCCGCCCATCTCGACAGACGACGCCACTGCCCCGTTCCGGCTGAGCGTCAACGGTCGTGACTACGACGTCGACGTTCCGGTCGGCACCTCGCTGCTCGAGGTGCTGCGCAACGACATCGGCGACAAGTCACCGAAATTCGGCTGTGGACTTGGCCAGTGCGGGGCATGCTTCGTCCTGATCGACGGCCACCCGACGCCCGCCTGCGACACCCCGGTCGAGTATGTCCACGGCGACGTGCGCACTCTTGCCGGCCTCGGACGTCCCGGCGCGCCGCACCCCGTGCAGTCGGCATTCCTCGAGCTGCAGGCCGGGCAGTGCGGCTACTGCGTCGCCGGCATCATCGTGAGCGCGGCCGCGCTTCTGCGCGACAATCCCCGGCCCACCCGCGAGCAGGTGTCGGAAGCGTTGGAGCGCAACCTCTGCCGCTGCGGAACACATGTGCGGTTCGTCGACGCAGTGCTGGCGGCCGCGGGGTCGACACCGGGCTCCGAGAGGTGAGCTCCGAGCTGCCCGCCTCGCTGGTCGCCAATCCGTGGATCTCCACCTGGCTGACCGTCGCCGACGACGGTGCCATCACACTGCGCGTCGGCAAGGTCGAGCTCGGGCAGGGGATCCTGACGGCGCTGACCCAGATCGCCGCCCACGAACTGGACGTCCCGCCCGAGGCGGTCAGGACCGCCGCGACCAACACGTCGTCGTCACCTGACGAGGGGCTCACCGCGGGCAGCCTGTCGATCATGTCCTCCGGCGCGGCGGTCCGGCGGGTATGCGCCGAGACCAGGGAGCTGTTCCGCTGCGCAGCGGCGCACCGGTCGGGACTCGACACCGCGCAGATCCGGCTGGTCTCCGGCGCGTTCGTGGCGCCAGACGGTGCCCGCATCGGGTCGTACGCCGACCTGTCCGGTGTCGTGGACCTGCACGTCCGCGTCGGCGACGCGGCCCTGCAGGTCGAGTTCGCCCCTGCCACGTCCAAGGACCTCGCTCGCATCGACCTACCCGACAAGGTCCTCGGCCGCCCGCGCTTCATCCACGACCTCGACTTCGACGGCATGCTGCACGGCAGGGTCGTGCGTCCCCCAGGCCCGGGCGCGCACCTCGAAGAGGTTGCGCTCGAAGAGGTTTCGACCATGCCCGGCGTCGACCGGGTGGTGTGCGACGGTGACTTCCTTGCCGTCGTGGCCCGCCGGGAGGGGCAGGCCACCCGCGCCGCCGACGCGTTGGCTGCGGCGGCCTCCTGGTCTGCCGGTGTCGAGCTGCCCGACACAGATGACCTGCAGAGCTGGTTGCGCACCGCCGAGACCGAAACCCGTCGCATCCGCAACGACGGTGCCCGGTACGACGACGCCTCCGTGGTCGTCGCCGCGACGTTCTCCCGCCCTTTCCTCGCGCACGCCTCGATCGGCCCCAGCTGCGCCATCGCGCATTTCGACAACGGACGGCTCGAAGTGTGGAGCCACAGCCAAGGGGTGTTCACCCTCGGTCGCGCCATTGCGGCCGCCCTCGAGCTGAGTCCGGAAGCGGTCGTGGTGCAGCACGTCGAAGGCCCGGGCAGCTACGGGCACAACGCCGCCGATGACGTCGCCATGGACGCCGCCCTGCTGGCCACCGCGATCCCGGGCAGGCACGTGCGGGTGCAGTGGAGCCGGGGCGACGAATTCGCTTGGGAGCCTTTCGGTCCGGCAATGGTCGGTGATGTCACCGCCAGCGCTGACGGCAACGGCACGATCACCGACCTGTCCTATGAGCTGTGGACGAACGGTCACACCGCCCGCCCCGGGTACGCGCCACGCCACAGCCTCTTGGCCGACGCGCACCGAGCCGGCGTCGCACTGCTCCCCGCCGCCGTCGACCCGCCTGCCGAGCGCGGTCACGGTTCGGCACGCAACGCCGAGCCCTACTACGACATCGCCAGGGTCGATGTCACCGTCCACCGGCTGCTCACGATGCCGATCCGCACGTCCTCACTGCGTTCCCTTGGCAGCCACCTCAACACGTTCGCACTGGAATCCGTCATGGACGAGTTGGCTCGGGCGGCCGGACGCGATCCGTTGCAGATGCGGCTCGACCACCTGTCCGATCCGCGGGCTCGGGCCGTGTTGCGCACCGCGGCCGCCGCCGCGGACTGGGGGGCTCCCCTGCCGGATGGTCACGGACGCGGAATCGCGTTCTGTCGCTACAAGAATCGCGGCTCGTACTGCGCGGTCGTCGCCGACGTCGAGGCGACCGACCGGCTGCACGTCACGCGGCTGACGATCGCCGTCGACGTCGGGCGCGTCGTGAACGCCAACGGGGTGCGCAACCAGATCGAAGGCGGCGCAATCCAGGCGACCAGCTGGGCGCTGTTCGAACAGGTGCGCTTCGACCGGCACTCGATCACCAGCACCGACTGGGAGACCTACCCGATCGCGCGGTTCAGCGACGTCCCCGCGCTCGAAGTGCATCTGCTCGACCGTGCCGACGAACCCCCGCTCGGCGCCGGGGAGGCCACCCAGGGACCGGCGACGGCCGCGATCGGCAATGCGCTCGCCAACGCCCTCGGTGTCCGGGTCAACACGCTGCCGTTCACCCGCGAGCACATCGTGGCGGCGATCAACGCCGTCCCGTGAGCCGGTCGGCCATCCAGTCCGCCGTGCGGTACCGGTGTGCGGCAAGCACATTGGCACAGCCGTGGTTGCCGTCCTCGAGCAGCAGGAACTCACTTCCGTCCACCTCACGGTGCAGCCGCTCGGCCTGCTGCCACGGAATCAACCGGTCCTTCTTGCCCGCGACGACCAGCGTCGGGCACCGCAGGGTCGAGGTGCGCCCCGCCATGGTGAGCGTCATCGCCATGGCCCTGGCGTCGTTCGCACTCGTCGAGCGCGACCGGACCGTGAACGTCTCGCGGGTCAACGCCGGGAGCATGTCCCAGTTCTGCCCGAACGTGTAGGGACCGCACAGGCTCACACACGCCCTGATCCGCTCGTCGCCGCTGGCGAACCGTGGTGCGTAATAGCCGCCGAGGCTCACACCCCACACACCGAGGCGATCGGCGTCGATGTCGTCGCGCGCGACCAACGCGTCGACGAGTGCCCGGCCTGGTACCTCCCAGTCCGCGCGGATCGGGAGCTCGTACTCGGCTTCCCCCTGCCCTGGGCCGTCGACGCTGAACGTGGCAAGGCCGCGGGCGAGGAAGAGGTCCTCGGTCGCCCGCAACTCCTCCTTGGTGGAATCCAGACCCGGCACCATGATCACCGCCGGATGGGGTGACCGCCCCGCCGGCTTCCGCAGGATTCCGTAGATCGTCGAGCCTTCGAACGGCATCTCGATTCGTTCGCCGGGTGGGTCGAGATGTGGCAGTGCGGCATTCAGGCAGCGCACGGCCGCGTCATGGGCGGCACGCATCTGATCGAGATCCCGGACGTAGACGAACTTCGCGAAGTGGTAGACCACCGCCGCGGTGCTCAGATGCGCCCCTGCGGAACGGACCCGACCCTGGTCGAGCGCCTCGATTCCGAGGTCTTCGTGCACACGAGCCGCCGCCGACCAGGCGTCGCACCAGTCATCCCAGGACTCCAGGGAGCTCATCACGCGGTCGAAATCGGCGGGCGGGACACCGTTGGCGGTGAACCGGGGGCCCCAGTGCGACCGGGCCGAGGCGACATACTCGTCCACTGTCGAATACCCTCGTTTCCGTCATTGCAATCGATTGCGGTGGGTTCTACCGTAGCAAGGGGACCGCATCGACGGAAGGACGAAAATGCCCTCTGCTCCTCCAGATTCGGCCGTGCACGAGGCCAGTGACGTGGTCGTGGTGGGTGGCGGGCACAACGCCCTGGTGTGCGCCGCATACCTGGCAGAGGCCGGGCTGTCGGTCACCGTGCTCGAGGGCCGCGACGTCATCGGTGGCAACACCGTGACAGAGGAGCTCACTCTCCCGGGCTGGCAGCACGACTCCTGCTCCACGGCACACGTTGTGTTGCAGTCCAATCCGCTGATCCGTGACGACGAGCTCGGGCTTGCCGCACGGTACGGGCTCGAGTACATCGTCACCGACCCGGCGGTCGTCTTCCCGCTCGCCGACGGCGACCTGCTGACGGTGCACCCGGATCTGGCGGAGACGGCCGCCGAGTTCGCCCGCTATTCCGCCGCCGACGCGGACGCCCTCGTATCCATGATCGACACCTGGAACGCCGGTCAGCGAATCGCCCACGCCCACATGTCCGCCGGTCTGCCATTGCCCGACCAGCCGTGGTCGCACAGCTACGAAGCGCTGCGGCGCCGCAGCGCGTGGGAGGTGATCGCCTCGACGTTCGGCCATCCCGTCACACGCCAGGTGATGGCCTGGATGGCGTTCGCCACGATCCAGCCACCCGAGCGGCCCGGCACCGGCGCGCTGCCTGCCGCGATCATGGCCGGTCGGCTGGCCTACGGCTGGGCTACGCCGGTCGGGGGGTCGGGGGCCCTGCCCAACGCCCTTGCCGCACACATCACCGACCACGGGGGCACCGTCGAGACCTCCGCGTGGGTGCAGTCCTTCACCGTCGAGCACGGCCGCTGCGTCGGGGTGCGCACCGACGACGGGCGCGAGTTCCGGGCAGCCCGCGCGGTGGTGGCGGGCAGTCACCTTCGCGAGCTGAGCGAGATGCTGGAGGGCAAGTCGACTGCGGCCGATGCCGCCGCACGATGCTGGCGGCCCGGTATTCCGCTGTTCGCCGTTCACTTCGCGCTTCGAGCCGACGCCAGTTATCGAGGAACCCGCGGGCCGGTCACGTCGGCCGCAGGCGGCCTCGGCAGCCCGAAGGGCTTGCTCCGTCAGGTCGCGGGCGTGGCTGCCGGACACCTGGAGACCGAGGACCCGTGGCTTTTGATGATGTCGTCGACGGCGGTCGATCCCGGGCGCGCGCCGGGCGGCACCTTCAAATTCCTCACGACGGCGCCGATGCTGCGCGACGGCAGGCCGTGGTCGCAGGACGATGCCTCGGCATACGCACAGGTGCTGCTGGACATCGCGCGCCGCCACGTCGACGGCCTCGATGACGCCGACATCCTGGCCATCAGGCCCGAATCGCCCACCTCGCTCGCTGCGCACAATCGCGCGAACATCGGGGGCTCCTGCCATGGCGGCGAATTTGTGCTCGACGACGGCACGGTTATCCCCGGCTGGCTCGATTACCGAACCGACGTCCCCGGGCTGTATCTGACCGGATCGACCTCACACCCTGGCGGTTCGGTGTCGGGACGGCCTGGCCGCAACACGGCCCGCACCGTCCTGGCCGATCTCGGGGTGACACCGACGATGTCGGTCCCCTAGTCGGTCAGCCGGACGACATGCAGGCCGTGGTTCTTGTCCGAGAAGAAGATGTTGCCCCGCGCATCGACCAGCACATCCTCCGATTGGGTCACCAACGTCTTGGGTAGCAGGCCGCGGCGCTCGGTGGGATCGTCGGGGAGGTACCAGGCGATCTCGCGCGGCAGGTAGGCGTCGCTGATGTCATAGACCCGCAGCCCCGCGTTGAACCACGTCATGAACATCAGGTTGTCGTCGGCGAAGAGCTCGGACCCCTGTGGATGGTGCTGATTGTGCGGCCCGAACCGCCCGCCCCGCGTGCTGAAGTTCGGATAGGGCGCCCCCACTGCGGGCTTCGGTATCGGCAGCAGGGACATGATCCGTGGGTGCAACTCGTCGGTGACGTCGACGATGCCGGCGAAGTTGTACGCTTCCTGCTGACGTTCGGCGATCGCTTCGGTGTTGACCAGCAGCAGGTTTCGCGAGCGCAGCGAAATCACGGTGTGCATTCCGATCATGCTGGAGAACGCGGCGCCGATGTCCAGCCGGGAGACCAGTGTCGGCCGCTCGATGTCCGAGATGTCGAGGATGACGACACCGGCAGTCCCGTAGCTGAGGTATGCGCGGTCGCCGAGAACATAGGGCGGCCCATGCAGAGAAATCCGCCGGGAGGGGGCGCTTCCCGAGGCGGCGAACTGCTCCGGGAGGAACCACATCGCCACTTCGGTGGGGTGAGCTGGGTCGGTGATGTCGAGGATGACGTAGATGTTGCCCTCGAAACCGCGGCGACTGGCCGTGACGTGAACGTAGCGGCCGCCGGTGTAATGGTTGCGGTGCACGCCGTGGTCGCCGGTTCGCCACTGGCCCAGCAGCTTCGGCGCGAGGGGATTGCGGACGTCGAAGAAACGGATGCCCTCGTCGGAGGTGTCGGCCGGATCGCCGCCCCACGCCGGAGGTCGGCGCTCCATGCCCTGCACCAGCAGTCCGTCGGCGACCTGGACCTGCCAGGTCGCGGCCTCATCGGGTCCTTCGATCGCACCGACCAGGTGCGGGTCGGTCGGGTCGGTCACGTCGAAGATCGACAACCGCGCTTCCCAGAAGTGCGTCGCATAGAGATACCAACGGTTCTCGACCACCTGCATGGCCAGCTTGAACACCGGCTTTCCGCCGACATCGTGATATCCGATGAGATCGACACCGTCGGCGGTGAACTCGGGTGCACCCCCCATTACGAAGCGGCCTCGGCCATGAGATCGGCAAGGTCCGGCAACGGCTCTAGACAGAAGACGCCGCCGGTGCCGCGGTCGGTCACCCAGATCAGACAGTGCTCGTCGACGAAGAGGTCGTTGGCCTGCGGGACGGCCGACCCGGCCGGCGCCTCGCTGACCCAGTGCGCGACCTCCCGCGGTTGCTGCGGGTCCGACAGGTCGTAGACGCGCAGACCGGCGCTGAAGTAGGTCGCGAACACCAGCCGATTGCTGCGATAGGAGTGCGCCCGGTTCTCGTGCAGGTTGTGCGGACCGTACCGCTGGGGCAGGTCGTCGAACGGGCCGGTAGGCGCGGGCAGCGTCCGCAGGTAGCGCGGAGCCGAGGGGTCTGCGATGTCGATCAGGTGAATGCGCCGCTCTTCGCCGTGCGGGCCGTCATGCTGTTGCTCGTCGGTGACCACCAGCAGCCCCCGAT
Organism: Mycolicibacterium stellerae; assembly: GCF_003719305.1. Lineage (GTDB taxonomy): Bacteria > Actinomycetota > Actinomycetes > Mycobacteriales > Mycobacteriaceae > Mycobacterium > Mycobacterium stellerae. Next base: position 487,176 of record NZ_RARC01000001.1, read on the forward strand.
CGGTCAGGGGCAGGCATGTGTGCGTCGCCCCACCTTCCCACCGCAGCCGCGACACCTCGCGCGGCCGGGTCGGCTCGGAGGTGTCGAGCACGACGAGGTTGGCGTCGTCGTAGCCGAGGTAGGTGTACGCCCCCTCGGTAAGACCGTGGTGCGCCGCGACCCGGTGGCCGTCAGGCCAGTCGACGGTCTCGCCGCCGGCGGTCCACTGACCGGGCCACCACCAGCTCGCGGCGAGGACGGGCCGTTCGGGATCGGCGAGGTCCACGGTCATCCAGATGCGGTCGGTGAAACCCTCTGGCACACCGGACATGTGGGCGTAGCGACCGCCCTCCCACACGATGCGATGAACGCCCTTGCCGCCGGAGGACCAGAAGCCGATCTGCCTTAGGTGGAAGGGGTCGTCGACGCGGTAGATCGCGACACCGGCCGAATGCGGGCCGAGCGGCTTCTTGGGCCGGTACGGGAACCGCTCGTGGTTGACCAGAAGCAGCCCGTCGGCGATCTGCACCTTGTGGGTGTGGGTGTTGGCAGGCGCGTCCCACTGCGCGACCAGCTGGGGACGGTCCGGAGCGGACACGTCGAGGATGGACGTACCCGCTCCGGTCGAACCGGCGTGCCCGACGTACAACGCGTCGCCGTGCCGCATCACCTGCATGCCGTCGCCGCGCCCGGCCAGGTCATGCTGGCCGACGAGTCGAACCCCCTGAGACGAAGCGGTTTCGGTCGTCACTGAGCCATTGCCGCGGGCGTGGGCCGCAGCGGCAGGCCGAGCGCCTTCTGCGCGCGCCACAGCGGAACCAGATCGACGTACTCACGCCAGTTGGTTCCCGGCGGGATCACCTTCAACTCGATCTGCTCGTTGATGAACCGGTCCATGTCGGCGACGTCGAAGCCGCCGTCGGCGGTGTGATAATCGGGACTCTGCTCGGCGGCATACGCATCGCGGTAGGGCTGCGGAAGATCGAAGTCCTTCGATGCCATGAGGTCGAGCACTTCATCCTTGTTCTTGTCGTCGGTGATGAACTGGCGCGCCTTGAGCGTCGCTGTCAGAAAGGCCGCCGCGGTCTCGGGGCTCTCGGTGAGAATCTTGTTGGCCGACCAGCCGTTCTGCGGCGCCCTTCCCAGCTCCTGGAAGAGGAACTTCCCGCCCTCGGCCTCCAGCAGCGAGCGGTGCCGCAGCTGGAGGCTGGCACCGTCGACCGTGCCGGCGATCACCGACTGCAGCCGCTCGTTGGACTGGCCACCCGTGCTCACCAGATTGACGTCGGTGTCGGGGTTGATGCCGTTATCGGTGAGCAGCTTTCGGATGAGGAAGTCGTTGCGGCTACCGAACTGGCCACCGGTGATGGTCTTGCCCTTGAGGTCCTCGGCCGAGTTGATGCCCTTGCGCACGCCGAGGATGTTCGCTTCCCCCCCGAGATAGACCGACAGGTAACGCAGATCGGAGTTCGACTTCTTCGCCGCCGCGATCGTCGTGTCGGTGTCGTACAGGGCGAAGTCCACGGAGCCGCCGATCAAAGCCGGCAGCGGGTCCTCGACGGTCACGATCTCGACGTTGTCGATGCCCACCTCCTTGAAGTAGCCCTTGTCCTGCGCCACCAGGACGTCGTGGTGGAACAGGTAGTACGGGTTGTCCACGGCCACGACGATCGACTTCTTCACCTTCGCCGGGTCGATCGTCGCGTTGATGTCGGCCTCGCTGGTCGGAGACGCGGCGGAAGTGCCGCCGCCACCGGAGGATTCGCCGCCGCCGCAGGCCGTGAGCATCGTGGCTAGCGCTGCTCCCACACCCAGGAACGCCAGCAATCGTTTGCTTCGCCTCATGCACTTCTCCTTGTCTGATTCACTGGTCGTGCTATCGATTGATTGGCTACGCGACCGCGAAGTTCCGCCAGGGCGCTGCCCGGCGTTCGGCCCAGCGCGTTCCCTGCACGAGCCCCACGGAGATGACGGCGAGCAACAGCAACGTCGCGTACATCATCGGTGCGTCGAACTGGTCGCCCGCCCGGTCGAGCAGGAACCCGAGTCCCTTTCCTCCGCCGCCCAGCAGTTCCCCGATGAGCATCCCGACGAGTCCCCTGGCGATGCCCTGATTGATGCCGCTGATGACGAACGGCAGCGTGAACGGCAGGATCACCTTGACGTACAGCTGGGCCTGGTTCGCGCCGAAGATGCGTCCCGCCCGAACGAGCGAGGGGTCGACGGTCTTCACCCCCTCCATGCAGTTGACCATCATCGGGAACACCGCCGAGAGAACGATGATGGTGAGCTGCATGGAATTACCGAAGCCGAGGATGAGGATCAGCAGGGGGATGAGCGCGACGCGAGGCAGCGCCGTCATCGCCCACACATACGGACTCAGGATGAGGTCGACGATCCGTACGCCGCCCATCAGCAGTCCGAGAGGGATGCCGATCGCCCCGGCGATGAGCAGGCCGACGGTGAAGTTGCGCACGCTGTGCACCAGCTGCGGCCAGATGACCCCGTCGGCGAAGCCGTAATACATCGCCGCGAACATGTCGGTGGCCTTTGGGAAGAACAACGGGTTGATGACCTCGGAGAGGGCGAGCAGCTGCCAGGCGGCAAAGAACAGCGTCAGATTGACCACCGTGATGATCAGGCTGCGGAATCGCGACCAGTTGCTGCGCGTGATCGTCTCGGTGACGGCGCCCGTATCGGTGCCCCCCTGCGGCGTGGTGACGTCCGTGGGCAACGTGGGTGAACTCATCGCCCTCCCCCGGCCTTGGCGCCCAGCGCCTCGGTCTGGAGCTCGTTCCAGATGTATTCGCGCAGTTCGCCGAACCGCTCACTGCGCTTGACACCCTCGTCGAAACGGGATCTGGGCAGGTCGACGTCGATGATTTCCTTGACCCGGCCCGGCCGGTGGGACACCAGAACCACCCGGTCCGCGAGCGTGAGCGCCTCGTCGATGGAGTGGGTGATGAAGACGACGGTCTGACCCGTCTCGGCGATGATCTTCTCGAACTCGGCCTGCATGGCCTCGCGCGTCATCGCGTCGACCGCACCGAACGGTTCGTCCATCAGCAGGATCTCGGGATCGGACACCAAAGCCCTTGCGATGCCCACTCGTTGGCGCATTCCGCCCGAGAGTTCGTAGGGGTAGGCCTTCTCGAAGCCGGTGAGATTGACCAGCTCGAGGGCGCGAGCAATCCGCTCCTGCATCACGGCCTTCGAGGGGCGCGGATGCCTGTTCTCGAGCGCGAACTTGATGTTGCCGTAGACCGTGCGCCACGGCAGTACCGCGTAGTCCTGGAACACCATGGTGCGATCGGGACCGGGTCCCGTGACGACCTTGCCCTCGACGCGGATCGTCCCGTCCAGCGGCTTCATGAAGCCGGCGATCATGTTGATCAGCGTCGTCTTGCCGCACCCCGAGGGGCCGACGATGGCGAGGAACTCCCCACGGTGCACGTCCAAGAACACGTCCCGTAGGGCGATGAGCCGGGTTTTCGACCGCGTGTTCTCGTATCCGGCGGACACGCCGCGAATTTCGATCAGCGGTGCCGAGGTTTCCCCCGGCTTCTGCGCGTCGTCGGTATCCGGCCGTGGATCACGGGTGACCGAGGAAATTGCCTGCCTCATGTGCTGTGGAGCCGCCTTCGCCTCGGGACACCGTTGGACCGAAAGTGCAATCGATTGCTATCCTGCGATGTGACGTGGATCATGTCAATGGCGTGGCCGAGAAATCTTGGCTGGCGCGGTGAACCGCCAGTAGGTGACGTATCCCGTCCCAGCGTTTCCACACAATCGGTGGCCCACACTTCCGAGACGTCGCGCCGAAGCGTCGAATCGCGGGTTCAATTGCACGCGGACGGGGGAGGACCCCATCATGGAAGGGCTGCATCCGTTTGCAGCGGAGGGGAAACGTTCAATGCAACGGGCCACGCTGCGCGAGGTGGCGGTGATGGCGGGAGTGCATCCGGCCACCGCATCGCGCGCCTTGAACGAGCAGACCGAAGGCCTGGTGAACGCCGTCACCGCAGCGCGGATAAAGAAGATCGCCGCGGAGATGGGCTATTCGCCGAACCCGATCGCCCGCAGCCTCAAGACGGCCCGGTCGGAAAGCATCGGGCTAGTGATCCCGGATCTGACCAATCCGCTGTTCCCGCCGATCGTGCGCGGGGTCGAAGATGTGCTGCGCGCCGTCGGTTACAGCGCCTGGATCGTCAACACCGACAACCGGCCGGATGTGGAGAAGGCGGCGGTGCAGTCGTTCCGGCGGCGCAACGTCGAGGGGTTTGTGTTCGCGACCGCCCACCTCAAACACCCACTGCTCGACGAACTCGCCGCCGCGTCCACGCCGATGGTGCTGGTCAACCGACGTAGCGCCAACCCCGACATCCCGTCGGTGACGTCCGACGACGCGGCAGGCGTCGCCATGGCGATGCAGCACCTCGTCGAACTGGGACACACCAAGATCGTGCACCTCGCGGGTCCGCAGGATCTGTCGACGGGACTGAACCGGCGCCGCGCGTTCACCTCCTGCCTCGAAGATCTCCGCCTCCCCGCCGAGAAGGAACGGACGGTCATCTGTGAGGCGTGGAGCGAGCAGGCCGGCGCGAAGGCCATGGGGACACTCCTGGATTCCGGACCGGAGTTCACCGCGGTCCTCGCCGGCAACGATCTGCTCGCCCTCGGTGTCTACGACGCCTTGTCCGCCCGGGGCCTGCGGTGCCCGGATGACATGAGCGTGGTCGGGTTCAACGACATGCCGTTCATGGACAAGGTGTCACCGCCCATGACGACGGTGCGTATTCCGCATTACGAAATCGGCGCCGAGGCCGCGCGACTGCTCCTCGAGGTGCTCAACGATCCCAGCCGTCATCCGCGTTCGCTCCTGCTCCCTCTCACGCTGACTGTCCGGTCCTCCACCGGGCCCGCTCCGCAGAATCCCGCCACCAACTGACTGCGGGCGCACGCGACGCCGGTTCGCGCAGTACCCCCGGTGTTGTGCAACCGATTGCAATTCCCATGCAAAGCGGTGACGACCGTGCTCCCGCCGATGCTGTGCACCTACGCTCGCAGGTGTGACGGTTTCTCGGCTGCAGCCCTATGCGGTGACGATCTTCGCCGAGATGTCGGCGCTCGCGGCGCGCATCGGTGCGGTGAACCTGGGTCAGGGCTTTCCCGACGAGGACGGCCCGCCCGCGATGCTCAAGACCGCCGAGAACGCGATCGCCGACGGCGTCAACCAGTACCCGCCGGGGCTTGGCATCGCGCCGCTGCGCGAGGCGATCGCCTCGCAGCGCAAGCGGCACTTCGGCACCGAGTACGACCCGGAGACCGAGGTGCTGGTCACCGTCGGCGCCACCGAGGCCATCGCCGCGGCGGTCCTCGGCCTGGTCGAGCCGGGTTCGGAGGTGCTGTTGATCGAGCCGTTCTACGACTCGTACTCCCCTGTCATCGCGATGGCGGGTTGTGAGCGCCGCGCCGTGCCGATGGTGCCCGACGAGCGCGGCTTCGCCATCGACGTCGACGGGCTGCGCAGTGCGGTGACGCCGAAGACCAAGGCGTTGATCGTCAACTCGCCACACAACCCGACCGGGATGGTGGCCTCCGACGCCGAGCTGGCGGGGCTCGCCAAGCTCGCCGTCGACGCCGATCTGCTGGTGATCAGCGACGAGGTCTACGAGCATCTGGTGTTCGACGGCCACCGCCATCTTCCGCTGGCCAACTATCCCGGCATGGCAGGCAGGACCATCACCATCTCGAGTGCGGCCAAGATGTTCAACGTCACCGGCTGGAAGATCGGATGGGCTTGCGGCGCAGCGGATCTCATCAACGGTGTGCGAGCGGCCAAGCAGTATCTGACCTACGTCGGCGGCGCCCCGTTTCAACCCGCGGTGGCCCACGCACTCGACACCGAAGAGGCGTGGGTGGCCGCGCTGCGGAAGTCGTTGCAGGCCAAGCGCGACCGGCTGGGCAGCGCGCTCGACGGCCTCGGCTTCGACGTGCACGACAGCTTCGGCACGTACTTCCTGTGCGCCGATCCCCGGCCTCTCGGCTACGACGACAGCACCGCGTTCTGCGCCGAGCTGCCGGAGAAGGCAGGCGTTGCCGCGATTCCGATGTCGGCGTTCTGCGAGTCGACCGACAATCAGTGGAATCATCTGGTGCGCTTCGCGTTCTGCAAGCGCGACGACACGCTCGACGAAGCCATCCGCAGACTGGGTGTGCTGCGAGGGCGTTGACGGACGCAGGGTCAGGGCTGCTTCTGGCCAGGGATGCCCTCGTAGGCGATGTCGCCGGTCTGCAGATTCTTGTCGGTGAGTTCGACAAGGCCGTCGAGGAACTTCTGCCGTTCTGTCACCACGTGCTGGATGGCGACGTCGACGTTGTCCTTCGTGATCGCGGGCATCACGTACACCGGTTCGGCGTTGACCTGCTCGCCCTTGGCCAGCTTGTTGGCGACGGCAAGACCGGAGGCAAGTTCGACAGTGCCGTTCTGCAGCGACGTGCCGATGAACTCTCCGCTCTTGACCGCGTTTAGGCCGTCCTCGATGCCGTCGATACCGACGACCGGCACATCGTTGCGGCCAACCTCCTTGAGCGCCTGCAGCGCGCCGAGGCCCATGTCGTCGTTCTGCGCGACCACACCGTTGATCTGGGGACCGAACCCGGAGATCCAGTTCTTCATCTTGTTGACGGCCTCGTCACGCTTCCAGTTCGCGGTGTCCTTGGCCAGCACCTTGATGTCCGGGTACTTCGCCAGCACCTGCTCGATCCCCTTGCTGCGGTCGAGTTCGCCGGACTGGCCCAACGGCCCCTGCAGGACCACGATGTTGCCCCGGCCGCCCAGCCGGTCGGCCATCATCTGCATTTCCTGCGCCCCGGCGGCGACGTCGTCCGGCTGCACGTTGCCAGCGATGTCCTTGCTCTCCAACGCCGCATTGACCGGCACCAACGGGATGCCCTTGGCTTTGGCCGCCGCCACCTGCGGGCCGAGCGAATCCGCTTGCACCGGAACGACGATGATGGCGTCGACGCCCTGGTTGATCATCGAGTCGACCTGGCTGGCCTGGGTGGACACGTCGAGGTTGGCCGAATTCCACACCAGCTCGATGTTGTTGGCCTTGGCATAGGTGTCCATGCCTTCCTTGCCTGCGGTGATGAACGAGCTCATGTCATACACCGAGACGCCGACTCTGGTTGCGCCACTCTTTGATTCGGTATCGCCCGCGCCGCAGGCGGTCAGACCCATGGCGAGCACTGCGGCCGAGCCGGCCGCAGTGATCTTCGTTGCCAGTCTCATCTCTTTCTCACTTCTGTTGTGGGGTGATCGGATTCGGTTGACCGCCAGGCGATCATGCCTGTCTTCGGGTTGACCACACGTCGACCGCCACCGCCGCGACGATGAGGACGCCCTTGATCACGTCCTGCCAGTAGGCGGGCACGACCAGGATGTCCAGGCCGTTGTTCAGCGTCTGGATGATGAACAGGCCAAGCACCGTTCCCCAGATCGTGCCGCGCCCACCCATCAGGCTGGCCCCGCCGATGACCACCGCGGCGATGGCGTCGAGTTCGTAGCCCTGGCCCAGGTTGGGCGGTCCCGAGATGACCCTCGAGGCCAGCATGACGCCGGATATGCCGGCCAGCAGGCCCGACAGGGCGTAGACGCTGAACAGAATGTTCTTGGCGTTGATACCGGCGATCTCGGCGGCGCTGCGGTTACCGCCAACGGCGTAGATGCGCATCCCGTATGTAGTGCGGCGCATCACCGCCCCGAGCACGATGATGCCGACGATCATCACCAGCACCGGAATCTGGAGTCCGAGAATCTTGGTGTTGGCGATGGAGCCGAACTCCGCGGGAAGACCATTGATCGGCGCCCCGCCGCCGATGACATAGGCCAGCCCTGAGCCGGCCGTCAGCGTACCCAGGGTTGCGATGAACGGCGGAACATTGATGCGCGACACCAGGATTCCGTTGACGGAGCCGACCGCCAGACCGACGACCATCGCCACCAGCACGGTCAGCCAGACTTGCCCGGGATTGGCCTTGGCCGTTGCCGCGGCGGCCATTGCCGACACCGCGATCACACTGCCGACCGACAGATCGATGCCGCCGGTCAGCACGACAAGCGTCTGGCCAAGCGCGATGAGCGCGAACGGCGCCGCCGCGACCAGGATGGTGACCAGGTTGTCGACCGTGCTGAAACGCGCACTGCGATAACTGAAGTACGCGATGACCAGAAGGATGATGATGACCATCGAGTAGCGCATGGCCATACCCGCGAACCACTCGCGCGAGAACAACCGAACGGCTTCGCCGGTGGTGGGCGAAGCGACGACCCGCCCGGAGGATTCTGCGGCGTCGTCGGTCTCCGTTTGCACTGTCACGATGCTGCCTCCGATGATTCGGGCGGGTCTTCGGTGATGGATGCGTCCGGTGCACGGGTGGCTTCGGTGAGCGAAGTCGCCATCCGGAACACGGATTCCTGGACGGCGGGATGGTCGAGCGCGTCACGATCGAGTTCGCCGACGAACGCGCCGCCGCGCATGACGAACGCCCGATGCGACAGGCCGATGATCTCGGGCATGTCCGATGAGGCCATCACGACGGCCATTCCTGCTGCCGCGAACTCGGCGATGACGCGGTAGATCTCGCTGCGCGCGCCGACGTCGACTCCCCGGGTGGGTTCGTCGAGCAGCAGGACGTTGACCTCGCCGGTCAGCCACCTGGCCAGCACCACCTTCTGCTGGTTTCCGCCCGACAGCGTTCCCACGAGTTGACTCATCCCGCTACTGCGCAACCGCACCGACTTCATGACGTCGGTGACGGCGGTGGTCCGTGCCTTGTCACGCAGCCAGCCGGCGATGCTGAACGACGACAGCCGGGGCAGCGACCCGTTGTCGAGCACGCTCATCGACAACACCACGCCCGAGGTCTTGCGATCCTCCGGCACCATCGCCATGCCCGCCGTGATAGCGGCAGCGGGCGCGTTTCGCTTGACGTGGCGGCCCCGCACCGCGATCTCGCCCGCGGTGGTGTGTCTGGCGCCGAAGATGGCCTCCAGCAACTCGGTTCGTCCGGCGCCGACCAAACCGGCGAGCCCGACGACCTCCCCGGCGTGCACCGTGAGCGACACCGGCGCGGCGGCACCGTCGACGTGCAGGTCGCGCACCTCTAACACGGGTTCGGTGGTCGGTTCGACGCGATCGGGAAACAGCGCGTCCAGTTCGCGACCGATCATCGCGGTGACGATGTCGTCCTCGGACACGTCGGCCACCGACTCGTCCATGATCAACGCCCCGTCCCGCAGCACCACCACCCGATCCGCAATCGCTTGGATCTCGGCCATCTTGTGGGTCGTGTAAACCATCGCGACCCCGTGCTCGCGGAGTCGGCGCACGATCGCGTAGAGCCCCTCGACCTCGCGCTCGGAGATGGCCGACGTGGGCTCGTCGAGCATGACGACCTGAGCACCCGTGCGGGCGGCCTTCACGATTTCCACGATCTGCCGCAGCCCGACCGGCAGGCTGCCCATTCGTGCGGTGGGCGAGATCGCCACGTCGAACGCCGACAACGTTTCGCGGGCCTGCTGAATCATCGCCCGGCGGTTGACGAACGGGCCCCGGCGCAGTTCCCGGCCGACGAAGAGGTTCTCGTAGACCGTCATGTCCTCGATCGATGCCAGTTCCTGCGGCACGATGGCCACCCCGTGCCGCACCGCATCGCGGGTGTTGCCGGGGGCCAGCCGGTTACCTTGCACCGATACGCTTCCCTCGTCGGCGACGTATTGGCCGCTGACGATTTTCATCAGCGTGGACTTGCCCGCGCCGTTCTCCCCCGCCAGGGCCGTCACGGTGCCGGGTTCGAGGTGCAGGTTGATTCCGTTCAATACGGGAACGCCGCCGAAGCTCTTTTTGATGTCCGCGCATTCGAGCAGGGCCTGCGCCATCGAGACCTCCCTTGGTCGACGCCCCCGCGGACAGACCTATGGTTCCCACTCCCGCCGCTGTGTAACCATCGTCACAGCGGGTAATCGGACCGGTGATGAATGAGACGAGGTCAGCCGCGATGACCGGGGTCGAATTGGCCGCCGCGTTGTCCGCGAAATGGGCACGACGTGCATGCCGATCCGCCGCCGCCCCGACCTGAATCCGAGAGGCACACCATGTCCGAGCACGCAGTGGATCTCGACTTCCGCCTGGACGACAGGGTTGCCCTCGTCACCGGCGGCGCGTCGGGAATCGGCGCCGCCATCGGTGAAGCGCTGGCTGCCAAAGGCGCAAGGATCGCGGTCGCGGATCTCGCCGAAGGCAGCGAATTCCCCTGCAACGTCGGCGATCCCGACTCCGTCAGCCGAACGGTCGGTGCGGTCGTTGAAGCGCACGGTCGGATCGACATCCTGGTCAACAGCGCGGGCATCGTGCGCCTCGGCGCCGCCGAGGAGCTGTCGGTCAGCGACTGGGAGGCCACCATCGCGGTGAACCTCACGGGCACGTTTTTGATGTGCCAGGCGGTCGGCGCACACATGCTCGCCGCTGGTCGCGGTGTCATCATCAACATGGCATCCCAGGCCGGCACCGTCGCGCTCGACGCGCACGTGGCGTATTGCGCCTCGAAGTTCGGTGTGGTCGGCGTCTCGAAGGTACTGGCCGCCGAATGGGCGGGCCGGGGCGTGCGGGTCAACAGCATCTCCCCGACAGTGGTCCTCACCGAGCTCGGCCACCAGGCATGGGACGGGCCAAAGGGGGACGCACTCAAGAAGCTCATCCCGACGGGCCGGTTCGCCTACCCCGACGAGATCGCCGCGGCCGCGGTCTATCTGGCCTCCGACGCGGCGGGCATGGTCAACGGTGCCGACCTGATCATCGATGGCGGCTACACGATCAAGTAGGTGTGCGGGCGGGCGCCGGCTCGCAGTACCACGGAGCCCGCAGCAGGGTTGTCCCCACTCGGCGCGCTCCGATCGCGCGCATCTGTGACGATGGTCGGATGGCGGAATCGGAACCGGACTTCACCTGGCTGCCCGACCTCGCCCTTCGCCCACTCGGCGGCGCGGTGATCTGGGCCAACGATGAGACATTCGCGGAGAAAGAGAACCTGATCAACCAGGGTCCCGCGACGTATCAGCCCGCGTCGTTCGGCCACAAGGGCCAGATTTATGACGGATGGGAGACCCGCCGCAGACGGGAACCGGGTCACGATGAGGCGATCGTGCGACTTGGCGTGCCGGGCGTGATCCGCGGCGTCGTCGTCGACACCGCGTTCTTCAAGGGCAACTATCCGCCCGAGGTTTCGGTGGAAGCTATCGAAGTCGACGGCTATCCGCGCCCCGAGCACCTCGCCCGTGACTCGGGTTGGCAGACCATCATCGAGCGAGCCAAGGTCTACGGCGATACCCGCAACCCGTTCGAGGTGACATCCGAAAAGCGTTGGACGCATGTGCGACTGAGCATCTATCCCGACGGTGGGGTGGCCCGGTTCCGCGTACACGGCGAGGGCCGTCCCGACCGCAGGTTCGCCGAGGTGCCGGGACTGGACCTGGCGGCCCTCGAGAACGGCGGCCTCGTCCTGGACTGCTCGAACCGCTTCTACAGTTCCCCGCAGAACCTCATCTTCCCCGGCGTCGCCAACGTGATGGGCGACGGTTGGGAGACCGCTCGGCGCCGCGACGACGGCAACGACTGGGTGCACATCAAGCTGGCCGGGCCCGGCAAGGTGCAGATGGCCGAGCTCGACACGTCCTACTTCATCGGCAACAGCCCAGGCGCGGCGCGGCTGACAGGGCGGACCGTCGACGGCGAGTGGGTCGAGCTGCTGGCGCGCACCGAGTTGCTCGCCGACACCCGGCACCGGTTCGCCGTCGAGACCGATGCGGTGATCTCCGAGGCACGACTGGACATCTACCCCGACGGCGGAATGGCTCGGCTCCGGCTGTTCGGCGAATTGGCATGACGTATCCCCGCGACATGGTCGGCTACGGCCGCACCCCGCCGGACGCGAAGTGGCCGAACGGCGCCGCGATCGCCGTGCAGTTCGTCCTGAACTACGAAGAGGGCGCCGAGAACACGGTGCTCGACGGGGATCCCGCCTCCGAGGCATTTCTGTCGGAGATCACACCAGCAGAAGCCTTCCCGAACCGGCACATGAGTATGGAGTCGTTGTACGAGTACGGCTCGCGTGCCGGATTATGGCGAGTGCTAAGGGTTTTCGAACGACGTCAGATCCCACTCACGATCTTCGCGGTGGCCCGCGCCATGCAGCGCAACCCGGAGGCGGTCGCCGCGTTCGGCGAGCTCGGCCACGAGATCGCCTGTCACGGCCTGCGGTGGAAGTCCTACCAGCTGATCGGCCGTGACACCGAGCGCATGCACATGGCCGAGGCAGTTGCGATCCTGTGCGACCTCACCGGCCAGGCGCCGCTGGGCTGGTACACCGGACGCGACTCGCCGAACACCCGCGAGCTGGTCGTCGAGCACGGCGGCTTCGTCTATGACTCGGACTCCTATGCCGACGACCTGCCATACTGGGTGCGCGTTCACGATTCCGACCACCTGGTCGTGCCCTACACGCTCGACACCAACGACATGCGGTTCTCCTCTCCCGCAGGCTTTTCCAACGGCGACGAGTTCTTTGCCCATCTGCGCGACGCCTTCGATGTCCTCTACGCCGAAGGCCGCGACGGCAGTCCGAAGATGCTGTCGGTCGGTCTGCACTGCCGGCTCGCAGGCAGGCCGGCCCGGACAAGGGGGCTCGAGCGGTTCCTCGACCACGTGCAGTCCCACGACTCGGTGTGGCTGGCCCGACGGATCGAGATCGCCGAGCATTGGCGCCGCGTTCACCCGCCCGGCGGGTAGTCCTTCTCCGGCGGCGGAGCGAACTCACCGCGCTTTGACGTGCCAAGCCCCATCGTCACCAGCGACTGCACGGTCAGCGTCGCCGCGGTCACCCCGTCGACCACAGGCACACCCAACTCCGTCGAGATCGGCGCGCACATATCGGCCATGCCTGCACAGCCCAGCACCAGCACATCGGATCCGTCGGCCTCCACCGCTTCCCGACATGCCTCGGTGACGACCTTGCGGGCGTCGGGGTTGGCCTCCAGATCGAGCACCGGGATCTCACAGGCATGGACGCCGCGGCAGAACCGTTGCATGCCATAGCGTTCGGCGAGCTCTTCTGCGCGTCCGATGGTGCGCGCCAACGTCGTCACCACGCTGAAACCACGGCCAAGATGACTGGCGGTCTGCATCGCGGCCTCGGCGATGCCGATCACCGGGCCGCGCGCCACCTCGCGGGCGGCGTCGAGGCCGGGGTCGCCGAAGCAGGCGATGACGTACCCGTCGACGCCCTCATCCTCGCCCTTGCGGATTGCGGCAAGCAGTCCCGGCACACTCATCGCCTCGTCGTAGTGGCTCTCGATGGACGGCGGCCCGCTCTTGGGCGTGATGCCGGTGACCGAGGTGCCGGGGGCGACGACCGCCAGAGCGCAGCGCTCGATTGTGGCGGTCATCGCCTCGGTGGTGTTCGGGTTGATGACCCAGATCCTCGTCACGGGATCGGCGCCACCGCCATCTTGCCGCGGGTGGCGAGCAGATAGTAGAGCCCGAAGCCGATGCCGCATCCGATGAACCAGCTGTATTGGGCGGCCGTGTGCATGCCGACGACGTAGCCGCCCAGCAGCACCGGAATCACCGCGACCACCGCCGCGACGATCGTCGTGATCACCGCCGCCGGGTTGTAACCCTTTTTGTAATAGTAGGTTCCGTTCTCATCGAGGGTGAACATGTCGTCGATGATCACCTTCTGCTTGTGCACCAGGTAGTAGTGGGCGATGAGCACACCGAACAGCGGACCGATGAAGGCGCCGAGGGTCTCCAGGGTGTAGTGGATCACCTCGGGGTTGTTGTACAGGTTCCACGGCGTGATCAGCACCGAGCCGACGGCGGCGATCATGCCGCCCGCGCGCCAGCTGATCCGCTGAGGGCTGACGTTGGAGAAGTCGAATGCGGGCGAGATGAAGTTGGCGACGATGTTGATGCCGATGGTGGCGATGGTGAACGTCAAGGCGCCCAACACGATCGCGAACGTCGAGTCGATGCGTGCCACCGTCTGAACCGGATCGGTGATGAGTTCGCCGAATACCGGCACGGTCAGTGACGCGGTGACGACCACCAGCAAGGAGAACACCAGGAAGTTCACCGGCAGACCCAGGAAGTTGCCCCGCTTCACCGCGTCGAACGACTTGCCGTAGCGAGAGAAGTCACCGAAGTTCAGCATCGGGCCGGAGAAATACGACACCACGAGCGCGATGGCGCCCAGCATGACGGGGACGGACTCGAAGCCGGTGTAGGTGACCTCGCCGAGGTTGAGATCGATTGCGCCCCAGCCGGCTTTCCAGATCAGATAGCCACAGAGGATGAACATCACCACATACACCGCGGGGCCGCAGAAGTCGATGAACCTGCGGATCGCCTCCATGCCGCGCCAGAACACGCAGGCCTGCAGGATCCACAGCACGATGAAGCTGCCCCAGCCCAGCAGCGGCAGACCGAGGAATCCGTACTGATTCACATCGGCGTACGGCGCCAGTCCGGGAAACAGCTTGAGCAGCACCACATCCAGGGCCGCCGACGCCAGGTAGGTCTGAATGCCGTACCAGGCCACGGCGATCAGGCCGCGGATGATGGCCGGAATGTTGGCGCCAAGCACGCCGAAGACGCTGCGACAGATCACGGGATATGGCACCCCGGTCGCCTGGCTCGGTTTGGCCACCAGATTGCAGAAGAAGTTGACGATGACGATCCCGATCAGCAGCGCGACGAGCACCTGCCAGCTGGCCAGCCCGAGGGCGAACAGGCTGCCCGCCGTCACGTAGCCGCCGACGCTGTGCACGTCGGACATCCAGAACGCGAAGATGTTGTAGGAGGTCCAGGTTTGCTTGGCCAGCGGGGCCAGGTCCTCGTTGGTCAGCCGCGGGTCGTAGCCCGCCTTGATGAGGCCGCCGCCGACCGGGTGGCCGGAGGCTTCGGCCACGTCGCCTGCACCGACGACGGCGCCTGGCGGAAGATCCCTTGTGGTCTGCGGTGTGTCGATGTCCGTCATGCGCGGAAGTTATCGACGGCGTATTGCGCCGCTGTTTCCTGCGAAATTCCTGCCTATTGCGCCGAAGATATATCTCCCGACACCAGCAGGCCGGTGTCGGTTGGCAGCGTCGCGATGACGGCGTTGAGCCGTTGAGCATGGACTTCGGCCGCCGTGAGCAACTGTTCGACGTCGCCACCGACGAACGCGTCGAGCATCAAACAGTGGTCGGCGTGCAACTCGGCGCGGTCGGCAGGCCTGACGTGCACCATCGACTGCACCGGTTCGGTGACATTCCACGCCGACTCGAGCATGTGCAGCAGCCGGTGCATCCGCGATGGTCGGGTCAGCGCGAGATGGAAGTTTCGGCTCTGCCGGTGGAAGGTCACCGGATCGTCATCGCGGATCGCCTGCGCAAGGACGTCGTTGGCGGCAAGGACGGCCGCACGGTCCTCGTCGTTCGCATTCGCGATCGCGGCGGCCAGCGACGCCGCCTCCAAAGTCTCACGGACGATGTACATTTCGCGCAGTTCCTGCGGGGTGAGCTGCGCGACGGTATAGCCGGCGTTGCTGCGGTGTGAGACCAGGCCCTCCCCGATCAACGTCTTGAGCGACTCGCGTACCGGAATCTGGCTTACGCCGAACAGATCGGCGACGTCGGCCAACGGGATGGCGGTGCCCGGCGGCACCGCCCCATCGAGGATGACCCGGCGCAGCTCGTCGAGGATCGCGTGCTGCGGCCGGCCGGGCTGGTCAACGACCAGCTTCTCGACCAGCGCCGAGCGTCGTCGGGACGGCATCCCGACACGGTAAGCAGCGTTTGTTTCGCCCGTGTTGCTACAGCGAAGCGGCGACCGCCCACAGCGATTCGCGCTCGGCGTCGTCCGAGCGATCCAGCGGGCTGAGCACGACATCGGTCGCGCCGGCGTCCAGGTAGCTCTTGAGCTTGCGGACAACTGACTCGGCAGGCCCGACCGCCGCGAGCTCGGCGGCGCTCTGCACACCTTCTCGGGCGAGTACCCGTTGATACGACGGGATGCTCTCGTAGAAACCCAATTGCTCGGCGGCGAAGTTTCGCCCTTCGTCGGCGTCGTCGGTCACCAACGCCGGAACCCCGGCGATGGTGCGCGGGCTCGGCCTGCCCGCATCGGCCGCCGCCTTTGCGATCGTCGGTTCGATGAACTCCGCGATCGTCCGGGGCCCCGCGAGGTAAGGCAGTGTGCCGTCGGCCAATTCGCCGGTGACGCGCAGCGCCTTGGGGCCCATCGCCGCCACATAGATCGGGATCGGCCTTCCGCCGGGAACCGCCACCGGCCAGGCGGGGCTCGCCGTCAGTTCGTCGCCGTGAAAATCCACGGCCCCCTCGTCGAAGATCGACCGCAGCACGGTCAAATGCTCGCGCAGGCGCCCGATCGTGTTGGGCCACGCGGTGCCGAACGCCTGGCGTTCTGGTTCGTGGGCGCCCAGCCCAAGGCCGAGGCTGAAGTTGCCGTGCGATGCGGCCTGAGCTGTCTGCGCAAGGGACGCGACGACGAGCGGATGCCGCGGGTTGATCGGCACCACAAAGGTGCCCACACCCAACCCCGGCACGGCCGCACCGACCCGCCCTGCCAGTGCCAGCGCGTCGTGGTCGAATCGCTGGGCCAGCCACACCTGTCTGACCCCGACCTCATGGGCGCGGCGCGCTTGGTCGACGAAATCATCGACAACATTGGGACTGTTCGTGCGTTCGGCGAGCATTACTCCGGTCGGCATACTTCGAGCAACCGGCCGCTGTCGGCAACAATTCCTCGGTCGGGCGATCGAATCGCACGGATCTCAATGCTTGCCGATCTCGCCGTCGGGCCGGACTGTCACAACCGTTTAGGGCGATCCGTTTGCCATGACGCGATCGCGCAGTGCTTCGGTCGCGACGTCGAGGACCATCTTCTTGGCCCGCTTGACGAGGAAATGGGGCACGGGCGCGCCCAGTTCCAGGATGATGTCGAAACGCACCCGCGTCGTGTCCTCACCCTCCGGCGTGAGGTTGTATTCGCCGTGCAGCCCGCGCTGTTGAAACGTCTGCGAGGAGTCCCACACCATCCAGCGGTCGCCCCAGTGGTATTCCAGGATCTCCTTGTCGGTGATCCCCATGATCTTCAGCGTCGCCTTGACGTGATGTGGGCGCCCGTCGGGATGACGGTCGAGGATCTCGGCGCTCTTGTGCAGCGCCGACCACGTGGGGACGGCTTCGATGTCGGCGAGCACGTCGAGGATCGCCTCGGGAGGGGCGGCGACGACGACTTCGCGCGATGCTCGAACAGCCACATTGGCAAATCTAATCCTGTTACCGAGATGGCGACGGCCAACGCGGTAAGTCACCACCCGATTTCGTCGAGAGCGGTGGTGCCCTTCGGTGGTGTGCCGACGGGGCCGGCCGGTGTCCTCGAGAACCGCGGCGCCGGTGCGGCCTGCTCGACGCCGTCGTTGTCCACAACGGTGGAACGTGCCCTGAGGTGCTCGTTTAACGCAGCCTCCGTCCAGGTCAGGACCGGCGTCACACATGCGTCGCTGCCCGCGAAGATCTCGGACCACTCGTCGCGCGTCTTTCCCGCGAACCGCTCTGTGAAGATCTTCTGCATCTGCGGATAGCCGGCGATTTCCAGTTGACCCGGCACATCGTCAGGCGACAATTCGAGCCCGGTCAGCAATTGCGCGAAGAACTGCGGCTCGATCGCGCCGACGGCCATGTACTTGCCGTCGGAGCACTCATAGCTGCGGTAGAACGGTGCACCGCCGTCGAGCAGGAACGATTCCCTCTCGTCGCGCAGGCTGCCGGTCGCCTTCATCGTCCACATCATCTGAGACAGGATGCTGACGCCGTCGACCATCGCCGCGTCGATCACCTGGCCGGTGCCGGACCGCTCCCGTTCGTATAGCGCGGCGACGATTCCCAGCAGCACGAACATCGAGCCGCCGCCGAAGTCGGCGACCAGGTTCAGCGGGGCGACCGGCGGCCGGTCGCGGTAGCCGATCGCCGACAGCGCACCGGTCTGCGACAGATAGTTGATGTCATGGCCCGCCGTCATCGCCAGCGGCCCGTCCTGGCCCCACCCGGTGATCCGGGCGAAGATCAGCCGTGGGTTGACCGCGGCGCAGTCGTCGGGCCCGATGCCGAGCCGCTCGCAGGTGCCCGGCCGGAAGCAGTCCAGCAGCACGTCGGCCTTGGCCGCGAGGTCAAGCAGCAGCTGCGGCTGGTTCTTGACGTCCAGGTCGACGATGCGCTTGCCGCGGTGCAGCAGGTCGACGTCCTCTGCGGGCATCGTCAGCCCGCCTGGCCTGCGCACGCGAACCACGTCCGCGCCGAGGTCGGCGAGCATCATCGCCGCATGCGGGCCAGGCCCGATGCCGCCGAGTTCGATCACTCTCACCCCTGCGAGGGGTCCCGTGCTGGTCACGCGATGTGAGACTACTAGCGGACGTTGCTGTTCAAAGGCGCCTTCAAACGCTCCCTAGTAACGTGCGCGTCAGTATGGTCACTTCAGCCCAGTGGCGTGCGCGGGAACCGTACGCTCGTCCGATAACGCAGGCAGCGATGCGGCAGATTCGGCGGGGGTTGCAGTGACGGCAACAGCAGCGGTGTGCCGGTCGTGCGGAGCCCAACCACGTACCGGCGCAAGATTCTGCGACAACTGCGGGTCACAGCTCGTTGGACCAGTCGATGCTGCCGAGTACAAGCAGGTGACGGCGCTGTTCGCCGACGTGGTGCGCTCGATGGACATCGCGGCCGCTCTCGATATCGAGCGGCTGCGCGAAATCATGACCGAGCTCGTGGAACGGGCGGCCGGCGTGGCGCGTCGTTACGGCGGCACCGTGGAGTACAACGGCGACGGAATAATGGCCTTGTTCGGCGCGCCGGTCGCCTTGGAGGATCACGCGTTCCGCGCGTGCGCGGCCGCGCTCGCGATCCAGGAGGATCTGGCGCAGCTGGCCGACGAGGTCGAGCGCAGCGACCGCTTCGTGCTTGCGGTGCGGGTGGGTTTGAATTCGGGTCGGGTCATCGCAGGCGAAATCGGCTCGGGGTCGCTCGGCTACGCCGCGACCGGGAAGACGGTCGGCTTTGCCCAGCGGATGGAACAGGTGGCACCCCCCGGCGGGGCGATGCTGTCGGAGTCGACCGCGCGTCTGGTCAAGCATGCCGTGACGCTGAGCGATCCGGAGTGGGTGCAGATCAGGGGCGCAGACGAACCTGTTCTCGCGTACCGATTGGTGGCGACCAACCCACGAGACGGGCTGGTCGGGCGCGCGCAGATGAGCCTCGTCGGCCGGCGGTGGGAGATGGCGGCGCTGGACGCCATCGTGGATCGCGCGATCGCAGGCCGCGGCGTAGTGGTGAACGTGATGGGACCGCCGGGTATCGGCAAGAGTCGGGTGGCCCGCGAAGCCGCGGCACTCGCGTCAGGCCGAGGAGTAGAGGTGTTCTGGGCCTTCTGTGAATCGCATGCTCGGGACGTCCCGTTCTATGCGGTATCGCGGCTGCTGCGAGCGGTAACCGGCGTTGCCGACCTCGACGGCGAAGTTGCGCGAGCGCGATTGCGATCCACGATGCCGCCGAATGCCGCCCCAGAGGACCTGCTGCTGCTCGCAGACCTAGTCGGCGTCGCCGACCCCGATGTGCCCCTGCCCCAGGTCGATCCAGGTGCACGGCGACGGCGGTTGACCGCGCTGATCAACACCACTTCGCTTGCGCGAACGGAACCCGCGCTGTTCGTCATCGAGGATGTGCACTGGATCGACGCCGTCAGCGAATCGATGCTGTCCGACTTTCTCACCGTCGTGCCGCGCACGCCGGCCATGGTGCTCATCACGTCTCGACCCGAATACCAGGGAGCGCTGGTTCGGCTGCGCGGCGCCCAGGCTATCGCCCTTGCGCCCCTGGGTGATTCGGATACCGCGGCGCTGATCGGCGAGTTGGTTGGTTGCGACCCGTCGGTCAGCGAGATTTCGGCGGTGATCGCTGACCGCGCCTCCGGAAATCCGTTCTTCGCCGAGGAGATGGTGCGCGAATTGGCGCAGCGCGGTGTGCTGGCCGGCGAGATCGGTGGCTACACGTGTGGCGCCGATGTCGCTGAGGTCAGTGTGCCCAGCACAGTGGAGGCCGCCATCGCATCGCGCATCGACCGGCTCAGCGGTCCGGCCAAGCGGACGTTGAACGCAGCCTCGGTCCTCGGGCTCCGCTTCGAGGCCGAACCTCTTGCCGCACTGGATATCAACCCGGTATTCGATGAGCTGCTCGCCGCCGAGCTCATCGATCAGGTGCGTTTCACGCCCACCGCCGAGTACGCGTTCCATCACCCGCTGATCCGCGCCGTGGCCTACGAATCACAGCTGAGATCCGATCGGGCCGAATGGCATCGTCGCCTCGCCTGCGCGATTCAAGGGCGTGAGCCCGATGCGCTGGAAGAGAATGCCGCATTGATCGCAGAGCATCTGTGGGCGGGCGGAGAATTACACGGGGCGTACGGATGGCACATGCGCGCTGCCGCATGGTCAACCGACCGCGACACCCACGCTGCCCGAGTCAATTGGGATCGGGCACGTCGAATCGCCGACGCTCTGCCTGCCGACGATCCCGGCCAACTGTCGATGCGCATCGCGCCCACGACCATGCTGTGCGTCACCGACTGGCAAGCCCGGGCTGACACGGTAAGGGAGGGGCGCTTTGCGGATCTGCGCGAGCTGTGCAGCGCGGCCGGCGACAAGGTCTCGCTGGCCATCGGCATGACCGGCGCGGCAATCGATCTGCTCTACTCCGGGCGCGCGCAGGGTTCGCGACTGTCCTCTGAGCAGATGGCACTGCTCGAGACCATCGGCGATCCCACCCTGACCGTAGGGCTGGCGCCCGCAGCGTTCGCCAACTGGTTCAGCGCAGGCGAATTTGGTGAGCTCCTACGTTGGTCGCAAACCGTGATCGACCTCGCCGCCGGTGACCCCGGCATAGGCGCCGGCTTCGGCATTGGATCACCGCTCGCCGCCGCGTTGGCGTGGCGCGGTGTAGCTCGGTCATGGCTGGGCCGCCACGGATGGCGGCAGGATAACCACGACGCGCTCGCGATGGCCCGGAACAGCAACGCGGCGACCCTCGCCGGTGTCGTCGCCTGGACCTACGGGCTGGGGATTCAGTACGGGGTGCTGCGGGCGGATGAATCCGCACTTCGCGCGAGCGAGCAGGCGGTGCACGCCGCGTCGGGATTCAGCAACAATCTCGCACTGACCTTGGCCGAGTACGCACTTGGCGTCGCGCTACTGAATCGAGATGCTGAAGCCGGCCGGCGCAGAGGGTTGGAGTTGATGGAGCAATCCCGCGCCGTATGTCTGCGTGAGCGTGTCCTATTCCTTGTCCCTGTCACCGAGCTGTGGATCACCCGGGAGAAGGCGAGGCTCGGCGATAGCGACGCTGCCATACCAGTGACCCGCAAGGCCATCGGAGAGCTGAGCCAGGCAGGAGGGGTCGCGTATGGCTTGTGGGGCACCGGCATTCACGTGGAAACCCTGCTGGAACGTGGAACCGAGCGCGACCTGACAGAAGCTCAAGAGGCAATCGACCGGTTGTCCAGCCTGTCGGACAACGGTACGGCGATGCGCGAGATCACCCTGCTGCGGCTGCGCACGATGCTGGCGCGGGCACGCGGCGATGCCGGTGCCCATGCACACCTACGGGATCAGTACCGCCAAACGGCGGAGGCGCTTGGCTTCGAAGGACATACGGACTGGGCCGAGACGATGCGCGAGGGCGCATGACGGCGGCAGCCGCGTGCGGGTCGTGCGGCACCGGCCTGCGGGAGAACGCCAAGTACTGCGACGAGTGCGGTGTCCCGACAGCGCGTTCCGCCGAATCGGCCGAATACAAGCAGGTGACGGTGTTGTTCGCCGACGTGGTGCGTTCCATGGACATCGCGGCCGCCGTCGATATCGAGCGGCTGCGCGAGATCATCACCGAACTGGTGGAGCGCATGGCGGTCGTGGTACGCCGCTTCGGCGGAGTTCTGGAACGCACCGGCGACGGGGTGATGGCCCTGTTCGGAGCACCGATCGCGTTGGAAGACCACGCCTTTCGCGCATGTCTTGCCGCACTGGCCGTCCAGGAGGAAACGCAGCGGCTGGCGGCCGAGGTGGAGCGTCGAGACGGCGTCATGCTGCAGGTGCGGGTGGGTCTGAACTCGGGCCAGGTGATTGCGGGTGAGATCGGCTCTGGATCGTTGGGCTACGCCGCGACCGGCACGCACGTCGGGATGGCCCAGCGGATGGAGTCGGTGGCACCGCCCGGCGGGGTGCTGATGTCGGACTCGACGGCACGGCTGGTCGAGCACCTGGCCGTGTTGGCAGAGCCGGAATTGGTGCTCGTCAAGGGCTCCGACGAACCGGTGCGGGTGCGAAAGTTGTTGGCAGCCGGTCCGCGCAACGGCCCGGTCGGTCGCGCCGAGACAACCCTGATCGGTCGGCGATGGGAGATGGCGGCCATCGACGCCATCGTGGAGCGGGCCATCGGTGGCCATGGCGGGGTCGTGAATGTCGTCGGCCCGCCGGGCATTGGCAAGAGCCGCGTGGCACGAGAGGCCGCAGCTTCCGCTGCCGCCCGCGGCGTCGACGTGCACTGGACGTTTTGCGAGTCGCACGCCAGCGACATCCCCTTCCAAGTGGTGGCACGGTTATTGCGCTCGGGCACCGGCCTTCTCGAACTCGACGACGATTCCGCCCGCGCGCGGGTGCGCGAGCAACTCGCCGATGCCGACCCGGAGGATCTGCTGCTGCTTGATGATCTGCTCGGCATCGCCGACCCCGATATACCGTCGCCGCAGATCGATCCAGACGCGCGGCGGCGGCGACTGTCCGCCCTGATCAAAACCGCGGAAATGGCGCGCTCCGATCCGGCCCTTTTCATCATCGAGGACGCGCATTGGGTCGACGCGGTCAGCGAGTCAATGCTCGCCGAGTTCTTGACGGTGGTCCCACGCACCGCATCGGCGGTGCTGATCACGTCTCGCCCCGAGTACAGCGGAGCGCTGAGCAGGGTGCGCGGCGCGCAGACGATCGCGCTTGCCCCACTGAGTGATTCGGCCATCGGGGAACTTCTTTACGAGCTACTCGGTTCGGACCGTTCGATCACCGAGTTGGCGGCTGTCATCGCCGACCGGGCAGCGGGCAACCCGTTCTTCGCCGAGGAGATGGTGCGCGAGTTGGTGCAGCGCGAGGTGCTCATCGGAGAGCGCGGCGGCTACGTCTGTCGGACGGACGTCGCCGATGTCGACGTGCCTGCAACGGTGCAGGCGGCCATCGAGGCGCGCATCGACCGGCTGACCGCTCCAGCCAAGCAGACGTTGACCGCCGCGTCGGTAATCGGCGCCCATTTCGGAGTCGACCTGCTCACCGCGCTGGGGATCGACCCTGTATTCGACGAGCTGTTGGACGCCGAGTTGATCGATCAGGAACGGTTCGGCCCCAACGCCGAGTATGCGTTTCACCATCCGCTTGTTCGAGCGGTGGCCTACGAATCGCAGCTGAAGTCCAATCGCGCCGAATGGCACCGACGCCTTGCCGTGGTGATCCAGGAGCGAGATCCAGCCTCGGTCGAGGAAAACGCGGCGCTGGTTGCCGAGCACCTGGAGTCCGCGGGTGATCTGCATGCGGCGTACGGGTGGCACATGCGTGCAGCCGGTTGGTCGGCCATCCGGAACGTCGGCGCCGCGCGGGTCAGCTGGGAGCGGGCATGCCGCATCGCCGACTCGCTCCCGGCCGACGACCCCGCCCAATTGGTACTGCGCACAGCTCCCCGAACAATGCTGTGCGCCACAGATTTTCAAGCACAAGACTTTCAGCCTGACCGAGGTCGCTTCGAGGAGCTGCGCGAGTTGTGCAGGGCGTCAGGCGACAAGGTCTCGTTGGCCATTGGCATGACTGGAAAGGCCAGCGAGCTCAACTACAGCGGGCGAATGCTCGAAGCTTCACGGCTGGCATCCGAACAGATGGCGCTGCTGGAGTCGATCGGTGATCCGAACCTGACCGTCGGGTTGATGTTCGTGCCGTTCATCAACTGGTACGACGCAGGCGAGTTCGGTGAGCTCCTGCGGTGGTCGCAGACCGTCATCGAACTCACCGACGGCGACCCTGCCAAAGGTGCGGGCTTCGGTATCGGGTCTCCCCTTGCACTCGCGCTGGCGTTCCGCGGCGTTGCCCACTGGTGGCTGGGCCGTCCCGGGTGGAGGCGAGACTTCGGCGAAGCTCTCGCGATGGCGCGAACGAGCGACGCGACAACTCGGGCGTTGGTCACCGGCTGGTGCTATGGGGGGATCTTCTTCGGCGTACTCCGAGCCGACGACTCAGCGCTGCAAGCGTGCGAAGAGGTCCTGCAGAGTGCGCAAGCGGAAAGCGGTGATATGGCACTGCTTTTCGCGCAGTATGAGTTGGGCGCCATACTGTTGAATCGAGACAACGTCGCGGACCGTTCTCGCGGATATGAGCTGTTGCTGGAGGCGTGCACGTGGCAGCGCGAGCGTGTTCCTTCACTGGTCCCGATCACCGAGGTGTGGGCGGCCCAAGAGACGTTCAGACGTGGCGACCGAGATGCGGCCATCACGGTCATCCGCAAAGCCGTGCACGATCTGCCGCTGTCGGAGCGTCCTGGATACGGCGTTTACGCGATGGCCGTTCTGGCGGAGGCGCTGTTGGAACGCGGCGACCAAGGCGACATCACCCAGGCCCAGGACGCCATAGACGAGTTGGCGCGCGTGCGCGCCGGTGACCGCTGGGCGATTCGCGACGTCACACTGCTCCGGTTGCGCGCGCTTATGGCCCGTGCTCTCGGCGACGATGTCGCTTACCGCGAGTTGGTGACTCGCTATCGCGCCATGGCGGAATCGCTTGGCTATGAAGGGCACATCGATTGGGCGGAGTCGATGGCCGGCGGGCTCTGACGGGTCAACGGGCGCCGCAGCCTGCCAGCGATTCGCGGATGTCCGCGGTCAACACCGGATGGGGGCTGGCTTCGATGAACGTGCGATAGCCCTTCTCGTACGCCCACCGGATGGCCTGTTCGAACAGCACGGGTTGGCGCAGGGTGGCATACCAGTAGTCGCAGTCGAGGATCGACGTGTCCAGCCCGGCGCCGGTGACTCCGGAGATGAATTCGATAGCACTCTTGCGCGGTTCGAGCCCGGCGAGATTCGCCCGCATGCTTTCCAGAACCGGGTCTACGGGTGAAGAGATCGACACCATGGCACCGGTTCCTGCGATCGCGTTGATTGCCGTGCTGCTCACCGTGACCACCTTCGCCGCGTCCGGTAGCGAGAGGGCACCCGCAACATACGCTGCCGCGATCTCGCCCCGTGAATGGCCGATGACGGCGTCGGGGTGGATGCCGAGCGCGCGTTGATGGGCGACCAGCGAGACCGTCACGGCGAACAGCACCGGCCGCATCACATCGACCCGATCGAGCCCTACCGAAGCGGCCCCGCCGTGCGCGGCCTCGAGAACTGACCAGTCCATGAACTCGGCGAAGGCGGCATCACAGCGCCGCATCTCCTCGGCGAACGCAGGCGCCGAACCCGCCGGTTCGATCGCTGGGGGCGTCGACTGCGGCCCCTGTCCGGGGAACACGAACACCGTTCCACCATCAGGCATGGGAGAGATCGTCCTCCGACAGCTCTGAGATGTGAGCAGTAGCCCGCCACTGCGATCTCACAGCCGGACGCCAGGAAACTACGTAGCCGGTTTGCGGCGTAATACCCTCGGCGTGCGCCCGACGAGGTCCAAGTTCCGGTCCGAATTTCTCGACCCGCGGACAGCACACCGGACGCTGCGACCTCACAGAGGGCGCTGCCGCGGATGCACGCGAGTGCGGGCTGCCCGAGGCTGCGCACACGCGACAACCTGGCAAGCACAAGCACTCCAGCGCCTTCAGCAACACCAAACCCGTCCGCCGCCGCAGCGATGGGTTTGGAGCGGCCGTCCGCGGACAGCGCCCCCTGCCGACCGAAGCCGACATGGATACCGGACGAATTCTCTGCGATAGATGTCCGACTCGCGATCGGCCCACGGCCAGGGCACCGCTGGGCTGCGGCTACCTGCAACGTCGTGACCTGCGAATTCTGCGGTAGCCATCATCGCCCTCCAGCCCAGTCGCGGTGGGAATGCCGGCAACCCCTCGAACGCCGTCTCCACTCAAGGAGATCGTCGCTGGCCTACCCCGCAGCGAGCGCAGTAGCGCGCCACTGCGATCCCGCAGAAGGGGCCTGGATACTACTGAACCGCTTTGCGGCGGGGTAGCAGGGCCGCAAGCTCGTCGCGGCTGGTGGTCTCCGTCTTCAACATGGCCCGATAGACGTAGCTCTCCACCGTGCGCACTGAAAGCGTCAGCCGCTCGGCGATGGCTCGGTTCGACATCCCCTCCCCGATGAGCATGACGATCTCGGCTTCGCGCTCGGTCAGCGGAAGGGACTCGCTGGCCTGACGAAGCGCGGGAGTACTGGCGCCACAGCAGAGATCCGCGATGGCCTCGGCCCGTGCCGACGAACCCAACGCCGACCCCCGTTTGTCGCGGCGCCGATATGCGAGAGCCGACTGGGCGGCGGCGTCGACAGCGGCGACCAGATCTCCTATCCGCTCGAACTCCCCTGATACGGAAAGCAGTTCGGCGCCGTCGCCGTCATGGACAGCCGCCGCAAAGCGCGCGGCTAAGCCCACCCGTGGTCCTTCGACGATCGACTCGAGTTCGCGCAACCGTGGTGCACACGTGCGGTCACCGAACTGGGTGGCGGTCTGCAGAAGTAGTACCTCTGCCGCGAATCTTCCTGTCGCTGCGGCCCTCTCGGCCGCCGAAAGCAGGATGCCGATCGCCTCGGTGATGGCGCCCTGGCCCCCGGCCACCCAAGCCTTGGCCAGACTCCGCTCGTGGTCCAGTGAGCGGAATGTGCGTTGCAGCTTGTCGAGCGCTGCCAACACCGCCGCTGCTTCATCGGAGGCACCGCTGACGGCGAGCGCGGTCACGTAGGGGAACCCGTAGCGGTATCCCCAGCCGATCGGATGCGATACGAGCAACCCTTCTGACCCCTGTTTCAGCAGCAGGCGTGCGGTTCGCAGATCGCCTGCACCAAGCGCCGCCCGTCCGGCGACCGCCGGGCCGAGCAGCTGAGCAGCACCCGGGAGATTGTCTGCCTGCGGGCGAATCCGTTCGGCCACCTCACGCGCGTCCGTGATTCGACCGGCCAGCAGCAGCGCGCCGACTTCCGCATCGGCGATGTTGAACCGCATGTGGGGCGCGTCGAGCGAGCGGGTTGCGACGGCGTATCCGGCTTCTGCGGCGGCGACGGCTTCGGTCGTGCGGCCGGCGTCTGCGGATATCTGGGCCAGCGCCCAGGCGATCTCGGCACCCACGACGGGCAGATCTTCCAGCGCAAGGGTTTTCGAAACGGCCATGGCCGACTCCGGCTGATCCGTCGCAAACCAGTACACCGTGAGGAAGGCGTCGATGTAGATACGGGCGTCGGCAGGAGTGAGCGCCGAAGCTTCGTCGATGAGCTCTTTGGCTCGCGCCGGATCACCAAGCGCCCACAGCATGTTGCTGGATTGCAGGAATGCGAACCTGGCGCGGTCGCGATCAGTCAACTGACCGTCACCGACGTCGGCAAGCACGGCCGCAGCCTCCTCACCTCGACCCAACCACGACAACGCGTGCGCCCGAACGAATTTGGGCTCCGGTCCCGCTCCGGCTCGGATTGCGCCTTCCGCCAGCTGATCCGCCAGCGACAGGTCCCCCAGCCAGACCGCGCCGTGTGCCGCATGGACGAGCAGATCCGGATCCGGGGTCAGGTCGGAATCGAGGCTCAACGTCGCACGGCGCACGACGAGCCGGAGGTCGTCTCGACCACCCGATGCGGCGAGTTCGGTGGCCACCCGGCCCCGCAGGCGTCGTAGCCTGCTGTGCGGCGCGCGCCCTCGGCGCAACTCGCCGTAGATCGGGTGCGCCAAGCGCACCTCGATTCCCGCACCGGCATGTTCCAGTGTGATGAGGCCACGCGTTTCGGCCTCCTCGACAGCAGCGGCATCGGTGATCGACGTCAGCGCGGCAAGGTCGAGCGGCTCCCCGACGGCCAGCGTATCGATCACTTCGCCGACTGGCTTTGGCAGTGTCCCGATTCGGGATTCGATCAACTCGACAAGGCCGGGCGGCATGATCGGGTCACCGGTCCACCGCCAGTACCCGTTCTCCTGCACAAGTCGCCCGCCCGCGACCTCCTGCTCGACGATGTTCCGCAGATACAGGACATTTCCGCGAGTCAGC
Source organism: Mycolicibacterium stellerae (assembly GCF_003719305.1). Lineage (GTDB taxonomy): Bacteria > Actinomycetota > Actinomycetes > Mycobacteriales > Mycobacteriaceae > Mycobacterium > Mycobacterium stellerae. The sequence continues at coordinate 515,545 of NZ_RARC01000001.1, forward strand.
TTCCAGAGCCGGTCGACGGCGTCCGGATCCACCGGACCATCAAGGGTCGCCGTCAGCAGCGTGCCGGTTTCACCAAGCGGCAGTTGCGCGAGGTCGATCCGCTCGAAGTGGTCGGCCTTCCATATCTCCTGTGTCGCAGGCGGAATCGGCTCACCACCGCGGACGGTGAGGATGACTTTGGCCAACCGTCGCGCCACGATCTGATGGACGACGAAGGTGGACAGATCATCGAGCAGGTGTACGTCATCGACAACGAGGACCACCTTCGCGGCCGTCGATGCAGACGTCAGCGCCTCGATCACTCCGCGCACCAACTGGACGGTGTCGGTGACATCTGACGGCGCCCATGCGCTGAACGCACCGAGCGGAACCGCGCGCGCCGACGACGTACCCGCCGTCACGCGTGTTTGGCAACCCCGCGCCTCGGCAGCCGCCAACGCCTCGCGGGCGAGCCGGCTCTTCCCTACGCCTTCCGCCCCGCTGATGACGGCGCCCGACGCCTCGGCAGCCGAGATGGCCGCGTCGACGGCGCGCATCTCCTCGGTGCGGCCGATCAACGGCCACGACATTCGCACGCGATAAGCCTAGGAGGACGGCGTCTGGTTACCGCCCTTTTTGACCTTCAACACCTGCTTGCGCAGGCCGTCGGTCGCCGTCTTCATCAGACCCTTGGCGCCCCGTTTGACCAGGAAGCCGGGCAGGGGTACGACCAGATCCACAGTCAGTTCGAAATGCACGTCGGTGGAGTCCCCGTGAGCCGTCAACGTGTAGCGGCCCCGCTGCGCACGTTGCTGTTTGGAGCTGACCAAGGTCCAGCTCACACCGTCGTCGTGAACGGTGTAGTCGAGCACCTGGTCGTCGCTCACACCGACGATCTTGACGACCTGACGCGACTTCCTTGGTCGGCCTTGGTCGTCTCGTTCGAGCACTTCGACTTCCTGGTGAGCCGACGACCAGTCGGGAAGCGATTCCAGGTCGATCAGAACATCCATGATCTCGCCGGGAGTCGCCTCGATGGTGATGTTGCGGGCTTCGGTGATCGCCATCGACGTGCGATACCCGCTATGAGCCCTTTTTGACCTTCAACACCTGCTTGCGCAGGCCGTCGGTCGCCGACTCGAGCCCGCCCTTCATCGCCCGCTTCAACACGAAGCCAGGGATCGGAACAGCCGGGTCCACAGTGATCTCGAACTTGACCCGCGTCTTGTCCCCGTCGGGGGTCAACGTGTACTTCGCATCCTGCGTCTTGAGCTGGCTCGAGCTGATCAGCGTCCAGCCCGCGGTGCTGTCGGTCCACTCGTATTGCACGACCTGCTCGTCGGCGATGCCCATGGTCTTCAACTTGAGCTTCACCCTGCCGGGTCTGCCGCCCTCCACGGTGTCGAGGATCTCGGCCCCCTGATGCTGCGACGACCAGTCCGGGGCCGTCTCGACGTCGGCGATGACGTCGAGGATCTCCTCGGGTGTCGCTTCGATGAGCACTTCGCGTGAATCGCTGACCGCCATGGCGCGACAGTAGTTGCCACGCACCCTCCGCCGCGGGCCTATCGCCCGAATCGGACAGTCACTCCGGCCATTTGTTGCCGAGGATGATCTCGACGAAATCCTCGCGGACGAACGTCGGGTCGTAGTGAGCCAGGACGTCGGCGTTGACATTGCCGAAGGTGCTGTGCGGGCGATGGACGTTGCCCTCGGTGAACGCCGCGAGGATGCGGCGTTTGAAGTCCGGCCTCGGGTGCGCGGCGGTCACGGCGGCAAGCGCGTCCTCGGATAGCTCGTCGCGCCCGATGCCGAGCACGTCGGTCTCGACACCCGCGGTGACGAGCGCGATCTCGGGGTCGAGGAACTCGGGGATGCCCGGCGTCGTGTGTAGGGCGATGCTCAGCCAAACCTTGCGCGCGGTGTGCTCGTCGACGCCCCGTTCCAGCAGGAAATTGCGTGCGGCGTTGGCCCCGTCGACCTCGAATCGCGCCATCGATCCCCGATAGCCCTGCGTGAGTCCGACGTCATGGAACATCGCTCCGATGTAGAGCAGCTCCAGGTCGGGGTCGAGCCCGCGGCGCCTGCCCTGCAACGCGCCGAACAGGAAGACTCGACGGGAGTGGTCGAACAGCAGGTCGCTCTCCACGTCACGGATATAGGAGGTGGCATCCCGCACCAGCGGGCTGTCGGGGATCGTGATCCCGGCGATCGTGTGTGTAGTCATATGACCAGTGTTGGCTCGCAGACCCCGCCCGACCCATGTCCGATCTGCCATCCTTCCCACAGAAAGCGACATACGGTGGTGTCATGCCAGCCGAGCATGTCGTTGTCGTCGTCGTGTTCGACGGCATGAAGCTGCTCGACGTCGCCGGACCCGCCGAGGTGTTCGCGGAGGCCAATCGGTTCGGCGCGTCATACCGGTTGGTGATGGCCTCGGTCGACGGTTCCGACGTGAGGACATCGATCGGCGCGCGCTTCGCCGTGACGACGCGCATCGACGACGTCGAATTCGCCGACACCACCATGGTGTCCGGTGGCGACGAGCTCGTCGGCAGGCCCATCGACCCGGACTTGGTCGACGCCGTCCAGAGGCTCCGACAGCGCAGCCGCCGGATGGCGTCGATTTGTACGGGATCGTTCGTTCTGGCGCGTGCAGGTCTGCTGAGCGGCCGCCGGGCGACCACGCACTGGCGCCACACCCGACTGCTGGCGCGGGCATACCCGGATGTCACGGTGGAACCCGACGCGATCTTCGTTCGAGACGGTGACGTGTACACATCGGCGGGCGTCTCGGCCGGAATCGACCTCGCGCTGGCCCTCGTCGAAGACGACCATGGCGCCGATCTGGTTCGCGAGGTGGCGCGGTCGCTGGTGGTGTTCCTCAAACGTTCGGGCGGCCAATCGCAGTTCTCCGCCGCAGTCGAGGCAAACCCTCCCACACGCTCGGTCCTGCGCGTCGTCACTGATGCCATCGCGGCCGACCCGGCGGCGAACCACAACGTCAAAATGCTTGCGGCACAGGCTTCTTTGAGCACACGACAGCTCACCCGGCTGTTCCAGGCCGAACTCGGCACCACCCCGGCACGGTACGTGGAAGCGATACGGGTCGATGCGGCACGGGCGGCGCTCGACGCGGGCAGCTCGGTCGCCGACGCGGCGCGGACCGCGGGCTTCGGCAGCGCCGAGACGTTGCGCAGGGTGTTCATCGGTGAACTCGGCATCTCCCCGAAGGCCTACCGGGACCGATTCCGGTCGACGGCACGCGGTTAGGACGCGGGAATCCATTCAACAATCACCACTGTCTTCGGCGGTAGGCTCGCCATCTATGAGTTCTGATGTCGACCCGACCGTGCCGCCGAGCGGCACCGGATGCGTTGAATGCGATTCGGCCGGCGGCTGGTGGGTGCATCTGCGGCGATGCGCGGCCTGTGGCCACATCGGCTGCTGCGACGACTCGTTGGCGCGTCACGCTTCTGCGCACTGGCGGGAAACCGGCCACCCCATCATCCGCTCCTTCGAGCCGGGTGAGGACTGGTTCTGGAACTACCAGACGAACGAGTACTACGACGGTCCCGAACTGGCCGCACCGGAGTGCCGCCCCGAGGACGAGACCGTTCCCGGTCCGCGCGGCCGGGTGCCAAGCGACTGGGCCGACCAGTTGCGTCGCCGCGAGTGAAAGCTCGGTGCGCGGGTACTCCGCCACAGTGAATAAGGAAAAGCCCGAGACCGCAGAGTCGGAGTCCGGACGCGATGGCGCCGACGACGACGTCGTGAGCGACCCGGCCAAATCCGACGGTGCAAGTGGCGATTGGGCCGACGAAGGCGGCGCGACGCCAAGCGGCCCCTCCGACACCGGCGACCACACCCAGTAGCGAGCCCGGCCCGCAGATGGCTGACCTTGCTCCGCGAGCGTGCGCGTTTGTACAGCCGTGCGCGGCGTGTCGTGTGCAGACACGCACGCTCGCGGTGCGAGGCCGCTCGCGGTGCAAGGCCGCTCGCGGTGCAAGGCCGCTCGCGGTGCAAGCCGGGCTCAGCGATCGGCGAGTGCCTGCTTGGCGGCGTTGTACCCGGGAATGAAGGTGATGCCGGGCCCGCCGTGACAGCCCGCGCTGCCGAGATACAGGCCCTCGATCGGGATCGGCTGGTCGACATAGCCTTTCGGGCCCGGACGGTTCGGCCCGATCTGGTCGGGATGTATCAGCCCGTGACAGTAGTCGCCGCCCGGCGCCCCGAACATCGTGCCCATGTGCTTGGGCGTGAAGGTCGTGTGCCTGATGATGATGTCCTCGAAGTTCGGCGCCAGCTTCGTGATCTTGTCGATCACCCGCTGCCCCATCTCGACCTTCATGTCGCCGTAGCTGGATTCGCTGTCCTCGATCGGAAACCACAGCGAGAAGGCCGACGCGGCGTGCTTACCTGGCGGCGCAAGGCCGGGGTCGTTGACCGACGGTATCTGCAGCGCGATCGACGGATCGGCGGGAACGATGCCACGCCTGCAGTCCTCCCACTGCTGCTGAAGTTCTTCGGGAGTACTGAAAATTCCGATATTGGACTGCATTTCGGGATCGTTGAGCAATTCGTAGGGCTTCGTGAACTCCGGTATGCCGTCAAGCGCGAAGTGCATCTGCAGGTAGCTGCCCCTGTGGTCGGACCGCGAGAAGCGCTCGCGGATGTCGGCGGGCACCGCGTTCGAGTCGACAAGGCCGTTGACGGTGAGGTCGGGCGCAACGCCGGATATCACGATCGGCGCGGTGATCGTCGAGCCGTCCTCGAGGCGGACCCCGGCGATGCGGCCGTCGGACACCGTGATCTCGTCGACCTTGCTGCGCAGCCGCAGTTCACCGCCGTTGGAGACGAACAGCTCTTGAAGGTGTGCGGTCAGCGCGCCGATGCCGCCGCGCAACTTCTTGACGAGCAGTGCATTCTCGTCCGGCACGGCGAACCCGTACGCCAGCGCGGCCGCCGTGCCGGGAGTCGCAGGTCCGCGGTAGGTGGTGTTGCACGCCAACAGCGACAGCATGCCGCGCAGCGCGCCGTTCTTCTCCTTGTCAGGCAGGTAGCGGTCGATGACGTCGGTGACGGATCCGAACAACAGGTCGGTGATCGTCGAGCGCTCGAATTCGTTTGTCGCGCAGGCATACATCTCGTCGAGCGTCTTCGGCGGTTGGCCTGCGTCAAAGCGGCCGAGCGCGCGCGTCGGCGCCTGACACCATGCCATCAACCCGGCCATGCCGTTGACGGCCTCCGCCCCGTGCACCTCGTTGATGTGCGTCAGCAGCTTCATCGGGTCGGTGTAGTAAACGAGCGGCTCGTCGCCGACACCCCGCAGCGAGACCGACATGACGTCGAGGTCGACCGTCGGCAGCGTGTCCAGCCCGAGTTCGCGGCTGACGACCGCCGACGTCGGAATCTGCACCGAGCCGGCGATCTCGAACTTGTACCCGTCGAAAAGCTCGACGGTGGAAGCCATTCCACCGGCATACAGCTTGAAGTCGAGGCACAGCGTGCGCAGCCCGGCCTTCTGAAGTAGCGCGGCCGCGGTCAGTCCATTGTGACCCGCGCCGACGACGATCGCATCAAAGTCCGCCATTGGCTGAGGCTGACACGGGAAGAAAGTTTTGTCAATAATGACGAAACTTGGGCCTAGGCGGTGTCCCCGAACCCTTTTTCCAGGGTCTGCAGCGCCTCCCGGGTCAACCGCCTCAACTCGGGTAGCGACCGGTCCTCCCCCAGCATCCAGACCTCCATCGCGCCGAACACCGCCGCCGCGATACATCGCGCGATGACGGTGATCCGCATCCGGTCATCGGTGCCGGGCTTGGGCGGGTCCTCCCCGCCGAGGTGCTCCTCGATGGCTTCGGCGAAGTCCGTCTCGACCTGACGGATGTGCCGCACGATCCGGCCTGGGTCGAGTTCCTGGGCCCGCAACGCCGGGATCTCCGCGACCGCCCAGTCGTCATACGGCCTGGCAAGAATCGCCGATTGCACGGCGTCGATGATCGGCTCATCCGGCGAGCGGTTCGCCAGCGCCGCCCGGAACCATTGCAGGCCGACGTCGTAGTCGGCGAACAACAGCTCGTGCTTGGACGCGAAGTGCCGATAGAAGGTTCGCAGCGACACCCCGGCGTCGGCCGCGATCTGCTCGGCCGAGGTCTCCTCGACGCCCTGAGCGAGGAACCGGACCAGCGCCGCCTGCCGCAGTGCCTCTCGCGTGCGCTCGCTGCGCACCGTCTGGGCAGGTCGGACCATGGCCGTAAGTTACCTCACGACATGGTTTTGGCAAATTTGTCAAAACTCTCCGCAAAGTCGCCCAGAACACGGCCGTTCCGCAGTAACCTGCCAGCCGTGGAGCTGAAGTTGCAGCGCATCGGTGCGTGGTCCGGAATCGTGATGATCGTCCTGTTCAGCATCTTCTTCTCGGTGATGGCCAAGCTGTTTCCCCCTCTGTCGCCGACGGCATCAGCGGATGAGATCGCCGGATTCCTTGTCGAACATAAGATCTGGGTCCGCTTCGGCATCGCGGGGAGCCTGCTCGCCATCGTCGTCGCGTTTCCGTTTCTGGCCGCGATCTGCCTTCGGATCCGCCGCGTCGAAGGTCGCTGGGGAATGCTCACCGTCACTCAGTTGCTCGCGGCAGCCGTCTTCGTGCCCGCCTTCATCTTCGCATTCGTCATCCTGGCGGCCGCCGCGTTCCGGCCCGAGCAGAGGCCTCCCGAGATCACCCTGGCTCTCGACGATTTGTTCTGGTTGTGGTTCGTCGGTATCGCAGGAACGATCATCGTGCAGAACCTGACGCTGGCCGTTGCGGCCTTCGTCGACACCACTGAGCCGCGGACCTTTCCCCGCTGGTACGGCTACTTGAATCTCTGGACAGCGACGCTGTCATTACCAGGCGGCATGACCGTGGTCTTCAACGACGGCCCGTTGGCCTGGAACGGCGTGTTCTCCTTCTACGTCCCCGGTGCCGCGCTGGTCATCTGGTTGTTCGCCACCGCTTTCGTGATGGATCGTTCCGTCAAAGCGCAGGAAGCCGCCGAAGCGCACCTCGTCGCCGCGTGACCGCGCCGATCGTCCGCCGGGTTCCCGGCGAATCCGGCACGTGGGTCTTCCTGTTCGGCGACATGGTGGTGTTCGGCGTCTTCTTCGTCACCTTCATGGTCGAACGGTCAAAAGCGCCCGAGGTGTTCGACGCCGCCCGCAAGACCCTGCACATCGGTGTCGGCGTCACCAACACCCTGGTGTTGCTGACCAGTTCACTGTGCGTCGTGGTGGCACTGGGCGCCATCCGCTCCGGGATGAAATCGATTGCCACCAAAGCGTTGTACGCGGCGATCGGATGCGGCTTGGCATTCATCGGGCTGAAAGTCTTCGAGTACGTGGCACTGGCCTCGGCCGGACACGGACCCGGTGCCAACCACTTCTACCTGTACTACTTCATCCTGACCGGTCTGCACCTGCTGCACGTGTGCATCGGTCTCGCGGTGCTGGCCCTGCTGGTCACCCAATCGCGCCGGGCCGAACTGAGTGCGACCCGGCTGGCACTGATCGAGGGCGGTGCCTGCTTCTGGCACCTCGTCGATCTGCTGTGGATCTTCCTGTTCGCACTCCTGTATCTGGTGAGCTGATGACGGTATTTCAACTTGTCCGCAATCGTGCGGGGATCTCCTGGCTGATACTGATCGCCGCGACCGTCATCTCCTGGGCGGTCGGGGCCGAACACGGCACCGGGTCGATGGTTGTGCTGGTGGTGTTGGCGATCGCCGCCCTGAAGGTCCGACTGGTCGGGCTGGACTTCATGGAGTTGCGGCACGCCCCGATTCCGCTGCGCGCAGCGTTCGAGTTCTATTGCTTCGCCATCTGGGCGGTGTTATCCGGGCTGTACCTCTGGCTCTAGCCGTCCCGGCCCAAATCGGTGGCCTGACGCCCTCCGCGATCCCCTTACAGTTGAAGGATGCTCGAGAGCGATCTGCGGCGGGGAGAGCGGTGAAGGTCCATCATCTCAACTGCGGCACCATGCACCCCGTTTACGGCCCTGAGTGCGTATGCCACGTCCTGCTGGTCGAAACCAACAACGGTCTGGTGCTCATCGACACCGGCTTCGGAATCGACGACTGCGCCGATCCGAAGGGACGGGTGGGACCGGTCCGGTTCGTCACCCGTCCCGTCTTCGAGTCCACCGAGGCGCCCGCGCACCAGCTCGACCGAATGGGGTTCCGCCGCGACGATGTCCGCCACATCGTGCTGACCCACCTCGATACAGACCATGTCGGCGGCGCAGCGGACTTCCCGAACGCGCAAATCCACGTCACCTCCGCCGAGGCAGTCGCGGCGTTCGCCTCGCCAACCCGCGCGGAAAAGGTCAGGTACGGCCGACAGCACTGGGTGAAAGACCGCGACGTCGTCGAACACGACCCCAAGGGGGAGGCCTGGCGTGGGTTCGCGGCCGCCAAGGAGCTCGTCGATATCGCTTCCGGCATCGTTCTCATCTCACTACCGGGTCACAGCCGCGGTCACGCCTGCATCGCGGTCGACGCAGGCCATCGATGGGTCTTGCACTGCGGGGACGCCTTCTACCACTACGGTTCGCTGGACGGCACCCACGTGCCGCGCACCCTGTGGGCGATGGAAACCGCGGTCGCCTTCGACCGAAAGAAGATGGGGGACAACCACGCTCGCCTGTCGGAGCTGTACAACCAGGCGGAGCCGGGCCTCTGCATCGCGCCTGCGCACGACCTAAAACTGTACGAACGCGCGAAGGCGACGGCTGAGCCCTCGAATTAGGGCACCAGCACCACTTTCCCGACGTTCTCGCGCGCGGCCAGAATCCGGTGTGCCTCACCGGCGTTGGCGAAGGGTACGGCCTCGTGAACGACTGGGACGGCGACGCCGTCGGCCAGCGCCGCGCTGAGCGGGCCGATCCACGGCTCCAGCGAGCCGCGGTCGTCCCACAGCTTGAGCATGTTCAACCCGATGATGGCTTTGGAGTCCGAGAGTTGCTTGACGAGGTTGAAGCCACGAAGCATCGGCAGTAGCTGCGGCAGCGCGGTTCGCAGCGAGCGTTTCTCACCCTGCTGCATCGCCGAAAACCCATACGCGATGATCCGGCCGCCTGGGCGAATCAGGTCGTAGGAGCGCTTGAGCGACTTGCCCCCTATCGCGTCGAGCACGATGTCATAGGGCGGCAACCCTTTCCACCAACCGTCCTTGCGATAATCGATCGCGCGGTCGACGCCGAACTCGGCCAGGCGCGCGTGCTTACCCGGTGACGCCGTCCCGTGTATCTCGGCACCCGCCGCCTTTGCCAACTGGATCGCCGCGATTCCGACACCGCCCGCCGCCGCGTGGATCAGCACCCGCTCACCGGCACGCAACGACCCATACCCATGCAGCGCTGCCCACGCCGTGGAGTAATTGACCGGTATCGCCGCGCCCTGTTCGAAGCTCAGCGATTCAGGTAGGGGTATCGCGTCGGCCGCCGGGATGGTGACAATTTCGGCGTAGCCGCCGAATCGCGTTCCGCCGAAGACGCGTTCGCCGACGCGGGCCTGGTCGACGCCTTCGCCGACGGCCTCGATGGTGCCCGCCACCTCGTAGCCGACGACGCAGGGCGGCTTGGGTGCGTCCGGGTAGAGGCCGACGCGCGCGAGGTGATCGGCGAAGTTCACCCCTGCGGCGCGGACCGCGATCCTCACCTGGCCCGCCGACGGCGCCGGCGGATCCGGCCGCTCTTGGGTCTGCAGGACGGACAGGTCACCGTGCTTGGTGATGACGACGGCGCGCATAGGAGGATCAGACCGTTGCGACGGAAGGGTTCTGCTGCGCGCGGCTCCTGAGTCGGCCGACGATGGTGCCGAGCAGGTCGTAATAGTGGGTCGGGGCCACCCGGGTCAGGATGTCGAAGAGGTAGGCATCGGGACCGACAAGAATGCGCGCCTTGCCGGCCTCGACACCCTTGTGGATGATCTCGGCCGCCTTATCGGGCTGGGTCATGGTGATCGCGGCGAACTCCTGCGCCATCTGCTCGTGGCTGCGACCGCGCCCGTCGGGGTCCTTGCGGAATCGCGCATTGCGCACGATGTTCGTGTTGACCCCGCCCGGGTGCACGTTGATGGCGGTCACACCGGTGCCGCGCAGCTCCTGACGCAGCGAGTCGGTGAAGCCTCGCACGGCGAATTTCGCTGAGCAGTAGGCACTTTGATTAGGCATGCCAGCGAGGCCGAACACACTTGAGGTGTTCACGATCGCACCGGAGTCCTGCTCGACCAGAATCGGCAGAAATGCTCGCGTCCCGTTGACGACACCGCCGAAGTTGATGTCCCACAACCAGTTCTCGTCATCGGGGTTCGCGTCGAGCACGCTCGAGGCCACGGCGACGCCCGCGTTGTTGAAGACTGCACCCAGCCGGGCAGGCGCCCAGTCGCGCACCTCGGAGGCGAAGTCGCGTTGGGCGTCGGCGTCGCGGACGTCGAGCACCCGCGTCAGGCTGGGACCGGTCAGGCCTGCTTCGGTCTCCTTGAGCCCGAGCTCGTCGACGTCGCTGAGGGCGACCGGGCAACCGTGGGTCGAAAGTCGTTGTGCCAGGGCACGACCGATGCCCGATGCCGCGCCAGAAATGACGACGGTGCGGCCGCTGATCCGGCGGGAAGGGTTGCTCACTGATTCTCCTTGACTTCGGTTTGATCGACCGACGCCGAGGCGACGTGGTCGATGATCAGGTCCATGAGGCGTGGCCATGCGCCTGCCGGGAGGTCGTGGCCCATGCCCGCGATGCTCTCCAGCCGTGCTCCGGGGATGGCCCGCGCCGTTGCGGCACCCCCGGTCGGATGGACCATCCGGTCCCGGTCGCCGTGGATCACCAGTGTCGGCACGTCGATGGCGCGCAGTTCGGCGGTGCGATCACCGGAGCGGAAGATCGCCGCGAGTTGGCGCGGGGTGCCTGCGCTCGACCGGTCGCGGTCCCATCCGGTGGCGGCCCTCTGGCGCACACGCTCCTCGTCGAACGGGAAACCGTGCGAGCCGATGTGACGGAAGATCGCCACATCGCGCTCCTCCGCCTCCGCCTGCGTACGCGGCGGTTTGGCGGTCGCCAACCGCCGCCAGGTGGAAAGCGCGGGGCGTCCGATTCGCGGCGCACCCGTGGTGGACATGATCGAGGTCAGCGTGCGCACCCGGCCCGGATAGTGAGCGGCAACGGTCTGCGCGATCATCCCGCCCATCGAGATTCCGGCCAGATGCACGTCCTGATAGCCGAGCACGTCGAGCAGGCCGACGGTGTCGCGGGCCATGTCGCCGAGGTGGTACTGCCGCGGATGGCTGCCTCCGCGCAGGATGGCAAGCGGCTTCGGCGGCGGGTAGTCCATATGCGTCGATCGGCCCACGTCGCGGTTGTCGAAGCGGGTGACCCGATAGCCTTGTCCGGCAAGGGCGGTGGCGAAATCGGTCGGCCATGAGCCGTGCAATTGCTGACCCAGGCCACCGATGAGCACGACGGGCGGATCATCGGGGTTGCCGATCTGCTCGTAACACAGTTCGATGCCACGGCCGACGTCGACGACCACTTGTTGGCCATTCATGCCGTCACCCGCTCGGAATCTCTGCGAGTCGTTGATTTCGATCCCACCCTTCGTCGGTAGACCACGGCGCGCCCGCCGCGCGCCGGTGCAGTGGCCACGCCGCGCGAGTGAATGCGCTCACCGGCGGCATATGTTGTGCCGAACTCGAATTCACGCAACAACGTCCGAAGCGTGACGTTCAACTCCATGTTGGCGAAGGCGGCGCCGATGCACCGACGGATACCTCCGCCGTACGGAATCCAGGTGTGCGTGTCGGGGTTGCCGCCCAGGAAGCGGTCCGGGTTGAAGGCTCCTGCGTCGGCGAAGTTCTGCTCGGCTCCGTGCGACATCGTGATGCTTGCGATGACCGCGTGACCTTGGGGGATGACCCACTCGCCCAATCGGATTCGTTCCCGCGCGACCCTGATGGTCGCCTCCACAACGGGTCGGATGCGCTGGACTTCCCAGATCGTGGCCTGCAGCAACTGCGACCCACCCGCGTCGACCTCGGCGGTGAGCCGGGTCAGCAGGCGCGGATGCCTGCGCAGCCGCTCGATTGCCCACGCCAGCGTGGTCGCCGTGGTCTCGTGGCCAGCCGAAAGCAGTGTGAGCAGCTCGTCGGCGATGTGGTCGTCGGAGATCGGTGAACCGTCTTCGTAGCGCGCCGCCAGCATGAGGGCGAGGACGTCGTTGCGCTCGCCGAACGCGGGATCGTCGCGCGCCTCGGCGATGAGGTCGGCGATGATCTCGTTGTAGCGCCTGCGGTACCGCTGGACCCGCCCCCACGGGCTCCACGGACCGAGATCGCGCCGAAACACCGCTGGCATCACCGCCATTCGCGATGCCAGCGGGATCATCGGTGGGAACAGCTCCCGCAGTTCGTCGAACGCGGAACCCTGTGCGCCGAACACCGTGCGGAGGATGGCGTTGAGGGTGATGCGCATCATCGGCTCAAGCGTTTCGAACTCCCGGCCCTCGGGCCAGCTCGCGATCTCGCGCATCACTTCTTCTTCGACGATCGCTTCGTAGCCGATCATCCGCTTGCCGTGAAACGGCGGGACGAGCAGCTTGCGACGCGCGCGGTGCTCGTCGCCGTCCAGGCTGAAGGTCGAGCCAGGGCCAAGGACGGCGCCAAGATTGGACGTCCGGCCGACGAGGTCGCTGCTGGTGGTGAAGAGATCCTTGATCAAGGCGGGGTCGCTGATCACCGCGGTTTCGCCGAATATCGGCAGGCTCACCGTGAACGCACCGCCGTAGCGCCGACCGATCGAGGCAACCGCGCGGTGCCGCGCGGTCAGGAAGCCGATGCCCATGACCGCTTTCGGTATCCGCGGCCCAGGCGGCATCCGCACCGGGTCCGTCGTTGCCTCACCCATGTCGCCCCTTCGCGTGGTACTGCAAGGTACCGCTCACGGTACGTGACCGTACCGGCGACGACAACCCCCCTTGTACAGATGTGTAATAACGCGTGGTCGCCCTGTTGCGGAAGTCGGCCACAGCGGCCAGCGGACAGACCTAATCTTGATCATTCCCGTCACGAGGAGCACATATGGGTTTCATGGCGCCGAATCTGCCCGTGGTCGATCACGAGGAATTTGTCCGCCTGCCGCTGAGAGACCGCATCAAGATCATCGTCCTCAAGTGGGTTGACTACGGGTACGGCGTGCCGCGGGCGATCCACGTCCTCTACATCGTCAAGTTGGTGGTCTTCTACGCGGTGGCCGGTATCGCGATCGCGACAGCGACCTCAGGCTTGCCCGCGTTCTGGCATGTGTCGGAGTGGTGGAATCAGCCGATCGTCTACCAGAAGGCGATCCTGTGGACAGTTCTGCTCGAGGCCCTTGGCCTCGGGGGATCGTGGGGACCGTTGGCGGGCAAGACAAAGCCGATGACCGGCGGCTACCGTTTCTGGGCCCGGCCCAACACCATTCGGCTGCGGCCGTGGCGGCGGGTGCCGTTCACCGCAGGTAACCGGAGAACCTGGTTCGACGTCGCGCTGTACCTCGCGCTGCTCGTCAGCCTCGTTGTGCCACTGCTGCTCTCCGGCGTACCCAGCGCGTCGCTGGCCGCGGCGCTGCCCGCCAACACCTCCGGCTTGGTGAACCCCGCACTGCTCGTCGGGCCCGCCGTGCTGCTGGTGCTGATCGGTTTGCGTGACAAGACCATCTTTCTTGCCGCAAGGGGTGAGCAGTATCTGCCCGCTTTGGTCTTCTTCGCGGCGCTGCCGTTCGTCGACATGATCATCGCGTGCAAGCTGCTGATCTTCACCGTCTGGTTCTGGGCGGGCGTATCGAAGTTCGGCCTGCACTTCACCAGCGTCATACCGCCGATGGTCAGCAATAGCCCGTCGATGCCATTGAAATGGCTCAAGCGGGCGCACTATCGCGATCACCCTGACAACCTGCTGCCGTCACACCTTGCCAGCTTCATGGCGCACGGACCCGGCACCGTCGTCGAGATCATCGCGCCGCTGACGTTGTTGTTCTCACCATGGCCGTGGTTGACGCTCGTCGCGGTGGCGATCATGGTGTCGTTCCATCTGTTCATCATTTCCACCTTCCCGCTCGCGGTCCCGGTCGAGTGGAACGCGCTGTTCGCCTATGCGGTCATCTTCCTGTTCTGGGGTTTCCCGAACTGGCAGGGCTACGCGATCTGGGACATGTCGTCGCCGTGGCTGACGGTCGTGCTCCTCGCGGCGCTGTGCTTCTTCCCGGTGCTAGGCAACTTCCGCCCCGACCTGGTGTCCTTCCTGCCCGCCATGCGGCAGTACGCGGGCAACTGGGCGTCGGCCACATGGGCCTTCGCGCCCGGAGCAGAAGAGAAGCTGAACCGGGTGACCCGCTCGGCGGGCAACCAGGTCGACCAGTTGATCGACTTCGGCTATGACCCGCTGGTGTCGGAGATCTTCGCGCAGCAGACCATCGGGTGGCGGGCGATGCACAGCCAGGGCCGCGGACTGTACTCCGTCCTGCTGAAGAACCTCCCCGACATCGACAGCAGATCGGTGCGCGAAGGTGAGGTGGTGTGCAACACGTTGATTGGGTTCAACTTCGGCGACGGCCACCTCCACGACGAAGACCTGATCGCAGCCGTTCAGGACGAGGCACAGTTCGAGCCGGGAGAGCTCATCGTGGTGTGGGTCGAATCGCAGCCGATCCACCGCAGGATCCAGTGCTACAAGGTGATCGACCCGGCTCTGGGCGTGATCGAGCGCGGCACCTGGAACGTGGAGGACGCGGTGGCCGAACAGCCGTGGCTGCCAAACGGCCCCATCCCGCTCGACGTGACCTGGACCCGGCCGATGAGCCCCGCGCCGATGCGGCATGCTGATCAGCCATGACACGCTGGTATCCGCTCGAATCCGCCGACGCCGATTTCTTCGAGTCGGCACCGCAGGTCTTCACCTACCAGAAGCGTTTCGCCGCCTCCCCCGCCCAGGTCTGGGAGCAGCTCACGTCTGATGCCTCGCTCGCCGCGTGGGGTCCTGCCATCAAGAAGGTGACCTGGACGTCGGCGCGACCGTTCGGCGTTGGCACTACCCGAGACGTCGTTGGGCCGGGCGGTGTGACGATGCGCGAGCGTTTCTTCCGCTGGGAAGAGGGCACCCGCAAATCGTTCGCCGTCTACGAGTCGACGCTGCCGCTGTTCAAGCGTTTCGCCGAGGACTACATCGTCGAGCCCGACGGTGCCGAGACCCTGTTCACCTGGGCGCTGGCGCTCGAACCGAAGGGCGCGCTATCGCTGCCGTTCAAGGTGCTGGCGCCTGCGGTGAAGGCCGCGTTCGGTCGGATTCCCGGTGACGGACAGCGGTATTGGGCCAAGCGCTCTTAGGCCGTTTTCAACCCGCCGATCGAATTGCCGCCGTCGATGATCAGCGTGGTGCCGGTGACGTACGAAGCGCCCGGTGCGGCGAGGAAAGCGATGCCGGCGGCGACCTCGGCCGCAGTCGCTGACCGGCCCACCGGGGTCGCCTCGCCCGCGGCCACCTCGGACGGGAGTTGGGCCGCGGTGGCGATCCAGCCGGGCAACACGACGTTGGCCGTCACGCCGTTGGCGGCGAAGTCGACCGCGATCGACCGCGTCATTCCCAGCATTGCCGCCTTGGCGGTGTGGTAGCCCACATCGCCGGTGTACGCGGTGAGAACGCCTGCCGTGGATCCCACGTTGACGATTCGGCCGTACCCGCGCTCGACCATCCCGGGCAACGCGGCCCTGGTGACGAAGAATGCACTGTCGAGATTGCGCCGAAGGGCAAGGGCCCATTCGTCATCGGTCATCACGGTTACCGGGTTGGGCCGCTCAGGGATGTTGACTGACGCCAGGCCGGCGTTGTTGATCAGGATGTCGAGCTTGCCGAATGCCGACTCGGTGGCCTCCACGAGTTGACGGGCAGCATCGGGATCCATCAGGTCGGCGACGTGTGAGGCAGCCGCGATGCCCTCCCTTTGGAGCTCGTCGGCACGCGTGGCCGCGCGGTCGGTGGTGCCGGTGACCATCACCGAGGCACCGAGTTGACCCAGCAACCGGGCGGATGCGAACCCGATGCCGAGGTCACTACCCGACCCGGTGACGAGCGCCACCTGACCGCTGAGATCGAACGCCTCGGGCACCACTGTTTGCATTATGTTCCTTCCCTTGGCATTTGAACGTGCTTGCCAGTGGTAGACGGGCTACTCGCCACGAGCTTAGAGGGCGATTCGAGCCATTCCTAGGTCAATCGTCCAATACTTGGACGTTCGTACAAGACAGTAACCGTCGCGTCACGAGAACGAAACGCAACGTGCGGACACTCGATTGCGAACCGATTGCCGGGCAGCTCTGCGACTGTATGGGCCGGCCAGCGGAATCGTCGAAAAGCAGTCAAGTGCAGGAGTTCTGAGCATGCGAATCATGTCCGGCGTCACATCCTTGGCCGCGACCGTCCTGCTGCTGGCCAGCACGGCCTGCTCCGGAACGAGCAATAGCCCGACCGACAGCGCGACGTTGGCGTCATCGGTGCGCACTCCTCTCATGAGCGATCCTCCGCCCCTGGACCCAGACGTCTTCTACCAACCCGAAGGCCTGTTGATCATGACTTCGGCGTATCAAGGACTGCTTCGCTACGCGCCAGGGTCGACGAAGCTCGAGGGCCTACTGGCGACGAAATGGACGGCCTCCCCTGACGGGCTGACCTATACGTTCACACTGCGCAACGGCGTGAAATTCGCTGACGGCACAGCCTTTGACTCCGCCGCGGTCAAGGCGAGCTTCCAGCGCCGCATCGGCATGGCGGCAGGGCCGTCCTACATGCTCGCCGACGTCAAGGACATGCAAACCCCGGATCCGCTGACCTTCGTCGTCACCCTCACCAAGCCCGTCGCGCCGTTTCTCGACTATCTGGCCTCGCCGTACGGCCCGCTGATGACCAGCCCAACCGCTGTCGCCCAGCACGCCTCCGGCGGCGACCACGCGACCGCATGGCTGGCGTCACATACCGCAGGAACCGGCCCGTACGAACTGACCGCGGCGGTGCCCGCCAGCAACTACACAATGACCGCCAACAAGAACTACTGGGGGGCAGCACCCCAGATCACCACCGTGGAAATGCCGGTGATCGCGGCCACCGCAGTTCAGCGCCTCCAACTCGGCGAAGGCCAGCTCGACATGATCCTGCACGGTCTGTCCAAAGGGGACTACGAGGCGTTGGGCGCAGGCCCCAACACCGAAGTGCGCCAGGAGAATGCATTGGTGAAGGCGCTTGTCATGGTGAACCCGGCATCGCAGGTCTTCGGTCCGCTCCAAGCGCGGGAAGCCCTGAGCGCCGGCCTCGACCAAACAGCCTTGACCGCAGCCGTTTTCGGCAACCAGGGCTCGCCGTCGACACAGTTCTACCCCACCGGGATGATGCCCGAAGGCGCCGTCCCCGATCAGCACGCCCACGACCCGTCGAAACTGGCTGCGATCGGCAAAAAGGGCGGCAACGTGGAGATCGGCTACCCGTCGGGCGACAGCAGCCTGCAGGACCTCGCCAACCAGATCCAGGTGATTCTCCAACAAGCGGGACTGACCGCGACCGTTCGGGACTCGCCGTCGGCACAGTTCTTCGCCCTCCCCCAGCACCCCGAACAGCGACCAGATCTGCTGCTCGCGTCGTTCAACCCCGACGCCGCACACCCCGACACCTGGTCACGGATATATCAGTACACCAACGCGCCCGTTAATCTTCAGGGCTGTTCGGTGCCGGCCGCCGACAAGCTCCTCGACGAGGGCAGCGCCGAGCCCGACCCCGTCAAATCGCAGGCCCTGTATGTCGAGGCAGCCAAGGCCTACCGTGATTCACTCTGTTGGGTGAACCTCGCAGACCTGCACAACACCATCGCGGCCCGTAAGGGTTACTCCAACTGGAGTAGCCAGCCCGCTTGGATGTGGGACACGGACTTCTCGACTCTCAAGTTCCAGGAGTGAACGGCGCCTTCGTGGGTACGCACAAGGACGCCGACGTCCGAACGGATGCCAAACACGCTGCCACTCAACGAAGTACCGGCAACACTGCCCGGGGCGCTCAACGTCGCATCGAGATCATCGACGCCGCGATCGCGGTAATGGCGCGGGTCGGACTGGCCGGGCTTTCGATGCGAGTCGTGGCCAGCGAGGCGCACATACCTTTGGGTGCTCTGAGCTACTACTTCAACGACAAGTCGGATCTGATCGCCCAGGCCTTTCAACAGCTGTCCGACCGCGAGATCGAACGTGTTGTCCGCACTGCTGACCGGCTGCAACCCACGATGCCGGCAGAGAAGCTCGCAGATCTCGTGGCGGACATGATCATCGACGGTTTCACGTCGCCGAAGGGTGCAATCGTCACCCGCTACGAACTGGTGACCGAAGCCAGCCGTGACGAACGGCTTAGGCCCATGTTCGAAGCGTGGTACGCGGCGATGGTGCCGGCACTCAGCCGGTTGTTCCGCGATCTTGGCTCGCACCAACCCGAGCTGGATTCCCGCACCGTGATGGCGGTAATGGCGGGGCTGGAGATCGACAACCTCTACCGGCCGCTGGGACCGGTGGACAAGCGCCGGATTCGCGCGACCCTGCGGCACGCGTTCCGGGCAGTGACCGCGTTGTACAACACCTGATCACTCATCGACAAAGGTGGAAATTAGATGGCATTCACCGGATTTGGCCCGGATATCACCTTCCTCGGTGTCCCACGTTGCGATCTCGACGACGTGTCGACGTACGCCGACGCCGACATCGTCATCCTCGGTGCTCCTCTCGACGGCGGGACGAACTACCGCGCAGGCACTCGATTCGGTCCGTCGGCACTGCGCCAGGCCTGCTACCTGCCACAGGACGGTTCGCGACCCAGCCTGGCATTGCGGGTCGACGGCCTCAAGGACCTTCGGGTGTATGACGCAGGCGATGTCGAGTTCCACAACGGGCACATCGAGCAGGCAGTGGAGTTGATCGAGGCGGCCGTGTTCAAGGTCTCCTCCGCGGGCGCCATCCCGATCATCCTCGGCGGCGACCACACCATCGCGTGGCCGGACCACACCGGAGTGGCGCGCCAGCACGGTTTCGGCAAAGTGTCGATGATTCATTTCGACGCCCACGCCGATACTGGTGACATCCACCTGGGTTCCCTTGTCGGGCACGGCACGCCGATGCGACGGCTGATCGAGTCCGGCGCGCTGCGCGGCGACCGGTTCCTTCAACTGGGGTTGCGAGGATACTGGCCAGACGAACCGGTCCTGCAATGGATGGCTGCCCACGGCCTGCGATCGTACGAGATGACCGAGATTGTGGCGCGAGGCCTGGAAACCTGCCTGACCGAGGCCTTCCAGATCGCCACCTCCGACTGCGAGGGCGTCTTCCTATCCGTCGACATCGACGTGTGCGATCCTGGCCATGCGCCCGGTACCGGAACGCCCGAGCCTGGGGGCTTCTCGGCTCGCCAACTGCTCGATGCGGTCCGGCGGATCTGCTACGAACTGCCGGTCCTCGGAGTCGACGTCGTCGAGGTCTCCCCTCCGTATGACCACGCGGACATCACCGCTCTGCTCGGGAATCGTGTTGTTTTGGAGTCGATTTCGGCGATCGCTCGGCGCCGTAAGGACGAAGCGCAAGGCACTAGCTGGGATCCTCGCCAGCCGCTGCTCGAGGGCCGCGAGGTTGGCGAGCAACTGCGGCTGATCGCCGCGGGAGACGAAGCCCGCCGACGCGGCGAGGGCACGCCACGGCCCCATCACCACTAGCTGCATGCCGCGCGCGTGCGCCTGACGTCGCAAACAGCCGACCAGGTCTACTGCTCCACCACCGTGACGTCGGGCACGTGGGTGCGCTGTGCCCACTGGAAGGCCTGCCAGGCGGCCACCTCATCAAACTGGTCGTGGACGCGCCGGGCCCAGTCCGACCCGATGGGGCGCGCGTCGCGAGCCTTCACCTGGACCTCGGCGCAGCGCTCCATCAACAGGAAGTAGCCGACCGCCGCGTCGATGGTGGCGCCGACGGTCAGCAGCCCGTGGTTGCGCAGGATCACCGCGCGGGCAACACCTATCGCTTCCGCGATGCGTTTTCCGCCGTCGATCGAGGAGATGTTGACCTCCTCGTCGTCGAAGATCTCGTGATCTCCGAAGAACGCGCACGACTCCTGCGAGATCGGCTCGAGTTTGGTCACACTCGCCGAGAACGGCGTCCCGTACGGCGTATGGCAATGGGCCGCGGAGACGACGTCGGGGCGGCCCTCGTGCAGCGGGGCGTGGATGTAGTAGGCCGCCATGTTGATGTGGCCGCCACCGTCGATGCTGCCGTCAGGGCCGACCAGTACGAGGTCGTCGGTGGTCATGTACCGGAAGGGCACGCCGTAGCGCCCCAGCCAAAAGCAGTCCGGTCGCCCAGGGTCGCGGGCCGAGATGTGCCCGTCGCCCAGCGAGCCCCAGCCCATTGCGCCGAACACCCGGTACGCCAGGGCGAGTCGGCGCTTGCGGTGTGCTCGCAGTTCGACGGGATCGGCGATGTCCGGCTCGTATGCCGCCGGGTCGAGGGTGTGGAATTCAGCGGGGAGCGCCATTATTTCCTCTCATGTGCTCGCTACTACATTTTCGATATGATATCGAAATAGACCTTCATTGAGACCCGAACGAGTGGAGCGCCCGTGTCGAATCGCCCCCGTGTCCTGGTGCTCGCCGAACCCGACCCGGAGCTTTCGCCGCCGCCGCTGCACCTGATCTCCGGCGACGTCGAGGTCGTCCCCGTCGGCTCGGTCCCGACCGACGCGGAGCTGGCCGGTGCCCTAGTGCTGTACATCTGGGATCACCGCTTCGCCGACCTCGCTCCGATTCTGCGCCGGACCGACGAGCTGCGCTGGGTGCATGCAGCGTCGGTCGGGGTGAACCGGCTCATCTGCCCCGAACTGGAGCAGGTCACGCTCACCAACTCGCGCGGTGTATTCGACACGTCGATCGCCGAGTGGGTGCTCGCCGCCGTTCTCGCGCACGTGAAGGGGCTGGGTGACAGCTGGGCGCTGCAACGAAGCCATACGTGGCAGTACCGCACGACGGGGCGGCTGGCGGGCACCCGCGCCGCGGTGGTGGGTACGGGCTCGATCGGCCGGGCCGTCGCCGATCGGCTCGCCCGCCTCGACGTCCACGTCACCCTCGTCGGCCGCACGCCGGGCGATGACCCGGAGTTCGGGAGGATCCATTGCTCGACCGAACTGGCCGCGGTCGCCGCTGAGGTCGACCTCCTGGTGCTCGCCGTTCCGCTCACGCCGGCCACTACGGCGCTGGTCGGATCCGAAGTGCTCGACGCCCTCGGCCCGCGCGGATTCGTGGTCAATGTCGGGCGTGGGCCGACGGTCGTCGAGTCCGATCTCGTCGACGCGCTCCGGTCCGGGACGATCGCAGGTGCCGCGCTCGACGTCTTCGACGTCGAACCGCTACCGCCCAGCTCGCCACTGTGGTCGATGCCGAACGTGCTGGTGTCGCCACACATGTCCGGTGACTACATCGGGTTCGAGTTCGACATGATGGCCGTCTTCACCGACAACCTCGATCGGTGGCTGCGCGACAAGCCGCTGCACAACGTTGTCGACCCGGCCGCCGGCTACGTGCCCCACTGACGCGCGTCGTCACGAGACCCGCGCGGGCGCCGGACGCGTCGGCCCACTGCCCGCACCGCTGCGCACGATCGCCGCGGCGATCGCATCTAGGTCGGCGTGGGTCAACTCGAGTTTCACCGCATCCAGCCAGCCGTCGATCTGCACCGGGCGCCGCGCCCCGACGATGGCTGCGGTGACGCCGGGCCACAGCAGCGTCCACGCGATGGCGACGCTGGCCGGGCTGCACGAGTGCCTGGCCGCCACGTCGGCGACGGCCGCGGCGACACTCAGGTTGGCGGGCAGCTCGGAGGTGAAGTCGGCCTCCCCGAGGCGCCAATCACCGGGCGCCAGCCGGGACGGGTCGAACGTGCCCGACAGCAGGCCCGAGTGGATCGGGCTGTAGACGATCACACCGGTGTCGTTGGCCTCACACCACGGGATGACGTCGGCTGCCGCGGCACGGTTGATCGCCGACAGCGGCGGTTGCACCGAGTCCACGTGCCCAACCGTCTCGGCCCTGGCGAGTTGGTCGACGGTGTGGTTGGACAGGCCGATCGCCCGCGCCTTGCCACTCGCCCGCAGTTCAACCAGCGTCGTCCAGTAATCCTCGAGCGCCGTGCCGTCGGTCGGCGGCCAGTGCACCTGGTACAGGTCGATGCAGTCCACGCCGAGCCGCCGCAGCGACGCCTCACACTCGGACCGTAGCGACGCCGCGTCCCCAACGGCCTTCGCCTCGGCCTGGCGGTCGTCGGGATCCCACACCATCGCGCACTTGGTGAAGACCAGCGGCCGAGCCGCCTCGGCCAGCCCAGCCAGTGCCCGTCCGACGATCTCCTCGGAGTGGCCGAGGCCGTACTCAGCGCGGTGTCGAGCCAGTTGATGCCGGCCTCGACGGCGTGGTGGATGGTGGCGACCGACTCGGAGTCATCCTGCGGACCCCAGCCGAAGACCCAGTCCCCGCCGCCGAGCGCCCAGGTGCCGAGCCCCACTGTGGTCAGCTCCCAGCCCGTCGCACCAAAGCTCCGTACCGGCAGGCCCATCAGCTGACCTCCTCGACCGGCTCATACCATCGCTTGCGGGTGCCCACCTTGGCGCGCATCTTCCAACGACGCGACTTGGGCGCCGCGGCCAGGTGTGCCCGCAACGTCTCGATCTGAAGACGCACCCGTGCGGCCAGATCCGGGTCAAGGCCGGGCCGCTGCAGCGACTCAGACAGCCGTACCAGGTTCATGTCGGCCGAGTACCAGAAGCCCCAGTCGTTGCACAGCACGTCGCGGATGCGGTCGAGGTCGATCTGCCCGGCATTCTGCGCGCCGATCCGGTGTTCGGCGAGCAGCACCGTGAGATCGATCAGGTCGTTGGCGGTCATCTCGTGAATCTGCAGCTTCGACATCACCAGGTCGGCCAGCGAGATGCACGGGTCGGTCAGCTCGAGTCGATCGGCGAAGTGAATCGAATGGGCCATCACCAGGGTGTCCATGAAGACGTCGACCTTGATGCCCGTCTGGGGGTGGGCGAAGATCTGCCGCTTGATCCCCCACTCGCGCAGCCCGCGCGCCGCCGGATCGGCGAGGTAGCCCTCGGCCCGGAAGAACGCGTCGATCCGTTGGTGGTCGCGATCGCGGCCCCAGAAGTCGATGTCGTAGAACGGGCGCCGCCCGAGCGCACGCATCAGCCCGTTGTGTTGGCGGCAGTGCAGGTGCACGGCCACCGACCCGGTGATCCGCAGTACCAGCGACTGCTCGGCGGCGGACCCGACGAGGCGGGTGGCCTCGCCGGGTATCCGTTCGTGCCGTGTCGTCGCCGCAGCGGCGGACTGAGCCTGAGGCGCGGCGTGCATCCCGTCCATCACTCGACCGGGATCTCGCTGAACTGACCCTTGAGGTCGGCCCCCTGCCGGGAGCGGTAGATCCGGAAAGCCGCATACCAGGTGAGCGCGAACACGGCCACGGCGATCGTCATGACCTCGGAGAGGTGGTTGTTGGCCCCGTAGGCGGCGTCGATCAGCAGCCGGTAGAAGACGAACACCACGCAGGTCAGCGCCACCACGCCGATCACAGAGATGACCGGGACCTTCCCCACCCGATACGCGATGGGAGACGACTCGAATTCCCGCTTGCGCCGGAACGGGAAAATGATCGCGGCCACGCAGACCCCCATGAACGGGATGCACTGGCCGAGGAAGCCGCCGAGCACAAGGACCGAGCTGGTGAACGCGTACAGGCAGACCCAGACGAAGGCGATCGCCGCCGAGAGCGCCAGCGCCCAAGTCGGGGTGTGGAATTTGGCCGAGACCGATGAGAACCACTTCGGGGCCATCCCGTCGAGCGACCAGGCCAGCATGCTGCGGGTCGCGACGATCAACGAGCTCGCACCGACGAAGAACAGCAGCGAGAGCACCCACAGACTGTTGACCACCGTCAGCACCGGGTTGCCGCCGGCGATGCCGGTGTACAGGTTGACGTACGGCGCCGCGTCGAGCGGGAACTGGTCCGGCGTCACCTGAGTCGAGGCGAGCATGAACGAGCTGCCGAACGCCATCCGGTAGAGGAACATCAGCAGCATCATCGCGCCGCCCATCGTCACGATGGCCAGCGTCATGCCACGCAGCTGGCTGCGCTGCCCGTCCTTGACCTCGCCGCCGAAGCTCACGGACAGAACGGCGAACCAGAGCGAGAAGGCGGGCCACGCCGCGAAGAACGCCGTCTGCGACAGGCTGAAGGGTTGGCTGGTGTCGCCCGCCGCCGCGATGACGTTGTCATAAGCGCCTGCTCCCGCGGCCGCGTCGAAATTGTGGTGGAAGTCGAGCACGCCGGTCGCCGCCAGCGCGAGGGTGATGAACGTGACGAGCAGGCTGGCCGCCGTGACATAGCTGGCCCACCTCTGCACCTTGAAGTACACCCCGGCGCCGCGGTACTGCACGAACGAGAAGAAGCTGATCACCAAAACGCCACCGAGGAAAAGGCCCCACTTGCCTGCGAACCAGTTGCCTGCGTCGATCAGGGTCGCGTTGTGTTCCTGAACGCCCAGTGAGCTGAGCATGGGAGCGATGCCGAATTTGGCAAGGAACGCCCCGTTGACCCCGGTGTAGAAGAGCTGCCAGAAGATCAGCGACATGCTCAACACGATGCCTGCGGCCGGATGCAGGATCCTCGACATGAACACGTAGTCGCCGCCGGAACGCGGGTAGACCATGCTCAGCAGGCCGTAGCAGCCGGCGATGAACAGGCCTGCCACGGTCGCGATCAGGGTGGCCAGTTCCATCGACGCGCCGGGGTAGAACTGCCAGGCGGCGACGATGAAGATGATGTATCCAAGGGCGATCTGTTGCCACCCGTAGAACATCACGTCGTCGGTGCGCACTTGGCGGACCAGACCCGAACTGGCGCGGGTGAAGACCCCGGCCGTGGTCGGGACTCCAGTGTTGACGGTCGGTGCAGCACTCATGGCTATCAGCCCCTTACCAGGCTCGTGTTGACAAGGCCGTGTCGTTCGTCGAGATCGATGAGCAGGCCGCCCAGGATCCCCTCGCTGTATTCACTGCCGGGGTTGCCGATCGTCACGCCGCCCAACTCACGGACTCCCCGGGATTCGTGGATGTGCCCGTGCAGGCCGAGCATCGGCTCATACGTCGCGATGGCATCGCGGGTGGCGGTGCTGCCGACCGGCACCATCTGGGGGCCACCGGAAGTGACCACCGCGCGCAGGTCTTCGTCGAGCTTGGGCGCGTAATCCAGCCCCGAAGCGTATGGCGGGACGTGCAGGCTCATGATCGTCTTGCCGGGGTCGGCGACCCGGGTCATCACCTCGTCGATCCGTCGGCCGAGGTCCTCCTCGGACACGTCGCGCGGACACGCCCACGGCGTGATGTTGCCGTAGCCCATGCCCATCATCTGGAAGCCGCCGTCAAGATCGATGACCGTCCCGTTCGGGTCCTCGATCACGCTCGAGCGGCTGAGCATGTCATCGACGTCGAAGTAGTCGTCGTTGGCACCGCTGATCAGCACCCGCACACCGGTTCCGCCCAGCCGGTCCTCGGCCATGTCGATCCAGCGCTCGACACGCTTGAGGATCAACGAACGGAAGAGGTCGTCGATCTTGTCTTGATCAGCTGAATAGGACTCGAACTCGTCGGGGGTGGTCAGCCACGCGTACTCACCGGCGTCACCGATCATCGTGAGCAGGTTGTCGAGCTGCGGACCCGAGCTGACCTTGCGCTCGATACCGGCAAAGCGGGCCTTGTACTTGCCGCGCTTGGTCTCGATCACCGGGACGATGAACTTCCCGGTGATGTCGCCGCCGATCACGATCGTGTCGCACTCGTAGTGCTTAGGGGTGGCGAGGAACTTCTTCCAGCATCGCTCGCTCCCGTGGATATCGGTGCAGAAGTACATGCGCACGTTGGGCGCCTCCAGAGGCAACAGGTCGGATCGTCGAACACGACCGAACGTATGGGCCGGTTGTTTCCAGCTGAATAAATACCCGTGTCGATAACGTATCGAATTGGACGGAATTGAGCTGTGAGTAGTATCAATTTACGGAGCGGAGTGATTGCAAATCGATGCAGTATCGATTTGGCTGACAAACAAGGCGGAGGCAGCTGTGAGTGAGGACCTGATGAACCCGGTGGTCGGCGCCGGCACGGTCGAATACGAGTGGATGACCTGGCCCGAGATCGCCGCGGCCGCCGCCGCGGACGTCCCGATCGTGATCGCCATCGGTGCAACCGAACAGCACGGTCCGCACCTGCCCGTGAGCGCCGACTGGGTCGTCCCTCAGGCACTGCTGCGCCTGGCCGCGGCGCAGCGCCCCTTCATCGTCGGGCCGCCGCTGCGGCTCGGTTACCGCTCGCGCCCGGCCAGCGGCGGCGGTCAACAGTTTCCCGGCACCCTCTCGCTCCGGGCGACGACGTTCATCGCGATGATCGAGGACTTACTCGAGGAATTGATTCGCACCGGATTCCGCCGGATCGTGCTGTACAGCTGGCACTTCGAGAACGCGAACTTCGTGTACGAACCGGCCTACCTGGTGTCGGGGCGCTTCCCCGATGTGAAGATCGTCGTCGTCGAGAACGGCATGCCCGACTTCAAGCCCGCCGATCTCGACGTGCTGTTCCCCGACGGCTTCCCCGGCCTCGCCCTCGAGCACGCCGCGGTCATCGAGACGTCGCTGTTCGAATACCTCCGCCCCGCCACGGTCCGGATGGACCGCATCGTCGACGACGCCCCCGCCCGCAACGTGCCTTGGGACGTGCTGCCGATAGACCCCAGGATGTCGACCCCCACGGGCGTGCTGGCGTCGGCGACGCAGGCCAGTGTGTCCAAGGGCAAACTGCTGACCGACCGGATCGTCGAGCACATCATCGAGATCCTGGACACCGAGTTCGAAATGGCTGACCACACTCCGCCTTTGGAGATGCTGCTCACCACCGACGAGGCGCGCTAATGGCCGGCGCGGCCCTGGTAACCGGGGGCGCAAGCGGCATCGGCCGTGCCACCGCTTACGCGCTCGCGGCGCGCGGCTACCAAGTCGCCATCGATCACCTCGGTCGCGAAACCGAGGCCAAGCAGGTGGCCAGCGACATCGGTGGGATCGCGTATGAAGCCGACGTCTCCGACATCGCCGCGGTCGACGAACTGGCCGCCGCCGTCGAGTCCGACCTCGGTCCCATCGAGGTCGCGGTGGCATGCGCGGGCTTCGATGTCGACCTACCACTCGAGGAGGTGACGCCGGAGTTGTGGCACAGCAGCCTCGGGGTCATCCTCGGCGGCTGCGTGAACGTGATCGCCGCGGTCGGGCCGCGGATGCGGGCTCGTCGCAGCGGCTCGATCGTGGGTATCTCGTCGGAACTGGCGCTGCTCGGCGACGAGAACCACGTGCCGTATGTGACCGCGAAGTCGGCGATGCTCGGCCTGGTTCGCTCGATCGCCCGCGAGTACGGCCCTGACCAGGTTCGGGTCAACATCATCTGCCCGGGCCCGACCGACACCGAGATGCTCACGCCGCGGTGGCGCGGCGAGGACTACCGGCAAAGCATTCCCCTGCAACGGTTCGGCACCCCAGAGGAGCTGGCCCGCGCGATCGTCGACGTCGCCGAGTGGACCTGGCTGACCGGCCAGGTTATCTCGCCCAACGGCGGGGTGGTGATCCAGTGACCGCGAAAGTCGCCCTGGTGACCGGTGCGGCCGGGGGCATCGGGCGCGAGATCGTTCGCGCGCTCGCCACGGCGGGTTGGACGGTCGCCGCGACCGATCTGGCTGAGGCCGGCGAGATTGCCGACGCCGAGCTGACGATCTCGGCCGACCTGTGCGGGCGGGACAACTGCCGGTCGGTCGTGGACGCGGTGCTCGCGCGGTTCGGACGGCTGGACCTGCTAGTCAACAACGCCGCGACGATGACGGTCGTCGAACCGACTGTGGACACGATGTCGTTGTGGTGGCGCGACATCGAGGTCAACCTGACCGCGCCCCTTTGGCTGACTCAGGCGGCGGCCGCACCGCTGCGGGAGACCGCCGGTCAGGTCGTCAACCTCAGTAGCATCTCGGCGCTGCGGGGCGAGGCCGGCTTCAGCGCCTACGCGGCGAGCAAGGCGGGGCTGCTCGGAATGACGCGGTCGCTGGCGCGCGAACTCGCCCCGATGATCCGGGTGAACGCGATCGCACCGGGGCCCACCGAAACCGAGCAGCTTCTCCGCGACGCCGAGTTCCACGGCGTGGGACTCGAGGAGCTGCATCGCCACTACACCGCAGGCATGCCGACCGGACGGCTGGTACAGCCCGCCGAGGTAGCCGACGTGGTCGTATTCCTCGCTGGTGCCAAATCGTTCACTGGAGAGTGCGTGCAGATCAACGGCGGGATGCTGATGTCGTGAGACGATCGCGCGGGAAGCACGCCGGGCACCGGGGGTCGCGGGAGGGACGGAATCGCAATGGCGCACGACACTGAACAAACCCGGGCCGGGCCAACGACCGACGACGACGGTCGCCGCGGCCACATCATGGTCGTCGCCGCCAGGCTGTTCCGCGAGCGCGGGTACCTCAACACGACCATGACCGAGATCGCGCGCGAGTGTGGACTGGGCCAGTCGTCGCTGTACTACTGGTTCCGCCAGAAGGAGGACATCCTGCTTGGGCTGCTCGCGTTGAACCGCGTCTCGCTCGACTTCGCCGAACAGGTTGTCGCCGAGACTGGTTCACCCGCGGTGCGGCTATTACGGCTGCTGCGCCTCGACATGCTCGAGCTGTGCTCGTCGTCGGTCGACATCTGCGAAGTCGAGGTGTTGGCCGAGCAGCAGCCCGCCGTGTTCGCCGAGTTCTGGGCCGACACCGCGGCCCTACACGGGCACATCGGCACACTCATCAGTGACGGCATCGCATGCGGCGAGTTCATTGAGTGCGATCCCGAGTTCGTCGCACTCAACATCTGCGCCGCCGAAGAGGGCGTGCAACGGCGGTACCGCAACTCGGCCGCACACGCCCCTGGCGGGAACAGCCCGTTCCGGCACCAGGATTACTCCCGCGAGCATGTCGCCAGCGAGCTCGCGGCGATCCTCGTGCGGGGGTTGCTGCGGGACCCGACGACGTTGCCGAACCTCATCGCGGCGGCGGCCGCCCACCACGATGTCGCGCCATCCACATCGTCGGCGTCGGCGCCGACCGGCAGGTGAACTCCGAGACACACATCGCGGCACTGCGCCGCGGCTGGTACCCGGTGGCCCGCGCCGTCGACCTTCACCGTCCTCAGAAGGCGACGTTGCTCGGCCGACGCCTGGTCGCGTTCAGCACTGCCGACGGGCAACCGCGGGTTCTGCCCGACCGGTGCCAGCACCGCGGCGGGACGCTCCACCGTGGCGCGGTCGTCGACGACGCAATCGAGTGCCCGTACCACGGGTGGAGGTGGCGCGGCGCCGACGGGCAGTGTGTCTTCATCCCGTCCAACGGTTCCTCCGCCCCCATCCCGAAAACAGCCGTCATCGGCTCCTTTCCCGCCGTGGAGCGCTACGGCCTTGTGTGGACGTGCATCGGCGATGCCCTGACCGACCCGCCCGACCTACCTGAACTCGAGCCACTCGGAATGACCTACGTAGCAGGCGAACCGGTCGACGTCGAGGCCGGGATTCTCGCCGCGATGGAGAGCTTCCTTGATGTCGCGGGCTCCCGTCTCATTGGTTGCGGGACGAGGGGCGCGGTGGCGCAACAAGTTTCGAAGTTCGAATACCGCTTCGTAATGCCGGGCATCACCACGGTGCTGTTCGATCACGGGGCCGGCGGCAAGCAGGTCGTGATGCAGGCGATTTGCCCGACGGGCCCAACTGGGTGCCGGATCTTCCTCGTCTCTGGAACTACGGCTGGCTTCGCCGCGTTCGATCCGGCCGCAACGCTGGCCGCCGAGATGCAGATCCCGCACGAGAACTTGTCCACGGGTCCTCGCCGACCTGCGGACTTGTCGACTGCCGATCGCACGCGCCTAGGGTGAAAAAATGACGATAGATTTCGACTACAAAGGCGTGCCCCACACCTTGGATCCATGGAGCGCTTCGCAGGATCGCTACGACTCCATGGTCTACCGCCGGGTCGGCAATTCGGGGCTGATCCTGCCCGCGATCTCGCTGGGGCTCTGGTACAACTTCGGCGACAACCGCCCCTTCGACATTCAGCGCGAGGTGCTGCGGCACGCGTTCGACCACGGCATCACGCACTTCGACCTCGCCAACAACTACGGACCGCCGTACGGCTCTGCCGAAGAGAACTTCGGCAGGATGATGCGAA
Organism: Mycolicibacterium stellerae; assembly: GCF_003719305.1. Lineage (GTDB taxonomy): Bacteria > Actinomycetota > Actinomycetes > Mycobacteriales > Mycobacteriaceae > Mycobacterium > Mycobacterium stellerae. The sequence continues at coordinate 545,925 of NZ_RARC01000001.1, forward strand.
GCGACTTCAGGCCTTATCGGCATGAGCTGACCATCTCGAGCAAGGCCGGGTGGGACATGTGGCCGGGCCCGAACGGTCAACTGGGCTCCCGCGGCTACCTGCTCTCGAGCCTCGAGGACTCCCTGCGCCGGCTCTCGATCGACTACGTCGACATCTTCTATTCGCACCGGTTCGACCCCGCAACGCCCCTCGAGGAGACCATCGGCGCACTGGCCACCGCGGTTCAGCTGGGCCACGCCCGCTACGTCGGCATCTCGTCCTACTCCGCCGAACACACCGCCGAAGCGAAGGAGATCGCTGATCGCGCCGGCATCCCACTCGTCATCCACCAGCCGTCGTACAGCCTGCTGAATCGATGGATCGAATCGGGCCTCACCGAGCAGCTTCGCTCGGCCGGCATGGGCGCGATCTCGTTCACGGCGCTCGCGCAGGGCCTGCTCACCGACCGGTACGCGACCGAAGACGCCGCCGACATCGACCGGGCCACCTCTCGCCCCACCTTTGCCGATGACGCGGTCACAGACGAGGTTCTCGCGAAGATTCGCGGGCTCAAGACCATCGCTGCGGCGCGTGGGCAATCGCTCGCACAGATGGCACTGGCCTGGGTGCTGCGCGACCCGGTCGTCGCATCGACACTCATCGGCGCGTCGAGCGTCGCTCAGCTCGACGAGAACCTGGGTGCCCTCGACAACCTGGACTTCTCCGATGACGAGCTGAGGTCGATCGACGAGTACGCCACGGAGGCAGGGATCGACCTCTGGCGTGAATCGTCAGACCTCTGATTATTTCGCACGGCACTGAACTGCAGTGAAGCTCGGTGGCCAGGGTCGGGATCGAACCGGCGATCTGGGGCTTCGGTGAGTGAGTTGTCACTCCGGCGGACCGTTCGGCGGGGAGATCACCACACGTGTCTACGCCCGGCCGATCGGACTTTCGGCTGACCATCGTCTGCCCCGAATCCCGATGCACGCCGACCCGCTCTGCGTTGCTCACATGCGGCACACGGTCCGGTCCGGCAACTACAGCGCGCCGCTCGGCGTGTCGGATCATCGCGCCGCGGTTCGAGAGTGTCCAGTCTCAACGGCTCTTGCACGTTAGGGATGGATAAAAGCCTGTCGATCGTCGCCCGCATCTTGAAACTGTTGATTGGCTGTGAGTTGGCAGGGTTAATCCTGTTGGCTAACGCCTAAATTCGTAGGGTTGCGCGTCGCAGTCGACCGTCAACGCACACACCATCGAAAACGGCACCCAGCCCTACCGACTACGCATCAGCAAGACCGGACGCCCTCGGAGCCGCAAACCTGCGTAAGACGCTTTATCAGAGAGAAATCATCGGTCCCCGGGACGCAGGCGCCGGCGGATTAGCGTTCGAGTGTGAACACCACATCGTAGAGACCGGGGTGCGCCTCACCGAGTGATGAGTTGCGATCGAGGAACCCGGCATCGCGCAAATGCTTGATCACCAACAATGCCGAGTCAATGCCATCGCTTTGCGCATAGTTGACAACCCGACTGCCGTCGTGGCTTCGATGCAAACTTGCCGAGACCCACCCAGGTGTCGCGCTCGCAAATTGCGCCGCTTCACTGAGCAAGTCAATCAGCGCTTGCTGGCCGCCATCTGGCACCGTGAAAGTGTTGATTTGAGTGACGATTCCGGCGGCCGTCCGAATGATAGGCATACATGCCCTTTCGATAAGGGTGTATCCGACCGAGGGCTGGACGAGCCAAGCTTCGCGCGCCAAGCCGCCGATGCACACACACCAGTTGCTTGTCGCGGGTCCGCCGCAGCGGTACGGAGCTTCCTCACAGAAGAGAGCGGGCTTACCAGTGCCGCTCCAGGTCCTTTTCGACATCCCGAGTGTATCGGTGGCGCTCGTTTTGCGTCGCATGCGTTGGCACGCCTCGAAACAAGGCTAACCGCGCGTACCCGGAAGCCCACGGCCCTGCGGGCCTGTGACACACCTGGAGCGCCGCTACGCGGGGCCAAAATTCATGACGATCGTCTGGGGCGGAAAGGTTGACAAAACCCACTCAGTCTCGGCCGGCGCTGCTATAGCCAGTCACGGCCCTGTCGGGCGTAAAGCTCGGATGCGGTAACCGTTCATATTGGCCCCATCGTCCGGCTCAATTCGAAGGATCAACCTTCAACGAAAGCGAACATTCGCCCTTTCCCATCTGGCATGACCTAGATGCTGAGCAAGTGCGCGCGTTCAGCCCGTCACTCGCCGATAAGGTTGCATGTGACACCCACAACCTAGGATCGACGCGCAGACTGCCGAGGGATGGTCGATTGCCAGGAACTCTTGACCAGTCTCCATGCTGCACGGAGCCTCGGCCGGGGTCAGGTAGGCGAGATATCGTCGTCTCAGGCGAGGAACCCACTCGGAACCGGAGGTTGGCGGGATGCTCAGTGACCCCGCTGAGGACGACGTCCCATCGAACAACCTTGCCGCGGAACTGTTAAACCGCTCGTTCGGCGACGGCGCCAATGTCGGCTTGTGGCCCGGCATGACGATCTACCGGTACATCGAACCGACGGTGCCGAAATGGGATGAGATTCAATCACTCTCGGTATGCATCGTCGCACAGGGCCGAAAGGCCGTCACCGCCGATGGCCATCACTACGTCTACGACCAATACCAATATCTGGTGCTCAGAAGCAACTTGCACTTTCAGTCGCAGATCCTGGACGCAACGCCAGACAAACCGTTCCTCGCCTTCGTGCTGCAAATTGACCCGGCGGTGGTCCGTAAGGTCTCGGCGGAGATGGTCGGTCGGCGCGGGGTCGCAGACCACCCAACAGCGCCAACCGAGAGTCAGGACCAGAGCGTCGTGTCCGAACTCGACGACGAGCTCATGAGCGCCGTCCTTCGCTTCATGAGGTCCCTCACGGCGGATTCTGACCGGCGGGTACTTGCTCCGCTGTACCTGCAGGAACTGGTGTACCGCATCTTGCAGCGTGACCGGTTCTCCAAACTGCTCTTGATCGCCGGCCAGCAGGACGACGGGAATTCCATTGCAGCGGCATTGAACTACATCAACGCACACCTGTCCGAGCCACTGACGGTCGAGATCCTTGCCGGGCAGGTGAACCTCAGTTCGTCAGCGTTCTCGCGAAGGTTTCGCGAACTGACCGACAAATCGCCCTATCAGTTCGTCAAGGAGACCCGACTGGAGCGGGCGCGCGAACTGCTACTCGAACGCCGACTGGGAGTCGGAGACATATCCGTCGCAGTCGGATACGCAAGCCAGTCGCACTTCACGAAGGAATTCCGGGCGCGCTTCGGGACCAACCCGGGCGAGTACGCCGACGCAGATGGACTGAGCCGCGATCTGCACGCCGCTCGCTGATGATGGAGTCGGAATGGGCATGAGTCGAGCGGAAATGGGCTAGCACACCCCCAACGCTCGGGGTTGACTGCAGGGGTACGGAAAGTAGTTCACGTCCAATCAATTCACCGGGGTTAGCCTCGGGTTCTCAGCCTTGTCAGGAGTCTTCAATGCCGCTAGCTCGTATCGACCTCATCGAGGGAAAGTCCGCGGAATATCGACGTACCATCGCCGATGTCGTCTACGACAAGATGATCGAATGCCTTGGCGTGCCCGAGGATCGATTCCAAACCATCAGTGAACACAAGGCGGAGAACTTCCTCTTCGACGCCGATTATCTCGGCATCTACCGATCCGAGAACTGCATCTTCATCCAACTGATCTTCCTCGACGTCGCGACCCCGGAGCAGAAGGGCACGTTCTACGAGGCTGTCGTGGACGAGTTGCAGGAGAAGCTGCAGGTGCGGCCCGAGGACGTCTTCTTCAACCTCATGACGGTTCAGCCCGCGGACTGGTCCATGGGACTGGGGGTGGCGACCTACGTCAGGGGGGTGCCAGCCGACCGTCTCGACCCAAACTCCATCCCGCACTGACGATTGCAGCTTCGGTTCCTTGCAGAGCCAACGTCGAGGGGCCGCCGTCTCCGTCCGACCTAGTCGGACCATCGCTGGCAGATGAACACAACACAACCCTCGACTGGCGCCGGCAGTTGCCCGGAGCTGTCCCCACCCGAAGGACGCCATCATGGCAACTCCAGCAACGACATTGAAGAAGGTGCTGATCACCGGAGCCGGAACTGGCTTCGGATACGAGGTGGCAATGCGACTGGCCGAGAAGGGTTTCGACGTGGTGGCCGCCGTCGAGATCTACGGCCAGGTGCAGACCCTGAAACGACAAGCCGACGAGCGTGGGGTGACCCTGCAGGTCGAAAAGCTCGACGTCACCGTTGACGGCGACCGCCGCAAGGCCTGGGACTGGGGCATCGAGATTCTCGTCAACAACGCCGGCGTCGGTGAAGGCGGCTCCACGGTGGACATTCCGGGAGACAACATCCGGCACCAGTTCGAGGTCAACGTCACCGGACCGCTGCTGCTGACCCAGGGCATCGCCAAGCAGATGGCCAAGCGTGGATCGGGACGCATCATTTGGGTGTCCTCCCGCGAAGGGCTCAACGTCAACCCCTTTACCGGCATTTACTCCGCCTCCAAGCACGCCGTAGAGGCCATTGCCGAGAGCATGAAGGACGAGCTGCAAGAGTTCGGCGTGGAAGTGGCGACCATGAACCCGGGCCCGTTTCTGACCGGCTTCAACGACCGCATCTTCCAAACCTGGCAGAGCTGGGAAGACGACCCGGAACACCGTTTGTTCGACTATGCAAAACTCGCCTTTCCTCGGGCGCAGTTCAACCCCGAGCCCGTCTACGCGACGCTGACATCGCTGGCTGCCGGTGAGATCGACACGTACCGCAACCTAGAGCCCACGTCGATGATCGAGGAGACCAAGAACCTCATCGAGGCCCCATGGAGCAAGAAGACCACCGACGGGCTCGGCACCCGCAACGACGGCATCCAGAAGTCCTTCGACATGACACCAGAGCAACTGCGCGATGACCAAGACCCGATCCCCGCACCTTGACCGCGGCATGTCGCCGGGCTGGCCCGAGCGCGTCATCGCCACGGACTCTCCGAGGTCAACATCGACCAGCTCAAGGCCACCCAGAGCGTCATTCCGATCGTCTCGGTGCAGATCCGTTCGACCGCTCCGCCGAGGCACTGGTGGATGAAGCACACGCCCAGGGCGTTGCGTTCATCCCGTGGTTCGCCCTCCCGCGCGGGTCCGCTGGCAGCCACCGACAACGCTGCCCATCCCGCGGACCTCCCAGGCGAGTCACCTCGAACAGAGAGTACCGGTGTTCTGAATCACGTTGTGTGACAGTGACTATCGCCGCCAAAAACCTTGCCGCAGAACCGGGTGGACTCAAGCAACAACCCCAATGAGATAGGAGAATGAGATGAACGAGGAACCTGGTGTTGGTCTGGACGTCCTGCTCGACAGAGCGGTAAACAAGGGAACGGGATTCTCCGCAGACGAGCGGTCCGACCTACACCTCGAAGGCTTGTTACCTGCTGCAGTCGACTCGCTGGACCTGCAAGTCGAACGCGCACTTGCCCATCTCGCGGCCAAGCCGACCGACTTGGAGCAGTACATCTATCTCCAAGAGCTGTGCGACCGCAACTCGACGCTCTTCTATGCGCTGCTGATGAGCGACCCCGCACGCTTCATCCCGATCGTCTATGACCCCACCATCGCCGATGCCTGCCTCACCTACGGCCACATCTATCGCCGGCCCCAAGGGATGTATCTGACCAAGAAGATGAAGGGACGGTTCGCCCGGGTACTGGCCAACTGGCCAACACGGGACATCCGGTTCATCTGCGTCACCTCCGGCGGGCGCATCCTGGGTCTCGGCGACATCGGGGCCAACGGCGCCCCCATCCCGATCGGCAAGCTCCAGCTCTACACAGCGTGCGCCGCGGTGCCGCCGCAGTACCTGCTGCCGGTTCATTTCGACATCGGGACCACCAACGCCGCGCTCCGTGCCGACCCGCTCTACACCGGGCTCCGCGACACACCCCCATCCGACGATGACCTCGACGCGCTGGTAGACGAGTTCATGGACGCTGCCAACGAGGTCTTCCCCGGCGTGTGTGTGCATTTCGAAGATTGGAAGGGCACCGACGCAATCCGGCTGCTCGCGCGCTACCAAAACAAATACCTCGTCTATAACGACGACATCCAGGGCACGGCCAGCGTCACCATCGCCGGACTCACAACGGCGCTTCAAATCAAGAACGAGAAGCTGGCCGATCAGAAGATTCTGTTTACCGGCGCAGGATCCGCGGCAATCGGCATCGCCAACATGATCGTGGAAGCGATGATCGACGAAGGATCATCACAGGACGACGCTCGCGGACGCATCGCCATGTACGACGTCGACGGGTTCCTCGACGCCACACGAGATGACCTCAGCCCTTCTCAAAAGGTCTATGCCAAAGACTTACCCGCGACCCAGAGCCTGGCCGAGGCGGTGACGTCGTTCCAGCCGACAGCGCTCATCGGTGTCAGCACGACCCAGGGCCTGTTTACTGAGCAGGTGATCAAGGGGGTCGGCTCGAACACCGACCGCCCGATCATCTTTCCGCTGTCCAACCCTACCGACAAGGCGGAGTGCACCGCACAGCAGGCCTACGAATGGACCGACGGTAAAGCGCTGTTCGCAGCTGGCGTGCAGTTCCCCGATGTCACCTACAACGGCAAGACCTTCCACCCAGGCCAAGCCAACAACTTCTACATCTTTCCGGCATTCGGTCTGGCCATCTATGCGACCAAGCCCAAACGCATCGACGACAAAATGTGGATTGCCGGCGCACGCGGGTCAGCAGACCAAATCGACCAGGCATCGCGCGACGAAGGGATGCTCTTTCCCGACCAGGACGAGGTCCTCGAGGTCGAAATCACCACGGCCACGCGCATCGCGGAGCACATCTTCGATCGCGGCCTCGCGACCGTCGACCGACCCGACGACATCCGCGCCTGGATAAAGAGCCTGACCTACACCCCCACCTACTGACGCCAGCCCCGACCCCGGCGACCTTCCCCCAGACTCACACCCCGCGAGGCCAGGAGTATCAGATGGCTGACAGCAAGACCAAAGACACTGCCAAACACGAGACGATCAAGGACGTGCCCATTGGGATCGACGCGACCGGGCAGCGCAAAGAATTCGACTCCATGGGTGACGTCGAAGTACCCGCCGACCGGTATTGGGGCGCCCAAACGCAGCGCTCGCTGCAGCACTTCTCGATCGGCGACGACCACATGCCCAAGGCGGTGTACCACGCCTACGGCTATGTCAAAAAGGCAGCCGCGCTCGTCAACGCCAAAGCAGGCCGACTCGAGCACTGGCGTGCCGATGCGATCCTCAGGGCGGCCGATGAGGTGATCGCCGGCAAGCTCGACGAACACTTCCCTCTCTACGTGTGGCAGACGGGGTCAGGCACGCAGTCAAACATGAACCTCAACGAGGTCATCGCCAATCGAGCCATTCAGCTGCTTGGCGGCACGTTGGGCACACAGGCGCCGATCCACCCCAACGACCACGTCAACATGGGCCAGTCGTCCAACGACAGCTTTCCCACCGCCATGCACATCGCGACGGTGTTCGCGCTCACCGAGCACATGCTGCCCGCACTGGACCGCTTCGCCACCGCGATCGAAGCCAAGGCCAACCAATGGATGGACGTAGTCAAAACCGGCCGCACCCATTTACAGGACGCGGTGCCGCTCACGGTCGGCCAAGAGTGGTCGGGCTACGCCGCCCAGGTGCGCGACGCAATGGAGAACGTGCGTCGGTCGCTGGACGGGCTGTACCGCCTCGCGTGCGGCGGTACCGCAGTAGGCACAGGGCTCAACGCTCCGGACGGCTTCTCGGTCGACATTGCCAAGGTGATCGCGGAACTCACCGAAAAGCCATTCGTCACAGCACCCAACAAGTTCGCGGCGCAAGGCTCGCTCGACGCGATGGTCGCGGCGATGGCGGCGGTGCGCGGTGTCGCGGTGGCGCTCATGAAGATTGCCAATGACATGCGCTGGCTCGCCTCGGGTCCGCGCTGCGGGTTGGGCGAACTGCTGCTCCCGCAGAACGAGCCGGGCAGCTCGATCATGCCGGGCAAGGTCAACCCGACCCAGTGCGAGGCGATGGTGATGGTCTGCATCCAGGTCATCGGCGAAGACAACGCCGTCGGCTTCGCCGGCAGCCAAGGCAACTTCGAGCTCAACGCGATGCGCCCCATCATCATCAACAATGCGCTGCACTCGATCCGCATCATCGGGGACATGTGCGACAAGATGCGCAGCTACACCATCGAGGGCACCGAACTCAACCGCACGCGCATCGACGCCTCTGTAGGCGAATCGCTGATGCTGGTCACCGCGCTTACCCCCGTGATCGGCTACAACAACGCCGCGCAGATCGCCGAGGCGGCCAACGCCAACGGTTCGACTCTCAAAGAGGCGGCACTGAAATCGGGCGCCGTTGACGAGAAGACATTCGAAGACGTGGTCGACCCACGCAAGCTAGTCGGAGAGGGAGTACAGGGGGCCTAGATTCCGTGCGGCGTCGGCGATGTCGTCGTCCTCGGCGGTGAGCGTGGTGTGCACGGTTTCGATCTAACGTTCGGCGCGCCGAAGAGCGTCTCACTGGTTCGGGCCCTGCGGACCGACGATGTGGCTGGCGGGATTGACCGCCGTCGCCTATCAGCACGTGACGTCACGCTGCGGAGACCCGGGAGGGCTGGGGGGGTACTACTCCGAGCGCGAGACCCGCACGCCGGTGTGGCTGTTGGCCGGCGACACTCACACCATATCGCGGCTGATCGGCCTGACTGATGCTCAGCGCGCCGGAGGGGAGGTTGATGCGGAGGTCGTGGCGCGCTGGCTCGACGAGGGGATCGTTCCGAGCGGTGCGCATGGGCGCGCGTTCCCACCCTTCCGCGCCAGATCCTTTGCGGGCACGTTCGGCGGTTTGGGCGGTGTCGATGTAGTAGTTGATCGACCACCGCTTTAACTTGGCGATCGTCAACACCGTTCTCACCTGCCTGGAGCTGGCGTCTTGACCGCACACATCTACGCCGATCTGTATGACGACGAGCTTGACGACGTCGCATCCGCACTCGACGCCCTTGACGACACTCGCGGGGACCTTCCGTGAGGAACCGTGGCGGACGCCCGAAGGTTTTGGCCGGATATTGGCTGGATGAATTCGACGACGAAGAGCCCGAGCTCTACAACTCTGCGGTCTTTCATGACGCTGAACAGCGCCGATACTGAGTGGCCAGGGCCGGGATCGAACCGGCGACCTTCCGCTTTTCAGGCGGACGCTCATACCAACTGAGCTACCTGGCCCGACGGCACCGCTGTGCCTCGCCGCCGTGGCGACCCTGACGGGACTCGAACCCGCGACCTCCGCCGTGACAGGGCGGCGCGCTAACCAACTGCGCCACAGGGCCTTGCTCGTACATCCTGCTCCGCGAAATCGCGAAGCGGGTACCCCCTACGGGATTCGAACCCGCGCTACCGCCTTGAAAGGGCGGCGTCCTAGGCCGCTAGACGAAGGGGGCCAGCCGAATCTCTCCGGGGTACTCGCAGCGCCATGACGCTGGGAGCCTCGATAGCTTAGGGTACCGGGTGCCGAATGCTCAAACGAGATGCCCGTCCCGAGGCAGTATCCTTTCTTCGGTCAAGTTCCACCCTGCCCCTATAGCTCAGTTGGTAGAGCTACGGACTTTTAATCCGCAGGTCCCAGGTTCGAGCCCTGGTGGGGGCACAAAGCAGACGTCCAGTTCAGGCGCACCTTTTGGACCAGGCGCAGCGCGCTGCCAGACAACCCGACACACATTTTGTCGGTGGTTTGTCGTCAGTCACCTGACTTACGCCGCGTTCGGCTGCCGACAGCAACACCGTGACAGCGGCACGGTCCGACGATGCGCGGGACTACGCTTCGCACCCAACTCCGTCGTCGTTTGAATCAAGGCCGTAGATATCGTCGCCGTCGACAGACACAGGGCCATCCACATACTCCGGACCGTTACCGTCACCGCTGGCACAGTCGACATCGCTGGCAATGGGAACGCAGGCACCTGAGTAGTTGGGATCGCAGTCGGAGCTTTGCCTTAGCGGCACATGTGGATCCGTGATGGCTATGCCGCCCGGAACAGCGTTGGCCAGCGGACTGAATGCGATGGCCACCGTAAACCCAATTGTCAGCATTGACAATCTCCTCATGGCGGCAAAGCGTATCTGAGTCGGTGCCGCCTGTTGGCGGGTTTGCTCCAAGCCACCTACACACTCGACGCCGGTACCCAACCCGTGCGGTGCCCACCCCGGCGGGAATCCTCCAAAACGGCGAGCTACCGCCAATAGGCGATCTGGTGACAGGTGGTGCACTCAGCAGTACTGTGGTCCTCGTGCCGCTGACACCGGCACCAGGGCGCAGGAAACTGTGCGCAGGCGCGAGGCAGCCCTTCGGGAGGCATGCGCGAGTCTGCATATTCCAGTGCGTTTAGTCACGGCCCTTCGGGAGGCACGCGCGAGAACGCGGTTCACCTTTCACCGCACGGTGCAAGAGGTGTCCGTTTTTCGCACCGAAGGGATAGCAATGTCTATCGACAACGACACTCGCGACGATCACCCCCGCCTATCGATGGCGAAACAAGCACTGGAGCGACTACTTGAGGCGGCCGAGCCCCCAACGGCACGCAATTGGCACGCATCTAGTACGGCGGTAGTCGCGCTTAATGTGAGCAAGAAGGCCGACGGCACCCTCCTTGAGGAATTGGTGGGCTTCGCGATCCCCGCAAGTGCGACGCTCGTGCTTGGGCTGCGAACTGAAAATGACTGGCTCATTACGGAACAGAACGAAGCCGTCTGGATGGTGGCAGCCTGCGAGGTATGTGAGTTTCAGGCGACCGACTATGACGGCCTTGCTCACCATGTCATGGAGATGCACCCCGGAAACTACGCGGTGACGTGCGCATCCTGCGATATCAAGATTGTGGGGGCGAGCGCGGTTGTCGATCATTTCAACCAACTCCACTCGGATGCCTTGGACTTGGCCCAGATGCTCGCTGAGAAATCGCTGATCTAGCACCTTCAGCCAGAACGGTTTTCGGGCGTCCTGCGGTCCGAATCGCGGTTCGATTCCGCGACTGGCCCTACTCGCGCTCTGCGAGCGTTCGCACCTTGACAACTACACAGTGCCCCCCGGCATCCAGCGGGAGCTCAGATAGCACTGGACCGCCAGGTGCAGGATGGGACACCCAGCGGTCCAGTCAGCGATCCCTGCGCGCCATGCCGATGACTGTGGACAGGTTTCGCTGCGTGACAACGCGTGAAGCTGGGTACGGACTTCGCGTGTTGCCAAGTATCAAGTTGTGTCACTAACACGCAGGACGGCGGGCTGCCGCTATTGGTGGGGAAACACCCTTGGCCCGACAAACCCTGCCGCCTGCGTCCTCGCGGCGCTAGTACCTACGAAGTACGTTCACACGTGACGATGAACTTGAGCGCCGAAAGTCATTGTGTTGCTAGCGCTTCCTTCGCTGCCGTGCGGAGCTCTTGGCGCGACGGCCGCCCTTGCCGGGACCGCGCCTGGCCTGCCGGGTGAACTTTCGTTGCGCCGTCGCTTGCTTCCTGGTGGCCACGGTCCTACCTCCGGTTCATGCCGATGATCGGGTCGCAGTCCGGCGTAGTGCCCCGGTATCGGCCGCCTTCGGCATATGGCTTTCCGCGGACCGATGATGGCTCGATTCCCGCTCCCCAGCTGAACTCGGACGCATCGGGTTCCGCGTTGGGATCAAGCGGGTAGCGGAGGCCGGCATCGTTGGCGCCGGATATGTTCGCGCCGGAACTGGTACCGCTGCTAGTCATCTAATGAACCTGCCTGTGAGGTTAGGTTGGCCTGCTGCTCACTACCGCTCGCAGCTTGCGTAAGAGTTGCGTTGGCCCGCGCTATCGCCACAATCACATCGGCGAGATTGCGACTGAGCCATTCAGATGCGTTCATGTGTCAGCCGCCGGTCACATCGGGATCGAAGGCGCGACGTAGCTGCCGGTCGCCTTGATTTGAGTTACAACAGCTGCGCCACGGTGCCGAGTGCCCACACCGATGCAGCGCGCCCAGAAGCTGTCTTGCAGTGGGTAACCGGGCCGCACGCCAGGAATGGTCCGCATGCCACGATACGACGCGTTGGTGTGTTCGCGAACGCTCACAGCGTTGTTCGGGCTGTTGGCACCGTTAGTCGCCACGACCATCAGGTACTTGGCCGGAATGTACTGGCTGCGCACAATCCACAGCGGGCCATAGCTGCCGTCAATCTTTAGCCCTGAGTACTCCGCTGGCGCGACGTCGCCAACGATCTCGTTGGGCGTGTAGTACGCGGGTGCACCTTGGGACGGGATGAAGTCGTGCTTAGCGATCACGGTGTTGTTGTTCTCGACGTTAGCCCGGAAAGCCGAGACCTCATCGGCCTCTACCGGGTTCATAAATGCAATCAGACGGCTGCCGGGGTCAACGCCGTAACCGTGCTCTTGCACGTGGGTTATCGCAGCCTCCAGGTCTCCGCTGTCGATATCGGTGCTGCCGCTTACCAGGTAATGCGTGTGCGTGTCGTCAAAGGACTTAACGAGATACGTCGGTGGCACCATGCCGTCAGCGCTCCACAGTGGGTAGCAGGTGTGGCCGAACTCGTTTGTCTGCGGTGTCGGGTTGAACAGACGGTTGACGATGAGTCCGTTGACCAACTTGTTGTCGGCTGCCACCGCGTAGTTGGTCACGGCACGAATCTGTTCAGCTGTGCTGTCTCGCATGAATTTCCACGTGAAGCGACCCGCTTTGTCGTAGTCGATCAACGTATTGCCTAGCAAGATAGCGTTGCTCGGAGCGCGCAGGCTCTCCGGCTCACCGAACTCCGAGGCAACTTCAAAGCTCTCGTCGGCAATACTCTGCGGCACAGCATCGGCGGCGTTGATCGTGTAGTGGCTTAGCAAGCTAGCCACAGCTCCACGCTCGCCATTCCAAGCGGTGAGTACGGCCTGCACTTCGGCCCACAGCGCATTGACATCGACGCCGTCAGCGGTGGTGTTGACCAGAACATCGCCTTCGGTGTTGATACCGAGTCCTTCAGCACCAAACGGCGGGAGAGCCAAAAGCGACTGCAAGTCAGTCGGATTGAATCGGGGTTGTGTGTAAATCGCATTCACGTTGCGAGCCTTTCGTTCTCGCTACCTTTCGGTAGTCCGTTGAAAACACCAGGCTCGCAACGCGGCGCGGGACTGAAAGAAGCGTCACCGCGCTGCGCTAGGTGCCGACATTGTGCCCCGCTGATGTAGGTACACAACGCCGTAACGGCTCTCCACCGCCTGCAGGCCATCATACCCCGGCCCGCGCAGGGCGTGTCTGCGGAATCGCTTGGGGCGCAGCGCGACTCGGCTATCATCGGCTGCGGGCAGCCAGCGCGGAAAGGCGGCAACAAATGACTGCAGTAAAGGCAATTCGGCCGTTCCTGAACATCAAGCAGGCCGCGGAATATCTGCAAGAGATGGGCTTTGACTCCTGCACGACAGATACGATCCGCTACCTGGCATACGAAAAGGGCTTGCTGCCCCGACCAAAGATTGTCGGTGGGCGTGCCTACTGGAGCCGCGCCGATCTAGACCAGTTCGTGGCGGACTTGTGAGCGATCTAGTGAGCCAGCATCTTCCTACCGCAGACATCTTCGCGGTGCAGCTGCACAGTGAAGGGCCGCAGTGTCTTGGAAGAGTCACGGTTCGGTGCCCCTACTGTTCGCAGCTGCACGCACACCGAGTCTTTGTTAACGACACAGTCGAATTCACGCGCACAGCACCTTGCTCGACAGATGGCAGTGTGCAGCGGTATCGCGTGGACCTCAAAGGCGAGGGAGGCGACGACAACGCCATTGATTATCCAGCACTCAGTTGGGAGGAATAGCTATGACTATCGACAAAACCAGGTGGCAGGAGTTCAACCAATTGCTGTCACAGAAGGGGCTACCTGCGGTCCTGCTCGATAGCGCCACTACCGCAGCCGCCGAGGAGATGGACGAGATCCTTGCCGGACCTGAGGGGTACTTTGACGCCCATCCCATCACGCGGGCCATCAGCGACGAAATGATCAAGTGCTGTCGTCAAGGCGACGTTGACTACGACACACGTTGGAGTGTCGACTTCGACGAGTCCAGGCCAGAAACGATGGCGCGCTACTACGCACTCGCCTACGCCAGCACCACACTGATACCGCTGGATGACCTCACCCAGTGGGAACTGGTTGCCGACACTCTGTTTCCGGATCCCAGATGCGATGTGCACCTCCTGCACGACTGTTACCGACTGCGGGATCGTGGTGAGTATCTGCGCGCAGAGACGGTCTCCATGAAACGCGGCGAAATCATCTGCCTGTTCAACATCTGCGATATGTGCCTGGAGTCGTTGAGGTGGATCACCTTCAAGAGCCCGGAGTACGGAGGCCCACACCCTTGGACGGACGAGGGCAAGCGCGGCGACGACCCCTCCGCGCTGTGATGATTGACGACCAGATCATCCGCCTGCACAGTCAGGGGTTCGCTACTGGCGCTATCGCAATCCGGCTGGGCGTGGATAGCAGCGCGGTACGACGTGTTGTCCGTACGCATCTGAAAGCGGTAGCCGAAGCATCCAAGCCGCACTACAACGGCATCTCGGCCGAAGAGAAGAAGCGCAGGCAGAAGGTCGAGGCCAAGGTTGCCAGAGCTCAAGCCGCCGTCCAAAAAGCTGAGCGACAACTGCGGGAATTAGACGCACACTAGCGTTTCCGCGCCGAACGGATCACGTCTCGCGATTCTGTCGCAATGGGTGGTGTAGGCAGTACAAAATTGTATCGGGCATTTCCGCAAGTCAGAGCGCTGTCGGTCAATTCGGTTGGGGGACACCGGCGTTCGTGTCCGGCACAATTGGGGTACCCGCTGCACCCCACGTGGCGGTCTTTCCTGACGCGAAGGAAGGACTTGGCACAATGCCTGTTCTGCGAATCGACCAGCAGTACTTCGACGCTACCGAAACGGCCCTCATTGCGCGCGAGATGGGCTTGAAGCGAGTCTCTGAGCGCACCGTGCGGGAGGCCGCTTATTACGGCGATAGGCCGTTGAAGCGCACCAAGATTGGTGGGCGCGTGTACTTCGCACTAAGCGACATTGAGAACTGGATCGCTGGCTGCAAAGTGTCGGACTGATGAGTCCCATAGAGCTGCCTGACGTTACCGGCCTGGACGTATTCGATGCGGCAGTCGAGTACGCAGCCAGCGGCGTCCCGGTTGCACCCTTTGACCCGTCCAAGGGCAAGGGCAAGTCCTGCTGGAACCTCGTTGGATACCGCGATGTCACCACCGAAGGTGCGCAGCTGCTCCGTTGGCGAGAACAGTTTGGTTCGTTTCAAGCTCTCGCTACATCTCCCGGCCAGTTCGGCTGTGTCGTGCTCGATGTGGACAGGCCACCTGCCGTTCCTAAGCAGCTGCGGTCGCTGTTAGATACAGCTCCCTACGTCAACACCAGACCCGAAAGCCCGAAGCGCGGGCACTACTGGTTCGTGCTGCCGAAGGGGCTTCAGCTTGGTAATCCGACATTGGGTTTCGGGGAGGTCCGGTGTGTTGGCGGCGGGATCGTCTTGCCTCCCTACGGGGACCGTCGGGTAGTACGGCCAGGTGTGCCATTAGCACTACCCGACGAGCTCGCCAGCGCGATAGACACACATGATGTTTCCGCAGGTGCCGGGAGGGTGGACCTGGGATGGTTCTTCGACACCTACACCGAAGCGAAGTACCCGCACAAGCTGCGCGGGCTGCAAGCTCTGCACTGCAAGGTAACCAGTCGCCAAAGCCCACACGACGCTATGCGGACAGCACTGAACGTCGGGTTCGGTGAGGCCGTCATCGGGTACGTGGATGCCCGCAGCGTTTACGACACATTGCTTGCTCTGTGGGATAGCGACAGATCGCGTTCCGAGTTCGACCGCTTGGCTTCTTCGTGCGCTGGCTACGTGCTGGCAGATAGTCCTGAGGCCATCAAGCGCCGCAGCGACCGTTGCACCGGTACCGACTCGCGGGATTTCATCGGCGGCTACAAGGTTGGCCGGCAATGTGCGGTGTCCGGAAGTGGCGCCGCTGAATCAAACGCCGGTAGGGCGAGAGACACGAAACCAACTACTTCTCAATGACACAAAGACCGCCCAATTGCTTGACGGTACAAGGGGCGGCCTGAGTGCGAACGAAAGTGACTGCAATGTTAGCAGATTGGGCGGATGATCCCGGCCGAGACGGCCCGCAGGCGGTGCGTCGTCTCAGCGGCGTCACGCCTACTTCGGTCAAGTGGCTTTGGTACGGATGGCTACCACTTGGCAAAGTGTCCATCCTTGAGGGTGACTCCGACGTCGGTAAGTCGACCGTGACGCTTTCGTGGGCTGCCATTGTGTCGCAGGGTAAGCCTTGGCCCACGTCCGTTGTCGGCACCAAACACGTTGACTCCATATCGGATCCCGCCGATGTTGTCCTTGTCGGTATCGAGGACGACGAAGATGACACCGTTGTGCCACGTCTAATGGCTGCTGGCGCAGATCTGGAACGTATTGCGACCCTGAATAGACCTGTGGACGAGTGGGGCGACCCTAAACCGTTCACCATTCCCGATGACATCGATTGGCTGCGGCAAGGCATTGTCGAAACCGGCGCGAAGCTTGTAGTGATCGATCCAATCTCGGCCTGTATGCCCGAGAACGTCAAACACGGCGTCGACACGTCTATTCGCCGGGTGCTCATGCACCTGGTCGAACTTGCGCGTGAAACACAATGTGCCATCTTGCTTGTCCGTCACTTCAATAAGGCCGCTGGTATGAGTGCCAAGCACCGCGGAGGCGGCAGTGTCGCTTATTCCGCATTGGTGCGCAGCGTCATCAGTGCCGCACCGCTGTTGCATCCAACCGACGAAGGCGCAACGTATGCTCTCGCGAGGGCAATCGGAAACCTCTCCAAGGCACCATCTTCCATCGGTTACTCGCTGGACAGCAGTGCGGACAACGAAGAGGTGCCCGAAGTCACATGGCGCGGCACAGTTGACGTGACCGCAGACCAGCTCATCGGCGCAGACGGTGCCAAAGTGGCCGATGCGCGTAAGACGGCCCCATTGCGCGAGGCCGCCAAAGTGGCGCTGAAAGAGCTACTGAGCCATGGCCCTTTGCCGTCGGACGAAGCCATCGAGAAGACTCAGCTTGCCAGCGGTGCCGGTAAAGGCACTGTGCAAAGTGCGGCCAAAGATCTGGCCGTTATCAAGATCTCTCACTACGGCGACAGTGGCGCCATCTCGCATTGGACGTGGGAGCTGCCGCCCGGGTTGCAACGTGTGAAGCAGGCTGGCGATGTCGAATTCTGATCAGTTCCTATGGGATTGGGCTGCCGTGCCGGGCGGAGGCGCACTACCCGGAAACGCCGTGACCTGCATAGATGTCACTCGCCCTAACCTCCCGAAAACGGTGGCATCTAGTGGCATTTAGGTCTGACCTGCATAGATGTCACTAGACCCCACTAGATAGCACTAGAACGCATCAATCCTCGGGGTAAGAGCCGCAACTGCACATAAGGAGCGCAGACAATGCCAGACAAAGACAACGTGATCGACGTCGAAGCTGTCGAAATTGAAGGCAGCGATCATCTTCCGGCTGTTATCCCGCGGCAAGCTAGTCGTGCAGAAGGCACCCATGAACACGGGGAACCAATGCGCAAGTGGTCAGAGGAATGGTGGGCTGCGCAGTCTGCCTCTACGCAAGCGCGCAGGTGCCGAGCGCACAGCAGCCGCACCGGCGAACCTTGCAAGAACCTAGCGTTACAGGGCGGTACTGCCTGCAGATACCACGGTGGTGCCGCTCCGCACGTAAAGGCAGCTGCCAGAGCGAGACTGGATAACGCGGCCGAAGTGATGGCCAAACAACTACTCGGGCTAGCGCTTACAGCCGAGAGCGAAGGTGTGCAGCTGGCTGCCGTCAAGGATGCACTAGACCGCACTATCGGCAAGGCACCGACCACAGTGGAGATAGGCCCGACCAAACCGTACGAAGAAGTGCTTGAAGGTATCAGCACAATGACCCGCGCTGAATCTCGTAGAGCTCGAGGCGTTCCCGATTCTGGCGGTGAGTCATCCTCCCCGGCATCAGCGGAAGCACTATTCGGCGATGAGATCGCAGCTGGCGAGAACGCTCAGGCATATTCACCGCCTGCGCAACCACGAGAGCCTGAGCCGTCTGATTCCGACCGCGAGCGCAGCGCACAACGGCGGCAACCGCCACGCTCGCAGGTGCAGCACGTGACAGGTGAGGCAGCGATGCGGCTAGCTAACGAGGCGAACCGGGCTATCGGTGCGATGCCTGATCAGCTGGCGCTTGAGAGCCGTCACAAGCGCTACCCGCGTCCATAGAGGTCAGAAGTACAGACAGGCGCGGTGTCCATCGTTTGCACCAGGCGTTGTGCCAGGTCGGCTATAAGTGTTCGCTGTGGTCGCTGTCGCCCGATAGCGGCTCCACCGAACACCAGGAGAGGATGATGACAGATACGAAAGCCATAGGCTACATACGGGTTTCGACGAATCGGCAAGCTGAGAACGGCTACGGCTTAGAGGCACAACGAGAACAGATTATGCGGTTTTGCCAAGAGCAGAACCTTCAGCTGGTGGCGCTGATTCCTGACGTCATGAGTGGTAAGCGCACCGATAAGTTGTACGGACGCATTGCCGCCATCACCGCCATCCGCACAGGCATGGCGAATGTGTTGGTAGTCAACACCCTTGACCGCTCATCTCGCAGCATGGCAGACGGCGCGAAGCTGGTCGACGACGCCAAGCTCGAAGGTTGGCGCATCGTCGGCTTGGACGGAACCGATAGCAACACAGTGTCTCAGCTGACTGCGCACGCCAGACTCCTAGTCGCCGAGGAAGAGCGAGAGCTGATCTCGAAGCGCACCAAGCAGGGACTGATCAAGGCCAGGCAGGCCGGAAAGCAGCTCGGGAAGCCAAGCACCATTGACCCAAAGATAGTGCAATGCATCATCAAGCAGCGTCTTGCCGGCAAAGGCACGAAGGCAATCGCGAAGGCTCTCACTGAGTCTGGCGTAGCTGCCCCAATGGGTGGCGCTTGGAGCTACAGCACCGTTCGCCGCGTGCTTGAGAGGGAAGGTGTGGCGTGATGAAGCGAACTGGCGCAGACGTTGAGCACGAAGAGCAGCCGGACAGGCCGCAGCCTGAGCGCACGTGCAAGGACATGGCGACCAACGGCGAAGTCGCGGACACCTCGCCCTCAGAGGAAGGTGAGAACTGATGGCACACATTCGTCAACGTCCATCCGGCAAGGTGGACAAATTCGGTAACGCAATCGTTCGCTATCAGGTTGTGTGGCTTGAGCCTGTCCGAGACGAATTCGGTGCTCCGACTGGCAAGCACAAGCAGACGTCGGAGACGTTCGATACTGAGCGCAAAGCGAAGGCGCATCTGCGCAAGGTTGAGACTGACCTGGAGAGTGCCAAGGGCATCGATCCGTCCAGCGTCAAAGCGAAGGCCAATACGCCGTCGGGAACCTATGCGCGTCAGTACCTCGACAGCCTCACCGGGCAGATGGAGTCGGACACCATCGAGGGCTACGAGAAGCTGTACCGCACCCACATTGCGCCGGTGTTCGGTAGCAAGCCAGTGGCTTCCATTACCGCGGCGGACGTCGACAAGTTTCGGGCTGCTTTGTTCGCTCCGCACCCAAGGCGCAGCTTTGTCACTCGCGGCAAGCCTGACCCTAGCCGCAAAGCCCCCTCCCCCAGCATCAGCGGTGGCAGCAAGGACACAACCGCTCAGATGGTTGTCCGCAGTCCAAAAACGGTGAAGCATATCGTCGGAACGCTCAAGCGGATGTTGGATACCGCTGTGCGTGACGGCGCGATTGCGTCAAACCCTGTGTTGCCTGCGCCACGGCGCACCACGAAGCGAAGGGCTGCCGGTGATACCCGCAAGCCGTTTGCGCATCATCCGCTGACCGCTAATCAAATAGCGTCCGTAGCGGACTGGGTCGAGCACAACAAAGGCAACGCGGTGTACGCGCTGGCTGTGCTCCTCGCGGCACATACTGGCGTTCGCGCCAGCGAGCTGCAGGGTCTGCAGGTGCAAGATGTCACGCTGAGCGATCTGCCGGGCACTGTGGGCAGCGTTCGGGTGATGCGCACTGCGACCAAGAAGCAAGGCCAGTGGATCGAAGGAACACCGAAGAGCGAGGCCAGCACCAATCGCGTAGTGCCGCTGGCGCCGTGGCTGGCGGATGAGTTGCGCCAATATCTGACTACTGTTCACCCGTTTGCCGGCAAGAAGCGCATCGCACACGCTCCCCTGCTTCCTGGTCGTCGCAGCCGCACCAGCTTCGATTGGGCGAAGCCTCTTAGCGCGGACAACGTGTACGACAACTACCTCCAACCAGCCTGTCAGGCATTGGGTCTGGGCGCTACGCGGTGGCATGATTTGCGCCACAGCTTCGCCACCATGAACCTGAGCGCTGGTGAGCACTACATGACCGTTTCAAAGTGGTTGGGGCACAGCAGTTTCGTACTCACGTTGACTACGTACGCCGACTACATCAAGGAAGACGAGATGGAAGCGCCGAAGGTTGGGCGCGGTGTGGTCGCCACGGAAAAGGTAGTACCACTCCAGCGAAAGTCAGGCTAATCACCGGTTGAGTCGTCCGATAGTGTGTCTTGTAGAAAGTTCGCTAGGCTTTCGATCGACTCCACGAAGGTTATGGCCGTCATAACGTCGACCTGTTGGTCGGCGGAGTGTGCGACTGAATTACGAAGCTCGCTCATGCTTTTCATGACTCTTGCCACATCATCGTCTAGACGGCCGTCGCGGTTAAGTATGTCAACCATGCGCCGAAACCCTATCGAGCGTGGCTCTTTCGGATAGAGCTGGCGGAAGCGCTTTCGGAGGACACCGTCGAGATCGGCGAATGGCAGAAGAATCGCGGCCCTCGGCTCAAGCACGGCTATCTGCTGGTACTTGCTTACGCGCTCCTCTACCGTCTCTGGCGGTAGGACTATCTGTTCCGGACTACCGTCGGTTATTGCTTTAGGAGCTTTCTCTTCGAGCTCCTCGGCAGCCTCCGCGAGCTCTCTCACCTTCTCTTCGAATTCGACGTCGACGCCAGCTGCCTTCAAACGTCGAATATCGCCCACGCGGTCAACAAGTCTGTCCGCCGCGGATTTGATCTGTTTTCGCAGTAGGACGATTGACGAACCGGCAACCAAGGGCCATGCCCACGCATCGGATATCTGAACGATGAACTCAAGCCAGGACATTAGAGGCCAACCTGCCTATTCCAGTCTGTCACATACATTTCCAACCGCGCGAACTCCGGTTCTGACAGCATTCGGTGATGTGCCACAAAGTTTCTTGCTCTTTCGAGCTCGTCGAGGCGCTGCTTCAACCAGTGTTGCGAAGGTATCAGGTCCTCGAACTCTGACCAGTTGTTGACAATGATGTCCGAGAGGCCTCCAAAGTCAACGAATCCCAAAGGGTCAGCGCGTAGGCCCGCGATCCATGAATTGTCTTGGGCGTCCTTGAGTCGAGTCTCAGCGTTGTCATGAATCTTCTTCGGTACCTTTGTGTTCCACCATAAGGTATCGACATCGGAAAGTTTGTTCTGGATGAGCTCACGCACCGCGTTCTCAAAGCAATACAGCAATGCGTATAGCCGCGCCATCCTGATCGCGTCGTTCCGAATCGCTAGCGGGAAAGGTGCGATCGCCTCTTCGAAAAGCCGCTCCTCAGTGGCTTCTGCGTTGAGACCGACGCGCACCCCTGCCTGCCGGAATGTTTCTGCCTCAGCCTCGAACATCAAACTGCGGAAGAGAAACGTACGGAGCGAATCGTGTTCGCTCACGACAACAAGTTCTCACGCAGGGATCGAAAGATCGCGTTGAAGACTTCGATATCTTTCGTTGCAGGCAAGTGGATTTGGATTGTGTAGTGCAATTCGGCCGTCACCTGCCCGGTGCGCGACTGTTGCTCTGTAGCGCCATCACCCTCAGGGGTCTTGGTTGCGTGTGGGTCCTCGCGCTGAACGTTTTGTGGCACCGGTGTCGTTGTTCCGGGTGCGGCCTTCATGTCTGCGTGTTTGAGCAATGCATAAAAGGTCATCGCTTGCAGCTGCGCGACCTTGTCGGTCGAGTTGTGCTTCGACTTGAACAAGCCTTCGACAGCGGGCCTGTCAGTTGATGTTGGGACCTCGCGTATGTGAAAGACGTCCTCGTAAGCCTCCCTTAGTGCTTCTGCGAGAACTACCTTCGAGCGCGAGCCGTCCCGGTAAGCGTGATAGCGCGGCGTCGGGGTTCCGTCAGCCGTCAAGAATCCCAAGTCCTTGAGCAAAGGAACCATAGATCGATCCCCACTGCCGCCGAACCCGATGCTCTTCAGGTGGTCGCTATTGAACTTGTCGGGGGCTACACCGTCGACGATCTTCTTTAGAATCGCGTCGAGATTCTTTGTCGAGACTAGATACCGTTGCGTCAGCATCGGCCACCTTACGCAGCAGAATGGGCACGGCGAACCCGCCCCTGTTGCATCATCGCCCATACGTTCGACCAGTCAAGGTGACACGCCGCACCTGAGACAGCGCGCGGCCTGCTACTAGCTCGTTCTGGCGCGCCAGCAACCTGGTGTCACAAGTGTCTTGTCGGTGGCTTGTCGTCAGTCGAAACGCAACCTGCTGATTTGCCTTTATGACCCAATCGCCACGATTGGATCGATTTTGCGTCCAGAAATGTAGGAGGAGCTGGACATTTGCGTGCCCATTGGATCGCCAGCGGACCGTAGCGGGTTTGCTGCAGCGAATCTCCTAGCGGCTTTTAATCCGCAGGTCCCAGGTTCGAGCCCTGGTGGGGGCACAGTGCACCGAGGGCATCCCGTTGTGGCCGGTGATAGACCTTCATGCCCCGGCGTTCGGACTCCAGGAGTCCGGCTCGGCGAAGCTGAGCCAGATGGTGGCTGACCGTGGATTCGGTCAACCCCCAAGGCGGATTCGCGAGGGCGAACTTCAACGAAGCCACGTTCCTGCCCCGCAGCACGACGCTGCGAAGTCTTCAGCTGTAGACCTCGTCGACGACATCTACTTGACGGTACTCAGCAAGCCCGGTGGTGGCTGACGGTGGTTTCCGTCAGCCTCAGTCCTGGCGCGATTGTGTGGGAGTCCAGCGCGAAGCCAGGGCATCGCAGATGGCGCGTTGCTGACCTTCGTCCTGGTTGTGCATGAGGAGTCCTTCGATCGTGAAGATGCCGATCATCACTTCGGCGTCCACGGTCGAGGTAGCGACTCCAGCGTTCTGGAGTTCGAAGCGGAACAGACTGCCGGTGATCGCGTGGAAGTTCTGATGCCATTCGGCGACAGCCGGTGAGTGTTCGACGCGAGCATGCACGGTCGTCACCAGGCGACTCATCTCCGTGAGCTGGCCGACCACCCAGAGCAGCCGTGCCGCAATCGGCTCGCCCGCAACATCTTGATACAGCGGCCATACGTCAGCCATGACCGCAGTGAGGACCGCGATGAGGACGTCGTCCTTGTCGCCGAAATACCAGTAGATGGTGTTTGGGGCCACCCCGGCGTCTTTGGCCAGGCGACTCATCGAGGTGGCGTCGTAACCATCGTCAATGAAGAGACGCCGGGCTGCCGCCACGATCTCCGCACGCTTCTCGTCGGCGGCTTGCGGGCGCTTGTTGCGTGCCATACGTCTTCCCTTCCACCGGCTAGATCACAGTTTCTTGAATAGCGTTCAAGACATTGCTATCTTATGTTGAATGCCATTCAAGATACTCCACCTAGGGAACACCGTGACTAAGCCAGGCAGCTACGTTCGACACGACGTCACCTTTACCTCCGAGGGCACACCCTGCGCCGCATGGCTCTATCGGCCCGACGGTGTTGAGAACCCACCCGTCGTGGTGATGGCCCACGGCTTCGCCGCGTTCCGCGAACTGCGGCTGGACGCCTACGCTGCACGGTTCGCCCAGGCCGGATACGCCGCGCTGGTGTTCGACTACCGGCACTGGGGGGCCAGCGGAGGACAACCCCGCCGCATCCTCGACATCGGTCGCCAGCATGCTGATTGGCGCGCCGCCATCGCCTACGCCCGCAGGCTTGAGAACGTCGACACGACCCGCGTGGTGGGGTGGGGTTCCTCGTTCGGCGGTGGCCATGTTCTGGACCTGGCGGCCCACAACCACGATCTGGCCGCCGCGATCGTCCAGGTGCCCCACGTCAGCGGTCCCGCATCGGGGTTCGCCCAGTCGCCGAAACTGGTCTCACGTCTGATCGTCGCGGCGATACGCGATCAGGTGGGTGCGTGGCTGGGCCGCCCACCCCATCGGGTCAAGTCCATCGGCAGGCCCGGCGACGTCGCGATGATGACCTCGCCCGGTGCCTATGACCTGGTGGAGCGGATGGCCGGAGACCAGCTGGAGAAACTGCTGGCCGAGAATGACGTCGCCGCCCGCATCGCGCTGCGCGTGCCGTTCTACTCACCGGGTCGACAGGCCACCAAGATCACCGCGCCAACGTTGGTCCAACTCGCGACGAAGGACGATGTCACCCCCTACGCCAAAGCTCAGAAGATCGTGGCGCGCATACCCCATGGTGAAGTGCGCTCCTACGACTGCACCCACTTTGAGCCCTACCTCGATCCGCACTTCGAAGGAATCGTCTCCGACCAGATTGATTTCCTCGACCGCCACGTCGGGAGCAACCGATGACAACGCTGCCGTCGAGCGTGCAGACCCTCATCGTCGGCGCGGGATTCGCCGGGTTGGCCGCCGCCGCAACGGTACTTCGCGATGATCCCAACGCCGACGTGCTGATCATTGAACGGGCTGACGAGGTGGGTGGAACGTGGCGCGACAACACCTATCCCGGCTGCGCCTGTGACGTGCCGACCTCGCTGTATTCATTCTCCTTCGCCCCGAGCGCGATGTGGAGCCACACCTTCGCCCGCCAACCCGAGATCTACCGCTACCTGAACTCGGTTGTCGATGACACCGGACTGCGGCAGCGTCTGGTCACCGGGTGCGCCCTGCTCAGCGCGAAGTGGGATGCAGCGCATCAAACCTGGCAGGTGCAGACCTCGTCAGGGGACCTCACCGCCAAGGTCTTAGTCGCAGCCACCGGGGCACTATCCACCCCGAAGATGCCCGACGTGGCAGGACTGAACACGTTCACCGGCAAGGTCTTTCACTCCGCAACCTGGGACCACGACCACGACCTAACCGGCGAACGGGTCGCCGTCGTAGGAACTGGGGCCTCGGCAGTGCAGTTCGTCCCCGAAATCGCCGACCGCGCCGCGCACCCGCTCTGACGATCCGACTTTGTGGGACCGGCGCGGCGGCGATGTCACCGCATTGTCACAGCGGGGTGCGGATCACGGGAGTTGCCTGGAGACGCATTGAGACTGATTGCGCTGGTCGTAACTCTTTGAGAGTTATTGCAAGACAACAATATTCGGCCCTTTTCCGGCTCGCGAACGTACCCGGGCGGTCTGCGATGGGCTGCGCGCGGCGTTGGCGACCTATGGGGTGCCCGAACAGATTCTGACTGATAACGGCAGGGTGTTCACCGGCCGGTTCTGCCATCCCCCGGTGGAGGTGCTCTTCGATGCGATTTGTCGCCGCGACGAGCCCCGACTAACAACACGAGGTGTCAAGGATCAACCGAAACATAAACGTCAACAATCAACCGACTATGAACAGGGGCACAACGCGTCAATCGAGATAGCGCGCTATCCCGCCCTGCGCAGGTGCGCCGACAGCCACCGACACA
Organism: Mycolicibacterium stellerae; assembly: GCF_003719305.1. Taxonomy (GTDB): domain Bacteria; phylum Actinomycetota; class Actinomycetes; order Mycobacteriales; family Mycobacteriaceae; genus Mycobacterium; species Mycobacterium stellerae. The sequence goes on from NZ_RARC01000001.1 coordinate 571,734, forward strand.
CATTTTGTCGGTGGCTTGTCGTCAGTCACGTGGCTTTGCCGCGTTGCGGGTGCTGTTGGCTACGGCGAGGGTCACCGCGAGGCCGACACCCAGTAGTAGCCCGCTTTACGCTTCGCACGCCGTTCCGTTGCCGTCGCGGTCAAGTTCGTAGATGTCCGTCCCGATGACTTTGACAGGACCTTGGACATAAGCCGGACCGTTGCCACTGCCGCCAGCGCAGTCGACGTCACTGGCGATGGGAACGCAACCCGAGTAGTTCGGGTCGCACTCGGAGGTTTGCTGTAGAGGCATATATGGACTGAGCGTCCATACAACTGCTACGCCATCCGGATTCGCCTTGGCTACTGGACTCAGCGCGATAATCATGATCAATCCTGATAGCAGCAACGCCAATCGACCCATAGACGCAAATGCTAACCACAGCGTCAGTGCAATTTTCTGTGTTTGCTCGAACCCACCCACCCACTCAACAGACTGGCGAGCGCCTGCCCCCACAACACCACCCAGGGAGAAATTGTCGGGCACCGCTGAATTTTTTCAGCAAATCCGACTCTGGAACCTTTCTCAACGGTTGGCGCAGGCTGGCGCGTTGCCGAGACTCTTACCCAGATAAGCAAGAAGCGCAGGCAAACTGCATGACGCAACCAATGTCTAACTACAGTGGTGAGAGCCCGATTGGTGTGACGTATAGCGACTAATCGGAGTCAGTCGGAGCTGCTTCGGTTCCGCTCTGCGGGGGCCACTTGGATGCTTAAAGAGCCCGCTAGGTGAGCAAGGGGTTCCCTTTCGCACACCTATCACCAGGAGTACTTATGTCTCTGGACAACGACATGCGCGACGATCACCCCCGGCCTCTCGATGGCGAAACAAGCCCTGGAGCGTCCAAGGCATCGTGTGCGTGTCCTGGCAACAGGTGCATCGGACGCCACTACGGCGGGCAACGCTGCGACGTCCACATCGACGGCGAGCTGCTGCGCTTCTGGGTCGGCGATCAACTGGTCAAAACCGCCGCCCGAACCAGCACCGGACAGGTACGAAACAAACAGGCCCTTCGCACCGCGACCGGCCCCGACTAACAACACAGAGTGTCAAGGATCAACCGAAACAGAAACGTCAACCATCAACCGACAATGAACAGGGGCACCAGCAAACGCCGAGGTTAGGCTTTTTGGCGATGTCGCCGGGTATGCCCATACGTGTACTCACGTCCGCACCGCCTCCACACGGTGCCGGAAACGCCGCGCTGCGGCCTGTCCAGCAACGGTCAATTGATATCTGCCACGAGCACGACCCTCCGGCGGCGCCCAAGCCGGGCAATCCATCGCGCACACAGGCCTCGCACGCAGCCAACGTTTCTGACCCAGTCGTGCCGATACGAGCTCACATCTCGACGGAGATCTCCTTGGGCTTCAGCGCCTCTGCAATGCGCCAGCGGCGCCAGCGCACGAGAACCACGATGGTGATGCCAGCGAAAATCACCGTCGCGGCGCCGAACAGCGAGGCCACGATCATGTTCGCCGTCTCCCCGGACCAGCAGGTGCTGCCGCCCTTGCACTCGTACTTACGGTCCGGCTCGTCGAGTGCCAACCAGTCGTAACCGGAGACGACAGCGAACGGTGCGCACAACAGCGCCATGCCAAAAAAGCTGAGGAACATCGCCCACCAATTGGACTTCTTCACGGCTCAAAAATATCCCGGCGGTCCCGTGGGCGACACAGATATCGCTCTCACCTATGCCGGCCGTCACGCGGCGATCGGTGACAGTTAAGTGCATGTCCCGAAAAGACTGTCCTCGCTCAGTCAACACACAAGGCACGCGGCACAGCTAACCGTGCATGTTGATGACAGCAGTAGCCGCGGCCGCAGGCTTCACTGCCTTGGCAATGCTTCGGGGGTGCCGACCGCCGGGCCGTGCGCTTGGTCGTCACGACGCGACCTCGCCGTCGAGACCCAGGATGCGGTGATAATCGGCTAGATCCCGATAGTCCACTCCGTTGTCATTGGGCGGTGTAGCCGTGGCGAGCCAGCGCTGAGTGCGCAACCGTGCCGCGGCCTGTCGATCTCGCAGGCCGCATCGGCCGATGTCGAGGCCGGACGCGGGCTGAGGCGTTCGCGCCCGTAGCGGCGATCCGGCGGTGTTGCACTGAGCCGCGCTACGGCGCGCGCGGCGTTATGGTCTCGAGATGGACGTCAGCCTTCGCAAGCTGCGTTATTTCCTGGTCGTGGCTGAGGAGCGGAATTTCACCCGTGCAGCGGCGCGCTTGTTCGTGGCCCAGCAGTCGTTGTCGCGCCAGATTCGCGACCTCGAATCCGAGCTGGGGGCCACGCTGCTGTTTCGCACCACCCGCTCGGTGGATCTGACGCCGGCCGGCGAGGCGTTCCTCGCGCAGGTGCGCGTCGTCCTCCGTACCTTCGATGCCGCCGTCGAAGAGGCGCGTGAGATGGCGGCGGGCTCGGCCGGGCGGCTTCGCATCGGCTTCGGCATGGGCGCGGCGCTCGAGCTGACGCCTTATATCCTCGAGGAATTCACCCGCCAGTACCCGAACGTCGAAATCGAGATGCGCGAATTCGGCTTGCCCGACCAAAGCGCGGGCCTGTCCGAGGGGTGGGCCGACGTCGCCTTCATCCGCCCACCGTTGGCAATCCGTGACATCGTCGCGCATACGTTGTTCGTCGAACCGCGGGTGCTCACCGTTTCGGCGCGACACGAGATAGCACGGCGGGCAACGGTACGTGTCGCCGACATCCTCGATGTACCGCTGGCGGTGGGTCGTTCGACCGATGAGGAATACCGCAGGTTCTGGAGCCTGCAGGACTACCGGTCGGATCTCACCGAGCCGCTGTTGAGACCGACCACAACCAACACCGAGGAGATCGAATTGATCGCTGCCGGCCTCGCCTGCACGGTCAATCCCGCGGCAATCGAGCGCTACATTCCCCATTCGGCAGTGCGGTACGTGCCCATCGTCGACGTGCCCGGTTCGGCGGTCGCCGTGGCATGGCGGCAAGATCGTGACAACCCGCTGTCCGTCGCGTTCAACCGTGTGGCGCAGCAGGTGCGGCGACGCGAGCGCGACGTCGTTCATGCCATCGAGAATCCGTTCGGCGACCTGGGCGCGTTGGACGTCGGTCACGTCATGCCGGTGGGCGGACAGTAAACCTCAACTGCGACAATGCTTTACGCGGGTACGCCGCGATCAGGGTCGAGCCGAAGCGGGGCCAAACCGTTTGACGCCGGCCTCCCCCCGCTTGATTCGGCCCCGCAGCACCAGGACATGCCACACAACCGCCAGGACCGTAGCACCGGCCACCACTTTCACCGCGCCATGGAAGTCCGGCGGAATGGTGAGGATGAGCAGCGCGGTGACGATCCACACCAGGCCGACAATCATCAACGGGATACCGAGGCGTCCTAAGTTGAAGGCGCCGGGCGCGGCGGCGAGCGTGGGTCGCTGCCGCATGTAGGAACCGACGATCAACAGATAGACCATGTACGGGGCAATGGAGGTCGCTCCGACCAGCGTGGTGAACGAATCCGATTGCAGGAAGCCGTAAACCATGAAGCAAACGCTGATCACCCCGCCGATGATGAGCGCGCGCAGCGGAGTCTTCGTACGCGGATGAACGGCCCGGAAGTGGCGGGAGAACGGCAGCATGTTGTCGCGGCCCATCGAATACATCAGCCGCGATTGCGCAGCCTGATTGGCGATGACAAGGGCGATCATCGAGAACGCCACCACCACGATGAATGTCTTGACCAATGCCGTCGGCAGGTAGAACTCCGCGATCGTCACGATCGGCGCATCCGACGCCTGCGCTGCGCTGAGGTCCGGCATGGCAACGGTGAAGCAGATCAGCGCCAGCATCCCCAAGATCGCCGATCCGATCACGCCGGTGAGTACGCCGCGTGGGACGGCCTTCTGGGAGTCCACGGCTTCCTCGGTCAAGTCAGCCGAGAGTTCGAACCCGACCATGGTGTAGATGCCGAGCAGCCCGGCCATGACGAAATGGCCGATCCCCGAGCCAGCCGTTCCCGTGGTGTTCCACAGATTGGCGACGGTTCCGCCCTGATCCCCCGCATAGAGCCCGAATGCGACGATGACGGTGACGGCCAGCAATACCGTTCCGATGATTTCGGCGACGACGGCCGCGTTGTTCACCCTGGCTGCCAGCTGCACGCTGATGATGTTGATGACCACGGTGAACAGCAGGATCGCGATGGCGACGCCCAGGACCAGGCCGTCGGGTGCGTCGATGCCGAGCGCGTTGAAGAGCAGCGGAGTGGCGCCGAGCAGAATGATCGCCCCGCCGGTGATGCTCATGTAGAGCAGCCCGAAGAATCCGGTGTACCAACCATAGGTAGAGCCGACGAGGCGGGCTCCCCATTGGTAGGCGTAACCGGCGAGCGGAATCTTGGTGCTCAGTTCGGCGATCAGCAACGCCATGACGATCTGACCGACGGCCGCGATCGGCCAGGTCCAGATCGACGCTCCGCCGAACTGGTTGATCGCGAACCCGTAGTTGAGGAATATCCCCGTCGAGATCGACACGATCGAAAACGACAGCGCGAACAGGGAAAAGAATCGAAGAGTTCGCTTGAGCTCCTGTTTGTATCCGAAGGAAGCGACGACTGAGTCGTGCGGGTTCATCGACTCGGCTGCCGGTGATACGACGCTGTCGGCGGGGCGTTCAATGGTCACGGGTGCTCCTCGGATCGGTCGGACGGTAAAAGACTGGCGGCGAATCGCTTTCGCACTTCACCGAATGCGACATCGGTGCCTTTCAGCGCTCTGTCGATGACCTCGTCGTCCATGGCGCAAGACATGAACCAGTTGTGTCTCGGGTGCAGGTACACGCCGTTGCGAAGCGCGGCTTCGGCGAACAAGGTCATGCGTTCGTAGTCCGTATCACCGTCAAATGTCATGTACGGCATCACATCTGGCCCGGTGTACCTGATTGCGAGCCCGTTCTCCGCGGCTTGGGCGAGCATGCCGGCTCGTAGCCGCGCGCCTGCTCGTCGCATCAGGGATATCCCGTCGGTTTCGGCGAGACGGCGGATCGTGGCGAGTGCGGCGACCATCGGAGTCGAGTTCATCCAGAAGGATCCGGTGAGGAACACCGCCGAAGCGGCCTCGCGCACGGCATCACGACCCGTGACAGCGGCGAGCGGATACCCGTTGGCTATGGCCTTACTCCAGGCGCTCAGGTCCACGCGCACTCCCAGTGGTTCCCAGCTGCCGCCGAACGCGAGCCTGAATCCGCAGCGGACGTCGTCGAGGATCAGCAGGGCGCCGCGGTCGTCACACGCCTGGCGCACATGACGGGCGAAGTCGATGTCGACCAGTTCCTGATTCCTGCCCTCGATGTGCAGGAATGGCGTCAGCATGACGCCGGCAAGATCGGGCCCCGCCATCTCGAGCGCACGGTCGAAGCTCGCCGGGTCGTTGTAGTCGAAATAGCCCATCGCCGCCCGATCGCTGGGCAGAGTTCCGGTGGGGTTTGGAGTGCACCACGGCGCTGCGCCGTGATAGACGCCCTGTGCGACAAGAATCACCGATTTCGAGGTGTGCGCCCTGGCGATCGTCAGGCAGGCTGTCGTGGCGTCAGTTCCGTTCTTCCCGAACAACGCCCAGTCCGCATCGTCGACAGCCTCGACCAGCGCCTCAGCGAGTTCGACGAAAGCGCCGCCCGGGCCGGCAAGACAATCGCCGAGTTCCATCTGTGCACGGACTGCCTGCGACACGACCGGATCGCAATGCCCAAGAACGATCGGTCCCCAACTGCACATCAGATCGACGTACTCGTTGCCGTCGACGTCGGTGATCAGCGCGCCGTTACCGGCGGCGAAGAATTGCGGGTATGCAGGCGATATCTGGCGAATTGCCTGGTGACCGTACATGCCACCGGGCACGACGCGGGCTGCGCGCCGCGCCAAAGACTCACTGGCGATCGACATCGTCGCGGCTGAGGTCACGCTGGGCTCCACCTGTCCTTGTTGTCTCATGTCCTTCTTGCCGGCCTGCTGTTGGGAAGCAATGATCGGCCGACGGCAACCGGGGCGGAAACACCCTTTCCCACCCGATTGACAGCTCAACTGTTGTGAATTCCGGTTTGTGCAGCTAGATGGGGCGTACGCGAGCACTTGTGGGGACAGCGCCAAGCACCACGACGCTGCGCCCCGACGGGGGCGGCACCCGGCGATCGCTCTGATGCCCTATCGTCATCGACATCCCGACACCCTCATCACAGGAGCACCATTGCTGACCCCGCGGTTCCCGAGATGGCCGTTGGTCGCGACGATCGCGGCAGGCAGCCTCAGCGTGGCAATCACCTTCGGATGCGGGTCGGCGCACGCCTCACCTGAGGACGACGCATTCGTCAGCATTGTCAAGCAACTCAACATCCCGGTGGCCTCGCCCGACGACGCCATCCAGGTGGGACGCGGCATCTGTTCGGCCATGGACGCCGGGAAGGTCGAACCTGCACCCACGATCCGGGGCATTGTCAGCAGGCTGACGTCGCAAGGACTCGAAAAGGGCCAGTCCGTGGGGTTGCTCAGGGGTGCCGTCAGCGTCTATTGCCCGGAGTACAGCGCCCTCGTCGCGCGCTGACCCACCACGAACTACGACATCGGCGGTCATTAGGGCACGCTGGTCATCACGATGACCACCGCTTCTGCCCTGCTCGCCGATCCGGGCGACCTTTCCGCCCTGCGCGCCAAGGGCGTCGACCCGGACGAGCTCTTCACGTCGTTCGCCGCTTGGGCCGAGAACAGCGGCACCACGCTGTACCCCGCGCAGGAGGAGGCGCTGATCGAGCTGGTCAGCGGCGCCAACGTCGTCCTTGCGACGCCGACCGGTTCGGGCAAGTCGCTGGTGGCCACCGGCGCGCTGTACGCCGCGCTGGCGGCGGGCACCTCGAGCTACTACACCGCGCCGATCAAGGCTCTGGTGAGCGAAAAGTTCTTCGCCCTTTGCGACGTGTTCGGCGCGGCCAACGTCGGCATGCTCACCGGCGACGCTTCGGTCAACGCGGGCGCGCCGATCATCGCCTGCACCGCGGAGGTGCTGGCCAACATCGCCCTGCGTGAGGGCGCGCGCGCCGACATCGGCCTCGTGGTGATGGACGAATTCCACTTCTACGGCGACCCCGACCGCGGCTGGGCCTGGCAGGTGCCGCTGCTGGAGCTCACGAAGGCCCAGTTCCTGCTGATGTCGGCCACACTCGGCGACGTCGCATCGCTTCGCGAGGACCTCACCCGACGCACCGGTCGACCGACAGCGCTGGTCGCCAATGCCGAGCGCCCAGTTCCGTTGCACTACTACTACGCGACCACACCGATGCACGAGACGATCGGCGACCTGCTCGACACAAAGCAGGCACCGATCTACGTCGTCCACTTCACCCAGGCCTCCGCACTGGAGCGGGCTCAGGCACTGATGAGCGTCAACGTGTGCACCAAGGAGGAGAAGAAGGCGATCGCCGACCTGATCGGCGGGTTCCGGTTCTCCTCTGCGTTCGGCACGACATTGTCGCGACTGGTCCGGCACGGGATCGGCGTGCACCACGCCGGCTTGCTGCCCAAATACCGACGGCTGGTGGAACAGCTGGCCCAGGCCGGCCTGCTCAAGGTCATCTGTGGTACCGACACCCTCGGCGTCGGCATCAACGTGCCGATCCGCACCGTCGTCTTCTCGGCGTTGTCGAAGTACGACGGCACTCGTACCCGGCTGCTCAGCGCCCGCGAGTTCCACCAGATCGCCGGGCGCTGAGCAGCCG
>NZ_RARC01000010.1 GCF_003719305.1 Mycolicibacterium stellerae
CACAGGAGGCGGGCGGGCGGGTGGGTGCCGCAGTGCTTGGCGGCCTGGCCCGGCTGGCACGGAAAGGCGAGATCGCTGCCGCCCCGAAACTTCGCACTATCGTCGCGAATTCAACCGCTGTGGCACAACGGATTTCGCAGTGGTGGGACCGAGAAGCGGTCGTCGTGCATCCACCGGTCGACACTGTCGGCTTTGCCCCGGACCCCTCAGTGACGCGCGAGAATTTCTACCTGCTCGCGGGCAGGCTGGTGCCCTACAAGCGACCAGATCTCGCAATCGCGGCAGCGAACAAGGCCGGGGTGGAACTCGTGGTTGCCGGCGACGGAAGGGCGATGAAGCAGTGTCGTGAGATCGCCGGGCCAAGGACCACGTTCCTGGGCCGCGTCCCGCATGACGAGCTGGTGAACCTGCATCGAAGGGCTCGCGCTCTTCTGATGCCGGGCGTCGAGGACTTCGGAATCGTTCCTGTGGAGTCGATGGCCACGGGAACGCCCGTCATCGCACTCGGCGAGGGCGGCGCAGTGGATTCGGTTGTGCCCGGGCTCTCCGGCGAGCTGGTCACACCGGGAGATGACGAGGCCGTCATTGACGGATTCGCCTCCGCCATAGACTCTTTCGCGCCATCAGATTACGACCGCGCAGAGATCCGACGGTGGGCGGAGCGCTTCTCGCGGGCGAACTTCAGGGCACACATGCAGCTGGTTGTGGACGAAGCTACGGACCGAGTCTGCGCGGCTGGGCGTATCGCCTGATCGCGGGCGCGACGGGAGCCCCGCTTATCAACCCGTCCACCCCGCCGGCCTCCAGCGCCTGCCGGTACACGTGTAGCGCCTGCCGTACTCCGTCAACGGTCTGATCGACATCGTCGGCAGTGTGTGCTGCGGAGATGACGAATGATTGGCCGAGTACTCCGACTCGAAGCATCTCCTGCAGAAAAAGGGTCCGGAACAGTTGTGAAGGTTTGTGTTCCGGGTCTCTGGTCGCGAACACGAGACAAGACGGGCGGCCGAGAACCTCGAAGTGCTCATCGATGCCGAGCTCGCGACTGACGTCGTTCACCTCTTCGGCAAGCCGTTGGCCCGACTTCTCCATCGTGGCGATCGGATCCTCTCGCGCAAACGCCTGCACGACAGCGCGGAATGCTGCCAGTCCGGTTGTCTCGGCGCCGAATGTCGTCGACAGTAGGAAGACCCTGTCGCGGTCGGTGTTCAAGCCGCCCAGTTCCATCAGATCGCGACGGCCTGCCAACGCTGAGATGGGAAACCCGTTTCCGATGGCCTTGCCCCAGCACGACAGGTCCGGTGTCACTCCGTAAATGCTTTGGGCGCCGTGCACCGACCACCTGAATCCGGTGATGATCTCGTCGAAGATCAACACCGCGCCATGTGCGTCGCACAGCGCCCGTACTCCTTCGAGGAATCCGTCCGCAGGTTCGGCGGTTGCAGTTGCCGGTTCGAGTATCACTGCAGCGATGGAATCGGGCTCGGCCGCGAAAAGCGTTGCAAGGGATTCCAAGTCGTTGTATTCAAACCGCATTGTCTGCCGGCGGACCGAATCGGGAATTCCGTTCGCCATCTCGGTGGTCGCGATGAACCAGTCGTCAACGGAGAAGAAGGGGTGTGTGCAGATCGCAATCTTGTCCCGCCCGGTTGCCGCCCGCGCGAGGCGTATCGCGGCGGTGGTGACGTCTGAGCCGTTCTTGGCGAACTTCACCATGTCGGCACCGGGCACAAGGTGCAGGAAGTCCTCGGCGGCCGCCAGTTCGAGCCGGGTGGGTCTTGTGAAGTTGACGCCGTCGGCAATGGCTGCCTGCACGGCCGTGACCACAGGCTCATAGCCGTGGCCGAGCACAACGGACCGTAACCCCATCCCGTACTCGATGAACTCGTTGCCGTCGACGTCCCAGACCCGCGCACCTTTGCCACGGTCGAGAATCGGAGCCATGTCGACCGGATACTGGTCGGCGCCGCGGGCGTAGGTATGCGCGCCGCCGGGCACCAGCTCGTGCAGCCTGGCCTGGAGCCGGTTCGAATGGCTGAACGCGACCGCAGGGCTCACCATCTGACTCCTCCATCGTCCCGATAGCCATCAAATTAACCAGCGATCAAAAGATCGGCCTTCTGACCAGTAAAACCCAGTGGTAGCTAATCTGAATACCTTCGCTAGACTAACCCCCGTATGTGTGGATCGGCAAACGCGGATCAGCGGATGATGGGACAACTTCGATGACGAATCGAGGACTACGCAAGCTGGGCAAAGGGGCCGCCCATGTCGGCATCGGTCGCCAGCGGCTGTCCCGCAGACTGCACGACGCCCGAAGCTATTGGACGGCTGACTCCGACCCGCACTGGCTGTCGAACTCGCACTGGCGTGGCGGACTTGACGCCGATCTCTGGGAGCAGATCGGGCAAGAGCATCTCGACATGTTCCGGCTCTTTGCGAACGCCCTCGACAAGCCGGCGGAACCCGGAGTCGTGATTGAGTGGGGATGCGGAGGCGGAGCAAACGCCGTTGCATTCGCTCCGAGCGCCAGGAAATTCATTGCCGCCGATGTGTCGGCGGGCAGCGTCGAAGAGTGCGTCCGGCAGATCGCGGCGGTGTGTGACACGGCTACCGAGTCCCTTGTCATAGACATCGAGAACCCAGAGGAGTCGGTCGCCGGGCTTGGCGGGACGTGTGACACGTTCCTCTGTTTCTACGTCATGGAGCTCACGGCGGGGCATCCGGAAGCGCTGCGCATCCTGAGGATCGCAGAACAGCTCCTCACTCCTAACGGCGTCGCTGTGATTCAGGTCAAATACCACAACGGGTGGCGTACGCGAGGTCTCGGGCGTGACTATCGGCGAAACCTCGCGAACATGACCACTTTTGGGATCGACGAATTCTGGTTGTCGGCGCAAGAGTGTGGACTAAAGCCGCGACTCGTCACCTTGGTGCCACAGAATCGGCTGGACTCGCGCTACGCCTACTACGCCTTGACGAAGCCCTAACTCACGTCTGGAATCAGCTCCACACCGGCCAGCGCGACGGCATCGTCGCGCTCGGGGGCGGTGACGACGGCGCGGAACCCGTCGCCATCTTTCCAGACGCTCGCTTTTAGCGTCTCCCCGGGAAACACCACGCCCGCGAACCGGGCGCCGTAGCTGCCCACGCGCGAAACATCACCGTCCAGCAGCGCGTCCACCATCGCCTTGCACGTCATGCCGTAGGTGCACAGCCCGTGCAGGATCGGCCTGGGAAAGCCTGCGGCCGCGGCGAATTCGGGATCGGAGTGCAGCGGGTTACGGTCCCCGCACATCCGGTAGAGCAGCGCCTGCTGAGGCGATACCGCAATGGACAGCTCGAAGTCGGGCGCCCGCTCCGGCGGCTCCGATGACGTCGACGGCCCGCGCTCGCCGCCGAATCCGCCTTCACCGCGGGCGAAGATGGATCGCTTCTGCGTCCACAACGGTGTGCCGTCGGGCGTGGTGACCGAAGTCTGCGACCAGATCACCGCGGCCTTGCCCTTGTCCCAGATGTCGGTGAACCTGGTGACCGCGCGGGCGGTACCAGACGGCGGGATCGGCGCGGGCACCGACACCGCCTCGCTGGCGTGCAGCACCTTGCTCAGCTCGATGTCGATCCCTGGGAACTGCACCGTCGGCGGCTTGGTGTCGTGAAAACTCGCTGCCACATTGCCGAATGTCGGCAGCACCTGGGGTGTGTCGTCGACGAGGTAGCGCAGCTCGCGCTTGTCCATCGGATCCTGGCCCGCGCCGAGACCTAGATGGTAGAGCTGAATATCGCTACTGGTCCAGGAGAACTCGACCGGGTCGAGCTGCGCGCCCAGTGCCTCGTCGAGGTTGATCGGCATGTCAGCCCTGCCCCGGGTTCGACGTCGCCGGCTGGGCGGCTCCCGCGATGTGCAGCGCCGCGAGATAGCCGAACGCCATCGCCGGGCCGATCGTGCCGCCGGGTCCCGGATACGTGTGGCCCATCACCGGAGCGCTGACATTGCCCGCGGCATAGAGACCGTCGATCACCGAGCCGTCGTCGCGCAGCGCGCGGCCATGCACGTCGGTGACGATGCCGCCCTTGGTCCCAAGGTCGCCCGGCACCATCTTGGCCGCATAGAACGGCCCATGGCTGATCTCGCCGAGGTTGGGGTTGGGCTTGTTGGTCGGATCGCCGTAATAGCGGTCGTAGGCACTCTCGCCGCGGTGGAAGTCCTCGTCGGTGCCAGCGCGCGCGAAGCCGTTGAACCGCTCCACCGTCGCGCCAAGGGCTTGCGCCGGCAGCCCCGCCTTGGCGGCCAGTTCATCGATCGAGTCGGCCGTCACGATCACGCCGGACTCCAGCCACTTCTTCGGAATGCGCTGCCCTGGTTGAAGTCCCGCAAAGATGTAGCGGTCGCGGTATTGCTGGTCGAAGATCAGCCACGCCGGGATGTTCTCGCCGGGTCCCGGGCCTTGACCGTACTCGCCGCCGTACATGTGGTGGCACGCCTCGACGTACGGCATGGACTCGTTCATGAACCGCTGGCCCGACATGTTCACGATGATCGAGCCCGGCGAGTTGCGCTCCGAAAGCGCGAACCAGGGTGCGCCGACCAGCGGCACCGTCGGGCCCCACCAGGCGTCCTCCATGATGTCCAGCGCGGCGCCGAGCTTTTCGCCCGCGATGATTCCGTCACCGGTGTTGGCCTTGGCGCCGACCGTCCACTCGGTGGTGATCGGGGCTCGCTGGTACTTCACCCTCATCTGCTCGTTGTGCTCGAACCCTCCCGAGCCGAGGATCACGCCGCGGCGGGCCCGGATCAGTTCGGGCTCCGCCGATTCGGGAGCGTTGGTGTCGCGGACGTAGATACCGCGCACGACACCGTCCTCGACATACAGATCGGTGAACGCCGTGTTCAGCCGAACCGGAACACCGGCCTTCTGCAGGCCGATCCGCAACGGCGCGATCAGCGCGCGCCCCATGCCGACGAGGTTCTTGCCCGTCGCCTTGGCCCACATGGTGCGGGCGCCGACCTTCAGGCTGCGCAGCACCCCGCGCGGATGACGCTTGAGCATGTTGAGCCGCACGTAGTCCTGCTGCATCACAACGACATTGAGCGGGACCTTGCCGTACGGGGGCTCGAGACCCGCCTCGTCGGCGCCTAGTTTCTTGGCGTTGAACGGTTTGGGCTCGATCGACCGACCGCCGGACCTGCCGCCTGCGGACTCCGGGTAGTAATCGGAGTAACCCGGCACCCAGCACATCTTCAGCGGGGTGTGCTTCAGCACAAAGGACAGCATCTCTGGGCCCCGGTCGAGATAGGTGTCGATGCGTTCGGCCGGGACGACGTCGCCGATGATGCCGTGCAGATAGGTGCGCGCCGCCTCAGCCGTATCTGAGACGCCCTCGCGTTTGAGGACTTCGTTGTTCGGGATCCACACCCCACCGCCCGACCGCGCCGTGGATCCGCCGTAGTGCGCGGCCTTTTCTACGACTAATGTGGAAAGGCCCTGATGGGCGGCGGTGAGGGCAGCGACCATGCCTGCGGCGCCGCTCCCGACCACGACGACGTCGCACTCCTGTCCTGTCATGTAGAACACGTTATAGAATTGCCCCGCTCGGGAACAACTGGCCCGGTCGGAAGACACGAGCGGATTACGAGGGGAAGTAGCAAGGATGCTCACCGCCGACGTTCGTGACGAGCTGGCCGCCGCCCTGGCGGAGGCCGAACGCAGCCGCGTCCCCATCGCCCCGCTGACCACGGCCAACCCCGATATCGACGTCGTCGACGCCTACGAGATCCAGCTGATCAACATCCGGCAGCGGGTCGCCGAGGGCGCCAAGGTGATCGGTCACAAAGTGGGGCTGTCGAGCAAGGCGATGCAGGAGATGATGGGCGTCGACGAGCCGGACTACGGGCACCTGCTCGACGAGATGGCTGTGTTCGAGGACCGACCGGTGCCCGCGGGCAGGTATCTCTACCCGCGGGTCGAGGTCGAAGTCGGTTTCGTGCTGGCCGACGACCTGCCGGGGGAGGGCTGCACCGAGGACGACGTGCTCGCTGCCACCGCCGCGTTCGCGCCGGCGATCGAGTTGATCGACACCCGTATCAGGGACTGGAAGATCAAGCTGTGCGACACCATCGCCGACAACGCCTCATCGGCAGGCTGGGTACTCGGCCAGGCGCGGGTGTCGCCCAAAGACATCGACATCCAGAGCATCGATGCGGTGCTGACCCGCAACGGCGAGGTCGTCGCCAAGGGCCGCAGCGACGCGGTGCTGGGAAATCCGGTGACGGCCGTGGCATGGCTGGCCCGCAAGGTGGACAGCTTCGGCGTTCGGCTGAAGGCTGGAGATATCGTGCTGCCAGGGTCGTGCACCAAGGCGTTCGACGCGAACCCGGGCGACGATTTCGTCGCCGACTTCGACGGGCTGGGATCGGTCCACCTTTCGTTCGAGTAAGGAGCACACATGCCCCGCAAGGCATCCGTCGCTATCGTCGGATCCGGCAACATCAGCACCGACCTTCTCTACAAACTGTTGCGCTCGGACTGGTTGGAGCCGCGGTGGATGGTGGGTATCGATCCGGAGAGTGAGGGTCTGGCGCGGGCGCGCAAGTTGGGGTTGGAGACCAGTGCGCAGGGTGCCGACTGGTTGTTGGGTTTGGATGAGAAGCCGGACCTGTTGTTCGAGGCGACCAGCGCATACGTCCACCGCGACGCCGCACCCAGGTACGCCGAGGCGGGTATTCGGGCGATTGATTTGACGCCGGCCGCCGTCGGGCCCGGCGTGATCCCGCCGGCGAATTTGCGGGCGCATCTGGATGCGCCGAACGTGAACATGGTGACCTGTGGTGGGCAGGCGACCATTCCGATGGTGTATGCGGTGTCGCGGGTAGTGGAGGTGCCCTACGCCGAGATCGTGGCCAGTGTGTCGTCGGTGTCGGCGGGCCCGGGGACGCGGGCCAACATCGACGAGTTCACCAAGACCACCAGCAGGGGTGTGGAGACGATCGGTGGCGCGAAGCGCGGCAAAGCGATCATCATTTTGAATCCGGCGGATCCACCGATGATCATGCGCGACACCATCTTCTGCGCGATCCCCGAAGACGCCGACCACGACGCGATCGCCCAGTCGATCCGCGATGTGGTCGCCGAGGTGCAGACCTACGTGCCCGGCTACCGGCTGCTCAACGAGCCGCAGTTCGATGAGCCGTCGGTGGTCAATGGCGGCAATCACGTGGTGACCACGTTCGTTGAGGTGGAGGGTGCGGGGGATTATCTGCCGCCGTATGCGGGGAACTTGGACATCATGACCGCCGCGGCGACCAAGGTTGGCGAGGAGATCGCCAAGGAGTCGCTGTCGGCTGCGGCTGGAGGAGGCCAGGCATGAGTACAGATGAGGTGTATTTCAACCCGATGTGGGACATCCGGATGACGGACACGTCGTTGCGCGACGGGTCGCACCACAAACGGCATCAGTTCACCAAGGACGAAGTCGGCGCGATCGTCGCGGCGCTGGACGCCGCAGGTGTTCCGGTGATCGAGGTCACTCACGGTGACGGGTTGGGCGGGTCGAGTTTCAATTACGGCTTTTCCAAGACTCCTGAGCAGGAGTTGATCAAGCTGGCGGCCGAGACGGCCAAAGAGTCCAAGATCGCGTTTTTGATGTTGCCGGGGGTGGGCACCAAGGAGGACATCAAGGAGGCGCAGAACAATGGCGGCTCGATTTGTCGGATCGCCACCCATTGCACCGAGGCCGATGTGTCGATCCAGCATTTCGGGTTGGCCCGTGAGCTGGGCCTGGAGACGGTGGGCTTTTTGATGATGAGCCACACGATTTCCCCGGAGAAGCTGGCCGCCCAGGCCCGCATCATGGCCGACGCCGGGTGTCAGTGCGTGTACGTCGTCGACTCGGCGGGTGCGCTGGTGTTGGAGGGGGTGGCCGACCGGGTGGCTGCGTTGGTGGCCGAGCTCGGTGACGACGCCCAGGTCGGTTTTCACGGCCACGAGAACCTCGGCCTCGGAGTCGCCAACAGTATTGAGGCGGTGCGGGCGGGCGCCAAGCAGATCGACGGGTCGTGTCGGCGGTTCGGTGCGGGTGCGGGCAACGCGCCGGTGGAGGCGTTGATCGGGGTGTTCGACAAGATCGGCGTCAAGACCGGCATCGATTTCTTCGATATCGCCGATGCCGCTGAGGAGGTGGTGGCTCCTGCGATGCCCGCCGAATGCCTGCTCGACCGCAACGCGCTGATCATGGGCTATTCGGGGGTGTACTCCAGCTTCCTCAAACACGCCATCCGCCAATCCGAACGCTACGGCGTGCCCGCCCACCAGCTGCTGCACCGCGCCGGGCAACGCAAACTCATCGGCGGCCAAGAAGACCAACTCATCGACATCGCACTAGAAATCAAACGCGAACAAGAAAGCGGCGAGACGGTAGCCCGCTGAACTAATTCACGGTGATCGGCGCGCCGTTCAGCGTCCACCCCGACGTGGTGTAGCTGCCCGCGGCCACGTTAGACGTCTTCGCGAACGGCACGGCTTGCGTATTTTGCAACGCGATGTTGTTGAACGCGATTCTGTTGACCGACCCGGCGTCCACCACGATCCCGACGTTGCGGTACGCCGATGTGGGTGTATTCGAAATGGTCAGGCCCGAGATGGTGACGCCGGTGACGCTCCTATTGGCGCTCCCGGAGTAGACGAGAACCGCTCCGTGTACTACTTGGGTGTTGGTGTTGGCGCCGGTCACCGTTCCGCCTGTGACGTCGACGTTGCTCACCGAGTTGGTATTCCACGGACTACCCTCGGCGGCGATGTAGACCGCCGCCGCATTGGATTGGGATACCGCGATGTTTCGGTAGGAGATGTTCTGTCCGCCGACGACGGTGATGCCGCGCCCATTGGTGGTCCCGTTTACGCGCGGTGATTCGATGACAATGTCGTGGCAGATGGGCTCTGTGCCGTAGGAGACAACGGCGACCCCGTCGTCACCCGTTGCCTGGGTAACGGCGTTGATGACCTTGCCGTTGTTGGCACCGTTCGTCATGTGAATACCGTCAGCGCGGGTGTTGCGCACTGTCACCCGGGTGAGCGTGAAATTGCTTGCGCCATAGATCAGTACACCCGCCGCGGCCGAGCCGGTGATGGAGACGTCGCTAATCGACACTCCGTTGCCCTGTATGAACAGCCTTTGTTGATCGGCGGCGTCGTAGCGTGTTCCGGTCAACGGCGCGGTCAGGTTCAGATTGGAAACTGCGACGTTGTCGGCAAGGATCTGCACAGAAGAGGTCGCATCGTTGGTCGCCTGCAGCGTGGCGCCGCCGCCGTCGATTCGCACGCCTGCGCTGCGCAGCTTGAGAACCCCGCTGTGTTGGTAGGTTCCTGGAGCCAAGGTGAGGGTATCGCCGGACCGAAGCGCATCGAACTTGGATTGGAGCCACGCGGTGGTGTCGCCCGAGGGTGGCGCTGTTGTGGTCGTCGGCGGCGAGGTGGTGGTCGGCGCGCTTGTGGTCGTCGTGGAAGGGGCGGATGCCACGATGGTCACCCGGTCCAGTGAAAGCGACCGCGTGCAGAAGAACCTGTACGGATTTGTGAAGGCAACCCCGATCGTGTGCGATCCAGCCGCGATAGTCGTCGGTGTCGTGTAGGCGGCCCACGACGACGAAGAGACTTTCACGGTAGATATCGCCTTACCATCCACCAAGAGATTCATGGTCGGCGCCCCATTGCATTGCTGCCCCTTCGCACGGACGACGACACTGGCGGAGGCAGGCAGTGCGACCGTGATCGATGCGGTCGCCGCCGCTTTAAGGACGAGTGCCACGCCGCCGGAAGCGGTGGAGTCGCGAACAGTGCTGGCGCCGGATGCGGGTGTGACCTTCATCGACTCGGCTTCGATCGTTGCATCCGCGGCAACCGCGAGTGGGGTGATCGAACAGGTGACGGCGATGGCGGCGGCAATGCCTACGAATGCGAGCGAAGCAAATACCGCACGTACTCCGGACATGGGCACTCCATCGACTGGGCGAACGCGATCAAGATCACAGCTTTCTCTTAGTTGACACAAATAACAATATTCACTGCTATCACTTTGGTAACAGAGTCGTCCGGTTCGCGAATCGCTTCGGGGTATCTAGTCCGGTTAAGCAACTTTTTCCCCCCGCTCGTAATCACCCGCTGCCCAGGCACGACGGTGCGCATCGACGCTCGCCCCCGGCTCGAGGTCGTTTAGGGCTGGGTCATTCGGTGAAGCCTCTTGGACGTGTGGCAACTAGTCGCACGCTGAAGGAGTGATCTGATGAATTTGTCCGCAACGACCGTCCGTCGCGGCCTGTACGGCGTTCTGGCCGGCGGCCTGCTTGGTGGCGTCGCATCTGCGGCGATGATTATGCCGACCGCCAACGCGGAGCCGGTAACCCCTATGACGCCAGATAACTGCACGTTCAGCGGTGCCGCCAACACCTCGAGCACGGTGTCGGCCGAGATGAGCACGTACCTGGCGGCCCATCCCGAGACCAACGAGGACCTGACGGAGATCGCGAAGCAGCCCATGACAGAGGCTCAGGTGCAGTACCGCGCCTATTTCGCCAAGAACCCGCAGGTTGAGAGCGAACTGAAGGCAATCAACCAGCCCGCAGTCGACCTGGTAAGCCAGTGCGGCATCGTGGTCCGGCCAACGCCGATCTCGGAGGCCCTGCAGGGCGTGTAAACGCTCGGCTAACCGCTGTGTACTGACACCGCTCATCGCGTCGGCATTCTTTTGCCGGCGCGATGAGTGTTTACTCACCCGTTCGCGCCTGCCACATTGGTAACGCCTACTTGCGCGCCGGCGAACTTGCATTCAGTGGCCCGAACAAAGGAGCAATCATGATCCCAGCGGTGACGCGTGTCCGGCGGACCGTATTCGGAGTACTCGCCGCAGGCGGCGCCTGCGCCATCCTGGCCAGTCCGCTGGCCGGCGCAGATCCGGACGACGCGCCTGCGCCCGCTCCCGCCGCGACCGATGACTGCACCGCCGCAACCCTGGCATCGACCATCAGTACGGTCACGACCCAGCTGTCGACATATTTCGCGGCTCATCCCGACGCCAACCAGGCGCTGATAGACGCCACCCGCCAGCCGGCCTTCATCGCGGCCGGGCAGTTCGAGGACTACACCAATGCACACCCTGATCAGGCAGACGAGATTCGCGCCATCCAGGCGCCCCTCGCCGCGTTCAAGGACCGGTGTGGAATGCAGGTGTCGCCGACCGACGCGCTCACGGTGCTCGCAGACCTCTAAGGATCGAACGCCGGCTTCGTTCCGCCGAGCCGGCTGGTGAGCACATCGGCCGTTGCCGTCAACGCGCGGGCGAGCTTGACGATCTCCGCGTCGGTAAGCGCCCGGCCGATCTGTAGCGACACCACCATCGCCTGGCGCTGATGGTGGTCGAACACCGGCGCCGAGATCACGCTGATATCGAATCGGGCGGGGCGGCGCTGCCCTTTGGATACGTGCTCACTTCGTAGGTGAACTCGCTCGCCGATGTCGGCGATGAGCTCGCCGAGCAGTGCCTGTAGTTCGTCGGGCAGCCTGTTCGACATCCCCGACATCAGCGCGTAGAGCCGTCGTCCGCCGGGCGTGAGGCGCTCGACGAGGTATCCGGTGTGACGGCATTCGGCGACGACGCGATCCATTCGCTCGCCATCGGTGCGCAGCGGGATCGTGGGCTCCCTGGCCAGCCAGTCGCGCAACGCAACGTCGTCCCACAGCACGAACATCAGTCCGACCGGCGGGGCGAACGGATAACTCTGCCCGACGCGGACACCGACGTGGGCGCCCGGCGGGCCGACGAGTTCCAGCACGGTGATGCGGTCGTCAACTACCGCAGACAGCGCAGCGGTGGTACCCGCGATGGCCGACAGCCTGCGCAACTCCGCCCGCGCGGCCGGGTCCACCCGCAGCGACTCCTGTGCGGTGTGCCCAAGGGCGATCAGCGCAGGACCCAGTCGATAGGTCTTGTCCCCCGGGTCGCGCACCAGGTAATCGGAGTCGGTCAGCGTGGTGACGATGCCGAGGCAGGTCGGCTTGCTCAGGCCGAGACGGCGCGCGAGCTCCGACACGCCGAAGCGGTCGTGTGGGTGGCTGGCGAGGAATTCGAGAACGGCGACCACACGTCCGGTTGGCGGCGACGCCCGGCCGGACGATTCTGGGATCGACATGTCAGAAATGTACCGCTGCGTTCCAAATATCGAACGATGGATCGCAGCCGGCCGTTGACGTGAATGAGAACACGTTCTAGTTTCTAGGGGTGTACTCCCAGCCACTCACCGATGCGATCGCCGAGGCCGAGCGATTGGTCGCCGCAGCTCCGTTCATCGAATCCGAGGCCGATCTGAACGAAGGTCTGCAGTACCTGGCCGGCTGCATCGCCGGCTGCACCCACCTGGCTTTCGACTACGACCGCGACCACCCGTTCATGCAGTCGGGTACCGGCCCGTTCACCAAAATGGCCCTCGACAACCCCGATACCCTCTACTTCGGCACCCGCGTCCAGCCCGGCCACGAATACGTCGTCACCGGAACTCGCGGCACCACCACCGATCTGAGCTTCCAGATGCTCGGCGGCGAGTACACCGATGACAACGTGCCGGTCAGTCAGGCGGCGTTCGACGACCGCGAGCTCGACATCGCGGCCGACGGCACCTTCGAGTGGCGAGTGACGCCGAACAGCCCGTCGCAGCTGCTGGTCCGCGAGGTGTACAACGACTGGTCCGCACGGCGCGGCTTCATCAGCATCGCCAGGACCGACACCGCAGGCACCGCGCCGCCGCCGCTGACGAAGGCGATGATCGAGAAGCGGTACGCGGTCGCCGGAAAGCAACTCGTGCAACGGGTGAAGACCTGGCTGCAGTTCCCGCAGTGGTTCTACGACACGCTGCCGGTGAACACGATGGTGGCGCCGCGCCTCACCCCGGGAGGGCTGGCCACCCAGTACTCGTCCGTCGGACACTTCGAGCTGAATCCCGATCAGGCCCTTGTCATCACGCTGCCGGTCACCGATGCGCCGTATCTCGGATTCCAGCTCGGCAGCCTCTGGTACATCTCGCTGGACTACATCAACCATCAGACGTCGCTGAACGGCACTCAGGCGCAAGCAGATCCGGACGGAAATATCCGGATCGTGGTTTCCGACACCAACCCGGGCGTCACGAACTGGGTCGAGACGCTTGGCCACCGCAAGGGCTACCTGCAGTTCCGCTGGCAGCGGCTGTCGCGTGAGCTCACCGAGGCGGACGGTCCCACCGTCGAGTTGCTCGACATCGACAAGGTGGCGGCCGCGTTGCCGTACTACGAGTCGAACAAGATATCTGACGAGGATTGGCGCGCGCGGATCGCGCTGCGTCAGAAGCAAATTGGCGACAGGATGGTTGGGTGATGCTCAAAGACAAGGTGGTCGTCATCAGCGGTGTCGGTCCGGCACTGGGCACCACGCTTGCGCGCCGATGCGCGCAGGCGGGCGCGGATCTGGTGCTGGCGGCCAGGACCGTCGAGCGCCTCGACGACGTCGCCAAACAGATCACCGACATCGGCCGCCGCGCGGTGACGGTCGGCACCGACATCACCGACGAGGCTCAGGTCGACAATCTCATCGCCGAGTCGCTCAGCGCGTACGGCAAGGTTGACGTGCTGATCAACAATGCGTTTCGCGTCCCGTCGATGAAGCCCCTCGCCAACACCACGTTCGACCACATCCGGGACACCTTCGAGCTGACCGTGCTCGGGGCGCTGCGATTGATTCAGGGCTTCACCCCCGCGTTGACCGAAGCGAAGGGTTCGGTCGTCAATGTGAACTCGATGGTGGTCCGTCACTCCGATCCCAAGCAGGGCGCGTACAAGATGGCCAAGTCCGCGCTGCTTGCGATGTCGCAATCGCTTGCAAGTGAGCTCGGGCCGCAGGGTATACGCGTGAACTCCGTTCTGCCCGGATATATCTGGGGTGGCACGCTGCAGGGTTATTTCGAGCACCAGGCAGGCAAGTACGGCACGACCGTCGACGAGATCTACAACGCGGCCGCGGTCAACAGCGACCTCAAGCGGCTGCCGACCGAAGACGAGGTGGCGTCGGCGATCCTCTTCATGGCCAGCGACCTGTCCAGCGGCATCACCGGCCAGGCCCTGGACGTGAACTGCGGAGAATTCAAGGCATGAACCCCACTCGCACCGACCCCGGCAGCGTGGAGGACCTGCACGCCTCGGCGACCAAGGCGTGTGGGCTCGACGACTTCGGCTCCGACGACGACGATTATCGCGAGGCCCTGGGCGTTCTGCTCGAGTCCTACCGGCGCGACGCCGACCTCACCGAGATCGGTAGCAAGATGAACCGCTTCTTCGTGCGCAACGCGCTGGTCGCGCGGCTGATGTCCGAGGCGGCGTGGAAGCAGTACCCGCAGCACGCGGACGTGGGTATCGAGCGGCCGATCTTCGTCACCGGTCTGCCGCGCACGGGAACCACGGCCCTGCACCGGTTGATGAGTGCCGACCCGCGCCACCAGGGCCTGGAGCTGTGGCTCGCCGAGTTCCCGCAGCCGCGCCCACCGCGCGAAACCTGGTCGGACAACCCGGTTTTCCGTGAACTCGATGCCCGGTTCACACAGGCGCACAACGAGAACCCGGATTACACCGGACTGCATTTCATGACGGCCGACGAGGTCGAGGAATGCTGGCAGCTGTTGCGCCAGTCACTGCACTCGGTGTCGTACGAGACGCTGGCGCACCTGCCGACGTACTCGCAGTGGCTGGCGGGTCGGGATTGGATCAAACCGTATGAGCGGCACCGGAAGAACCTTCAGCTGATCGGGCTGAACGAGCCCGAGAAGCGCTGGGTGTTGAAGAACCCCAGTCACCTGTTCGCGCTCAAGGCTTTGATGGCCGCCTACCCTGACGCGCTGGTGGTGCAGTGCCACCGACCGGTGGAGACGATCATGGCGTCGATGTGCTCGCTGGCCCAGCACACCACCGAGGGCTGGTCCAACAGCTTCACCGGCGAACTGATCGGGCAGGACGCGATGGAGACGTGGTCGCGCGGCCTCGAGTTGTTCACCGCCGAACGGGCCAAACATGATTCGGCGCAGTTCTACGACATGGACTACTTCGAGTTGATCAAGGACCCGATCCGCACCGTCGAGGGGATCTACCGGCACTTCGGCATCGAGATGACCGACGAGGCGCGCGCCGCCATGGAGGCGAGCGACGAAGAGAGCAAGCAGGGCCCGCGTGCGCCCAAGCACACCTATGCTCTCGAGGATTACGGACTGACCGCCGAGGCCGTCAAGGATCGCTTCAAGGGGCTGTAGCGTCCCTCTCCTGTCGCGAGCAGACGCAAAATCACCCTTAATACGGCGCGTCGGGGTACTTTTGCGTCTGCTCGCGCTGGAAAACTAGCCGTCGCCCGGCGACGGGGCGCTCGACGCTTCCTCCAGGACACCCTCGGCCACAGCGTGTTTGATGCTGTCGGCCAGCTTCGGGCAGGAGCGGGCGCGGGCCGGCTCGCCGCCGGACTTGCGCACCTCGGCGAAGAACGCACAACGCTGGCTCGCGTCGGAGTTCCACTGCACCGATGTGTGCGCCGGGCCAAGCTTCTTGACGCTGACCGATACGTGGCAGAACCGGCAGTCGACAGACACCAGACCCGAGTTCAGGTAGCGCTCCCGGTCCCGCCGCGTCGCCTCGCGAACGGCGGCGGCACGATCCGGGTCCGATGCGAAATCCGGCGCCTTCGACCAGGATCCGTTCGACTCGCCGTCGGCGGCGTTGGCGTGGTCATCGTCGTCATGCGCGCCGTGCAGTGCCAGCATCGACCGGGCGAGCCGGTCGACGTCTGGTATGTCGTTGCGAGTCACGAGCCCTGTTCGGCCTGCACCTTGAGGTTCTCTTCCACCTCGACGTGCCACTTCTCGTTAGCGGCGGTCGTGTCGACCTCGATTTCGAAGCGGTCCGTCATGTCGGGCGTCACGTCGGCGACGTCGACGTAGAACTGCTGGTACCACCGCCGCATCTGGTATACGGCACCGTCCTCCTCGACCAGCAGCGGATTGTCGATGCGGGTCTTGTGCTTCCAGATCTCGACGTCCTGCAGGAATCCCTTGCTGACGCCTTCGGTGAACACCCGGGCCAGCTTCTCGGTGGTCTGCTCGTCGAGGCCCTTTGGCTTTTCGACGATGACGCCCCACTGCAGCACGAACGAGTCCTGGCTGACCGGGTAGTGGCAGTTGATCAGGATCGACTCGGCCTTGAAGCCGGCGTAGTTGTTGTGCAGCCAGTTGATCATGAACGACGGCCCGAAGTAGCTGGCCTCGGAGTCCAGATGTGCCTCACCGTAGGAGGTGCCGAGGTCATTCACGTCCGGACGCCCGACGTTGTGCAGGTACTGCGACGCGATATGGCCCTCGAAGACGTTCTTGAAGTGCGTCGGCAGCCCGAAGTGGATGTAGAAGAAGTGCGCCATGTCGGTGACGTTGTCGATGATCTCGCGGCAGTTGGAGCCCTCGATGAGCATCGAGTTCCAGCGCCAGTCGGTCCACCCGTCGTCGGCGAACTCCGGGATATCTGGTACCCGCACCTCGGGTTGGGGCGGATTGCCTTCATGGTCGTGCCAGACGAACAGCAGCCCGCCGCGCACGTCGGTGGACCAGGCGCGGGTGCGGGCCAGCCGCGGCGTGCGCTTGGCGTACGGCACAAGCTTGCACTTCCCGTCGCCGCCCCAGCGCCAGTCGTGGAACGGGCAGGCCACCTCGTCACCCTTGATGGTGCCCTGCGACAGGTTGCCGCCCATGTGCCTGCAGTAGCCGTCGAGCACCTTCAACTCGCCCTGCGAGTCGGCGAAGACCACCAGCATGGTGCCGAAGATCTCGATGCCGTGTGGCTTGCCGTCGAGGTAGTCCTTCACCGGGCCGAGGCAGTGCCAACCGCGTGCGTACCGGTCCGGCAGTGCACCGGTGTCGATTTCGCGAATGCCGCTCATGCCTGTGTCAGCCGTCACTTCGCGCCTCCTGTCCTCGCTCTCTAACTAGAACACGTTACAGTTTTTCCCGTTCGGCGCGCAAGGTAAACGGCATCTACCTGCGGTATATCTAGACGATGCCGTTGTTCACGTTCGAGGGCCGCTCGCCGACGGTCGACCCGGGAGCCTTCATCGCACCCACTGCGACGCTGGTCGGCGACGTTCGCGTGGAGGCGGACGCCTCGGTGTGGTTCAACGCGGTACTCCGCGGCGACTTCGCCCCCATCATCGTCCGCAGGGGTGCCAACGTGCAGGACTGCTGCGTCTTGCACGCCCCACCGGGCATTCCAGTCGACGTCGGACCCGGCGCGACGGTGGCCCACGGCTGCGTGATCCACGGCGTGCACATCGGCGCCGAGGCGGTTATCGCCAACCATTCGACGGTGCTCGACGGCGCCGTGATCGGCTCGCGCAGCCTGATAGCGGCCCATTCACTGGTGGTCGGCGGCACGAAGATCCCCGACGAAGTCGTCGCGGCCGGGGTGCCTGCCAAGGTCAGGGGTCCCGTCGCCGGCACCGGCGCGCAGATTTGGGTGGACTCCAACCCCGCGGCGTATCAGGATCTCAGCAGGCGCTATATGGACGGGTTGCGCGAGATCACCGAGCCGGGTCCGACTCGCGACCCTAGATGAGGTAGGCCTCCAGCTGGGAGTTCACCGCAATGTCCTTGACGCCGTTGGCTTTCGTCTGCCCCAGCACCGACAGGATGTGCGGATGGTTGGCGCCGTGGTGCGAGCGTCGGTTGTATCGACGCGGCTCGGCATCGCCCTTGTTTGCGATAAGGCACCCCGACCCCGAGCGCACGAAGCCGTCGTCTTCGATCGAGCTTCCGAAGTTGGAGCTCTTGAAACCGTTGACCCACTTAATGTCAATCTCAACCCAGCGGCCGGGGATCGCGATGCGGTAGGCCGTCCCTCGGTGGGGTTTCGCCGCTCGGGCTCGTCGTGGCAACCGGTATGTTCGCGGTGCCTGGTCCGTTCGCTCTGAACTCGACATTCCAACCGTCGTCCTGTCTCAGGCGTAATCCCCGATGAACTGGTACTGGCTGCAGCGCGGTGCAAGTGGCAGCACCGGCGGGTTAGCCTCCGCGCTGGCGGGAACGATGAGCATTCCCGCGGCGGAGGGCGCCTGTGAAGAATCGGGTGTTTCCCTACGATTGCCCGCCTCGGTCAGCAAAGCCCCGTTCACGGGCGAGTTCGACCGCCGCTGACCAGCACAGATGAGAGTAACGACTACCGGGAGGTTTGCTGTGCAGCCGGTGAGCTTTTACTGAATAGGTGGAAACCCTCGGCTGTTATCCAGCCCGTGACATAGGGAAATACCTGATTCGTCGGGGACCATCGCCCCGCTAACGTCGCCGACAGAAAACTCACAGCGGCCTGTGGTAGGCCGACCGATCGGGACGAGCCCAGGAGGGCGTCATGTTTCACACACCGACGACGAAGGTCGCCAAAAGGCTGGCAGCGGCTGCCGGCGTCACTGCTCTAATGTTCGCCGGCGTTGGAACCGCCGCGGCGGAGGAGTTCGAGCCGCCGGTCAACATTCAGAACAACAGCACCTTGCCAGGGTGCCTCGTCGTTGCCTGGCAGCACTCTTCGTCAGGTGTCGCTTACTACACGGTGTCGCTTGATGGGCAAGATCCCGTAACAATCCCGGATGCTGTCCAGTTCACCAAGGAGTTCTGCTCCTTGGCCGCCGGCTCGACCCACCGGGTCAAGGTGTGCGCAGTATTCAACACTGAGGACGAAGACGAGGCATGCGCGCCGGAAAAGAACCTCACCGCAGCTGCAGACGGAAATAAAGTCGGAGAGCTGGATAATCCGCAGGAAAAGCCGACACCTCCGATCGTCGCAGTCGGTTCTGGTACCGATTGGGTGGATTTGGAGTGGGGCTGGAAAGCGCAAGGGCCACATGCCGGTTTTGACACGCCAAGTTTTATGTTTGGCTCAACCGCCCCGGCGGCGAGTTAGTCACGAGGGAGCACAAGAGCTCAGGCAACTGGGGCTACTACAAATTCGAAGGCCTGCAGCCGGACACTCTCTATCACGTGCAGGTGCAGGGCTGCACCGGCTCCATCTTCCCGTACGACGGAGGGACCTGCTGGGGCAAGTCGGAGTGGCGCGAAGTTCGGACAAGGCCCAACCCGGCCTCAGCCTGCCCCAAGTTCGAGTTCATCCCCGGTGAGATCTCACTCACCCAGAGTGACGGTTGGACACTGCAGACATCTGCGAGCAAACAGGAGCTGATCGGCTACCCTACGGCCGCGAAGGCTGACGGCTCGGGAAGAATTTCCGGGACCGTCATCGGCGGCATTAGGGGACTCGCCGTCGATTTCAAAGTCGCCTGGGGCAACGGCCACGCTTCGCACTACTACGGCGATATCAATCCCGACGGCACGATTACGAAGGGCGAGCGTGACGACATCCGAGAAGCGGGGGCGGTTGACGACAACACGACCTGGCGCCTGAACGGAGCGCTCAGGTGTGTCGCGTGAACCCACCCCGCCTCAGCGCGAGCGTGAGTGTTTGTACGCCGACACACCGCTGGCGGCCGATCGGTTCTCGCGTTAGATCTTGCGGGCACTCTTGGTGGCGGCGTCGAGCTCCCAGTAGGCGCGCAACGCGATGATCTTGCCCTCGTCGTTCACCCGGTAGGTGAACACCCCCTCGGCGACGACCTCGTACCCACTCGACCGGATGACGATATTGCCGACATTGGCTTCCTCGTCGCCGCATTGGTAGGTCTTCTCGAAGTTGAACGTCAGCTCGCTAGGGGCGATCGCCATGTCGTAGAACTTCGCGATCGCCTCTTTACCCCTGTGCCCCTTGCCTTCCGGGTCGAAGTGTGACGGCCCGATCGGATCTTCGACGACCGCGTCGTCGGCGAACACCGCCAGCCAGGCTTCTTTGTCACGGGCCACCGCCGCCTCGCGCGAGCGCTTGCCCGCGAGGTGTACGGGTGAGTCGCTCACTCCTGCCATCCGGAGTGGATGTAGGTCTCTGCGAAGCGCTTCACCGAATCCTGCTTCTTGTCCAACGGGGCGTCGAAGCCGAGGCCGTCGAAGACCCACGGCATGACGATGTTGTCGGTGACGCCTGCCTCGGCCAGTTCGCGGTGGCCGTCGACACCGAACTTGTCGATGCAGACGGCCTGATACTCGAACGGGTCATCGGCGCGGCCGTTCTCGGCAAGCAGCTTCTTGAGCTTGGCGATGATGTCGGTGAGCTCGGCTCCGGTCAGCATCGCGCTGGTCCAGCCGTCGCCGACGCGGGCCGCCCGCTTCAACGCCACGTCGGTGTGGCCGCCGACGTAGAACGGCACCGGCTCGGTGGGGGCGGGACTCATCTGCAACTTGTCGAAGTCGTAGAACTCACCGTGAAACTCGACCATGCCGCCGCTCAGGACGAGCTTGATCACCTCGATCATCTCGTCGACGCGCTTGCCGCGCTTGCCGTACGGTTGGCCGCACCATTCGAATTCCTCCGGCGCCCAACCGATTCCGACACCGAAGCCGAAGCGGTTGTTGGTCAGGTTCGCCACCGACCCGACCTGGCGAGCCATCAACAGCGGGTTGCGTGAGCCGAGCTTCATCACGTTGGTGTAGAACCGCAGCGTCGACGTAACGGCGCCCATCGCGCCAGCGGCGATCAGCGGGTCCACCCACGGGGTGTTCTCGTCCCACATCCGCGAGCCGTCTGGTGTGTACGGATAGTCCGCCGCCTGCTTCTCCATGTAGAAGATCGAGTCGGGTAGCGCGATGTTGTCGAATCCGGCCTCCTCGACCGTCTTCGACAGCTCGACCAGCTGGTCGATCGGGCACATCGGCACCGCGCAGGTGTATTGCATCTTGCTCGTCATGGCTTGTCCGCTCCCACCACCCACATCGAGTAATACTGCGAGCCTCCGCCATAGGCATGCCCGAGGGCCTTGCGGGCTCCTGCCACCTGGTGATCGCCCGCCTTGCCCATCACCTGGATGGCCGCCTCGGCGAACCGGATCATGCCCGATGCGCCGATGGGATTGCTTGACAGTACGCCGCCGGACGGGTTGAACGGGATGCGGCCACCGATCGCCGTCTCGCCGGCTTCGGTGAGCTTCCAGCCCTCGCCCTCAGGGGCGAAGCCGAGGTTCTCCAGCCACATCGGCTCGAACCACGAGAACGGCACGTAGACCTCGGCGACATCGATCTCGTCGATCGGTGAGCTGATTCCGGCGTCGCGCCACAGCGCCGCCGAGGCATCGCGACCGGCCTGCGGGTTCACCTGGTCACGGCCCGAGAAGGCCAGCGGTTCGGTGCGCAACGCGGTGGCGTGGATCCACGCGACGGGGTGGCCGTCGGCGACGCGGCGATCCGCGATCTCCTCGTTGCCGAGCACCAGCGCGCAGGCGCCGTCGGACGAGGGGCAGGTCTCGTCGAAACGGATCGGGTCCCACAGCATCTGGGACTCCATCACCTTCTCCAGCGTGATGTCGGGCTGGTGCAGGTGGGCCAGCGGGTTCTTCGCACCGTTGAGCCGATCCTTGACCGCCACCATCGCGCCGATGTGCGTCGGCGCGCCCGAGCGCCGGATGTAGGACCGCACGTGAGGGGCGAAGTAACCACCCGCGCCCGCACCGACCGGCTTGGTGAACGGCACCGGAATCGACAGCGCCCACATCGCATTGGACTCGGACTGCTTCTCCCAGGCCATCGTCAGCACGCGCTTGTACTTGCCGGACTGCACCAGGCTGGCAGCGACGATCGCGGTCGACCCGCCGACCGAGCCCGCGGTGTGCACCCGGATCAGCGGCTTGCCGGTGGCGCCCACCGCATCGGCCATGAACAGTTCGGGCATCATGACGCCCTCGAAGAAGTCCGGCGCCTTGCCGACAACGACGGCGTCGATGTCGGCGAACGTCGACCCCGAGTCCGCGAGCGCCTTGTCGATGGCCTCGCGCACAAGGCCGTTCATCGAGACGTCCTTGCGCTTGGCGACGTACTTGGTCTGCCCCGTGCCCAGGACGGCTGCAAGCTGACCGGCCATTTCTATTTCCCGCCTTCCATGACCGCGACCAGATTCTGTTGCAGCGCAGCCCCACTGGTGGCGTGCGCCAGCACCCGCTGCGCAGAGCCGTCGAAGATGCGGCGGGCCGCGAATCCGATGCGCTCGAGTCCGGTCGAGAACATCGGGTTGGCGGCCAGCGCGCCACCCGACGGGTTGATCTTCGTGGCGTCACCCAGCCCGATGGCCTCTTTCAGGATCAGCTGTTGATGGGTGAACGGGGCATAGAGCTCGGCCACGTCGATCGACCCGGTGTCACCACCTGTCGCTGCCGAGGCCGACGCCGCCGTCGACGGTGACGTGGTCAGGTCGCGGGCGCCGAGCACCGGTGTCTCGATGCGGTGCTCGAACCCGGTGATCCACGCGGGGTTCTCCCGCAGCTCCCTTGCGCGGTCGCCCGCGGCCAGCACGATCGCCGATGCGCCGTCGGTGATCGGCGCAATGTCATGGCGGCGCAACGGGTCTGCGAAGTACGGCCTGGCGAGAAGTTCGGAGATGCATTCAGCCTCGTCTGAGGCAGTTGGAGCCTTCTCCGAGTCGGTGCGCTCGGCGACCGCGAAGGAGTCCAGCGCCACCTGTGCCATCTGCTCGGCGGTCCACTTACCCGAGTCCAGTCCGAACCGGGCCTGCAGGCCCGCCGTCGACACGGCGTCGGGCACCAGCGGGGCCACCGTGTACGGGTCGGTCTGCATCGCCAGCACACGACGCAGCACCCCGGCGCTTGACTTGCCGAAGCCGTAGACGAGCGCGGTGTCCACCGAGCCGGTCAGGATCTTGATGTAGGCCTCGTAGAGCGCCCACGCGGCGTCCATCTCGACGTGCGACTCGTTGATCGGCGGGACCGCTCCGATCGAATCGATCGCCGACAGGAACGAGAATGCCCGCCCGGCAAGGTAATCCGAGGATCCAGAACACCAGAACCCGATGTCGGTCTGCTTGATGCCCAGATCGGCGTACAGCTCGGCGAAGCATGGCATCAGCATTTCGACGCCGTTGGTGGTGCCTTCGGTGCGGCGCACATGCGGAGCATGCGCGAACCCGACTACAGCTACGTCAGTCACGGATTTCCTTACTGGTGGTGCTTGTAGGTTTCGTAATCCGCGTCGGGCTCACCCGTCGGCCGGAAGTAATCAATGTTGTCGATGCCAAGGCCCCACTCCTCGCGGGGTTTCCACACCGCCTCGACGCGCATGCCCATCCGCACATCGGCTGCGTCGATCTCGGTGACCAGATGCAGGAACGGGATGTCGGCGCCGTCGAGCAGCACGTAGGCCGCGACATACGGCGGCTTGATGCGCTGGCCGGCGAACGGGATGTTGATGATCGCGAACGTCGTCACGGTGCCCTTGTCCGGCAGCTCGACGAACTCGTCGAGCTGTTGGCCCGTCCCGGGGTCGGCCTCCCTGGCCGGGAAGTACACCTTGCCTTCTTTGCCGGTGCGCGCGCCGAGCAGCTTGCCCTCCTCGAGCGCGCGCAGGAACGCGCTTTCCGGAATTGACGCCGTGTGCTGGATCTCGATCGTGGTTGGGACGACGAGCATGGTCACCGGCTCGCGTTCGTCGGCGGTCTCCTCGGGCACCTCCTCTGCCTCGTCGCCGAGCGCGAAGTAGGCGATGTCGGTGATCGCGCCGACCGGGTCGTCAACCCAGTGCGCATGCACGCGGGCACCGGTGCTGATCTCCGCAGACGAGCCCGCATCGACCGCATGAAGCATCGGGGTGTCGGCGCCGTCGAGCTTGACCAGCGCCCATGCGAACGGCCGGTCGAGCGGCTGACCCTCGAGGGGTTCGGGCTGCCACGTCCAAGACACCACGGTCCCGACGCTGGCCACCGGTACGATCTCGGTCAGCTCGTCGTAAGTGACGGGGTCGTACTCGGCAGGCGGAACGTGCACTCGACCATCCGAACCACGCACGCCGACGATGCGTCGCCCGCGCAGGGCGGTGAAGAACTGGCTGAGGACGGGTCCCACTGAACGGGTGTAGTCGAAGGACAGTCTCAGCGGCGCCGAAAGGGGCGGCTGATGTGTGTCGATCTGCACCGGGCTGCTTTGGCTGGTGGTCACAGCATCGAGTAGAACAGGTTCTAAGAATGGTTTCAAGGACGGGTCGGAAGGCGGTCTAAGTGAAGCTCGGTTTGCAACTGGGATATTGGGGTGCACAGCCGCCAACGAACGCACCTGAGCTGGTCGCCGTGGCCGAGGAGGCCGGCTTCGACACCGTGTTCACCGCCGAGGCGTGGGGCAGCGACGCGTTCACACCGCTGGCCTGGTGGGGTTCGGCGACCAGCCGGCTGCGCCTTGGCACCTCGGTGGTGCAGCTGTCTGCACGCACCCCGACCGCGTGCGCGATGGCGTCGCTGACCCTGGATCACCTGTCCGGCGGTCGGCACATCCTGGGGCTCGGGGTATCGGGGCCGCAGGTGGTGGAGGGCTGGTACGGGGCGAAATTCCCCAAACCGCTGGCGCGCACCCGCGAGTACATCGACATTTTGCGGCAGGTCTGGGCACGTGAGGCGCCCGTGCACAGCGACGGGCCGCACTACCCGCTGCCGCTGACCGGCGACGGCACCACCGGGCTCGGCAAGAACCTCAAGCCGATCACCCATCCGCTGCGTGCCGACATCCCCGTGATGCTGGGCGCGGAGGGCCCGAAGAACGTCGCGCTGGCGGCCGAGATCTGCGATGGCTGGCTGCCGATCTTCTACTCGCCCCGCATCGCGGGCATGTACAACGAGTGGCTCGACGAGGGATTCGCCCGGCCGGGTGCGCGTCGCAGCCGTGAAGACTTCGAGATCTGCGCGACGGCGCAGGTGGTCGTCACCGATGATCGTGCCGAGATCATGGAGTTGATGAAGCCGCACCTGGCGCTCTACATGGGTGGGATGGGCGCCGAGGACACCAACTTCCACGCCGACGTGTACCGCAGGATGGGCTACGCCGAGGTCGTCGACGACGTGACCAAGCTCTTCCGGACCGACCGCAAGGACGAGGCCGCCAAGATCATTCCCGACGAGCTCGTCGACGACTCCGCGATCGTCGGCGACCTCGCCTACGTCGAGGAGCAGATCAAGGCATGGGAGGCCGCGGGCGTCACGATGATGGTGGTCGGGGCCCGCTCGCCAGAGCAGATCCGCGACCTCGCGGCGCTGGTCTAGGCGATCTCCCTGGCGTCGCCGAAGGTCATGTCGGCGTTGGCGATCGACATGCAGGCGAACGCCTTCTTGGGCAGCCCGAGCGACGCGAGTTCCTTCGCGATCGGGTGATCGCCCAGCCTGATGGCGGCTCCTCCGATGCGGGCGTGCATGCCGGAGGTGACCTGCTCGGCTTCGGTTTCGCGGGTCGTGCCGTCGAGGTTGGTGTAGGTGAGCAGCGATTGCGGACGCGACGGCATCGGCACCGGCAGCCCGCGTCCGATCGCCATCTCGACGACGCGAGAACCGTCGGCGTCGACATCGAAGGAGAACGGGTTGCCGTCCCGAACGGTGAAGTCCGCCATGATCTTCGGATAGCCCCAGATCTGCCTGCCCGCCTCCAGCGTGAATGCCCCGTCGACAGCCATCCGGTGCACGAAGGTTCCTGCCGCGCCAAACCCTCGCAGCCCGCGCACGTCCGATGCCGGCGGCTGCACCATCACGCAGAACGAGAACTCGTTGTACTGGCCCAGGTCACAATCGACGAACCGGGTCAGAAGAAGGTTGACCACGGCACGACCCGGCCGAAGCTCGAAGGCTCGCAGCCCGCTGTAGTCGATGAGACGCTGCGCGGCATCGGCGTCGACGGTGAACATCGCGCTGTGCACATCGGCTTTGCGGACCCTGATCGGCATCGTGAGCACGGTGCCTGCGATGGTGTGCTGGGACTCGGACATGCCGTCACTGTAGACCGGCTACTGCGGCAGTTGGGCGCCGATCTTGCGGGCCAGGTCGACGGCCGCGTTGTCGGCGTCCTGGCCCATCAGTGCGAGAACTGCGACCTGCACCGTGTTCGAGCGACCACCGGCAGGGAATTCGACCATGCCGCTGGCGAGGAAGCGCATGCCGTCCGGGCCGGGTGTGCCGACCTCGGGGAAGCCAGGCTCGGGTGGTGGAAGCGTTCCGTTGATCGCGGTGCCGGGATTGCCGATCTCCACGGTGACCGACTCGTAGGTGTCCCGGTTCTCCCAGGTGCAGGCGGGCGCATCGGTGCTCCCGCCGATGGACCTGCCGTCGGCCGGCTTACCGAGCAGCTTGGCGATGTCGTCGCTGCTGAGCAGCTTGCACGCGTCGATGGGTGAGCCAGGGGCGGGTGGCGTGCTCGACTGCGACGACGCATCGGAGGCTTGCGGTTTGTCGGCGCCGCATGCGACGAGGGCGACGCCGGCCGCGAGCGCGGCGACGGCGAAGGTAGCTCTGCTGGCGGCCATGCGGAATCACGGTAATGCAGATGGCCCGGTTGACGGGTCGTCTAGATTCCCTTATCAACCGATGGAGGCAGGCATGACAGTTACCAGACCAGACGTTGACCTGACCGACGGCGACTTCTACGCGGGCGACTCCCGGTCCGTCTACAAGTGGATGCGCGAAAACGAGCCGGTGTTCCGGGATCGCAACGGGCTCGCCGCCGCCGCCACGTACGCGGCCGTGATCGAGGCAGAACGCAATCCCGAGCTGTTCTCCAACGCCGGCGGCATCAGGCCCGACCAACCGGGCGTCGAGATGATGATCGAGATGGACGACCCGCAGCACCTGCTTCGGCGCAAGCTGGTCAACTCCGGTTTCACCCGTAAGCGCGTGAAAGACCTTGAGGGATCCATCATTTCCTTGTGTGACACGTTGATCGATGCGGTGTGCGAACGCGGGGAGTGTGACTTCGTCTGGGACATCGCCGCCCCGCTGCCGATGGCGGTCATCGGCGACATGCTCGGCGTGCGTCCCGAAGAGCGCGAGATGTTCCTGCGCTGGTCCGACGACCTGGTCGGCGCGTTGAGCAGCACTGCGGATCCCGAGAAGATGCAGGTCACGATGGACGCGTTCGCGGCGTACACCGAATACATGATGGGCATGATCGCCGCGCGCAAAGCCGAGCCGACCGACGATCTGGTCAGCGTCCTGGTGCACGCCGAGGTCGAAGGGGAGAAGCTCGAAGACCACCAGATCGTCACCGAGGTGCTGCTGCTGCTGATCGGCGGTGACGAAACCACCCGTCACACGCTGTCGGGTGGCACCCGACAGCTATTGCGTCACCCCGATCAGCACCAGCGCCTGACCAACGACCTGGACCTGCTGGCCAACGCGATCGAAGAGATGCTGCGCTGGACCGCCCCTGTGAAGAACATGGCCCGCACGGTCACCGCCGACACCGAGTTCCACGGCACCCGACTCAAGAAGGGCGAGAAGATGATCCTGCTCTTCGAGTCCGCCAACTTCGACGAGAAGGTGTTCGACGAGCCCGAGCGCTTCGACATAACCCGCTACCCGAATAACCATCTTGCATTCGGCTTCGGCACCCATTTCTGCTTGGGCAATCAGCTGGCCCGCCTTGAGCTTTCGCTGATGCAGGAACGGCTGCTGAAGCGGTTGCCGGACATGCGGCTGGCCAACGACGACGAATTGCCGCTTCGCCCAGCCAACTTCGTCAGCGGACTTGAGCGCATGCCGGTGACGTTCACGCCAACCAGGCCACACAATGACGCAGGCCAACACGGAGACCCTCGGTAGCCGAGCGATCCGTTCGCCGGCCTACACCGCGGTGCCGCGGGAGCGGCGCCACCAAAGCGCTGCACCCAACCCGAGCGCGGCCAGCACGACGCATCCTGCACCGATTGCCAGCAAGGTTGGCCGGTTGGTCGCGTGTTCGGCTGAGGGCGAAGGGATGTCGGCGGGTGCGATCGACAGGTTGGTCACGGTGCCCTCAGGGCCGGCGGCAAGAACATCGCCGTCGAGGCTGGACCAGCCCTCTGGCAACTGATCGATGAAACCGAAGAGCGGCTCGACGAGCGACCACGCTCCGCTGGTCGTGACGAGGACGACCGTGCGGTTGCGAGGCTGGTCGGCGAATACCTGGATCGATCCCAAACCGCTGTTGATGTCGGCGCGTAGTTCCTTGCCAAGGTCGACCCGGACGTCGGAGCTTTCCCCGCCAATCGGCGGGCGCATCGCCGTCGGCCCGAGGGTCGTGGCGTTCGCCACGATCACCGCGCCGGTGCCGCTGTCGGCCGCGGCCTTGACGTCGACGACGCGCGGCATCAACGCTGTATCGGTCAGTCGCGCGATGTCCGCCACCACCCGGGTCGCATAGTCGAGTTGGTTGGGGTTGGTCCCGTCGAGCGCGACGAGGAACTGCGGGCTGAACTCGGACGGCGCCGCGCTGAACCCCCCAAGGGGCCGGCCACCGCGTCCCATCGTCAACGTCGACCGAGGGTCGAGCTGGAAAGTCAACGGCGCAATTGTCGGGCTGCACAACTGGCGCGGGCTGAACGTCAGGTCGAACTCGAAATTTATTCTCTGCTTCAGCAATTCGGTGGGTACGTCGAACACGGCATCGACGTGGCCACTGTCGTTCAGCGGGGACGTGTACACGGCCTGGCCGTTCACACTGACCGTGACGCTGGCGGAGTCCAGGGACGCGACCGGCGTATGGGTGGCGAGAAGATGCGCTTGCAGGTGGTCGACGCGCCCGGCCCCCAACGCGGATCGGTCGACTCCCACCGTCAGATTGGACGTCCGCAACACCAGGCTTTTGCCATCGAGATTCAGTTGGCCGAAGCTCAGCTCGTCCGAGGGGGAGTCACGGTCCGCGCCTGCCGTGTCGACACGTGCGTTCGGGACCTGCGCCAAGGACTGGAGTCGGTTGACCACAAGGGACGCCTGATCGCTGAGTTGGTCGCCGCGTCCGGTCAACGCGAGGTAGACATCGGCCTTGCCCGGCTTGACGACATTGAGTCCAGCGTCACCGCTGTCGACCACGATGGCGCGGGTGAGTTGAGGCGCAGGCGGGGGCGTGGCACCGCGCGGCTGATTGACGACCGTGATCGCCGTCGGTTGCGGCCGGTACATGCGCGCGACGGCCGATGCCAGCGTGAGTACCGCCTGCTGTTCGGCGCCGTTGGCGTCGACAGGTGCGTAAATCGTGAGCCGCTGCAGGACAGGAGGAAAGAAAGCCGCAATCGTCGTTGGCGCGGGTTCGTCTCCGGCGAACACCACGGAGAGATCGCTGATGTCCAGCCGCTCGCCGAGGCCGCACCGTTGCTCCGGGGGGAGCCCGGCTTCGCGCACTGTGAAGGACAGTCCGACGGCTGATGCGCTCACCTGTGCCGCTGAGATGTCTACGTCGAAAGGCACCACGGCTTGGTCCGGCGCCACAGCAGGCAGCTCCACCGTTGTCAGGAATCTGCCCCTGCCGTCGTTGATCTCCACGAAGCCGGCACCGAAGTCGACGGGGGCATGAATGAGTCCGCGCAGCCTTCTCGCGGTGAACCCGGTTGGCACCGGAACCGTGAAGTCCTGATTGGCGTTGGCGCCCACCAACGTGATCGCCTCGGGCAGCCCCAGCGTCGGCCATGGCAAGGTCACCTCCGCGCCTGCCGCGGGGTCGGAGTTCAGCGGGTCGGCGTAGGCCGCGCCCGGTGCAGTCGCCAACATCGCCGATATCAACAGGCAGACGGTTGTGGTGACGGTTCGCCGGATCGTGCAACGCCTCACAAGAGACACCGTCGCTCCCGCCCCGAATGAGCGCGCCCGAATGACATCCTGACGTCGCCCCCCTACTGGCAAACCCTACGCGTAAACCGCGCGGTGCCGCCACGGGTCTAGGCGATTGCGGGCGCGCCGCTTGGAGGCCATGCCGGCGCTGCACACCGAAAATCGAGCGTTTGCGCGGCAAACGGCCCGGCGAGTCTACTGTTGACCTCAAAAGGTCAGGACGGAGCGCCGCAGAGTTGTCTGCCAACGTGTCGAGGGTGTCCGCGCCCGCGATTGCCCTGATCTCGTCGCTCGAGAATCGCTTCGTGATGACGAAGCTGCTCATCGGCGCTGTCATCGGGCTCTGTGCGGGCGCGCTCATCGGCGGGTTGGCATTCGCAGCGTTGGCCACCGACACCACCGCGACAGCTTTTCTGCGGCTCCAAGATCCGGCCGATCTCACCGCACTCGCTGCAGGGGCGAGTCAGATCACCCCCGACAACCAGGACAACACAGCCAAATTCGTCGCTGGGGAAATCGCCCTCATGTCCGGCGAGGGATTCGCTGCGGCCGTGGCCGGGAAGTTGGCCATGGACGAGCCGGCGAAACTCAACGTTGCGCAGGCAGGCGAGTCGTCGGTGGTGACCATCAGCGCCAGCGGTGAATCCGACGAGGCCATCAGAACGGTGCAGACCGCCATCGACCTCTACGGGCAAGAGCTTGCGCAGCGCGTCGACGCACAGTTGCGGACGATCCTGCCCACGTTGTCCGAGTGGCAGCAGCGCGACGCGGCGGACCCAACGCGGATGCAGGAACTCCAGCGAGCGCGCGAGAGCGTCGAGCTCCAAGCGGCCGCGGCAGGCGCGTTGAGCGTCGTGCAGCCGCCCACTCCGAACCATCCGAGTTCCCACCAGTGGGTCATCGGGGTCTTTCTCGGCGCGCTGGTGGGCGGTTCGGGCGTAGCGGCGGTCCTGCTGGCTCGACGCAGGCGCTCGGGCCGCGGGTCGTTGGCGAAAATCATGGCCGAAAATGTCGACGGTGTCCTGCTGCCCGTCGTTGACCTCGACATACCTGCCCGCGACGCCTGGGCAGACGATCAGAACCGGCTCGCAACAACCCTCTATGCGCAATGTCCGTCCGCCGGGCCGACTCGCGTGATCCTCGTCATCGGCGCCTCGTCGTCATCGGGAAGCGCCGTGGTGGCATCGCTGCTGGAGACCGCGGCGGCGCAAAGTCAGCCGGGGGCGGCCGCGGCGACCCCGGCGGGACAACATTGCTTGCCGACCTCGGCCGAACCGCCCACGACACGAGTCGTCGCGGGCGGAGCCGTCGGCGACTCGGTGCTGACCCCCGACGTGATCGGCACCGCCACCGACATCGTGCTCGTCGCCCGACTCGAAGCCGACACCGTCGCAGAGGCGTTGGCGCTGTGTTCGGCGGCCACATCCCGTACTGCCCCGGTGGTCGCGGTGTTCACGTATCGCCGCGGTCGGGGCGTGAGATTCAGAAAGGTTCGGGGTCCGCGGTGAGGGTCGCGATCGTGCACGAGCGACTGACCGAGGTCGCGGGTTCTGAGCACGTCGTTGCCGAGCTCTCCCGGGAGTGGCCGGACGCGCCGATCAGTATTCCCATCGTCGACCCACGCGTCAGCGCGTCGTTCGCCGGGCGTGTGCAAACCGGTCCGCTGTCGTCGGCCTACCGCACGGTCGGCTACCGCAGCTACGCACCGTTGCTTCCGCTTGTGCCGGCCTGGTTGAGACGCCGGGACTTCGGATCGGCGGATGCCGTGATCATCAGCCATCACGCCTTCGCCGCGGCCGCCGTCCACGCCGCGACACCCGTACCCACGATCGTCTACGTGCATTCACCGGCCAGATGGGCCTGGGACGAGAAAATGCGAATCGAAGAGGCAACGTCGTGGCCCGGTCGCCTCGCACTCGATGCGCTGTCGCGGGTGGCGATCAAGACGGAGCTGGCCGCTGCCCAGGAGATCACGTCCATCGTCGCCAACAGCACCGCGGTGGCGCAGCGAATCAGGCGCCATTGGAATCGCGAGTCACAGATCGTCCACCCCCCGGTGAACATCGACTTCTACACCCCGGAGGTATCCGAGGCGCCGCGCGGTGACTACTTCCTCCTCGCGGGACGGTTGGTGTCCTACAAGCGCCCCGATATCGCCATCAGAGCGGCCGTCGAGTCCGGTGTGAAACTGGTGGTCGCGGGTGACGGCCGAGACGCCGCCAAATGCAAAAAGCTGGCTGCGGGCGGTGACATCACCTTCGTCGGTCGGGTGTCGAATGAGGAGTTCCGCAGCCTGTACCGGCGGGCGAAGGCGATGGTGATGCCGGGCGAGGAAGACTTCGGCATCACACCTGTCGAGGCGATGGCATGTGGCACACCGGTGATCGCGCTCGGGGTCGGCGGCGCTCTCGACAGTGTCGTCGAGGGCCTCACCGGATCGTTCGTCGCCGGAGCCAGCGACGCCGAGGTGGTGGGTGACCTCGCGCAGAAGTTCGTCTCCTTCGACGGCCGCCAGTTCGATCCCGTCAAGATCCGGTTGCACGCAGAACAGTTCTCGCCCGACGTCTTCCGCCGCAAGATGGCCGAGGTCGTAGCGCAAGCGGTCGCGAGCCGCCGAAATGATTGACCTCCCAGCTGCGATCTGGTGTGGCTGTGGCTGACACCAGGCATCTGCACACAGGGGTACAGGTCGTCGCCGGGCTCGCCCTGAACGTCTTCCCGGCAATGTTCATTGCCATCTATGCGCGTATCGCCCCCATCGAGACCCAGGGGTTTCTCGCACTGGCGCTCGCCGTCGGCGTGTATGTCGCGCAACTGTTCAACGCCTTCATCGTCGAGGGGCGCCTGGCGACCCCGGACGCCGACGGCGAGCTCGGCGTGCCGTTGTGGGTGGTGTTGTTCACCGTTGCCTCTTGCGCGCTGTTGATGATCGGACCCGGCGTCGCGCCGTCCTCGGTGCTGATGGCGAGTTCCATCGGGGTGATGACCGGCCTGTTGATGGCCAGGTCGATCGGGGTGGTCAGTGGCGACTGGAAACGCGAAGGCTTCGCGGCGTCGGCGTTGATCGCCGCCAGCTTGGTCGCTCTCTGGATGGCTGATCAGCACCACCCGCACGCCGTGCGGGTGCTGGCGACAGGGGCTCTGCTCGCGGTTCTCATCCGTTATCAACCGCGAAAGACACTGCCGTCCATGGGGTTTCCGCCAGATATTCGAAGGTCGAGCTGGGTCACCGCGGAGACGGCGGTCGTCGGTGCCGTTCAGCCCGCGATCACCTCCCTGGTCTTGGTCATGATCGGACCGGCAGCCTCGGTCGCTTTTCGGGTCATCTCCACCGTCGCAGGCGCGTTGGAGCCGATTCTGGCGTATGGCAGATACCGATTGCTCGCTCACGGACACCGGGGCGAACTCGTATCGTTCGTCGCGGTCTTCGGCGCCGCGATGGCTCTGGTCCTGATCGCTGCCCTTGGCGGCCTTGGAAGCCTGATTTTCGGTCCGGCGTGGAGCGGTGTCGGCGTCGCGGCGCTGTTGCTGGCCTTCCTCTGGAAGGGCTTCATGTTGTTGTCGACTGTGCCGTTCGCCGCGCTGCGCAAGGCGGGCCAAACCGTGCTCGTTTTCTGGATTCGCGGCATCAGCACACTCATCTATCTGGTGATCGGCGTGGCCTTCCTTCTCGTCTGGCACACCACAACCGCGATCTTCTTGGCCTTTGCCGTTGCCGAGATGATCACCGCCCTCATCTACCACCGCGCGGCGGTCAATGACGCGCCGGACTATGCGGCGACTTTCGGGCTTCGACCGCTTCGCGAACGGTTCAGCTAGCCATGCTCACCGACAACGGCGTCCAATCCGCGCAGCGAAGCGCTGCAGCATCCTTTCAAGCCCCGGCGTGGTTCTCTCCCGGCGTCTTGATTCTGGCGCCGGTGGCGATGTCATTCTTGGCGTGGGGGGCGTTGACCGCCAGGCAACAGTTTGGCCAAGCCCAGACCAGTTCGGAGGCATTGAACGGCTTTTCGGCCCCGGCCGCGGTGAGCGGCCGGGGCATCGCGCTGCTCCTGCTTTGGTACTGCGCGATCGTGATGGTGTCGACGGTCGGTTTCTGGCTCGGCACACACAGGTCACGCCCTGCGATCGGCAACGAGCGCACGAACACCGTCTGGTTCGAGCGGCGTTACTTCTTTATCCTGCTGGCTGCCGGCGCCGTCGGTGTCGCCTACTCGTTCGTGAAGGTCGGCGGTGTCACCGCCGTCGTCGATTCGCTAAGCGAACAGACCGCCAACGATTTCTCCAATTCGCTCTCGGGCTTTGCCGGGGTGCAGACGCTGCGGTACGCCACCATCCTTGCTGCGCCGATCGGCGTGCACCTCTGGCGCAAGAAAATCATCGGGTGGCCGTACATGGCTGTTGGGATGCTGCTGTTGATCGCCAACTCCGTGATCGCCTCGCGGCTTGCACTGCTGATGGCATGCGCGGTTTATCTGGCCGCTTGGGTGCGAAGCCGCGGCCCGCGCCAATCGGGCAGCCGATCGCAGACACGCAAGTGGATCGCGATCACGCTGATCGCGCTCAGTGGGTTCGCTGTGCTCACCGCACTGAACTACGTGCGCAACGCGAACTATTACCGAGAAGCCGGTGTGTCGAATCCGGTTGCGATGAACATGTACCAGACAGGGGCGTACCTGGCCGTCCCTGCGCAAATCTCCCTCGGAGTGTCGGATGCGGTGGCCCGTGGCGCCTGGGAGAACCGAGGCGGCGCATCGACATCGCTGAGCGCCGTGCAGCCCACCTTTCTGCAGTTCAACAAGGTCGCCAAGGACGACAGTTGGAAACAGGCATCGACGTATGGCTACTCGGTGACGTTCGCAGGTAACTTCTTCACCAACTCCGTGTTCGCCGACACCTACTCCGTGTACGGGACATGGGGCTGGCTTTACACCATCCTGGCCTACGGGTTCGCCGGTTACGCCTTCGCGCGCATGCTCAGTTTCAGCCCAGTCATCGCCGCGTCCTCAGGCGTATTGGCGTACTGCTTCCTGGAGGTATGGCGTGTGCAGATCCTGATCTACGGGATTGTCTTGTTCCTGTTGCTGCTCACGGCGGCAAGTGCTTTCCTGGCCACCAGACGTCCGCCGGCTACCGACAGTTGATCGCGGCGTCGCCGAGCGCCGGGGTGATCTCCAGGAAGGTGACGTCGGTGATGACGCGATCGGATCCGTTGAGCGACAGGCACGGTGGGGCGCTGACCGCCTGCTGATCCGATTTGCCGATCGTCACGCTCAGGCGCTCGACCGCGAGCTGGCCGGTGTTCACGGCGCTGAGGGCGACGACCCGCTCCGCGTGACGAATCGAGACGTTGCGCAGAGAGATCCCGTTTGCGTTGGCGATCCCGACCCCGCCGTTGCCGCCTGCGGTCGACGCGGATGAGATGGCGCAGTTTCGTATCCGAAGGCCACTCACCTTGTGATCGGTCAGTGACTCCGCCCGGACCGACCAATTGTGGCAACCGTCGAACTTCGTGTCGTCGAGGCTGACGTCGAAGTCGCTGAACCGCACGTCACCGGACGCTCCCGGTCTGGCCAGGAGGTGCACACCCGTGTCGCAGTCGGCCGCAGTGACACCTTCGGCGCGCACGGCGCGGCTGGCCACATAGTTCCAGCCCACGTCCGAGCCCGGTTCGGCGG
This sequence comes from Mycolicibacterium stellerae, assembly GCF_003719305.1. Lineage (GTDB taxonomy): Bacteria > Actinomycetota > Actinomycetes > Mycobacteriales > Mycobacteriaceae > Mycobacterium > Mycobacterium stellerae. The sequence continues at coordinate 35,423 of NZ_RARC01000010.1, forward strand.
AGTCGACCATCACCGCCGAGCCGGATTGCACCCCGGCGACTCTGAGGTCGGTGAGGGTGACCCGATGTGCTCCCGCGATACGGACGCCGTTCGCCTTGCCGCCGACGATGCTGACGTTGCTGATGGCGAAGTCGGCGTTGGACCAGTCGGTGAGAACGGGAAACGAAAACGTATGCGCGGCATCGTCGAACGAGAACCGGCGAGCGAAATATGTCACGAGCGCCATCCCGTCGTCGCCGGTGTCGACGGCACTGTAGTCGTCGATCCTGGCTCTGCGGCAGGCGTTGAAATGTAGTCCGTCTGCCTGGCTGTTGGCCACCCGCAATCCAGCGACGTCGATGCCGGACACGCCAAACATGACCACCCCGGCTTGCGGACTGCCGCGAACGACACAGTCCGCCAGGTTTATCCCGGCAACGGGCGCCCGCGGCCCTGACCAGCCGACCGGCGGGGAGTCGCCGTCGTCGGGACAGCCGACCACCCTGATACCGTCGCCGAGCGACCGCTTCGCACCGGCCGCCCACCGGATGCTCACGTTGCGCAACGAGATTCGCGATGCCGGTCCACGAACCAGAAGACCGTGACTGGTGCCGGTGTGTGCGGTCGGATCAAGGTTGTCCATGAAAAGCTCGGCACCGGAGGCGAACTCGATCTCGACGTCGGAGACACCGGTGATCGCGATGGCCGCCGCTCCGGTCGGGTGCCGCTGCGCGAATCGATATATCCCTGGCGGAAAATACAGCGTGTCCTTCGATCGCAGGAATCCGACCGCGGCCTGAATCGCCTGCGAATCGTCTGTGACCCCGTCACCCCTGGCGCCGAACTTCGAGACGTCGACGACGATGCGCCCGTCGCGCTGCCGGCCAAGCAAGACGGCCGCGGCCACCGCGACAGGCGCGAGGGCCACAAGCGTGCGCCTCGACATCATCTCGTTCGGCTGCCGACCAGATCGAGATCGGCACATATCGCGTCGGCTGCGGCGGTCGCGCAAATCCCGTGCTGACGCCTGACAACATGAGCGTGGCCTCGCGCCGCCAACTCGGTTCTCGCCGCGTCGTCAACGCAGTACGCGCGCATCGCATTCGCCAATCCCGCACGGTCGTGGGGGTCGAAATAGTCTGCACCGTCGCCGCACGTCTCCCGAAGGACGGGGATGTCTGACGACAAGACCGCCGTGCCCGATGCCATGGCCTCCAACGGCGGCAAACCGGCACCTTCATGCAGGGACGGCATGATCAGCAGGTCCGCGGACGCGACAAGCGCACGCAGGGCCGCGAAGTCGAGTTGCCCGATCAGCAGAACCCGGTGCCGGTTGTCCTCGGCGAGGCCGCGGACCCGTTCGTCCAGCGTCCGCAGCGAGGCGCCCCCTCCGGCGATCACCAGCTTGTGCGGGATGGTGTGGGAGATGTCGGAGAACGCTTCCAACAGAAGCGGTAAGTTCTTGTAGCGCTTGGTGTTTCCGATGTACAGCAGGAAGGGGCCGCTGACCGGCGACAGACTCGGATCGGCAGGCTCATACCAGATCTCATCCACAGGTATCGGCGTCACCATCACCTGTGCCGATCGCGTGATCTCTTTCAACGCCGCCGCGGTCGCTTCCGACGGTGTGAAGATTCGGCGACATGCCCGGGCATCTGCACCCAGCATCACGCGCGCATACGAGCGGCCTGCCCAATTCTGTCCGCTGACGCAGCGGGGCAGGAGATGGATGGCGTCGTGCACGGTGACATAGACGAGCATCCGGCGATTACCGGGCAACAACCGGGCCAACGGGTTGGTGTAGTGGGGCAGCCATACCGCACGGGGTAGCGCCTCGGCGAACGCACGGTGCCAGACCAGCTGTTCGGCGGGAGAGTACATCGGCGCCGACGGTGGAGATGCGTGCACCACCCCAGTGCTCGGCCGAAGCCCGGCGAGGGTATCTGCGTCTCCCAGCACGGCCAGTGAGACACCGTGGCGAGCCGCCGCCTCCTCGAGAAGGGGAAGTTGGGTGCGGATGTAGGTACCGATGCCGCTTCGTCGGATATGTCGAGCATCGAACAGTAGATCGACTGGGTGGGCTCTTGTCCGCGCGTCTGTCATGTCCGCCCCCGATTGCGTGGTGTGACTCCAGGCTACGTCGCTAATCGCCCACCCGTATTTGTGCACGGGTTATGCTCGCTCCAGCGAAATTCGGATACCGTAGGTGAATGACCAGCGGGCTGCCAGCGTTCGACGATTGGCTCAACCACCGGCTCGTGGAGCGAGCGAGCGAAGCCGGCGAGGACGTCGATATTTACGTGGCCCGCGCGGTGGCAGCACAGATGGTGGCCGACCAGAGGCAGGCCGACGGCCCGTTGGTCAAGGAAATTCTGATCCACCTCGCCGAATCCGGCGTATTTGCCCAGACTTCGATGCCCAGCGTATCGGGGGTGTTGGCGGACGCCGACCGGCTGCGTTCTCTGTATGCCACCGGGCTGCTGGATTCCCCTCCGGAGGAAATCTACGATCGGAACACTCGGGCAGCCGCCGACGCCCTGGATGCACCGATCGCAGCGATGTGCTTGGTGGATGTCGACCGGCAATTCTTGAAGAGCGTGGTCGGGCTGGGCGATTTATCTGTGCAGGAAAGACAGATGCCGCTGGAGCATTCCTTCTGCCAATATGCCGTGGCAAACGGCAAGCCGCTTGTTCTCGAAGACGCGCGAAATGACCCGGTATTCAAGAACCATCCGCTGGTCCGCGGCGGTATCGTGGCCACCTACCTCGGTATACCTCTGACCGATCACAACCAAAACGCCATCGGTACGCTGTGCGTATTCGACACCAAGCCACGACTGTGGGGCCCAGGACACGTTCAATTGCTCAGCGATCTCGCGGCGCTCGCCGCTGACCGGATTTTCGGTCCTGAGCCCGATCCAACCTAGAACGCGGCAACTTCAGCTATCATCGCAAATAGTTATTTTCGTGAAAGCTGGGCAAATTTTCACACCCGACTCATTTCGATTTAAACGGGCGCCCCAGCGATACTGAGAGTTAGTCCGTAACAGGGGTCCGGGGGCGTGCCGCATGCAGTTACACACAGGCGTGGCGGTTCACCCGCCCAGTGCCCGCCCGGCCGTGCCGGGACCGAATGCCGCGACGCAGCCCGTTCGAGAAGCACCACCCCGCTGGGTCGAGCGCGTGCGCACCGACCCGGTGTATTCGCTGATCACCGTGGCGGTCGACGTGCTGTACGCATCTGCCGCGGTAGCGCTGGCGCAGTGGTTTTCGGACGCGGTCGGAGAGCTCGCCATGTGGTCGTGGATTTTCGTGCCGATCGTCGTCGCCATACTGGCCACCCGGACGATGTACCGAGAACGGCTGAACCACCGATTTCTCGACGACTTCGAGCCGGTGGAGACGTCGATTGCCCTGTCGGCTCTGGCGACGTTGATGGTCCTTTTGCTGGTCGTGCCTCCCCCTGACCCTGGCGAAACGGTCGAGTCGTACCTCCGCCCCGGCGAGTTGGTCTTGCACATATGGGTCGGCGCGGCAATTCTGATACCCGCGGTCCGCCTGATCAGATCGATGATCAACCGCTACCTGCGGCGGCGGTTCCATGTCGGATCGCCTGTGCTTATCGTCGGCTCCGGTCCTGTCGTGAATCAGCTCATCTCGCGGATGCGTCAGGTGCCCGACTACGGCCTGTGGCCCGCAGGCGTGCTGGATCACGTGCGGCCACAAGACGCGGAATTGCTCGACCTGCCCTACCTGGGATCCGTCGACGATCTTGAAAGCGCCGCGCGCGCCACCCGCGCCGAGGAGCTCATCATCGCGTCGACGCCGTTGCCTGACGAGCAGTTGGCGCATACCGCCCAGCTGGCGCGGCAGCTCGGGCTGCGGGTTCGGGTGGTGCCTCGGCTGATGGACGCGGTCGGCGCCCACGCCAGGGTCGAGCACTTGGGCGGCATCCCTCTGATGGAGCTCTGCCACGTCGATCCCAAGGGTTGGCAGTTTGCGGTCAAGCATGCCTTGGGTCGGACGATTGCCGGGTTGGGGCTATTGCTCATCTCACCCCTGTTCCTAGGCCTCGCGCTCCTGGTCAAGATCAGCTCCCCCGGCCCCGTCTTCTTCCGGCAGCAGCGGATCGGGCGCGACGGCGTGGTCTTCGACTGCTTGAAGTTCCGCAGCATGCGGCCTCTGGACAGTGCGAAGGCGGGCTTCGAATTGCAGGCGGGGGCGGCGCCCGGCGGCGTGGAAGGAGACGATCGGCGGACTGGGGTCGGCAAGTTCATGCGTAAGACGTCGTTGGACGAATTGCCTCAGCTGCTCAACGTGCTGCGCGGAGACATGGCCCTGGTCGGTCCGCGGCCGGAGCGGCCCGAGTTCGTCGACCTGTTCGAAATGCGAGTGCGGCGCTATGGCGAGAGGCACAGGGTGAAGGCGGGCATCACCGGCTGGGCTCAAGTGCACGGACTTCGAGGGCAGACCTCGATCGCCGATCGGGCCGAGTTCGACAATTACTACATCGAGAACTGGTCGTTGATCCTCGATCTGAAGATTTTGGCGCTGACCGTGTTGGCGGTGCTGAAGAGCGCGGAAGATTGATCGTCGGTTGCCGGGTGAGCGATGAACCAGCGCATGTCGGTTTGATTCCTGACGGGATGCGGCGTTGGGCCGACGCGCATGGCACCACCCTGACCGACGCGTACCTGCGCGGCGCGGAGAAGGTCGCTGAAATTCTCGTTGCGCTGCAACGCAACAGTGTGCAGACCGTTTCGGTGTACAACCTGAGCCGCGCGAATCTGGCGCGGAACGACACCGAGCTGAACGCGGTGTACACGGCCTCGGTCCATTTTCTCACCACGTTGGTTCCTGCTCATTTCGATCCCGCCACGTGCAGCGTGCGCGTGCACGGCGATCGGAACTTGCTCCCGGAGAGATACCGCGCTGCTGCGCACGGTGCGGAAACCGCAATGAGCGGTGACGATTTCCGAATCAACATTCTCGCCGCGTACGACGCGCGCGACGAACTACGTACTGCCTTCTCGAAAGCGCAGCGAGAAGGCTGCGATATCAACGCCGCATTCGATATCGGAGACGTCGACCTGGTGATCCGAACGTCGCCCGAGCCGTTGCTCAGTGGATTCTTGCCGCTGCAAAGTCAGTACGCCCAGCTGGTTTTTCTGACGACGCCGCTCAACGAGCTCACCGGGGGGCACATAGACGAACTCGTCGGTGACTATCGACGCTTCCCGCAGCGACGCGGTCAGTAGCTTGTGATGGAGTCGAAGAGAAACCCGTTGATCATCGGCGCCGGTCCCGCGGGGCTGACCGCCGCGCTCCGGCTGGCGAAAAGGGGTGTGACGCCCCGCATCTTCGAGGCGTCTGCCAACGTCGGCGGCCTGGCCCGCACACCGAGCAACGGTGACTGGCGGGTCGATCCCGGCGGTCACCGGTTTTTCACCAGAAATGAAGAGGTTTTGGACCTCTGGAAATCCCTGCTTCCGCCCGACCAATGGATCTCCGTCCGTCGGCGCTCCGCCATGCTCGTTTCAGACCAATATGTGCGGTACCCGCTCGTCGGCCGCGACCTATTGACCCAAATGGGTTTTCGGCGCGGAATGCACGGTCTCGGCAGCCTGTTGTGCGCCAGAGCTGGGCGCGGAATGCGCCCCGTTGACGCTTCGGCCAGCTTCCGCGAATGGGGCACCAACGAATTCGGTCGCTATTGGTACACCATGTTTTTCGACGGATATGTCCGCAAGACATGGCTGGCCGACCCAGACGACATCACGAGTGATTGGGCGAACCAGCGAATAAGGCCGATCAGTTGGCGCGTGCCACCAGAGCACGGTTCAACCGACCAGGACGTCTTTCAATACCCCGTGCGCGGGCCCGGCCAACTCTGGGAAGCCGCCGCGGCGAAGCTGGCGCACGACGGAGTCGTCCCCGCCCTCAACTCGCCGGTGGTCAAGGCCCGGCTCGACGGCGGAACCTGGACCGTCGAGCTGCAGAGCGGCCAAACCGTGCCCGGAGATGCCGTGTTTTCCAGCATTCCGCTGCGGTCGCTTGTCGGCGTCCTGGAGCCCGAGCCACCGAAACACATTCGGGCAATGGCCGCGGCCCTGCGGCACCGCTCGCTGATAACGGTGGCCGTCGCCCTTCGGAAGCACTACGACATTCCCTACAACTGGGTCTACACGCCCGGTAAAGGCCTTCAAGTGGGTCGAATTCAGAATTACGGCCTGTGGTCGACGGGACTTTCGCCGGCCGGCTGGGACGGCACGTACCTGGGATTCGAGTACTTTGTCGGCCAGGACGGAGAACTATGGTCGGCCGACGACGAGCGCTTGAAAAGCGTTGTCGAACAAGACCTTCGCGCGCTCGGCATCGACAGCTCCGCAGTCGAGCGGGTCATGGTCGTGCGCTCGCGATTCGCATATCCGATCTCGGACCCCGCCAGTGAAAGAGGCGTTGCCCGAATTCGTGATTTCCTGCGCCGAACCTACCCCTCCCTTCACCCGATGGGGCGCAACGGCATGCACCGCTACGACAACCAGGACCACGCGATGTTGAGTGCCATGTACAGCGTCGCCCGATACTTCGGCGAGGACGCCGATCCGTGGCAGGTGAATACGGATCGTCGGTATCACGAGGCCGGATTGCTCAGGAGGTAGAGCGCGCTCGGCGCCTACTTCATCTACTTCGTCTACTTCATCGTGAAGTTTGGCGCGCGCTTCTCCTTGAACGCCAACGGGCCTTCCTTGGCGTCGTCGGAAAGGAACACCTCGATGCCGATCTTGGTGTCGATCTTGAACGCGTCGTTCTCGTGCATGCCTTCGGTCTCGTGGATGGTTTTCAGGATCGCCTGCACGGCGAGCGGGCCGTTGTTGTTGATCACCTCGGCGATCTCGAGGGCCTTCGCCAGAGCCGAGCCGTCGGGGACGACGTATCCGACCAGACCCATCTCCTTGGCCTCGGTAGCGGTGATGTGCCGTCCGGTCAGCAGCAGATCGCATGCCACGGTGTAGGGAATCTGGCGGACCAACCGCACCGCGGAGCCGCCCATCGGGTACAGGCTCCATTTGGCCTCGGAGATGCCGAACTTGGCGCTCTCGCCCGCGATGCGGATATCGGTGCCCTGCAGGATCTCGGTGCCGCCGGCGATCGCGGGTCCCTCAACCGCCGCGATCAATGGTTTGGTCAGCCGCCGGCCCTTCAGAAGGGCGTCGATGCGTGACGGGTCGTAGCTGCCGTCCTTGAACGAGTCGCCAGGCGGCTTTGCCGTCGCCGCCTTGAGGTCCATTCCTGCGCAGAAGTAGCCGCCAGCCCCGGTCAGGATGGCGGTCCTGATCTCGGGATCGTTGTCGACGCGGTCCCAGGCCTCGACCATGATCGAGAGCATCTCGGTGGAGAGCGCGTTGCGCGCCTCCGGGCGGTTGAGCGTCAAGATCAGGGTGTGTCCGCGCTGCTCAATGAGCGCGTCGGGCCCTTTTTCCGGGTTTTCTCCGTCGCTCACGGATAAGTCCGCCTTCCTGCATCGATGCCACAAAAAGACCTTGTCACACTGTGCTGCTTGAAGAAAAATGTAACACGTTCTAGTTTGGTGTCCGTGGCCCTGAACATCGCAGACCTCGCCGAGCACGCCATCGACGCCGTGCCAGACCGTGTCGCCCTGATCTGCGGCGACGACCAGCTGACCTACGCGCAGCTGGAGGAGAAGGCCAACCGCCTTGCGCACTACCTGATCGACCAGGGTGTGAAGAAGGACGACAAGGTCGGCCTGTACTGCCGCAACCGCATCGAGATCGTCATCGCGATGCTCGGCATCGTCAAGGCGGGCGCCATCCTTGTCAACGTCAACTTCCGCTATGTCGAGGGCGAACTGAAATATCTTTTCGAGAACTCCGACATGGTCGCGTTGGTGCACGAACGGCGGTATGCCGACCGGGTCGCCAACGTGCTGCCCGAGACGCCGAACGTCAGAACAATCCTGTCGGTCGAAGACGGCAGCGACGACGACTACCAACGCTACGGCGGTGTCGAGTTCTATGCGGCGCTCGAGGAAGGGTCGCCCGAACGCGATTTCGGCGAGCGCAGCGCCGACGACATCTACCTGCTCTACACCGGCGGCACCACCGGCTTCCCCAAGGGCGTGATGTGGCGTCACGAGGACATCTACCGGGTGCTGTTCGGTGGCACCGACTTCGCCACGGGTGAATTCGTCTCCGACGAGCACGACCTGGCCAAGGCCGCCGCAGAGAATGCGCCGATGATCCGCTACCCGATACCGCCGATGATCCACGGTGCCACCCAGTCGGCCACCTGGATGTCGGTCTTCTCCGGCCAAACCACCGTGCTTGCACCGGAATTCGACGCCGACGACGTGTGGCGAACGATCGAAAAGCACAAGGTGAACCTGCTGTTCTTCACCGGAGATGCGATGGCCCGCCCGTTGCTCGACGCGTTGACCAAACTTCACGGCGCCGGCCACCAACCAGACCTGTCGAGCTTGTTCCTGCTGGCGAGCACCGCCGCGTTGTTCTCCACGAGCATCAAGGAGAAGTTCCTCGAACTGCTGCCCGACCGGATCATCACCGATTCCATCGGCTCATCCGAAACCGGCTTCGGGGGCACCAGCATCGTGGCAAAAGGTCAGTCGCACACCGGCGGGCCGCGCGTGACGATCGACCATCGCACGGTCGTTCTCGACGAGGATGGCAACGAGGTCAAACCCGGCTCCGGGGTACGCGGGCTGATCGCGAAGAAGGGCAACATCCCGGTCGGCTATTACAAGGACGAAAAGAAGACCGCCGAGACCTTCAAGACCTTCAACGGCGTCCGCTACGCGATCCCCGGCGATTACGCAGAGGTCGACGCCGATGGCAGCGTCACGATGCTCGGCCGCGGGTCGCAGTCCATCAACAGCGGTGGCGAGAAGATCTACCCCGAGGAAGTCGAGGCCGCGCTCAAGGGCCACCCCGACGTTTTCGATGCGCTTGTGGTCGGCGTGCCGGACGAGCGCTACGGCAACTGTGTCGCCGCGGTGGTGCACCGCCGCCCCGGGACCAACCCGACGCTGGCCGAGCTCGACACGTTCGTGCGGCAGGAGATCGCGGGTTACAAAGTGCCGCGCAAGGTTTGGTGGGTCGACGAGATCCACCGCACTCCGGCAGGCAAGCCCGACTACCGCTGGGCCAAGGACACCACCGAGGAGCGTCCGGCCGACGACGCGCACGCCAAACACGCCGGGGCGCCGTCCTGATGCACACCGATTTGTGTGACCGCTTCGGCATCACCTACCCGATCTTCGTCTTCACCCCATCGGAGAAGGTGGCTGCCGCGGTCAGCAAGGCCGGTGGGCTTGGCGTACTCGGCTGCGTCCGGTTCAACGATGCCGACGACCTCGAGCGCGTACTGAACTGGATGGACGCGAACACCGACGGCATGCCCTACGGTGTCGACGTCGTCATGCCCGCCAAGATTCCCACCGAAGGCACGTCCGCCGACATCAGCAAGCTGATCCCGCAGGCGCACCGCGAGTTCGTCGACAAGACGCTCGCCGATCTTGGGGTGCCGCCGCTGCCAGACGACGAGGAGCGCTCCGCGGGCGTGCTCGGCTGGCTGCATTCGGTGGCCCGGTCACACGTCGAGGTGGCGCTGCGGCATCCGATCAAGTTGATCGCCAACGCGCTCGGTTCCCCGCCCAAGGATGTCATCGACCAGGTCCACGGTGCCGGTGTTCCGGTCGCGGCGCTGGCGGGCAGTGCCAAACACGCGCTGCGTCACGTCGACAACGGTGTCGACATCGTCGTCGCGCAGGGCCACGAGGCAGGTGGCCACACCGGTGAGATCGGTTCGATGGTGCTGTGGCCGGAAATCGTTGACGCCCTTGATGGTCGGGCCCCTGTGCTCGCCGCGGGCGGCATCGGAACCGGGCGGCAGGTCGCGGCCGCGCTCGCGCTCGGCGCTCAGGGCGTGTGGATGGGGTCGGCGTTTTTGACGTCGGCCGAATACGACCTGGGCGTGCGCACCGATGCGGGCACGTCGGTGATCCAGCAGGCGCTGCTCGGCGCGACGTCGGCGGACACCGTGCGTCGGCGCATCTACACCGGTAAGCCCGCCCGGCTGCTCAAGAGTCGGTGGACGGATGCCTGGGATGCGCCGGATGCGCCCGAGCCGTTGCCGATGCCGCTGCAGAACATCCTTGTCAGCGAGGCGCATCAGCGCATGAGCGAGTCGTCGGATCCGACGGCCGTCGCCATGCCGGTCGGCCAGATCGTCGGCAGGATGAACGAGATCCGGCCGGTCGCCGACATCATCGCCGAATTGGTGACGGGTTTCGAAGAGGCCACTCGCAGACTGGACGACATCCGACGGAGCTAGGCGATGTCGACATTCGCGTTGGTGCATGGGGCGACCGCGATTGCCGACATTCCAGGCGACGAGCACCCGGGCCTTGGACGTAGAGACTCCGAAGGTCGCCGGGCGTGGATTGACAAGCGGTTGGCCAAATTTCACATGTTCGGCGACTGCGACGACGACACGGCGGCGTCAGCTTTCGAGCGCCTTCGTCCGCGTTTCCCGAAGTCCGCACGTCCTACATCGTTTGTGCCGAGGACAAAATGGTGAATCCCCCCGTGGTCTCGAATCATCGCCGGTGAACGCCTCAGGACGGATGTCATCGAATTCCCCGGCGGCCACTCGCCGTTTCTCTCGCGACCGAAGGAGCTCGCGGAGTTCATGAGCGGGCTCTGAACTTCCGAGACGACCAGGCGCATCGACGACATTCGGGGGAACTGAGGACGGTCAGGAGAAGGTGAGAAAGCCTTTCGCGTAGACCCAGGCCGTCCCGTTGGGCAGTCCCTCGAAGCCGCCGAGCTCGATTTGGCCGACCCGGCACCAGTCGTCCCTGCATGGCTCCATCAACGGATGCGTTTCGCCGACGAACAGGGTGCCGATCCTCTGCCCCTTACCGTCGGGCTTGTCGTAGATGTCCGTATCCGCGATGACGGTCGCCTCAGTTGGCGCCTTGGGTGTCGCAGGCTTGTTGTCAGCGGGGCCGGCGGGCGTACCAAGTGGCTCGCCGGGAGTCACCTCGAGATCCTTGATCGGCGGTTCGTCGCAGAACGCGCTGTACTGCGACGTCCAGCCGGTTTGGACACCGCCCGGGTTGTTCGTTGTGGAGCCGAGTATCCGTTTGTCGTTTCCGATGTGGCCCGTATAGCTGCTGGATGTGCCCGCGCCGGGCCCCTGCGTCCAGTTGACTTTCATGGAGAACGTGCTTCCGTCACCGGTCAAGCCGCCAGGACCGTCGAGCGTTCCGGTCGTCCAGTCGTCGCCCCCCGTATGGGCATACCTGACGGTGCCGACGACATGGTTGTTGTCAGTGCTGCCCTCGACCCTCAGGCCGTTGTCCTGGATCAGGACGAGGTCTGGGCCCAACCGCCATACGCACTCGCGGGCCGACGCCGTCGGCGCGACTGTCACCGCCGCGGAGATCAGCGAAATCGCTGCCAGCGCACACGTCGCCGCCGATTTCCTCGTTGCCATGTGTGGACCACCTCTCACATCTGTGGTTGATATCTGCCGGACGCTACGCCCGATGAGTCCGCAGAGATATCGGGTGATCCCCTATGAATTGCCCGTATGCGGTCCGCTCACATGTCCGCGTCGGGTCGTCGTCTCAGAACGAGATGGTCGTCTCGTTGTCGATCACATCTGTTGCCGCGCTGATGATATCGGCCTGGTCTTCCAGTCCGTCGGCGTTCAGCTGAAGGACATAAAGGCCATCCTGGCCGGGGATCACCACCGTCTTCTGCGCGGTGATCTTGGTCATGCCCTCGCTCTGCCACGTGCCGCCGAGTTGGAAGGCGGGGTATTCACCGAGGGTGCTGGTGGCGCCCTCGTTCCACGCCTCGAATTCGGGCAGGTTGTTCATTTCGCCGGGAGCCAGGTCGATGATCTTCTGGGGGTCGACATTTCCGGTCAGCTTGGAAAGCAACGCCACGATGCTGGGGCTGTACTCCGCGGCCTCCGGGCCTGTGTACGTGATCGCGCCGTACGCCCACTCCGGGGTGTCCTCACCGGCGGGCTCCCAGCCCTCGGGGATCGGAAGGTCGATGGTCGGCGAACCGGGATCACCGCGGTTGACCTGTGTTTCTTGAATGTTGTTCTCTTGGACGTAGCTCATGATGGTCGGGTTCGGTCCCGCGGCATCCTCGTCACGCTCGGCCACCTTCTGCTTCGACGGCGCGGCGGTCGCGCTGGACGTCGTCTTGCTGGTGGTCTTCGACGACGACGTGGCCTCGGTCTTGGTGTCCGAGCCGCAGCCGGAGAGAACCAGGCTGATGGCGGCGGCGACGGCGGCAACGCCGACGATGGCTTTTGGAGCCGCGATGGCGGCGACATGGGGCGACATCTTCATTGTGTTAACTCCTGTCGGTCAGATGATCGGCATTGAGACCGATGGCAAACACTGTTCGGCACCGGTTCTCACGGGACTGTAGTCGAAAACTGCCCTTGGGCAGGGTGAGTAGATGTACTCAATGCCACCGGGGGTCATCTCCGCAAGCGAAATTCGTATTTCGGATAAGTTTGCCATGCAGGCTGGCATTGTGTCCGATTTGTTCACGACGCCGCCTGGCCGTCCGCCATAACCTGCAGGTATGGACATTCGAGTCACATCGACGGTGGTGGAGATCGCGACCAAGGACCTGCAGCGCGCGCTCGACTTCTATCGGCTACTGGGTTTGGACATTCCCGAACCGGAAGGCCCGCACGTTGAGGCGGAGCTCCCTGGTGGCAACAGGCTGGCATTCGACGACGAAGAAATCATCGCGGGCATGCACCCCGGGTGGACTCCGCCGACGCAGCAGGGCCGGGTGGCGATCGCGTTCGAGGTGAGCGAACCGGCGGACGTCGACGCGCTTTTCGAGAAGCTCACGGCCGCAGGGCATTCCGGCGCGCTGAAGCCCTTCGATGCCCCATGGGGTCAGCGCTACGCGACGGTCACCGATCCCGACGGCACATCGGTCGACCTGTTCTGCCCGCTGCCCTGACGCAGAGCCGCAAGCGACATCCCGGTGAGGCCACGGACTTCGCGGTGCAGGTGAGGCTGGTCGGCATAGCCGGCCGTGACCGCCACGTCCGCCGTCGGGATGTCATCGTCGAGCAGCCGAACCGCACGGCGGAACCGCAAGATGCGGCGCAGGGTCGCCGGCCCGTAGCCGTACACCGCGGTGCAGTGACGCTGCAGCGTGCGGCTCGACCAACCGGCTCGCTGTGCCACTTCGGCTACGGCGGTACCGCTTTCGAGACTCTCGGTGATGTGCCGCAGTTGGCCAAGTGACCAGGGCGCCGTCTCCTTCACCGGCTCGTCGGAGGCGAGTGCGGTGGTCAGCTCGGTCAGCGAGCTGTCCCGCGCACACCTCACGCCGAGGTCGGTAAGTGGGACGCGGTCGTTGCGCAGCTCAGCTGCCGGGACGCCGAGCAGCCGAGGCAGGGCTCCCGGCCGAAACCGCAAGCCGACGAACGCTTCTCGACCGCGGGGGCTGACGAAGGCGGTGGTGTCAGGACCGGCGACGACGATGCGGCCCGACATCCTGATGAGATCCATGCAGCCATCGGGAAGAACGCGGACCGGCTCAGGGGGTCCGTCCACCACCCACGCGCATTCGACAAGCTCGCGCAGGTGCGGCGGAGGTGGGAAGTCACGGTAACCCACTCAATCGACGTTACCGCCGAACGAGCCAGACCGCGTCTTCGCAGGCGGTGCCCTGTGCGGCCAGCTGGCGCTTGATGACCTTGAACGATTCGGTCCGAGGCAGTTCGGTGGCGATCCGCACGAGTGCCGGCCATTGTTTGGGCCCCAGGTCGGGCTGCTCGGTCAGGAACTCGCGGAATGATTCGACGTCGAAGGTGGCGCCATCCGCCAGCAGCAGGGCAGCCATCACCTGATCGCCCACATCGGGCGCCGGTATCCCGTACACGGCCACCTCGATCACGTCTGGGTGCCTCAGCAGCACCCGCTCGATCGGCGCAGCGCCGAGGTTCTCGCCGTCGACGCGCATCCAGTCGCCCAGCCTGCCCGCGAAGTACACGTAGCCGTTCTCGTCGCGGTATCCGAGGTCGCCGCTGTGGTAGACCCCACCACGCATGCGTTCGGCATCGGCATCGGGGTCGTTATAGTAGCCCTCGAAACGTCCGGCGCCCGCGGTGTTCACGATCTCACCCGTGACACCTGGCGGACACGGCCCACCGGTTTCCACGTCGACGATCTCGGTGCCCTCCGGCAGCGGGCCCAACGCGCCCGGCGGGGTGTCCGGCGTCCTGCCGATCGCGACTCCGCCCTCTGTCGAGCCGAATCCGTCGACGACAAGGGTGTTGAACCTGTGCGCGAACCGGTCGACGTCGGCGGCCGCCCCCTCGTTCCCGTACACCGCGCGTAGCGGGTTGTCGCCGTCGTCGGGGCGCTCCGGCGTCGCGAGCACGTAGGACAGCGGCTTGCCGACGTAGTTGGCGTAGGTCGCGCCGTAGCGCCTGACGTCGGGCAGGAACTGCGATGCAGAGAACTTGCGCCGCAACACCATCGAGCCCTGACAGGCCAGCGACACCGCCCAGCCGACCAGCACCGCGTTCGAGTGGAAGAGCGGCATCGACACATAGCAGACGTCGTCGGCTCCGAGACCGAAGCGTTCGGTCATCATCACGCCCGCGATCGCGACCTTGCCGTGGCTGCAGATGACCGCCTTGGGGTCACCGCTGGTGCCCGAGGTGTAGATCAGCATGAACGTATCGGCCGGCTCGGCGGCGCGTACCGTCACCGGGACATCGTGGTGCGCCGCGACCTCGGCCGCCCACTCCTGCGAGTCCACGTCGATGTGCTCGATATCACCGACTACAGCCGCTGACGCCGAATCGGCAAGAACGACTTGGCAATCCGCGTGCTGGACATCGCGCTCCAATGCGGCGCCGCGGCGGATGGGGTTGAGGCCCACCGGAACGATCCCGGTAAGGCCGGCAGCGACGAGCAACGACGAGAAGAACGGGGTGTTCT
The DNA here is from genome assembly GCF_003719305.1 of Mycolicibacterium stellerae. Classification (GTDB taxonomy): domain Bacteria; phylum Actinomycetota; class Actinomycetes; order Mycobacteriales; family Mycobacteriaceae; genus Mycobacterium; species Mycobacterium stellerae. The sequence goes on from NZ_RARC01000010.1 coordinate 50,445, forward strand.
GCAACAACACGCCGACATGCGGCGGCAATCCGGGGTCCATCCGCGCGCGTAGGGCCGCGGCCACCGCTGCACCCTGCCGAATGTGGTCGCGCCACGAGGTGAACGACTCCTCGAAGTGCACACCGCGATCGTCGACGTCGATCAGCGGTGTGATCAGCGACGTTACGGTGGGAAGCTCGCTTCCTGTTGCTGGGTTCAAGCCGGTGTGTCAGCCAGTTCCCGACCGATGCGCAGCAGCTGCCCGGTGGCGCCGCCGACCGCGAACTCGGTCTCCTTGGCCGCCAGGAAGTAACGATGGACGGGATGGTCGGTGTCGATGCCGACGCCTCCGTGCACGTGCACCGCGGTGTGCGCCACGCGATGTCCCGCTTCGGCCGCCCAGAACGCCGCGGTGCTCACCTCTACCTCTGCGGGTAGATCCTCCGACAAGCGCCACGCCGCCTGCGTCACGGTCAGGCGCAGCGCCTTGATATCGATGTAGCCGTCGGCCAACCGGGACGAAACCGCCTGGAAGCTGCCGATCGGCCGGTCGAACTGCTCGCGTTCGCGCGCGTACTGCGCGGTCAGCTCCAACGCCCGCTCGACAACACCGAGCTGAAATGCACTGCGGCCCAACGTGGCGTGCGTGGTCAGCCACGAAACGACGTCGTTGCCCCCGACGACCCTGTCGGCCCCGAGCTCGACGCCCCGCAGCTCCAGGTGGCCCACACTGCCGTGGCCGGTGGTGTCCAGCGACGTGACCGTAACGCCTGCATCGTCCTTCGCCACCAGGAAAACCTTTGTGCCCGAGTCGGTTTCGGCGGGTACCAGGAACGCGTCGGCCACCGGTCCATAGAACACCTGGGTGCGGGTGCCGGTGAGCCGATGGCCGTCGCCGTTGGCAGCTCCCTGGACAGGACCCTCACCCATGTCGCCCTCGACAGCGATGGCGACGATCTTGTCGCCGTTGACCGCGGGCACCGCCCACGCGTTTTGGAGCTCGTCGCTGCCGAACTTCGCCAGCGCACCCGCGGCGAGTACCGCCGACTCGAGGTAGGGCACCGCGGCCATCTGCCTGCCGAGTGCGACGAGCACCGCGACCTGCTCCAGCACGCCGAAACCCCCGCCGCCCAACGACTCCGGTGCCGTGGTGGACAGGATATCGGCGTCCTTGAGCTTGGCCCACAGGGTGTCGTCGAAGCGTTCGGCCAGCTTGTCCAGCTCACGCTGGCGATCGGGCGTGCACACAGATTCGGTGATGGTGTGTGTCAGACCGCCGAGGTCGTCGGCCGCTTCCGTGGTCGTGAAATCCATGGCTGAATTCTCCGTCTCTACCGGTTCACCCGGGGCAGGCCGAGCGCGACCATGCCGATGATGTCGCGCTGAATCTCATTGGTGCCGCCGCCGAACGTGAGGATCAGGCACGACCGGTGCATCCGCTCGATCCGGCCGCGCAGCAGCGCGCCGGGGGAGTCGGTGCGCAGCGTCGCTGCGGTGCCGAGCACCTCCATCAGCAGACGGTAGGCCTCGGTGGCCAACTCGGTTCCGTACACCTTCGCCGCCGACGCATCGGCGGGCGACGGAGCGTCCTCGGTGGAGGCCAGTTCCCAGTTGATCAGCTTGAGCACCTCGGCCTTGGCGTGCACGCGGGCGAGGTTGAGCTGCACCCACTCTGAATCGATCAGCCGCCTGCCGTGGGCGTCCTTGGTGTTCTGCGCCCAGTCGCGGACCCCGTCGAGTGCCGAGAAGATTGGCTGTGCCGAAACCAGCGCTACCCGTTCATGATTGAGCTGGTTGGTGACCAGCTTCCAGCCCGCGTTCTCCTCACCGACCAGGCTGGTCGCGGGCACGCGGACGTCCTGGTAGTAGGTCGCGCTGGTGTCGACGCCCGACATGGTGTGCACCGGCGTCCACGAGAAGCCATCGGCGGTTGTCGGCACGATCAGCATGGAGATGCCGCGGTGCTTCTTGGCTTCCGGGTTGGTGCGCACCGCCAGCCAGACGTAGTCGGCGTAGGCGATCAGGCTGGTCCACATCTTCTGGCCGTTGATGACGTAATCGTCGCCGTCGCGCACCGCGGTGGTGCGTAGCGCGGCCAGGTCAGTGCCCGCTCCCGGCTCCGAATAGCCGATCGAGAAGTGCAGTTCGCCCGCGGCGATCTTGGGCAGGAAGAACTTCTTCTGCTCGTCGGTGCCGAACGCCATGATCGTCGGCGCCACGCTGTTGATCGTCAGGAACGGGACCGGCACGTTGGCGATCGAGGCCTCGTCGTTGAAGATCAGCCCGTCCATCGGTGGCCGCTCCTGACCGCCGAACTCCTTGGGCCACGACAGCGTCAGCCAGCCGTCGCGGCCCATTTGCGCGACGGTGTCGCGGTAGACGGTGCCGCGTCCCATTTCCCCGTCGCTGGAACTGAGCGCCTCGGCGCGCTCGGGGGTCATCAGCTTGGTGAAGTAGGCACGCAGTTCGCGGCGCAACTCCTCTTGCTCGGGGGTATAGCCGATCCGCATCGCCTCGTCCTTAACGTCGCAAACAACGGTAGAAGCAGACCCAATCTGCCACCCCGGTTGTAACACGTTCTAGTCTGAGGGTCCAGCGACGGTTCCCGCCGGTAGCCTGCCGACCTGGTCGTATTGTGGTTGCTGCCCGGGAACAGCCCGTCGGAGCGCAATGCTAGGAGGTTGTCGTGCGAGTTGAAGTCGACCGCGATCGGTGTGAAGGTAACGCCGTCTGCGTGGGAATCGCGCCTGACCTATTCGATCTCGACGACGAGGATTACGCGGTGGTGAAGCAGGACCCGGTGGCCGCCGACCAGGAGGACCTGGCCGAGCAGTCGATCGCAGAATGCCCGCGCGCCGCGTTGCTTCGCAAGGACTAGAGGTATTCATTAAGTGAGCGCACAACAGGACGACCTGACCGATCTGTCCGGCCGAGTTGCGGTGGTGACCGGCGCAGCGGCCGGCCTTGGCCGGGCCGAGGCGATCGGTCTGGCCCGCTCGGGCGCCACGATTGTCGTCAACGACATGGCCGCGGCCCTTGACTCCTCAGACGTCTTCGACGAGATCGCCGCGGCAGGCTCGAAGGCCATCGCGGTCGAGGGTGACATCAGTCAGCGCGCCACCGCCGACGAGCTCGTCGCCACTGCCGAAGGTCTCGGTGGGCTCCACATCGTCGTCAACAACGCGGGCATCACCCGCGACAAGATGCTGTTCAACATGTCCGACGAGGACTGGGACTCCGTCATCGCCGTGCACCTGCGCGGGCATTTTCTGCTGACCCGCAACGCCGCGACCTACTGGCGCGCCAAGGCCAAGGAGGGCGACGGTTCGGTTTACGGCCGGATCATCAACACGTCTTCTGAGGCGGGCCTCACCGGCCCCGTCGGACAGGCCAACTACGGCGCGGCGAAGGCCGGCATCATCCAACTGACGCTGACGGCCGCGAGGGCGCTCGAGCGCTACGGCGTCCGGGCGAATGCGATCGCCCCGCGGGCACGAACCGCAATGACGGCAGACGTGTTCGGTGATGCACCAGAACTCCCGGCAGGCGAGATCGACAGCCTTTCGCCCGAGCACGTCGTCTCGCTGGTTCGGTTCCTGGCATCGCCCGCGTCAGACGGCGTCAGCGGCCAGGTGTTCATCGTGTACGGGCCGACGGTGACGCTGGTCGCGGCACCGACCGTCGAGCAGCAATTCACCGCGGACAGCTCCGCGTGGGCGCCTGAGAAGCTGAGTTCGACGCTGCGCGAGTTCTTTGCTGGCCGGGAGCTCGAGCGGGGATTCTCCGCCATGAACCTGATGGGAAATTCCTAAGAGGTCACTGAGCGCCACGGTCGAAAAATAGCTAGAACAGGTTCTAGAATGACCTGGGTCACACACTGCCTGACCTGGACATAAGCTGCATTATTGTCTCAATCCGGGGCCTTTGACACTGCGAACACGTTCTAGTTAGTATGATCCGGCTCACTAAGAGTTGCGCGCGACGCAGGGGTGGAAGAGTCGCCACGGCATGCAGTTTTGGAAGCTTCGCCATGGTGGACAATTCGTGAAAGCCCCCGCCCCCGAGAACGGAGCCGAGGTTGATCGAACAGCTTGCGGTCCCGGCGCGGGCCGTGGGCGGGTTCGTCGAAATGTCCATCGACACGTTCGTCAAGATCTTCCGCAGGCCCTTTCAATTCCGTGAGTTCCTCGAACAGACGTGGATGATCGCGCGGGTCTCGCTGATCCCGACCCTGCTCGTCGCCATTCCGTTCACCGTTCTTGTGGCCTTCACGCTCAACATCCTTCTGCGTGAGATCGGCGCGGCCGACCTGTCCGGCGCGGGCACGGCGTTCGGCACCATCACCCAGCTCGGGCCGGTGGTGACGGTGTTGGTGGTGGCCGGCGCCGGTGCCACCGCGATCTGCGCCGACCTCGGCGCCCGCACCATCCGCGAGGAGATCGACGCGATGCGGGTGCTTGGCATCGACCCGATCCAGCGGCTGGTCGTACCGCGCGTGCTGGCCTCCACGGTCGTCGCACTCCTGCTGAACGGGCTTGTCTGCGCAATCGGCCTTTCCGGCGGCTATGTCTTCTCGGTGTTCCTGCAGGGCGTCAACCCGGGCGCGTTCATCAACGGATTGACAGTGCTCACCGGCCTCGGCGAGCTCGTGCTCGCGGAGGTGAAGGCTTTGCTGTTCGGCGTGGTCGCCGGGCTGGTCGGCTGCTACCGCGGGCTGACCGTGCAGGGCGGGCCAAAGGGCGTCGGCACCGCCGTCAACGAAACCGTCGTCTACGCCTTCATCTGTCTGTTCGTCATCAACGTCATCATGACCGCGATCGGCGTGAGAGTGCTGGTGCGGTGAGTTACGACGTCACTGTGCGGTTCCGCCGATTCCTCGGCGGGTTTTCGCGGGCTGTCGACACCGTCGGCGAGCAGGCGCTGTTCTACGGCGAGACCTTCCGTTACATCCCCAACGCGCTGACCCGCTACCGCAAGGAGACGATCCGGAACATCGCCGAAATGACGATGGGCACCGGTGCGCTGGTGATGATCGGCGGCACGGTCGGCGTTGCCGCGTTCCTGACGCTGGCATCCGGCGGCGTCATCGCCGTACAGGGCTACTCGTCGCTGGGAAACATCGGCATCGAGGCGCTGACCGGTTTCCTGTCGGCCTTCTTGAATGTGCGCATCGTCGCGCCGGTCATCGCGGGCATCGCGCTGGCGGCCACCATCGGCGCAGGCACCACCGCACAGCTTGGCGCGATGCGGGTTGCCGAGGAAATCGACGCCGTGGAAGCCATGGCCGTGCACTCGGTGTCGTACCTCGTTTCCACCCGGTTGATGGCAGGCATGGTCGCGATCATTCCGCTGTACTCGCTGTCGGTTTTGGCGGCGTTCTTCGCTGCGCGGTTCACCACCGTCTTCATCAACGACCAGTCGGCAGGCCTTTACGACCATTACTTCAACACTTTCCTGGTGCCCACCGACCTCTTGTGGTCGTTTCTGCAGGCCATCGTCATGTCGATAGCGGTGATGCTGGTGCACACCTATTACGGCTACAACGCGTCCGGCGGCCCGGTCGGCGTCGGCATCGCGGTCGGTCAGGCCGTCCGCACGTCGCTGATCGTGGTGGTCACCATTACCCTGTTCATCTCACTCGCCGTCTACGGCGCGTCCGGTAACTTCAACCTCTCCGGATAGGTGGGGATGATGTCGGACGGAGACGCCAAGCGCAGCCACGTGCGGATCGCTGCCGCGATCCTCGGGGCTCTGCTCGTCGCCGCCGTCGTGTTTACCTACCTTGCCTACACGGCGGCATTCACGTCGACGGACACGGTCACCGTCACCTCGCCGAGAGCCGGGCTTGTCATGGACCGCGACGCCAAGGTGAAGTACCGCGGAATCCAGATCGGCGAGGTCAACTCGATCGAGTATGCGGGAGATCAGGCGAAGTTGACGCTCGCGATCGACAGCAACGAGTTGCGGTTCATCCCGTCCAACGCGGTGGTTCGCATCGCCAGCACAACGGTTTTCGGCGCCAAGTCGGTTGAGTTCGTTCCGCCCGAGAAGCCTTCGGGCACATCGCTGCGGCCCGGCGCCCAGGTGCAGGCCGCCGCCGTGCAGCTCGAGGTCAACACCCTCTTCCAGACGTTGACCGACGTGCTGCAAAAGATCGACCCGGTGCACCTGAACGGAACGCTCAGCGCACTCGCGGAAGGCCTTCGTGGTCACGGAGACGATCTCGGCGCCCTCGTCGCCGGGCTGAACTACTATCTGCAGCAATTGAATCCGAAGCTTCCGACGCTTCAGCAGGATTTCCAGAAGACCGCCGAAGTTGCCAACATCTACGGCGACGCGGGCCCGGACCTGGCTCGTATCCTCGACAACGTGCCTGCCATCAGCGACACCATCGTCGACGAGCAGGACAACCTGAACGCGACACTGCTGGCGGCAACCGGCCTTGCCAACAACGGCACGGCCACCCTCGAACCGGCGGAGAACGACTACATTGCCGCCGTCAACCGGCTGCGGGCGCCGTTGAAGGTGGCAGGCGACTACTCGCCCGAGTTCGGCTGCATCCTGGTGGGCACGGGCCAGGCCGTGGACTTCTTCGCCCCGATCATCGGCGGCACCCGGCCAGGCCTGTTCGTGTCCTCCAACTTCCTGCCCGGCTCGCCCGCGTACACCTACCCGGAGAGCCTGCCGATCGTGAACGCCTCCGGCGGCCCCAATTGCCGTGGACTGCCCAATATTCCGACCAAGCAGCTGGGCGGAAGCTGGTATAAGTCGCCATTCCTGGTCACCGATAACGCATATGTCCCGTACCAGCCGAACACCGAATTGCAGTTCGATGCACCGTCGACCGCACAGTTCCTTTTCAACGGCGCCTTCGCGGAAAGGGACGAGTACTGATGAGGCGTGATCGGGTCCCACTCAACGTCGGCCTCTTCACCGTCGCGATGCTTCTGGTCGCGGCGATGTTGGTGGTGGTGTTCGGTGAATTCCGGTTCGCGTCGGAGAGCAAGTACCACGCGACGTTCACCGACGCAGCCCGGCTCAAGGCCGGACAGGACGTGCGCATCGCGGGTGTCCCGGTGGGGTCGGTCGGCGCCGTGAAGCTGAACCCGGACAACACCGTCGATGTCGCCTTCGAGGTCGACAAGCGCTATCAGCTCTACACATCCACCCGCGCGGCCGTCCGTTACGAGAACCTCGTCGGTGACCGCTATCTCGAGATCACCGCAGGGCCGGGCGAATTGCGCAAGATCCCGCCGGGAAGCACCATCCCGAGGGAGAACACGCAGCCCGCCCTCGATCTGGACGCCCTGCTCGGCGGGCTGAAGCCGGTCCTCAAGGGCCTCGACGGCGCCAAGATCAACGAGGTCAGCAGCGCCGTCATGGAGTTGTTGCAGGGCCAGGGCGGCGCGCTGTCCAACCTCCTGTCGACCACCGGCGCCTTCACCCAGAACCTCGCGGCGCGCGACCAGCTCATCGGCGACGTGATCACCAACCTCAACACCGTGCTCGGCACCGTCGACGAGAAGGGCGCACAGTTCGACGCCAGCGTGGACCAGCTCCAGAAGCTGCTCACCGGCCTGGCCCAGAATCGCGATCCCATCGCCGGTGCCATCCCGCCGCTGGCGTCCGCCGAAAACGACCTGACCGACATGCTGGTGCAGTCACGTCGACCGATCCAGGGTGTGATCGAGAACGTCCGGCCGATGGCAGACCGGATGGACGTGCGCAAGGCGGACATCAACAAGGTGATCGAGCCGCTTGCCGAAAACTATCTGCGGCTCAACGCACTTGGTGCATACGGATCGTTCTTCAATATCTTCTACTGCTCGACGCGGTTGAAGATCAACGGACCCGCGGGCAGCGACATTCTCGTTCCATTCGGTGGGCCACCGGATCCGTCAAAGGGGAGGTGCTCGGAGGATGGCTAGGCCCGACGACGGAAACCCGTTGCGCACAGGCATATTCGGGATCATCCTGGTGGCATGCCTTGTGCTGGTGTCGTTCGGCTACACCAGCCTGCCATTCTGGCCGCAGGGAAAGCCGTTTGAGGCGTATTTCACCGACGCGGGCGGCATCACGCCGGGCAGCGATGTCAACGTGTCGGGCATCAACGTGGGCAAGGTGACGGGAGTGGCGCTCGCAGGCGATACGGCGAAGGTGACCTTCACCGTGAACCGTGACGTCAAGGTCGGCGACCAGTCTCTGGTCGCCATCAAGACCGACACCGTGCTCGGGGAGAAGTCGCTGGCGGTAACGCCCCGCGGCGGCGGGCATTCCACCGTTATCCCGGTGGGCCGCACCACGACTCCCTACACGCTCAACACCGCGCTGCAGGACCTCGGCCAGAACGCCAGCGAGTTGGACAAGCCGCGCTTCGAACAGGCGCTGCAGACGCTTACCGACTCTCTTCGCGACTCGACGCCACAGCTGCGCAATGCGCTCGACGGCGTCACGGCGCTGTCGCGCAGCATCAACAAGCGCGACGAGGCGCTGGAACAGCTTCTGGTGCACGCCAAGAAGGTTTCGGACACGCTGGCTCAGCGTGCGGGCCAGGTGAACCAGTTGGTTCTCGACGGCAACCTGCTGTTCGCCGCACTTGACGAGCGCCGCCAGGCGCTGAGCAACCTCATCGCGGGAATCGACGATGTGTCCCAACAGCTTTCGGGCTTTGTCGCCGATAATCGCAAGGAGTTCAAGCCCGCGCTGGAGAAGCTGAACCTGGTACTGGACAACCTTCTCGAACGCCGCGAGCACATCGGCGAGGCGCTCAAGCGGCTGCCACCGTATGCGACGGCGCTCGGTGAGGTCGTCGGCTCGGGACCCGGCTTCCAGATCAACCTGTACGGTCTGCCGCCCGCGCCGATCGCAGAAGTCTTGTTCGACACGTATTTCCAGCCGGGCAAGCTGCCCGACAGCCTCTCCGACATGCTCAAGGGTTACATCTCCGAGCGACTGATCATCAGGCCGAAGTCACCATGACCTACGCGAATTCGTCCCCGGACCGCAGCCGTTGGCTGCGGATTGCGCTGGCCGCCGTGCTGGTCGCTGTGCTGGCAGTCGGCGTCTACCTGGTGTGGCCGTCGCGAACCGGGCCCAAGGTCGTCGGCTACTTCACGTCAACGGTTGGCCTTTATCCGGGCGACGATGTCCGCATCGTCGGTGTGCCGGTGGGAAAGATCGACTCGATCGAACCGCGCGCGAGCGACGTCAAAGTCACCATGACCCTGCACGACGGGGTGAAGGTGCCCGCCGATGCGAAGGCGCTCGTCATCTCGCCGAACCTGGTGTCCGCCCGCTTCGTTCAGCTGGCTCCGGCCTATACCGGCGGGCCTGTACTGTCCGACGGCGCCAGCATCGGGCTTGACCGCACCGCGGTGCCGGTCGAATGGGACGAGGTCAAGGAGCAATTGTCGGCGCTGAGCCGGGAGCTCGGCCCGCAGCAGGGAGGCATGCAGGGTCCGCTGAGTTCGTTCGTCAACCAGGCCGCCGACACCTTCGACGGAAACGGCGACTCGTTCCGGGAGGCGCTGCGGGAGCTTTCGCAGACAGCGGGCAGGCTGGGTGACTCACGAACCGATCTGTTCGGCACCATCCGCAATCTGCAGGTGTTGATCAACGCCCTGTCCAACAGCAATGAACAGATCGTCCAGTTCACCGGCCACGTCGCATCCGTCTCACAGGTGCTGGCCGACAGCACAACGGATCTCGACAACACGCTCGGCACCCTGAACCAGGCTCTCGGCGATGTGAAGGGCTTCCTCAACGAGAGCAACGACGCATTGATCGGCCAGGTGAACAAGCTGACCGATTTCACCAGCATCCTCACCGAGCACAGCGACGACATCGAACAGATCCTGCATATCACGCCGAACGGCCTTGCGAACTTCTACAACATCTACAACCCGGCGCAGGGCACCGTCGGCGGCCTGTTGACGCTGCCGAACTTCGGCAACCCGGTCCAGTTCATCTGCGGTGGTGTTTTCGACGCCGGTACGTCGACCGACAACTACAAGCGCGCCGAACTCTGTCGGCAACGCATGGGTCCGGTGCTACGCCGCATCACTATGAATTTCCCGCCGCTGCTGTTCCACCCGATCAACAGCATCACCGCCTACAAGGGCCAGATCATCTACGACACACCGCAAACCGAGGCGAAGGCCGAGACGCCGGTGCCTTATCTGCAGTGGCAGCCCGCGCCAGGAGTGACGGTGCCGAGCCCCTCGGCCGCAACCGACCTGAGTTCACTGATGGTGCCGCCGGAACAGTCGACGTCACACGCTGGTGGGCCAGAGGCGGCTCCGGCGCCCGCGCCTGGACCTGCCGACCCGAATGCACCGGCTGCGCCGCCGGCCGCAGGCCCGCTTCCGGCCGAGGGAGGTGGGTGATGCGCAACCTGTTGCACGCCTTGACATCCCGTGCCGCCAAGCAGACGGTGGCGATCTCGGCCGGCGCCACGCTGCTCGCGGGTTGTTCGTTCGGCGGGCTGAACTCGATCAACATGCCGGGTACGGCCGGGCATGGTTCGGGTTCGTACAAGATCACGGTTGCGCTTCCCGACGTCGCGACGCTGCCACAGAACTCGCCGGTGATGGTCGACGACGTCACCGTCGGAAGTGTGTCGGGCATCGAAGCGATCCAGCGTCAGGACGGCACCTTCTATGCGGCTGTGCAGCTGTCGTTGGACGAGAACGTCAACCTGCCGGAGAACGCGATAGCCAAGGTTGCGCAGACCTCGCTGCTGGGCTCCCAGCACATCGACCTCGCCCCGCCGGTGGACGGGAAGGGAGTCGGTCAGCTCAAAGAAGGCTCACAGATTCCGCTTGACCGTACCGGGCGTTACCCGACAACAGAGGAAGTGCTTTCATCGCTGGGCGTCGTGGTGAACAAGGGCAATCTCGGTGCGCTGCAGGACATCACCGACGAGGCCTATAACGCCGTCGCGGGCCGGCAGGGCAGTTTCACCGATCTGGTGCCGCGGCTGGCGGAGCTGACGGCGTCGCTCGATCGGCAGACGGGTGACATCATCGCAGCGGCAGAAGGGCTGAACCGGTTCTCCGGGATCCTGGCGCGCAGCAAGGACAGCCTCGGGCGCACCCTTGACACGCTGCCCGCCGCGCTGGACGTGCTGAACAAGAACCGCGGCAACATCGTCGACGCATTCGCAGCGCTTCAGCGTTTCGCCGGAATCGCCAGCAACATCCTGCAGAAGACCAAGGACGATTTCGCCGCCGACTTCAAGGACCTGTTCCCGGTCATCAAGTCGCTGAACGACAACGTCGACTACCTGATCAAGGACCTGGAGTTCCTGCCGACCTTCCCATTCCACTACAAGTACCTGCGGCGAGCGGTGCGCGGCGACTACTTGAACGTGTACACCACGTTCGACCTGACGTTGCGCCGCCTCGGCGAGTCGGTGTTCACCACCTCGTGGGGGCTGGACACCAACATGGCCCACATGAGCGAGATCATCAATCCGCCCGACTTCCTCACCGGTGCGCTTGCCAACTTGTCGGGCCAGGCGGCCGATCCGTTCAAGATCCCCCCTGGTAGCGCGACCCAGCACGACGAGGGGCCCTGATGCTGGACCGGCTGACCAAGCTACAGCTGTCGATCTTCGCGATCGTCACGGTGCTCACCGTGGGCGCGATAGCGATCTTCTATCTGCACCTGCCCGCCGCGGTTGGCATCGGCGCCTACAAGGTGGACGCGAATTTCGTTGCGGGTGGCGGCATCTACCAGAACGCGAACGTTACATACCGCGGCGTGACGGTCGGCCGGGTGGAATCGGTCGGGTTGACCAACGACGGCATCGTCGCCCACATGCGGCTCAACAGTGGAACCCCGGTGCCCGACAACGTCACCGCGACCGTGAAGAGCGTTTCCGCTGTCGGTGAGCAGTACATCGACCTGGTGCCGCCGGAGAACCCGTCCTCGGCGCAGCTGCGCAACGGCGCGAGCATCGGTCAGGACCGCACGGCCATCGGTCAGGACATCGCCGGCCTGCTCGAGGAATCTGACAGGCTGATTGCCAGCGTCGGCGACACCCGAATCAAGGATCTGTTGCGGGAAACGTTCAAGGCATTCAATGGATCCGGCCCCGAATTGGCGCGGCTGATCGAGTCTTCGCGGCTGCTGGTCGACGAGGCGAACGCCAACTACGGGCAGGTCTCTTCGCTGATCGATCAGGCCGGTCCCTTCCTCGACGCACAGATCCGTGGCGGCGACGACATAAAGTCGTTGTCAGAGGGGCTGGCCCGGCTCACCGAGCAGGTCGCAAACGCCGACCCGCAGTTGCGGTCGACGCTGCAGACAGTTCCTGGCGCAACCCAGGCGGCGAACGAGACCTTCAGCGGTATCCGGCCGTCCTTCCCCGTGCTGGCCGCCAACCTGGCCAACTTCGGCCGGATCGGCGTGATCTACAGCAAGTCGCTGGAACAGGCGCTGGTGATCTTCCCCGCGCTGATGGCCGCGTTGGGAACCGTCGCAGGCGGTGTGCCCGCCGACGAGGGCGGCAAGCTGGACTTCAAGATCCACCTGCAGGATCCGCCGCCCTGCACGACGGGATTCATCCCGCCGTCGCTGATCCGTTCGCCCGCCGACACCACGCTGCGCGACATTCCGCCCGACCTGTACTGCAAGACCGCGCAGAACGACCCGTCGGTGGTCCGCGGCGCACGCAACTATCCATGCCAGGAGTTCCCCGGCAAGAGGGCGCCCACCATCCAGCTCTGCCGGGACCCGAAGGGCTATGTGCCGCTTGGCAGCAATCCATGGCGTGGGCCGCCGGTTCCATACGGCGAGCCGATCACCGATCCACGGATGATTCTGCCGCAGAACAAGTTTCCGTTCATCCCGCCGCAGGTTGACCCGGATCCCGGCCCACCGGCGGTGCAGCTGCCGCCGGGTGTTGCGCCAGGACCAGGTCCTGCACCGCACGGGCCGTACCCGCTGCCTGTGCCGCCCAACGAGCCCGGTCCGCTCCCTTCGCCGTTCCCGTTCTACGCACCGCCGGACCAGGCGGTGCCGCCATACGGACGCCCGCCACCCCCCGCGCCCGCGGGTGAGCCGTTGCCGCTGCCAGGGCAACCGCCCGCGGACGCGCCACCACCCTCCGACGTGCCACCGCTGCCCGCCGAGGCGGCGCCGGTGGCGAGCGCTAGCTATGACCAGAACGGGAAGTTCGTCGACCCAGCCGGGGGAACTGGCGTATTCGCGGGTGGAGCTGACAAACTGGCCCCCGCGGAAAACTGGGTTGATCTGATGTTGGCTCCGAGGCAGGCGTAGATGAGCGAAGAGACGGCTTCGACGCAACCATCGCCGAAGCCGCCGGGACGGCGCCGTGCGTCGCGGGCGGCCGGCCCTTCCGGCGGTGCGGCGACCTCCCCCTCCCCTTCGGGAGGGAGGGACCCCCACTCGACGGGCGCTCCTGTCGAGGCGCCCAAGCCGGTCAAGGTTCGGCTGTCCAGGCCGGAGGGGCCGCCGCCGCGCAGGCAACCCCACCGGGCGTTGGCGGCCCTTGTGTCCTTGGCGACGACGCTGGTGTTGCTGGTCGCTGTTGGGGTGGCCGTCTTTCTGACGGCCAAGCACCAACGCGGCGAGGAAGCCGAGTTAGCGCGGAACCAGCTCTTCGTCGACACCGCGTCGCAGTTCGTGGTGAACATGTTCAGCTACACCCAGCAGACGATCGACGAGGACGTCGACCGGTTCGTCAACAACACCAGCGGACCTCTGCGCGACATGATGAGCCAGGGTCAGAACACCGAGAACCTCAAGCTGTTGTTCCGTGACACCAACGCCAGCGCGGAGGCCGTCGTCAACGGCGCTGCACTGGAGAAGCTCGACAAGGTCGCCGACCGGGCCGACGTCCTGGTGGCGGTTCGGGTCACGGTCACCGACCTGGACGGAAACAACGCGCCGTCCAAGCCATATCGCCTACGGGTCACCGTGGCGGAGGACGACAATGGACACATGTCCTTCTATGACCTCAAGTACCCCGACGGGGGCAACTGATGTCGTCGCGGGTCGCGAAATTGGTTGGCGCGCTGTCCGTTCTGCTGGCGTGCGGCTTCGTCGCGCTGGCCGCTATCGGTGGTCGGTACTACTGGACCGGGGTCGAGATCCAGGGTGAGAACGATGCGCGCGCCATTCTCGCCGACAAAGCCTCCGAGCAGATCCCCAAGGTGTTCGGCTACGACTATCAGACGGTCGAGCGGAGCCTCAACGACATCTATCCGTTGCTGACACCGAGCTATCGCCAGGAGTTCAAGGACCGCGCGAACAAGGACATCATCCCGCAGGCGCGGGAGCGCCAATTGGTCAGCCAGGCCAATACCGTCGGCGTGGGAGTGCTTGCCGCACAGCGGAATTCTGGCTCGGTGATGGTGTACCTGAACCGCACGGTGACCGACAAGTCCAAACAGCCCGTTTACGACGGCAGTCGACTTAAGGTGGACTACGTCAAGGTCGACGGCCAGTGGCTGATCAACTACATCACCCCGATCTGACGTCCTCGCCCGTCCGTGTCGACGCCAGCGCGTCGAGGAACGATCGCGCCCAACGGTCGACGTCGTGGGCGAGGACCTGCCTGCGCAGGGCGCGCATCCGGCGTCTGCCCTCTTCGGGTTCCTGATTCAGCGCTTCCTCGATCGCGTCCTTGACGCCGTCGAGGTGGTGCGGGTTTGTCAGGTATGCCTGGCGCAGTTCCGCTGCGGCTCCGGTGAATTCGCTGAGCACGAGGGCGCCGCCGAGATCGCTGCGGCATGCGACGTACTCCTTGGCCACCAGGTTCATGCCGTCCCGCAGCGGTGTGACCAGCATGACGTCGGCCGCCTTGAAGAAGGCGATCAATTCGTCGCGGGGGACTGGCCGGTGGATGTAGTGCACGAGCGGATGGCCGACCTCACCGAATTCGCCGTTGATATGGCCGACCTGGCGTTCGATGTCCTCGCGCATCTCGATATAGCTTTCGACGCGCTCGCGGCTCGGCGTCGCGAGCTGCACGAGCACGGTGTCGTCGCGTTTGATTCGGTCTTCCTTCAGCAACTCCGAAAACGCCTTGAGCCGAACGTCGATCCCCTTGGTGTAGTCGAGCCGGTCGACGCCGAGCAGAATTTTCCGCGGGTTGCCGAGCTCGCTGCGGATCTCACGGGCACGCTGGCGGACACCTCTCTCCTTGGCCTTGGCGTCGAGTGCACCCGAGTCGATCGAGATGGGAAACGCGCCGACCTTGACTGTGCGGAAGCCGACATGGACCTCACCGAAACGTGACCGCACTCCGATCGACGCGCGTGAGGTGTTGGCGCCCACCAGGCGTCGGGACAGAATCAGGAAGTTCTGTGCGCCGCCAGGCAGGTGGAAGCCGACCAGGTCCGCGCCGAGGAGTCCTTCGATGATCTCCGTCCGCCACGGCATCTGCATGTACAGCTCCACCGGTGGAAACGGAATGTGAAGGAAGAACCCGATGGTGAGATCGGGACGCAGCATCCGGAGCATCTTGGGAACCAGCTGGAGTTGGTAGTCCTGAACCCAAATCGTCGCGCCTTCGGCGGCGGCGCGCGAGGTGGCTTCGGCGAACCGTCGGTTCACCTCCACGTATCGGTCCCACCACTCGCGGTGGTAGATCGGCTTGACGATGACGTCGTGGTAGAGCGGCCACAGCGTGGCGTTGGAGAAGCCCTCGTAGTACAGCGCGACGTCTTCTGCCGACAACCGCACCGGCCAGAGCCGAAGATCCTCCTCGTCGATCGGATCTTCGTCACTGTCCGGAACGCCCGGCCAGCCGATCCACGCACCCTTGCGGCGGCGCAGCAACGGCTCGAGGGCAGTCACCAGCCCGCCGGGACTGCGCTTCCACTGCGTCGTGCCGTCGGGCAACCGTTCCATGTCGATCGGCAGCCGATTGGCGACGACGACGAAGTCAGAGTTGCCGGGGCCGCCTTCGTGGCCGCTCCCCGGACTCACCTACGCCTCGAGTTTCGCCGGTCCGATGCCGAGCATCGACAGGAAGACCCGGCATTCGTCAGCATCGGTCGCATAAGCCGCGACAACGCGCCGGGCCTGGCTGGCGGTGCTGTCGGCTAGCGGTTCGACGTCGCCGAGCTCGGCGGGATCAGATTTTGTAGCCATCACACCACCATATAGGTGGGCCGGGGGATTGCGGGTGTCCCGCCCTGTCCTAGCCGATGGTTCCGGTGGATCCGGTGACCGTCGGGCTGCTGCCCACCGACGACTCCGGTGTCACCACGGGCACCTGCTGCTCCTCTGCCAGGCCGATGCACTGCCCGGAGTTGTGGCCGGTGCAGGGAATGGACCCGCCACCGCCGGGAATGTTCACCGCCGCCAGATCAGGGTTGCCTGCGATTGCCGAATACGGCTGTCCGGCGTTGGGCACCAGATGCGGAACGCACAGGGAGGTGTAGAGGTCGTGCTCCTCGCCACCCGGGCACTGGGCGAGCGGGCTGGCAGCGGGTGTGGGCATCGCGACGAAGGCGATCGCAGGCGCTGCCGCTACTGCGACGGCGAATCCACCGGCAATGATCAGTCGTCGTGCTGGGAACTTCATGGTCGCCATCGTCACGCTTTCTGTAGATCTCCTGACAATTCTCGTCGGGGCGATTGTATGGAAACTGGGCGCAATCTGCATGCGTTCGCAAAGTTTCCTGTCAATATTGCCAATCGATTTGCGCAGGCCAAGCGGACAAACTATAGGCGTCAACGCGGAAGGGCCGGACACGAAAACCGTGTCCGGCCCTTCCGGTTGGGTGGTTGCGCCGCCGGTCAGGCGGCTGCGCCCATCGATGCGCCCGCTACGGGCTGGAGCTGACCTCCGAATGCGGGACCGCGATGGGACCCGCAGCGTTCTCTTCCTCGCCAAGCCCGATGCACTCACCGGAATTGTGTCCGGTGCACGGGATGCCATTGATCTCGGGAAGGCCGCCGACAGGTGCGGTGCTGGAGAAGGCGGGCGAATTGGGCACGATATCGGGCACGCAGATATTGGTGAACTGGTCTTCTGTCTCGCCGCCCGAACATGCCGAGACCGACGGCGCCGAGCTGCCGCTCGTCGGAACGGCGAACATTGCGACTGCTGGAGCGGCAGCGATCGCGACAGCGAATCCCCCCGCAAGGAGCAGTCGTCGAGTTGGAAGCTGGAAGGTCGCCATCGTCACGCTTTCTCTAGTTTGCTGGCTGTGTCTTCTAGGGAGCGGGGACTCGCTGTCAGCCAGCTGACCGCAGTCGTCCGGTTCCCTGCCTATGCCTCATCCGAAGTTGTAGCAGGAGTGGGCATCTGCTAGCGCAAGCGTACCCTCGCTCAATGGAAAGCACCTGCTGATATCCAGTAAATGCCCGCCGCCCCTGCCATCTCTGTGAGGTGTCTGTCAGGTTGCTGTGGCACGGCTGGACGGATATCGGTGCCTGCGGCTCGACGCGGCCGAGATCCCGGCGGTCGGGCCCGTCGGCCGTGGAAGTAATGTGCATTACATCTGACGCATTGAACGTAACGAGGTGTGCACGTGGCCAGTCCGGACCTGACCAACGCCGAATCGGTTCCGCAGGAGCCGGCCATGCAGGTCACGTACGAAACCTTGGACGAGGGGCGCATCGCGCGCATTTGGCTGAACCGGCCTGAGGCCCAGAATGCGCAATCGCGCACACTGCTCGTCCAACTGGATGAGGCGTTCGGCCAGGCCGAGGCCGATGACACCGTGCGGGTGGTGATCCTGGCCGGGCGCGGGAAGAACTTCTCCGCGGGCCACGACCTGGGTTCGGAGGCGGCGCTGCTGGAGCGCAAGCCAGGCCCCGATCAGCACCCGACGTTCCGCTCGCACGGGTCGACCAAGAGCGGCGTCGCGGAGAGAACGTATCTGCAGGAATGGCATTACTTCTTCGAGAACACCCGCAGGTGGCGGGACCTGCGCAAGATCACCATCGCGCAGGTGCAGGGCAACACCATCTCGGCGGGCCTGATGCTGATCTGGGCGTGCGACTTGATCGTCGCCGCCGACGACGCGAAGTTCAGCGATGTCGTCGCGGTGCGGATGGGTATGCCGGGCGTCGAGTACTACGCGCACCCATGGGAATTCGGTGCGCGCAAGGCCAAAGAGCTTCTGCTGACCGGAGATTCGATCGACGCCGACGAGGCTTACCGCCTCGGCATGGTGTCGAAGGTCTTTCCGCGCGCAGAGCTGGAGGACAAGACCGTCGAGTTCGCGCGTCGCATCGCCGAGAGGCCCACGATGGCGGCCCTCCTTGTGAAGGATTCGGTCAACGCAGCAGCCGATGCGATGGGATTCACCGAGGCACTTCGGCACGCGTTTCACATTCACGAGCTCGGTCACGCCCATTGGGCGGCGGCCAACGAGAACAGGTATCCCATCGGCCTGCCGCCCGACGTCCCGGATTGGCGCACGCTCGGCGCGCCGACGCCGTCGCGTCGCGACACCCCTTGACGTGCGTGGTTCTATAACTAGAACCTGTTTCAGTTTGTCGAAGGGGTAACGGTGCAGCTCTCGTTGGTGGAGAAGACGGTCCTGGTCACCGGCGGTGGCAGCGGAATCGGCAAGGGAGTCGCCGCGTCGGCCGCCGCGGCGGGTGCGAAGGTGATGATCGTCGGCCGCAACGCCGACAGGCTGGCGGCCGCCGCCGAGGAAATCAAGGCCGTGGCCGCCGGTGGCGGCGAGGTGCGCTACGAACCCGCCGACGTCACCAACGAAGACGAAGTGAGCCGGATCGTCGAGGCGGCCACCGCGTGGACTGGCACGCTGCACGGGGTCGTGCACTGCGCAGGTGGCAGCGAGACGATCGGCCCCGTCACGCAGATCGACTCCGAGGCGTGGCGGCGCACCGTCGACCTGAACATCAACGGCACCATGTACGTCCTCAAGCACGCGGCGCGCGAGATGGTCCGTGGCGGTGGCGGATCCTTCATCGGGATCTCGTCGATCGCGGCGAGCAACACGCACCGGTGGTTCGGCGCCTACGGGGTGTCCAAGGCGGGCATCGACCACCTGATGCAGCTCGCCGCCGACGAGCTAGGGCCGTCCTGGGTGCGGGTCAATTGCATCCGGCCCGGCCTCATCAGGACCGAACTCGTTGCGCCGGTGCTGGATTCGCCGGAACTGCGCGCCGACTACGCAGCCTGCACGCCGCTGCCCCGCCCAGGTGAGGTCACCGACATCGCCAACGCGGCGGTCTTCCTGCTCAGCGAGGCGTCCAGCTACGTCACGGGTCAAATCATCAACGTCGATGGCGGCCTGCTGGTGCGTCGCGGGCCGGATTACTCATCGATGCTCGAGCCCTTATTCGGGGCAGACGGCCTGCGCGGTGTCGTATCGAGCTAGCTGCCGGTCGGATCGGCGGCACCGGCCTCCCAAGCGGCCAACGCGCCGATCGCCGACCAGTCGAGGTCGGCGCCGCCGCGGGCCAGCAGCGTCAGGAAGCGGTCACGGATCAGGCTCGCTACCGGCATCGGCACCCGCAGTTCCTCGGCGGCGGCCAATACGAGGCGGATGTCCTTCTGTCCGAGTGACGCGGCGAATCCGGCAGGCTCGAACTGCTCACCTGCGATCAGCGCGCCGTACGTCTTGTAGATCGGGGCGCCGAACAGCGTCGAGGTGAGGATGTCGAGGTATTGGTGCTTATCGACCCCGGCCTTGCCGACCAGCGCCATCGCCTCGCCCAGCGACTCGATCACCGATGTGATCAGGAAGTTGCCGCTCAGCTTGACCAGGTTGGCGGTTTTCGGCTCTTCGGACACCACGAACGTGCGTTGGCCGATGGCGTCGAACGCCGCCGACATCGATTCAAGGGTCGCGGGTTCACCCGCGGCAACGACGAACAGCTTGGCCGCCTGAGCTGCTTGCGGCCTGCCGAACACCGGTGCAGCGACGAACTGCTGGCCCGCATCGGCGTGCGCGGCGGTCATCCGTTCCGACAGCGACACGCTGATGGTCGAGGAGGACACGTGGGTGGCACCCTTGGCGAGCGAGGCCACGATGCCGCCCTCACCGAAGGTCACCCCGGCGACGGCGTCGTCGTTGGCCAGCATCGACACCACGACGTCCCCGCCGCAGGCCTCGGCGACCGAGCCGGCGGGCGTCGCGCCCTCGGCGGCCAGCGCGTCGACCTTGACCCGCGTCCGGTTGTAGACGGTGACATCGTGGCCCGCCTTGATGAGGTTCGCGGCCATGGCCGACCCCATCTTGCCAAGGCCGATGAACCCGATCCGCATCATCGCGGCCGCCTAGACATCGATCGTGGCCGGAATGCGCGGCCCCCAGAAGTTCAGGTGGTTGGTGGAGTGCCGCAGTGCCGTCCATCCCGGGATGATGTCCCAGACGCCGTACTTGTCGTGCGGGTTGTCACGCAGGAAGAAGCCGAGGTCGAAGCCGGTCTTCACAGCCCGGAAGATGCTCAATGGCCCCAGCTCGCCGGACTCCAGCCAGTGTGCGAGGTTCTCCGCGATCTGGGCGATCATCGCGAATGGGTCCATCAGCGACAACGGTGTCACCAGGTCGTAGCCCTGCTTCAGGTAGGTGCCGCGGATATCGGCATTGCCGTAGATGTCGCCGGGCAGGCAGTAGTCGAACCAGTCGATGGTGCCGGTGTTGACGATGTTGTCGCCGGAGATCCCCTCGTAGGCCAACTGGTTGCCGAGATGGAAGGTGCGGCCTCTGCCGCGATGCGGTGAGGCGATCGCATGAATCCACCGGCAGTCGCGTTGTCGCGGCGTCAACGATCCAGACACCAGCTCACGGCCGACAAGAGAGGCCACCGCGCCGCCCTGGCTGTAGCCCAGCAGCCCGAACGAGCCCTGATGTTCGCCGATCAGCCGTTTCACCTCGGCGATGCCCATATCGCGTGACTTCAGGTAGGACGGATTGCCCAGAGCCGCCAGCAGATCCTCTCCGCCACCGGGGATGGGACCGAAGCTCGCCGGGTAGTTCACGTAGACGACGTCGAACACGCTGCGGTTCAAAAAGTCGGTGATGCCGCGAAGCATCCCGATCTCGGCGCCGGGAGTGATTCCGCCGGGATTGCCATTCGCCGCCGCCACCGCTTCCCACGTCCCTGGTATGCAAAACAGTTTGTGCTTGGCCATCAGCCGAGTATGCGCCTGTCGGGCGCGTGTCGAAACCGTGTCGAGTCAAATCCACAGGGGCTGAGCAGTTTTCGCCTCGACAACGGTCTGCAGGCCGCGGGCCGCGTCGGACGCATCGCCGACGATGGCGGCCATGGCGGCAGGCTTGGGTGGATCATTGCGCGCGAAATCTGCCATCACGCCGGGCCAGGGGCCTACCCTCGTCGATATGTCTTTATCTCCCGATGACGCGCACCGAGTGCCGATCGAAAGCGTCCGTTGCGGTGATCCGATCTACGACGCAGATGGCGGATGTCAGCATTACAAGGTCCTTGAAGCCAGGCCGATCCCCGGCGGCGGCGTGGTCATGGAACTGGAGTGTTTGCAGAACAACCAGTGCCAGGTGATCGAGAAGTCGTTCCCGCAGGGCTACCTGGTCGGCAGATCGACCCGCCACTTCCTGTAGACATTCGCCTGGAGCGATTGCCCGTCGGCAGCCCTACCTAGCGTTCTCTGTGGTTGCCGGTGTGCTCGACGAGATCTTCTGCACGACGAACTCTGCGGCCTGGTCTGTCAGGCCGTCGGCCGGATAGAGGTTGTGCGCATTGGTGTCGCCGCCGCCCGGTGAGCAGATCGGGTCCTCGGGAATGCACAGGTCCGCCGTCTTGGCCGCGTAGAGATGTCCGACCGTGATCGGCGGCGCGGTGTTGGCGATCATCTGCAGGAACCCGCTCGACGGCTTTCCGAACAGCGCCACCGCAGCGACGTGGTCGGCCACTTCGGGAGGCATCGGCCCGGTGAGGCCGGCGGGCATCGCGAAGCCGACGGGGACGGAGTCCGCGGTGAGATATCCGGCTACCGCCGCTCCCTGGGAGAAGCCGCCGAGCACGATCTTGGTTTTCGGGCATTCCGCGGCCACCGCCTGGACCCGGTTGCTCGCGTCGATGACACCGTCAGCCGCCGTCTGGAAATCCAGCGACGCTGGGTACTCCACCGGATAGACCTCAAGAGATTTACTCCCCAGCTTCGAGCGCAGGGAATCGACGAACGCCTCCCCGGTGCCACCGACACCGGGTGGCTCGAAGGTGCCGCGTGCGAACACCAGCTCGACGTCGGGGCACGGCGCCGCCGACGCAATTGGAGTTGAGATCAGCGGGCTCAGCAGCGCGGCCGCGATGAGTCCCGTTGCTGCGAACAAACGATTGATGACGATCAACTCGGTCCACCGCCTCTTTAGTGCTTTCCTGACGTCTGGCGGGGCCACATCGCGCACCGCGCAACGGTGCCTACCCAGCACCGCCTGATTCAAAACCACTGCGTACCACGGCTTGCCAACCCCACACCAGCCATCTTCATCCTCACCCAGAACCGGGCGGGCTCGCAACCGCTATGTCGACTATTCGGCCTCTTGAGCACATCGCCGCCCAGCGGGCCCCGACAAGGCAGAATGCTCACAGCAAGTACCAAGTGCTTGGCGACACAGAAATGAGGACTCGTGCCCATGGTGAACTATTCGGTCCCGGCTCGACGGCTTTTCCCTGCCGCGGTGCTGGCGCTGGCGGTTGTCGGCGCTCCATTGGTGGCTGTGACGGCAATGCCGGGTGCGGTGGTGTCCCCGCTGGCGGCGTGCACCGGCGGCGAGGAGGAGGACGTCTACACCACGTCCTGCGTCCCGATGCTCGTGCCCAACTCGCCCGACAACGACGGGTTCACCACGAACGCCGCCAATCCCGACATCCCTGAGATCGACGGCGTCCCGTGCACCGGCCACGACAGCGGTGCCTGCATCGGGTTGGCCGAGGAGCAGCAGGCAGAAGGGCCGCAGCCGGTTCCTCGGTCGACCATCAGCTCCAGCCCGTAGCCGGCTCGCTCCTGGCCATGGCCAAGGCCCCCAAACGGGGCGGATGGGCCATTTCACAGCCATGCCCGAGTTTGGGATGGCCTGCTCGAGGTATCCCCCGTGAAGGCTCGACTCACGAGTCGTACCCGGACTACGAAGGGAACGCATCATGGGCTTAGGAGACAAGGCCAGCAACAAGATCGACGACCTTGGCGGCAAGGCCAAAGAGGCCACCGGCAAGGCGACCGGCGACAAGAGCACCGAGAACGAGGGCAAGGTCGACCAGGCGAAGTCGAGCTTGAAGGATGCAGGCGAGAAGATCAAGGACGCATTCAAGAACTAGCCGACACTGGTTTCCTCGGCCCGCCACCCTCACCGGTGGCGGGCCGAGCGCCGTCTTAGGTACTGCCGGACCGACACCGGTCGAGATTGCAGTAGTCGACTACCGAGACGGTCGCCCCGCACGCGGGTGACGATTACCGCCGTGGCCAATCCGTGCGCAACACCGACGCGCGACTGGTCGAGCCCACCGCGTGTGCGCGCACCCAAGCTCGTTCAGGGCGTCGAATTCGCCGCATGCCGCCGTAGGGCAATGCGGAATTGGATCAAGCGGCACGGTCGCATCTTCGACATCAACGTCCCGTTCTTCGGTCGATGCGTTGTGGTTTCCGACCCGATCCTGGTGAGGGCGGTGTGCACCGCGAGCGCCGAACAGCTGCACAATGTGGCGCCGAATCTGAGCAACTGGTTCGGGCCCGGGTCGATGTTCGGGCTTGACGGCAGTCGGCATCGAGCGCGGCGTCGGCTGCTGGCGCCGGCATTTCATGGTCAGCGCCTCGAGAGCTACGAGAAGGTCATCGTGGCCGAGACGATGCGGGAAAGCGCGAATTGGCCTGAGGGTGAAGAATTCCGGATTCTCGAACCGATGAACAGGATCACTTTGAACGTGATCCTGCTGACCATCTTCGGCGCCGATGGAGCCGAACTCGAGGAACTACGCGCGATCGTCCCGCCCTATATGAGGCTCGGACAGCTCGTGGCGTTCGTGCCTGCGCCGCCGTCCAGGCTTCGCCGCCGCAGCCCGTGGGGCAGGCTGGACGAGTTCCGCAAGGCATTCGACGGAATCGTATGCGCGCTGATCGCTCGCGCCGGTGCCGATTCGGCTCTCGGCGAGCGGACCGACATTCTGGCCTTGTTGGTCCGCACCGGGATGGCTCCGCTGGATATCTGCGACGAACTGCTGACCCTGATCGGCGCGGGCCACGAGACCACGGCGTCTGCACTGGGCTGGGCCTTCGAGCGGTTGCGGCGCCACCCCGACGTGCTGGCCGAACTCGTCAGGGAGGTCGACGAGGGGGGCAGCGACTTCCGTCGGGCCACCGTTGTGGAGTTGCTGCGAGTACGCACCGTCATCGACGTGGCGGGCCGTCGGGTCTGCGCGCCGGAATTCGACCTCGGCGGGTGGCGGATTCCGCAGGATCGCGCCGTGCTCGTCCGCATCGCCGATCTTCACGAGAATCCGGAGATCTTTCCCCACCCCGAACGGTTCGATCCGCATCGCTTTCGCGGCACCAGGCCGCCCGCAGCATGGCTGCCGTTCGGCGGCGGGGCACGGCGGTGCATCGGTGCCGAGTTCGCGATCGCGGAGATCGATATCGTGCTACGGACGGTGCTGCAGAACTTCCACATCCAGACCGATGCCGCCGCCGACGAGAAATCGCACTTCCGGGGAATCTCCCACACCCCGAAACTCGGCGGCCGCCTAGTAGTGAACCGCAGAAGATAGTCCATTGTGTCGACCCAGCTGATCAAGCCCTTAGGCGCATCGAAACTCGAAATCCGTTGCAATGCGGGCGATGCCATTGTCGCCAACCTGGCGATCCATTTCGTCTTCTTCTTCGAGCGCCGTCTCGAAACGGCGGCGCTCGCCCGCGCATTTGCGCACGCTCTCACGAGTCTTCCGATCTTCGCGGGGCGAATGGTCACCGACCACCACGGCAGGATGCGAATTCGCTGTGAGGGTCAAGGCGTGCCGTTCACGTGTGTTTCGTCCGACCGCACGCTCGACGACGCGATCCGATCGACGACGCAAGACAGTGGTGGCTGGCTCGTCGACGCGGTGAACGGCGCCGCGGCTCGTTGGGGGCTCGGCCCGCTGTGCAAGGTACGTGTCACGCATCTTGGTCACGATGCGACCGCAATCGGGTTCTCGTGGCACCACGTGATCGGCGATATGCAGACGTTGATGATCTTCATGAACGCGTGGGCCGCCGCCGCCGCGGGCCTGCCGATCGGTGCACCGTTGCTCGTCGAGGACCGCGTCGCCTACCTCGACGAGCGCCTCCCTGCCGATGGTGCGCGGGAGCCGGGGGTGCGTTGCCTCGGCGCCGCAGAACTCGCACGCAGCGCGCTGTACCTGGCAAGGGGCGCGCGCAAGCAGCGAACACTGAGCCTCTACTTCGCCGATGACGAGATCGCCCGTATGCGCGACGCCTACGGAAGTCGGATGTGGTTGTCCGCGAACGACGTTGTGTGCGCGCATCTTTCCGAAGCGCTGATGAACGCCGACCCCGCGGTCGACGGTCGTACCCTCGCGATCGCCGTGAATGTGCGCGGTCGCTGTGGCCTCGACCCGATGCTCGTCGGCAATATCATCACGACACTGAACATCTACCTGCGACGCGGGGAGGCGGCAGGCACGATTGCCGAGCGCATCCGGCACACCGTGGACCACTTCGCCGACGAACACTGCGACATGCGCATCAACCAACAGTTCCTGGATGATGCCGGTGCGTGGCGGGCGGCGTGGTGTGTATCCACCGCTTTCGATCCCGCCCGGTGGAACCCGCTCATTACGAATGTCGGCGGTTTCGGGGTCTACCGCATCCGGTTCGAAGACACCTTCACGTCCTACTGCACGCTATTGATGAAGTTGCCCGTTGCGGGCCTTGGCGTGCTGATGGACGGGGCAGACGGTCACGGGCTGGTCTTCCAGATGGCATTGCCGCCCAGGGAAATCCAGGCTATGTCCAGCGCCGCGGTTCAAGAACACCTGCACCGGTTTCGGAACCAGGGCGACGACATTCCGCGGTTGCACCGTGAGATTCACGCCTGATGGCGTCAGCTGGTTCGGAGTATCTCGACAGTCTCGAGCCGTCGCGAATGGATCACCGGGTACACCGCGGCGGCAAGCACCAGTATGAACACGCCCGCCACCCCGGTTCGTAGCGCCTGCGGCTGCACACCCCATTCGATCTTGGTGCCGTAGAACACCGGTGAGCCCAGTGACCAGAGATACGTCAGCCCCACGCCTCCGAGCGCAGCGAGACCGGCGACGAGCAGGCCGAGCAGGCCGGCGTTGGCGATGATGACGGCCTGCTCCTGCCGGGAAGTCACCCCGATCGCCCGTAACGCCGCTCGTTCCCGCCTGCGTTGCACAAGTCCAAGCAGGAAGACGTTCAGCACGCTCAGACCTGCCGCCGCCATCACTACGTACCCCGCGAACGTGATCGGCTGCAAGAACCGGGTGATCCCGGTGCTGGCCACCGAACGCCACTGCTCGTTGTCGTAGGAGAACAGTCCGGCGCCGAGGTTAAGGAAATCGCTGCGGTGGGCGGTCGCGTCGGCAGGGGACGGATAGGCCACCGCGACCTGATCGCGCACGGCCGCCCAGTCGATGCGTGCCAATCGTTCCGAGACCAGCACGATGTCACCCAGTGCGGCGTCGTTGATCATCTGCGGACGGAAGATCCCAGCCACCCGGTACCGCTTCGGGCCTGCGACCGTCGGCAGCTCGACGGTATCGCCGGGCGCGACGCCGAGCCGACTGGCCGCGATCTCGGTCAGGCCGACTTCGCCGTCGCGCAGACCCTGCCAGAACCTGTTACCGACGTCGGTCGGCTCGTAGAGAGCCTGGCTGTACCAGTCGCCCGGCGTGACGCCGACGACTTGTCGCGACGATGTGCCCGACGAGATCGTCGACTGCCATCGCGACGACATGCTCCGCCCGCCTGCGGCGGTGGCGACCAACTCGTAAGCGGCCTCGGAAATCCGGCCGTCTCGTTGATCCAGCACTGCCTGCGGGGTGATCAGCAACGCGGCGGGCAGTCGCTCGGCCTTTTGCGCGGCGACTTGTTCGGTGCCGAGAAGTTGCATGCTGTTGGAGCCGATGGCGAGGCTGGTGCTCTCTGCGAGTAGCGCGGCGGACAGAGCGAACAGCAGCGTGTAGCGCCGAATATCGGCACCCAGCAGCCGCCCGACGGCCGGCCGCACTCTTGTCAGCAGCCCGCTCGACAGCCCGGCGGCACGCGGGGCGATCCATGCCGTCACCAGCACCACGCCGAACAGCGCCACCGTCAAGCCGTTGATGCCCGTGCTCAGCGGCAGCGACCCGTGCTCGAAAATCGACAGCAGCACGACGGCAGCGACCAGCAACGCTGCCCCCACGATCAGCGGCCACGTCGGGATCGTCCTGGCGCGCTGCACCCCGCCGATGCTGGCCATCGATGCCAACGGCCCGTCCCGGACCAACCTTGCGGCAGGCCCGAACATCGCGAGGATTCCGCAGACGATGCCCGCGGCGGCCCCTATCGGGATCAAGCCGAGTGTGAAGTGCGCCGCGATGGTGCCACCCGACCCGGCCAACATGGATCGTCCGAACTTGTCCACCAGATACTCGCCGAGCAGGAATCCGCTTGGCACGCCAAGCAATCCACCGAGCAAGCCCACCACCGCGCCTTCGCCGAGCATTCCGCCGAACAGGCCGACCGGTTTGGCGCCGATGGCGCCGATGGTTCCCATCACCGCACGCCGGTCCTCGACGGCCAGCAGCACGGTGTTCACGGCGATCAGGATGCCGACGATGATGCCGGCCAGCGCGACGAGGTTGAGACTCTGTGTGCTGTTGGCGAATACGACAGGAAGGTTCGGCTTTGGCGGGCCGGCTGTTGCGATGCCTGCGACGACGCGATCGACGTCGGCTGTGACGTCGGCGCCCTTTCTCGGAAGAACAAACGCGGCGCTGACGTAACCGGGGGACGAGAGCAGCGACGCGGCGACGTCCGTCGACGGTGCTATCAGCACGTAGCCGTCGTTGATCCCCTCGACGCGGTCGAACTCCGGGAACGTCCATCCGAGGTGCATCGAACCTGGCGGCAGGCCGGGGAGCCGCAGTTCGTCGCCGAGCGATACGCCATGTCGCTGGGCGATGGGCGCGGGCATCAGCAGCGGCACGCCGGGACCGTTTGCGGGCTTGACGTCGCGGGCGCGCTGTTCGCAGTCGAACGAACCGACCAGAAGCTCGATCTGGCACGAGCCGCCGAGCAGAAAGAAGCCTGCGGGCGGGCGGAGCTGGGTGGGCGATGGTCCAGTGCCGCCTGCGACATCGACCGGTGTCAATCTGGCGACGATCGGGATGACCGCCTGCGCCCCCGTCACTTTCTCGCGTAGTCGGGTGACCGTCTCGATCGGCAGTCGGCCGCTCACGTTGGGCTTCACCTCCACCACACCGGCGTCGGCGGCATGGGTCAGCGATGGGCCGAATGCGTCGAACGGCCGGGACAGCTCGGCTTTGAGTATCAATGTGCCGAGGACCACCGTCACCCCGATCGCGACGCCGATCACGCTGAGCAGCGTCCGGCGCCAGTCGGCGATCAACGCGGCGAGGTGGATGCGTCGGAACGACACCAATCCAGCGCGCAACGTGTGCATCACCGGTCGCCGATTGGGGCGGCGTCGTCGACAGCGCTCGCCCGCCCGTCGACAAGGTGGAGCTCGCGAGACCCGTACCGCGCCGCGACCGCATCGTGGGTCACCATGACGACCGCCGCACCGTCTTCGTCTGACAGCGACCGCAGCAGACGCAGGACCTCGGCCGACGAATGGCTGTCCAGGTTTCCGGTCGGTTCGTCGGCGAGAACGATGGACGGCCGGGCCACCAGCGCGCGCGCCACCGCCACCCGCTGCATCTGGCCGCCCGACAGTTCGGCGGGCAGGTGGGCCGCTCGGTCGCCGAGCCCGACGCGTTGCAGTAGCTCCTCGGCGCGCGCATCGGCGTACCGGGCAGACACACCGTCGAGCACCAGCGGCAATGACACGTTCTGCACCGCGGTCAGCGTCGGCACCAGATTGAAGAACTGGAAGACGAATCCGAGGTTTCGCCGCCGGAACGCCGCACGCGCACCCGCACTCATCGACCACACGTCCTGGCCGGTCACCGCCACGGTGCCGCTGTCCGGCGCGTCCAACCCGCCCGCGACATGCAGCAGGGTCGATTTGCCCGCCCCAGACGGCCCGGTCACCACGACGAATTCGCCTGCATCCAACGTGAAGTCGAAGTCGACGAGCACGCGTAACTGCTCGTCGCCCCGCTGATACGTCTTGCCGACGCCTTCGAGCTGCAGTACCGGTGTCACGCTATTGATGGTGATTCGCGTGGGCTGCGACGGCCGCAGTAGCGCGCTACTGCAATCTCACCCGATCTCGGTGCGGGTCACACCGTCTGCTCGCTCACCGCGCGCACCCGCAACTGGAACTCGAGCTGCGCCGCGGCTTTCCGAGCGGCGGCTACGGCCTCATCGGCCGTATCACCTACGGCACGTACATATGCGATGCGCGAGTCCGAGGACTCAAGGGCGCCGATCGTGCTGCCCGGTCGGATCAGCAGTTCGACCTCGGTGACTCCCGCGGCGTTACGGGCCTCGTCGAGGCCGCTGACATCTGCGACCACACCGGCGGCCGGCGCGGCGACAAACCAGATAGCCGAGCGGCGGGAGGGCCGGTCCTCCGCCAGCACCGCGCGGAGGTCGGGGAGTACCTTCTCGCCCACCGTCTGCCTCACGACGAACTCGGCGAGGTCGACACCGGTGGCTTCAAAGGTCAGGGCCGGAATCTCGTCACCGCCCATCCGTACATGGGTTTCGATCACCCGCGGACCAGCGGCGGTCATGACGATTTCGGTGTGAGTGGCGCCGAATTCCACATCAAGGGCCTCGAGCACCCGTTCCACGTAGGCGCCGACGTCCTCCTGCTGATTCGAGGTGAGGTCTGCTGAGGCCACGTGCCCGAGCTCGACGAAGGTGGTCGGATCGGAGAACTTTCGGGTGATGGAGACGACCTGGTGCTCGCCGAGCTCAGAGAACGCTTCGACACTGAACTGAGGGCCTTCGTGGAACTGCTCGATCAGCACCCCGGCATGCGGCACGCCGTCGTACCGACCGCTGGCCCGCTCGAACGCCGAAGCCAACTCGCTGTCACGCCTGACCACCGCAACGCCGGCACTTCCTGAGCCGGCTACCGGCTTGACCACACACGGGAATCCGTGATCACAGACGAAGGCCTTCAAGGCGGCCAGGTCAGCCACTACCGCCGAAGCCGTTGTGTCGACACCGGTTTCGCGAAGTCTGGCCCGCATCGCATGCTTGTCGTGCACCAGCTCTACGGTCTGCGGCGAGTGGGTGGTGGTGCCGAGCGCCTCCCCGATCACGGCACAGCGGTCCTGGTCGGTCTCGCCGAAGGTGGCGATCCGGGTGAACGGATCTAGCTCGTGTGCGGCCCTGGCCAGTGCAATCCACTCCTCGTCGGGGGCGTCGTGTCGCACCGCGATGACCCGGGTGTGCTCGGTCAGCTCTCGGAGCTTGGCGACGAATTCCAGACGGCAGATCACCGATGTCTTGGTGCCGGGAATTGCCCGCCGGACGCGGGCGGGAAGGTCGCGGCCACTGCCGACGACGAGAACATGCTCGGTCATGAATTCACCTCGGTTGGTTGGGGGTTGGGAGGACAACGGGTAACGGCGGTGCTCTGCCGCTCGGTCAGACAGCGGCGCGCCGCTGTTCGCGACACCAGGGCGGCGGTCCCGAAGGCTCCGGCCAGTATCGGCCAGGCGATCATGCCGGTGGGCATCAGCACCACGACCAGCAGGCCAGGGCCGATGACCTTCTGCCCGCTGAAACCCAGGCTGAACGCACCGAGATAGCGGGCGCGGGCGCCCTCAGGCGACAGTTCCGCGGACAGCTCCCAGGCCGCCACCTCTTGGAGGTTCTCGGCGACCGAAAGCGCCACGACCGCAACCAGTATCGCGAAGACCGCAACGGTGGCCGACGCCGCCTGGCCCACCGCGAAGAATCCACAGCAGATCGCCATCAACGCGCCGGAAAGCACCAGCAGCCGGATCGCCGCGCGCGGCCCGGCGGCGAACCTGGCGACGTAGACCTGAAGCAGCACGGTCAGCACCGTGTTGACCGCCATCAAGACCGGCACCAACGCAACCGGTACCGCGGTGTGCTCGATGACCCAAATCGGCAGCAGAACGATCAGCACGGTGTCGTAGAGAGACAGGACGCCATTGCCGACGGTGAAGACCATGAACCACCGATCGCGGAATGGGGATCGGACTCCCGCAGTGGCTGGCGCCGCCGGTACGGGTGTGGTGCGCTCGCCGACCGGGCCCGCCTTTGACAGCACGTGCCGCACCGTGGCTGCGACCACGACGAAGGAGAGTCCGTTACCCACGAAGACCACCGTGAACACGGATGGCTCAGCCGTGGCGAAGGCGGCGGCGGCGAGGAGGAAGCCGACCGTCAGGCCCACGTTCCGGATGGCCCGGATGGAGGCCATCGTCTTGGTGCGGTCTTGGCCTCCGATCAACGCCGTCACAACGGCCTGCTGGATCGGTGAGCTCGACCGGTCGGCGGCGGTGAGCAATACGGTGAGCACGAGGAAGCCCTTGAAGTCGGAGACGAACGCGAAGCAGCCGTAACCGAGACCGCGCAGCAGCAGGAGGGCGACGTAGAAACGTCCCGTCCCCAGCCGGTCAGCCAACCGGCCGAGCGGTACCGGCGCGAGCAGGGCGACAGCTCCGGCAAGAGCGGTCGCCAGGGCGACCTGCGCCGCGGCGATGCCGACGACACCAACGAAATAGAGGGCGAAGGAGGCGAAGAACATTCCCGTGCCCAACGAGTCGATGCCTGCACCGATCGCGAGTGTGCGGCCGGCGTGGCTGCTGGGGAGCAGCATCACACCCAGCCGCCTGATCACGCCGTTCACTGTGGAACCTCCTGGGGCGCATGCCCTATCGCTCGTATCAAGTCGGCGGACCGTCGCACGTGGATAGCGGTTGCTGCCTCGGGTGCGGGGCGGCGAAGGTGGTTCCACGCGTAGCGACGTGCGGCATTGACCAACAGCTCCGTGGTGGCTGCCGGTCCGCCCTTTGCGGCCTGCGCCACCAGCGCGGCCGCAATGAGCAGCCGGCCTATCCGGTCGACCAGCACCCATCCCGCGGCGGCCACGGTCGCGGGGTCGGCTCCGACCCACTCGTGACGCGTGGTGTCCAGCGTCTGCAGCCCGTCGTTCACGATCCGCCAGGCGGCTGAGAGCCGCCCTTCTGGCGTCGCGCCGAGCAGCTCCTTGGCTCGATCGACAACGGCGTCGAAATGCTCAGGAAGGGTGAGCATTACGAGCGCGTCCTCGGTAAGGGCGAACGTGTCCAGCCCGGTGCCGTCCTGCCCGCCCGCCAGGACGGCGTCCGCGGCGACCACGTAGGCGGCAGACCGTGCGGCCGCCCTCAAGGCGGGGCCGTGCGAAGGGCCCGGGAGGGCCTGCCAGGCCCGCGCAGCGATCAGGTCCACAGCCCGGTCGGCGGCCTCCTCGCGCCGGGCGACGGCAGCGGGACGGTTGTCGTCGAACAACGCTACGGCGGCATCGGCCAGCTGTGCGACAACGTCCTCCAGGATCGCCATGCCGTCGGCGGCCGGCGCCGCCGCGGCCGGGGCGGGCGACAGGGGAGTGGCTGAGTTGATGCCTGAATGCCCAACGTATTCGAGCCAATGTCGGTAGGCGGGGTTGCGCCCGCGGACTACATCGTTGAATGCATCGCGCAGGTGTGCGGTGATCGGTCCGCAGCCGGCCGCTGCCGTTGGACGGTCGTCAACTGAGGCAACCGGGATGATCTCGGCCGCGGTTCCGGTGAGGAACGCCTCGTCGGCGACGTACAGCTCGCTGCGGGTCAGGCTCTGCTCGTGGACCGCGTAGCCCAGGTCTCGGGCCAGCGTGATGACGGTGTCCCTGGTGACACCCGCCAGGATGTTGTCGCTGATCGGCGGTGTGATCAACTTCCCATCGCGGACCGCGAAGATGTTGGCGGCGGAGGCTTCGGACACGTGCCCGGTCGGGGTGAGCATCAGGGCGTCGTCGTAGCCGGCGCGGGTAGCAGCGAGCTTGGCGAGCGCCGAGTTGACGTATGCGCCGGTCGCCTTGGCGAGCGGGGGGACCGAGTGAATCCCGTTGCGTTGCCAGCTACTTACGACGAGTCGGCACCCCTCCTGGTCCGCCTTCTCGCCGAGATATGACCCCCAGGGCCAGGCCGCGATGGCCACCCGCGCACTGTCCAGCGCGGGGGCGACGCCCATCGCGCCATAGCCGAGATAGACGATGGGACGCAGATAGCCCGACTCCAGACCGGTGCGGTGCATCAGTTCGAGCGAAGCCTCGGTGAGCTCGTCGACCGTCCAGCCGGGATCCATGAGGTAGACCCTCGCCGAGTCGTGCAGCCGCTTCAGATGGTCTCGCAGTCGGAAGACGGCCGGACCATCTGCGGTCGGATAAGCCCGGATGCCTTCGTAGACACCCCACCCGTAGTGCAGGCTGGGAGTCAGCACGTGGACCTGTGCTTGATCCCACGGGACGAACTCTCCGTCCATCCAGACGGTGTCGGTTGGTGTCAGTTTCACTGCTGCGCTCCAATTGTGTTGGTAACTGAGGGGATTCGGGACGGCACGGGCGTGGCGGTGGCTCCCACGAGGCCCAGCTGGCGCTCGATGCTTTGCGACTGAAGCGCGAGCACCTCGCGATAGGTGTCGGCCTGCGCGCCGTGGAACGCGAACCAGCCCCAACGAGGCCGCAGCTCGCAGCCTCGCGTGACCTTGGCCTCGTAGGCGGCGAGTCCGTAGTGGATTCGTCGTATTCGGTGTTCCACCGCCCATCGAGCCGTCTCGTGATAATCGACCGCGAAGTAGCAGCCCCTCGCGTCTGGAGCAGTGCCGCCCGTCCGGGCAAACAGCGCGTCGCGGGTGCGCAGGTACAGGACGAAGCTATCGATGCGGCCGTCCCGCTCGGCGCTCAACACGACGCAGCTCTCGCCCAATTCGTCGCGTACGGCGTTCAAGTCGCTGCGAACGCGGTCCTCGCCGCCCGGCAGCCCATACTTGGCCCGGTGGGCGACCTGCAGCTCTACCAAGTCGTCGTTGATCGCATCGGGACCGGTACGAACCACGGTGCTCCACCCCGCCGCCGCATAACTTCGCAGCTCCTTTTTCACTTGGTACCGGCGACGCTTGCTGAGGCCGGCCAGGTAGCCCTCCCAAGTCGTGTCGGGTAATTCGAGCACGCCCTCGGCGCCAAGCAGAGTGGCCGCGTATCCGACGCGAGCTGCGGACTGGTCGATGTCCGCGGCCTCCGGTTCGCCGACATACAGCATTGCGACGCTGCGGCAACTCAGCTCAGCGGCGGCCTGCAGCAGCAGTTCAGGGAGCGCGGCCATGAGCGCGCGGCGCTGGTCGCCGGTTCGATCATGAGCGTGCGCCACGCCGTGGTGGTTACCGAAAGTGGCGAGCGCCAGCGACGGATACTGGTCCGGATCTGGCAGGGTCGCCGTCAGCTCGGCCCAGCGCTGTTGGTCGGATGGGTCGAGCAGCTCGGGCTCCGCCAATGCGCCCGCGGTTCCGGCCAGTCTGGGCGGATCGTAGAAGAGCAGGCCGCCAGGCTTCGCAGTTATCAGCAGCGGTGCGAGCGCAACGGCCTTGTCGTCTTCGCGCACTTCGAGGTAACGCACCTCGTGCAGGTTCGTCCGTTCGGTGAACCTGCACCAACGCTCGTCCTCCCAGATGATGTCCGGATCGGCCAGGCCGCCGAAGTCTTGCGATGATGGACGTGCGTTGGGCGGCAACAGATGACTGGAGTAGGTCATCGCACGCCACCGCCATGCTCAACGAGCTCCCAGCCGAAGCCGGTGCTCACCAACGCGGCGGACAGATGCAGCTTCTCACCCAGCGCGACACCGTCGGTGTCGGTGATCACCCAGCTGGCCAGGAAGTCCGCGGACTTGCGACGCTCATAGCGCTCGTCGCCCCATTCGTCGCCGACATGCGTGTGCAGGGTGAAATCGGTTACCCCGGGCGGCTTTTCGGGAAGGCGCAATACCCGGCCTCGTCTGGGGGGAACCCCGTAGAAGGCCGCATGGGGGGCGGTCCGTACTCGCCGGCGCACCGTGTCGAGGTCGGTCGGCAACCCGCACTCCACCCGCGACCACAGCTCTCGCGGGTCGATTCCCAGAACCTGACGGAGCATCTTCGGTATCGGGCCACCGGCGATGCGGGCGGCGACCTCGCACAGCACGATCTCGCCGTTGGCGGTGACGAAAAACTCGGCGTGCACGCAGACGGTGGGCGGCGAGGGCAGCGCGTCCACGAGTCGCCAGGTCTCCTGCACTAGGCGATCGGTCAGCGGGTCAGCGGTATCAAGGGTGCGGGAGCCGAAGGGGGCGTCGGTCCAATGTTCGAGGCATCCCTGGCCGGTGTACCGCGACGCGACCGCCGCAACCGGGACCCCGTCGACTCGGAACGCGTCGACATGATGAAGAACACCTTCGACGAACTCCTCGACTTCGTACGGCTCGGTCGATACGACGCCGGCGAGGTCGGCAGCCTGTTCCGGGGCATCGAGAACATATACGCCGGTGGAACCGGAACCACCGCGTGGCTTGACCACGACCCGCCCGGGATGGGAGGCCATGAAGTCCGCGATCTCGTCGGCGTTCGTCGCCGGCGCGAAGTCGGGCACCCGAATCCCGGCCGCCCGTGCGAACAGCTTCATCGGCACCTTGTCGCGGTAAACGGTCGCGGCGACGGTGCCAAGTCCGGGCAGGTTGAGCTCGCCACGGAGCACAGCGGCTCGGGCGACGTCGATTTCGGCAAGAGCCAGGATCGCCCGGGGCCGGTGCCGCTTGGCGGCCGCCCTTGCGGCGTCGAGCACCGCGTCGTCGTCGGTGTAGTCGGCGACAGTGACGACCTCGGCGAACCCGTCGCCGACCCCGACACCAGCCGCAGTGACCGCCACCAGCCGACCGCTCTCCTCCGAAAGCCATTGCGCGAAGGGCAAACCGGCGTTCCGGGGACTGATTAGCACGAGAATCACGACGCGATCTCCTCATCCGGGACGACCGCAGCCGTTGGACCAGCCACGCGGAGACTTGCGGCCAGTGCGGTGAGGACGTCAGCTGTCTTGGCGTCCAGCGGGATACCCCGCTGCCACCGCTCGTGTTCGTGTGCGCGTTGCGGGTCGCCGGGAGCCAGTACCGGTTGACTGCGATTCGCCGGCGTGGCCGCGCGCACGGTGCCCAACAAATCAGCCAGCCCGGCGCTGAAATTCTGCTGGCCGGTGAAGGCGTGCGGATCCAGGGCGAGCAGAAGATGACCAACCCCGCGTCCCTGCCCGGGCGTGCCCTCACCGACCTGAGAAAGCTGCCAGTCCAGCGGCGCCCCGGTCAGTACGCCTGCGAGCAGGGTGACCGCCATGGCCAGGCCCTGTCCCTTGTATCCACCGAGTGGCGACAGCGCGTACGCCTCGTCGGGTTCCGCCGTCGGTCGCCCGTCGGCGTCGGTCACCCAGCCGCTGTCCAGCGGTTGCCGCTGGGCCCGGCGGTGCTTGATCTCACCGAAGCAGACCTGGCTGGTGGCCATGTCGAGGGCGAACTCGTCGCCCTCGCCGCCCGCAGCCACGCTGATCGGGTTGGTGCCGAACAATGGCTCGACGCCGCCGTACGGGGCTACCCGCGATGCTGCCGAAGTGACCGCTAAGCCGACCAGACCGTCGCGGGCGAGCCGCCGGGTGTAGACCGAGGCCGCACCGAAGTGGTTGGAGTTGCGGACACCCACGGCTGCGACCCCGAACTGCCGGGCGCGTTCCGCGGCGGTCCGGGCGGCAGCCAACCCCGCGAGAACGCCGAGCGCGCCGTCGGCGTCTATCAGCAGTCCCGCGCCGCGGTCTTGGATCACGCGGATACGGGCTTTCGCATTGGCGACGCCGGTCGCGAGCTCGTCCAGATACTGCGGCAGCAACCGCAAGCCATGGGTGTCGATACCGCGCAACGAGGTGTCCACGAGCGCGTCGGCCACCAACTTGGCGTCAGCCGCGGGCAATCCAGCCTTGGTGAGCGCGACCCGGGACAGCGATCGAGCCTCGTGTTCTCCGACGACCGGAACCTCTTGCTGCAGTGGAAAGTACGAAGTCATGAAAGGAATAGTCGCGATAAATGGGTGGATCCGTAATCGTCGGGAAGCCAGATTCCACTACTGAAAGGGAAAGGGTTTCCTATCCGCGTGGTAAGCCCAATCCGATTGGGCCGGCACATGACGGTTGCCCGTGCCCCGGAGTTGCAGCGGTTGCCGTTGGCGCGACGGGGGAACTACAGGTCACGAATCTGAAGATGACGCCCGATCGAGGAAGCGATCGCCTACGCGCAGCGCGGGCCCATGGTCAGCGTGCACTCCGGTACATGAAGCAATGCGGTCCAATGCCGGGCATCTCGAATTGCCCACCAACGGTGTGGAACCCGTGTCTGTGGTAGAAGCCCGCAGCGGAGGTGCGCGCGTTGCACCAGACCCCTTGGGCGCCGGCGACAACGGCGTGGGTGAGCGCAGTGCGCAGCAGGGCACTGCCAGCACCGGTGCCACGTACCTCGTCGACGGTGGCCATGCCACGGAGCCGCCAGCCGCGGCCCTGTTTCAGGCCTGGGACGGCGAATTCGGCAGGCGGATCCTCGTGGTACACCGAGGCCGCGCCGACCCGACGACCCTTGTGCAGCGCGGCAAAATGCCGGGAGCCGGGTCGAACATCCTCTGGGTACGAGCACAGCTCGGCGGGCTGATCTGGGCGCAACACCTGGTGGCGAATGGGCCACACGTCGGCGGCGTCTACTGGTCGCACCCGCCAGCCCAGCGCGGCTGGGTCCGGGACGTAACCTGAGCCCGGCCGGTCGGGCACGGTGATCCCGCCCCGGCTGTCGAGCGTCAACCCATCTCCGGTGTTCACCGCCAGCAGGTCAACAACATCGACGTCCAGGTGGTCGGCTAGGGCACCGAGGTGAGCGGTGGCGGAGACACCCGCTGCGGACTCGGGCATGCAGCCGAGCATCGTGATCAGACCGCGCTGACGAGCCGCGCGCAGCAGTGCAAGGGAAGGCGTGATTCCTCCGGCCTTCATGGGTTTGACGTTGATGCCGTTGAACGCCTCGGTGCAGGCGTTCAGGTCGGCCGCCGAGGTGATGCTCTCGTCGGCGATTACCGGGATGAGACTGCGGTGCTTCAGGATTCGGGCGTGCTCCCAGGCTGATCGCGGAAAGGGCTGCTCGATCAGCGACACCCCGAGCGCCTGCATCTCGGCCAGCGCTGCAAGCACCTTGGACAGTTCCCAGCCGCAGTTGCCGTCAACGTAGAACGGCGCGTCGGTATGACGACGGAGCTGCCGCAGCACAGTGAGGTCGCCGGGATCGGCGAGCTTGACCTTGTACGCCGACCACCCCAGTCGCTCACACAGCTTGCCCACCATCACCGACGGCTCGTCGAGGCCGATGCTGAAGCTCGATCGAAGGCCCTCCGGCGCGTCGAGTCCGAGGGCCCGCCACATCGGCACGCCGAGCAGTCGTGCTCGCAGATCATGCACGGCAGCATCGATGGCGGCGAGCGCGAACGGCGAGCCGGGCAGTTGGGCCGCGAGCACCTCCCACACGTCAAACGGGTTGTCCGGGCGTAGTTTTGCCAACAGTGGAGCTACCCGACGAAGATCGCTGTGCAGCTGTTCCAGGTCGGAGTTGTAGTGGTCGGTCATGAACGCAGACGCTTCGCCGAACCCGCTCACGCCGTCTTGGTCCAGTTCGACGATCAGCGCGTGCTGGACCGGGATTGCCTCTCTGGTTGACCGCCAGAGATGACGCTGAGTCAAGCTGATCTCATGCGCGATGACCTTCACCGGGCATCCACTTCGACGTCCGCGCCGAAGAATTCGCGGTCACGGGTGCCATATGGGCGAAGCTCGTCCCACCACTGGGCGTGCGGGTCATAGGCGGCGAAGAACGGCCTGCCGACCATTTCGGGTCGGCGCGCCTGCAGCATGCGCAACGCGAATGCGGGCCCACGGTCCAGTTCGACCACGCCGTCGATGGCAACCTTGCCGGGCGTCGCGGACATCACCGGACCCCTGGCGGTCCGCCCGAGACCGGAAACCCGTTGCAGGGCACCGCGATAGATTTCCGTCGCTGTGGCGAGCGGCATGCCGTAGTACCGCCGCGCACCGGTGTCGCGTTCGACGAACATGTAGTAGGGCACGACGCCATTGCGGACTTCGGCCTGCCATAGCTCCGCCCACGTGTGCGGGTCGTCGTTGACATGCCGCACCACCGGGGCCTGAGCCCGTAACACGGCACCGGTCGACGCGAGCCGCGACAGCGCCGCCTTGACCGCGTCGGTCTTCAACTCCGTCGGGTGCGACAGGTGCAGCATCATCGCGACGTGCTTGCCTGCTGCGGTTAGCCGCTCGAGCAACCGAAGCAGGCTGTCCGCCTCCGGTCCGGCCAGCAGCCGGTACGGCCAGAACGAGAGGGCCTTCGTTCCGATCCGGATCGTCTCGACGTGCTCCCGGCCTGGCTCGAGCAGCGGCTCAAGGTAACTGGCCAGCAGATCGGTGCGCATGACCAGGGGGTCGCCGCCGGTCAGGAGGACGTCGGTGATCTCCGGGTGACGGCTGATGTAGTTGGTCATCGTCTCCGGCGCGGGCACCGCCTGCTTCAGCTCCGGCCGCTCCACGAATTGCGCCCAGCGGAAGCAGTAGCCGCAGTAGCTGTGGCAGGTCTGCCCCTGACGCGGGAACACAAGAAGCGTCTCCGGATATTTATGCTGCAAGCCCCAGGCGTCGAGCTCCTCGTCCTGAGGAACGTTCATGCTCAGCTGGTTACTGGGGTGGGGATTCAGCGCGTATTGCACCTTGGTGACGGCCTGCCGGATGCCCTCCTTGTCGCCGGCCAGCACGGCCTCCTCGACCAATTCGAAGTGCTCGATATCGAGCATGTCGCGGTGTGGGAAGGTCAGCCGGTAGATCGGGTCGTTGGGCGCCAGGTCCCAGTCGATCAGCTCGTCGACCACATAGCTGCTGACCTTGAAGGGCAGCACCTGAGACACCACGCGCGCATCGTGGGCGAGATCGGTGTCGCCGGTGCGCTCGCCGACGAGACGGCAGAGCCGGTCGCCACTCACCGACTTCGGAGCAAGGGCCGCACGGTCGCCGTTGGCAGGCAAGGTCATTTCTTCACCTCCGCAAGTCCCCAGTCGAAGTCGACCTCACCGAGGACGTCCATTTCGGACATCAGTGAATGCAGGCCGGTGTAGTCGCGGACCAGACGCGAGCTGGACTTGTCGGCCTGGACGTCAGCGATCATCCGGTCGGCGCCGGGGACTTGTTCGGCCGCAAGGATGGCAGTCCACGACGCGTAGTCGGTCGCGACGAACGCATCGAGGCCCGCGACGAGCATGTCAAGGAAGAAGCGGCGCTTGTCGGCGTCAAGCACGTCGTAGACGAGCTTCGCCATCTCGTCGGAGATCGACGCGTGGCAATACTCGTCCCGGTTGTGCAGCCTGGCGGTCGTGGAATTCACGACCTGGATGTCGGGATCATCGGCAAGCAGGTCGAGATACGCGTTGATCGAGATCTCAGAGACCGTCGCGAAGGCCAACGTGGTCAGGCTGCGCTGCCAGCGTTCGGTCCATTGCGCGCGCAGTAGCTGATGCGTTCTGGCCGTGTGTGAATCGGGTAAGACTCTGTCGGGGAAGGCATGCTTGCGCTTCCGCCTCGTCAACGCGCTCGCACTGATGTGCATCAGGCTGTGGTACTGCTCGTCGACCATCGCCTGAGCAAGTGCGATCTCCATGTCATGTTCACCGAGGCCGGGAAATTCGCCCTCCATCACGAGCGCGAACGCCGGGTTGGCGACGCGCTGCTCGGCGAGCACCGTATGCCGGTTGTAGGCGATCCAGGCCCAGCTGAGCAGACGGGAGCGCAGCTCGTCCGGCAACGCCTGCCAGGTGGGGTGGTCACGGAACGGAATGATCCGCTCGGGATAGTCGGCTCGGTCGGCATCGAAGAGCGCGTCAAGGTCGGGCTCGTCGCGCTTGACCGTGGCGCGCCGTCGCCAGTTGCCGGCAAGGCGGCTGATGACCGCGTTCTCGGCAATGTCGGTCGGGTCGAAGGACGGCAGTCCCGGTAGGTGCACCAGACCGTCGGCGTCCGTCCGCAGTGAAATGTCGTTGTTGGTCATGCCCGCCTCCAGTCGCTGCAAAAGAACCGGGTCAGGTGACGAGAGCGATCGGCGTATTCCGACCGCGCGTGCAGCATCCGCTGGTTGTCCCAGATCAGTAGCGCGCCGTCGGGGATCAGGACGCTGGTGCGCAGGTCTCGAAAGAGGTCGCTGACACGGCGTGCCAGCCGGCGGCCGGGCTCGCCGAGCGGCAACCCAGAGTGTTCGACATCGGCGTCGAGGGCGGGGTCGTAGTCGGAGGTGGTCAGCAGGTTGTAGCTGAAGCGGGCGACCGTATCGCCGGCGGCGTCGGTGCTCAGCATCGTGCTACGGACGCCTCCGTTCGGTCCCGGGAAATCCAACTCGGCATCGGTCATCAGGCCGATCTCGTCGGCGTCGAGCGCCCCGACCAATTTCCGCACGTCCAGCAGATCGGTGTGGCCTCCGCCGCAGCGAGCCTGGCGGTGACAGAACAGCGCTAGGTAGGCGGGGCTGGGATGCCATCCAGGCGCCTCGGTATGGGCCAAGATCGTGTTCGCGCTTTGCGAATACGCCTTGTGGTCATTTCCCGGCCGGTAGGTCACCTCGTGAACGAGGTGGCCGTTGTATTGCGGGATCAGGTCACCCACGGAGCGGACGAGTTCCTCTGCGGCCGCCAGGTTGCCGACGTCTGGGACGACGACGTAGCCCCATCGGTCCAATCGCCGTTGGTTCGCATGGCTTAGTGCGTTGGGTGAAGCCGGCACGGAGCCGGCCGGGTGGGCCCGGCCACTGCGATTGAATTGAACGATCGAATCCCCGGCCGCCTCCTGCGCTGCCGGGCCAGCCAGCACCTCGGCGAGCCCCGATGCGTACCAGATGGATTGTGGTTCTTCCCAGTACGTAGTCATGAGAGCAATGGTCGTGATCAAATGGCGGTTCGGTAATCGTTGCGAAGCCAGATTCCACTTCTGAAAGAGAAGGGTTTCCTATCCGCCGGGTAAGCAACCCGGCGTGGGCAGAATGCAAGCGCTTGGAAAACCCTCTAATGACCTTCGCCTATGCCATCCTCGTGCTCAAGGAATAAGGGGGCACATACATGGTCTCGAGGTTCATGCGGCGGCTGAGCGGCGCACTTGCGTGCATGCTGCTCGC
The DNA here is from genome assembly GCF_003719305.1 of Mycolicibacterium stellerae. GTDB lineage: Bacteria > Actinomycetota > Actinomycetes > Mycobacteriales > Mycobacteriaceae > Mycobacterium > Mycobacterium stellerae. The sequence goes on from NZ_RARC01000010.1 coordinate 92,814, forward strand.
CGCGTGCGGCGCGTCGCAACCCGCCACCCCCTCCAACACAGGGCCGGAGGAACTGAACTACTCCCGACAGATGCCGACCATCGCCACCGGTGACTTGGCCGCCCGTGGCACCGTGACGAGCTCATCGGACCAGACGCCGTTCGATTTCAGCGAGCTGCCTGCCGGCTCAACGGCACACACGATGGTGTACCGATCGATATCCGGCATCACTGGTTCGCCCGCCGTGGTGTCCGGCGCGGTATTCACGCCGCCGGGCGACCCACCGCCCGGAGGATGGCCTGTCATCGGCTACGCCCATGGAACCGTTGGGGTGACCCCCGACTGTGGGCCAACCGCGGATTCCCGCCTGCTCGGCGACATCACTTCGGTGGCGATACAGCTCAAGCTCGGCTACGCGGTGGCATACACCGACTACGCGGGACTGGGCAAGCCCGCCGGGTCAAGCCAGGACGCGGCGACATCACATGCCTACCTGGAGCCAAAGTCGGCCGCGTTCAACCTCATCGACGCGGTGCGAGCCGCCCGCACGGTGGTGCCGCAGCTGTCGTCGCGCTGGGTGGCCTTGGGATCGTCGCAGGGCGGCGAGACCGCCTGGGCGGCCGCCGAATATTTTGCGGCCTACGGGCAGGGCACCGATCTGCTCGGCGCCGCGGCGTTGGTCCCCACGCTCGACATGTCTGGACTGGTGCAGCGGGCCGAATCCTCGACATTGACCGCCGACCAGACGTATTTGTACCCGAATGTGATCGAGGGTCTCGCCGCGGTCGACAAGTCCATCGATCCGAACGATTACCTGCACGGCGTTCTACGCGACGACGAAAAGACGTTGCTTGCCTGCCTGCCGCCGGCTTCGGCGGGCAAGGAGGCCTTGGCGAGTAAGTTCACTGGCTCCGACGCCAAGCCGTCATCGGCGGAGGCGGCCGACCGGCTGCGAGAGCGGCTCACCTCCTATGCGCTGCCACAACAGCCGACCAAAATCCCACTGCTGGCGATCTACGGCGGATCCGACCAGACCGTTCCCCCGGAATGGACCGAGGTCGCCATGGGCCGGGCCTGTGCCCACGGCGACAGCATTTTGCGGATCCGCATGGAAGGGCAAGGGCACAGGCTGGATCCCGGCGCGCTGTTGGGCCAATGGATCGCCGATCGCTTCGCCGGCGTCCCCGCCGTCGGCAACTGCTGACCGCCGAACAGCCGCGCTACCAGGACGCCAGTGCGGCCGTGGCCGCAGCCGTGGTTGCGGCCGAAGTCGTGAGCCGCCAGTCGGGCGCATCCGGGTTGCCGTCGACCTCGAACCAGATCAGGCCGCGGACGTCGGTGCTGGCAAGCCAGCTGATGAAATCGGAGATCCAGCGGGACTTGTCGCCGCCTTGGTCGCCGCAGCCGACCTCGTTGATCCACACCGGTTTTCCCGGCGCGAGTTGGGTGACAAGGGGCAACGTGGTGCCGAAAAGCTCAGCCGGCTGGGTCCATTGATGGCCTGGCCGGTCGCCGAAGTTGTAGCCGTCGACGCCGACGATGTCGACGAAATTGTCGCCGGGGTAGCACCGTGAGATCGCCTCGGCATCGCCGTTGACGATGACGTTCGGGCACCACACCCACTCAACGCGCTTGGCACCCGCGTCGTCGAAAATGCCGCGTACTCTGCGGTAGGCCGCGACGTAATCCTGCGCCGAACCGCCAGGTGATCCCACCGCCCATGGGTACCAGTCGCCGTTCATTTCGTGTGCGAACCGAAGCCGGAACGGCTTGTCGTAGGAGGCCGCCTGCTCGGCCCAGGCGCGCACATAGGTGTCGTATCGACCACCCGCGATCTGTCCGGCGGTGTAAGCCGCCTGGTGCTTGCCCGCGCGGGGATCCCACGGTTCCCACGTCAACTCCGGGGTACAGCCGGTTGCCGCAGCGGCCTCCAGAAACATGGTGGGCAGCGAATTCTCCCAGACGAAAGCCTCGTAGACGGTCAACACGTCAAGTCGCTTGCCCAATTGCTGCGCGGCTGCCTGTGACCGCTGCACCGTTGCATCGTCGAGACCGGTTGCCGCCAGCCCGAATTGGCGTGATGGGCGAGGTTGGCTCGGTTGGCTCGGTTGGCTTGGTTCGGTCCTTTGGCATCCGCCTGCGGCCATCATGCTGAATGCCGCCAGGGGGATTGTTGCGAGCAGGCTGCGACGCGACACCCTCGCCGCCTGTCCGCTGGGCAACGACACCTCCTGGCCGTGATGTGTCCGGCAAAGACACCCTACGGGACGGCCGAGGTGTCGCCTCGCCGACGTCAGCGGCCGCTCAGGTCGATTGCCTTCTCACGAATCTGCGCTTGGACAGCCGGCAGCAACGCCTTGACCGCGGTTGCTGTCAGGTGGGAGTCGTCGCGGTAGAGCAACGTGCCGTTGCGCACCGCGCGGCACTTGTTGTCCTCGCACAGGTATGCGTTGAGGTCGAGCACCGGGATGTCGAGGTTCTGGCCCCGAACCTGGTCGGTGACAATGGGTTCGGTCCGGGGGGTGTTGTTCAGGTCGAAGTCGCACGCGGACCAGTCGTCGGTGGCGCCGGAGATGCATTCGGGCATGTTCTTGTTCGGGTACGGCGTATCCCGCAAGTAGATGATCTTCGCGCCGGTCGTCCGCAGTCGGCTCAGCGTTTGATCCCAGGCGGTCTTGAACTCCTGGTAGTCGGGCACGTACGTGGACAGCGAGCTGATCACGATGTACTTGGGTTTCAGCGCGATGATCGCGTTGACGCTGTCCTCGCGCCAGCCGAGGCAGTCCGATTTGGTGAATGGGTCTGTGCGGCCGTCCCTGGGTTGTAGGGCGGCGACCGGGCATGCCGCCTTGGTGAATTGGTTGAGCCGCCAGTTGTTTTCCTTCGCGATGGCCGCAACCACCGGCAGCCACTGCTGTGCGTGGCTGTCGCCGAACAGCACCGCTGGCACGCCGTCTGATGGGCCATCCACGCAGGTGTCCGGTTGTGCGCGCTCGCCAAGCGGAACCAGGCACTCGTCGCGGTCGGGCCGGTCATCGAAGGCCTTGAACGGGTTGGGTGTGACCGGACCCGACGTCGCGCCGGTGTCGGCGCCGAAAACGGATTCGAAGCTCACCGACGGATTGGACGAAGCCGCCCCGCTGGCCATGTTGACCGCCAGGACTCCGAGGGTCATCGTCACCGCGGCGGCCGCAATGGTGCCCGTGAAACCGACCGACAGCGAGGCCTGCAGGTTGCGCTTCAATTCCTTCGAGGACATGATCGGGCGTTCCAGCAGCGAGGTGGAGATCCACGCCAGCACCAATGCCCCCATGGTCACGCCCACCAGCGTCGGCCAACTGTTGTTCTGGGTGTAGCTCTTGAACAGCACCAGAGCGGGCCAGTGCCACAAATACCAGCCGTAGGAGACCTTTCCGAGCCACCGCAACGGGCGCGCCGAGAGAAACCATCCGACCGCGGGCCTGCTGCTTGCGGCCACCTGCCCGGCCACAATGATCGCGGCGGCACCGAGCGTCGGTACCAACGCGGCCACGCCCGGATACGGCGTGGTGTGGTCGTAGGCCGCCGTCGTCACCAGCACCGCCGACAGTCCAGCCCAACCGAGCACCCACATCGCTATCTGCACGCGCAACTTCATCATCAGGCCCGTCAGCAGCGGCCCCACCACCGCGACGAGTGCGCCGACGCCGAATTGCCATGCGCGCGTGTGGGTCGCCATATAAGACAGGGTGGGGTCGCTGGCCGTAAAGTGCAGCGACGCGAATAAGGAAGCGGCGGTGACCACGGCGATTCCCCAGCCGACGACCATGCGCATGGACCACCGCATACGCCTGGCCAGCACCGCCAACGCGACCAGAAGAAGGGGCCAGACGAAGTAGAACTGTTCCTCGATGGAAAGCGACCAGAAGTGCGTGGCAACGCTGTCGTCTGACGCCCCGGCGAGGTAGTCCTTGCCCGCGGCGATGAAGCGCCAGTTGGCGATGTTCATCGCCGCGGCCAGCAGGTCGAGTGCCTGGCGGAAGACCGAGAGCATCGGCATCAGGAACCAAACGGCGATCGACGTCGCCACGATCGCCACGGCCGCAGGGGGAATGATGCGGCGCGCGCGACGCGCGTAAAAGCCCCTGAACGAGACCCGCCCGTTGCGCTCGTACTCACGCAGCAGCAGGCCGGTGATCAGGAAGCCCGAGATCACGAAGAACACGTCGACGCCCACAAACCCGCCTGCCATGTGCGGCACACCCGCGTGAAACAGCACGACCAGCGCGACGGCGATGCCTCGCAGGCCTTCGACATCGTTGAAGAAATGATTTTCCGGTTTCTTCGTCTCGGCCTTGGCCCGGGTTTTGGACGGCGGTGTCGGGACGACGACAGTGGTTGGAGGCTGGTCTACGGGGCGGTGCGCTGGTACTGGGGTAGCGGCGGTCCGGGACATCCGCGCCAGCGCCATCCTCTCGGTCTGGGCCGTCGCGCTCGTCAGCTTCGGGCCATACCTCACGGTCGGTTCTTCCCGATACCTCACGGTCGGTTCTTCCCAGTACGTAGTCATGAGGAAATGGTCGCGTTTCGTAGTACGGGCCGTAATCGCCGGCAAGTCAGATTCCACTGCTCGAAGGGAAGAGTTTTCTATCTCGCTGGTAAGCGGTCCGCCCGCAGCGAGTGCTCGACCGCCATGGTGACGTCAAGCACCGTTGGTCGAGAGTTTCGACTGAACCTGTTCTGTCACAGCGGGTCCGGTTCGGCGGACGCCATGGTCGTAGACCTCAGGAGCTCCAGGGGATCATCAGGTCGAACCACCCAGACGCCACGGCTGCGGCCAGCACCAGCGCCAGTGTGTAGCAGACCGCCTCGTAGGCGGAGATCCGATGTGGATTGCGCCGCCTTGGTGCGGGCTCGGCTTTGTTGGACGGTGCAGCAGCGCCGTCTGTCCGGGACCCGAGGAACTTACCGAGGGATGGCCAGAGGATCTTGACGAACTCGAAAAGCAACGGCAGGGCCAGATACGTGTAGAGACCCACGAACATCGCCATCAGCCAGTACTGGCGCACCCCATAGGCGTGGATGTCGTAGATGACCACGCCCCAGAACGGCACGAGCGACAGCATGATCGCAACGGCGCCCAAGCGGCTGATGCTGCGGGCAAGGGGATTGGGGCGATCCATCGCGCCGGTGGGAACCCATCCCGCTGAGCGGCCCCGCAGTTTGTGCACGATCGCGATCAAATGGGCGTAGCTATAGGCCATCTGCAGGCGCAGGACCTCAAACCGCCAGCGGCTCTTGGACACCACCGGGATCACCACCAGATACACCCACAGTCCGGCGAGGAAGGGCACAAACTGTGCGGGCTGGACTTGGCTCGGGAAAAACGCGGCCATGATCAAGCCGGGAAGGTAGAGCGCGAGGACGTTGACCGCGGTGGTGATGTAATAGAACAAGCCCGACCAGAAGCAGAGCCGTTGCCGCAGGGTCATTTTCACCCGGGATCCGTCAAGCTTCGCGTTGTGCAGCTTGACCAGCGACCCGTTGCACCACCGGTACTGCTGGTTGAGGAAGCCCGCCATGTCCCCTGGGCACAAGCCGCGGGAGACCACGATGGGTACGTAGCGGGTCTGGAAGCCGGCCTGCATCAAATGCAGCCCGGTGTGAATGTCTTCGCTGTGCTCGATCTGCGCGAATCCGCCGGTGGCTTCGAGGGCCTTGCGTCGGTACAGCGCGCAGGTGCCGACGCAGATCGCAGCGTTGAATCGGTCCCTCGACGGCAGGATCCAGCGGTAGAACAACTCCTGGGTCGAGCCCGCCGTGCGCTGAATCCAGTTCAGGTTCTCGCCGCTGTCGAAGCACTGCGGGCTTTGCACGATGCCGACGGCCGGGTCATCCATGTACGGCACCAAGTGCCGCAGGAAATCGGGCCGCGGGCAGAAGTCAGCGTCCAGAATCACGATGTGATCTCCCGACGTGCGAGCGAACGCGTACTGAAGGTTGCCGGCTTTCTTCAGGTGCCCGCGATTCGGACGCACGACGTAGTCGAACCCGAATTGTGCGGCCAGGTCCCGGACCTCGCCGCGATCGCCGTCGTCGAGAACGTGAACCTCGACCCTGCCCGCCCACTCCATCGCCTTGACATGCGTGTAGGTGTTGCGCAGAACCGCCACGTCCTCTCCGTACGTGGGCAGAAAGACATCGATGCTCGGCACAGGGCCTGACGGAACCCAGCCCTCGACAAGCGCTCGGTGTGTCTTCGCTGACACCCGCCTGGTGTTGAAGCTGGTCAGCGACGACAGTATGGTGCCAATCACGTTGAGCCCAAGCACGATCAGCATGGGCCACAGAACGGTGATCGACGCGAGTGCGAAATGCAGCAGGCTCCACCCCGCGAGCACGTAGGCGGCCATCAACAGGACCTGCACCCATCGCATCTGCGCTCCGAAGTAGGAGTAGACCTCGCTGTCAGCCGGCGGGGCGACCAGACCTTCTGCATGCTCTTCGGCGGACTGTTCGGCGAGCTGATCGCTGCGGACTATCCGTTCCGTGAGCCGCTCGTTGTGCGCCATCCGCTCCGTGACAGGCTCGAGCAGCGCTATCCGTTCCGTGAGCGGCTCGAGCGCAACCCTGGTGCCGCCGGTCCACATCGCGCTGGTGCGACGGTGGTCGAGGCGCTGGTCGTGCCGACGCGGGTCGGGTCGATGAGAGTCATGGCGCGGGTCCGGACGGTGCACGTGGCGGCGCGGGTCGGACCGGTTCAGGTCGTCGCGCCCCGGTATGTGGCTATGGAACGTGCGGGGTTTCTGCGCGACCGGCATGGCGCCGACGGCGCCTGTGTCTCGGCTCAGGTCAGAGTGAAGGCGCGTCGTCTCTTCCCAGTACGTAGTCATGAGCAAATTTTCGTGATCGGGGAGTGCTTCTGTAATCGCCGGGAAGCCAGAGTCCGCTTCGGAAGGGGAAGGATTTTCTATCCGTCTGGTAAGCAATTGGGATTCGCTGAGCTGCGAAGCCAACGATTCGAATTGCCGTCGGGCAACGACGAACAGCGCTACGCACCGAAGCGCAGCGTGATATCCCCCCGGCACAGTCAAACCCGGGACCAGAGCACAACCAGCGGCCGCGTCAGCGCTCGATGTTGCTCTTGAATAAGTGCGGGAAGTCGAGCGCGTACGCGTTGAGCACGGTCGCTGTCGCCCTGCCCCGCAGCCCTGCGAGTTCGGCAGTCATTTTGCCAATACGGTGATCTTGGGTAGCAATCGTCTTGCGTGCGGTGCCGAGTTGGCGTTCGCGGTCGGCGAGTTTGAGTTCGGCGACATGGCGGCGCTGCTCCGACTCGCGCAAAAGATGGCGCAGTTCATCGATTTGTGCGCCCGCTGTGAGTGGCATCATGAGGTCATTCCTTCTTTCCAGTGTCGCTGGGTCGTCCTTTCGCCAGCAGGCTGCTCAGATTCCAGCCGGATGCCGTCGGCCCCATCCGCGGTTCGATGATGATCACGCCCCTCGCGGTGGGGGTCCAGGTAGGGCCCGGGGCGCCATGCGCTCCCGCGGGCGCTCCGATGCCGGCGCCTCCGGCACTGTTGCATCAGATCCACGTTCATTTCGGCTACTCCTTTTCCATCCAGCTCGGGTCAACGAGGTCGACCCGTACTGCCCGCCCAACATCGCCGTCTGCGGTGTAGGCAGTCCGCCGCTGTGCCTCGCCGTGCAGAGGCAGATATATGTGGCCGCAATCCAAAAGCCATGGGCCAGAGCCAGATACGCGCACTAAACGGAATCGGTTGCAATACCGACAGTGTGTCATTGCTCAATTCCTTTCATGCGTAATGTCGCTCCTACCGAGTCGTCGGCCCGTCAATTGGGTTGCGGTTCTTCCCAGTACGTAGCCATCAGGTAATAGTCGTGATCAAGTCGTGGTTCCGTAATTACTGGGAAGGTAGATTCCGGTCGTGAAAGGGAAGGGTTTCCTATCCGACTGGTGAGCAGAACGGTATTGCCTGCCCACCACGAAGACTCCGCCGCAGATCCAATCGGCACCGGGACGTGGGTAATTACCTTGTGAACTCGGCGACGTCGCAGCTCTGGTGGTGGCATGCGGTATCGTCCCGCTGACGTCGGCGGGATTCAGTGATCCAGGAACCGTCGTCAGTACGACTGGCCGTTCGCGTATCGCTGTCGACGGAAATGGCGCCCCTTCCCACGGTTCCGACTCTTGTACGTAGCAAGCTGCGAGTCACAGTTGGGACAAACCAGCCGCAGGTTCTCCCGCCGGTTGTTCGTCGGGTCCCCGTCGATGTGGTCCAAGACAAGCGCGAGGGGCAGGTCCAACCAGACGCTGGTTCCGCCGCAGATCGCGCAGCAGCCGGATTGAGCGTCGAGGAGGTATTGCCGAACGTAGTGGCCGCGGTAAGTGGCGATACACGCTGAGCCGGATTCGAGCCACCGATCCGTACTCGACTTGCGTCGAGCCGATGCCTGACAGGCATTGCTGCAGTATAGCTTCTGGCTGCGTTTGGAAAGTACGGTTCCGCAGCCGCGGCACTGTCTCATGAGCCGACGCTACGATCGGCCACCGACAAGTGCCCGCCGACGGAGTGGAGCCTCCTATCGGGATTGAACCGATGACATTCCGCTTACAAGGCGAACGCTCTACCACTGAGCTAAGGAGGCCTGCGGGCTCTGAGTTTATCGGGTCAGATGATCGGGTCGTCCTGCGGTCGCAGTAGTCGGAGCCAGCGGTAGCCGTAGGGCTCGAGGTCCAGCTCGATCCCGCCGTTTGCGTCCAGCTCGTGCTCTGAGAGGCCGTCGAGCAGATCGACAAGCTTGGACCCAGGCGGTGCGTCCGCCAGCTCGATCGGCACTATGCAACCGTCGGAACCGAAATTGTGCAGTGCGACCATGGCCCAGCCGGACTCCTCCCGGCACACGTGCGCCAGCACCGCGCGGTTGGACTGCTTCAGCACCTCGGCGGTCGACCATCCGATCTCGGGCTGCGACCGGTAGGTGTAGATGAGGTCGCGCATGAACCACCAGAAGGAGTCGTGGTCGCGTCGCTGGTCGGCCGCGTTGACCCGCTGCGGTCCGTACAGGCCGTCGGGCACGGGACGGCAGAGCTGTCGCTTCGACGCCTTCGAGAAACCCCCGTTGGGGCCGGCTGTCCACTGCATCGGCGAGCGCACCGCCAACCTGCCCGGGATGTCGAGATTTTCGGCCATCCCGATCTCTTCGCCGTAGAAGAGGACCGGGGATCCCGGCAGCGAGAATGCCAGCGAGTAGGCCATCTTCATCCGGTGTTCGTCGCCACCGACCATGGACGGCAGTCGTCGGCGCAGCCCACGACCGTAGAGCTGCATGTCCTTGTCGGGACCGAACGCGTCGAAAACCTCTTGGCGCTCATCGTCGGTGAGCTTGTCCAGAGTCAGTTCGTCGTGGTTGCGCACGAAGTTGGCCCACTGGCTCGTCATGTCGAGGCGCGGTCGCTGCTTGAGGGCTTTGGCGATCGGGCGGGCGTCGCCGCGGGCCAACGACAGGTAGATGTTCTGCATCCCGATGAAGTCGAATTGCATGTTGAGCCCGTCGCCGTCAGGGCCGCCGAAGAACGCCAGCTGGTCCTTGTAGGGCACATTCACCTCGCCGAGCAGCACGGCGTCGCCGACGCGGCGGGTGACGAAATTGCGGACGTCGCCGAGGTACTGCTTCGGGTCGAACATGTCCGGGCTTCCCGGCACCGCATCCTTGGCGAAAAGGAAAGGGACGGCGTCGACCCTGAAACCGGACACCCCGAGCTCCAGCCAGAACCCGAGTGTGCGTGAAATCTCTTCCTGCACTTTGGGATTCTCGATGTTGAGATCGGGTTGATGTTTGTAGAAGTGGTGCAGGTACCACTCGTTCGTCTTGGCGTCACGCTCCCAGATGCTGTTCTCCTGGTCGGGGAAGACGACGTCCTTCGCGCTCGACTTCGGCTTGGTCGCGCTCCACACGTAATAGTCCCGGTACGGGTCCTCCTTGCTGCGCCGCGCGGACTTGAACCACGGGTGCCGGTCCGACGTGTGGTTCATGACGAAGTCGATGATCACCCGTATGCCACTTGCCCGAGCCGTGCGGACAAGTTCGACGAAGTCGCCAAGGGTTCCGAGGCTCGGGTCGACGCCGAGGAAATCGGTGATGTCGTAGCCGTCGTCCTTGCGGGCGGTCGGATAGAACGGCATCAGCCACAGGCAGGTCACGCCGAGGTCGTAGAGGTATTCGATGCGTTCTGTCATTCCGCGGATGTCGCCCGTGCCATCGCCGTTCCAGTCGTAAAACGTCTCGATGTCCGCGCAATAGAAGACCGCGTTCTTCCACCACAGGTCGCCGGTGTCGGCCGGCCTCATGCCATCGTCGCTTGTCGCTGCGGGGCCGCCGGCGACAGCTGGGGGAGCACGTGCTCGCCGAAGGCGTCGATGAAGGCCGCCTGCTCCTGACCGACGAAGTGCAGATACAGCTCGTCCCAGCCCTGGTCGACGTACTCGTGTAGCGAGGCGGCGTGTCGGCCCAGGTCGCTCGACACGTTCACCGATTTCCTGACTTGTTCAGGTGAGACGTCCTCGCTGATGACGTCGAACGTCTCCACCGTCTCGACGTCCCAGCACGCGGGTGGGGCGAAGACGTTGCTTCGCCACTGGTCGTGGGCGATCGCCAGCGCTTCGTCATCGGTGGGCGCCCAGCTGAGGTGGATCTGCAGTCGGGCCGGCCCGCGACCACCGGCCCCTCGATACGAATCAAGGACCTCCTGCAGCGTCTCCTTGGACTGGTTCACGGTGACAAGCGCGTCCGCCCATGCGGCGTGACGCGCCGCCGTCTGCGGGGTGACGGCCGGGCCGACGAGGTCTGGGACGGTGTCGGGCAGCGTCCACAACCGAGCCCGGTTGACGTGCACGAGGCCCTCGTGACTGACCTCCTCACCGGCAAGCAGCCGCCGGATGACGTCAACGCATTCGACTAGGCGTTGATCGCGAATCTCCTTGCGCGGCCAGACGTCTCCGGTCACCCGCTCGTTGGACGCCTCGCCTGATCCGAGCGCCGCCCAGAACCGGCCAGGGAACATCTGCGCCAGCGTCGCGATGGCCTGAGCGATGATCGCCGGGTGATAGCGCTGCCCCGGCGCATTGACAACGCCGAACGGAATGCTTGTCGTCGCGAGAGCGGCGCCGAGGAAGGACCAGGCGAAGCCCGATTCGCCCTGGCGTTCGCTCCATGGGCTGAAATGATCCGAGGACATCCCGGCCGTGAAGCCGGCGTCCTCCGCGTGTTGAACGTCCTTCAACAGCTGGGCCGGGCTGATCTGCTCGTGCGAACAATGGAAGCCGATGACCGTCATGCTCGACGGCATACCCGTTCTTGGACCGGCTTACGTCACCGTCAAGCAAGCTGCCGCCACGAGTGGACGAGAGCGTGGCCAGCGGAGCGCTGGGTCGACGGGGCCCGGTGCGAATAAGTGCAGCGTTATGTGTCGGGTCACCGCACCCGCACGCTGCGGACGGCGACGTGGTGATCGCCGAGAGTGAGCTGCCGCAGTGGTGCCTCGGCCAGCGCGGCGGGGTCACGCGGAGTGTGCACTACGGCCACCAACATGATGAGTGAGCCGGCGGGGACGCCAGCGCCGCCGAGGTTGACATCGAAACTGACCGACCGGGGGGCGCCTGCGCTGAGGTCGCCAGTGAGTGACCGTCGTGGGGTGGCCTGATCCGCCAGTCGCCACCCGCCGGCGAGCGCTGGGGCCGCTCCGTTCGTCAGCAGGTTGGTAATGCCTGCCGCCCAGCCGACGTTGGCAGGCAGCCATGTCGTCGACGGCTTGCCCAGCCAACCGGTCACCCGCCGCCACAGCAGGGTGGCCTGTACGTCACCGCCGGCCTGATCGGGAAATCCCCTGTTGTGCAACAGAACATGCACGGTGACCTGCCCACGAAGGACATCGACGCTCGGCTGATTGTCGCCCGCCACGGTCGGCGCCGGCGGCACATACTCGAGGAGGTCAGCCTCGGTCGGCGCCGCGGTGTCCCACGGCTGGCGGGCGAGGTTGGCGCCGGTGACAATGGTGGTCCAGACGCCTGCGGTGAGCCTGGGGTTGCCGCCGACGACGGGTCCTCCGTTCGCCTGAACAACGGTGTCGAAGTAGCGGTCCCACGTGCCGGTCGGCCGCGATCGCCGGTCGACATTGCGAAGCGCCACTTGGAAACGCCACAACCGCCAGAACCGCACGGGGTCGCCCGCGGGTGAGAGATTGGTCGCACGGGTCCACGGCAAGGTGCCGGGCGCGGCCATCGCACCCAATTTCGGATGCACCCGCACATCGGGGCTGGCATGCCATGGATAGGTGGTCGGCACGGTCGCCGGCGGATGCGCAGGATCGGGAATGCGGGGTTCGAACGGTGCGACCAGCGACGTCGGCAGCGTGCGTCGGCTGTCGTAAGGGTGCACGCGCAGGTATGTGCGGTCGGCCACTGGGCCGGTGAGGTCGAGCTCCCACACGCCCCGCGCCTGGGTGGCCGCCCGCAACAGCCGGACCGGACCGTTGGAGTAGATGGCGAGGTCCTGCACCGCGACGTCGGGCAGGCCATTGTCGAGGCGGGTGAACGGCGTCCACACGGGGTCGTTGCCGTTGAAGGTCAGCGTCGAGCGGAACACGCCGATCGTGGTGCCCACGTACACCGTTTCGGGGTGCGCGGGCTCGACGGCGACGGCGACAGCGGCCGCGGTCGTGGATCTGCGCAGTCCGGTGCGGTGCCATTTCCCTGCGCCGTCGAACCACCACAGCTGTTCGTCGCCCTCGGCGGACAGGTCACCGGTCAGCGCGAGGTATACCGAGCCGTGCGCACCGCGCGCCGGGTCGTGCACCGCGAGGTCGTTGCATTTGTCGCTGGAGCTGACATCGGTCGACTTGCTCGGGTGGAACACGTCCTTCAGCGATATGTCGACGCGGGGCTGCCAGGCGCCTGCAACGCGGTCCAACCGATGCAGGCCGCGGGAGCACAGCACCCAGAGGCGATTCGGCGTGGCCCAGCGAAGAATCCGGATGGCCCCGCTACCGCCGGGGACAACGTCCTGCGCGAAATTACCCGCACCCGTCGGCGGGGTCGGCCGCTGCCCGGCCAGCGGGTCGGTATTCGTCGGCAGCGTGACCCAGCCGGTTCCCCAGTTCTCGCTGTACCAGACGCGGTCGGTGCCTACGGCCAACTGGTTGACTGCGCCGTTCACGATGGTCGCGGGCAACGAGTAGAACGAGGCGGAACTGTCCTCTGTCGCCCTGGCTGCCGCCGGCACCGGCTGGCCCGGCGGGGTCTTACCGTTGCTCCAGTCGGCGTCCGAGTACTGGGCGATGTAGCGCTCGGTCTGAACCTGGTCGAAAGCAACACCTCCGCCGTCGCCGCCCTGCTCCCAGCCCCATACGGTCTCGCCGATCCTGCGCTGGGTCGCGTTGTCCTGGGCGCCGAGTACGAGGGCCACGTCGTTGCTGGGATGGCCGGCCACGAATCCGGCTTCGGTCACCACCAATCCGGTGTTGCGTGGGGTGAAGCTTCCCGCCGCACCTGCGGCGGTAGACACGAATACCCCACCGTCACAAGCCACCCACACCGACTGCCCGTCGTCGGTGAACCGGATCGCCAACACATCGGCGTGCACCTCCCGGCCGACGTAGGCGGCGGCCGCGGGGTAGGCGAAGTTCCCGGCAGGCAAGGCCGTGACGGCGTCAAGGTACAGCGAGGCGGCGGCGGTGTTGGGGAAGGTCGTACCAGCGAGCGCAATGCGGTTCGGTGCGGAAGGGTCAACGGCCACAGCGATTTTCGAGGAACTGATGTCGGCTGTGTTCCACAGGGTGGGGCCGTTGCGCACCAAGGCCAGCGTTACGGGCGCAGTGGTGGTGTCGATGCGCCACAGCCTCGACGACGGCGGCAGGGCGCCCACTCCCGCGGCGGCGGACCCGAGCGCCCACACCACGTCGCCCGTGGGCGACGCCGTCAACGCCATGGTCGTATGCGGGTTCGGGTTGCCTGCACCGTTCGGAAGCGGCACCTGGGTGAACACGTTGGTCCCGTCGATTCGAACATGCAGTTCTATGTCGTTGTTCGTCCTGCGGATGGCCACCCACAAGCGGCCGGGCTGCCCGCCCGCGGGCTGTGTCCACACGGCATCGACGCACGGCGCCGCGCTCTTGCCGTTCTTCGGGAAGCCGGCGACGGCATCCCACGAGACGTGTGGTCCTGCGCCTGCCGGCCGAGCGAACAATCCCTTGCTGGTCGCCGCCACCAGACCGGCGGCGCCCGGCTGCGCTACCACCCGAGAGACGGTCGCTCCCAACAGGTTCGTCGCCTCGACGACGAACGCCGGATCCGCGACGGGCTTGCTGGTGGGGTCGGTGCCGTGCAGCACACCAATGCCCACGAGCTGGTCGCCCGGCATCCCGTCGGTGAAGCCACCGCCCTCGCCGGTGCCCACCCAGACCTCATCCTTGGTGGGGTCGTCCGCCCCTGCCGTGACGCCCCACCGCACCAACAAGCATCCCAACGCGTTGGGGCTGGCGAACGTGTCCCTCGCTGCGGGGTCGGCTGACCGGAAGCCGCCGAGCGGCCGCCAGGTCGCGCCGCGATCGTCGGTGTACCAGATGCCACCGGTTGCCGAAGCGGCGTACGCGCGTTGCCCAGCTTTCGGCTCCACCTGGACGTCTCGGACCCGGCCTGTCACACGCGGCGTGCCGAATTCGTCGCTTGACAGGACGGTGTGGGGGCCGACGGGAAACCATATGTCGGCGGCTCCACCCGCTCCGCCCGGTGCGGCCGCTGCGGCGCGGAACAGCATCGCGGGTTGGCCGAGGCCGCGAGCGGCATTCCATCTGCGCCGCGCACCGCGGCCATCGCGCCTGCCGCCGGCGTTGCGCCCTGGCCAGCCGTAGGTGGATGTCATTGCCCCGGCTCCGATGTCGGCGCCTGCCCCGGCCCCACCCGGATGTAGCCGTCCTGCACATGGGCGGGCTCGTCGGGCAGCAACGCCGCCTGCGTCGCGGCCAGTATCGGGTCGTCCTGCCAGGTGCCCGGACTGCTGCGCCGGGTAAACACCTGGTCGGTGCCGAACGCCGACGGTTTCGGCAGCCGGACCTGATCGGTGTCGAGCAGGACCGGGCCGGTCCGCAGCGACGGCGACAGCCGGGCCAGCCCCGGCGCCACCCACTCGCGCGCGAGTGCAAGCGCCTTGCGGGGAAGCACACCGGACGTCAGATTGACCTGGCCACCCGGATGCATCAGCAGCATCAGATCGAGTCGCTGGCCGTAGTGCAGGCGCAACGTGTCCTCGGCGAGGACATAGTCGTGGTCGATGGGCACCGGCGCATCACCGGCATAGGGCTCCGGGCCTGCAGGCGCGGCCAGCGCGGCGACCACCTTGTCGACGACGTGCAGGCGGGTGAAGTCGTCGCCGACGAAGAAACCGATCAGACCGTCGTCGGTGCGGGTCAGTTCGCCGAGACGGACGGCGAACGCTTCAGCCGCCAAGGCGCGCTCGGCCGCGGTCCGTTCGGCCGCCCGCTGCGGATCCGAGAGGTCGAGGTCGGTTTCCGGCCGCAGGTCCAGCCACAGCCGAGCACGCACCAGGGCCAACGGCCTGCCGACCAATCCGGCGATGTGCTCACTGCCCAACGCCGCGAACGTGTCGACGGTCCACAGCGTGGTATCGATGGCCCGCAGCGCGGCGGTCAGCGCCGACTCGGCCGGCTGGCCCGCCGCACGCGCGGCCACGTCGGCGGCCAGTAGGCCGGTGGCGAACCGGCCCATTCGCAGCGCCCCGCCCGTGAGGCCGAACAGCGGGCCTGAGTCGGGCGGTCCAGGCCGGCCGGGGGCCATCTCCCACACGACGCGGTTGCCGACGGCTTCGTGGAACAGTTCGCCCACCGGTGCGCCCGCGGCGTCGAACACCTCGAGCGACTCGTCGAGATGGTCGGGCAAGACGAAGCCGGCCACCGGGTTGACGGTCCCCGACGGGTCGACCTGATCGACGCGGGCTTCCAGCGGATCATCGGCGCCGCCCGCTTCGACCAGGCGGAACATCCAGCGCGCCGGCCGGGGCAGGCGCGGCCGAATCCGCATCAAACCGGGCTCCCCTGCGCCGACGCGGGTGGCCGTCTCGGCGGTCGGCGCGGCGGGCACGTCGAGGGTGCGACCGTAGATGTCGAGCAGCCTGGCCTTCTCCACCCGGATGGTTCCTGAGGCGAGCGGAAGTGGCGCCCCGATGGGCGCAGGCGGCACCAGGGAGCCGCCGCCGTCGCGCTCACGCATCAGGCCGTCGGCGCTTACTTGCGGGCCGACACCGAGGAGTTGCATCCGGATGCCGTCGAGCGCCGCCGTCAGCACGTCGAGGTTCTCGACGGCGGCGGCCACCGCGGCCAGTCCGCTTTCGACATCGTCGGGGACTTCGCCCATCCCGCCGGTCGATTTCTCCATGGCGTCCTCGGCGGCAAGGAAGTCGCGCACCGCCGACGCCAGAGTGTCCGCGGCGCCAGCGGTCAGCAGCGTCCGGCCGACGAACGTACGGGTCCTCGTCGCTGGCGCCGCCCCGTCGACGGGTTCGTAGTCGGCGGCGTCGAGTTGCCAATCGTCGAGGGTGACGGCGACCTCGGCGGTGGCTTCCCACTCCAGCCACGTCGGTGTCCACGGCTGCGACCATGCCGTGACCCCGACGGGCGATGGGTCGACGCCGATGAACAGGGAGTGCCGCCACAGTTGATCGGCGATGTCGTGGCGATCGACGATCGCATCGGCCTCTTCGACGAATACCGACGTGGCCGCGTCGTAGGTGGCGGTACTTCCGAAGCGCAACACCGCTTCCGCGTCCAACCGGGCCGCAACGGCGTTGGCGCGCAAGCCGGTCCGCTTGGAACCGCGGTCGGCGAGCCAGCGCCGTGTGTAGGGCGAATGCAGGACAGCCTCTTGTGCGAGGCCGAGCACTTCGGGCGGCAGCGAGCCGTTCCCCAGCGTCGGGAGCACGTCGCTGCCCCGCACCACGCCTTTCAGTTGCCGGATCATCTGGTGTGGCCAGCGGCACCACAAGAGCCCGTCGGGGGAGAACCTGCCGTCGCCGCCGTGGCGCAGACTGCGCCCGCCGCCCTGCACGGCGACGAGCGGATCGAGGGGGAAGTGGAATACCGGCGCCGGCCGCGGAACGGTCCGCGGTTCGGTGTCGACCGGCGGGTCGCTTGCGCCGTCGGCGTCGCTCACCGCGTCTCGCACGCCGACCGACGTGATGAGCGCGTGCCGGTCGACGAAGAGTTGGGAGAGCCGGACCGACGGGACGGTGAAGACGGATCCGGTCGCGGCCCGACGGGCGGCCTGGCGTGCACCGCGGCCGAGCTTGAGCGCGGCGCCGCTGCGCCCGGTGACAAGCCTGTCGTCGCCGCGATTGCCGCCGGGATACGACCCGAACGCGATGGAATGTTCGTGGTCTTCGGCGGCTGCCACCCCGTTGGGCTGGGTGAGATCGCGGAGGGTGTGGCTGGTGAATGCGGCCAGCAACCGTTCGGTGGCGCGACGGCCGTCGTCGTCGGCGGGGCCGAGCGCAGGCCCGGTCAGGGCGGCGAGCACGTCGTCATCGGAGAAGCCGAGCGCCATGCGCACGTCATCGGGGGCAGGCCGGTTGTCAGGGCCATCGTCGGGGCCCGTCTCCACGGGGACTCCGTAGACGCTGCCGTGCAGCAGGGTGGCGTGCGGCCACCACGGCTTGGCGGTCAGCACCGAATCGCCCGCCCGGACCAGCTCCGTCTGGACGGCCTCGGCCAGCGGGCTGACGGCGTGCTCGGCGACGCGCGGTATCGGTGTGGGCATTCGGTTGGTCGCGAATATGGTGGCCGATGGCAGGTTGACCGACAGGCGCAGCTTGGCCCTCGTGTCGCGGATGCGCTGATCGGATGGCGCAAACACCCACGGCGCCACCGCACTCCAGCCGAGCCCGTGCAGCAGCGCATCGAGGCTGCCCGCGTCGCGGGCGGTGTCGAGCGGGTCGAGCACAGTCTGCGACCACCACCCCGCGACGAGGTAGGTGGCGCCGTCGCCCGCCAGACCCTGGGGGGCCACCTGCGCGAGGTCGTCGAGCGGGTCGTGGAAGCCGAATCGGTTGAGCACCGAGTCGTAGGTAGCCGACCATGTCGCGGCGCCGCCGGCCGTCCCGGTGAGCTGGTCGGCGGGCACGGCGGCGCCTGCCACCGGCGCGCCGGGCGAGCTGTCCGGCCACGTCGCCAGGTCGACGCGCGCCGCCCGGTCGGCTTCGAGCACCCAGCCCCGCACATGGACGGTCTCGGAGTCCGGCAGCGCCAGCAGACGCAGCACCACCCAGCGGTCGGGCAGCGCGGGCAGTGCCAGGCGGTTGCGGTCGGTGCCCTCGGCGAGTCGTCCGCGCAGCAGCGCGTCGGGCATCGCCCAGTGCAGGTGGACGCCGGGCGCCCTGCGTGCTCCCGCGTCGAACGGCGGCGGGAAGCCGGGCCCTTCTCCGCTGGGATCGTTGAGTGCCGACGGCAGCGTGACCATCGGTTCGCTGTCTTGGGTGACGACGAGCGCCTGCACGTCGACAGGCACGAGAAGGCGGACGTCGCGGACCAGACGGTCGTCCCATGTTGCGACGGTGGCCGCGTCGACGTCGAGCATCGTGACGGCTGTCCAGCGCGAGTCGAAGACAAGCTTGGCGTCGATCGGGCTCATTGGATCACGTCCCTGAAGCGGTCCTCGAGCTCACCGAAGGCCAGCCGCGGACGGAACACGTCGGCCAGCGCATGCCCGGGCTCGTTGGCCGGATCACCGAACACCTGCCGGTACGGGAAGCGAAGCATCTCCAGCGCGAATTCGTTGGCGTCCACAGACATTCCGGTGTTGCCACCGACGTGCGTGGCCGGTTTGGCGGCGATGCGGTTGCGCAGCTTGCGCAGATGGATCACGCCTGCGCTTCCCCTGCGGAACGGCACATCGACGGACTGATTGGGCAGGTCGTCGCCGGTGGCCGCATCGCGCAGCGGCACCGTGCGCCGAGTCGACAGCGGTTCGGCCGGTGGGCGCAGCGCGCCGAATTGTATTCCCTGCCTTGGTTCTTCGACGTGCACAACGGCGGGGACACCGTCGAAGAGGACAAGCAGCACAGCAGGCGCGAGCCGCTCCATGCGGAGGACCTTGAGCCGGTCGGGGTCCGACTCGGGGAGGATGTCGTCGTCGGCCTGGCGGTCGACGGCGTAGCCGCGCACGTGCAGTCCCGGCCAGCCCGACACCAGCTTGGAGCGCAGCAGGAAGCCGCTGACCGCGCCGCCGGCTGCGGACAGCCGCGCCTCGTCCTTGGGCATGCGGATGGTGCGCTCGGCCTCGTCGACCTCATCACGGATCACCTCACGAAGGGCTTCCAGTTGGGCACGTTCGGCGGTGGTGAAGGTGCCGATGCTCAACACGCCTGCGATCAGGGCGTCGGTCCAGTTGCGGTCGATGTAGAAGAAGCGGACCGACTCGCGCGGTAGCAGCGACGCGTCGGCGACGAGGTAGTTGAACGGCACGCTGTGCAGCAGCCGAAGCTCGGCCAGTGCCCGGCGAATGGCGCCGGGCACCACGTGGGCGCCGTCGTCCGGGTCGTCTTCGGTGAGTCCGGCGATCGCACCGGCGATGGCAGCGGAGAACTGCAGCTGCACCGCCTCGGCGGCGCTGATGGCCGTGAGCTTCATCTGTTGCCTCCGGTGTCGAGTCGGTCGAGCAATTCGTCGAGCGCGTCACGCCCGGCCCGTCTTGCGCCCCCTGCGAGCCCGACGACGGGTGTCGGCGCGGCGGCCTGCGCCACGCGCTCGATCTCGGCGTCGAGGGCGGCGCGCAGCCCGGCGGTGGTGGCCGGGTCGAGCGGACCGTCGGGCCGGGCCAAGGGCACATCGGTCTGAGCCAGCGCCGCGGCCATGCCGATCTGCCTCGCGGACTTCCTCAGCTCGGTGAGGTTGAGGTTCAGGCCCGCGGCCACAACTCGTTCGAGGGGGCCGTCGATTCCGATGGGCCGCCCCGCGTCGGCCAGCGGGCGCCTAGGCCCGACGACCGCGCGGGTGTCTTCGGCGGTCTGGCTCAACAGCGCAAGTCCGACGAGGCGCCCAAAGCGCTGATCCAGCCGGTCGCCACCGACCGGGCTGCCGGTCGGGCCGGTCACATCGTCGGCCAACTTGTTCAGCCGCGCCGCCCCGAATTGCTCGGACCGCCATGCCAGTAGGGCGCGCACAAGCGCGGGTTGCGACAGCCCGAGGAGTCGGCCGATCTCGAAAGCGGCGGCCAGGCTGACGTCCTCGCGGCCGTCGGGCGTCAATACCCGAAGTTGGTCACTGACCGCGGGCAGCGGGCTGTCGGCGGGGTCACGGTCGGTCGGAAGCGGGCCGAAGGGCCCTCGGTACCACGCCGTCGTGGTGTCGCCCCGCCGGGTGGTTTGCGGCAGCGCGACGTGGCCCGTCTCGGTCACCTCCGGAGGCGCGGGACGTGGCGGGTCGTCTGGGCGGGGCGCGTTCGGGTGTTCCACCTTGCGGTCCGGGTCGCCGTCGGGATCCACGCCGTACACCGACCCGTACTGGGTGCCGAGCAGCCCGACATCGAGCGCCTGGGCCAGCGAGCGGAAGTCGCCGTCGTTGGTGGCGGTGAAGCTCCAGTGGGCAAGCACGGGGAATCGGTAGACCGGTTCGAGGAAGAACTCGTGGAACGGCACTGTCCATGGAGCTGCCATGTCGCGGCGCACGGTGGCGGCCGCGTCCTGGTTGACCGCTGATGGCGAAGCCGTCTCGGCCTTGAAGTTGGCCCACTGGGCCGCGGTACCGAGCGGGGGCTTGGCCTGCTCGGCGATCGGCAGCGCGAGCGGCGGGGGGTCGTCGTCGGCTGTTGCGTCGACGAGATGGCCGGTGCCCATCACGACGTGGTCGGTGCTCTGCGCGGCAGCGGCCGCGAACCGGACATCCTGAACCGCACCGAAGTTGTCGATGCGGTCCTGGGTGGCGAGTTCGGCGTCGGTTGGCAGCACATCGATCTGACCCTCGAGGTTTACCACGCAGGCGATGTATCTGACTGGGGCAGAATATGTTTCGCCGGTGTCGGGATCGGTGCGCGGGGTGGCCAGCGGCAGCCGGTTGGCCAGTACGACGGCCAGCCAGCCGTCGTCGTCACCGCTTGCCAGTTCGGTGTCGCGGATGTCGACCTCGCGCACGTGCACCAACAGCGGGAGGTCCTCGACCGTCGGGAACACCTTGTTGACGACGGTCTCGGTCACCGTGAGGCACATCGCCGTCGGAGTGTCGGCGTCTTGCGGATCGGGCAGCGTCGTGCCCGGTGTGACGCACTGGCCGAACGGCAACGGGTCGGTTGACAGCGTGCCCTCGCCCTGGGCCAGCACGACGAGCGCGAGCCACGGCCGCGGCGGATCATTGGCCTGCCGCGCCGGCCCGCCGGGGTCGCGCTCCCATGGCAGCGTGCGTCGCTTGAGGACGATCTGGGGCAGACGGCTGCCGAAGTCGCCCTCGGCCATCGCGGGTGGGAACGTCGACAGAATCTGGTCGGGCGGCATGGTGTAACGCGGCGAGCTGACGACGAGTTCGGCGACGTGTTCCTCAACGGGCAGTTCAGGTATGGGGATTGCACCGTGCAGCTGGTAGCGGCCCGCGGTCACCGGCGGTGCCACGAAGCTGTGCAGCACAAACGTCCCGCGCTGGATCATGGCTGTGCCTTCCTTGCCCGCCTGATACGGCGCACGGGCCTCGCGTCCGGCACCGGGGTCCACCCCAGCTCCACCTCGCCGCGACCGCCCGAGGCGGCGCCAAGAACTGCGTCGAAGCCACGAGTCGCCAAGTCCGACAGCGCATCCGCCGCGTCGCCGTTCGCACCGACCACCCCGGCCAACGCCCAGCCCACGCCGCTGGCGATTGTCACCGTGATAGGCCGAGGTTCGGCCCGCCCCCCGCCATCGGACACGACGCGGTACGCCATCATGGCCCGGTTTCCGAGTGCCAGCGTCACTGGCGGGACGGCTGCACCGCCGGAGGTAGCCTGCCGGGCGCCGTCGAGTCCGACGATGAGCCGCCGGCCCGCGTCGGCCGCCGGGTCGTCGAGCACCACGATCACGACGTCGACGGGTGCGGCGAACCGGGTCGAGACGGTGGCCGTGCCGTCGACGAGCTCAGCCGCCTCGACGTAGCCGGCGCGGAACAGCTGAGGCTTGCGCACCAGCGGTGCCGCCTCGACTTGTACGATCGCGCCAATTCCGAGGCCAACGCCGAATCCCGTGTAGGACAACGTCATTCCGGCGTGCCAACCGGTCATCGACGGGAGTGGGACGTGCTCGCCCAGCGCCGCGACGACCAGTCGCTCGGTGCCGCGCGGGATCGTCAGGCTGCCACCGCCGGGAGCAGTGGTCTCGTCCGACAGCACGAGGCCGCCGTGTGACAGTGCCACCACCCGCGTCGAGCATCCCTTCCATGTGAAGGTCGGGCGCTCGGCCGCCTCGTCCACATCGCGGCCCGCGTTGGGAAGCGCCAGCACCGCCACCTCGCCGGCCCGCAGCGTCGACACTCCGCTGGGTGCGGCGCGCGGCCCGAAACGAGGGCGCCGGGCCTCGCCGTCGGGAGTGCCGGCCAGCCCCGCGGTGAGCGCTTCGAGTCGGTCGCGGCCGGCCCCGCCGCGTTGTGCAACGCGAGCCGCGGGCGTCCGGGCAAGGCGGGTGACAGCGGGCGCGTCGACGGGTGCGATCGATGTCCTCGTCGCTACCCCGGCGCCGCCGATCACCAGGCGTGCCGCGGCGGGAACGTTGCGCAACCCGGCCAGTGTCGGCGGTGCCGCGCGCCTCACCCGCGGCAGGTCGGATACCGTCGTCGCGCCGCCTGCCAGCGCTCCCTCCAGCGCGGTCCCGGCACCGAGGACGGCCAGTGCGACGGGCGGCAACACCGTGGCGTCCACCGCAGGCGGTATTACCGGGGTGGCGACATCGGGCACGAGGTTGTCATCGATCGCCGCAAGGCGGTCGCTGAGCGACCCAAGGCGGGGAGGCACACCCCTGCGCTCGTTCTGCCACGACACCAGTTCGATCGGTGAGGCTCCCCCATCGGCGCGCCACGAGTTGGCCAACGCCCGCACGTCGGCAGCGCCGGACACCGCATCGTCGACCAGTGTCACCACGCGGGCGGCCTTGTCGAGTTCCTCCGTGCGGGTGGCGCCCGAGTTGCGCAGGAACGGCAGCGGTCTGCGGGGCCCCGACGGGTCCAGGCGGTTGAATGCGATGGGAGGGCCGCCACCGGAGTCGACCGCGCGAGACACCACCTGCAACTGGTTGAGTGCGCCGACGACCTCGCCGGACGGAACCCGTGGAGCGGCCGGGTCCTGCGGCGGCCCCCACACGCCGAGCGGGAAGGCGCCGAAGGGAAGCCGTTTTGCCGCCCCGAACGGCCACGGCTGCGGTGCGCCGCCTCTCGTCCAGCGCAGCGTGAAGGTGGGGTCGATTGCGGCTGTGCCCATCGGGCCGATGCCCAGCAGCCGGGTCGGCGCGACGGGCGTCCGCGCACCTGTGGTGTCGACTCCCGTCGTGGGAACGGTCGAGGTCAGCGTCATCACGAACTCCGCCGTCACCACGAACGGTCGGCCCTGACTGCCATCGGGCGTCTGCGGTGCCGGACCTCCCGATGTGCGCGGCCGCACCGCACCGCTGGTCACGATAGACGAAACAGCCTGCGCTACACCGGCGCTCGCCTCATCGAGGTATTTGGCGATGAACTCCCGTGGACGCAGCCGCACGGTCGCGTGGTTGGCTGTCGACCCGAACGGCACGGTGACCGTGCACGGGCCGACGTCGATCTTGGCGCGGCCGTGGAAGTCGGGCCCCTCCACTTCGATGGAGGCGCCGCGGGAGATGGAGATGGTGATGTCGCCGAACCACGTGTCGATGGTGACGCCGGCCGCGATGCGCGCGTATGCCTTCACCTTGTAGTGGAACGGGTCGTAGAAGACGATGCCGTGTGCGCCGAACGTCAACCGGGCCCATGCCCAGCCAAAGTCGGCCGACACCTTCACGTCGACCCCGGCCATCACGGCTTCGGAGGTCAGCGCGAAATAGGCGCCGCCCTTGATGACGATTGCCGAGCCGATCGACCACTGAAGGCCAAGGCGCGGCACCTGCGGGTAGCCGTCACGGTGGAAGTCGGGGTGGAAGCCGCCGATGGTCAGCACGACTTCGCCCCTGTGCGGTCCACCGAACCACACCACGAACGCAAACCCGCCGGTGAGCCGGACGTCTTCGTACAGCAGCCAGGAGTTGTCGGTCAGCTGGCCCTGCACCCAGATGACGCCCTCCTTGGAGGAGATACGCACGACCAGCGCGAGCTCGATGCTGACGAGCGCTGCCTGCGGCCTTGGCAGCGCCATGCGGGCGAGACCCAGCATCGTGATGTCGAAGCCGTCGCCGAATTGCATTGCCACTACTGCGATTCCGTCAACTAGGGCAAAGCTGGTGAAGCTCAGTCCTGCGGCGAACCAGAATGTGCCCGGTTGCGCGGGGAAGTAGTTGCCGAGGGCCCGCAGTTCGGCCATCGGGTCCGGGGCGGGGGTGGCGCTGACGTCGAGCGCCTTGATGAGCGGGTAGTCGGCGAACTGGGACAGGTCGGTGGGCACCCGCAACTCGCGGTTGATACCGAAGCCGCCGCCGATGCCCGTGACGAAGAAGGCGGGCACGCCGCCGATCGGCCCGACGACGGCGCCCACCGCGAAGAACGACACGACACCCGCCGTCTTGCCGTAGCCGCCGTAGACGGTGAGCCCGTAGACGCCGAAGCGACCGAGCAACATGCCGAGGTATTCGATGGCATCGCCGCTGCCCGATTTGAGAAGACCGCCCGAGATCGACAGCGGGCCAAGATCTGCCGACACGGCGAGGCCTGCGAGGTCGACTTCCCAGTTCTTCGGTTCGAACGCGCTGCCTTTGGCGACGAAGTAGGTGATGGACAGGTCGTCGACGGCGGCGTTGAGCCCGAACAGAGACACCCGCGCATCGAGAAGTAGTGACACCGCCTCGAGGTGGCGCTGCGGCATCTTGACGCCGAAGCCGATCTGCTCGACGTACAGCGGCCCGAAGCCCTTCTGGATGACGACCCACCACGGGCCGTCGCCTGCCCCGGCCCGCAACGTCACCTCGAGGTCTTGGCCATCGTGCTTCTGTACGGCAAGCGCAGGGGAGAAGGCCGGCTTCGGCGGCTTACCCGCCGAGGCGCTGTCGGCGAGAATGCCAGACGCAATCGCATTGCCGCCGTTGGCCGAAGACAGGCCCGCGGCCAGGTTGGCCAGCTGCAACTGAGCGCCGCCGCTCACGCCCGCGGCGCTGATGTCGGCGAACAGGTGCAGCGCAACGGACTCGACCGTCGCGAAGCTGTCGAGAAGCGGGCCGCTCTCTCGTCCGATCCGCACGCCCAGCCCCGACACGGTCAGCGTCGGCGTGAACGAGACATCCTGGCCGTTGACCGTGACGAGCCCGAGGGCGATGCCTGCGACCGGCGGGGCAGGGTCGATCCAGGTGTCGTCGGCCTCCAACCAGATCGTGACATCGCCGTCCACGAGAGGCAGGCGCGAAGTGAGGCCGAGCGTGAGTTCGCCGACGTCGGCAGGCTTCGCCAATCCGAGCGTGAGCGCGTTGTCGACCGCGACCGACAGGTCGGCTTCGGCCAGGTTGGCGAGCAGGCGTCCGACGCGATCCACAAGCCCACTGGCAGCGAATAATTCGGCGTCGAAGGTGTCGTCGTCGTGCAGCACGACTCCATGCAGCAGCTCCTTGACGGTGCTCGTGCCGACAGCCGTGTCCAAGAGGTTCTGTACCTCGGCCACGGCCAGCGCGATCGATGCGGCCACGGTCGCCGCGAGTTCGGTCAGTGCGGCGGTGACGGCCGCGGGGTCGATGACCGGTGACGGGCCACCGGTCAGCGCCAGCTGCGTGCCTGCAGGACTTCCGGGCAGCCACTGGGCGACCAGGCTACGGGTGCCGTCGAGATTGACACCGGCCTCGACTCGCCTGCCGCCTTGCGGGTTGGCGCCTGCATGCACGGCGACTACGGGCCGCAGCTGCAACGGACCGGCGGCCAACGGCGCAGGGCCGATCTCCAGCATCACGGCGTCCAGTCCGCCGGGCACCAATGTCACTGCAGCGTGGAGGTTTTCGATCAGCGGCACGTCGTCGGCGGCGGCCTCGATCTCGACCGTGAAGGGCGCCGGAGTCCAGCGCACGGTCACCACTCCGACGTCGATGCGCAACGCAGGCCCTTCCGGTGCCACCGCAACGGCCGCGGGCAAGGCTGCGGTGAGAGCGGCCGCCAGACGGTTCAACTCCGCGTCGACGGTCGTGGACGCCGCGGTGACCAGAGAGGCCGAGGGATTCGCGGCGAATGCCACCAGCTTGTCGTAGTCGAAGTGGTCGGCCGGATCGCGCAGGCCGAGTGCGTCTCCCGCCACGGCAACCAGCTGTCCCACGTGGCCGGAGAGGTTGTTGCCCCCTTGGGCGGCGAGCTTGTCGAGTACGAACGGCAACGCGTGGGCGCCGGCCGTCACCGCTTGGTCGGCCAGCGCGCCGAGCCCGCGGCCGTGCGGGTGCAACGCCACATCGGCGCCGCTGGCCGGTCGCAGAAAGACGCTCAGCTCATCATCGATCGCGACGTGCACGGCGCGGCGGCCCTTCACGGGGCTGGCCGCTCCAAGGTGCAGATCGAACGCGGGGTGCGGCTTGGCGCCGGAAACAAAGCGGGCATTGGCTTCGAGGCCGGCCACCAACCGGCCGAGCGGCGTAGCGGCGGGCGCCTGGAAACCGCTGGTGTCCACCGATGCGTGCAGTTCGAACGCACCGCCGGCCTCCCGCACCGCGACCCGCACGCCGGGCGCGATGTCGAGCCGCCCCGGGTCCCCGCCGACGCCGAGAAGCGGTTTGACGGCTTCGACCAGAGCGATCAGTCGACCGGGGTCTGTGCCGAGCACATCGGGGTGGCCTAGCCACCCCACCGGATCGGCCATCAACCCGAGCGGCAGCCGCACCCGCCCGGTTGAGTCGATCAGCCCGACGGCGGCAAGAACGGCGTCGACGATGGGGCGGGCGTCGTCGTCGAGTTGCCGCAACATGTCCAGCGCCGACTGGGCGAAAAGCGCGGGCGCCAGGCGCAGCACGGTGTCCGCTGCCGTTGCGGCGTCGAAGGTTGGCCACAGCTCCGTGGCCACCTCCGCGCCGCGGGTGGGTCTGCGGTGAAAGACGACGGCGCGCGGATTGGCGGTGAGCCATACAGCGCCGGAAGGCGATGTGGACGGGTCGGGGCGGCCGACGCGCAACCACCAGTCCAGGCCGCCCGGCGAGTCGGCCGCGTGTGCGGCCCAACCGATGCCGCCGTTCGCGTCCGGCGCTTCGACCGTCAACGCGCGCGCCGCAAGATCGGCCACCGCTGTCACCGTGCCCGTGGCGATCCGCACCTCATTGGGTGGCCCCGATGCGGCGGCGCCAAGCAGAACCCTTGCACCGGCGGCTAATTGGTTGCGTCGGGCTTCGATATCGAGCACGGCGGCGAATAGCCCGCCCGGGTCGTGGATGAGTTGCTCGATGGCATCGGCAATGCTCCCGTCGGCCGCGACGAGCGTCGCAGCTTCCAGCACCGTCCGAAGCGCGGCAGCACTGGCACTCGGCGCTGGCGCGGCGGCTTCGGCCGCGATGCGCGCCGTGGCCAGCGAAAGCAGCAGGCGGGCTTCGGCGCCCACGGGTTCACCGGCAGCGCTGAGCTCGGACCGCACGCGGACCGTGTCGAATACTCGGCCGTCGAGGATCGTCACTCGGCCTTGCCCAACGGCTGTCGACGCGCTACCGCGGGGCACGGTCACCTCCGCGGTGACGGCCCGCACCGCATGGTGTCGGGGCCGGGTGAGCCCCCGCTGCGGGTCGGGCCCGCCTGCCAGCCAGCCGGACCGGACGCCGAGCCGCAGCGACGCACGCACCGCGCGCTCGGTGCTGGTGGTCAGGCCGTCGTCGGTGATGTCCCAGCCGGCGAGGTCGGTGGTGACGGACCCGGAGACGACCAGGGAGTCAACACCGTCGTCGGCGATAGGCGTGCGCAGCGCCAATCTGATTCCTGCACTTGGGTTTTCCGCAGCGGCAGCATCAGCGCGGTCGCGCGCGCGGGCTGCCAGGCCGGCGGCCACCAGAGCGGTGACCGAGCGCCGCACCGCGGCCTCGCCGGCCCTGCCGAACACCGCGTGCAGGGACAGTCCCGCGCGGGCCGGAATCCCGCCGGCGGGCAGCCGGAGGTCGCGTGCTGGATCGGCAAGTGAGTCGATCTCGGCCAACGCATCGACAAGCGCCCGGCCGCGCATCAGGTCGGCGTCGCCGGGGTCGACGCCGGCGGACAGCGTGTCCAACAGCCGCCAGGCGTCGCCCGCAGCTGCCTCGTCCAGCACGCTGAATGCCACCGGGCCCAGTGGCGTGCCAAGGGTGACCACGTCGCTCACCGCTTGCGCGTCAACCGCCGCCATCCGTGCGGCGTGACCGGCGCCGCCTTCACCGATGACGACCTGACCGTCGCCCAGTCCCGCCGCAGCCGCGAGGACGACCGACAAGCGCGCCGCCTGCCCGCGTGAGCCGTCGGGGTCTCCCGCTGCCAGCGCGGCCACCGGCCGAGGAGCCAGGGCGACGTACCAGTCACCTGCCGAGAGAGTCGGTGCGGCAAAGCTTTCGGGCGCGCGATTGGCCGCGGTGAGGTCGATGACCCGGTCGGGTGGCGCGTCGGGGAACGCGGTCGTGGCGTCGGTGACGATACGGACGCGGATAACGACGGGCGGATCGTGATCAAGCAGTTCGGTCAACTCGGCCTCGGCGGCCAGGTTCCCTGCCGGAACATCGTCAAGTACGACGACGTCGACGTCGTCGGGCGGGTCAGCGGGCGGCACGATGCGTCCATCGGTGCCGGTCCAGCGCGACACAAGGGCGTCGAGACCGGCGGCGACAGGCCGGTTCCAGATCAGGTCGAAGACGTCGTCGTCGACGGTCGCCTGGTCGGAAAGGCTGCGCGCCAGGATCTCGGATGCAAGGCCGGTCTGGCCGGGTCGCCATGTGGTGATCTCGTCCCCGGCGACGACGAACGGGTCGCCGCCCGCGGCGCCGGGGAACCACACCAGCAGCTCGGGTGCGCGGGGCGTCGTGTCGAGTGGCAGCATGAACGGCTGTGACCGCGTGCCGGACCCAGACACCATCCCGCTCAACACGCCGCTGCTGGTGATGAGGTCGGCGATGAAGCTGACTAGGGCGGGCCCGGCGACGACCGCGAGCTGGCCCAGCCAGCGACCAATGGCAGTGGGGGCGTCGGCGGCGGGCCCGACCAGGTCGGCCAGCCGCAGCCGCGGCCGGTCGCCGGGTGTCCAGCCGAACAGGTCGAGGATCGGCGCCAGGGCTGGCGGCGCCGCGATCGAGACCAGGCCGATCAGCCGCTCGACTCCGTCCCATGCGAGGTCGTCGAGCACGTCGCCCGGGTTGGGCAGTGCCAGCGGGATCCGATCGTCCTCGACGACCACGCAAAGCCCAGGCGCATCGAACGAAAACACCGAGTCGCCGGAAGCCCGGTAGCCCAACACAATCCGGACGTAGTCGGCTTCGAGACGGACGGGTCCCAGGTCCAGCAGCGCCCGCTCGGGGTCGAGGCCCCGGCCGGATAGCCGAATCGCTGCGGTCGCCCCGGTCATCACCTGGGCGCTGCGGGCCGCAAGATCGACGACCGCCAGCTCGAGGGCGAGTGTGCCTTCCACGACGGTGCAGCCCTGGCCAAGTGTGTCGACACGGGTGAGGCCCGCAACGGAAACGTGGACTTCGTCGCCGACGACGTATGCGTGCAGCTCGAACTGGTCGGTTACCGGAACCCGCCACGGGTCGTCGGCCGAGCCGCTGCCGAGCACGGGCAAGGCCGCCGAAGCGGCCGATGCCAGCACGTTGCGCAGAACGCCCAGGACGACGGGCACCGCGTCGGCATGTGTGGTGAGCACACCGTGCCAATAGCCGGCGACGGCGTCCAAAGGGTTGCCAAGGATATCGGCCAGCGACACCGTTGCAACACCGGGATGTCCTTGGGGCGCTGACAAACCCAGCAACATGCGTACGGTGTCGGCGACATCGCCGAGTTGGTCGAGCAGCTGGTCGAGAACGTCGTCGGCGACCGTGCCCGCCACGTCCATCAATGTGTCGGTCGAGGTGAGGTCGAGCGTCGGATACGAGTGTGCGCCGATGTCCACGACGTCGGCGGCCAGGACGAACGTCGGCTTCCGTGCGGCGTCGAGGGCGAAGCCGGCGCGCACGGCTTCGACCCGAACTGCAGGCGTCGGTCCCACGGCGGGAGCGTCGAGCACCACGGGTTCAGCGCCGCCGGGCGTGCGGCCCAAGTGCCCCCACACCGCCAGTTGCGGCACCGCGGTGACGGCACCGGTCGCCACGTCGAGTGTGAACAGCATGAGGTGGCCCCGGACGAGCCTGCCGCCTTGGCCGAGCTCTACGTCGACCTCGGGGGTGAGGCGTGGCTGACCCGTTGGCCCCGTCACGCTGCCCACCCGGAGCCGCACCGTCGCATCGCCGAAAGTGCCCTCGACGCTGTCGCCGACGACGGCGGCGCCCTGTGGCAGCAACGATGCGAGCGCGCCGAGCCAGGCGGTGTGGGCCGCGGCGTCTCCTATGACTGAGGTGTACCAGGTGACGAGGGCATCGACAGCGCCCGACCGAAGTCCAGCGACCGGCAATGGCGGTACGGCGCCGGCCAATCCGAACAGCGTGGCGACGTCGGCGAGCGCGCCGCCCGCCGATGCCGCCTGTGCCTGTACCAGTCCGACGACAAGGTCGATGATCGCGTCGTCGAGCGAACCCACTCCTGCGGCGTCGAGCACGACGTCCCTGGGAGCGGAGCCCGGTAGCTGGAGACCGGTCAACCGCAGTCCAAGCACGGGCGGTTCGTCATCTTCCGCGGTCGGCACGTCGACGATGGCGGCGATCCCGCCGAGGTCGAAGTCTCCCGAAGCGGGGGAGTGGCCGAGCGTCAGCTCGACGGCGAGCCGGACACGTCCGCCCGGCTGTCCGGCCAACAGGGGGTCAACCGACGGGGCATTGCCTCGCCGCGTCTGAAACAGCATGGCCTCGATCGAGGTGTTCACCTGCGGGCGGGCCTGGGCGCCTGCGACGGCGGCCGCTTCAAGCTCGACGACTACGCCGACGCGCACGACGTCGATATGAGGTTCGATCAGCACCGATACGGTCAGGTCGGGGTCGTCGACATGAACTACGGGAAGTACCACGCGGTCGCCGTCATGGCGGACCGCCCCGTCATCGAGCACCGAGTCGAGGAAGCGCACCAGCGCGTCGCGCTGGTCGTCGTCGCCGAGCACCGCGCGCAGCCGCCCTGCCGGGTCGCCGAACCACCCCGGGTCAGGTGAGCCGTCACGCAGAATGCCCAGCGCGGCGGCCAGGTCACCCAGAATCCCGAAGTCGCCGGCGGTGACGGTCATGAGGACAATTGCCCGAGCGGATGGCGAGCCATCGGTGTCACGGTGATTCCGTCAGCGGTGGCGACCAGGGCACCCGGTATGAGTGGAAGGCCGTCCTTGTCGTTGCCGACGGTGCCGGACACGCTGGCGAGCAAGTCGAGGACCGCGCTCCACGCGAATGCCGTGAGCGCGTCAGCCCAGCGGTCAGTGATCGCGGCAGGTCCGCGCGGTCGGCCGTCGGTGGCCGCATACATGCCGGCCGGTGCATCTGACGTGCCGACGACGAACGTCACCTGGGCTTGCGAGGGGCCGCTCTGGTCGCAGGACACCGGAATGGTCACCACTACCGCCCCGTCGGCGGTGGCGACGGCGGCGCCGCCGGGATCGACGGCAAGTTCGTCGCCGCCGTCCCGCCACACGACGGTCGTCACGCGGATCCGGCGCGACTCCACGCCGAGCACGCGCCGCGCCGCGAATGGGAACAGGCGGGCCAGGGCGTCCCTGTTCAACGTGATGGGCCGCATCGGGTCCCCCGCGGCGGCGGCGCGGTCCGGTAACGGAAGCACCCCGGCTCGGTGCAAGGTTGTTAGTTCGTCGACGATCTCTGTCGGCCCGGTGAAAACCGGATTCCGCGACGCAGGCACGGCGATCGCTCGGCTCTAGTAGACGGAAAGGATGACGTACCAACGCATTCGACTCGACGCCCCCTTTGGCCGGCAGATGTCGTATTCATAGCAGACCGCCATCGAAAATTTTTCGGCTATGCAAAAAGCGGACGAAGAAACTCTCTCAGAACTGGACTCGGCGGGGACTCAGCAACGCCGTTCTGGCGAGAAACGTTGACATCACGTGAGTTTCGCGTTCCAGCCAAGGTTCACAGCGAACAATCGAGAATCCGAGACAATTCCGGCGCTAGGTGCGGTTTGCATCCCCGGACGGCGTAATCGCAGCGTTGAGATTCACTTCAGGTTGTTCGTTTGGAGGACGACCGTCACCGGCCGTATCGCACGTGGTACGGGTTTTGCACAATTGAGCCGCCGGCATCTGTATTCGTGAAGTAGCCGAAGCCGTCGAGGTGCCCCGGTGTGCTGAAGCACGGGTATGTCCTGAGGAAGTCGCCCCATCGTCCTGGAGTGGTTCCTGGCGTCGTGGCGGTTGAACCATCGCGGTACCACACCACGAAATCGCCGAGTATGCCGAATGCGGTATCTGCCTCGTCGCTGGCGCCGCCCCATGCGACGGCGATCGCTACTTCACCGTTCGAGTTGACCGCCAGCGCGCTGTACGCGAACACATAGTTGTCGTTCCAGACCTGCATCTCTGATGCCACCGTGAAAGTGTTCGCATTGATCGCGACGACGCGGGTGTAGGGCTGCGGATAGTTTGGTGAGTCACCGGATTTGCTCCGCGGGGACGTCCAGGAAAACCACACCTGACCATCTCGCCACGTGGCTCCGCTGATGCGCGACCCGCACCGACTGCTCCAGTCGATGCCGCTGGGGGACGTGCACGAATAGTCGTCGGAATCCGACCATTTCGCGACAGCCACGTCTTTGGTGGCGTAGTTGGATGTGGAGTCCCGCCACTCGACGACGCGTAGATTCGCGGTGTCGATGTGGCCGGCCATGAAAGTCCCGGGTGCGTCGCCATTTGCGGGGGCGCTGAATTGGTAGTCGCTCGAGCCGACCGTGAGAGGTCCGATCCATTGCCACCCGATCGACCCGCTGGCCAGGTCCGTCAACGGAATTCGGATCACCACCCGTCCTCTTCCGCCGACGTCGATGGCGATGATCAGGAAGCGCCCTGAGTGTGACAAGTGAGGCTGATCGAGGGCTGAGCCGGACTCGTCGAAGTCGGAACTGACGAAATCGTAGTAGCTCCACGCAGTTTTCGGCTTGTCGGCAACGTCGTCGGATTTGGCGGCCGCGAGTCTGAACGCGCCGTCGCCAGATGCCGGATCGGAGCTGTGGAGCATTATCCAGACGAATAGATCGAACTCGAGGACATAGATCAGCTGCTGGTCGCCGACGATTCCGCCGGCGAAGGTCGGGAACATCGTGCTGGGATCGAAGTAGTCGAACGTCGCACCGGCGTCTTTCGACACCGCCAGATAGACATTCCCAACCATGGCGACGACGTTGCCGTCCCTCGACGCGCCGCCACTTGGATCGACCGGAATCTTCACGTTGCTGAGCTGTGTTGGGTCCAGCGGCGTGTACGACGTGAAGATCACGGGTTCTCGCGGCGGGTCCGGCTCTTCCGTGTCACGTAGTTCCGTTGGGATGTTCTGCTTTTCGCTACGGCCCTCTCCAGAAGGAACTGTTCGCGGCTCTGGCTCGTCCCTGAGCTCCTCGCGCACAACCTTGGCGCGGTAACCGCGTCTACTGGGCGACTTTGCTTCCTTGGGTTCTCCCCGCCGCGACCTCGGCATTATGTGCCTCCCGTTTCGCATTCGGCGTCATTCACATTAAGCCTGTCGGCAACGCGAATGCTCTACCACTGCGAAAACGAGGGCCACTAATTTTTGGTGGCGGTCCAACGGGATTTCACTCGTCGGCGTCGATGACGCGCTGCGAGCGCACAGGCGTCGATGACGACCTGCGCGGTCGACGGCCAGGAAACGGGATCCGGTCGGCGATGTTGCTGAGCGGGTTGACGACCTGGCTGAGCACGATGACGGCTTCGCGCAGCGCTTCGATCGTCGGCTCGAGCGCCTCCAGCCCCGGCGTCAGCCGGTTGAGGGTGTCGGCCACGTCGGCCAGCTGTTCGAGCGGTCCGTGCCTGGCAGTCAGCTTGTCCACAAGTCCGCCCTCGGCGAGCAGCCGATCGGCCAGGCCGTCCTCTGCCAGCAACCGCTCGACCAAACCGTTCTCGTCGAGCAGCTGGTCGACGAGGCCGCCCGGTTCGATCGCGCGCATCAGGCCTCCGTCGTCCTGCGTCAACCGGTCGAGGACGCCGCCCTCCATCGTGAGCTTGTCCACCACGCCGCCGGGCGAAAGTAGCCGGTCGATGGGGCCGCCGGGCGTCAGCGCCCGGCCCAGCGGCTGATCCTCGTCCATGAGCCTGGCCAGCCGGTTGGCCCGTTCGACCGCCTCGTCGATGCCGAGCATGTGGGCGACCGAACCCGTCCCGCCCTTCGCCCTCGAGTTGGCCTGACCCAGCGTTCGTTGCGCCAACCCAAGCGCGCCATTGGCGACGTCAAGGCCGGTTTCGGCGGCAGCAAGCCCGACTCGGACCGGGGCGGTGGCGAGATCGACCAGGTTCTTGCCGAGATTCATGCCCTCAGTGTATGGGTCCAGCTACCCGCTACCGCCGGAGCCGGCGAGGGGAGCACAATGATATTCACAGGAAGTTGACAGCAGCCCTGCAGCTTCATTGCCAGGAAGTTGGGAGAGATTTGGACGATGGCCATGGCTGCACTCCCAGAAAACGTCCCGGAGGCTCGAGTCCTCGTGGTCGACGATGAGACCAATATCGTCGAGCTTCTCTCGGTGAGCCTGAAATTTCAGGGCTTCGAGGTCTATACCGCCTCCAACGGCCCCGCCGCGCTCGACAAGGCCCGCGAAGTGCGTCCCGACGCGGTCATCCTCGACGTCATGATGCCGGGGATGGACGGCTTCGGCGTGCTGCGCAGGCTGCGGGCCGACGGCATCGACGCGCCCGCGCTGTTCCTCACCGCCCGCGACACTCTTCAAGACAAGATCGCTGGCCTGACGCTCGGCGGTGACGATTACGTCACCAAGCCGTTCAGCCTGGAAGAGGTGGTAGCCCGGCTGCGGGTCGTGCTGCGACGGACGGGCAAGGGCATCGAGGAACCGCGCAGTGCCCGGCTGACGTTCGCCGACATCGAACTCGACGAGGACACCCACGAGGTATGGAAGGCGGGCGAGCCCGTTTCGCTGTCGCCGACGGAGTTCACCCTGCTGCGGTACTTCATCATCAACGCGGGCACGGTGCTGTCCAAGCCGAAAATTCTCGACCACGTCTGGCGCTACGACTTCGGCGGCGACGTCAACGTCGTCGAGTCCTACGTCTCCTACCTGCGCCGCAAGATCGACACCGGCGAGAAGCGCCTGCTGCACACGCTTCGGGGTGTTGGTTATGTTTTGCGCGAACCGCGATGAGCGCTCGCGCGAAGAGCCGACCACTCAGCTAGCTTCTGACGAACAATAGGAGCATGGCGGGTCTGCGCGGACGAGGAGTGCCGCTGCGGGTCGGGCTGGTGGCCGCGACCCTGGTGCTGGTCGCCTTCGGCCTGTTGGCGTCCGGCATCGCCGTCACCTCGATCCTGCGTCACAGCCTCACCAACCGCGTCGACGAGACATTGCTCGATGCATCCCGCAGCTGGGCGCAAGCCCCCCGCAGAATGCCGACGCCTCCGTTGGAAGGGCCCAATCCCGCCCGTCCGCCGTCGGACTTCTATGTCCGCGGTGTCGACGCCGACGGCCGCATCTGGATGGCCGTCAACGATCGCGCCGCCGAACCCGACCTGCCCGCCAACAACGACGTCGGCCCGGAACCGGTCACCGTCGGCTCGATCGACAACTCGCACGTCCAGTGGCGGGCCATGTCTGTGCATGGTCCCCATGACGAAATGACGACCGTGGCCATCGATCTGTCCGACGTTCAGTCCACGGTCCGTGCGTTGATCTGGTCGCAGGCCGGCATCGGCGCGGCCGTGCTGCTGGTGATCGGGGTGGCAGGCTTCTGGGTGGTGCATCGCAGCCTCCGGCCACTGACCGAGGTCGAACAGACCGCCGCCGACATCGCCGCCGGGCAGCTGGATCGTCGTATCCCGCAACGTGATCCGCGCACCGAAGTGGGGCGGTTGTCATTGGCCCTCAACGGCATGCTGGCGCAGATCCAGCGCGCCGTCGCATCGTCGGAATCGTCGGCCGAACATGCCCGCCGCTCCGAAGAGCGGATGCGTCGCTTCATCACCGACGCCAGCCACGAACTGCGCACCCCGCTGACCACCATCCGCGGGTTCGCCGAGCTGTACCGGCAGGGCGCCGCACGCGATGTCGAGATGCTGATGTCGCGCATCGAGAGCGAATCGCGCCGGATGGGGCTGCTCGTGGAGGACCTTCTGCTGCTGGCGCGACTCGACGCGCAGCGGCCACTGGATCGCCACCGGGTTGATCTGCTGGCGCTGGCCAGCGACTCGGTTCACGATGCCCGGTCGATCGCCCCGAAGCGCCCGGTCACCATGGAGATCATCGACGGCCCGGGAACGCCGGAGGTGCTCGGCGACGAGGCGCGGCTGCGTCAGGTGCTGGGGAACCTGGTCGCCAACGCACTGCAGCACACACCCGAATCCGCCCGGGTCACCGTGCGGGTCGGCACGGACGACGACAACGCCGTGCTCGAGGTCGCCGACGAGGGTCCAGGTATGAGCGCCGACGACGCCCACCGAATCTTCGAACGGTTCTACCGCACCGATTCATCGCGTGACCGCGCCAGCGGCGGCACCGGGCTGGGCCTGTCGATCGTCGACTCGCTGGTCTACGCCCACGGCGGCACCGTCTCTGTCACCACCGCCCCCGGGATGGGCTGTCGGTTCACCGTCAAACTGCCGCGGATCGCCGACGTCGTCGTGCACGAGGAGCAGTCAGCCGCCGAGGGCCCGCGAGAATCGATCAGGCCAGGTCGGCCAGCGCCGCCTTGATCTTTGCCTGCGCCTCGTCGAGCGATTCCGGCGACGGATTGGGATCGACATTGGCGAACCCGAAATCGGTGAGGTTGTAGGCGGGGAAGACGTGCACGTGCAGGTGCGGGACCTCAAGCCCGGCGATGATCACGCCCGCGCGCTCGGCGCCGAACGCCGAGCACACCGCCTTGCCGACCAGTTGGGAGACCTGCATGACCCTGCCGAAGACAGCGGGGTCCACGTCCTGCCACTGATCGATCTCCGCGCGCGGGACGACGAGAGTGTGCCCCTGCGTCATCGGCTGAATCGTCAGGAACGCCACGATCTCGTCGTCGGTGTAGACGAACCGGCCCGGCAGATCGCCATTGATGATCTTGGTGAAGACGGTAGCCATACTCGCGAGCATTCCAGCAAGCTCCCAGTGGCGTGGCAGTGGGGTGGCAGCTCGCTCGGAGACGGTTGTCGATATGACGGATCCGGCGGATTCACGCACGCCGGACTATGTGCTCGACATCGTCATACCCGTTCACAACGAGGAACACGATGTCGGCGGCTGCGTCCGCCGCCTGCACGAATACGTCTGTACCTACGTGCCATACTCGACGCGGATCACGGTGGCCGACAACGCAAGTAGTGATCACACCCTTGCGGTTGCCCATGGGCTCGCCGACGAACTACCCGACGTCGACGTCATCCATGTCGACGTCAAGGGCCGCGGGGCCGCCCTGCACGCGGCGTGGCTGAAATCGCCGGCCGACGTGGTCGCATACACCGACGTCGATCTGTCCACGGAGCTGTCGGCGTTGATGCCTTTGGTGGCATCGGTGATCTCGGGGCACTCCGACCTGGCGATCGGCTCGCGGCTGGTCCCGTCATCCCGAGTAGTCCGGAGCGTGAAACGCGAATTCGTCTCGCGCAGTTACAATTTGCTGCTACACGGTGTACTGGGTGCGAGGTTCTCCGATGCCCAGTGTGGCTTCAAGGCGGTGCGCGCCGACGTCGCCCGCGAACTGCTTCCCCTTGTGGCCGACACCGGTTGGTTCTTCGACACCGAGCTGTTGGTCATCGCCGAGAGAGTCGGGTTGCGGATCCACGAAGTGCCCGTCGATTGGGTCGACGACCCGGGTTCCAGGGTGGACATCGCGGCGACGGCGATCGGCGATCTGAAGGGATGCTGGCGACTCGGGCGGGCACTGGCAACACGCGCGTTGCCGATTCGGGAGTTGCGGAAAAGCCTTGGCCGCAAACCGCTGAGGCCGCACCCCTAACCGCGAGCGTGCGCAGAATGCCAGAAAACCTCGGCGTGTCGTGTGCAAACACGCACGCCCGCGCTGTGAGCCCGCGCTGTGAGCCCGCGCTGTGAGCTCGCGCTGTGAGCTCGCGCTGTGAGCCCGCGCTGTTATCGGCCGATCATCGCGTGGAGTTCGTCGACCGACCACGGCGGCGAGTCCCGATGGTCGCGGTAGCCGATGATGTCCGGTGTCTGGCGGGCGAACTCGCCGACGAAACCTCCTGCGGCGATGAATATTCGGCCCGTGATGTCCTTGGCCTCGTCGCCTGCCAGGTAGCCGTACATCGGCGCCGCATACTCGGGCGGTGGGGCGTCCAGCGCGGCTTGCGTGCTCACGTTGTCGAGCAGGCCCCTGCGGTTCAACCCCGCGATGTGGGCCTCGTAATGCGGGCCGGTCGAAATTCGCGTCTTGGCGCCCGGGCACACCACGTTCGCCCGGACACCGTGCTCCGCCAGTTCGGCGGCGATGGCCAGCGTCAACCCGTTGACCCCACCCTTGCCCGCCGGATAGCCGGTGCCCCCGTAGTCGCCGAGGAAGGCAAACGAGCTGGTGTTGACGATGGCGCCGCCGCCCTGTTCCACCATCTTCGGCGCCGCGGCCCGGCACGTCTCGAACGTCGTGACGAGGTGCGCGTCGACCAGATCGTGGAACATCTCGCTGGTGACCTCGAGAATCGACTCGCTGGCCAGGCCCGCGGTGCCCGCGCAGTTCACCAGGATGTCGATTCGGCCGAATTCGCTTGTGCACCTGTCGATCAGCGCGTCAGCCGTCGCCGGGTCGGCCGGTGAACCGGGGTGGGCTACCGCGCCGTCGATGCCTTCTGCCGCTTGGGCCGCCGCTTGGGCATCGCGCCCATTGACGACGACGCCTGCGCCGAGTTCGGCGAGGAGGGCCGCGACTGCCAGCCCGATACCACGTGTTCCGCCGACCACGACGGCGCCACGGCCGGTCAGCGGTGCGCTAATCGACCTCGCCGTCCTCGACGGGCTTCATCATGTCCATGTTCCAGTACCCGCGAAGGTTGGTCAGCAGGCCGGCGTCGTTCACCTTATAGGTGAAGATGCCGCGCACCGAGCTTGCCGACCCGTTGTCGAACGTGAACTTCAGCGCCAGGATGTGGGCGATCTCGTCGGGAGAACTCGACGGGAAGGTCTCCTCGCACGTGATCGTGATGGTGGCGAGGCCGACGCTGCGCTCCCACCACTCCGAGACGCCGTCCTTGCCGACGACACCGGTGCCGTCGGGATTCGTGTACGACGGGCCGATCGGGTCTTCGATGACCACGTCGTCGGTCATCAGCGCCAGCCAGCCGGCCTTGTCCTTGGCTTGCACGCAGCGCCACGACGCCTGTGACGCCGTCAGCGCCGGGGACTGCTCGATTGTCTCCTGCGACATGATGTTTCGATCTACCGGTCGTCGTCGGTGTAGCGGATCACACCGCGGATGTTGCGGCCCTCCAGCATGTCCTTGTAGCCCTCGTTGATCTGCTCCAGCTTGTACTGCCGGGTGATCATGTCGTCGATGTTGAGCTTGCCCGCCTTGTACATCGACAGCAGCTGGGGGATGTCGAAGTGCGGGTTGCCGCCACCGAAGATGGTGCCCTGCAGGTTCTTCTGCATCAGCGTCAGCATCGCGAGGTTCAGCGACACCTCCGTGTCGAGCATGCTTCCGATCGCCGTGACCACGCAGGTGCCGCCCTTTGAGGTCAGGTTCAGGTACGTGTCGACGTCCTTGCCATCCAGCTCGCCGACGGTGACGATGACCTTCTTGGCCATCAGGCCCGCGGTGACCTCGGCGACGCCTGCGAACGCCGACTCGATGTCCGGGTAGGCATGGGTGGCACCGAATTTCAGCGCAGCGTCGCGCTTCCACTCGACGGGTTCGATGACGAAGATATTGCGCGCACCCGCGTTTACCGCGCCTTGCAGAGCCGACATGCCCACACCGCCGACACCGATGACGGCGACGTCGTCGCCGGGACGGACGTCACCGCTGCGCACCGCCGACCCGTAGCCCGTCGTCACGCCGCAGCCCACCAGGCAGGCCACCTCGAACGGGATCGACGGATCGATCTTCACCACCGAACTCTTGTGCACCACCATGTACGGGCTGAAGGTGCCAAGCAGCGTCATCGGAAAGACAGGCTGCCCCTTGGCGTGAATGCGGTGGGTACCGTCCGACACCGCCGTTCCGGTGAGGAGATACATGCCCAGATCGCAGAGGTTGCGCATCCCTGCCTGACAGGACGGACACGTGCCGCAGGACGGGATGAAGGACAGCACCACGTGGTCGCCGGGCTCGAGGCCTTCGACGCCCGGCCCGACCTCGGTGACGATGCCTGCGCCCTCGTGCCCGCCGAGCACCGGAAAGCCGCCCATCGGGATGCTGCCCGTCACCAGGTGGTGGTCGGAGTGACACATCCCAGACGCTTCCATCTGGATCTTCACTTCGTCGCGGACGGGGTCGCCGATCTCGATCTCCTCGATCGACCACGGCTGGTTGA
This sequence comes from Mycolicibacterium stellerae, assembly GCF_003719305.1. Taxonomy (GTDB): domain Bacteria; phylum Actinomycetota; class Actinomycetes; order Mycobacteriales; family Mycobacteriaceae; genus Mycobacterium; species Mycobacterium stellerae. The sequence continues at coordinate 133,731 of NZ_RARC01000010.1, forward strand.
ACTCCCAGATGAGAGCGCCTTTGGTCTTCATCTCCACCTGCTTTCGATTGAGCGTCTAGACAAGACTAGAGGCTCTAGTTAGCCACACCACACGGCCCCCAAGCAACTGCTTGGGTGGGCGCTACCAGATTGCCACCGGCGCTTGGCCGAGCGGATAGTAACCAGGCACTTTCTCGCCGGCCACGGCCCGCTCGATCCGCTTCTGCATGCCGGCGCTGAGATCACCCGACTCGATCAGCTGGCCGAACATCTTCGCCACGTGGCCGAAGTCGAAGAAGTCGCGCTGCCACTCGATCTTCAGGTCCTTATCGAGCCGGAACCAGCTGCCGCCGATGCCGTAGATCTCGTCGCGCGTGCCGTCGGTCTTGTTGACGATCTGCTTCCAGAAACCGACGATCTCCCCGAGTTGGTCGTCGACCAGCACCTTCTGGTACTCGTAGTTCCAGTTCTCCAGGCCCTCCATCTCCAGGCCAAGCGCGACGTCGCGGATCTCGTCGCGGCCGACGCACATGACGTCTTCCTTGGGGCCGATGTTCCAGCCGTAGGTGGCATCTTCGGTGTAGAAGTCCGCCAGCGGCTTCCAGTCACCCTTCTCTTCGCAGACGCGGTTGGCTTCCAGCCATTCGTCGACCCATTTGTCCAGGTCTTCGCGGGGCAGTGACGGCATTGGAGTGTCCCTTTCTCAATCCTGATTCGTGATGGACAGTGCTTGCGTGGGACAGGCCCACACGGCTTGTTCGACTTCTGACCTGTCCTCTTCTGCCGCAGTGGCGTTGAGGATCTCGACCTTGCCGCGTTTGGGCACTTTGAAGTAGTCCGGCGCCTCGAGTTCACACATGGCGTGGCCCTGGCACAGATCCAGGTCGACTTCGATCTTGATGCCCATATTCAATCGCCCTAGACGCTTGTATTGGATGTCGCCGCCGGGCGGCTCCGCTTGCGGTAGCGAACCTTGGCGGGACGGGCCAACTGCACCACCATCTTCGAGTGGTCGTTGCGGTAGCTGTCCGCCGGCTGCGCCATCTCGAATTCATACTCGCGCAACAGAACCGAGAAGATGGCCTTGATCTGCATGGTGGCGAACGCCGCACCGACGCAGCGGTGCCTGCCTGCGCCGAACGGAATCCACGTCCAGCGGTTGGCCATATCGGCCTGCTCCGGTTTGTTGTAGCGATCCGGGATGAACGCGTCGGGGTCGTGGAAGTCTTCGGGAATGCGATTGCTGATCGCCGGCGATGCGGCGACGAAGTCACCCTTGTGGATCGGGAAGCCCTCGACCTCGAACTCGCCCTGAGCAACCCGCATCAGGATGATCAGTGGCGGATGCAGCCGGAGGGTCTCCTTGACCACGTTGTCCAGCAACGGAATCTGGCGCAACGCGTGGAAGCTCACCTCCTGCCCATCGGAGTACAGATCCTCGAGTTCGGCGACGATGTCGCGGTAGACGTCGGGGTTCCGGAGCAGTTCGATGAGCGTCCACGACGACGTACCGGAACTGGTGTGATGCCCGGCGAACATCAGCGAGATGAACATCCCGGTGATTTCGTCGGCGGAGAAGCGCGGATTGCCCTCCTCGTCCTTGATGGACACCAGCACGTCGAGCATGTCGCGGTCACTCTTGTCCGCTGGCGGATTCGAGATGCGCCCGCTCATGATCTCTTGCACCAGCGCAACGAGTTTCACGCGGGCCTCGTCGCGCCGCTGGAAGCTCTCGATCGGCAGATAAGGGTCGACATAGCACAGCGGATCTGTGCCACGCTCCAATTCGTGATAATAGTGCGCGAATCGACTGTCGAGCTGTTCGCGGAACTTCAGCCCGATCAGGCAGGCCGTCGACGTGTAGATGGTCAGCTCGGAGAAGAAGTCGAGCAGCTCGATCTCGCCCTGGGGTCCCCAATCGGCGATGATCTTCTTGACCTCGCCCTCGATGGTGGCAGCGTGACCCTTCATCTGCTCACCGCGCAGCGCCGAGTTGTGCAGCATCTCAGCGCGCCGCTCAGGGCTGGCGTCGAACACCACGCCCTCACCAAAGATCGGCGTCATGAACGGGTATGCCTCGGCCTGGTCGAGATCGGTGTCGGCCGAACGGAAGAAGAACTCGTTGGCCTTGGCGCCGGACAGGAAGATGACGTGCTTGTCGACGAGTTGGAACCAGCCGACGTCGCCGCATTCGTCACGGATGCGCTTCATCAACCCGATGGGGTCGGTGCGGAACTCCTCGAGGTGGCCGTGTTCTTCTTCGCCACCCGATACGCGTGGAACCATCGCGGTCGTCACTGTCCTGGTATCCCCTCTTCGCCCAAGGCGAGTTTCTGTCGGTCTTTGGTGTCGGCCAACGGGGCTTCGGGTTGAAGCTCCATATTCGCGATGAAGCCGCCACGCGGTGTCTCGGCGACGAACGCGATCGCCCTCGCGAGATCGGCTGCGCGCAAGAAGTAGTCGTGCCGCGCCTGTCCCCACTTGGCCCAGTCCTCGAGCGCAGGTCCGATCAGATCGGCGGGCAGGCTCCAGCCCATATTGGTCTTCGTCGGGCCAGGGTGCACGATCGATGCCCGGACACCCGTGCCCTCGAGTTCCATCTGCAGGTTGTTCACCATCGCGACGAGCGCCGCCTTGGCAGCTCCGTATGCGCCCATGTGGGGCCGCTGCCGCAGCGCCACGTCGGAGCCAACGAAGATTAGGTCGCCGCGCTGCCGCTCGAGCATGCCCGGTAGCACCGCTGTGGCCAGCCGATTCGCCCCGACAAGGTGAATCTGCAGCTGTGAGTCGAACTCGTCGGTGCTGATGTCGGCAAGCTTGCCGAAGTAGGTGTCACCTGCGCCCGCCACCAGGACCTCGATATCGCCGAGCGCGTCGACCGACTGCGAGACAAAGGATTTCACCGAATTCGGGTCGGTGACATCGAGGTGGAAAGCGACGGCCTCACCGCCGTCGGCCTGGATCTTGCCGGCGAGCTCGGTGAGTTTGTCAACACGACGTGCGCCGAGCGCAACCGGGAATCCGTGCGCGGCAAGTTCGATGGCGGTGGCCTCGCCGATGCCCGATGATGCTCCCGCGACGATCGCAGGCCTGCGATCGGGGAGGGGTTCAAACCGGGGCATTACTCAGACCTCTACTGTCATCGGTAGGTGGGCGAACCCGCGGACGCTGCTGGAGTGCACGCGGACGGCGTTGGCCTCGTCGACTTCAAATCCGCGGATTCGCTTGAACAATTCGGCCAGAGCCACTCGGGCTTCCATACGGGCGAGGTGTGCGCCGAGGCAGAAGTGAGCGCCGCTGCCGAAACTCAACAAATTCGAACCGATCTCGCGGCCGATGACGTAATCGTCGGGATCGGGGAACACACGCTCGTCGCGGTGCGCCGAGCCGGGGAGCAACAACAAGATGTCACCATCGGGGATGGTGGTGTCGTACAGGTTCAAGTCCCCTGCGACAACGCGCGCAAGCAGCTGACTGGATGTGTCGTAGCGCAACGTCTCCTCGACCCACAGCGGAATCTTGTCGAGGTCGTGATAGAGCGGACTCAGTTGGTCGGGATTGCGATGACCCCAGAACGCGGCATTGGCAAGCAGTTTCGTGGTCGTCTCGTTTCCCGCGATCACCATGAGGAACAAGAAGCCGAGCACTTCTTCGTCGGTCAAGCGGTCGCCGTCGATCTCGGCCTCCAGCAGTGCAGAGGTGAGGTCGTCGCTGAGTTTCTTGCGACGGTCGGCGATCATTTCGTGGTAATAGACCATCAGGTTGATGGAAGCCTCGATAGCAGACTGAGGTACATCGTTGACCCCATCCTCACGATGCATGACGCCGTCGGCCATGGCTCGGATGCGGTCCCGGTCCTCCAACGGCACGCCCATCAGCTCGGAGATGACGTCCATCGGCAGCTTGCCCGCGAATTCCGCGACATAGTCCACTGTTTCACCGGAGCGTGCCCTCTCCAGCATCGCGTCGAGATGCTGGACGGCGAGTTCGGTGACCCGCGGCTCGAGTTCCCGGATTCGCCGCGGCGTGAAGCCCTTCGACACCAATGTGCGCAGGCGCAGGTGCGCGGGGTCGTCCATCGCGAGGAATGACATGGTCTTGCTCGCGTGTGGACCACGTGAGATCGGATCGAGGGAGACGCCGTCGCGATTGGACAGCGTCGTGCTGTTGCGGAAACCCTCCCGCACGTCCTGGTGCCGTGACAGCGCCCAGAACCCGAGCTCATCGTTGTGATACAGCGGGGCTTCGTCGCGCAGCCGTTTGTAGTAGGGGTACGGATCCTCGTGGAAGTCGTAGTCGTACGGGTCGAGGATCACCTCGCTGGTCGGAACGGTCACCTGTGGTCTCCAAGGCTTGGTCTCATCGATCCCCTCCGAGGCGTCATCTCATCGATCCTCTCCGAGGATCAGGCCGACGACATACGTGAGTCGATCGGCGATTTCGCGATAGCTGACATAGCCGCTGCCCGCGTGCACCAGTGCGCCGAAGTACGTCATCTCGAGCGCGGACACCGTGCGCGGGTCGGCGTCGGGGCCCATCGCCGAGCGGATGCGGCGGTGGATCTCGGCGCCGATGCGGTCCCGTACTGCGCGCACGGCCGCGTCGCCGTTGCTCAGCAGAGCAGTCGTACATGCGGCGGCGACCTCGGGTTCGTCGGCGATCATCAACGTCATTGCGCGCAGCGCCTGCTCGACCCTGGCGGGGGTGCTGTCGTTGACATCGGTGAAGTACGGCACCTGGCGCATCAGGTCCAGGTAGACCTCGGCGATCAGATGGTTCTTCGACGAGAAGTAGGTGTAGGCCGTCGCGGGTGCGACCTTGGCGCGTGCGGCAACGGCGCGCACCGTCAGATCGGCGTATGACGACTCCCGCAACATCTCCACGCCTGCGGTGAGCACCTTGCGAAACGTCTCTTCCTGCCGACGGTTGCGCGGCGTTTCCCCGCTTTGGTCGGTGACCGCTACGACGGCATCGCTGGACACATGTCCAAGTTATCGGACCGGCACCGCGGCAAGCAAGTGCGCATGCAAAATTACCTGCTCAGATCCACTATTTACAATGAGCTTCGCGGCCATACCAGATTAACCTTGCTTCTCACACCGGTCTGCGGCTATCGTTCAGACGAAGATATTCGGACACTTGTCCAGCTACTAACGGGAGTCGGAATGGGGTTGCTGGCCGATCGCCAGAGTCAATTGCTCATCGACGGGAAGCTCGTGGCGGGCAGCGCGGGCACATTCCCGACGGTCAACCCGGCCACCGAAGAGGTGCTGGGCGTCGCCGCCGATGCGAGCCAAGAGGATATGAGCAGCGCGATCGAGGCTGCCCGCCGCGCATTCGACGACACCGACTGGTCGACCGACCCCGCGTTGCGGGTGCGCTGCATCCGGCAGGTGCAGGAGGTGTTGACCAAGCATGTCGAAGACCTGCGTGAGATCACGATCGCCGAGGTCGGCGCGCCGGTGATGCTGACATCCATGGCGCAGCTCGAAGGTCCGATCGCCGACCTCAGCTTCTGCGCCGACACCGCGGAGTCCTACCAGTGGACCACCGACGCGGGCGTCGCATCGCCCATGGGCATCAAGACCCACCGCACCATCGCGAAGGAAGCGGTCGGCGTCGTCGGCGCCATCACGCCGTGGAACTTCCCGCACCAGATCAACCTTGCCAAGCTGGGACCTGCGCTGGCCGCGGGCAACACGGTGGTGCTGAAGCCAGCACCCGATACCCCGTGGTGCGCCGCCGCCGTCGGCCACCTCATCGCCGAGCACACCGACATTCCGCCGGGTGTGATCAACATCGTCACCTCCAGCGACCACGCCGTCGGCGCCCTGCTGTCCAAAGACCCACGGGTGGACATGGTCTCGTTCACAGGGTCAACGGCGACGGGTCGTGCCGTGATGGCCGACGGCGCGGCGACATTGAAGAAGGTCTTTCTGGAACTCGGTGGCAAGTCGGCCTTTCTCGTACTCGACGACGCCGATCTCGCGGGTGCCTGCTCGATGTCGGCGTTCACCGCGTCGATGCATGCCGGGCAGGGCTGTGCGATCACCACGCGGCTGGTGGTGCCGCGAGCCCGCTACGACGAGGCCGTGGAGGCCGCGGCGGCGACCATGGGTGGTCTGAAGCCGGGCGACCCGACGGACCCGGGAACCATCTGCGGCCCGGTGATCTCGGCTCGGCAACGCGACCGTATTCAGGGCTATCTCGACTCGGCGACTGCCGAGGGCGGCAAATTCGCCTGCGGCGGAGGGCGTCCCGCCGACCGCGACACCGGCTTCTTCATCGAACCCACCGTCATCGCCGGACTCGACAACAACGCCAAGGTGGCGCGCGAGGAGATCTTCGGGCCGGTGCTCACGGTGATCGCTCACGATGGCGACGATGACGCAGTGCGCATCGCCAACGACTCGCCGTACGGATTGTCGGGCACCGTGTTCAGCTCCGACCCCGAGCGGGCGGCCGGTATCGCGGCGCGGATGCGGGTCGGCACCGTCAACGTCAATGGCGGTGTCTGGTACTCGGCGGACATGCCGTTCGGCGGATACAAGCAGTCTGGCATCGGCCGCGAGATGGGCCTGGCCGGTTTCGAGGAGTACCTCGAAACCAAAGCCATTGCCACAGCCGTCAACTAGAAAGAGCGGAGGGCCTTTGCGTGGGTCTTTATGGTGATCAGTTCAAGGACAAGGTGGCGATCGTCACCGGCGCTGGCGGCGGTATCGGCCAGGCGTATGCGGAGGCGCTCGCCCGCGAGGGCGCGGCCGTCGTCGTTGCCGACATCAACACCGAAGGTGCCCAGAAGGTCGCCGACGGCATCACCGGGGAGGGCGGCAACGCGGTCGCGGTGCGGGTCGACGTGTCCGATCCCGACTCCGCCAAAGAAATGGCTGCCCAAGCACTTTCGGAGTTCGGCGGCATCGACTACCTGGTGAACAACGCGGCGATCTTCGGCGGCATGAAGCTCGACTTCCTGATCACCGTCGACTGGGATTACTACAAGAAGTTCATGAGCGTGAACCTCGACGGCGCGTTGGTGTGCACACGGGCGGTCTACCGCAAAATGGCCAAGCGCGGTGGCGGCGCGATCGTCAACCAGTCGTCGACCGCTGCGTGGCTGTATTCGAATTTCTACGGGCTGGCCAAGGTGGGGATCAACGGCCTGACCCAGCAACTGGCCACCGAACTCGGCGGCCAGAACATCCGGGTCAACGCGATCGCGCCGGGGCCCATCGACACCGAGGCCAACCGGACGACGACGCCCAAGGAGATGGTCGACGACATCGTGAAGCGAATCCCACTGTCGCGCATGGGTGAACCCGAAGATCTGGTCGGCATGTGTCTGTTCCTGCTTTCGGACCAGGCCAAGTGGATCACCGGCCAGATCTTCAACGTCGACGGCGGCCAGATCATCCGGTCCTGAGAGGCTTTCAATGAGTGACAACGACGTCAAGCTCGGCTACATCGGCCTGGGCAACATGGGCGCGCCGATGGCGAAGAGGTTGGTCGAATGGCCCGGCGGATTGACCGTTTTCGATGTGCGCCTGGAGGCGATGACACCGCTGGCCGAGGCCGGTGCGAGTCTGGCCGACAGTGTTGCCGACGTCGCAAAGGCCGACATCATCAGCGTGACGGTCCTCAACGATCAGCAGGTGCGCGATGTGGTCGGCGAACTCGCCGCCAACGCGAAGCCAGGCACGGTGATTGCCATTCACTCGACGATCAGCCCCGATACCGCCATTCAGCTCGCCGAACAACTTGCGCCGCAGGGCATTCACATTGTGGATGCGCCGGTGAGCGGTGGCGGGACCGCAGCCCAGAACGGTGAGCTGGCCGTCATGGTCGGCGCCGAACGCGACGTCTACGAGCGCATCAAGCCGGCGTTCAAGCAGTTCGCGTCGGTGGTCGTGCACGCAGGCGATGTCGGCGCGGGCACGCGAATGAAGTTGGCTCGCAACATGTTGACGTTTGTCTCCTATGCGGCGGGCTGCGAAGCGATGAAACTTGCCGAAGCCGCAGGAATAGATCTTCAGCAGCTGGGCCGGGTGGTGCGGCACACCGACGCTCAAAGCGGCGGCCCCGGCGCGATCATCGTTCGGGAGAACATGGAGGCGTTGGCTCCGGACAATTTTCTGTACGGGCCGTTGGCGCATGCCCGCGATTTGGGCGAGAAGGACTTGAGTTTGGCGCTCGCGCTCGGCGAAACCGTCGGTGTCGACCTGCCGATGGCCGAGATGGCGCTGGAGAACCTCGCCGCCGGTCTCGGTGTACCTCACAGCGCATCGACCACGAAGGAGTAGCGATGGACGAGCTGCGCAAGAAGGGCCTCGAGAAGATGAACGAGGTCTACGGGTGGGAGATGCCGGATATGCCCGGCGACTACTTCGCGTTGACCGCCGATCACCTCTTCGGCACCATTTGGTCCCGGCCCGGCCTGTCCATGCGGGACAAGCGGATCATGACGCTGACGGTGGTGACGGCGCTCGGAATCGGGGACCTCGCCGAGATCCAGGCCAACGCGGCCCTGGCCAACGGGGAGATCTCGGAGGACGAGCTCAAGGAGATGGCGATCTTTCTGACCCACTACCTCGGCTTCCCGCTTGGCTCCAAGCTCGACGGTGTGGTCACGAAGGTGATCAAGAACCGCAAGAAGGCCGCAGACGCCGGCAAGGGCGAGGACAAGAAAGCGAACGTCAACGCCGCCGTCCAGATGCACTCCGGGGGAAAAGTTCATGACAAGAAGTAGGTTCGCGAGCCTCTCCAGGGATCAGCTCGCCGTTCTGGTGCCCGAGCTGCTGCTGATCGGTCAGCTGATCGACCGGTCCGGAATGGGTTGGTGCATAAAACCTTTCGGGCATTCGGGCATGCTGGAGATTGCGATCGAGGAGTGGATGGGTGCCAGCCCGATCTACACCGGGCGGATGCAGAAGGCGCTGAACTTCGAGGGCGACGACGTCGTCACCATCTTCAAGGGCCTGCAGCTCGACATTGGCGCCCCACCGCAGTTCATGGACTTCCGCTACACGGTGCACGACCGCTGGCACGGCGAGTTCCATCTCGACCATTGCGGTGCACTGCTCGATGTCGAGCCGATGGGCGAGGAGTACGTCCGCGGCATGTGCCACGACATCGAGGACCCCACCTTCGACGCGACGGCGGTCGCCACCAATCGCAGGGCGCAGATCCGTCCCATCCACCGCCCGCCGCGCGCCACCGCCGACCAGCACCCGCATTGCGCGTGGACAGTCATCATCGACGAGTCCCACCCCGAAGTCGAAGACCATCCGGTGCTCGACGTCGTCCGCCGGACCCGGGCCGCCAGAACAGAACTCGGGCCGATCGACGCCGATGACGAGGGACAGTCTGACTACTCGGGTGAGCTGGTGTCCGACCTCGATTTCGCGAAGTTCTCGCACTCGGCGCTGGTGCGCATCGCCGACGAGGTCTGCCTGCAGATGCACCTGCTGAACCTGTCGTTCATCATTGCGGTTGGCAAACGGGCAGGCACCGACACCGATCTCGCCACCAAGATCTGCACCAATCAGCTGACCGGTATCGCGGGCATCGCGGCCGAACGGATCCACCGCGCGCTCGGGCTGCCCGGCGGTGTCGAGGGCGCGATCCGCACTCTCGAAGTGCATCCGATGTTCAATCCCGCGGTGTATGTGACGGCCGAGTTCAGCCCGGACTCCGTGCATGTGCGCCGCTCGCCCGCCCACGAGGACGGCGCGTGGGTGGCCCTTGCCGGGCCGTCATCTGTGCGGCCACTGCACGCCGCCGTCGCCGCCGTCGATCCGCATCTCGATGTGCAGATCACAGGAAGCGAAACGGACTGGACGGCTCGGGTCGTCGAGACCGACACGGCTGCGGAGGAACTGGTGGAAGTTTCGGTCGTCCGCGTCAGCGGCGGCGCGTCGTGGGTATTCGCTCCACGGAAATCGCTGCCGCTGACGGTGGTCTGAGCCGAAGTGTTAGCGCTCGACGACGCCCACCGCGGAGCCGACCCACCGACGCAGGTACTCGCGCAGCTCCTGGCCGGTACGGGGTGGACGGCCCGGATCGGTGACGAACGACTGGATGATCCGCAGTAAGTGTTCGGCGAGCTCGTCGAGATCGTCGTCGCTGAAGCCGAGGCCTGCCCAGTCGACGTCGAACCGGCGCACCATCGAGTGACCGAAGTCGAGCGCGACGCTGCCCGTCACCGACTCGATATGGGGGTTCGGCCGTCCCGGCTCGATGAGAAGCCCGAGATGCTTGTCCTTGGGCAGCCACTCGAGTGCGGTGGCGATCGCCTCGGCGACGGCCTCGACCGGGTCGGTGACGCCCTGCAGGTGTGCCTCCAGCCGGTCCATGAAATCGTCGGCGGCATGTACGGCGGCCGCCACCAGTAACGCGTCGGTGCTGGGGAAGTACCGGTAGACGGTCTGGCGCGTCACGCCGAGCGTGCGTGCGACATCTGCGATGGAGAAGTCGGCACCTCGCGCGTCGATCGCTTTGCCCGCCGCGGCGAGAATTCGCGCGATCGCTTCGTCGTCGCTGGCGGGTGCCGCGCCAGACCAGCCGTGGGTGCGCACGCGGTGAATACTACTGCTAGCCCTGGTAGGACACCGCGAGCCGCTTGACGCCGTTGAGCCAGCCCGACCGAAGTCGTTGCGGCTCTGACAGTTTCGCGATGTCGGGAATCTGATCGGCGATCTCGTTGAAGATCAGTTTGATCTCCATGCGGGCCAGGTTCGCGCCGATGCAGAAGTGGGCGCCGTTTCCGCCGAAGCCGAGATGCGGGTTGGGGTCGCGCAGGATGTTGAACTCGAAGGGCCGCTCGAAAACGGCGTCGTCGTAGTTGGCCGAGCTGTAGAAGAGGCCGGCGCGCTGACCCTCGCGGATGGTCACCCCGCCCAGTTCGGTGTCCGCCTGCGCGGTGCGCTGGAAGCAGTGCACCGGCGTGGCCCAGCGGACGATCTCGTCGGCGGCGGTTTCTGGGCGCTCCCGCTTGAACAGTTCCCACTGCTCGGGGTTTTCCAAGAACGCATTCATGCCGTGCGTCATCGCATTGCGCGTCGTCTCGTTGCCCGCGACGGCCAGCAGGATCACGAAGAACGCGAACTCGACGTCTTCCATCCATTCGCCGTCGACGTCGGCCTGCACCAGCTTCGTCACTATGTCGTCGCCGGGACAGCGGCGCCGCTCCTCGGCCATCGTGTACGCGTAGCCCATCAGCTCGGCGTTGGCCGCGACATAGTCCGACTCGAAATCGGGGTCTTCGGTGTTCATGATCGTGTTCGTCCAATGAAACAGCTTCTCGCGATCGTCCTCCGGCACTCCGAGCATGTCGGCAATCGCCAGCAGCGGCAGGCGCATCGCGATGTCGTCGACAAAGTCGCCGCTGCCCTTTTCCCTTGCCGTGGCGACGATTTCGCGGGCCGCGGTGGCGAGCTTCTCCTCGAGCCCGGCGACCGCTCGCGGGGTGAACAACCGGGAGACCAGCTTGCGCAGCCGAGTGTGTTCTGGCGCGTCGTGATTGATCAGCATCGCCTTCGTCAGCTCGAGTTGGTCGGGTGTGGTGCCCTCGGGCATCCGCATCACGACGCCCTTGCGGTTCGTCGACCACAGATCGCCGTCGCGGGAGATGGCCTTGATGTCCTCGTGGCGGGTGATCACCCAATACCCGCCGTCACCGAATATCGACTCGGGCTGCTCGTTCCACCACACCGGCGCCGTCTTTCGAAGCTCGGCGAACTCGGTCACCGGAATGCCCTTTTCGAGAATGTCGGGGTTGGTGAAGTCGAAGCCGTCGCCGAAGGGGCAGGTCTGCATCGTTGCCATTCGTCGACCATACACTGATATGTCAAGTGTATGGCCTAACTAAATGGACATTGCGCACCGTCGCGCGGTGGTGCGATTAGGGTTGGCAACCGTGCGCGTCCTCGTGATCGGATCCGGTGCCCGCGAACATGCGCTGCTGCTCGCACTGCGCAGAGACCCCGAGGTGGAAAGCCTGGCGATCGCGCCGGGCAACGCGGGAACCGCGGCGATCGCCGACCAGTACGACGTCGAGATCACATCGGGTGACGCGGTGGCGGCGCTTGGCCAGAAGCTGGGTGCTGACCTGGTCGTGATCGGGCCCGAAGTGCCACTGGTCGTGGGTGTGGCCGACGCCGTCCGGGCCGCGGGAATCGCGTGCTTCGGGCCGACGAAGGAGGCCGCGCGCATCGAGGGGTCGAAGTCCTTCGCCAAGGACGTGATGTCGGCGGCGGGCGTCCGCACCGCCAGAAGCGAGATCGTCGACAACCCCGCCCGTCTCGACGCGGCGCTGGATCGGTTCGGGCCAGGAAGCGGCGAGGCGGCATGGGTGGTCAAGGACGACGGCCTTGCCGCGGGCAAGGGCGTGGTGGTGACGACCGATCGCGACGCCGCACGCGCGCACGCGGCAAGCCTCCTCGACGCTGGACACCCGGTATTGCTCGAGTCATTCCTCGACGGGCCGGAGGTGTCGCTGTTCTGCGTGGTCGACGGCGAGACCGTGGTGCCGCTGCTGGCTGCCCAGGACTTCAAGAGGGTCGGTGACGGTGACACCGGACCCAACACCGGCGGAATGGGTGCCTACGCGCCGCTGGCCTGGCTACCCGACGAGGTGACGAAGCGGATCGTCGACGACGTCGTCAAACCCGTTGCGGCAGAGCTTGTCAGGCGCGACAGCTCATTCTCGGGGCTGCTGTACGCCGGCCTGGCGATCACCTCGCAGGGGCCCGCGGTCGTCGAGTTCAACTGCCGTTTCGGTGATCCCGAGACCCAGTCGGTGCTCGCCCTGCTGGAATCGCCGCTCGGCCAACTACTGCATGCCGCCGCCACCGGGAGCCTCGCCGACCAGCCGCCGCTGCGCTGGCGCGACGGCGCAGCGGTGACCGTGGTGCTGGCGGCCGAGAACTATCCGGGGCGACCACGGGTGGGTGATGTGATCGTCGGCACCGAAGCAGACGGCGTGCTGCACGCAGGCACCGCGCGTCGCGACGACGGCGCCATCGTCTCCTCCGGCGGCCGGGTGCTCTCGGTGGTGGGCACGGGGCAAGACCTGGCCGCCGCGCGCGACCATGCCTACCATCTGATCAAGTCGATCAAGTTGCCCGGCAGCCACTTTCGCAGCGATATCGGGCTGGCGGCGGCCGAGGGTCGCGTCACCGTCTAGGCCACGGGTGGGTCATACCGTCAGAAGCGGCGCGACCCATTCCAATTCGGCGGGCAGCTGCGAACTCCAGAAACCGCCGTCGTGACCGCCCGGTGAGAAGCCGCCCGCGGGTGGGTTGGGCAGCTGCGCGATGAACTGTTTCGTCGCCGAGTAGAAGGGATCGCTGTCACCGCAGTCGATCCGGATCGGTATCGACCCGAGCGCCGGGAGGCCCCACACGGTGTTGGCCGCATAGTCGTCGGCGCCGTCGAACGCCCCTGGAGCGGCCCCGCCCGACGACGTCCACAACGCCGGGCTGACCGCGCAGATCGCCGCGGTGCGCGCCGGACCGAGCCGGTCGCCCAAAAGCAGCGCGCCGTAGCCGCCCATCGACCAGCCGAGAAACGCCACCCGCGAAGTGTCCAGCCCCTGTGAGCCGAGCATCGGGATCAGTTCGTCGAGCACCATCGCGCCGGAGTCCTCACCCGACGCGCGCTTGTGCCAGTACCCCCCGCCGCCGTCGACGGCGACCACCGCGAAGGGCGGCAGGCCCGCGGCGACCGCTTGAGCCAAACCCTGCTCCACGCCCCCCGCCATCACCTGTGCCGCGTCGCCGCCCTTGCCGTGCAGCGCGATGACGGGCCTCAGAGACTGGGTCTGTCCCGGCGGCCGCGCGATCGCCCAATTGGTGTCGATGCCACCGCGCGCGGCCGACACGAACGACCCGTTGATGTATGTCGGTGCAGCGGTGGGCGCGGGCTCAAGAGGGGCGGGCGGCGCCAACGGCGCCAGTGGGGTACCGGCGCTCGTCATCTCCACCGGCGGACCCGCGATGGACGGATCCGACTCGCGCAGGGTGCCGAACGCGAAGGCGCCTGCGGCCCCTGCGACCGCACTGACGCCGAGTCGCATCATCGCCCGGCGGCTCAACGGATTGCCTCGCATGCGGGCCATCATGCCATTGGATGCTGGCGTACCTGCGGGCATGTTTGGGCAAATGCATCCAAATCGATTGGCGTGTCGACTTCCTGTGTAAAGCCTTTGCTTTAGCCGAAAGAGCCATCTCGACCTCGTGTGGCTGGCAGCATGCAAAGAGTGACGGCAGCGGTGACACCCAAGGGCGTACGCAGGAAGTACGCGCTGGTGACTGCGGCCGCCGACCTGCTGTGTGAAGGCGGGTTCGACGCCGTGCGGCATCGTGCCGTTGCACGCCGGGCAGGGTTGCCGTTGGCGGCGACCACGTATTACTTTTCGTCCCTCGACGACCTGATCGTCAAGGCCGTCGAGCACGTCGGTGCACTCGAAGCGCAGCAGCTTCGTGAGCGGGTCGCCGGGTTGTCGCGACGTCGTCGCGGCGCCGAGGCGACCGTCGACGTGTTGGTGGATCTGCTTGTGGGCGACGACCCCTGCGTCGGAGACCAACCCGAGACACAGGTGAGCGAGCAGTTGATCTCGCGGTACGAGCGCTATATCGCGTGCGCGCGACAGCCGGCCCTGCGCGAGGTGCAGCGGCGAATTCTGCAGCAGCGGACCGATGCGGTCGTCAAGGTCGTGGATCTATGCGGCCGGTCTGTTCGCGCGGAACTCGTTCCCGCGTTGGTGTGCGCCGTCGACGGTGCAGTGGTGGCTGCGCTTGTCGACGACGGCGACGGCCCGCGCGGCACCGCGCGCGCGACATTGATCGACGTCATCGACGTGCTCGCCCCGATCACGGCACCATTGCTCACTGCAGCTCCCGGCTGATTCTCCTCACCGCGTCGGTCCTGTTTGCATCGTTGCGGGTGCAGGGCGACTAGTGCTGGTCAATGATGGGGTACTCACAGCCGTCTGACAGGGGAGGTGCCGTGGCCGATTCCGATACCGCCGAAAAGCAGCCCGAACTAAAGCGGGTGATGGGCCCGGGATTGCTATTGCTGTTCGTGGTTGGCGACATCCTCGGCACCGGCGTCTATGCGCTCACCGGAGACGTCGCCGCCGAAGTCGGTGGTGCTGCCTGGGTTCCCTTCCTCGTCGCATTCCTCATCGCCACGGTCACCGCGTTCAGCTACCTCGAGCTGGTCACCAAATATCCTCAGGCCGCGGGTGCTGCGCTCTACGCGCACAAGGCATTTGGGATTCAGTTCGTGACATTCCTGATCGCCTTTGTGGTGATGTGCTCAGGAATCACCTCGGCGTCGACGGCGGCCCGAACCTTCGCCTCCAACTTCTTCAAAGGCTTCGACTTCAGTCTGGGGAAAGCCGGTATCGTCGCGCTGGCGTTATTCTTCATAATCGCGCTCGCATTGATCAACCTGCGTGGGGTTGGCGAAAGCGTCAAGCTCAACGTGTTCCTGACGATCATTGAGATCAGTGGTCTGATTCTGGTGATTCTGGTGGGGTTGTGGGCGTTCACCGGCGGCGCGGATGTGGACTTCTCGCGCGTGGTGGCGTTCGACACTCCCGAGGACAAGAACGCCTTCATGGCCGTCACCGCGGCGACCTCGCTGGCCTTCTTCGCGATGGTGGGTTTCGAGGACTCGGTCAACATGGCCGAGGAGACCAAGGATCCGGTGAAGATTTTTCCGAAGATGCTGCTGACGGGCCTCGGCATCGCAGGCATCGTTTACATCCTTGTGTCGATCGTGGCGGTGGCGCTGGTGCCGATCGGCGAGCTTGAGGCCAGCGACACCCCGTTGGTAGAGGTCGTCAAGGCCGGTGCGCCCGGGCTGCCGATCGACAAGATCCTCCCGTTCATCACGATGTTCGCGGTGTCCAACACGGCGCTGATCAACATGTTGATGGCCAGCAGGCTGATCTACGGCATGGCCCGTCAGCACGTGCTGCCGCCGGTGCTGGGAAGGGTGCATCCGCGTACCCGCGCTCCGTGGGTGGCCATCATCTTCACCACGTGCATCGCCGTCGGCCTGCTCATCTACGTGACGGCGTTCGCCAACGACAAGGCGATCAGCGTTCTGGGCGGAACGACATCGCTTCTTCTGCTTGCGGTATTCGCCGTCGTCAACGTCGCGGTTCTGGTGCTGAGGCGCGACGTGCAGGCGGCGGGCGGTCACTTCAAGACCCCGACCATCCTTCCGGTCATCGGCTTTATCACCTCGCTGTACCTGGTGACGCCGCTGTCGGGCCGGCCGGTGCAGCAGTACATCCTGGCGGGCATCCTCGTCGTCATCGGCATCGCGCTGTTCTTCGTCACGATGGCGATCAACCGCAGGCTCGGCGTTGAAGACGCGGGCATCAAGGACCCGACGCGGCTGGGCCAAGCGCCCGACTAGCTTCGCCAGTTCACAACCGGTACAGCCGTTCCCGGATCGTTCGGGCTTCGATCTGCGCCTGCGCAAGCAGCTCCTCGAGATGTGAAAGGCGTTGGTGTAGTTCGTCGCTGGGCGGCGGCACCACACGTCTGCGTGGGGTGGGCGCCAGGTCCGGCGGCAGGCTGGGGGTGACGATGTAGCCGTTTTCGAAGTCGCCGTAAACGGTCACGTCGTCGGGCCGTTGGTACCAGTACAGCGCGACGTAAGCACACAGCACCGCGTCGACCGGATCCTCGTCGCGGTCGAGCTGGACCGGCTTGGTGGCGGCCTCCACCCGTCTGCGAAGTTCTACCCAGCCGACGCTGCGATTGGCCCGCAGCCGAGGGGTCTCGTCGTCGAGTCCTTCGATCAGCGTCATCAACTTCAGCAACTCGCGCTGACGATCACCAAAAGTGCCGCGCTTGTATTTCAGCGTCTTCTCGAGGTGGAACAGGACGACCGTCGCCGGGTGGGGATAGACCTCGATGGCCTTCCTGGTCGAGCCCGATGCGGGATCCATGTCGAGATCGAGGGCGGTCGCCAACCTGGCGGCGCGGGGATTCTTGAGTTCAGGCTTTTCGGCGAACGCGGGACGCGCTCCGGCATCGAACTTCGCGAAGTCGCGGTTGAACGCCGTCTCGGCGGGTCGTTGGCCGGTCTGGTTGTTGACGATCAGCGGCGCGTCGAACGCGACGATGCATTCTCCCGCCGTGAACGGCGCGATGGCGTCGATGATGTCGGCGTCGTCCTGGGCCGCACCGACGTGCAGGAGCCGACCGTCGCCGTCGATGGCCGCGACACCGGTCTGATTTTTCTCGCCCCAAGCGAGATCGAGCCCAACGAAGCGCATAGGGCTACTGTGCCTTAAACGTGCGCCTGCCCGCCGCCGTAAGCTGTGTATTTGTGGCGATTCCCAACGTGCTGGCCAGCAGGTATGCCAGCGACGAGATGGTCGCGATCTGGTCGCCGGAGGCCAAGATCGTCGGTGAGCGCCGACTGTGGCTTGCGGTGCTGCGCGCGCAGGCCGAGTTGGGCGTCAACGTTCCTGACGGCGTGATCGACGACTATGAACGGGTGATCGACGACGTCGATCTGGCCTCGATCGCCGAACGCGAGCGGGTGTTGCGCCACGACGTCAAGGCGCGCATCGAGGAATTCAACGCGTTGGCAGGCCACGAGCACGTACACAAAGGCATGACGAGCCGGGACCTGACGGAAAACGTTGAGCAGCTGCAGATCCGCCGCTCGCTGGAACTGGTCTTCTCCCATGGTGTCGCGGTGGTGGCGCGGCTGGCCGAGCGCGCGATCAGCTACCGCGACCTGGTGATGGCGGGCCGCAGTCACAACGTCGCGGCGCAGGCGACGACGTTGGGCAAGCGGTTCGCGTCCGCGGCGGAGGAGATGCTGATCGCGTTGTCCCGGCTGCGCGAACTGATCGACCGCTATCCGTTGCGGGGCGTCAAGGGTCCGATGGGCACCGCGCAGGACATGCTCGACCTGTTCGACGGTGACACGTCGCGGCTCGCGGATTTGGAGCGCCGCATCGCCGAATACCTTGGCTTCACCGAGATCCTGACCAGCGTCGGCCAGGTGTACCCGCGATCGCTCGACCACGACGTGGTGTCGGCGCTGGTGCAGGTGGGTGCGGGGCCGTCGTCGCTGGCACACACCATTCGGTTGATGGCTGGCCACGAACTGGTGACCGAGGGCTTCGCGCCCGGCCAGGTCGGTTCGTCGGCGATGCCGCACAAGATGAACACGCGATCGTGCGAGCGGGTCAACGGGCTGCAGGTGATACTGCGCGGCTACGCGTCGATGGCCGCCGAACTTGCTGGGGCGCAATGGAATGAGGGCGACGTGTTCTGCTCGGTGGTGCGCCGCGTCGCACTGCCAGACGCATTCTTCGCCATCGACGGGCAGACCGAGACGTTCCTCACGGTGCTCGACGAGTTCGGCGCCTATCCCGCGGTGATTCAACGGGAACTCGACCGCTATCTGCCGTTCCTGGCGACAACCCGAATCCTGATCGCGGCGGTGCGCGCAGGCATGGGGCGCGAGGCCGCGCACGAAGTCATCAAGGAGAACGCGGTCGCGGTCGCGTTGGCGATGCGGGAGAAGGGCGCCGAGCCCGACCTGTTGGACCGGTTGGCCTCCGACAAGCGCTTGCCGCTGGACCGGGCGGCGTTGGATGCGGCGTTGGCGGACAAGCAAGCGTTCACCGGCGCGGCGGGCAGTCAAGTCGACACCGTCGCCGCGGCGGTGGACGAACTGGTCAGCCGCTATCCCGAGGCGGCGAAGTACACCTCGGGTGCCATCCTGTGACACTGGCTGGCCCGCTGCCCGAGATCGACTTCACCGATCTGGACAACTTCGCCGGCGGATTTCCGCACCACCTCTTCGAGGTGCATCGCCGTGACGCACCGGTCTACTGGCATCGGCCGACCGAGAACACACCCGACGGCGAAGGCTTCTGGTCGGTGGCCACGTATGCGGAAACACTTGCGGTGCTGCGTGATCCGGAGACCTTTTCATCGGTGACCGGCGGCACGCGGCCGTTCGGCGGTACCCTGCTGCAGGATCTCGCCGTCGCTGGTCAGGTGCTGAACATGATGGACGACCCCCGGCATTCGCAGATCAGGCGGCTGGTCAGCTCCGGGCTGACTCCGCGGATGATCAGCAGGGTCGAAGACGACCTCCGTAGCCGGGCTCGTCGGCTTCTGGACGCGGTCGAGCCGGGTTCGGCTTTCGACTTCCTGGTCGAGGTCGCCGCGGAGCTGCCTATGCAGATGATCTGTATTCTGCTGGGAGTTCCTGAGTCCGAACGGCATTGGCTGTTCGAGGCGATCGAGCCGCAGTTCGACTTCGGCGGTTCGCGCAAGGCGTCCATCGGCCAGATGACACCGGAAGAAGCCGGCACGCGGATGTACACATACGGCCAGGAGCTGATCGCGGCCAAGCGGGCGGAGCCGACCGACGACATGCTGTCGGTCGTCGCGAATGCGGTGCTGGACTCCGAAGGGCTCTCGGCGCCCTTCCTTTCGGATCTCGAGCTCTACCTGTTCTTCAGCCTGCTGTTCAGTGCGGGCGCGGAAACCACACGCAATGCGGTCGCGGGCGGGCTGCTCGCCCTCGCCGAACATCCCGACCAGCTCGCCGCGTTGCGCGCCGATCCGTCGTTGTTGCCGACCGCGGTCGAAGAGATGGTGCGGTGGACGTCGCCGTCGCCGTCGAAGCGGCGCACCGCAACGCGTGACGTCGAGTTGGGCGGATGCGCGATCGAAGCAGGGCAGAAGGTGCAGATCTGGGAGGGTTCGGCCAATCGCGACGCCGCGGCGTTCGATAGCCCTGACACCTTCGATATCGGGCGGAAGCCGAACCCGCACTTGGGTTTCGGGCAAGGCATCCACTACTGCCTCGGTGCCAACCTCGCGCGGCTGGAGCTACGGGTGCTCTACGAGGAGCTACTCGGCAGGTTCTCCTCGGTCCGCGTCGCCAAGCCGGTGGAGTGGACCCGAAGCAACCGGCACACCGGTATCCGTCACCTCGTCGTCGAACTGAAAGCGTGAGACCCGACGCATTCGCGGCGGTGATGGCGACCGGCATCGTGTCTATCGCGGCGGCCGATCACGGTGTGCACGGCATCAGCGATGTGCTGGCCGTCATCGCGGTAGTCGTGTTCGCGGTGCTGACGATTGTGGCGATATTTCGGTTGCGGCCCGACTTCGACGCACCCGATGTGCCCTTGCAACTGCTCACCTTCGTTGCGGCGTGCGCTGTCGTCGGCACGCGGTTGGGCTGGTGGCCGGTCGGAGTGGTCGGGCTGCTCGGCTGGCTGCTCTTACTGCCGATCGCACTTCGCGCGATGTGGCGATGTCGGTGGACCGGGCTTCGCGACCGCGCGCGAGGCGGCTGGGAACTGGCCAGTGTGGCCACCTCGGGGCTGGCGATAATCGCAGCGGACGTCGGGCTCGTCGGCGTCGCGCTGGGCCTGCTGGCGCTGGCGATCTGCCTGTACTGCGTGATGACGGGGTTGGTTCTGTGGCGCGCGGTACACGACCCGTCGCAGACCGATCTGTTCGAGCCCGATGTGTGGATTCTGATGGGCGGGGCGGCGATCGCGACACTGGCGGGTGATCACATCCACAAGGCCGGCTTCGAGGGCATTCGTCCGGTGACCGTCGCGACGTGGATCGTCGCAAGCCTGTGGATTCCGGTGCTGGTCGTGGCCAGTGCTCGGGTGCGCGGCGGGAGCTGGTGGGCTGCGGTGTTCCCGCTGGGGATGTACTCGTCGGCGACGTATGCGACAGCGGTCGAAACTGGCTGGCATCCGCTGACGACGGTCTCGTTGGTGTTCTTTTGGATCGCCCTTGCGGCATGGGTCCTCACCTCCCTGCGATTTGGGCGCGCTCACATACGCTGAGCGTCGATCAGCGCGCCGAAATCGCACTACGGATCTCTGCGATCACCCGGTCCGGGTATTCGATCAGGTCCAACCACGTGAAGCGCAAGACCTGCCAGCCGGCCAATGCGATGGCGTTCTGTCGGATGCGGTCGTGGTGAAAGTCTTCGCTATCGGAGTGGAAGGCGAACCCGTCGGCCTCGATCGCAACCTTCTGCTTCGGGAACCCAACGTCGACGCGATAGCCCGCGACGGGATAGTTCGCCTTCCAACCGGTGATCTTTGCCGCCTTGAGCAATTGAATGAGCAGCCGCTCTGCTTGGGAGCGGGCACCGTCGGCCGCGGCTTGCAAAAGCAGGCGTGCGGCGGGTGAGCCGTACCGCCCTTTGTTGCGCAAATGCGCGCGCCACAAGGCGTTCAGGTCGACGCGACGTTGCAGCGCTCCATCCATCAACTTGACGTTGCGTCGAGGCCGTACCGATGCTTCGACGACAGTCAAAGCCAGCTCTGTGACCCGCAGGCCGCGGAGCTCGACGATGTCGGCCGATTTCAGATCGCGCCTGCGAACCCGGCAGCCGTCGTGACATCTGCCATGACTGTTCCTCGGCACGGTCACCTCGATGACGTCTGGCGCAAATCGCGTTAGGCCATGCCACCACGCTGCAGCCATCCCGCTCGCCGCGGCTTGCCCGCCGTAGCTCCAGACGGCAACGCGCACCCTCGCGGCATCGGTGAACGGACGGTCGTCCGCGAAGTAAACGCCTGGCGCGAAACGTCGCCAACGACCCGAACGAACGCGTCGGGCAACGGCGGCCTGGCTGAGGCCGGCACGTTGGGCGTCGGCGAGCGTCAGCACACCGTCTTGGGATCGAAGAAATTCGTCGAGCACATCGTGAATGGACTCGCGACGACGCGTATCGGTTCCACCTGTCGCGATTTCGGCGCGCTCACATACGCTGAGCGTCGATCAGCGCGCCGAAATCGCTGATAGGGGCTAGGTGCCGCGGCGGGCGACGCCTGCCGATCGCAGTTCGAGCGCGGCAAGGCCACTGATCGCCGCGGCGTCCTCGCGCCGCCACGCGCCGACGGGGTCGGCGTTGATCGCCGCGAGCTTGGCCAGCGGCCGGTTGGCCAGCGCCCGCAGCGCAAGCAGTTGCTCGCCGGCAGGCGTGCGCGCCAGCGTCAGCGCCACCCACTTGCGCCGGAAGAACCGCATTCGCAACACCAGCCACGGCCCCGCGATCGCCATGATCGGCGGCGCGGCGACCGCCAACGCCAACAGCCATGCCAGCCACGTCGCCGTCGAGTTCAGCTGTGCACCCGCGCCGGCGATGTCGCGGGCGAATCCACCCGCCGCCGCCAGCGGTTCGCTGAGCGCATCCCCGATCAGCGGCACCTTGCCGGCATTCTCGCCCGCATGGTCGAGGTTGCCCGCGATCCCGTTGGCCCCGTTCTCGACGTCGCCGCCGAAGTCGGCGATGGTCGCGACGGCCGAATGCACGGCCATGCCGACCACCACCCAGATGGCGATCCAGATGCCGACGACGAAGTCGCTGATCAACTGTCCGAGCAGGCGAGCGGGGGTGGTGGCGTAGGGCACATACCTCGAAGTCATGCCATCGATCCCAACACAGATCGACCGCTAGGCTGGCCCGATGCGCCCAGGTCTGTCCTCCTACCAGCACGTGGCCAGTGGCAAGGTTCGCGAGATCTACCGAATCGACGATGACCACCTGCTGTTCGTCGCAAGCGACCGCATCTCGGCCTTCGACTACATCCTCGACAACGAGATCGGTGACAAGGGCCGCATCCTGACCGCGATGAGCGTGTTCTTCTTCGATTACCTGAAGACGCCCAACCATCTCGCGGGGCCGCCCGACGACGCCCGCATCCCCGACGAGGTGCTTGGCCGCGCGCTGGTGGTGCGCAAGCTCGACATGATCCCGATCGAGTGCGTCGCCCGCGGCTACCTGACCGGGTCGGGGCTGTTGGACTATCAGAAGTCCGGCGAGGTCAGCGGCATCGCCCTGCCGCCCGGACTGTCGGAGGCCAGCAAGTTCGACTTCCCACTGTTCACCCCTGCCACCAAGGCCGAGCTCGGTGAGCACGACGAGAACATCTCGTTCGCCCACGTGATCGAGATGGTCGGCGCCGTGCGTGCCAACCAGTTGCGTGACCTCACCCTCGCGACCTATGTCCGCGCAGCCGACCATGCCTTGACGAAGGGAATCATCATCGCCGACACCAAATTCGAGTTCGGCGCCGATGAGCACGGCAACCTGGTGCTGGCCGACGAGGTCTTCACCCCGGACTCGTCGCGTTACTGGGCAGTCGACACCTACACCGAAGGTGTCGTGCAGCCCAGCTTCGACAAGCAGTTCGTGCGCAACTGGCTGCTGAGCCCGGAATCGGGCTGGGATCGCGGCGGCGACGAGCCACCGCCCCCGTTGCCACCCAACATTGTCGATGCCACCCGCGAGCGCTATATCAATGCCTACGAACGCATCTCGGGTCTGCAGTTCGCCGACTGGATCGGCCCACAGGCGTGACCCGCGTTCAGGTTCCGCCGACTGCGAAACGGGTCGAGCACCGCCGTGAGCATCACGGCGACGTGTTCGTCGACCCCTACGAATGGCTGCGTGACAAGTCCGACCCCGCGGTGATCGAGTACCTGGAGGCCGAGAACGCCTACACCGAACAGGTCACCGACCACCTGGCACCGCTGCGGCAGAAGATCTTC
Source organism: Mycolicibacterium stellerae (assembly GCF_003719305.1). Taxonomy (GTDB): domain Bacteria; phylum Actinomycetota; class Actinomycetes; order Mycobacteriales; family Mycobacteriaceae; genus Mycobacterium; species Mycobacterium stellerae. The sequence continues at coordinate 157,295 of NZ_RARC01000010.1, forward strand.
GACGAGATCAAGGCCCGCACCAAGGAGACCGACCTGTCGGTGCCCATCCGCCGCGGCGGCTGGTGGTACTACACCAGGAGTTACGAGGGCAAGCAGTACAGCGTGCATTGCCGTTGTCCGATAACCGATCCCGACGACTGGGCGCCCCCACAATTCGACGAGCACACCCAGATTCGCGGCGAGCAGGTACTGCTCGACGAGAACGCGGAGGCGGACGGCCACGACTTCTTCTCGATGGGCGCCGCCTCGGTCAGTATCGACGCCCACACGCTGGCCTACTCGGTCGACGTTCGCGGCGACGAGCGATACACGTTGCGGTTCAAAGACTTGCGGACCGGCCAGCTGTACGACGACGAGATCGTCGGGATCGGCGCTGGTGCTACCTGGGCCGCCGACAATCGGACCATCTACTACACGACGGTCGACGACGCGTGGCGGCCGGACACCGTGTGGCGGCACCGGGTCGGCGCGGGCCTGCCCGCCGAGAAGGTCTATCACGAGCCCGACGAGCGGTTCTGGCTCGCGGTTGGCCGAACCCGCAGCGACAAGTACGTGATCATCGCCGCGGGCAGCTCCGTGACGTCGGAGATCCGCTACGCCGACGCCACCGACGGGGACGCCGAGTTCGTCCCCGTCTGGCCGCGGCGCGAGCTGGTCGAGTACTCCGTCGAACATGCCGTCGTCGGCGGGGAAGACCGATTCCTCATCCTGCACAACGACGGCGCCGAGAACTTCACCCTCGTCGAGGCGCCCGTGAGCGACCCGACCGCGACCAGGACGCTGATCGAGCACCGCGACGACGTCCGTCTCGACGCGGTCGACGCGTTCGTCGGGCACATCGTGGTCAGCTATCGCAGCGAGGCATTGCCGCGGATCCAGCTGTGGCCGCTGTATGCCGAGGGCACCTACGGCCGCCCGGAGGACTTCACCTTCGAATCCGAGCTGACGTCGGCAGGCCTTTCCGGCAATCCCAACTGGGTCTCGCCCAAGCTGCGGATCGGTGCGACGTCGTTTGTCACCCCGGTGCGGATCTACGACGTCGACCTCGCCACGGGCGAACGGACGTTGCTACGTGAGCAACCGGTGCTCGGCGACTACCGACCCGAGGACTATGTCGAACGCCGCGACTGGGCCGTCGCAGTCGACGGTGCGCGGGTGCCGGTGTCGATCATCCACCGCGCCGGTCTCCAATTCCCGGCGCCCACACTGTTGTACGGCTACGGGGCATACGAGTCCTGTGAGGATCCTCGGTTCTCGATCGCGCGGCTGTCGCTGCTCGACCGCGGCATGGTGTTCGCCATCGCCCACGTGCGCGGTGGTGGCGAATTGGGTCGCCCATGGTACGAGCACGGCAAGCTGCTGGAGAAGGCGAATACTTTCACCGACTTCGTCGCTGTGGCAGCACATCTCATCAACAGCGATGTGACAAGGCCGGAGAACCTCGTCGCACTCGGCGGCAGTGCGGGCGGGCTGTTGATCGGCGCGGTGGCCAATATGGCACCGCAGCTGTTCGCGGGTTTCCTTGCCCAAGTTCCGTTCGTCGATCCGCTGACGACGATCCTCGACCCGTCGCTTCCACTCACCGTGACGGAGTGGGATGAGTGGGGAAATCCGTTGGCCGACAGCGACGTCTACTACTACATGAAGTCCTATTCGCCGTATGAGAACGTGTCGGCCAAGGACTATCCGCCGATTCTGGCGATGACGTCGCTCAACGACACCAGGGTGTACTACGTAGAGCCTGCAAAATGGGTTGCGGCGCTGCGGCACACCAAGACCGACGCCCACCCGATCCTGTTGAAGACCGAGATGAGCGCCGGTCACGGTGGCATCAGCGGCCGCTACGAACGCTGGAAGGAGGCGGCGTTCCAATACGCGTGGTTACTGGATGCCGCCAAGGCCAACCACGAGGGCGGCGCCTACGAAGACGAACTGCTCGATCGTCCGTAGCGGCAGCGCAGTGGTCATCGACTTCGGCGGGCTCGGCATCCGCGACGCGTAGACGTTGGCAGGGAACATGGCCAGCATCATGACGCCGAGCGAGATCGCGGCCGCCACTCTGGTCGGCGGGTACAGCAGCCCGACGGCGCCGAGCAGTTCCAGCACGCCGGTGACGGTGACCAGCAGGCCGCGGACGTGAGGAGCAATCGGGCCCAGCGCGGGCAGTTTCGGCGGCACGATCGCGATCAGATCCCGGCGCAGGGGGTTGACGAAGTGCGCGACGCCGGTGACCAGGAACATCACCGCCAACCCGACGGCGACGGCCGCAGGCCAGTTGCCGACGTAGTGCACGCCAAGGGAGCCGATCAGCCGGGCACCGAGCGTTCCCAGCACGAGTGCGAGAAGGGGGGCCATGTCGAACCTCCAATCTAGACAGTGACAAGATGCACGCTAGAGAAGAATCTAGTCAGTGTCAAGATTCCGCGCTATGATGGCGCTATGAGCAGCAGAGACACCTACCACCATGGCGATCTGAAGGCCACCATCCTTGGTGAAGCCGCCGCCCTGGTGGCCGACCGTGGCGCCGCGGACCTGTCGCTACGCGAGCTGGCCCGTGCCGCAGGCGTCTCCCATGCCGCGCCGGCTCATCACTTCAGCGACCGGCGCGGACTCTTCACCGCGCTGGCCACCGAGGGGTTCCGCAAGCTGGCCGAGGCGCTCACCGGCGCACGGCCGGACTTCCTTGACGCGGCGCTGGCGTACGTCCGGTTCGCGATCGACCATCCCGGCCACTATGCCGTCATGTTCGACAAGTCGCTGTACGACGCGACCGACCCCGAACTCGTCGCCGCCGAAATGTCGGCCGGTGCCGAGCTGGCCGCCGGTGTGGGCACCCTCGACGATCCGCGCGCCAAAGGCGATCCGCAGGCGGCCCAACTCGCGGCATGGTCTCTGGTGCACGGCTTTTCGCTGCTGTGGCTCAACGGCGCCATCGACACAGACACGGATCCGATGGCGACCGTGCACCGGGTGGCCGGAATGCTGTACGGGACATAGGTAATGTTGCCGACCATGACGGACACGCGGCTCACCGACATCGAACTGACCACCCTCGACGGCAACCCGACCACGCTGGCCGAGCTCGCCGACGGTGCAGCGCTGGTCGTCAACGTCGCCTCGAAATGCGGTCTGACGCCGCAATACAGCGCGCTGGAGAAGCTCGCGCAGGACTACGGCGACCGGGGGCTGACCGTGATCGGCGTGCCGTGCAACCAGTTCATGGGCCAGGAGCCGGGAGGCGCCGAGGAGATCCAGACGTTCTGCTCCACCACCTACGGCGTCACCTTTCCGCTACTGGCCAAGACCGACGTCAACGGGCCGGGCCGTCACCCGCTGTTCACCGAGCTGACCAAGGCCGCCGACGCCGAAGGTGAGGCGGGCGACGTGCAGTGGAATTTCGAGAAGTTCCTGGTCGCCCCCGGTGGTGAGGTGATCAAGCGGTTCCGCCCGCGTACCGAACCCGACGCCCAAGAGGTGGTCGAAGCCATCGAGGCTGTCCTGCCGCGATAGCGGATGGACAACTGCTGTAAGAGTGTCGGAAACCGTTGAGACACCTGGCGTTGCGACAATACCGGGGTGGCTGGACAGCTGATCGTCTCGATCTCCGGCATCAGTGAGCAAACGCTGCCCGACGTCGCGGCCTTCTGCTCGCAACTCGACGAGCGGGGGGTGCCGTCCTCCTTCCTCGTCGCGCCACGGCGCAAGGGTGGCTACCGGCTCGACCGCGATGCATCGACCGTCGAGTGGTTGGCGAGCCGGCGCAACAGGGGCGACGCCATCGTCCTGCACGGCTTCGACGAAGCCGCAACGAAGAAACGACGCGGCGAGTTCGCGACGCTGCCCGCACACGAGGCAAACCTTCGGCTGATGGGTGCCGACAGGGTGCTCGAGCATCTCGGGCTGCGCACCCGGCTGTTCGCCGCACCGGGCTGGACGGTGTCGCAGGGGACGGTAGATGCGCTGCCGCGGAACGGGTTCCGGCTGCTCGCCGGTCTGAGCGGTGTCACCGACCTGGTGCGCAGGACGGCGGTTCGTGCGCGGGTCCTCGGGATCGGCGAGGGCTTTCTCTCGGAGCCGTGGTGGTGCCGCACATTGGTGATGTCGGCCGACCGCACAGCGCGGCGGGCAGGCATCGTGCGGGTCGCGGTGGCGGCGCGGCATCTGAGCACACCGGGACCCCGTCAGGCCATGCTCGATGCGATCGACTTGGCCCTGATGCATCAGTGCGCGCCCGCGATCTACGAGTGGCGTCCCTATCCCGCGCTGACCGACGCCGCCTGATCAACCGCTACATTGGCGGCCATGGCAGATGCTGATGTCATCGTCGTCGGAGCGGGCCTGGCGGGACTCGTCGCCGCCTGTGAACTGGTCGAACGGGGCCGTCGCGTCCTGATCGTCGACCAGGAGAACGCTGCCAACGTCGGCGGCCAGGCGTTTTGGTCGTTCGGCGGGTTGTTCTTCGTCGACAGCCCCGAACAGCGCAGGCTGGGCATCCGCGACAGCCACGAGCTGGCGCTGCAGGACTGGCTCGGCACCGCCGGATTCGACCGGCCAGAGGATCATTGGCCGCGGCAATGGGCACATGCCTACGTCGACTTCGCGGCGGGTGAGAAGCGCAGCTGGCTGCGCGAACGAGGCTTGCGCAGCTTCCCGCTGGTGGCGTGGGCTGAGCGAGGCGGATACGACGCGCGCGGCCACGGCAACTCGGTGCCACGCTTTCATGTCACGTGGGGCACCGGACCCGGCATCGTCGAGATATTCGTGCGGCGCCTGCGGGGCAGCGCCAAGGTGACGTTCGCGCATCGCCACCGCGTCGACGAGCTGATCGTCTCCGACGGTTCGGTCGTCGGTGTGCGCGGCGCCGTGCTGGAACCGACGACTGCCGCCCGAGGCGTTGCGACATCGCGAAACACCATCGGCGAGTTCGAGTTCCGTTCGCAGGCGGTGATCGTCGCCAGCGGCGGCATCGGCGGCAACCACGACCTCGTTCGGCAGAACTGGCCCACCCGGATGGGCCGGGTCCCCGCACAACTTCTCAGCGGTGTGCCTGCCCACGTCGACGGCCGCATGATCGGGATCACCGAGTCGGCGGGCGCGCACGTCATCAACAGCGACCGGATGTGGCACTACACCGAGGGCATCACCAACTACGACCCGATCTGGCCGGATCACGGCATCCGCATCCTGCCCGCGCCATCGTCGCTGTGGCTCGACGCCACCGGGAAACGGCTGCCCGCACCGCTGTACCCGGGGTTCGACACCCTTGGCACGCTGGAACACATCGCCCGCACGGGTCAGGATTACACCTGGTTCGTGCTGAACGCCCGCATCATTTCCAAGGAGTTCGCGCTGTCCGGGCAGGAGCAGAATCCCGACCTGACCGGCCGCAGCATCCGTGACGTGCTGGCGCGGGTCAAACCGGGCCCGCCGCCGCCGGTGCAGGCGTTCGTCGACAAGGGTGTCGACTTCGTCAGCGCAACCACGTTGCGGGAGTTGGTATCTCAGATGAACACCGTTCCCGACGTCATCCCCTTGGACTACGCGACTGTCGAAGCGGAGGTCACCGCGCGCGATCGGGAGGTCGCCAACCGGTTCACCAAGGACACCCAGGTGACGGCGATCCGGGCCGCTCGCGGCTATCTCGGCGACCGCTTTACCCGCGTCGTCGCCCCACACCGGTTGACCGACCAGAAGGCCGGGCCGCTGATCGCGGTGAAGCTGCACATTCTGACGCGAAAATCGTTGGGCGGGTTGGAGACCGACCTCGACTCACGAGTGCTGCGCAGCGACGGCGAGGTGTTCAGGGGCCTCTACGCAGCAGGCGAGGCCGCCGGGTTCGGCGGCGGTGGCGTGCACGGCTACCGCTCGCTGGAGGGCACCTTCCTCGGCGGCTGCATCTTCTCCGGCCGGGCGGCGGGCCGGGCCGCCGCGAGGGACACGGCCTAAAACGCCGTGCCTTTTTCGGCTTCGAGCACCTGGAAGTCGGTGTCGGTCATCTCCGACAGCCTGCCGTAGTAGATCCCGCGGGCATTGGGCTCGATGATCGCCTGGTGGATCGGGACGGCGCGGGCCGGCGCGACCGCACGCAGAAAGTCAACGGCCTCAGAGATTTTCAGCCATGGTGCGGCGGCCGGAGTGGCGAGCACATCCACCGGCTCGCCCGGTGTGAACAGCGCGTCGCCGGGATGCATCAGCCGGGCCGGGTGGTCGCCGTCGCCGATCAGATACGAGATGTTGTCGATCACCGGGATCTCCGGATGGATCACCGCGTGCTTGCCGCCGACGCCGCGGACGGTCAACGAGCCGACGGTGAACTCGTCACCGACGTTCACAGCCCGCCACGGACCCCCGAGCTGTTCGGCGGTCTGTGGGTCGGCGTACAGCGCAGCCTGCGGGTTGGCGTCCACCAGCGCGGGCAGCCGCTCGGTGTCGGCGTGATCGGGATGCTGATGGGTGATCAGGATCGCGTCCAGTCCGGTGATGCCCTCGAAGCCGTGCGAAAAATTTCCTGGATCGAACAGGACCGATGTCGTCGCGGAATCGTTCTTGAACTCGGCGAGTAGGCACGAATGGCCGAAATGCGTCAACTGCATGCCTATATTGTGCGCTCAGGGGTGGTGGGCGATGCGAATGATGGTGGCGGCGATACTGGCGGCCTGGGGAGTGGCGATCGCGCCGGGCGCGGTCGGCCCTGCGTATGCGGTTCCAGTGGACTGCCCGCCGAATTGTGATCGCATCCCGGACTCCGCCTGGCCGGACCCGACGGCCATCCCGCTGTATTCGACCTACCGCTGGCCAGGCCTCGCCGGGGTCGCCGTCACCGCGACCACCCCCCGCTTCCGGTTCGAGGAGGCCTGCGCGTCGCCGCCCGTTCCCGCCGACGACCCGCGCGGTTACGCGGTCGCGGCGCGAGCCCTCGTCCCGCAGCCGGAGGGCCATTGGCAGCTGCAGGTCCAGGTGATGCACTGGCGGGGTGAGACCTGGCGCGGCGGCCAACTCGCCGCGACCGTCTTCGACGAGGCCGTCGCTGCCCTGCGCGGCTGCCAGGCCACCTCTCCGCTGACATCGCCGTCGCTGACCACCGACGCCCCCAACCGGATGGCCGCGGTCATCAGCGGGGTGTTGCCCGGTCAGGCGGTGCTGCATGAATACCTGCTGGTCAATCCTTTCAACAGCACCGTCGTCGAGATGGCGTTGTGGGCGACGACCCCGCCCCGCGTCGACTGGCCTTTGGTGCCCGACCCGCAGATCCTCGATGCGATGGCCGCCCCTCTGTGCACGGCCTACATCGATTCGTGCCGGTGAGGCGGGCCGGCCGGTACCGCCGGTAGAGTGGGCGCCGTGGCAAAGGTGGTTGTGCACGTGATGCCGAAGGCCGAAATCCTCGACCCGCAGGGGCAGGCGATCGTCGGCGCACTCGGCCGTCTCGGCTACGACGGCATATCAGATGTCCGGCAGGGCAAGCGGTTTGAACTCGAAGTCGACGACAGTGTGGTCGATGAGACGGTCGCCGAGATCGCCGAGTCGCTGCTGGCGAACATCGTGATCGAGGACTGGTCGGTCAGCAGGGAGTCGTCGTGACCGCACGCGTGGGCGTCATCACGTTTCCAGGGACACTCGACGACGTCGACGCCGCACGGGCGGTCGGGCGGTCCGGCGCCGAGGCGGTCAGCCTCTGGCACGCCGACGCCGACCTCAAGGGTGTCGACGCGGTCATCGTCCCCGGCGGCTTCTCCTACGGTGACTATCTGCGCTGCGGAGCCATCGCGAAGTTCGCCCCTGTGATGAAATCCGTCATCGGCGCCGCGGCCAGTGGAATGCCGGTCTTGGGTATTTGCAACGGGTTTCAGGTGCTGTGCGAGGCCGGCCTGCTGCCGGGCGCGTTGACCCGCAACGCCGGTCTGCACTTCGTCTGCCGCGACCTTTGGCTCGAGGTGGCGTCCAACACCTCCGCGTGGACGTCGCGCTACGAGCCCGGTGCCGACCTGCTGGTGCCGCTGAAGTCCGGCGAGGGTCGCTACGTCGCCTCCGACGCCGTGCTCGACCAACTCGAAGGCGACGGCCGCGTGGTGTTCCGCTACCGCGACAACCCCAACGGGTCGATGCGCGACATCGCCGGTATCGCCTCGGCCAACGGCCGGGTGGTCGGGTTGATGCCGCACCCCGAGCACGCGACCGAGGCGCTCACCGGCCCGTCCGACGACGGGCTCGGCATGTTCTACTCCGCGATCGACGCGGTTCTCGCCAACGCCTAGGTGCGCTGTCTCAGCAGGTTGGTGACAAGCCTCACCAGTTTGGAGGCACCGACCGACGCGGATCTGGAATGGCTTTGATGGCAAGAAAGCCAGTCGGCTCCTGCGTTAGGCGTTCGTATTTTTCGGGGTCGATGTCAGCGGCCGCGGCGACCGGACGCGGTTCAAGCAGCCGCTCGATGAGAAATCCAGCCTCGTGCAACTCTTCGCAGGTCTGCTCCAGCGGTGCGAGCCAATACCGGACTCGCCAGCCTCGACTCCAGGTTTCTTCAATGACGCGGGCGTGGAAGTAGTTGCCGCCGTGGCGAAGCCAGTCGCCGGCAGGATGCTGACGGGAAAGGACCAACGCACCGTCGGGTCGAAGCACCCGCCGGAGTTCCCGCAGGGCGCGTCCTCTGTCGTCGATGTACTCGAGGGCAAGTGCGAACAGCACCAAATCCACTGACTGGTCGGCGAGCCAGTCAAGGGGATCAGCCAAGTCGTGAGCGCGAAACTGGCCCGCAGGAACTCGTTGCGCAGCCAACTCGACCATCCGAGGGCTCTGGTCGAAACCGATCACCTGGGCGCCGCGGGCGACGAGTTCCTCGGCGTACAGCCCAGGGCCACACGCCGCGTCAAGGACCGTCGCCCCGTCAACGTCACCCAACAGCGAGAGGCATGCCGGCCTGTCGTAATAGGCGTTGAACAGGCCATTACGAGCATGATCGAGGAATTCGTCGGCGAAGACGTCGTACTGGGGATCGGGTCCAACGGCATCGGGCACTGACTCATTGTGTGCTAAATCGCCTCGCGGCAGCGGGCGGTACCACCTCTTGAGATGAACCGGCTAGGCGGCGGGCCGCAGAGCCAGTGCGCCGCCGTCGACGGGCAGCACCGCACCGTTGATGAAGCTCGCCCCTGGCGAGGCGATGAACGCGACCGCCCGCGCTATCTCCTCAGGCTGGCCGACGCGCTGGAGTGCCCTTGTGCGGCCGAGTCCCTCGACGACGTCGGCGAACCCTGAGGTGCCTTCCGTCTCGGTGGGGCCGGGTGCGATGGCGTTGACGCGCACCCCGGCGGGCCCATACTCGTCGGCCCAGAGTTTGGTCAGCAGGTCCAGGGCCGCCTTGCTGGCGCCGTAGAGGCCCGCGTCGGCGGAGGGTGTGCTGGCTGCGACGGTGCTGATGTTGACCACGTTGCCGCCGCCACGCCGGATCATGCCGGGGACCAGCTGCTGCACCAGGATGTAGGGGGCCCGCACGTTGGTGTCGAAATGAGCGTCGAAACCGGCGTCATCGGTCTCGAAGGTCGGGGCGAACTCGTAGATGCCCGCGTTGTTCACCAGGATATCCACCTCACCCGCCTCCGCCGCAAGCCTGCGGACATCGTCGGCCCTTGAGAGGTCGGCGGCGACGAATCGTGCTCTGCCGCCTGCGTTTTCGATCTGGCTTACGGCTTTGGCGCCGCGTTCGGCGTTGCGTCCGTGCACGACGACCTCGGCGCCCTGTCGCGCGAGCTCCAGCGCAATCGCGTTACCGATGCCCGCGGTTGCCCCGGTGACCAGGGCCGTGCTGCCTTCGAAAGTGTTCATGCCCGACATAAGCCGGATCGCCGGGCGGCTTATTCCGGGCGTGCGCGCTCGATGCCCCCGAGCGTGCGCAGAATGGCAGCTTTTCGCGGCGTGGCGTGGGCAGACACGCACGCGGTGCGGCTAGGGAGACAGCGCGACCGAGGCTTCGGCCGTGTAGCACAGGAACGTCAGCGTCTCCTGCATGTAGAGCTGCACCGTTTCGGCGTCATGCGACAGGTACCCGATCGACACGTCGGTGCCCAGCTGCAGATCGAAATCGCCGCCGCGGGTGGACAGCACGAACGCGCCGTCGATCGCGGGCGCCCAGATGATGTCACCATCCACCAGCCGGTTGAGATGCTCACGGATCGGATAACCGTGCTCGGTGGTCTCGCTGACCTTCGTGTAGGCGTCGGCCGACAGCAGCACCGAGTAGGGGCCGTCGACGCCCGCAAGGCGCAGCTCGGAAAGTGCCTGGGCGACTACGTCGGGCATCTCCCGCGGATCGCTTGGCAACTCCAGCGCCGGGTTGGAGCTGCACGCGCGGATGCCGCCGATCGATGCGTCCTTGTAGCCCTCGAAGATCGCCCGGTCTTCGACGAACGCCAACTTCTTGGCGGCCTCCTTGACCGGATCCCAGTCCGAATCCTGAGAACCGCGCTCGACGTCGTCGATGTCGTTGCGCGACAACGTGAACGGGACCCGCAGTCGAACCAGCGGCTTGCTCTCGCGGAGATGGGCGATCACGCCGTCGCCGGGTGCGCCCACGTCGAGCAGGTGCCCGGTGCTGATCGCCGCCGCGGTGGGACCGCCCGGTTCGCTGACGTCGACGACGCGTCGTCCGGCGATGTGCCGCTTGAACGTGCGCGTCGCCTCCATTTCGATCTCCGCCCAGGCCTCTTTGGTAACCGGAGCCAGGTCGCGGTAGAGGTTGTTCATCTATGGAGTTCCTTTCAGGCTGCCAATGCCAAGTGATCCATCACGAGCTGCGACGGGAACTGCCGGAGGTTCGTCTTCTGCGGGAACCGAATCCGCCAGTGGCGGTGGGTCATCGAGAAAATCGACGGTCGGGGTGAAGAACATGGTGCCGGTCAGGGCCGTCGAGAAGTCCAGGATCCGATCGGTGTTTCCCGGCGGGTCGCCGATGAACATGTTGTCCAGCATGCGCTCCGTCACAGTCGGGGTACGCGAGTAGCCGATGTAGTACGTGCCGAATTCACCCTTGCCGACTTCGCCGAACGGCATGTTGTGGCGCACGATCTTCAGCTCGTTGCCCTCATCGTCTTCAATCACGTTGAGCGCGATGTGCGAATTCGCGGGTTTGACCGCGTCGTCCATTTCGATGTCGTCGAGCTTGGTGCGCCCGATCACCCGCTCCTGCTCCTCGGTCGACAGCGAGTTCCACGAGTCCATGTCGTGCAGGTACTTCTGGACGTGCACGTAGCACCCGCCCGCGAAGTCGGGATCCTCGTCACCGATCTGGGTGGCTGACACCGCGACGGGCCCGTCCGGGTTCTCGGTGCCGTCGACGAAGCCCATCAGGTCGCGGTTGTCGAAGAACTTGAAGCCGTGCACCTCGTCGACGACCGTGATGGCGCCGGCCATCGCGTCGACGATCCTGCCCGCCAACTCGAAGCAGACGTCCATCGTCTCCGCCCGGATGTGGAACAGCAGGTCGCCCGGCGTCGACGGCGCGTGATGGCGGCCCTGGATCTCGACGAACGGATGCAGTTCGGCGGGGCGTGGTCCGGAGAACAGCCGGCCCCACGCGTCGGCACCGATCGAGGTCACCACCGACAGGCGCTTGGTCGGATCGCGGAAGCCGATGGAGCGCACCAACCCCGAGATGTCGCCGAGCGCATCGTGAACGGTTGGCTCGCCGCCGTCGTCGATGGTCGCGACCAGAAAGATGGCCGCTGGCGTCAGCGGCGCAAGAACGGGTTGAGGTTGGACGGCGGGCACCATCTGACCCTAAATCAAGATCGTGGGCGAAGATGGTGAACCATGTCCGCAAGTGCACAAGGGCTGTGCGAGTTCATCGACGAGTCGCCGTCCCCGTTCCACGTGTGCGCGACCGTCGCGCAGCGTCTGCTCAATGCCGGCTTCACCGAACTGGCAGAGGGCGATGAGTGGCCGACGAAGGGCCGGTTCTTCGTCGTGCGGGCCGGATCGCTGGTCGCCTGGCAAGGCAACGGCGAGCCCGCGGCACCGTTCCGCATCGTCGGCGCCCACACCGACAGTCCGAATCTGCGGGTCAAGCAGCATCCCGACCGGTTCGTGTCCGGCTGGCAGGTCGTTGCGCTGCAGCCCTACGGCGGGGCGTGGCTGAACTCGTGGCTCGACCGTGACCTCGGTGTCAGCGGCAGGCTGTCGGTGCGCTCATCCGGTGGCGTCGAGGATCGTCTGTTCCGAATCGACGAGCCGATCCTGCGGGTGCCGCAGCTCGCCATTCACCTGGCCGAGGACCGCAAGGCGGTGTCGCTTGATCCACAGCGGCACGTGAACGCGGTCTGGGGCGTCGGCGGCGGGCCGCGGTCGTTCCTCGGCTACGTCGCCGAGCAGGCCGGAGTGGACGCCGACGAGATCCTCGGATTCGACCTGATGACCCACGACTTGACCCCGTCGACCCTGGCAGGCGCCGACGGCGAGCTGCTCAGCGCGCCGCGACTGGACAACCAGGCCACCTGCTACGCGGGCCTGGAGGCCTTTCTTGCCGCCGAGCCCGCAAAACACCTGCCGGTGCTCGCGCTCTTCGACCACGAGGAGGTCGGCTCCCAGTCGGATCACGGCGCGCAGTCCGAGCTGCTGCTCACGGTGCTGGAGCGCATCGCGCTTGCGGCGGGCGGCGGCCGCGAGGACTTCCTGCGCCGACTGCCCGGCTCGATGGTGGCGTCGGGCGATATGGCGCACGCCACCCACCCGAACTACCCCGAGCGCCACGAGCCCTACCACCTGATCGAGGTCAACGCCGGGCCGGTGCTCAAGGTGCAGCCGAACCTGCGTTACGCCACCGACGGCCGCACCGCCGCGGCGTTCGCTCTGGCCTGCAAGCAGGCAGGGGTTCCGTTGCAGCGCTACGAACACCGGGCCGACCTGCCGTGCGGGTCGACGATCGGGCCGATGACGGCCGCGCGCACCGGCATCCCCACGGTGGACGTCGGCGCCGCACAGCTGGCCATGCACTCGGCGCGTGAGGTGATGGGAGCCGACGACGTCGCCGCGTACTCGGCGGCGCTGCAGGCGTTCCTGATGCCGGGCTGACCGCGTCAGATCGACGCCGGATCGACCTCGTCGTAGCGGATGACGTTCTCGATCACCAGGCCATCGCGGCTGCGGACCCGGTCGATACCGCGGATCGCGAATGGTCCGTCCGGTCCCGTGCCGCGTCCGACGTAGTGCAGGTAAACCAACTGCTCTCCGGCGGTGCTTCCGTCGACCGTCGCGCTGTCGACCAGGTCGAGTGCCAGATCGGGGGCGGCGGTGACGAGCTCGGCGATCTTGCCGACGTAGGCCTGTTTGCCCCGGACCGGCCTCGGATCGCCCTGCCAGTAGCCGACGATGTCGTCGGCGAGGACGTCGCCGACTCGAGACATGTCGGGGGCCGCCCAGAAGGCCGCCCACACCTCGGCGCTGAACGCTGGTTGGGTCTGTGTTTCGGTCATGAACCAAGCCTGCGTCGAGTTCCGGTGCAGCACAATTACGTGTCAGGTAAAGGCGACGGTGATCCCGCCGGCGTGTCGGTGGGCAGGCATAAGGTCGGCGCATGGCGCTCAAAACCGAGAACATCACGATTGATACCACCGATCCCGAGAAGCTCGCCGACTGGTGGGCCGGCGCGCTCGACGGGCAGGTAAACCCTGTCGCCCCACCGTTTTTCGTCGTCGTGACGGTGCCAGAAGGCCCGGGGTTGGCGTTCCAGCAGGTCGACGACCCCACGCCGGGTAAGAACCGCGTGCACATCGACTTCAGCACCGCCGACAGGGAGGCCGAGGTCAAACGCCTGGTCGACCTCGGCGCCAGCGAAACAGGCAGGGGCAACTTCGGCGAATTCGAGTGGGTGGTGCTGGCCGACCCCGACGGCAACGCGTTCTGCGTGGCGGGCGGCTAGCGAGCGCACGGCGCACCGGGCACAATCGCGCCCGTGTTGGCATTGGTCATCGCGCCGATGTTTCTGGTGCTCGCTGGCATCGCTGTCGGCGTTCAACGTGCTGACCGGTGACGATGAGCGGGCCGTGCTGATGACCACGGTCATCGTGGTGCTGGCCAGCGTGGTTCTGCACGGTGTCGGCGCGCCCGCGGCCGCCCGCGCATTCCGCGATCGGCAAACTAGACTGTTCGCGTGACGCCGGAGCTCACCCACGTGGTCGATACCGTCGACTCCAGCCAGATCGTCGACACCGTCGAGAGGGCCGCAGGCACTCCCGACCAACCGCAACCCTTCCGGGAACTCGGACTCAAGGACGACGAGTACGAGCGCATCCGCGAAATCCTCGGCCGCCGACCGACCGATGCCGAGCTGGCGATGTATTCGGTGATGTGGAGCGAGCACTGCAGCTACAAGTCCTCCAAGGTGCACCTGCGCTACTTCGGCGAGACCACCACCGAGGAGATGCGCGCGGCGATGCTGGCGGGCATCGGCGAGAACGCGGGCGTCGTCGACATCGGCGACGGCTGGGCGGCCACCTTCAAGGTCGAATCGCACAACCACCCGTCCTACGTCGAGCCGTACCAGGGCGCCGCGACCGGTGTCGGCGGGATCGTGCGCGACATCATGGCGATGGGCGCCCGTCCGGTTGCGGTGATGGACCAGCTGCGGTTCGGCGCCGCCGATGCGCCCGACACCCGCCGCGTCGTCGACGGTGTGGTCCGCGGCATCGGGGGATACGGAAACTCGCTGGGGCTGCCCAACATTGGCGGTGAAACCGTATTCGACGCCTCCTACGCGGGCAATCCGCTGGTGAACGCGCTGTGCGTCGGGGTGTTGCGCAAAGAGGACCTGCACCTGGCGTTCGCGTCGGGCACCGGCAACAAGATCATCCTGTTCGGGGCGCGCACCGGCCTCGACGGCATCGGCGGGGTCTCGGTTCTGGCTTCGGAGACGTTCGGCGGCGACGAAGGAAGCGGGCCGGGCCGCAAGAAGCTGCCGTCGGTGCAGGTCGGCGACCCCTTCATGGAGAAGGTGCTCATCGAGTGCTGCCTCGAGCTGTATGCCGCTGGCCTGGTGATCGGCATCCAAGACCTCGGCGGGGCCGGATTATCCTGCGCGACATCCGAACTCGCTTCCGCCGGTGACGGTGGCATGGCCGTCGAACTGGACAAGGTGCCGCTGCGGGCGGCGAACATGACGCCCGCGGAGATCCTGTCCAGCGAGTCGCAGGAACGGATGTGCGCGGTCGTCGCCCCCGAGAACGTCGACGCGTTCATGGCGGTGTGCCGCAAGTGGGAGGTGCTCGCCACCGTCATCGGCGAGGTCACCGACGGCGACCGGCTGGAGATCACCTGGCACGGCGAGACGGTCGTCGACGTGCCGCCCCGCACCGTCGCGCACGAAGGCCCGGTGTACGAACGGCCTGTCCAGCGTCCGGAAACCCAGGATGCGCTCAACGCCGACACGTCGGAGCGGCTGCCGCGGCCGCAAACCGGCGACGAGCTGCGCGCGACTTTGCTTGCGATGGTTGGCAGCCCGCATCTGTGCAGCAGGGCGTACATCACCGAACAATATGACCGCTACGTGCGCGGCAACACCGTGCTGGCCGAGAACGCCGACGGCGGGGTGCTGCGTGTCGACGAGTCCACCGGGCGCGGCATCGCGGTGTCCACCGACGCCTCCGGCCGCTACACCCAACTTGACCCGTATACGGGCGCCCAGCTTGCGCTGGCGGAGGCATACCGCAACGTCGCGGTCACCGGCGCCACCCCGATCGCGGTCACCAACTGCCTGAACTTCGGCTCACCGGAAGACCCCGGCGTCATGTGGCAGTTCTCCGAGGCCGTGCGTGGATTGGCCGATGGCTGTGCCGCCCTTGGTATTCCGGTAACCGGCGGCAACGTGAGCTTCTACAACCAGACAGGTACGACGGCGATCCTGCCCACCCCGGTCGTGGGGGTGCTCGGTGTTCTCGACGACGTGAGCCGCCGCATCCCGACCGGACTCGGAACCGAACCCGGTGAGACCCTGCTGCTGATCGGCGACACGCGCGACGAGTTCGACGGCTCGATCTGGGCGCAGGTCACCGCCGACCATCTGGGCGGGCGCCCACCCGCGGTCGACCTCGAGCGAGAGCGACTGATCGCCGAGGTGCTCAGTGCGGCATCCCGCGACGGACTCGTGTCGGCGGCCCACGATCTGTCGGAGGGCGGCCTGATTCAGGCCGTGGTCGAGGCCGCGCTGGCCGGTGAAACCGGTTGCCGCATCGTCATTCCCGAGGGCCAAGATCCTTTTGTCGCGTTGTTCTCCGAATCCACGGGACGGGTTTTGGTCGCCGTTCCGCGCACCGAGGAGAGTCGGTTCCGGTCCATGTGCGAGGCCCGCGGCCTGCCGGTGACCCGGATCGGCGTCGTGGATCAAGGACCGCAGGGACAAGACGCCGCCATCGAGGTGCAGGACCAGTTCACCATCTCACTGGGGGACCTGCGCAGCACGTCGGAGGGCGTGCTGCCCGGGCTGTTCGGGTGAGTGTTCCGACCCACGACATCACCGGCGAACCGGTCGCCGCAAGCACTGAGCGCAAGCAACACCATCCCCTGCTCGTATGGGCATGGAGCCTTGTGCGGCTGGACTTCGTCGGGATCGCGTTCGGCGCGCTGTTCTTCTGCCTGTCGCTGACGCCATCCCTGCTTCCCCGCGATTGGCTGTTCCAGGGTCTGATCGGCGGGGTGAACGCCGCCATCGGCTACGGGATCGGAGTCTTCGTTCAGAAGATGTTGGCTCGCTTCGTGTTACGGCGTCGACAATGGTGGCCGCCGTCCAAGCGCGTGCTCTACTGGTGCAAGGCCGCCACCATCGTGTTGGCCACGGCCGCGAGCCTGCTGATGCTGATCCCCGCGGCGGCCTGGCAGCGCAGGGTGTCCGCGGAGATGGGCATGGAAGGACCGGGCACGGTCGGCTACCTGCGCACCCTGATCATCGCCATGCTCGTCACAGGGGTATGTCTGTCGGCCGCGCGGGTGATCATCGACCTCATCAAGACGATGGCCCGGTTCTTCATTCGCCGCTGGCACCTGCACGACGAGGTGGCGCTGTTCATCGGCACGGCGATCGTCGTTGTGCTGGCCATCACGTTGATCAACGGCGTGCTGCTCCGCGGCTTCCTGGCCGGGGCCAACCGGGTGTTCCAGCCGCAGAACACCACAACGCGGGCGGCCATCACCCAGCCGCTGGAGCTCGAAAAGTCGGGCAGTCCAACGTCACTCGCCCCGTGGGATACATTGGGGTTCCAGGGCCGCAACTTCGTTGCCACCGGCCCGCACGCCTTCGAGTTGACCCGGCTCAACGGCAAGCCCGCGAAAGAGCCCATCCGGGTGTACGCGGGACTGCAGACCGCCGACACCGATGAGGAGCGGGCCGCCACCCTGGTCCGCGAATTGGAACGCACCCGGGCGTTCGAGCGCAAGGTGCTCGTCATCGTCCCGACCACGGGCACCGGATGGATCAACCCGGTCGCCGCCAGGGCGCTGGAGTTGATGTACAACGGCGACACCGCGATCGTCGGATCGCAGTATTCCTATCTGCCGAGCTGGATTTCGTTCCTCGGCGACCAGAAGAAGTCCGTCGAGTCCGGCCGGGCGATCATCGACGCGATCCACGCCTGGTGGCTGCGGCTGCCTGCCGACGGGCGGCCCAAGCTGTTGCTCTACGGCGAGAGCCTCGGTTCCTTGGCGGGCCAGGGTGCATTCAATTGGCTGCCCGACATTGCGCGGATGGACTTCTCGTCGGTGCTCTGGGTGGGCCCGCCCAATGCCAGCCCGCTGTGGAGGGGCATCACCGCCCGCCGCGACCCGGGGACCCCTGAGGTCGAGCCGCGTTACGACAACGGGCGCACGGTCCGCTTCTCGCAGGCCACCGACGCCGCCGAGATCGCCGCCGATACCGATGCGCCG
Source organism: Mycolicibacterium stellerae (assembly GCF_003719305.1). GTDB lineage: Bacteria > Actinomycetota > Actinomycetes > Mycobacteriales > Mycobacteriaceae > Mycobacterium > Mycobacterium stellerae. The sequence goes on from NZ_RARC01000010.1 coordinate 175,196, forward strand.
TGGGACGGCACCCGGGTGCTGTTCCTGCAGCACGCCTCGGACCCCATCGTGTGGTGGTCGGAGGACCTGATGTTCAACCGCCCGGACTGGCTGAAGGAACCACCCGGCAGAGACCGAACGCCGTTGATGCGGTGGTATCCGATCGTCACGTTCTGGCAGGTGGCCGCGGACATGACCAACGCGGGCTCGGTTCCCGGCGGGCACGGCCACAACTACGGTGAGTATGTGCTCGACGGCTGGGCCGCGGTGGCCCCGCCCGACGGCTGGACCACTGAAGACACCGAACGCATCCGCACCGCGCTTGAGCAGACTTCGGCCCATGACGGACCCGAGTATTAGTGGCCGCCAAGCAGTTCCGCGCGGTGGCGCTGGCAACAGGGCTCGTCGGATGGAGCGGGCTGATCGGTCCGCGGCTACCGGCGCGCATACGGCCCGTGGTTCACGCGGTGCTCGCGGCGGTGCTCGCGGTGTGCGCTCGTGCGCCGCTCGGCCTGCGCCCACCGCAGCTGTGGCCGGGGCTGCGGCTCGGGCTCGCGGCGGCCGCGCCGGTGGTGATCGGGGTGGCCGCGTCGACGGGGGCGCCGCCGGTGCGGTCGGCGATGGCCCAGCGCGACCTGCCTGGGTCGTCCTCACGGTGGCTGGTGGTGCACATCCCCTTCGGCACGGTGTGGTCGGAGGAGGCGGCATATCGCGCCGCGTTGGGAGCCGTCGCGGCCGAGGCCTTCGGGCCGACGGGCGGCCGCCTTCTGCAATCGCTGGCCTTCGGGCTGTCCCATATCGCCGACGCCTGCGGCACCGGTGAGCGCGTGCTGCCCACTGTGCTCGTCACCGGGGTGGCGGGGTGGATGTTCGCGCTGCTGCGGGAGCGGTCCGAAAGCCTGGCCGCCCCGATGCTTGCCCATCTCGCGATCAACGAGGCGGGCGCGATAGCGGCGATCGGCGTTCAGCGGCGCCGAACTACGGGTTGATCGTCGACTCGCCGACCTGTCGGCCCCACAGGTATTCCGTCACCAACGGCGACGCGAGTTCGAAGTGGTTGTACGGGGCGAGGCTGTAACCGGTGTCCATCACCAGATACGGAAACGGGTAGAGGTCCTTGGTGATCTTCTGCCAACAGCCGGGACGACCCTCGGGTCCGCCCCGCGCGTTCACCCGAGGCAGATTGTCCGGGTAGATGAACGGATTGCCCGGCAGCGAGATGGTTCCGTACGACTTCAGCGCGTAACCGTTGTCACCGCCGAGGACCTTGGAAAGCCTCGGCGCCACCTCCGCATAGTTGTGGATTGTGCAGAAGATCATGCCGCGGTAGTCGTCGAGCAGCTTGGTCGTCGGCAGCAGATCCTCGGCGGCGCGCACGAAGTACGGGCCGCCGCGCTCGAGGCTGTCGCCGGCCGTATTGCCGAACCCGATCGCCGCCAACAGCGCGGCGTCGATGTTGCCCCGCTGGTCGTTGAGCGTCCGTGCGGTGGTCGCGGCGTTGTCCAGGCCGTCCCACAGGGCGGCCGAGGAGTTCGCGTACACGTCGGCGAGATCGGCTACCGCCTGGGTGGCGGCGCGGAGTTGCGGCATCCGCGGGTTCAGGTCATCCATGATCCGGTTTGCGTTGAGCAGCGAGTCCCCGAAGCGTTGGCCGAGCCCGGTCACCGCCTGCGCGGTTGCCGTCAGCGTCGCGTTGAGCTTGATTGGATCGACCTGCTCCGAAAGTGACATGACGGTTTCGAACAGGGTGTTGAACTCCGTCGTCACCGAAGACGCGTCGATCACATCCTCGCTCGTAATACGCTGTGGGCTTGGGCTTTTCGGTGAGCTGAACGAGATGTACTTGTTGCCGAACACCGTCGTCGCCCTGACGTCGGCAACAACGTTTCTCGGAATGAACGCGACGTAGCGGGGTTCGACGGTCAGCGTCAGCTTGGCCTTGGCGGAGCCGCCGACATCCACGTAGTCGACACCGGCCACCTTCCCGATCTCGACACCGTTGTAGGTCACCTTCGAACCCGGGTCGACCACCAGCCCCGCACGCGGGGACAGCACCGTCAGATGGGTTTTGCGTGTGAGCTCGCCGCGGAACTGCAGAAAAACGAAGCTGGCCGCGAATGCGGCGAGTACCAGAAAGACCGCGCCAGCCACCTTGTACGGCGGCTTATGCCGGTCGACAGCCACCTTGAGACACTAAATTATGCCCGCCCGTCGCACCGCTGATCCAGCAAAGACGCGTGCAGCCGTCCTCGCCGTGGTCGAGTGGCTGCGCGACGAGAACCAGCCTGCGCCGCAACGTTCCGCGCTCGCCGAGGCGGTCCGGCTGACCGCCCGCACGCTCGCCGTGACCGCACCCGGGGCAAGTGTCGAAGTTCGGGTGCCCCCCTTCGTTGCGGTGCAATGCATTTCGGGCCCGAGGCACACTCGCGGGAACCCGCCCAACGTGGTCGAGACCGACCCGCGCACCTGGCTGCTTTTGGCGACCGGGCTACGCACGGTGGCCGATGCGGCCTCCGCAGGCGAGTTGCAGCTGTCCGGTGCCCGCGCCCCCGAGATCGCGACGCTGCTGCCCGTGGTGCCGCTCGCCGCCTGACCGGTACCACAGGGGTGGCCGCCGGGAATCCAAACCGGGTTCGGCAACGTTGAATCCGTTGGCGACATGAGCGCCTGCGATTCCATGATTGACCCGTGATGACCGTAGACTGAACCCGTCACCCACCGCCCCCTGGGAGCAGCCTTATCGTGACCGTCGAGCAAACGGAGAACGACCCTAGAGAAGAGTGCGGCGTTTTCGGCGTATGGGCGCCGGGCGAAGAGGTCGCCAAGCTCACCTACTACGGCCTATACGCGCTGCAGCATCGCGGTCAGGAAGCCGCAGGCATCGCCGTCGCAGACGGCTCCCAGGTGCTGGTCTTCAAGGATCTCGGGCTGGTCAGCCAGGTCTTCGACGAGCAAACGCTTGGCGCGATGGAGGGTCACGTCGCGATCGGACACTGCCGCTACTCGACGACCGGCTCCACCACGTGGGAGAACGCCCAGCCTGTGTTTCGCAACACAGCCGCGGGCACAGGTGTCGCGCTCGGACACAACGGCAACCTGGTCAACACCACCGAGCTGGCTGGGCGTGCCCGCGAGCTCGGCCTGATCAACATGCGCGGCGCCGCCGCCGCGACCACCGACTCCGACATCCTCGGCGCGCTGCTGGCGCACGGTGCCGCCGATTCAACGATCGAGCAGGCCGCACTCGAGCTGCTTCCCACCGTGCGAGGCGCGTTCTGCCTGACGTTCATGGACGAGAACACCCTCTACGCGGCCCGCGACCCGCACGGCGTGCGGCCGCTGTCGCTCGGGCGCCTCGATCGGGGCTGGGTCGTCGCCTCCGAGACCGCTGCGCTGGACATCGTCGGCGCCTCGTTCGTCCGCGACATCGAACCAGGGGAACTGCTCGCCATCGATGCCGACGGCGTGCGTTCCAGCCGATTCGCTCCGCCGTCACCCAAGGGCTGCGTGTTCGAGTACGTGTATCTGGCCCGGCCCGACAGCACGATCAGCGGCCGGTCGGTGCACAAGACGCGCGTCGACATCGGACGCAGGCTCGCCCAGGAAAGGCCGGTGGACGCCGACCTGGTGATCGGCGTTCCGGAGTCCGGCATCCCGGCCGCGGTCGGGTATGCGCAGGAGTCGGGCATTCCATACGGGCAGGGCCTGACCAAGAACGCCTATGTCGGGCGCACATTCATCCAGCCCTCGCAGACCATCCGTCAGCTGGGTATCCGGCTGAAGCTCAACCCGCTGCGAGAGGTGATCCGCGGCAAGCGGCTCATCGTCGTCGACGATTCGATCGTCCGTGGCAACACCCAGCGCTCGCTGGTCCGGATGCTGCGTGAGGCAGGCGCTATCGAGGTGCATGTGCGCATCGCCTCGCCGCCGGTGAAATGGCCGTGCTTCTACGGCATCGACTTCGCCACACCCGCCGAGCTGATCGCCAACGCCGTCGAGAACGAGGAGGAGGTGGTCGAGGCGGTCCGGCACGGCATCGGCGCCGACTCGCTCGGCTACATCTCGCAGCAGGCCATGATCGCGGCCACCGAACAGCCTGCGTCACGGTTGTGCACCGCCTGCTTCGACGGCAAGTACCCGATCGAGTTGCCCGGTGAGACGGCGCTCGGCAAGAACGTCATCGAGCACATGCTCGCGACCGCCGCGCGCACAGGCATGCCGCTGCAGGCCGACAACGACAACGCATCGGCCCTGCGTCGTCCCTGAAACCTACTGCGGCGCAGTCGGACTGAACTTCATCAAGTGACGCCGTCCATCACTGGACGCGGTGCCGTCCTGCTGAAGTGCCTCCGCCACCGATTCGCGGTATCCGGTGAGCCCGCCCTCGGGCGGTGCGATGACGGTGTCGATGTCGTGATCGAGCATCACGGCGTCGCATTCCAACGACTCCACCAGCGGCCGTGCCAGACCCGATGGGATCGGCGTCACCAGACCCACCCACCAACTGGCGATCGTGGGAGTCAGAAACGGCAGCACGATGATGATCCGGCGCCGTAGGCCGGCTACCTCGGCGTAGACCTGCATCGCCTCGCCGTACTCCATCACGTCGGGTCCGCCGACATCCCAGGTCCGCGATGACGGTACGTCGGCCGTGGCTGCCTCTGCCAGGTAGTGCAGCACATCGCCGATGGCGATCGGCTGGATCTTGTTGTGCACCCACTTCGGCGTCGTCATCGCCGGGAGGCGGTCGGTGAGGTGGCGGATCATCTCGAAGGACGCCGACCCCGAGCCGACCACGATCCCGGCCTGCAGCACCACGGTCTCGATGCCCGAGCCGATGAGGATCTCGCCGACCTCGGCACGTGACGCCAGATGCCGAGACAGTTCGCGGCCGTCGGGGTGCAGGCCCGACAGGTACACCAGCCGCCGGACCCCGGCCCGCTGCGCCGCCTTGACCACGTTGCGTGCCGACTGCGCTTCCTCGGCGACGAAATCCTTCGACGTGCCCATCGAGTGCACCAGGTAGTAGACGACGTCGGCGCCGTCGAACGCATCGGTCAGCGAATCGGGTTCGGTCAGATCGCCGCGGACCACCTCGACGTCGTCGCGCCACGACGCGGCGGCGAGCTTATCGGGATTGCGCGCCATCGCCCGCACCCGCAGCCCGGCGTCGAGCAGTCGCGGCACAAGCCGACTACCGACGTAGCCGGTCGCACCGGTCACCACGCAGCGAATTTCGTCTGCAACCACAGAATCTCCGTCCGTCGAAACCCCTTTTGACTATTCGGAGCCGATAGACGGGCGGATGTCCAATTCCGGGGTCAGGCAAACCCGCAACCCGGATCGGGTGCGTCGTCGGACAGCGGCGCCCCCGCAGGATCGATGTAGAGAACCTGCAGAACCAGCGGGCCGGGGCCGACATTGCGGCCGATATGCACGTAACCCGGACCGCCCTTCTCGGCGATGCTCTGGCCGGCAGTGTAAAGCCCGTCGACCGAGCAGTCCGAGCCGTAGTGCGTCAGGGTGCCCTCCTTGACCACACCGAAGAGCTGGCCGTCATGCGAATGCCATCCGGTGCTGCCGCCGGGGGCGATGGTGATCTCGCGGAAGATGTAGTCCTTCCCGTCGTCGGTCGTCTGCCAGATGACCGTTCCGTCGGTGTCCCGCGCGGGGGTGGCCGCGGCGGGTCCCGAGCCCGCGAGCAGCGCGGCGACCGCGAGAGGTGCCGCCCACAGTCGCTGAAGAGTTCGCATAGTCAGTCAGGATGGCACAGCGGATTGGGCCGCCCGCGGGTTTGCGCGAGGTTACCGTGCTCGCATGAGCCGGTCCTACCTGCTGACCAACGAGTCGATCTGGACCGGTGATCCCGCGCAACCCTGGGCTGCCCTGCGCGGCTACACCGCCAACGGCGCCTACCAGCTGCGCCTCGAGCAGCGGACCGGCACCTTGACCGTCGGCAAGGCCGCCGACCTGACGGTGCTCGGCGCCGATCTGTTCCGCGTTGATGCCCACGAAATCCACGCCGTGCCCGTCGTCTTGACGATGATCGACGGCCGGATCACCCACGACGCCCGCTGAGTAGATTCACAATGGCGCCATGGCGTTTCATGGATGGCCGATCGAGGCGGTGGAGTTCTACGAGGGCCTCGAAGCCGACAACTCGAGGGTGTACTGGCAGGACAACAAGGAGGTCTACGACCGCCGCGTGCGCGCCCCGATGGAGGAACTGCTCGCCGAGCTCGCCGACGAGTTCGGCGCGGGCACCATGTTCCGGCCGTATCGAGACGTGCGGTTCAGCGCCGACAAGAGCCCGTACAAGACCACCTGCGCCGCCCGCATCGGCGCCGGGTACGTGTCGTTCTCCGCCGAGGGACTGTCCGCGGGCAGCGGGCTCTACATGCCCGAACCGGCGGCGCTTCAACGCTTCCGCGCGGCGGTCGACGCCGAGGAGTCCGGTGCCGAGCTGTCGGACATCGTCGCCGCGCTGAACCGAGGCGGCTACCAGACGATGGCCCACGATGTGCTCAAGACCGCACCGCGGGGCTATCCGGCCGACCATCCGCGTATCGAGCTGCTGCGGCACAAAGGCATCGCGATGATGAAGAGCTGGCCGGTCGGCGCCTGGCTGGGCACCAGGAAGGCCAAGGACCGCGTGGTCACCACGCTGCGCGCAGCGGTACCTCTCAACGAGTGGCTGGCCCTCAACGTCGGCTGAGCCCGCACGGCCCGTTCCGGCCACGGTCGCCGACCGGTAGCCTTAAGGCCGATGACGGATCGCGCCGCACAACACGGCATCTCCTATGCATCGGCCGGGGTGGACATCGAAGCTGGTGACCGCGCCGTCGAACTCTTCAAACCGCTGGCGAGCAGGGCAACCAGGCCCGAGGTGCGCGGCGGCCTCGGTGGCTTCGCCGGGCTGTTCGCGCTGCGCGGCGGCTACCGCGAGCCGGTGCTGGCCAGCTCGACCGACGGCGTCGGCACCAAGCTGGCCGTCGCCCAGGCGATGGACAAGCACGACACCGTCGGTCTCGACCTGGTCGCCATGGTCGTCGATGACCTGGTGGTGTGCGGCGCCGAGCCGCTGTTCCTTCAGGACTACATCGCCGTCGGCCGCACCGTGCCCGAGCGGGTGAGCGAACTGGTCGGCGGCATCGCCAACGGCTGCGTGATCGCGGGTTGCGCGCTGCTCGGCGGTGAGACCGCCGAACATCCGGGGCTGATGGCGCCCGACCACTACGACATCTCGGCCACCGGTGTGGGCATCGTGGAGGCCGACGACGTACTGGGTCCCGACCGCGTCAAACCCGGCGACGTGATCATCGGCATGGGCTCGACCGGGCTGCACTCCAACGGCTACTCGCTTGCTCGCAAGGTGCTGCTGGAGATCGACCGGATGAACCTAGCCGGACATGTCGAGGAGTTCGGCCGCACGCTGGGCGAAGAGTTGCTCGAGCCGACCCGCATCTACGCCAAGGATTGCCTGGCACTGGCCGCCGAGACGCAGGTCCGAACGTTCTGCCACGTCACCGGTGGCGGGCTGGCGGGCAACCTGGAGCGGGTCGTCCCGCACGGGCTGCTTGGCGAGGTGGATCGCGGCACGTGGACCCCCGCGCCGGTGTTCGGCATGATCGCCCAGCGCGGCCGCATCGACCGGGTCGAGATGGAGAAGACGTTCAACATGGGTGTCGGCATGATCGCTGTCGTCGCACCCGAGGACACCGACCGCGCACTCGCGATCCTGACCGCACGGCACCTGAACTGCTGGATTTTGGGCACCGTCACCAAAGGCAGCAAGGACGGCCCACGAGCCCAACTCGTGGGTCAGCACCCACGGTTTTAAAGGAAAGGCGCCTACCGGCGCCAGTCGTCCTCTTGGACCCACTCATCGTCGGCGAGACCGCCTCCGCCTGAACCGTTTCGGTCGTCGGTGTCGGTCGCTTCCGACCCGGCCAGCTCTTGCCGGAGCCGCTCGAAATCGGTCTGCGGTGAGCTGTACTTGAGCTCACGAGCAACCTTGGTCTGCTTTGCCTTAGCCCGGCCGCGGCCCATGGGGGGACCCCCTCGCGCAATAACGGAGCGGCCCAATTAGAAGGCGGCTCCGATCTGTGTGTGTTTATTGTCCTGCCAACACTTTACCGTGCCCGTGCGCGCTGCGCTGGCAGGCCCGTCCGACGGCCCTTCGGGTCACCGTGTGCCGCCCCGCAGCCGTTCGACTGCGAGCCGTCCCGCGCCGACGCCATCGGCGGGCGGTATCGAGTCCGCGTCGATCGCGGCGGCCACCTGGTTCTCGCCGCCGGTGGTCAGCGCGGTGTCGGCGGGCAGCCCGCGCTTGAGCAGCGCCAGGGCGACGGGACCGAGGTCGACGTGGTCGACGACGGTGCCGATGCGGCCGACGGCACGCCCTCCCGCGAGTACCGGGTCACCCGTGTTCGGTCGATCCGTTGACCCGTCAAGGTGCAGCAGCACCAACATCCGAGGCGGTTTTCCGAGGTTATGAACCCGCGCGACGGTTTCCTGGCCGCGGTAGCAGCCCTTGTCGAGATGGACCGCGCTGCCGATCCAGCCGACTTCGTGCGGGATCGTCCGGTCGTCGGTGTCGACCCCGAGCCGCGGTCGCAGCCCGGCCACCCGATATGCCTCGTAGGCCCACGTGCCGGCCCGCCGGACCCCAGCCGCGGTCAATCGGTCGACCCACTCGGCGGTCTGTGCGCGCGGAACGACCAGGTCCAGTTCGATGCCGGGCCCGCCCATCCGGCGCACGAAACCGCCGTCCGGCATAGGGGTCGCGGTGTTTTCAGCTGGTAGCGAATCGAGCCCGAGTGCGCCGAGCACCCGACCCTCTGCCAACTGGGGGCCCAGAAGCGACAACACGGCCATGTCGGCAGGCTCGATCGCGACCTGGGCCCAGAACACCATCTTGCGTAGATAGGCCAATAACGGCTCGGCCCGCCACGATTCGGTGTCGAGATAGGTGACATCGCCGAGCTCGGTTTGAATCCAGTGATCTTCGACACGGCCCTGGCCGTCGAGGCTCAAATTCTGGGTGACGGTGCCGTCCGGCTGCTCGGCGACGTGTTGGGTGGAGATGTTGTGCAACCAGCTTTTCCGCTCACCGCCGGTCAGTTCGAGCACCGCCCGGTGGGAGCGGTCCACCACAACCGCCTCGTACATCGCGGCGCGTTGCTCACCAAGTGGGTCGCCGTAATGCCAGACGGCGCCTGCGTCGGGTCCCGATTCGGGTGCGGGAACTGCTGACATGGCTTCAACTGTACGGCGCTACGCTTCTTGGCCATGGCGGGCGAACCGGGGATTGTGGTCACGCTCGACGGGCAGTTGCATGATGCGCAGACACCACTGCTGCACGCCGACGACCTGGCTGCTGTGCGCGGCGACGGTATCTTCGAGTCGCTGCTCGTGCGCGACGGCCGACCGTGTCTGCTCGAGGCTCATCTGGGGCGGTTGACGCAGTCGGCGCGGCTGATGGACCTTCCCGACCCCGATCTGCCGCGCTGGCGTGCGGCGGTAGCGGCCGCGACGTCTGCGTGGACGGAACAGGGCGGCGGCGAGGGCGTGCTGCGGCTGATCTACAGCCGGGGGCGGGAAAGCGGGTCCGATCCGACGGCATTCGCCATGATCGGCGCGGTGGCAGGCAGGGTCGCTGCGGCACGCAGAGACGGGGTGGCGGCCATAACGCTTGCCCGCTCGCTACCCGCCGAGAGCGCCGCCGAGATGCCGTGGCTGCTGGCAGGCGCCAAGACGCTGTCATATGCGGTGAACATGGCGGCGCTGCGGCACGCCGAACGCCAGGGCGCGGGCGACGTGGTTTTCATCAGTTCCGAAGGCAACGTCCTGGAGGGCCCGCGGTCGACGGTCGTGATCGCCACGGAGATCGACGGGCGGCTGGGTCTGCTCACCCCGCCGCCGTGGTATCCGATCCTGCGCGGCACCACACAGCAGGCGCTGTTCGAGGTGGCCCGCAACAAGGGCTACGACTGCGACTACCTCGCGTTGCGTACCGCCGATCTATTTGCCGCACAAGGGGTTTGGCTGGTTTCCAGCATCACGCTGGCGGCCAGGGTGCACACCCTCGACGGCAAACCGTTGCCGCCTTCGCCGATCGCCAGTCAGGTCAGCGAGCTCGTCGACGCCGCGATCGTCAGCGATCGCTGAGCGCGAACCGACCATTTCCGACGGCGAATGCGCGCCGCAGAGCTCAATCCAACTCGCGGCCAGCAGTTTCGGGGTTCGGAGAATCTGCAGAAGTAAATCACTGGCAGCCGCGCGCAACCGCGAGTAACTTCGTCGGTACACAGGGAAGGAGGTGGTCCGACAAATTGATTGACTTATGGACATGTGAGGTGGCTGCGAGCTAGCAGCACCGGGGAGTCACCCGCGCGCGCTGGCGAATTCCCCGCAGTCACCCGGCCCCCGAGCCTCTCGGTTTGTCCAACCAGGAACAGCGGCTCGGGGGCCGCACCATATCTGAACCACGCCGACTGTCCCGCATCTACGCTCGACCCCATGCGAGTTTCTGGGTCGACGGTGCTGCTCACGGGCGCCTCCGGTGGTATCGGCCACGCGATCGCCAATGCCATCGCCGACCGTGGCGGCCGACTCATCGTCACAGGTCGCCGCGGCGACGTGCTCGACGAGCTGATCGCGAAGTACGGCGGACGCGCAATCGTTGTCGACCTGGCTGACCGCGAGGACGTCGAACGTCTGGCCAACGAGGCCGGCGACGTCGACATCCTGATCGCGAACGCCGCTTTGCCCGCATCGGGCACGCTCGATTCGTTCACCGTGAACGAAATCGACCGTGCTCTGGACGTGAACCTGCGGGCGCCGATGATGCTTGCGAGAAAATTCGCGCCTGCGATGGTCAACAACGGCCGCGGCCATCTGCTGTTCGTTTCGTCCTTGATCGGGAAGTTCCCGTCGGCCACCGCCCCCGTGTATTGCGCCGCCAAGTTCGGCCTGCGCGGGTTCTCGGGAGCCATACGCACCGACCTGCGCGGCACGGGGGTCGGCGTGTCGGTCGTTTTCCCAGGGATCATCCGCGACGCGGGGATGTTCGCCGATGCGAAGGTTGACGTGCCAAGCGGAGTGGGCACCCGATCGCCGCAAGATGTGGCTCGCGGTGTCCTCAGGGCGATCGAGAAGAACCGGGGCGAGGTCGTTGTCGCGCCGGTAGCGCAGCGGCTGCTGGCCACCTTGGGCGCCGTATCTCCCAGGGCAGTTGCCGCTGTCTCGAGGCGCGTCGGTGCGGACGCGATGACCCTAGAGGTGGCAGAGGGTCAGCGCGACAAACGCTGACTGCACGGTGCGGCGGTGGCACGGCACCGGCGACGGGCTCAGCGCTGCTCGGGCATGGCTTGACCCTGTGCGCCGTGTAATGATGCGGCGCATGCCTTCGCTGTGCCTGCTCGTCGCGCTGCTGGCCGCCATGCTGGTCAGCTGCGCTCCCGCGGCGCAACAACCCGCCGCTACAGGCCTATCGCACTGCAAGAGGGATTCGCTCGACACCCTGTACAAGGGAGTCTTCACCTACGGGACCGACCAGCCCGTCTACCCACCGTGGTACATGGGCGACAACCCCGAGAACGGCGAGGGCTTCGAGTCCGCCGTCGCCTATGCCGTTGCCGACCGGCTCGGTTACCCGCGTGAGGATGTGCGGTGGGTGCGGGTGCCGTTCAACGCGGCGCTGGCGCCGGGAACCAAGGAGTTCGACGCCAGCCTGTCGGAGTTCTCGATCACCGACCAGCGCAAGGCGGCGGTGGACTTCTCCACGCCCTACTTCGACGTCACGCAGGCAGTCGTGACAATCGAATCGTCGCCTGCCTCGCTGGCACGGAACATCGACGCGCTGCGGCCGCTACGGCTCGGTGTCCAAGTCGGCACCACCAGCTATACGGCGGCTACCTCCGTGAACGGCATCAACCCGGTGGCCGTGTACAACACCAACGGCGACGCGAAAATGGCGCTGAGTAGCGGGGAGATCGACGCGTTGGTCGCCGACCTGCCCACCGCCCTGGCGGTGGCCAACGAATTGCGTGACGGTATCATCGTCGGCCAATTGCCTTCTGCCACCGACGAAATCGAACAGTTTGGAATCGTCCTCAACAAAGACAGCTCGCTCACCCGGTGCGTATCCTCGGCCGTCGACGCACTGCGCGATGACGGCACGTTGGCGTCGCTGCAGAACACCTGGCTCGCCGAGGTGGGAAAAGCACCCGTTCTCCGCTAGCCCGCATCGGGGCCGGGCGCCATCGACGCACACGCCTCCGTGGCCTTGTGCCATGTCGCCTCGTCGGAGCCAGGCGGGGGACCTGCGACGGGTCCGGGAGGAGCCGAAACGCCATGCTCCTGAAGACATTTCGCGTATGCCCCGTGCCCGCTGGGGGCGGGCGTCGACGACTCCGGCGACGGCGCGTCGTTCGATGACGAGCAGCCTGCGACGACGACCGCCGCGGTGAGAACCGCAGCCAACCGAACCCTGTTCATCAACCCGCGAACCTCGTCAGCCTGGCCGACAGATGCGGCACCAGTCCGCCGTCGGCGTCAACGCGCTCCTCTACGTAAGCCAAGTCGCCGCCCCCGACAATGCCGTACAACCTTTTAGCGCCACCGACGAGCATCCCGGACTTGCTGCGCGCCAACGCATCAGTGGCCAGTTCCCACGACGACTGGTTGAGCGGCCTGCCGTAGAACAACTCGACATAGCCCGCGGAGTGGGCCAACAGCAATTCGATCGCCTGGGATTCCACAGGGTCGTTCGGATCGTTGACGAACCGCCAGAAGCCCGACTCTCGCAGGCCTCGTTCGTCGTAGTCGCCGGACTCTTTGAGCCGCCACGACCGCGCCTCCCAGATCAGGTAGTCGCCGCCGTCATGGGCGACCACGATCTGCTGCCCGAATCGATAGTCGCCCTGGGCCCCCCTGCCCTCACCCTCACCGCGCCACACGCCGACCAGCGGCAGAAGCGCAAGCAATGCCTTGTTGAGGTCGGCGCCCTCGCGCAGGTTGGCGGTATCGGCAGGGGCGGGCAGGTCGGAGAATCCCGGGATGTTGCGGGCCGCGGTCACTTTCGCCCGTTCGGCAGCGGCGGCGACCGCTTGGTCGCCCGATCTGCCGGCGACGGGGCTCTCGTCAGAAGTCACGATTCGTCGGTGATGAGCCGATACAGCGCATACAGCGCGAACCAGGTGATGACTACGGCGGCCGCGACAAGCAGGAGTTCGAAGAACAAAACCACGGCGCGAGTCTAACCCTCGAGGGTCTTGGCTTCTTCGACGGCTTGTTGTAGGTACCCGGGGCAGAATTCGGAAGCCGCCGCGCCGAGAAAGTAACCCACCTGGGTCTGGGTCCACCCCGTCTCGGCGGCGCCTTGCGCGATGATGTCGGCCGCCGACATGCCGGAATCCAACTCGCCGCAGATGTCATGTCCGAGATCGACCAGGGGCTGCCCATCACCCGACCAGGAGAACCCGCCGGCCTCAAGGGTCTTGAGGAACGCATCGTCGTCGGAATCGGCCGATGCGGTCGGGGAGGCAACCAACCACAGAGCCGCGAAGGCGGTCATGGTCGCGCTTTTCATCATCACATCAAAGGTGACGACCGCGACCTTCGCAGTGCATCCACAGCGACCACTGCGACAGTCGTCACACCGGCGCGCATGCCGCGCCGCCTTCGTCGCTACGCGACCTTGACGTCGACCTCGTGAATGCCCGCCCCCGACGGCGCGACGCTTGCGTCGCCGTTGCCCGCAGGCGACAGCGCACGCAGTGTCCAGGTGCCGGGCGCGGCGAAGAACCGGAAGTCACCGGTGGCCGACGCGACGACCTCGGCGGTGAACTCGTCAGAGGCGTCCAGCAGGCGCACGAAGGCGCCGCCGACGGACTGACCGGAGCCGTCGACGACGCGACCGGTGATCACCGTTTCCTTCTCCAGGTCAACGCCTGCAGGCAGCGTCTGTCCTTGCTTAGGTGCAGAGCACATATCAACTTCCCAACTCAATCGGGGCACCCACAAGGGAGCCGTATTCCGTCCAACTGCCGTCGTAGTTCTTGACGTTCTTGTGCCCCAACAGCTCCTGCAGCACGAACCAGGTGTGCGACGAACGCTCGCCGATGCGGCAGTACGCGATCGTCTCCTTCTCGCCATCCAACCCCGCCTCGGCGTACAGCTTGGCCAGGTCGTCGTCCGACTTGAAGGTCCCGTCCTCGTTGGCCGCCTTGCTCCACGGAACATTGATGGCGCCGGGGATATGCCCGGGACGCTGGCTCTGCTCCTGCGGCAGGTGAGCGGGCGCGAGGATCTTGCCGGAGAACTCGTCGGGGGACCGCACGTCGACCAGGTTCTTCTCGTTGATCGCCGCGATGACCTCGTCACGGAACGCGCGGATGGTGTTGTCGGGCGCCTTGGCGGTGTAGCTGGTGGACGGCCGGTCGGGCACGTCGGTCACCAGGGGGCGTCCGTCGAGTTCCCACTTCTTGCGGCCGCCGTCGAGCAGCTTGACGTTCTCGTGGCCGTACAGCTTGAAGTACCAGTACGCGTACGCGGCGAACCAGTTGTTGTTGCCGCCGTACAGGATCACGGTGTCGTCGTTGCTGATGCCCTTGTCCGACAACAGCTTCGAGAACTGCTGGGCGTCGACGAAGTCGCGCTTGACCTGATCTTGAAGCTCGGTCTTCCAGTCAAGCCGGACCGCGCCTGCGATGTGGCCGCCTTCGTAAGCGGTGGTGTCTTCGTCGACCTCGACGAAGACGGTGATTGGTGCGTCGAGATTGCTCTCGGCCCAGTCGGTGGTGACTAGGACGTCGGAGCGAGCCATGAAAGAGATCCCTTCGGTTGCTTGGTGATTGAGGTATTACGCGGGCAGTCGCGAGCGGCGCAGTCGCGCCACAAGCGGGTAGAGCTGACAGCCGAGACAGATGCCGAAGGCCGCGTTGAGGAACGCGGCCACCAAGGCGAACCCGGTGGCGATCAACCCGAGCGTGCCGAGACCCGTTGCGAATCCGACCGTGCCGACGACGGCGAACACGAACCCGACCAGTTGGGCGAACTTGAGTGGCGGCACCGGCTCCCTCTCGGTCACCGGTGCGAGCCGGGGAGCCACCAGCTTGGCGAAGATCAGGCCGTACGGGTGCTTACGGGGCCCGCCGAGGGCACCGATCGCGAACACGACGGCCTGCAGGCCGAGGATCGCCGCGGCGGCGCCAAGGCTGACGCTCGAGACGAGCAGCGTGATGACCAGGACCGCGGTCGTCAGCCACGCGGCGAATCGGGGGCCACGAACGTCGACCTGATCAGTCTCGGCGAGCGATGTCAGTCGGGATGTCATGGAAGTCACACTCCTGTTGTGTCGGATAGGGCTGGGTGCGAGCAGGCCACATGGGCTGCTCCGAGCGAGCGCGCAAGGTCGCGCGGCTGCGCTCAGCAGCTACAACAACAACAGCAAGAACCCGCGACGCGGCACAGATCGACTGCGCGGCGTTTGGTGAGCATCACCTGGAGGCGGGCGGACACGCCGGTCAGCTTACCCAATGACATGGTGATCAGGCCAACAGCGGTTCAAGCGCCGACCGCAGGTCAACAGCGGTGGGTACGCCGGAGGCGCGGTATCGCTGGCGGCCGTCGGCGTCGAACACGAACGTCGTCGGCAGCGAAAGCACCGAAAGTCGGCGGGCCGCGGCCGGATTGGCGTCCATGTCGATCTCCACGTGTGCCACCTCTGGCAGCTCTCCGCACACCTGGTTGACCACCCGTCGCACCCCGGCGCACGGACCGCACCACACCGCGGTGAAATGCACGACGGTCGGTCCCGTGCGGGATAGGCCGAGGTCAGACGTGTCCACGGGCGCTGAACCGGCCGTGTCGGTGGTGTCCCTGAGCAGCCCGGCCCGCAGGGCGATCAACCTGTTGATCACGTAGGCCATCCCAAAGGCCGCGATCAGCACGACGACGATCACGGCAAGTGAGGGGCTCATGACTGTGTGAACTCATCCAGCGTGACGATTACTCCCTCGGCGATGCCCTCGACGATGACATCCGATCCGCGGGCTCCTTCGCTGGTCGGGGCGATGCCGAAAGGCAATTTCAACCCGGGCAGGGCGGTGGTGAACGCGGCCAGCACGGCCTGCGTCTTGTCCTCGGGCACCGACTGGTCGGCGGTGCCCGCCCCGGTGAGCACGCCCGTCGCGGTGAACACCAGCGTGGTTTGATCGGGGCCCGCGACGGAGAGGTCCACCGAGATGCTGACCCTCTCGTCGAAGTCGGCCGACTTGGGTGTACCCGTGAAGACCAGGCCTTTGTTGCTCGAGATACCCGATTCGGTGGTGCCGCCGGTGGGATTGTTGGCTTCCTTGAGGGGTGTTTCCACCAGCAGGTCGGGGATGCCCATGAAGCGGCCAAGGTGGGTGGAATCGATGATGGTGCGGCTCTCGACCTTGGCGACAGGCAGCTTGGTGCTCGCGTCGATGAGCCAGGAATCCCTCGGCACATCGATCGAATACAGGGTGGCTTCGTAGGACACTTTGCCTGCCACTGGGTGATCTACGCCATTCGCACGAATCTCGATCTGGCTGTAGTGCCTGCCCGTCGCCTGCGAAATAAACGGAAATCCGATGATGCCGACCCACGGGTCGAAATTCAGCTTCGCTTCGCTCCGAACGGCCCTGGCCAGGCGGTATTCGGCGTAGATAGCCGCACCGAAGTCGACTCCGATCGCCGCGATCACCACCGCGGCGACCGTCGATACCGCCGCGATCGCCAGCTTGCGCACCACGACATTCTGGCTCACGGCAGCAAGCCCACCCTGCTCGGCGCGGCTAATAAGCATGCGGCGGGTTATCGTTAGTCCACCGGTAACGCCCAGATGTCGGCTACGAATCTGGGAGGTATCGCGGACAGCGATGTCCGTCAATATCTGCCCGGCACGCTGGAGGGCCTGTTGGATCTACTGCTATTAACCGCCGACCCGCATCCGGAGTCGGTACTGCCCTCGTTGTCGCTGCTTGCCCATCACGTGCGAAATGCGCCCACCGAGGTCTCCTCGTTGCTGGAAGCAGGCAGCGCAGATGTCGCGATCGTGGACGCGCGAACGGATCTGGCGGCCGCGCGCGGGCTGTGCCGGCTGCTGGGCACCACAGGCACTTCGGTTCCCGTTGTGGCCGTGGTTAACGAGGGCGGCCTCGTCGCGGTCAACGTGGAATGGGGGCTCGACGAGATCCTGTTGCCGAGCACCGGACCCGCCGAGATCGACGCGCGGCTGCGGCTGCTGGTTGGCCGTCGCGGCGGCGCGGCGAGTCAGGAGAACGCGGGCAAGGTCAGCCTCGGCGAGCTCGTCATCGATGAGGGCACCTACACGGCTCGCCTTCGCGGTCGCCCGCTTGACCTCACCTACAAGGAATTCGAGCTGCTGAAGTACCTGGCCCAGCATGCGGGCCGGGTGTTCACCAGGGCGCAGCTGCTGCAGGAAGTGTGGGGCTACGACTTCTTCGGCGGTACCCGCACGGTCGACGTGCACGTTCGTCGGTTGCGCGCCAAGCTCGGCACCGAATACGAATCGCTGATCGGAACGGTGCGCAACGTCGGATACAAGGCGGTGCGTCCGGCCAGGGGCCGCGCGCCCGCCGCCGGTGCGGATGCTCCCGACGACCTCGACGACGCCTACGACACGCATATCGGGCTGCCCGAAGAGCTGGCTGACCCGCTGCATAGTCAGTGACCTCGTATTCCTGGCGCGCCGGCCTCGGCGACGAGGACCAGCACGCGATCAGGGCATTGATCGCCGCGGCCAAGGAGGCGGACGGCGTCGCGCCCGTCGGTGACCAGGTGCTGCGCGCCCTTCCGCACGACCGCACCCGGCACTTTTTGGCGCTCGACGGTGACTCCATCGTCGGCTACCTCGATGTCGCTCCGGCGACGGACGAAGGCCCGGCGATGGCGGAGCTCGTCGTCGATCCGCACGCGCGCAGGCGCGGCATCGGATCGGCGATGGCCCGCGCGGCATTGGCCGATGGTGGGGACGGCACCCGCATCTGGGCGCACGGCGACCTGGAGGCCGCGCGTGCGACGGCAAAGAGCGTGGGGCTGGAAGCGGTCCGCGAGCTGCTGCAGATGCGGCGCCCGCTGACCCAATTACCGCCGGTGTCGATCCCGCCCGGCGTGCGTGTCGACACCTACCGAGGCGCGGAGGACGACGCCGAACTGCTGCGCGTCAACAACGCCGCCTTCGCCTGGCACCCCGAGCAGGGCGGCTGGACGGATGCCGATATCGCAGAGCGCCGTGCCGAGGCCTGGTTCGACCCTGGGGGGTTGTTCATGGCGTTCGACGAGGAGACCGGTCAGCTGCTCGGGTTCCACTGGACGAAGGTGCACAACGAGCGTCTCGGCGAGGTGTATGTGGTCGGCGTCGATCCGGCCGCACAGGGCCGCGGAATCGGCGCGACCCTGACGCTGATCGGGCTGCACCATCTGGCGGATCGGCTTTCAGGTGATTCCCGGCCAGTGGTGATGCTTTACGTCGAGGCAGATAACTCGGCGGCGGTGAACACCTATCGGCGGCTCGGTTTCGAGGTGTTCAGCACCGACGTCGCCTACGCCGCCGAAAGCTCCGGCTAAGCGCAGCAGTTGGGGTCGAGAACGGCGCACAGGGCAACGAGTGCCTCCCTGCGCGCCCGGTGGTAGACGTTCATGCCGCGACGGTCCGACTCAACCAAACCGGCGTTGCGGAGTTGGGTGAGGTGATGGCTGACGGTCGACTCGGTCAGATCTACCGCAGTTGCCAAATCGCCGCTGTTCTCCTCGCCCGCAGGCGAACTCAACAACAGCGACATGAGCTTGACCCGTGCCGGATCGGCCAGCGCTTTAAGCCTTAGCGCCACTTCGAGGGCCGCATCGTCGCCGACGGGACCCGCGGCGACGGGCGCGCAGCAGACTGGGCCGGAGATGTCTATGACTGGGAGAGCCTTTGGCATGAGACCATCTTGCCAGAGAGATTGACATATATCAAAAAGGTGGCATTATCGGATTGTCCATAGTTCGATATATGTCGAAAGTCTAGGAGGTCCGCATCATGTCCCGCGTTCAATTGGCTCTCAACGTCGACAACCTGGAAGAGGCTGTCACGTTCTACTCGAAGCTCTTCAACACCCAGCCCGCAAAGCGCAAACCTGGGTACGCCAACTTCGCGGTCGCTGAGCCACCGCTGAAACTGGTGCTCATTGAGAACCCCGGTCAAGGGGGCAGCCTGAACCATCTTGGCGTCGAAGTGGAGACAAGCGAAACCGTGCACGGGGAGATCGCCCGGCTCAGCGGGGAGGGCTTGTTCACCGACGAGGAGATCGGTACTACGTGTTGCTTTGCGAAGCAGGACAAGGTCTGGGTGACCGGCCCGGCCGGCGAGAGGTGGGAGGTGTACACCGTGCTGGCGGACTCGGACACCTTCGGAACCAGCCCCAAACAACCGGGCGCGGATGGCGAGCCGGTGTGCTGTGGCACTGCCGAGGCTGATGCCGACGACGAGACGGTGAGCGCGGGCGCGGCCTGCTGCTGACGTTGTCGATGGTGGCTGGTCCCGTCCGACCACTGCTGCGGGGCCAGCGCCGCCGTCATCATCAGAAGTTCATTTGCGACCGACTTTGATCACTGTCAATATTGACGAATGTCGAATCAACTCCGGGAAGCAGACGCCCCGTGCTGCACGGTTGCGCCGTTGACGCGAGAACCGTTGAGCGCGCAAGCGGCCGTGGAGATGGCGGCGAAGTTCAAGGCGCTGTCCGATCCGGTGCGGTTGCGTTTGCTCAGCTCCATCGCCAGTCGTGCGGGCGGTGAGTCATGTGTATGCGATATCTCCGAAGGTGTCGATGTGTCGCAACCGACGATCTCCCACCACCTCAAGGCCCTCCGCGATGCCGGCCTGCTGACGTCTGAGCGCCGTGCCTCCTGGGTTTACTACCGGGCCGTTCCGGAAGCGCTCTCGATTCTGTCGTCGCTGCTGGATGTCGGGTCTGGAGCCGAACCGACCGTCGGAGTGCGGGTATGACCGACACCACTGCGCGAAACGAAGCGTCGACAGTGGTGGCCAAGCTGTCCACCCTCGATCGGTTTCTGCCCGTCTGGATCGTGGCGGCGATGGCGGCCGGTCTGCTGCTGGGCCGCTGGATTCCCGGCCTGAACACCGCGATGGAAAAGGTGCAGATCGACGGCATTTCGCTGCCCATCGCCGTCGGGTTGCTCATCATGATGTATCCGGTGCTTGCCAAGGTCCGGTACGACCGGCTCGATTCCGTTACCGGCGACCGAAAGCTGCTGTTCAGCTCTCTTCTGCTCAACTGGCTGATCGGTCCCGCGCTGATGTTCGCATTGGCGTGGCTGCTGCTGCCGGACCTGCCCGAATACCGGACCGGTCTGATCATCGTCGGGTTGGCCCGGTGTATCGCCATGGTGATCATCTGGAACGACCTGGCCTGCGGCGACCGTGAGGCCGCTGCCGTACTTGTGGCACTCAACTCCCTCTTTCAGGTGCTGATGTTCGCTGTGCTTGGTTGGTTCTACCTCTCGGTACTGCCGGGCTGGCTGGGGCTGGAGCAGACGACGATATCCATCTCGCCATGGCAGATCGCCAAGTCGGTGCTGATCTTCCTTGGAATTCCTTTGTTGGCCGGATACCTGTCGCGGCGCGTGGGGGAGCGGGCAAAGGGCCGGCAGTGGTATGAGTCGAGATTCCTTCCACGGGTGGGGCCGTGGGCGCTCTACGGACTTCTCTTCACCATCGTGATTCTCTTTGCGCTGCAAGGTGATCAGATCACCAATCGTCCACTCGACGTTGCCCGGATCGCGTTGCCGCTACTTGCCTATTTCGCCCTGATGTGGGGTGGCGGCTACTTGCTCGGCGCCGGACTGGGATTGGGGTATGAACGCACCACCACGTTGGCGTTCACCGCGGCAGGCAACAACTTCGAACTTGCCATCGCCGTCGCCATCGCCACGTACGGGGCCAGTTCCGGTCAAGCCCTCGCCGGGGTTGTCGGGCCGTTGATCGAAGTGCCGGTCCTCGTTGGGTTGGTGTACGTGTCGCTCGCGCTGCGTCGTCGGTTCACCCACAGCGGCACAGTCGATTCGGTGCCGTCACCGACCGGCGAGCGCTTGGAGTCAGACCGATGAACCAACCAGCCAAGCCGGCCGTCCTGTTTGTGTGTGTCAAGAACGCCGGCAAGTCTCAGATGGCGGCCGGTTTGATGCGCAAAGCGGCCGGCAACGCCGTGGACGTGTACTCGGCGGGCACCAACCCGGGTGACGACCTGAATGCGCTGTCGGCAGAAGTGCTGCGTGAAGTTGGAGTCGACATCTCCGACCAGAAACCCAAACCGCTTGACCCCGAGCTGTTACGGCATGTCGACCTGGTGATTACCTTGGGACGCGAAGCTCGGATAGTCCCGATACCTGGGACGCAGTTCGAGAACTGGGACACCGACGAACCCTCGGAGCGCGGCGTCGACGGCATCGAGCGGATGCGGCTCGTTCGTGACGACATCGCCTCTCGCGTAGCGCAACTCACCTCTCAGCTGGAGAGCGACGCGAAGTGACGGACTGCTAAAGCCGAGGCAGCGCCCAGTGACCGGTCGCCTACGCTTCGACGGGGACCTCGAGTTCGGCGAGTAAGCGTCGGACCCGTTCTTCGATCTCGTCCCGGATGCGTCGCACAGAGTCGACAGTCAGCCCGGCGGGGTCGTCGAGAATCCACTCCTCGTAGCGTCTGCCGGGGAACACGGGGCAGGCGTCGCCGCAGCCCATGGTGACCACGACGTCGGCGGCCTGAACGATCTCGTCGGTCCACGGCTTGGGGTACTCGTGTGCGATGTCGATCCCGCGTTCGGCCATCGCTTCCACGGCTGCGGGATTCACCTCGTCGCCCGGCTCTGAGCCGCCGGACCACGCCACCGCCGCGTCGCCGGCCAGGCGGGTGAAAAATCCCATCGCCATCTGTGAGCGGCCGGCGTTGTGCGTACAGAGGAACAGCACGGTGGGCTTGCCGTCGTGATGCTTTCCTTCCACCCTGGCGAGAGCGTGGAGCCGTTGCCGCGCAAAACGTTCTGCCAGCAGAGGAAGAAAATTGGGTACAGTCGCGCGGCCGGCGAATTGGTCATACGACGAGTGGAGAAACCTCTCGATGGTCTCCACCCCGAACATGTCGGCGAAGTCTGATTGCAGGCGGGTGGCCGCGGTCTTGAGGGCAAGTCGCTGGTCGATGGAAAGGTCTTCACGCAATTGGTTTGCCGCGACGGGGCTGTCGGTCATGTTCGGGCTCCTTGCCTAGGGCGTTTGGATACTGCGGACGAGTCGGTCGATCCTTGCGGTGAGAACATCGACGGTGCGATCGAATGCCTCTGCTGTGGACGACCGACTCGGATCGGGAATCGACCAATGGATGCGCGCCATGTCACGCGGGAGTTCCTCGTGAGCGTTGTCGCACACCGCAATCAATAGGTCTCCCGACGCGAGGACGTCGTCAATATGCTGGGGACGGCGCGCGGGAACTGGTAACTGATGCCGCCGGGCGGCAGCGATGGCGCCGGGATGAACTTCGGCAGCGGGATGGATGCCGGCCGAAGCCGCCGGCAGCGATTCATGGCGATTCCAAACAGCGACCGCTAACTGGCTACGGGCCGAGTTCTCTGTGCATACAAACACGACACGTTGGGCCCTGCCCGCGGCCCTTGGCACCAGCGTCTCAAGCGCCTCGGCGTTCAAGCTCAGATAGGTGCGCCGGCGATCACCCTCGGAGCGTGAACGCCGCACCACATCGGCTGCCTCGAGCACCCTCACGTGGTGCGCCAAAAGGTTCGAGGGCATCGACAGGAGCACCTGAAGCTCCGACGGAGACGCGTCATCGAGCAACAGCCGGTCGACGATCGCCAGCCGGCCTGGATCACCGAGGGCAGCGTGAATCGCCGCCCGTCGACTCGCGCCGGCATCCTGCTCAATATTCATTGCCTCAATAATCACTGACTGATTCTCGGAGGTCAACTGTGCGCTGGGTTTTCTTCGTCATACGCCCTTAACTGGTTCACCTTCCGTTCACCATCAATAGGGCATCCGTTCACGGCGGGCACTTAGGTTCTGAGCCGAGCAGTGATGCGACTGCTAGACGGATCAATTCCGTCGATTTGCCCCTACTCGGTGGTGGTCGATAGCCATCACCCCTCGAACTCGAAGGAGCCAAGTGAAGCCCAATCGATTCGGTGCCGCGCTGAGCCTGTTGGCAGCTGGCGCGCTGATGCTCTCGGCTTGCGGCAGCGACGATAATGCGGGCGGTACCGGCGCAACGACGGGCGGCGGCGGCACCGCGGGAGATACCGCTTCCGGCGTTGACTGCAGCGGCAAGAAAGCGCTGAAGTCCAGTGGGTCGTCTGCCCAGGCCAACGCCATGACTCGATTCGTCACCGCTTACGAGACCGCCTGCTCCGGCTACACCCTCAACTACACCTCCAGCGGGTCGGGAGCGGGCGTATCCGAGTTCCTCGGAGGTCAAACCGATTTCGGTGGCTCCGATTCACCGTTGAGTGCAGACAAGGGCGAGGTCGAGAAGGCCAAGGCGCGCTGCGGGAGCGACGCGTGGAACCTCCCAACGGTCTTCGGTCCGATCGCCGTCACCTACAACGTGGAGGGCGTAGACGGCTTGGTGCTCGACGGTCCCACTCTCGGCAAGATCTTCAACGGCGCAGTCAAGGACTGGGGCGCGCCCGAGATCGCAGCCCTCAACCAGGGCAAGTCAATTCCCGCCGGTCCGATCAACGTCATCTACCGCAGCGACGAGTCCGGTACCACGGACAACTTCCAGAAATACCTTGATGCCGCCTCCGACGGCGCGTGGGGCAAGGGCGCGGGTAAAGCGTTCAGCGGCGGTGTCGGTGAAGGCGCAAAGGGCAACGAAGGCACGTCTGCCGCAATCAAGAGCACGCCGGGGTCCATCACGTACAACGAGTGGTCCTACGCGACGAAGCAAGGGTTGTCGATCGCCGAGATCGTGACCTCGGCCGGCCCGGATCCAGTCACCTTGAGCGCCGAGTCGGTTGGCAAGTCCATCGACACGGTGAAGATCAAGGGCGCGGGAAACGACCTCGTGCTTGACACGTCATCGTTCTACAAGCCGACCGAGGCTGGGGCCTACCCAATCGTGTTGCCCACCTACGAGATTGTCTGCTCGAAGTACCCGGATGCTGACGTGGCTCCGGCGGTGAGGGCATTCCTCACGATAGCTGTCGGCCCGGGTCAGGATGGCTTGGAAGACAACGGATACATCCCGGTCCCGGACACTTTCAAGGCCAAGCTGACCGACGCCATCAACGCGATCTCGTAGCGAACCTCCTCGATGGCTGTCACACCAGATTCGACCTCCGTGGGTTCGTCATCAACACCGACGAGCCCACGGGGGATCGGGGATACTCCAATCATGCCGAGCATCGAGCCGACGGCAAAAAAGCCGGGATCAGCGTTGGGGGCGGGCGGCAACCGGTTAGGTGACCGGATCTTCGGCTCAGTTGCCGCTGCAGCGGGTGCCACCATCATCGGCGTGATCGCCCTGATGGGCCTGTTTTTGCTCATCCGCGCCGTGCCGTCGATCGGTGCCAATCACGCCAACTTCATCACGAGCTCGGAGTTCGTCACCTCTGACGAGACGAACATGCGGTTCGGTATCGCAGGTCTTCTCCAGGTGACGGTGCTCAGCTCGGTGTTTGCGCTCGTGATCGCCGTACCGATCGCGGTCGGCATCGCGACGTTCCTGACCAATTACTCGCCGAGGCGGTTGGCCCGACCGTGTGGGATCTTGGTCGATCTGTTGGCAGCGGTTCCGTCGATCGTTTTCGGTCTCTGGGGCATCTTCGTGCTCGCGCCGTGGCTGGAACCGGTTCAGACATTCCTCAACGACAAGTTGAGTTGGTTCTTCCTTTTCGGAGACGGCAACGTGTCGTTGGCCGGTGGGGGAACCATCTTCACTGCCGGAGTCGTCCTGGCCGTGATGATCTTGCCGATCATCACGTCGGTGTCGCGGGAAGTTTTCAGCCTCACCCCCAAGGGTCACGTCGAAGCGGCCCAGGCGCTTGGCGCGACGAAATGGGAAGTCATCCGCATGACCGTCTACCCGTACGGCCGCAGCGGCATGATTGCCGGTTCGATGTTGGGGTTGGGCCGCGCGCTCGGCGAGACGGTTGCCGTGCTGATCATTCTTCGCTCGGCGGCACAGGCGGGACACTGGTCGCTGTTCGACGGCGGATATACCTTCGCCTCCAAGATCGCTTCCGCGGCAGCTGAATTCAGCGCGCCGCTTCCGACGGGCGCCTACATCGCGGCTGGTTTCGTATTGTTCGCTCTGACATTCGTGGTCAACGCGGTCGCTCGGCTTGCCGCCGGGGGAAGGGTCAGCGGAGGATGACGCAATCGACTCTGGACACCCTGGTCAAGGGGCCGACATTTCATCCGATCAGCACGAGCCGCAAGATCAAGAATCGTGTGGCGTCACTGCTGTTCGGGGCGTCCTTCCTGATCGCGATGGTGCCGTTGGTATGGCTGCTGTACACCGTCGTGGAGCGCGGGTTCCGTGCGATCATCTCGTCGACGTGGTGGAACAAGTCGCTTGCCGGCGTATTGCCGGAGCAGTTCACAGGCGGTGTCTATCACGCGATTTACGGCACGATCGTCCAGGCGACGATCGCAGCGGTGCTTGCGGTGCCGCTTGGCATCATGGCGGCGGTCTATCTCGTTGAGTATGGCCGCGGGTGGTTCGCGCGGACGACGACATTCATGGTCGACATCCTCGCTGGCGTCCCGT
The DNA here is from genome assembly GCF_003719305.1 of Mycolicibacterium stellerae. Lineage (GTDB taxonomy): Bacteria > Actinomycetota > Actinomycetes > Mycobacteriales > Mycobacteriaceae > Mycobacterium > Mycobacterium stellerae. The sequence goes on from NZ_RARC01000010.1 coordinate 201,006, forward strand.
CAATCGTGGCGGCGCTGTTCATCTTCGCATTGTGGATATCCAGTTTCGGCTTCCCGCAGAGTGCATTCGCGGTATCGCTCGCCCTCGTGCTCCTGATGATCCCGGTCGTCGTGCGCAACACCGAAGAGATGCTGAAACTCGTTCCCGATGAGCTTCGCGAGGCGTCCTACGCCTTGGGCATTCCGAAGTGGAAGACGATCGCTCGGATTGTCATACCCACCGCCTTGCCCGGCATCATCAGCGGCGTTCTGCTTGCGCTCGCGCGGGTGATCGGCGAAACCGCCCCGGTGCTGGTGCTGGTCGGCTATGCGCGGTCGATCAACTTCGACCCGTTCGACGGCAACATGGCGTCGCTGCCGTTGCTGATCTACACCGAACTCATCAACCCGGAAGAGGCTGGACGTTACCGCGTTTGGGGGGCTGCGCTGACGCTGATTCTCATCGTTGCAGCACTGTACGTAGCGGCGGCCTTCGTTATCCGGTTCCTGACCCGAAATCGAGTCTGACGACCTTAGGAGCGGATAGTGGCAAAGCGGATAGACATCAAAGACCTGAACATCTATTACGGCTCGTTCCATGCCGTGGCCGACGTGGCACTCTCGGTGCAGCCGCGCAGCGTGACGGCCTTCATCGGGCCATCCGGCTGCGGCAAGTCGACGGTGCTGCGCACGTTGAACCGGATGCACGAAGTGTTGCCCGGTGCCCGTGTGGAGGGGTCGGTGCTGCTCGACGGCGAGGACATTTACGACGCAGGTATCGATCCAGTGAGCGTCCGCAAGACCATCGGCATGGTGTTTCAGCGCCCAAATCCGTTCCCCACCATGTCAATCAAAGACAACGTGGTCGCTGGACTGAAACTCCAGGGCGTCCGCGGCAAGAAGGCGTTGGATGAAATCGCCGAGAAGTCGCTCAGGGGCGCGAACCTGTGGACCGAGGTCAAGGACCGCCTTGACAAGCCAGGTGGTGGGCTGTCCGGCGGCCAGCAGCAACGCCTGTGCATCGCACGCGCTATCGCCGTGCAGCCCGATGTTCTCCTGATGGACGAGCCGTGTTCGGCGCTCGACCCGATCTCGACGTTGGCGATCGAGGACCTGATCGCCGAGCTCAAGCAGGACTACACGATCGTGATCGTCACGCACAACATGCAACAGGCCGCGCGGGTGAGTGACCAGACGGCCTTCTTCAACCTCGAAGCGACGGGCAAGCCCGGCAGGCTCATCGAGATCGACGACACCGAGAAGATCTTCTCCAACCCGACGCAAAAGGCGACGGAGGACTACATCTCGGGCCGCTTCGGCTAGACGGCGAGCTAGGGGGTCAACACCACCCTGGTGCCTGACGGCTCCGCGGCCGTCCACGCCTGTTCCACTTCGGTGAGGGGCCGTGTCACCGTGCGCAGGTGCAGCTCACCCGACGCCACCATGTCGAACAGCCGGGGAAGCGCCTCGGCGCGGACCCGCCCCATCACCTCAGGTGGAACGCTTCCGATCCCAACGCCCGACATGACGATTCCGTTGCCGCGCAGGATGCCCGCGGGCAGCGTGATGGTCAGACCTGCCATCGAGCCGATCTGGACGAAGCGGGTCCGGTGGTAGTGCGCCGACGGGTGGCTGGTGCTCAGCGCCTCGAGGACGCGTTCGGCGGGCAGACCCCACAGATAGTCGAGGACGGCGTCGAACGGCCGCTCGCTGTGCATCTCGGCCACCTGAGCGACGAGGTCATCCCCGAGCACGATCGAGGTGTCGGCCCCTGCGGTCAGCAGCCAGTCCAGCCGTGTCGCGTCGCGCCCCGCCGCCACCACCCGACCGGCGTCGAACACCGACTTGGCCAGCGCAACGGCCATTGATCCGGTGACTCCGGTGGCGCCGAGCACCAGCACGTTGTCGCCGGCTCGTACCGAAGCGCCGTGCTCGAGTGATATCCATGCGGACAGTCCGGGGTTCGGAACGGCCGCGGCGACGACGGAGTCGATTTCGTCGGGCAGGTCGAGCGCGCCGTGCGGGCTGACCAGCGTGCGCTCGGCCATCATGCCGTAGGGTGCCAGCGCGCCGGTGTAGATCCGGCGGCCGTCGTCGAGTCGGGCCACCCCGTCGACGCCGGGTATGACGGGGAGCTGTAACTCCTTGCTGGCGTAGTGCCTTCCCGAGACCAGCCCGCGGGTCAGGTTCGTCAGGGCGGCTGCTTCGACGGTCGCCACCACGGCGCCGTCGCGCGGCTGCGGGTCGGGAAACTCGGTGTATCGAGGCGCGACTCCCCATTCGTTGACCACGGCTGCCTTCATGGCGCTCTCTTTCGTTTCAGAGGAAATGGTTTCGATGGAAACTAATTAACAAGCTACGCCGCGCCAGGCGGGATGGCAAGATGGTTTCCATGAAAACCAAGTCGGCGCTGATCTCCGACATCAACGACCTGGTCGGTGCCGTCGGGGACAAGTTCGAGGCCGACGAGGACGGCGACGCCGAGCGCGACTTCATGGCGCAGCGGTGTCCGCGACGGCTGGAAGAGGCCGTGCGCTCCTTGCCGACGCTGTCCATGCACCTGCTGGCAGGCGTCGCCGATGGACCGGTCAGCCTCGTCGGCCTGGCGTCGCGATCTGGGCAGTTGAAGGGCACGGTGTCCAAACACGTACAGCGCCTCGTCGAGGCAGGGCTGGTGATCCGCTCGCCAATCCCCGGCAATCGCAAGGAGATCGCGCTGGAACTGAGCGCCGATGGCCGACTTGTCACCGAAGCCCACCGCGAACTGCACGACGAGATGGCGGCGGGACTGCGGGACTTCCTGATGCGCTATTCGAGTTCTGAGCTCGACGTACTGGTCAAGGTGCTGCGCGATCTGGTGAAGGCCGAAAAGGTCGGTGTCCGCATCAGCCCGGGGGAATAGTTCACGGGCAATGCCGTTCGTACCTGTCATGAGCAAGGCAGTGCGATTCGATCAGTTCGGCGACATCGACGTGCTCGATGTTCGCGACGTAGAGCTACCTGCGCCCGCAGCGGGTGAGGTTCTCGTCGAGGTCAAGGCCGCGGGAATCAACCCCGGCGAGGCGGCCATCCGCAACGGCTTCCTTCAAGACATATTCCCTTCGACGTTCCCGTCCGGACAGGGCAGCGACTTCGCGGGCATCGTCGCCGAAACAGGCTCGCGCGTCAACCAATTCAGCGTCGGTGACGAGGTCATCGGATTCAGCGAGGAGCGAGCTAGCCAAGCCGAATTCGTCGTCGTGCCCGCCGAGAACCTGACCGCCAAACCTGCACCGGTGTCGTGGGAGGTGGCGGGTGCACTGTATGTGGCGGGCACCTCGGCGTACGCGGCCGTGCGTGCCGTCGACCTGGCCAATGGCGACGTAGTGGCCGTCGCGGGCGCCGCGGGTGGAGTGGGGTCGATCGCTGTGCAGCTCGCGGCCCAAGCGGGTGCCACCGTGCTTGGCATCGCGGGCCCGTCGAACGACGAGTGGCTACGCGCACACGGCGTGACCCCGGTGAACTACGGCGACGATCTGGTCGGGCGGTTGCGGGCCGCAGCCTCCGAGGGCAGGATCGACGCCTTCCTCGACTTCTTCGGTGGCGGCTACGTAGAGCTGGCCGTCGACGGGTTGGGCGTCGCGCCCGACAGGGTCAACACCATCATCGATTTCGCCGCTGCCGAACAGTTCAAGGTGCGGACTTCGGGCAATGCGGACGCCGCCAATGCCGCCGTACTAGCCGAACTCGCGGCGCTGGTCGCCGATGGCCGACTGGAGGTGCCCATCGCCGAGGTCTTCGCGCTCGACGACGTGCGGGACGCGTACCGGACCCTCGAGCAGCGGCACACGCGAGGGAAGCTGGTGCTCCGCCCGTAACCGCGGCTAGCGCGGGGCGGGAAGTTCCTCTTCCTCGGGGAACCTGCCGGTGGCCTGGAAGATGACGCGTCGCGCCACCTCGACGGCGTGGTCGGCGAACCGCTCGTAAAAGCGGCTGAGAAGCGTGACGTCGACGGCAGCGGTGACGCCGTGCTTCCATTCCTTGTCCATCAGCACGCTGAAGAGGTGGCGGTGCAGGTCGTCCATCGCATCGTCTTCCTCGCTGATGCGCGACGCCTTCTCGGGATCCTTCGTCAGCAGCACCTCTTGGGCGCTGTTGCCCAGTTCGACTGCCACCCGGCCCATTTCGGCGAAGTAGCCGTTGACCTCCTCGGGCAGCGCGTGCTGCGGATGACGACGGCGTGCGATCTTGGCGACGTGCAGCGCGAGGGCTCCCATCCGGTCGACGTCAGCGACGATCTGGATCGAGCTGACGATCGCCCGCAGGTCGCCTGCGACCGGAGCCTGCAGGGCAAGCAGCACGAACGCGGCCTCCTCGGCCTTGGCGCTCATCCCCGCGATCTTCTCGTGGTCGGTGATCACCTGCTCGGCCAGAACAAGGTCGGCCTGCAGCAGGGCCTGGGTCGCCCGCTCCATCGCAACACCGGCCAGACCGCACATCTCGCCGAGCTGGGTGGTGAGCGCGTCTAGCTGCTCGTGATACGCAGTTCGCATATGCCCAGCTTACGGGCTGATCCGGTGAATCGTCACGATGTGCAGGGTGAACGAAAGGTGAATGCCGCTTGCCCAATGCGCGGCCGATTCGCCGCTACTCGCAGCTGGTGTCGGCGGCGTTGGTGACCGAGAGGTCCTCGGGCAGCTGGGTCGGGCTGCTCCCGGTGCCGTGCAGGACATGGACCTGCACCGAGGAGCCGCTCGGTTTCGGCGGGGTCACCGTGGCGAAATCGGAACCGAGCACCACCTGCACGGTGTCGCCCTTCCCGTTGACGCGCTCGATCGTCGGCTCGGTGAAGGCCGATGCCACTGTCGCCGCGGCTTCTTCATTTCCGGGCGAGAAGAACACCGTCGTCGAGGTCAGCGGACCCGTCGGGTAGTCGTCGGGGGTCGTGACGTTGAACCCGTGCAGCTGCAATTCGCTTGCGGCAGTGGCCCCCAAGCCGTCCTGGCCCGTCGAATTCGTCACCTGAACGGTCACCGACGTCGGGTCGGTGGTGACGGCGTTGACCAGCTCGTCGGTGGGGGCGGCGGGCTCAGGTGTCGATACTTCGCTCGTCGGCGAATCGGGCGTCTGGTTCGCCAGCGACTCCGGTGTGCCGGGAACCGGGGTGTTGTCGGCGTTGCGTTCCTCTGGCAGCGGATCGTCGTTGATGATCGCGTCGAAGATCGCGCGGGTGTCGTCCTCGCGCAGATGCTCGTTGCCCCACTCGTCCATGTATCCGGTGGTCGGGACTGTGATGAAGGTGATGCGCCCGGCGGCCACGTTTTGCAGCGACTGGCCGAGCTCCACCAGGTCCTTGGTATTGATGTTGTCGACGTAGCTGTCGTCGATGAACTGGTTGACCACGTTGTTGAGCTTGTTGAGTGAGAAGAACACTTCCTTGGAGATCAACGAGCGCAGCAGCGACGACAGGAACAGCTGTTGCCGCTTGATGCGGCCGTAGTCACCGTTGGTCTCGGTGGTCACCTGGCGGGCGCGCACGTAGTTCAGTGCGGTGTGCCCGTCGACGGTCTGGCGGCCGGCGTTGGCCAGGACGGTGCCCAGCTCGTAGTCCTCCAGCGGGGTGGTGCTGCACACCTCTACACCGCCGAGCGCGTCGACCATCTTGGAGAAGCCGGCGAAGTCAACTGCCATGAACCGGTTGATGGACAGGCCCGACAGCTTCTGGATGACCTTCACCAGGCACTTGGGGCCACCGAAAGAGAAGGCGGAGTTCAGCTTCGTCTCGGTATAAACCTCATCGGGTCCGTAGGATTCGGTCTCTTCGTCATACAGTGGGCCGTACTCACCGGTCTCGGCATTCCATGCCTCGCACTGCATCGGCTCGATGTTCAGGTCACGCGGAAAGGACACCGCGACAACGCGTTCCCGGTTGGCCGGGATGTTGACCAGCATGATGGTGTCGGAACGCGCGCCACCGGCGTCCTCGGTGTTGCCTGCGCCCATGTCCGCGTTCTCACCGAAGCGGCTGTCGATGCCGACGATGAGGAAGTTCTCGTCGCCGTACTGGGCATTGGGGTCGATGATGTCGCGGGAGCTCTGGTCCAGCGCCGAGACCCGGTTGAGCATGTTGTTCTTGGCCGACTGCCACTGCCATGCGCCGCCGGTCATCGCGAGCGCGAGCACGGCGAAGAGGGCGGCGATGGAACGGCCTGCCAACATGACCCGGCGGCGCGATTTGTGTTTAGGCGGGTCGACGGGTTCGGCCAACGGCTGGCCAACCCGCTCCGGCGCGACGCGCTCGAGCCGTGCGCGCCGCAGCGCAGCCAGGTCGGGAATCTCGTCGGCGTAGGACACCGCGGGGATGACCTCGGTGTCCGGGTCGGGCAGCTCTTCGGGTTGGGGCGGCTTGGGCCGCAGCTGACGCGGCTGCCGCGGGCGAGGCGGGGGCTGTCCCTTAAACACATCTCCGAACCCACGAGACCGAGGCTGAGACCGTATGCCGTCTCCTGCTTGACAGAACACAGAGACTAGGCATGATCGCTGAGCACAT
>NZ_RARC01000011.1 GCF_003719305.1 Mycolicibacterium stellerae
TCTATTCCGCTATTAATGCATACAGCCTATCTGCTAGGCAGTCACTTTTTTTTTTCCACGCCCAACGCTCGATTCCGTGCACGCCCTCGGTCGAGTGGCTTCGAGAAGATGTAGAGGAGCCGGGGGCGGGGGCGTGCGGGCGCCGGTGGCCGAGTCGGCTCCCGCGCCCGCACGCCCCGGCCCGACTCCAGGTCCCCGGCCCGCGACGCCGGGTCCCAAGCCGGCGCCGCGTACACCGCGCGTCGGTAACAACCCGTTCTCCTCGGCGCAGCCGGTCGAGCGGGCGATTCCCCGGCCGCAGGCACCCCGACCGGGCGCACCGCGACCCGGCGGCGGTCCCCGACCCGGCGGCGCCTCGCCGGGCAACATGCCGCCCCGTCCTCCCGGCGGAGCGCCAGGCCGTCCGCGGCCGGGCGGCGGTCCGCGTCCGGCAGCCGGTGGTCGTGGCCCCGGCGGCGGCGCAGGTGGCGGGGGTCGTCCCGGCGGTGGCGGCGGCGGCGGTAACTACCGCACCGGCGGACCCGGCGGCGGCGGACCTGGCGGCGGTGGCGCACCCGCAGGAGGCGGCGGCTATCGCGGTCGTCCCGGCGGCGGCGGCGGTCGTCCCGGTCAGCGTGGCGGCGCGGCAGGGGCGTTCGGTCGTCCCGGCGGCGCGCCCAAGCGCGGCCGCAAGTCAAAGCGGGCGAAACGCGCCGAGTACGAGAACATGCAGGCGCCCGTCGTGGGCGGCGTGCGGTTGCCGCACGGCAATGGCGAGACCGTCCGGTTGGCGCGAGGCGCGTCGCTGTCCGACTTCGCCGAGAAGATCGACGCCAACCCTGCTGCTCTTGTGCAGGCGCTGTTCAACCTCGGCGAAATGGTCACGGCCACCCAGTCGGTCGGCGACGAGACGCTGGAACTGCTCGGCGGCGAAATGAACTACGTCGTGCAGGTCGTGTCCCCGGAGGACGAGGACCGCGAACTGCTGCAGTCCTTCGATCTCACCTACGGCGAGGACGAAGGCGGCGAGGACGACCTCGAGTTCCGTCCGCCCGTGGTCACCGTCATGGGTCACGTCGACCACGGCAAGACCCGACTGCTGGACACCATCCGCCAGGCCAACGTCCGCGAGGAAGAGGCAGGCGGCATCACCCAGCACATCGGTGCCTACCAGGTCGCTGTCGCTTTCGACGGCGGCGAGCGGCTCATCACCTTCATCGACACCCCGGGCCACGAGGCGTTCACCGCCATGCGTGCCCGTGGCGCGAAGGCCACCGATATCGCGATCCTGGTGGTCGCCGCCGACGACGGCGTCATGCCGCAGACGGTGGAGGCCATCAACCACGCGCAGGCGGCAGATGTGCCGATCGTGGTTGCGGTCAACAAGATCGACAAGGAAGGTGCCGATCCGTCGAAGATCCGTGGGCAGCTGACCGAATACGGTTTGGTGCCAGAGGAATTCGGCGGCGACACCATGTTCGTCGATATCTCGGCAAAGCAGGGCACCAACATCGCGGCGCTGGAAGAGGCGGTCCTGCTGACCGCCGATGCCGCCCTCGATCTGCGGGCCAACCCGGACATGGAAGCCCAAGGTGTGGCCATCGAGGCGCATCTGGACCGCGGTCGCGGACCGGTGGCGACCGTGCTCATTTCGCGGGGCACCCTGCGGGTCGGCGACTCGGTCGTCGCGGGCGATGCCTACGGGCGCGTCCGCCGCATGGTCGACGAGCACGGCGAGGACGTCGAGGAGGCACTGCCGTCGCGACCGGTGCAGGTCATCGGCTTCACGTCGGTGCCTGGCGCCGGTGACAACCTCCTCGTCGTCGACGAGGACCGCATCGCGCGCCAGATCGCCGACCGTCGCAGCGCCCGCAAGCGCAACGCGCTGGCGGCCCGCAGCCGCAAGCGGATCAGCCTCGAGGATCTGGATTCGGCGCTGAAGGAAACCAGCCAGCTGAACCTGATCCTGAAGGGCGACAACGCGGGCACCGTGGAGGCGCTCGAGGAAGCCCTGATGGGCATCCAGGTCGACGACGAGGTGGAACTGCGCGTCATCGACCGAGGTGTCGGCGGCATCACCGAAACCAACGTCAACCTGGCGTCGGCGTCGGATGCTGTGATCATCGGCTTCAACGTCCGCGCCGAGGGCAAGGCCACCGAGTTGGCCAACCGCGACGGTGTCGAGATCCGCTACTACTCGGTGATCTACCAGGCCATCGATGAGATCGAGAGCGCGCTCAAGGGCATGCTCAAGCCGGTCTACGAGGAGAAGGAACTGGGCAGGGCGGAGATCCGTGCGATCTTCCGGTCGTCCAAGGTCGGCAACATCGCAGGCTGCCTTGTCACCTCCGGCGTCATCCGCCGCAACTCGAAGGCACGGCTGCTGCGCGACAGCGTCGTCGTCGCCGAGACCATGACGGTGTCCTCGCTTCGTAGGGAGAAGGACGACGTCACCGAGGTGCGCGACGGCTACGAGTGCGGTCTGACGCTGACGTACTCCGACATCAAAGAGGGCGACATCATCGAGACGTACGAACTCGTGGAGAAGGAGCGGACCTAGTGGTCGATGTGGGCCGGGCCCGCCGGCTCTCCAAACGCATCGGCACCGTCGTCGCCTCGGCGATCGAGTTCGAAATCAAGGATCCCCCGTTGGCCTTCGTGACCATTACGGACACGAAGGTGACGGGTGACCTGCACGACGCCACGGTGTACTACACGGTGCGGGGCACGACGTTGCAGGACGAACCTGATTACGCTGCGGCCGCGGCGGCGCTGGAGCGAGCCAAAGGCACGCTGCGCAGCAGGGTCGGGGCGGCGACCGGCGTGCGCTTCACCCCGACGCTGGCGTTCGTTCTCGACAAGGTGCCAGAGACCTCTGCACACATGGAGGAGCTGCTCGCCAAGGCACGCGCCGCAGATGAGGATTTGGCGAGAGTTCGGCAGGGTGCCAAACACGCAGGCGATGCCGACCCGTATCGTCAGGAGGACCGGGGAGAGGGTGCCAGCGGGGAGCTGGACGACGAGCAGGACGCTGAGGACACCGTTGACCGCGATTGACCCGAAGACCGACGCAGACTTGGTGGGTCAGCGCGTCGATGCCAACGGTGCGGTCGAGCTCCTGAGTGGCGCGGGCTCCATCAGCGTCGTCTGCCACGTCTATCCCGACGCCGACACCGTCGGCGCAGGCCTGGCGCTGGCGTTGGTTCTCGACCATGCAGGCAAAGACGTCGAGGTGAGCTTCGCGGAACCGGCGGGCCTGCCCGAATCCCTGCAGTCCCTGCCCGGCGGTCACCTGCTGATTCCCCCGAACGACATGCGTCGCGACGCCGACCTGGTGGTCACCGTCGACATCCCCAGCATCAACCGGCTCGGGTCGCTGCGGGAGTTGGCCGAACCGGGTCGCGAGGTGCTGGTGATCGATCACCACGCCTCCAATCAGCTGTTCGGCAGCGCCAACTTCGTCGATCCGTCCGCCGACTCGACCACGATGCTGGTCGCAGAGCTGCTCGACGCGTGGGGCAAGCCGATCGAAACCGGCGTCGCGCACTGTCTCTACGCCGGACTGACCACCGACACCGGATCGTTCCGCTGGGCCAGCGCACGCGCCCACAAGCTGGCTGCCCGACTGGTCGAGTTGGGCGTGGACAACGCCACGATCAGCCGCACCCTGCTCGATACGCATCCGTTCGCATGGCTGCCGATGCTGTCGCGCGTGCTTGCTTCCGCGCAGCTGCTGCCCGATGCCGCCGAAGGACGCGGTCTCGTGTATGCCGTTGTGGGACACCAGGAATGGGCCGACGCGCGACCCGAGGAAGTCGAGAGCATCGTCGACATCGTGCGCACCACCCAGCAGGCCGAAGTGGCGGCGGTGTTCAAGGAGATCGAGATCGGCCACTGGTCGGTGTCGATGCGGGCCAAGTCGATGGATCTCGCCACGATCGCCAGCGCGTTCGGCGGTGGCGGACACCCGCATGCGGCAGGCTATTCGACGACCGGCTCGGCCGACGACGTTGTCCAGGCGCTCTACGTTGCCCTTGGCTGACGGACGTCGGCGGCGCATTGGCTGAACCGGCAGGCGATTTCCCGATTGCGCCCGCGACCGGTCGGCGCATCGCCGGGCTGGCGCTGCCCGCACTTGGCGTGCTGGCCGCCGAGCCCATCTATCTGCTTTTCGACCTGGCGGTCGTCGGTCGGCTTGGCGCCATCAGCCTGGCGGGGCTTGCCATCGGCGGGCTGATCCTGAGCACGCTGAGCTCGCAGATGACATTTCTGTCCTACGGCACCACCGCGCGCTCGGCACGCTTCTTCGGCGCAGGCGATCGTGAGACGGCGGTCGGCGAGGGCGTGCAGGCCACCTGGCTCGCGGTCGGGCTGGGCACGCTGATCGTGGTGATCGTCCAGGCGGCGGCGGTGCCGTTGGTATCGGCTCTCTCGGCGGGCGGTGGCATCGCCGACGCGGCGCTGCCGTGGGTGCGGATCGCGATCTTCGGCGTGCCGGCCATCCTGATCTCTGCGGCAGGCAACGGCTGGATGCGCGGCGTGCAGGACACCGCAAGGCCGCTGCGCTACGTCGTCACCGGGTTTGCGGTATCGGCCGTGCTGTGCCCGGTGCTGGTGTACGGCTGGCTGGGCATGCCGCGCCTCGAGCTGGCGGGGTCGGCGGTCGCCAACCTGGTCGGCCAGTGGCTGGCCGCGCTGATGTTCTGTCGCGCGCTTCTGGTGGAACGGGTGCCGCTGCGGGTACAGCCGACGGTGCTGCGCGCTCAGGTGGTCATGGGCCGTGATCTGCTGCTGCGGACGCTGGCGTTTCAGGCGTGCTTCGTCTCGGCGGGAGCCGTCGCCGCCCGGTTCGGCGCGGCCGCCGTCGCCGCCCACCAGGTGGTGCTGCAACTGTGGAGTTTCCTTGCGCTGGTGCTTGATTCGCTGGCGATCGCGGCACAGTCGCTGGTGGGTGCGGCGCTCGGCGCCGGTGAGTTGGCGCACGCGAGGTCGGTGGCGTGGCGGGTGACGATCTTCTCCGCCGTCGCTTCCGCGGTGCTGGCGGGTGTGTTCGCCCTCGGTGCGTCGGTGTTTCCGGGCGTGTTCACCGACGACCGCTCCGTGCTGGCCGCGATCGGGGTGCCGTGGTGGTTCATGGTCGCCCAATTACCGGTCGCTGGAATAGTTTTCGCTCTCGACGGTGTGTTGCTCGGTGCCGGTGACGCGAAGTTCATGCGCAATGCCACCTTGATCAGCGCGCTGGTCGGTTTCCTTCCGTTGATCTGGCTGTCGCTGATTTTCGGCTGGGGTCTGCTCGGCATCTGGACGGGCCTGAGCACCTTCATGGTGCTGAGGCTCGTCTTCGTCGGCTGGCGCGCGTTCTCCGGCCGCTGGCTGGTGGCGGGTACGGCCTAAATATCGTTGTTGTTGCCGTCGTCGCCGGAATCTCCGTCGGATCCGCTGCTGCTGCCAGAACCGCCGTCGCCGCCGCTGCCGCCCGTGTTGGTCTTGCCATCGACGGCGTCGCCACCGTTTCCGCCGCGACCGCCGTTCCCGTTCAGAGGACCGCTGTCGCCACCGTTTCCGCCGTTTCCGCCGGTGAGGTGGTCGGGGCTGGGAGAGGGGTTGTTGCCAAGGGGTAGCGCTGTGTCGCCACCGTCCCCGCCGCGACCACCGTTGCCTCCGCCGGTGCCGCCGTTTCCGCCGTTACCGCCCGTGGCGTCCCCGAAGTAAGCCCCTGCGATGCCGCCGTCGCCACCGCCGCCGCCGGCACCCGAACTACTCGGGCCGCCGTTGCCGCCGTTGCCGCCCTCGGCATCGGTGAGGGGCCAGTCGCCTGCGCCTCCGAAGGCGAATCCACCACCACCGGCTCCGCCTTCGCCACCGTCCCCAGAGCTGCCTGCGCCGCCGTCGCCACCCTGTCCGCCAAAGCCATTCCCGCCACCTGCTGCGGCGCCACCACTGCCGCCGTCGCCTCCGCTAGGCCCGTTACCGCCGTCGCCACCGTCGCCACCGACGGAGTGGGCGAACCCGCCCCCGGCGGGGCCGATGTTGCTTGCGTGGCCGCCGGCCCCGCCGTCGCCGGCGGTTCCGCTCGCTGAGTCGCCGCCGTCGCCACCGTCGCCGCCGGTTTGGGTAGCGCCGAACTTGGTGCTGTACCCGCTGCCTCCTTCGCCGCCGTCGCCCGCGGTGCCGGAGGCTGAGTTGCCACCGTCACCGCCGTCGCCGCCAATGGCATTCCCCGCCCATGAATGGGCCTCACCCCCGGCTCCGCCGGTGCCGCCGCTGCCCCACAGGAGTCCGCCGTTGCCGCCGTTTCCGCCGTCGGCCGCGACCGCATCGGCACCGAAACCATGTGGAGTGGCGTAGTTGTCTGCCGATCCGCCATAACCGCCTCCGCCGCCGTGTCCGATGGCGCCTGCGTTGCCGCCGTTGCCACCGGCGGTGGCGGGGGAGATGAGCGCACCCGTCTTCTGATTGAAAACCGCGTCGGCGCCGTTGCCACCTTTTCCGCCGTTGCTGAACAGAATTCCTGCGTTCCCGCCGTTTCCGCCGGGTGTGCCGTTGTTACCGATGCCGCCGTTTCCGCCGTTGCCGTAGAAGAACCCGCCGTCGCCGCCGTCCTGGCCCTCGCCGCCGTCGGCGCCGTTGCCGATGAAAAGGCCGCCGTCCTGGCCGGGCAGCACCCCGTCACCGACGAGCAGCCCGCCGGGACCGACAAGGCCCAGGAACGCACCGGTCGGCGAGAACAAGCCCAAAGTTGTTGCGTCACCAAGCGACCCGCGCGTCGAGGAAGTCGACAGTCCGCCGCCCACCGCCGGTGGCGTCGAGCGAGCCAACGTCGTCGGTGCAAAGAACAGGTCTCTGAGCGGCACAGTGTCTGGGCCACCCAACGCCGGGGCGGTGTCTGGACCGCCGAGCGCCGGGGCGGTGTCCGGGCCGCCGAGACCTGATGCGACCGGGGCGATGAAATAACCGCCGGCAAGAACCCGGCTGCCCGTCGACTCGAGCGCAGGCACTCTCGGCCAGCTCGCCTTCGCGTACAAGCTGTTCGGCGTAGCGATCGTGTTCGACACCGGTGTCGCCGGGGAACCGGCGATCACCGGCGTGGGCGCGCCGACAGATGCTGGTGTCGGAATACCCGCATATGCGTTGGAAGCCGTCGTCGCGACGACCACCGCGCAGACTGCACAGGGTATGAGCTTGCGGACAGATGTGGAATTCACGATGTGCTCCCTGGGTGAGGTCCCGGCCCCGTCGGCCGGTCGTACAGGTAGGAGCTGCCACACACCGTCATCTGGACACTTTTGTGGCGGCCGCCGCGAATCGGTGCGTGCCAATCCAATGCCCGCGCCAGACACCTTTGCGGCGTGCTCAATTACCGTTGTCAGGAACAGGTTTCGTCCTCAACGCGTGCTTCTCAGCAGGAATGCCCCGAAGTTTTTGTCCAGCAGGATCTTTGGCGTCTAGTCGCCGCTGCCCGGATCACCATTGTCGCCGTCGTCACCACTGATGCTGCCGGAGCCGCCGGAACCGCCGTCGCCGCCGCTGTTGCTGTCACCGCCGGATGCATCGCCGCCGTTTCCGCCGCGGCCGCCGTTGCCGTTCAAACCGCCGCTGTTGCCGCCGTTACCGCCGTTGCCGCCGGCGAGGTCATCGGGGCTGGCCGCAGGGTCCGGGCAGCATGCGGGCTGCGCGTCGCCGCCGTCTCCGCCGCGGCCGCCGCTCGCGCCGCCACCGGTCCCGCCGTTTCCGCCGTCACCGCCGGTGGCGTCACCGTCGTAGGCGCCTGCCGGGCCGCCGTCTCCGCCGCCGCCGCCGAAGCCGCTGTATCCGTTGCCGCCGTGGCCGCCGTCACCACCGTCACCACCGGTGCCGGTGGTCCCGCCTGGGAAAATGTCGGCGCCTCCCATCGTGACACCGGCGCCGCCTCCGCCGCCGCGGCCACCCGCCTCGGAGTTCCCCGCGCCGCCCTGCCCGCCGTCGCCACCGACTGCGTTGCCTGCAGTCCATGCAGAGCCGCCGAGGCCGCCGTCGCCGCCGGCGGGCCCGTTGCCGCCGTTGCCGCCGTCGCCGCCCTGGCCGTCAGCGAGCCCGAAGCCGCCGAACGGGGAGTAAGTACCGCCAAATCCGCCGCCACCGCCGTCACCGGCGGTGCCCGTCGATGAGTCGCCGCCGTCGCCGCCATCGCCGCCGGTGCTCTGAGTCTGGTCGGCCATAGCGCCCGACGCGCCGCCATAGCCACCATCGCCCGCGGTGCCTGTCGATGAGTCGCCACCGTCGCCGCCGTCACCGCCGGTGGCGTTCGTAGTGTCTGAGAACGCATATCCGCCGTTGCCGCCTTCGCCGCCGTTGCCAAGAAGCAGTCCGCCGTTGCCGCCGTCGCCGCCGTCGCCTGCGATGGCGTCAGCTGCGGCCCCTCGCTCGGCAAGGCCAGAGTTGTCGGCGTTGCCGCCAGTGCCGCCCTCGCCACCGTGGCCGAAGAGCCCGGCATTCCCGCCGTCGCCGCCCGCGGTGGCGGGGGAGATCAGCGCGCCCGTCGTCGGGTCGAATTCGGCGTCGGCGCCGGCGCCGCCCTTCCCGCCGTTGCTGAAGGAGAAGATGCTGCTGTTGCCGCCATTGCCGCCGGGCTTTTGGGATCCGCCGGGTCCGCCGTTTCCGCCGTTGCCGTAGAAGAACCCGCCGTCGCCGCCGTCCTGGCCCTCGCCGCCGTCGGCGCCGTTGCCGATCAACAGGCCGCCGTCCTGGCCGGGCAGCACCCCGTCGCCGACAAGGAGGCCGCCGGGTCCGACCAAACCGAGGAAAGCTCCTGTCGGCGAGAACAATCCGAAACTGGTCGTGTCGCGTGCGGGAGATGCCAGCTGCGAGCCGACGCCCGATTCGGACCTGCCGTTGGTCGGTGACGTCGGGCGCGCAAGAGTGGTGAGGGCGAACGACTGGCGCGTATTGGACATCGACGTGCCGCTGATCGCCACCGACGTATCGGGGCCGCCGAGTGTATCGGTTCCGCCGAGACCCGTCGCCACCGGCGCGACGTAGAACCCTCCTGGCAGGGGCCGAATGCCATTGGGCGCAGGCGGGGCAGGCATCTCGACGACGTTCCCGTACAACGTGTTCGGGGTGACAAGTGCTGCTGACACCACACGGGCCGACGACGTGGCTACGCGCGGAATCGGCCGCTCAGTGTCTACGGCACGAGCATCCGCCGTGGTGACGGCGACTGCACAGACGGTGCCGGCGATGAGCTTCTTGCTGGTGTTCACGATGGGCTCCCTTGGCTGTTGTCCCAGCTGTGATCAGCCGGTCATTAGTTAGGAGCACGTTTGCCACCGATTTCGGACAGTTTTTATTCTGTTGGCGCACAGATGGTTTCGAGGCAAGCTATAGCGGTCGCGGCTTGCCACGCAGAGGGTCGATCACCAGGTTCGACGGTCCGGTGAGCGTGCCTCCGCCAGGTGGCGGTGGAAGGCGGCGGTGGCGGTTCCGGCGGCGACACGGGTGGGTCGGGTATCGCAGGCTCGTCGACCACCGGGGGTGGTTCAGGCGGGGGAGCCTGCGTTGGCGTCTGCACCACGGCGCGGTCGCCAGCCGCGCAGGCAAGCGCCAACTCCGCGTCGGTGCCGTAGGGCCCTGCGACATCCCAATCAGCGGCCGCTGTCATGGTCATGGCTTGCCGAGCGAGTTGAATCGGCTACTGGGCACCTGTCGGTGCGGCCCGTCGTCCTTCTTCGTATTCGGCATGTTCACGTTGAACCTGCTGCCCAGTACCGGCTTCAGCTCATTTGTTGTCGGCTTCTGCAGTGCGGGATCGAGAATCGGGGCCTCTATCACCACGTTGTTGGGGACCGACTCGTCGGGGATCTGCACCACGTCGATGTTCGGCGGATCGAAGACGGGCGGCTCTGGCTTCGGCGGCTCAGGAGCAGGCGCCTGCGGTTTCGGCTTCTCGCCGAGCGGCGGGATGAAGACGTCGACGACGACCGGCGGTGCGAGCACCGGCGGTGCGGCAGGTGCCGCGGCGACCTCTTCGTTCGTTTTCGACTCTGCAGCAACCGGATTCGGTGTGGTCTGCGGCAGCTGCTTCGGTGTCGGGGCCTGCGTGGCCGCGGGTGTCTGCGGTGCCTTCGGGCTGCCCTGTGTGCCGGCTTGCCCGGGCAACTGTGATGTCGAAACCCCGAACCCGGGCACCACGACCGACGGCGGAGCCACCGGCTTGTAGCCGAACAACACGGCGCCGAGCGTGGCACCTCCGATGATTCCGGCCGCCAACGCGGCGAACAGCTTCGCGCGTGACGCGGCAGGGCCGCGATCTTGGCCGTTGTCGACAGCCGCGGAATCGTCGTCGATGTCATCCATCGGGCTGGATGCCCAGGCTTCGGCGACCGTGTATGCGCCGGGATCGTCGTATAACGGCGCCGCGATCGTCTCGGTGCCGAACTCGGTGTCATATGTGGTGGTCATGATGTCCTCCGGTGAGGTTGTCGCGGCCCTGGTCGAACCGCTGTCACAGGTAGGAGGGCCGAGAGGCGGCTTTTGAGACACTTTTTCTGGTGCGGGTTTCAGCCGGTGATCGGCGTCGGCGCGACCATCGCCAGGCCACCGATTTCGACGTCGATCGTGGTGACCTCGGCCGGCGGCGCCGCGTAGAAACCCCACAGCTGCACCGACTCGCCGGCCAACAGCAGATGCGAACCGGTCGACTCGAATTGGCCGGTGGGTGGGCCGGCGAGAATGCTGAAGCCTTCGAGCAGCTCTCCGCCGGTGGTGCAGACACTCGACCGAAGCATCCCGGTCCTGTCGGCCACGGTAATGCCGGTGGAGCGGTCGATGGGGTTGGTGAGGCCGCTCTCCTGGGGGACCTCGATCGCCGTCGACGTCGGATTCGTCAGGGTCACGGTGGTGAGCAGATGTCCGCCGATTCGTTTGGCGCTGTCGACCCGTGCCGTCGCGCCCTTGGCGGCGAGGTCGTCGGTCAACGGTCGCGCTTCGAGCTGCGGTGGCCCGGCGGCGGTCATGTCGCCGGTGCGGATCTCCACCCGGCGGTTTTGCGCGCGGCCGTCGGGATTGTCACTGCCGTCGGTATTGGTGTTGGGCGCCACCGGCCGGGATTCGCCGAAACCGACTGCGTTGAAAGTAGATCCGCCGCCCAGTCTCTCCTGCAGGGCCGCCTGCACCGACGCCGCCCGCGCCTCCGACAGCAACTGATTGGAAGGATCGTCGCCGACGGCGTCGGTGTGTCCCTCGATCGTGATCGTGCCCTCGGCCGACCCGATCTGGTCCTCGACGTCGTCAAGGGCGGCTTGGGCAGCCGGTGTGAGTTCCGACTTGCCGAATTCGAACAGCACGTCGCTGGGTAGTTTGATCACCACCGGCGTATCCGAGCTCTCGCCTTCGGCGCCTTCGCTTGTACACATGAGCGTGTTTACGTAGGACTGGTCACTCCGAGGGCCGGTGAGGACCGGGTCGTCGACGAGTGCGGTGGAACCCGTCGGTTGGATCGGCACCTCGACGGGTAGCAGAACGTCGGTCATGAACCAGAGCTTCGTGGCATCCGGCGGCGGCGCGGTGAACACCGCGGTGATGGTGGCAGCCGAACCGGGTGCGATCTCTTCGTACTGGTTCTCGCTGACCCGGCCGTCGAAGCCGGCTTTCTTCTGGACGTCGTAGGCCGTCGCACGTGGTATGTCCACCAGCTTGAAGTCGCGCTCGATCAAACCCATACCGAGGTCGTACGGCTCCACCGTTTCCTTTGTTCCGTTGAACAGCTCGAACTGAAGCGCAATATCCTGTTCGCCCAGTCGCACCAGTCGAATATCGCGGCCCTCCAACGGAAACGCCGTCGACGCGGGTCTGGCGACGACGCCGCCGCCGCGGGATTTACCGGACGTCTCAGGCGCGGGATCGGACGCTGTCGGCGAGGCCGGATGCGACGAGATCACCGTTGCGGTGTGCCCGCCGGTCGTGCAGCCGGCAACGGTGACGACGGCGATCAGCGCCGCCGCGGCCTTGATCTGAAACATGCGCCACTCCATTTCGAATATGCGCAGCCCGGATTGAGCGCGCTCACAGGTAGGAGCACCGACCGCGCGCATTGCGGACAGTTTTCGAGACGGCAGTTGTGGTCGCCGGCGATGCACGCAAGGATCAACGCGATGAATTCGCCAAGGGCACTCGTGTACTTCGGCGCCGCGCTGGCGCTGGCGGGCGCGGCCCCGATGGGGCAGTCAGCGGCCCAGCCCGAAACCGTGGGGACCGCCGTCAATGTGGTCATCCACGCGTCGTTCGAACAGACCTCGGATGCCGACCAGTGCGTCGGGGCCGGGGCGCTTGCGGCTGTTCGCCGAGGTTCGTCGGTGATCCTCTTGGAAGGATCGGTTTCGCCCGATGCCCCCAAGGTCGCCGTCGGCCAATTTTTTCGCTCGAGACTCAACGACGGCATATGTCAGGTCTTGTACATCACGAGCGCGCCCGTGATGGGAAGCTTCAATGTTCAGTTCGTCGGCCCGGACGGCGGTCTCAGTTCAGTGTTCGGCCCGAACCCGGCCGAGCCGGTCACCGACCAGCCGGGCATCCAGCAGGTGGTTCACATCGACGTCGGCTTCGCACCGCAACCCTAGTCAGCGGCGCGCGCGATGACCCCCCAGCCGAACTCGTTGACACGGACATTCACGTCGACGAACCCGGCGGCGGCCAGCCGGTCGGGCAGGGAGGCGGGGTCGACGGGGTTGTAGGTGTCGTCCTCGTGGTGGGCCTTGAGCTCCTCGCTGCCAAGGCTGTCGCTGGCGACGAGCGGGGCGCCGGGCCGAAGCACGCGGGCGACTTCGGCGAACAGTTGATCCTGCAATGCGATCGTCGGAACGTGGTGCAGCATGGTGAAACACGCGGCGCCGGAGAACCTGTCGTCGGCGTAGGACAGGGACGTCGCGTCGCCGTTGACGATCTCGACCGAGGGGACGTCGGCGTACCGGTCGGTCAGCATCGCCGCCAGCTCCTCGTCGATTTCCACCGAGGTGAGCCGCGGCACCGCCCGGCTGAGCACGTCGGTGGTGGCGCCGTAGCCCGGCCCGACCTCGAGTACGTCGTCGCCGAGGTCGGTGTCGCGCAGCGCCCACGGCAGGATCACCTCGCGGATCACCTGCCGCCACTCGTCGCCGCCGCACTTCTCATGCGCCTTGTTCACATCGGCAGCCTAGGCGCGGTCAGCGCACTTGTGAACGGCCCCTCTGGATCACGGCATCGCGGTTGGCGGCGATGTCGTCGCCGCTGGCGGTGCTCATCCACTGCCGCGCCGACGCCGCCTCGATCCAAAGCCCTTCGTTGGTCTGCGCGTCGTCGATGCGGTGATAGGAGGCAAGCAGTGCGCGCACGGCCTTCTGGTTGTTGCCGGCGATCGATGCGGCGACCCGCCGCGCGGTCGGCAACAGCTCGTCGTGTGGGACCACTTCGGTGACCAGCCCGGCCCGCAGCCCATGGGCAGCGCTGAGGTAGTCGCCGGTCAGGCTCATCCGGCGGGCCATCCCAACCCCGACCTTCTGCGGCAGCCGCACCGACAGTCCCCAGGTCGGTAGCAGCCCGACCCTGGCGTGGGTGTCGGCGAACCGGGCCTGTTCGGAGGCGATCAGGATGTCGCAGTACAGCGCCAACTCGAGCCCGCCGGTGACGGCTGCGCCGTTGATGGCGCCGATCACCGGCTTCGTCATCGGCGGCCACTTCGGTGAGATGTCGGGCAGCTCGGTGGTGTCTCCGAGCTCCTTGAGGTCGAGACCGGCGCAGAACACCGGATCGGCACCGGTCAGGATGACCACGTCGACGGCGTCGTCGGCCTCCGCATCGCGCAGCGCGGCGAAGAACTGTTTGCGCAGCGCAGAGGACAGTGCGTTGCGCGACTTCGGCCGGTTCAGCGTCAAGGTGCGAACCCGGTCGGCGGTCTCGATCAGCAGCACATCGTCATCCGTCATCGCCTGAACCTATCGTGGACGCATGTGCCGAAACATCACCGAGCTCCGCGGCCTCGAACCGGCGGCGACCGCCGAGGAGATCGAGGCGGCGTCGCGCCAGTACGTCCGAAAGGTCAGCGGTGTCACGCGGCCGACGGCGGCCAACGCCGAAGCCTTCGAGGCCGCCGTCGCCGAGGTCACCGCGACCACGACACGGCTGCTGTCCTCGTTGCCGCCACGTAAGCAGCCGCCGAAGACCGTGCCGCCGCTGCGGCGTCCAGAGGTTCGGGCCCGAATAGCGGCCAGGGCCGCCGGCATCGGGTGACCGCGAAGGCGCTCACCCAACCCGCGCTCAAAGAGTGGAGCGCGGCGGTGCTTGCGATGCTCGATGGCCGCCAGACCGTGCTGCTGCGCAAGGGCGGAATTCACGAGAAGAGGTTCACCCTCGACTCGCCACACTTCCTGTTCTTCCCGACGGTCGCCCACAGCCACGCGCAGCGGGTACGCGCCGAGCATCGCGGACTGCTTGCAGCCGCAGCCGCTGACAGCACCGAGGCCGAGATCGTATTGCGGGCAGGTGCGAAAGTTGTTGCCGCCGTTGAGGTCAACCGTCCCGAAGGGCTGGACGACATCGCGCCACTGCACATCTGGACGGCCGAGTCGGTACGTGCCGACCGGTTGGACTTCCGGCCCAGACACAAGCTGACGGTGCTGGTGGTTCAGGTTAGCCCGCTTGCCGAACCGGAACCAGTGCCGCGGATGCCGGCATACGCCGGGTGCACCAGCTGGGTGCCGCTGCCGGTCAATCCGATGTGGTCGACGCCGGTGCACGACGACGTGACGCTGCGTGATATCGCTGCGCGCGTGCGTGATTCAGTGGGGTGACGGCGGTGCGCCCGCGGGCAGCCGCAGGCGCGACGCGCCGTCCCCGACGTGCACGCTGTGGGTGGCAGGCCGCAGCGCCCTGCCGGTGAGCAGTGGCTCGCCGGTGCCGAGGTTGCGGGCGAAGCGTGGATGCGATCCGCCCGCGACCAGTACCCGGATGCGTGAGCCCGCGCGGAACCTGTGCGCGACGGCGTCCAGTTCGATGGTGATCGTGCCGGAATCGCCTGTGGCACGGCGGTATCCGTCGCTGACGTTGCGGGATCTGCCCTTCGAGTCGACCTCACTGACCCGGACGAACAGGTCGTTGTGCGGGTTGTCGCACGAATGGGAGAGCTCGAGGACGGGGTTGCCGACGACATGGACGTCCTGCGGAAGCGCGTCGCCGGTGAAGGTCGCCACATCGGAGCGCTCTGCGAGCTTGTCGTCCCTACGGTAGCCGCCAACGGGGGAGAGCAGGCGACCGCCGACGGTCGGCGTCGGGTCCGCGGGGTCGTAGGTGAACGTCGACGCGGGTGCGGTGTCGGGTGGCACCGCATCCCCGAGACGGCCGCCCGGTTGCAGGTACCGCACCTGTTCGGGCATCGCGGGCGGCCATTCTTCGAGATCGAGCCAGCCGCCGTGGTTGACGTGGATGCGCACGGGGCTGCGCTTGGCGCCGCCGTTACCTGCCAGGTGCGAGTCGAGCCAACCCAGCGACTCGCGCAGCACGGTCGGGGCGCCCTTGGTCAGCAGATGTCCGTGGGACCACGAGCCGATGGTGACCGCAACGGGCACGTCTCGTCGGCGCAGCTGGGTGTACTGCTCCAAGGTCTGGTCGATGAACACGTCCTGCCAGCCGGTGAGCAACAGCACGGGGATCTCGGTGCGCTCCAACGCGCTGTGCAGCCGGGTCTGCGCCCAGAACGGGTCGTCGTGCTCAGGGTGTTCGAGCCACGACTCGTACCATGGCGCACCCTCCCCGAGCAGCGCGCGGCCCGCCTCACCGAGGGGCAGGCCTGCCGTCGCGTCCGCCAGCATCCGCTTGGTGCGAACCATCCGCACGACGTTTCTGATCCGGCCGGGGTCTTCTTGGTGAGTGATCGCGTCGTTCCAGCCGAGGAAGTCGTTGAGCCCGAATGACCCTGTGCCCCAGCGCGGTCCGCTGAGGTCATGGGGTCCGACGGTGATGACGGCGGCCGCCATCTCCGGCGGCGGATCGGTCAGAAGCGCCCACTGCGTGAAACCGAGATACGACGCACCCATGGTGGCGAACGACCCGGTGAACCACGGCTGGTCGCGAAGCCATGCCGCGGTGTCGGCACCGTCGGCGATCTCGTGGTCAAACGGGATGAAATCGCCGCCGGAGCCGAACGTGCCGCGAACGCTTTGAATGACGACGTGGTAGCCGCGGGCGGCATAGACGCTGCCGAACAGCGCCGACGCCGGATAGCCGCGTCCGTATGGGGTGCGAACCAGAAGTGTGCCCGCCGGATTCGCCGTCAGGGGGCGGTAGTGATCGGCGACCAATTCGACGCCGTCGCGCATGGGTACCCGCACGCGATGAACCACCTCGTATTCGGTGGTGTGTGGCGGAAGGCCCAAGAGGCGGCCGAGGGTCCGGCCGACGAGGTTGTTGACTGCGGGCACAACAACCGAGGCTACGCAGGCGGCGGATGTCCGTCCTCGACGGCGTCGATGACCTTGGACATCAGCCAGGTGACGGCGCCGGTGGCGGTGGCCCCGTCAACGCCCCAGACCCCGACGAGCCGCTCGTAGCTGGGCAGGTTCCACAGCACATCAAGAAGTCCCGCGGTGACTCGCTTCTCGTCGTCCGACCATCCCGGCGCGGATTCGGTGACGGCGCGCAGCAGCGCAGCACGCCTGCGGGCGTCGACGCCGACGAAGGTCGGGTCGCGCGGCGTGTCGATGGAGTCGCGGACCGAGAACCGTTGCAGTGACGCGAAGACACGGCCGGTCACCTCGCCGAGGTTGTCGAGGTCGACGTCCTCGTAGGAGATCCCCGCCTCGGACTCCAACCGCTGCATGACGGCATCGTGCAGGTGGCGTTCGGTGGGGAAGTGGCGGTAGACCGTGCGCTCGCCGACGCCTGCGCGCTCGGCGACGGACCGGAACGTCAGGTCCCGCCAGTTCCAACTGTCGAAGGCGTGCACGAGTTCGCTGCCCGCGGCGACGATGCGCTCGCGCGTCTGTGCGGCCTTCTCCGCTCGCGCGCTGTTGTCGTAGCGGCGCCGGTTTCCTATTGACGTGTCAACCACAATGGTGACAGTGTACTGTCACGAATTTCGTTGGAGGTGCACTGTGGCATCACCGGCCGAGTTGATGGCTTCCGCCGTCGAGCGAACGGGGCGCGACGACTTCGGTGACGACTCCTTCCGCGAGGGGCTGGAGATCCTCGCGAAGGCGCTGCGCGACGAGGCCCGGCTCAACGACCGCGGCGAGGGATTCATCTACGCCTGGATCGGCGTGCACCTGTGTCAGCGGCTGCAGGTGGAGGACTGGTACCGCCGCCACCCCGAGATCGAAGACGTCGCGATAACCGCCCCGCTGTTCGGGCTCGGCCTGCCCCGCACCGGTTCCACCGCGCTGTCCTTCCTGCTCGCGCAGGACCCGCACGTCCGGTACCTGCGCAGTTGGGAGTCCTCGGAGCCGTGCCCGCCGCCGTCGACCGTGGCAGGCGAAGATCCGCGGATCCCGCCCGAGCAGCGCGCCCTGATGGTCGGCACCAGGCATCACGTGCCCACCGACATCCACGGCCCGATGGAGTGCCTCGATCTGATGGCGCTCGACTTCAAGTCCCAGATCTTCCAGGCGTTCGCCCAAATCCCGACGTACTCCGAGTGGCTCGTCGACAAGGCTGACTTCACGCCGACCTACGCCTACCAGCGGCGTGTGCTCAAACTGCTGGCTTGGGGTGAGCCGACCCGGCCGTGGCGGCTGAAGTCGCCCGCGCACATGCTGGCACTGGATCATCTGGACCGGGTGTTTCCCGACGCCCGTTTCGTGATGACCCATCGCGATCCGACCGACGTGCTGCTCTCGGTTGCCGACGTATATGCCGACATCGCAGGCGGATTCACCGACCACCTCGACCGTCGCTATCTGGGCGAGCTCAACGTCGGCCACTGGTCGGTCGGTGTCGACCGGGCGGTGAAGTTCCGTGACAGTGGCGCCGACCACCGGTTCTTCGACATCGACTTCCGCGCCATGCTGGCCGATCCGATCGGCGAGGTGCGCCGGTTGTACGCGTGGCTCGGCGAACCGGTGGGCGACGAGTTCGATGCCGGGATGCGACGGTGGTGGGCCGAGAACGCCGAGAAGCGCGAGCCGCACAGCCACGCCGACCCAGAAGAGTTCGCGCTGGACCTCGAGGCCATTCGGCCCTTGTTCGCCTCATACGTCGACCACACCCGGCGCTGGATCACCCAGGAAAGGTGAACGCTCACATGGCAATCGACTTGACCGGCGGAATCGACCCGACGCGCGAATACATGTTCGCCGAACGGCCGTCGGACCCCGAGATGCGGGATTCGGTGAGCTTCTGGGTTTTCGACGACCGCGGCCGGGTCGGCCTGCCGCGCGTCGGCATCGAGGCGGTCGCGTCGAACTGGGACCAACACAGCATCCAGGTCAACGTCGCGTTCCCCGACGGCCGGGTGTATCGACTGCGCGACGAAGGCAAAAGCCGGCCAACCGAAGGCCATGACGGCAAGCCGACGGTGTTGGGCGGGGGCCCGCTGGCCTTCGAATGCGTGAAACCGTTCGGCGTCTGGACGATGAGCTTCGACGGCAAGGCCGTCGAGACGTCATCGGCCGACCTCGCCGCGGGCCGCAAGGACGGGCCGCTGGTCGATCTGCGCTTCGAGGTGGAGGCGACGCTCGCCGTGCCCCCGTGGGTGCAGGG
Source organism: Mycolicibacterium stellerae (assembly GCF_003719305.1). GTDB lineage: Bacteria > Actinomycetota > Actinomycetes > Mycobacteriales > Mycobacteriaceae > Mycobacterium > Mycobacterium stellerae. Next base: position 18,682 of record NZ_RARC01000011.1, read on the forward strand.
CGCACTGCAGGCCGACGCCGCGTCGGCACTGGAGACGTCCGTCGAGGGCGATCTGATGGGTGGCGACCGCTACGAGCAACTGTTCCGCGCGACGGGGTCGGTGCGGGTGGCCGGGCAGGAGCACGCCCTCACCGGCAGCGGCCTGCGGATCCGACGCCAGGGTGTGCGCAGGCTCGAGGGATTCTGGGGGCACTGCTGGCAGTCCGCGCTGTTTCCGAGTGGGCGGGCGTTCGGGTACATCGCCTATCCGCCGCGGCCCGATGGTCGGCCCACATTCAACGAGGGGTATCTGTTCGACCCTGATTCGGCTGGCGACGGCGACCTGATCCCTGCCCGCGTCGTCGAGGCGCCGTGGCTGACGCGGCTGCTTCCGCGCGGTGAGGACGTGTCGGTCGTGCTGGAGACCGCGGCGGGTACCGAGCGGATCGAGGGCGAGACGGTGCTGTCGACGCATGACATCACCGACCCCAGCGAGGTGCCTGCGGAAATGCTCGCCAAGATGGCGAACTGGACGTTTCCGGCACTTCAGCAGGCAGGTGTGCGCTACCGGTGGAGGGGCGAGGAGGCCTACGGCATGCTCGAGCGCTCGAGTCCGATGGACAAGATCACTCGCTAGTGTCCCGCTTCGCGTACTGGTAGTACGGCGCCAGCTCGTGGGCGCGCTGCAGGTTCGTCTGCATGCAGTCGACATCGTCGGCCGTGTAGGTCGGTGCGTAGAACAGGGACTGCTGAATCACTCCCCAGTCCGTCTTGAACGCGATCGCGCAGGTGATCCACCACCGGTTGTTCCAGTCGGTCGGCTTCATCACCCAGAACTGGGCCGCGCGGTGGCCGTCGATGTCGAGCTCGACGGCGTCGGGGGGCAGGCTCTCCTCGTAGGTGCGCCAGACGAACGCCTCCACTGCCATCTGATAGTTCCCTGCGTCGAAATGGCATCGCAGGCTGTCCTCCGGCTCGGGAGGGGTGAACGCCAGGCCGATGCGCTGGATGACATCGAACGGGATGTCCCGGCACGCGTCGAACGGGTCGGGATCGACGGTTTCGATCACCGGCCACTTGATAGTGGTGGTCGCCATCGGCAACGGCGCGGAGGTCGAGCGCAGTTGCACCGGATCGGGCGTCTGCAACGTCATCGGTCCGCCCTGCAGGACCAGAATTACCGCCGTCACCAGCGCACCGAACGCCGTCAACAGCCGGATCCTGGTGGCCATAACACCCCCTTGCGCATCGCCGGCCCCTGCGGGGACTATACAAGTCGCCGCGATGCCCCCGGACCGGAAACGAGAACATGTTCTAGTTGCGGGTCTGAGCCGACGGCCGCGCGCAAGTAGGCTGGACGGTCGTGGCGACACTCTGGGCGGTCAGCGACCTGCATACCGGTCACACCGGCAACAAGCCGGTCACCGAATCGCTGCACCCTTCATCGCCGGACGACTGGCTGATCGTCGCGGGCGACGTCGCCGAGCGGACGGACGAGATCCGATGGGCGCTCGACCTGCTGCGGAAGCGGTTTGCCAAGGTCATCTGGGTACCCGGCAACCACGAACTGTGGACCACCTCCAAGGATCCGATGCAGGTGTTCGGCCGGGCGCGCTACGACTACCTGGTCAACATGTGCGACGAGATGGGAGTGGTCACCCCGGAGCATCCGTTTCCGGTGTGGACCGACGCCGGCGGACCCGCCACGATCGTGCCGATGTTCCTGCTCTACGACTACACGTTCTTGCCCGAGGGAGCCGCGACCAAGTCCGAGGGGCTGGCCATCGCCAAGGAACGCAACGTGGTGGCCACCGACGAGTTCGTGCTCTCCAACGAGCCGTACGCGACGAAGGACGCGTGGTGCCGCGACCGGGTGGAGAGCACCCGAAAGCGGCTCGAGGATCTCGACTGGGTGACGCCGACGGTTCTGGTGAACCACTTCCCGTTGGTGCGGGAGCCCTGCGATGCGCTGTTCTACCCGGAGTTCTCGCTCTGGTGCGGCACGACGGCTACCGCTGACTGGCACACCCGCTACAACGCGATCTGCTCGGTGTACGGGCACCTGCACATTCCCCGAACCACGTGGTACGACGGGGTGCGCTTCGAAGAGGTATCGGTGGGCTACCCCCGAGAGTGGCGGCGCCGCAAGCCCTATCGCTGGCTGCGCCAGGTGCTGCCCGACCCAAAGTACCCGGCCGGGTATCTCAACGAGTTCGGCGGGCATTTCGAGATCACCGATGAGATGCGGACCAGCGCGCAGAAAATTCAGGAGCGCATCGCCAACCGGCAGGCGACGCGGGCACGATGATCGTCGCGACGCTGCTTTCCGACGTGCTGCCCGACAAGGTGGCTGCCGCCGAGATGTACGACGACCCACCGGATTTGGCGCCGCTTCCCGAGGAGGAGCCGCTGATCGCCAAGTCGGTGGCCAAGCGCCGCAACGAGTTCATCACCGTGCGCTATTGCGCGCGGCAGGCGCTGGGAGAACTGGGTGTGCCGCCGGTGCCGATCCTGAAGGGGGATAAGGGCGAACCGTGCTGGCCCGACGGAGTGGTCGGCAGCCTCACGCACTGTGACGGCTACCGCGGCGCAGCGGTGGGCAGACACGAATCCGTGCGATCGGTCGGCATCGACGCCGAACCCCACGGCGTGCTGCCCGACGGTGTGCTCGGCGCGATCAGCCTGCCTGTCGAGCGGACCGAGATCAGCGCGCTGCCCCCAGGGTTGCACTGGGATCGAATCCTGTTCTGCGCCAAGGAGGCGACCTACAAGGCCTGGTACCCGGTCACCCGGCGCTGGCTGGGCTTCGAGGACGCCCACATCGTGTTCGACGTCGACGAGGGCGCGGCCTCCGGCGGATTCGAGTCCCGCATCCTCATCGACCCGGCCGCCCTGTCGGGACCGCCGCTGACAACGCTGCGGGGTCGGTGGTCTGTGCGGGACGGTTTGGCGCTTACGGCGATCGTGCTGTGACCGACCCCGGCCTGGTGGTGGTCGACAAGCCCTCGGGAATGACGAGCCACGATGTGGTTTCCAGGTGCAGGCGCATCTTCTCCACCCGCAAGGTCGGGCATGCGGGCACCCTGGACCCGATGGCCACGGGTGTCCTTGTGGTCGGCATCGAGCGGGCGACGAAGATCCTCGGGCTGCTGACGGCCACCGAGAAGTCATACGTCGCGACGATTCGCCTGGGTCAGACCACGTCCACCGAAGATGCCGAAGGCGAAGTGCTGCAAACTGTTTCGCCATCGCACATATCGGACGCCGACATCGAAGCCGCTATCGCGGCGCTGCGCGGCGACATCTCGCAGGTGCCGTCGTCAGTCAGCGCCGTCAAGGTCGGCGGCAAGCGGGCCTACCAACTCGCCCGCGAAGGGCAGACCGTCGAATTGGCGGCAAGGCCGGTGCGCATCGGCCGGTTCGAGGTCCGCGGTATCCGTCGACCGGCCGATCTGGTCGACGTCGATGTCGAGGTGGACTGCTCGAGCGGCACCTACATCCGGGCGCTGGCCCGCGATGTCGGCGTCGCACTCGGCGTCGGTGGACATCTCACCGCGCTGCGACGGACCCGGGTCGGTCGGTTCGGGCTCGACGAGGCCCGCACGCTCGACGCGTTGGCAGAAACGCCGCAGCTGTCCTACACCCTCGATGCGGCCTGCCTGCTGGCCTTCCCGCGACGGGACCTGACCGTCGACGAGGCCGAATCGGCCCGCCACGGCCGCGCACTGAACCCGGCGGGGATCGACGGCGTTTATGCCGCGGTGGCGCCGGACGAAAAGGTCATTTCTCTTCTCCGCGAAGAGGGCGATCGGGCAAAATCAGTAGTGGTGATTCGTCCCGCGACCCTGTAATGGCGTCAGCGCAACATTCATCCGCGTGAGGCCGCGCAGGTTGGGATTGGTGGTCCAGGTCGGTTCGCCGACCACCTCGACCCTTTCGACGTTGTCGACGATCTCGCGCAGCACAGCGGAGCCCTCCATGCGGGCGAGCTGCGCACCGAGACACAGATGCACGCCGGAGCCGAACGCGACGTGGCCTGTCGGATTGCGTTCGGCCCGAAAGACGTCCGGGTCGTCGAATTGACGGGGATCGCGGTTGGCCGCACCCCAGGCCAGTAACACGCGGGCGCCCTTGGGGATGGTGGCGGATCCGACCTGATAGTCGACAAGCGCTGTGCGATAGAAGCTTTGCACAGGCGACGAGAAGCGCAGCTGTTCCTCGATTGCGGAACCGATGAGCTCTGGTTGCCGCCGTAACAGCTCGAGTTGGTCGGGGTTCTCGGCGAGCGTCAAGAACAGCGTGCTGAGCAAGTTGGTCGTGGTCTCATTACCCGCAAGCAGCAGCAGCACCGCGATGAAGAACATCTCGTCGTAGGACAGCCGCCCGTCCTCGGTGTGTCTTGTCAGCCGACCGAGGATCGTGTCCTCGCCGAGCAGCTCACCCTTGCTCAGCTTCTCGGTGAAGAACGCGTGCATATGTCGGAAGCCCGTCAACGCCGGAACCATCTCGCGCAGGCCGGATTTCGAGATGTTGATATCGGCGACCCGGACCATGTCGTTCGACCATTGGCGGAATGCAGCTTGATCGTCGTCGCCGATGCCGAGGATGTGGGCGATCATTCCCATCGGCATCGGCACGGCCAGTGTCGAGACCACATCGGCGGGTGATTGCGCCAGCAGCCCGGCGACCAACCTGGCCGCCAGTTGGTCGACCATCGGCCGCCACGACTCGAGTGCGCCCCTGGTGAACCCCGGCATCGTCTGCTTCCGCATCCGCGTGTGTCGGGGCGCATCGGTGGTGATCAAGATCGGCAACTTCATCCGGCCGTAGGTGACGCCGTCGGCGCTGGACAGAGCGTGGTCGGCGCGTGCGGCGGCGCGAACGTCGGCGTAGCGGGTCAGGATGAAGATGCTGCGATGGGGGTTGTAATGCACCGGCCCGCCCTCGAGTAGTTCCCGATAGCGCGGATACGGATCGGCCGCCGTCGCGTGGTCGAACGGATCGAAGTCGGTGAGTTCGATGTTCGGCGGGACCGGCCGCGGCCGGTTTCGGTGCTTCGCCTCGCGCACGACGTTGGACGCAAGGGTTCTGGCGGTCAGGGGTCCGTACTTCCTGGCGAACCGGACGTCGCTGGTGATCGTCATGGATTCGACCGTAGAGCGAGGTCGGCGCGGGCAAGATGCTGCGTTGGGACAAAAGATTGATATTTTCGGACACGATGACCGTCCCGTCCGCCGTGCTCCGGCGTCCCGTCGTCGCCGCTCGAGTGCTCTGCGCGGTGGCTGCCGAGGTGGGAGTGTCCGTTTCCGACGTGCTCGCCGGTACGTCGGTGACTCCTGCTGACCTCGAGGCGCCGGACGGCGCAGTCTCCAGCGCCGACGAGATCACCATGGCGCGCACCCTGCTGCGTCTCGCACCGAAACCGGCGGGAATCGGCGTTGCGGTCGGCAGCCGCATCAACCTCACCAATCTCGGCATGTTCGGTTTCGCCGCGATGTCGTCGGGAACGCTGCGCGAACTGATATCGGTTGGCCTGCGCTTCTTTTCGCTGACCACGCTGCATTCGTCGATCGTGTTGTCGGAACGGCAATCCGAGTGCGAAATCACCGTCGACGCTGGCCATCTGCCCGCCGACGTGCGCCGGTTTTTCATGGAGCGCGATATCGCCGCGATCATGGCCACCGTGCCTGGTTTCGTCCATCCTGTGCTCGCCCGTCACGCCGACGAGATATGCGTCGAATTGGCCGCGGCCGAGGAATACCTGCGACCTCTGCTCGATGCCGTCGCGATCCGCGACATCGAGTTCGACCGCGACCGTACCGTCGTCCGCGTCCCGAGAGGGATGCTCGATGAACCGCTGCCGCAGGCTGACCCGCACACGCTCGCCGTGTGCGTCGCGGAGTGCGAGCGGATTCTCGAGCGGCGGCGGCGCCACCTTGGACTGTCGGCGCGGGTACGTTCGGAGCTGCTGTCCTCGCCGGGGGAGATGCCTGGCATCGATGCCGCCGCCGCGTCGCTGCATCTACACCCCCGCACCTTGCGTCGGCGGCTAGCAGAGGAGGGCACGTCGTTTCGTGCGATCACCAATGATGTGCGTGCCTCGCTGGCCACCGAGCTGCTGTCGCAGGTCGGGCTGACCGTCGAGCAGGTCGCTCGGCGGCTTGGCTACGCCGAGACGGCGGCTTTCAACCACGCCTTCTCGCGCTGGTTCGGACTCGCCCCAAGCGAATACCGTCGCACACACAGCATTTGATCAGGGTGCACTTATAAGTTTAGCCTGATGAATATGTCCGTCGATCGCCAAACCGAAGCCGTGGCAAGGGCGCTGCTGCTATGCGTTGGTCTGCTCCGGCGGAGGTTGCGGCAGACGCCCGTCGACGGCGAGCTGACGTTCCCCGAGACGGCGGCGCTCGGTCGCCTCGACCGTGGCGGACCCGCGGCCGCCGCCGACCTCGCCAGGCAGGAGCAGATCAGCCCACAGTCGATGGGCGCAACGCTGAGCGAGCTCGAAACCCGCGGGTTTGTCAAACGTCAAGCCGATCCCGGTGACGGGAGGCGAATCCTGTTGTCCATCAGTGCCGTAGGGCGCAAAGAACTCAATCGCCGACGCAACGCCCGCGTCGACCAGCTCGCTGCAGGGCTGGCGGATTTCACCGAAGCCGAACTCGACCAACTCGCAGCCGCGGCACCGCTGATCGAACGACTGGCGTACCACCTGTAAATGACCGTCGACGAACGACAGACCCGCACCGGCGACAATTACCGGTGGGTGGCGCTGACCAACACCACCGCCGCGGTCTTCATGTCCGCACTCGACGGCTCGATCGTCATCATCTCGTTGCCCGCGATCTTCCGAGGCATCCACCTGGACCCGCTTGCACCGGCCAACATCGCCTATCTGCTGTGGATGATCATGGGATATCGGCTGGTGCAGTCGGTACTGGTCGTCACGCTCGGCCGCATCGGCGACATGTACGGCCGCGTGCGCGTCTACAACGCGGGCTTCACCGTGTTCACCGTGGCGTCGATCCTGTTGTCGTTCGACCCCTTCGACGGCTCGGCCGCCGCGCAGTGGCTGATCGGTTGGCGACTGCTGCAGGCGGTCGGCGGGTCGATGCTGACGGCGAACTCGGCGGCGATCCTCACCGATGCCTTCCCTCCGGACAGGAGGGGCTTCGCGCTCGGATTCAACCAAGTTGCCGCGCTTGCCGGTCAGTTCATCGGGTTGGTCGCGGGTGGACTGCTGGCCGCCTGGGACTGGCGGGCGGTGTTCTGGGTGAACGTACCCGTCGGCGTCTTCGGCACGATCTGGGCCTATCGGCGGCTGCGCGACAACGGTGAGCGGCACCGCGGCCGGATCGACTGGTGGGGCAACATCACCTTCGCCGTCGGATTGTCGGCCGTCCTCGTCGCGATCACGACGGGCATACAGCCGCACGGCGGCCATCCCACCGGGTGGCATAGTCCGTTCGTGCTGGGAACCCTGGTGCTCGGCGTCGTTCTGCTGATCGCCTTCGTGCTGATCGAGTCAAGGGTCGCCGAACCGATGATCCGGTTGAGCCTGTTCAAGATTCGGGCGTTCAGCGCAGGCAACGCCGCCACGCTCGCCGCCGCCCTCGCGCAGGGTGGCCTGCAGTTCATGCTCATCATCTGGTTACAGGGGATATGGCTGCCGTTGCACGGCTACGACTACGCGGACACCCCGCTGTGGGCGGGCATCTTCATGCTGCCGCTGACGGCCGGATTCCTGGTCGCCGGGCCTGCGGCGGGCGCGGTGTCGGATCGACTCGGTGCCCGCGGGATCGCGTCGGCAGGCATGGTGTTGTTCGGTCTCAGCTTCGTCGGTCTCCTGCTGCTGCCCATCGACTTCCCGTACTGGGCCTTCGCAATGCTGATTGCGCTCAACGGAATTGGCAGCGGCATGTTCGCCGCGCCGAACACGTCCGCGATCATGGGCAGTGTGCTGCCCAGCGAGCGCGGGGTGGTATCCGGCATGCGCGCGACGTTCCAGAACAGCGGCACTGCGCTGTCGATCGGCGTGTTCTTCTCGCTGATGATCGTCGGTCTTGCGGGCAGCCTGCCCGGCGCACTCAGCGGCGGCCTTGAGCAGCACGGCGTGCCGCACGACGTGGCCCAGCAGGTCGCCGCGCTGCCACCGGTCTCAACGCTGTTCGCTGCGGTGCTCGGCGTCAACCCGCTCGAGCACCTGCTGGCCCCGAGCGGCGTGCTGGGGCGGCTGCCACCCGAGCGCCAGGCGGCCATCACCGGCCACGACTTCTTCCCCAGCCTCATCTCGGGCCCGTTCCACGACGGGCTGACGGTTGTGTTCGGCGTGTCGATCGCGCTAGCCGCGTTGGCCGCCGTCGCGTCGTTGGCGCGCGGACGGGCCAGCTGCTAGCCGACCACCCAGATCGCTTCTGCCGCAGGGCTTCCCAGGTCGACGGTGGTGCCAGGATCGCTCTCCTTGGCGTCGGCCGACTTGATCGCCACGGAGATCATGCCCGCGAAGTCGCGGCGGGCCAGCACCATCAGCCGCGAATCCAGGGTGATGCCCACGCTGTCGAAGTACCGCAGCATCTCCGGGTCGGCGTCGGAGATGCGGGCCACGGTCCCGGTCTCGCCGTCCTCGCACACCGACAGCTGCCGCGCATCCGGCGTCGGCACATGGCCGTCGGCGGCCGGGATCGGATCGCCATGCGGGTCTCGTTTCGGATAGCCGAGCTTGGCGTCGATGCGGTCGAGCATCCGGTCGGAGACGGCGTGCTCGAGCACTTCCGCCTCGTCGTGTACCTCGTCCCAGCTGTAGCCGAGCATCCGGACCAGAAAGGTCTCCATCAGCCGGTGCCTTCGCACCATCGAGAGCGCGGCCCGACGGCCCGCCTCGGTCAACGTCACCGCGCCGTACTTCTCGTGGTCGACCAAGCCCTGATCGGCCAGCTTGCGGATGGATTCCGACGCGGTGCTGGCCGACACCCCGATCCGCTCGGCGAGCATCTTGGTGCTCACCTTCTCCAGTGACCACTCCTGGGCGGTCCAGATGACCTTGAGGTAATCCTGGGCGACCGTGGTCAGGTCGCGCTGATTACCGTTCGGACTCACAGTCACAAAGTTTAGGCAATGGTCACCTGATCTGGGGATGTGACGCAGCCGGGGCCGCCCGCGCGCCGTAGGCTTGCCACCGTGCAGCGCTGGCGGGGGCGGGACGAGATCCCCACAGACTGGGGTAGATGCGTCGTGACGATCGGCGTGTTCGACGGGGTGCACCGCGGACACGCCGAGCTGATCAACCACGCCGTCAAGGCGGGCAGGTCCCGCGGTGTGCCCACGGTGTTGATGACGTTCGACCCGCATCCGATGGAGGTTGTCTTCCCCGGCAGCCATCCCGCTCAGCTGACCACCTTGACGCGGCGCGCCGAGTTGGTCGAGGAGATGGGCATCGACGTCTTCCTCGTCATGCCGTTCACATCGGACTTCATGAAGCTGACGCCCGAGCGCTACATCCATGAACTGCTGGTGGAGAGCCTGCACGTCGTCGAGGTGGTGGTCGGGGAGAACTTCACCTTCGGCAAGAAGGCGGCGGGCAACGTCGACCTGCTGCGTAAGGCGGGGGAGCGGTTCGGATTCGCGGTGGAGGGCATGTCCCTTGTCGCCGAGCACCAACAGGACCAAACCGTCACCTTCTCGTCGACCTACATCCGGTCCTGCGTGGACGCAGGCGACGTGGTGGCCGCAGCTGAGGGGCTGGGCCGGCCGCACCGCGTCGAGGGTGTGGTGGTTCGAGGCGACGGCCGCGGCAAGGTACTTGGCTATCCGACCGCCAACGTCGCGCCGCCGATGTATTCGGCCATCCCGGCCGACGGGGTGTATGCCGCGTGGTTCACCGTGCTCGGCCACGGCCCGGTCGTGGGCACCGTCGTGCCTGGTGAGCGGTATCAGGCGGCGGTCTCGGTCGGCACCAATCCGACCTTCTCCGGTCGGACCCGCACGGTCGAGGCGTTCGTCCTCGATACCGAGGCCGACCTGTACGGCCAGCACGTCGGGGTGGATTTCGTCGCCCGCATCCGCGGCCAGGAGCGTTTCGGCTCGGTGGACGACCTGATCACCGCCATGGGCGGCGACACGCAGCGGGCGCGCGCCATCCTTGCCGCCCAGTAGCGGCGATTTCGCAGCTCAAAGGGGCGCTGCTAGACTTCACGCCGACCAAGCGTGTGCTGCAGTTCGCGGTGGGCACGCTTTTCGGGGCATTGTGCCCCTCCTCGCGGACCTATCGATGGAGAGATTGTTTCGTGGCGCTCACAGCCGAACAGAAAAAAGACATCCTGGGCTCTTACGGCCTGCATGACACCGACACCGGTTCGCCGGAGGCGCAGGTCGCGCTGCTGACCAAGCGCATCGCGGACCTGACCGAGCACCTCAAGGTGCACAAGCACGACCACCACTCGCGGCGCGGACTTCTGCTGCTGGTCGGTCGGCGCCGCCGCCTGCTCAAGTACATCGCCCAGGTCGACGTGGCGCGCTACCGCTCCCTGATCGAGCGCCTTGGCCTGCGCCGCTGACATGAATACGGCCGGGTAGGCGTTACCAGTTGACGTGACTAACCCCGAATACATCCTTGGTAGCGACGAAGCCGAGATCGACCGACTGCAGACGCAGGCGGCCATCCTCGCCGAACCGACGGCCCTCCTTTTTCAGCGCGGCGGCATCCGGCCCGGCATGAGAGTCCTCGACCTCGGCAGCGGTCCCGGCGACGTCGCCTTTCAGGTCGCCGATATCGTCGGCCCAGACGGGTTCGTGGTCGGCGTCGAGCGGGACCCGGCTCAGATCGCCGCGGCAACGGCGCGGCGGGACCGACTCGGTTTGGGCAATGTCGAGTTTCGTCGGGGCGACGCGCGCACCTTCGTCGACGATGAGCCCTTCGACGCCGGGGTCTGCCGACTGTTGCTCATGCACCTGCCCGACGCTGCCGATGTTCTCGCACACCAGATGCGCAATCTGCGACCGGGGGGCGTCTTCGTCGCCGTGGATTACGACATGGGTGGTGCGCGCGCACTTCCCGAGGTCGAGCTGTACTCGCGCGTCCGCGACTGGTTGTGGGCAGGCTTCGAGTACGCCCATGTGGACCCGTTCGTCGGAATGCGCTTACCCGTGCTTTTCGGCCAGGCGGGCTATGACGACGTAGGGGCGCTCGGGCTGCAGGCCTACTGGCCGCCGGAGAACCGACAGGCTGCGGGCTATGTGGTCGGCGTGGTGCGCGCGATGAAAGACGCCATCGTCGCCTCGGGTGCCGCAACCGAGGACGAGATAGATCTCGACACGCTGGAGCTGCGGCTCGGGGATGCCCTCGGCGCGGCCGGCGCGGTGTACACGGCGCCGACGGTGGTCGGTGGGTGGGGCCGGCGCCCTTCGCGCACGTGAGGAGCAATCAGGCATCCAGCACCGCGGATTTCGGTCGCGTACCTGCTGCAATGTACGATGGCTTAGTTCGGCAGCCGGTTCGGCTCGAACACTTGGGTACGGCCTTCGCAACCACGTGAGCGCCGTTCCTGCCCGTCATATCGGGATCCGCCTGATCGCGCGGTCTTCGGTAGTGGCTGCCGGGGTATTGACTCCCGGCAGCTTCGATCGACGGCCGCTTCCAGGGCCAGGGTCCACACGCTGTGACGACGCAAAACAGTTGAACAGTGATCCAGAGAGGCCATACGGACGTCTATGTCTGTAGTTGAAATTGAAGAAGGCGTGTTCGAATCGACCGCCGTTATCGACAACGGGAGCTTCGGCACCCGCACCATTCGTTTCGAGACCGGTCGGCTGGCCAAGCAGGCCGCCGGCGCCGTCGTCGCCTACCTCGACGACGAGACCATGCTGCTGTCGGCCACGACGGCCAGCAAGACCCCCAAAGACCATTTCGACTTCTTCCCGTTGACGATCGACGTCGAAGAGCGGATGTATGCGGCGGGACGCATCCCTGGGTCGTTCTTCCGGCGTGAGGGTCGACCCTCCACGGACGCGATCCTGACCTGCCGCCTGATCGACAGGCCGCTGCGCCCCACCTTCATCTCGGGTCTGCGTAACGAGATCCAGGTCGTCGTCACCATCCTGAGCCTTGATCCCAAGGACCTGTACGACGTTCTGGCGATCAACGCCGCATCGGCGTCCACGCAGATCTCAGGAATTCCGTTCTCCGGCCCCGTCGGCGGCGTCCGCGTCGCGTTGATCGAGGGCACCTGGGTGGCGTTCCCCACCATCGAGCAGCTCGAGAACGCCGTGTTCGACATGGTCGTCGCGGGTCGCAAGACGGATGACGACGTGGCCATCATGATGGTCGAGGCCGAAGCCACCGACAACGTCATCGATTTGATCGCCGGTGGCGCAGGCGCCCCGACCGAGTCCGTCGTCGCCGAGGGTCTGGAAGCAGCCAAGCCGTTCATCGCCGCGTTGTGTGCCGCTCAGCAGGAGTTGGCCGACAAGGCCGCCAAGCCGACCGCCGAGTACCCGGTGTTCCCCGACTACCAGGACGACGTGTTCTACGCGGTGTCCTCGGTGGCAACCGATGAGCTGTCCAAGGCGCTGAGCATTGCGGGCAAAGAAGAGCGCAACGATCGCACCGACGAGATCAAGGCCGAGGTGCTTGCGCGGCTGGCCGACACCTATGAGGGTCGCGAGAAGGAGATCGGTGCGGCATTCCGATCGCTGACCAAGAAGCTTGTACGCCAACGCATTCTGACCGATCACTTCCGTATCGACGGCCGTGGCATCACCGATATCCGCGCGCTTTCCGCTGAGGTGGCCGTGATCCCGCGGGCGCACGGCAGCGCGTTGTTCGAGCGCGGCGAGACCCAGATCATGGGTGTGACCACGTTGGACATGGTCAAGATGGCCCAGCAGATCGACTCGCTGGGGCCGGAGAAGTCCAAGCGCTACATGCACCACTACAACTTCCCGCCGTACTCGACCGGTGAGACCGGCCGCGTCGGCTCGCCCAAGCGGCGTGAAATCGGGCACGGGGCGTTGGCCGAGCGGGCGCTCATGCCCGTGCTGCCGAGCGTCGAAGATTTCCCCTATGCGATCCGCCAGGTGTCCGAGGCGTTGAGTTCTAACGGCTCGACGTCGATGGGCTCGGTGTGCGCGTCGACCCTGTCGCTGCTGAACGCAGGCGTTCCGCTGAAGGCTCCGGTCGCGGGCATCGCGATGGGCCTGGTGTCCGACGACGTCGAACTGGACGACGGCAAGACGGAGCGTCGCTTCGTGACGCTGACGGACATCCTCGGCGCTGAGGATGCGTTCGGCGACATGGACTTCAAATGTGCAGGCACCAAGGACTTCGTCACCGCGCTGCAGCTCGACACCAAGCTCGACGGCATTCCGTCGCAGGTGCTGGCCGGCGCGCTGGCGCAGGCCAAGGACGCCCGTATCACCATTCTCGAGGTGATGGCCGAGGCCATCGACGCCCCCGACGAGATGAGCCCCTACGCACCGCGCGTCACCGCGATCAAGGTCCCGGTCGACAAGATCGGCGAGGTCATCGGGCCGAAGGGCAAGATGATCAACTCGATCACCGAGCAGACCGGCGCATCCATCTCCATTGAGGACGACGGCACCGTGTTCGTCGGTGCCACCGACGGCTTGTCGGCGCAGGCAGCGATCGACATGATCAACGCCATCGCCAACCCGCAGCTGCCCAAGACCGGTGAGCGGTTCCTCGGAACCGTGGTCAAGACAACCGATTTCGGCGCGTTCGTGTCGCTGCTGCCCGGCCGCGACGGGCTGGTGCACATCTCCAAGCTCGGCCGGGGCGAGCGCATCGCCAAGGTCGAAGACGTCGTGAAGGTCGGCGACAAGCTGCGTGTGGAGATCGCCGATATCGACAACCGCGGCAAGATCTCGCTGGTCCTGGTGTCGGAAGACGAAGAATCCGTGGCGGCGGCTCCTGTTGATACGCCTGTCGATGCCACGACAGGCAGCTAGCGGGAAGGCGGGCCTGCGACGGGTCCGCCGCGGCAACGAGGGCGCGACAGAGTCCACAGTGCGACGCACCACCCTGCCCGGTGGTCTGCGCGTCGTCACCGAATACATCCCGTCGGTGCGCTCGGCGTCGGTCGGTGTGTGGGTGGGCGTCGGTTCGCGCGACGAAGGATCCAGCGTTGCCGGCGCCGCGCACTTCCTCGAGCACCTGTTGTTCAAATCCACCCCGACACGCAGCGCGGTGGAGATCGCCCAGGCGGTGGACGCGGTCGGCGGTGAACTGAACGCGTTCACGGCACGGGAGCACACCTGCTATTACGCGCACGTCCTCGACAACGATCTCGAGCTGGCCATCGACCTGGTCGCCGACGTCGTGCTGCGGGGTTCGTGTGCGGTCGAGGACGTGGAGCTCGAGCGCGCAGTGGTGCTCGAGGAGATCGCCATGCGTGACGACGATCCGGAGGACACTCTCGGCGACGTCTTCCTGTCCGCCGTATTCGGGGCGCACCCGGTCGGGCGGCCGGTGATCGGCAGTGCCGCATCGGTTTCGGCGATGACGCGTTCGCAGCTGCATTCGTTCCACGTCCGCCGCTACACACCAGAACGGATGGTGGTTGCGGTCGCGGGCAACGTCGACCATGACGAGGTGGTCGGGCTGGTGCGCGAGCATTTCGGCCGGCATTTGACGCGCGGTCGCACAGCGGTTCCACCACGCAAGGGCACCGGCCGGGTGACCGGCCAACCGTGTCTTGAGGTGGTCAACCGGGACGCCGAGCAGACCCATATGTCGTTGGGCGTGCGGGTGCCTGGCCGGCACTGGAAGCAGCGGTGGGCGTTGTCGGTTCTGAATACCGCGCTGGGCGGCGGCCTGAGTTCGCGCTTGTTCCAGCAGATTCGCGAGACTCGCGGGCTTGCCTACTCGGTGTATTCGACGGTCGACACGTTCTCCGACACCGGCGCGCTTTCGGTCTATGCCGCGTGCCTGCCCGAGCGCTTCGGCGAAGTCGCCAGGGTGACAACCGACGTGTTGGAGACGGTGGCCCGCGATGGGATCACCGAAGCCGAGTGCCGGATCGCCAAGGGGTCGTTGTGCGGCGGGTTGGTGCTCGGGCTTGAGGACTCCGGCTCGCGGATGAACCGCATCGGCCGCAGTGAGTTGAACTTCGGCGAGCACCGCAGCATCGATCAGACCTTGGAGCTGATCAACGATGTCACCCTCGACCAGGTCAACGCCGTCGCGCGCAAGCTGCTGACCAGGCCGTACGGCGCCGCGGTCCTCGGGCCTTATCGGACCAAAAGGTCACTGCCGCAGCCGCTTCGGGCAATCGCGGGCTGATCACCTACCGTGGGAGCAGTGAATCACCTCTCCCGACGAAGCATGTTGGTCGGCGGTTTGGCAGTCGCCGGCCTCGCCGCGTGCACGCAGAAATCCGTCCTTGCTGATCCCGCCGAGCCGATCCCGCCGGTGCACGACCGCATCGAAGCGCTGCAGCGACGGCACAACGCGAAGATCGGCGTGTACACCATCAACCTGGATTCCGGCCGAACGGTTTCTCACCTCGACGGCGAATCCTTCGCCATGTGTTCGACGTTCAAGGGTTACGCCGCCGCCAGGGTTCTACAGATGGTCCAGAACGGGGAGCTGACGCTGGACCGGCAGGTGTTCGTCGACCCCGAGCAGACCTCGCTGCCCAACTCACCGAGGACCGCCGCCAACTCCGGCGGCCAGATGACGTTGGCAGAGCTGTGCGCTGCCGCGGTGCAGGTCAGCGACAACGCAGCTGGCAACCTGCTCCTCCAGACGATCGGCGGGCCCTCTGCCATCACTGATTTCGCGCGCAGCATCGGCGATGATCGCACCCGGCTGGACCGCTGGGAGATCGAGCTGAACACCGCGATCCCGGGCGACCCGCGCGACACCAGCAGTCCACGTGCGCTCGGCGGCGGATACCGGAACCTGCTGACCGGGGACGTGCTGGCAGCACCGCAGCGTCAGCAGCTCGAAGACTGGTTGCGGGCCAATGAGACTTCGAGCATGCGGGCAGGCCTTCCCGAGGGCTGGACCACCGCGGACAAGACGGGCAACGGTGACTACGGCAGCACCAACGATGTCGGTATGGCGTACGGGCCGCGGGGCCAGCGGCTGCTGTTGGCGATCATGACGCGCTCGCAGGCCAACGATCCGAAGGCGGCGAACAATCGGCCGCTGATCGGCGAACTCACCACGCTGCTGGTGCCTTGGCTGCTGGGATGACCCGATGACAGACCCGACCCCGACCTGCTACCGGCACCCGGACCGCGCGACGTATGTCCAGTGCACGCGGTGTCACCGGTACATCTGCCCGGAGTGCATGCGCGACGCCGCCGTCGGCCACCAGTGCGTGGAGTGCGTCAGCGAAGGCGCCAAGACGGTTAGGCAGCCGCGGACGCAGTTCGGTGGCCGAATGGGTTCGGCCACACCGGTGGTCAGCTATGCCCTGATCGCGCTCAACGTGGTGTTGTTCGTCGCCCAGATGGCGTCGCGGAAGTTCGAGGCGGCGCTGACGATGTGGTCGCCTGCGGTTGCCGACGGCGAATTCTGGCGGATGATCACCTCGGCGTTCCTGCACAACGGGATCACCCACATTCTGTTCAACATGTTTGCGCTGTTCGTGGTCGGTCCGCCGTTGGAGATCTGGCTGGGCCGGCTGCGCTTCAGCGCGCTCTATCTGCTCAGTGCGCTGGGCGGGTCAGTGGTGATCTACCTGTTCTCGCCGCTCAATGCGGCGACGGTAGGAGCGTCGGGAGCTGTATTCGGTTTGTTCGCAGCCACTTTCGTGGTGGCCAAGAAGGTCAACGTGGACATCCGCTGGGTTGTCATCATGATCGTGATCAACCTGGTGATCACGTTTACGGTGCCATCGATCAGCTGGCAGGGACATCTCGGCGGGTTGGTTACGGGCGGACTAGTCGCGCTGGCCTACGCGTATGCGCCGCGCGAGAACCGCGACCTGGTGCAGGCGGGTGCGACGGTCGGCATCCTGGTGCTGTTCGTCGCGCTCATCTGGTGGCGGACAACCGAACTGCTGGCGCTGATCTAACGGAGTTGCATCGAGTCGTCGCGGGTGAGCACGAAGAAGTACGGCTTCTTCGATCCGCGTAGATCCATTGCTCCGATGACGCTTTGGTCGTCCAGCTTGCGGAAGACGTCGTTGATGGGTAGCTGGTCGTAGATCATGGTTGCGGTGTCGACGCCGCGATAGCGCGTTGTGCGCAGCCTTGCCTTCGGGCTCTGCGTTCGCAGAATCGGGCTCGCATAGTTGATGAAGGCCGTGTGGTTGCGGCGCCGCAGCGCCGGAATCCTCGTGACCATGCCGAGGCCGGAAAAGGCCAGGATCGGTTTGACCGCCCAGAGCGCGCGGCCGTCAGCGGTGGGAAACAGCAGCGGGTGGACGGTCTCGCTGTCGACGAACTGCTTTCCCCACCATCCGCTGGCCTCAAGCAGGCCGTCCAACGGGTGGCCGGTGGGAAGTTCGGCGCCGTGCCACGTACCGATCATGAATTCGGCTTCGGCCGCGGGGCTGGCGTCGAACAGTGCCAGCGCGTCATCGGTAGTAGTCGGGGCATTCGGGAGTACGTCGGCCAGAACCATGCCACGACCGTACTTGACAGGTGTCAAGGATGGAATCGGCCAGACTGTGATCTGTGTCGGCGACCGATGGCTGCCCGTGCGGCAGTGGCGAAATATTCGAGCTGTGTTGCCTGCCGCTTCACGCCGGGCAGCGGCTGGCTGCGACCGCAGAGGAGTTGATGAGGTCGCGGTACACCGCCTACGCGGCGGGGGACTTGGACTATGTCTGGCGGACGTGGCATCCGCGCACCCGGCCAGAGGTGTTGACACCCTCGGGTGAGACCTGGACGGGACTGGAAATCCTCGACACGGTGGCGGGACAGCACGGCGACGAGTTGGGGGAGGTGGAGTTTCGAGCCCACTACCACCTGAACCGACGAAGTGGGACGCTGCATGAGCGGTCCCACTTCGCCGTTAGAGCCCGTCGTTGGCTTTACGTGGACGGGGAGTTGTTCGGTTGAGCGATCAGGCCAGTACGGTGGCCGGGTCGGTGAACGGCAGCTCGAGATCGGAGGCCACCTGCTCGGAGAGCAGGTCGCCCTCGTGCGTCGAAAGTCCCTTGGCCAGAGCGGAATCGGCCTGGCATGCGGCCTTCCAGCCCCTGTCGGCGAGCTTGATCACGTACGGCATCGTCGCGTTCGTCAGCGCATAGGTCGACGTGCGCGGAACGGCGCCGGGCATGTTGGCCACGCAGTAGAACACCGTGTCGTGAACTGCGAAGGTCGGGTCGTCGTGGGTGGTGGGCCGCGAGTCCTCGAAGCAGCCACCCTGGTCGATCGCGATGTCGACCAGCACGGCACCTGGCTTCATGTGCGCGACAGTCGAATTCGTGACGAGCTTCGGGGCCTTCGCGCCGGGCACCAGCACGGCGCCGATCACCAGGTCGGCGTCCTTGACCGCGTCCTCGAGGTCCAGCATGGACGAGTAGCGGGTCTCGATGGCTCCGCTGTTCTCGTTGTCGATCTTGCGAAGCGTGTTGACGTTCACGTCGAAGACGGCCACGTGGGCACCCATACCCTTGGCGATGCGGGCGGCGTTGTAGCCGGCCACGCCGCCTCCGATCACGACGACCTCGGCGGGGGCCACACCCGGCACGCCGCCCATCAGGACGCCGCGGCCGCCGTGGCTGCGCATCAGATGGTAGGCGCCGACCTGCGCCGACAACCGGCCTGCAACCTCGCTCATCGGCGCCAGCAGCGGCAGCGCGCCGTCGGCGGTCTGCACGGTCTCGTAGGCGATCGAGGTGGTGCCAGAAGCCATCAGCGCATCGGTGCACGGCTTGGAAGCGGCCAGGTGAAGATAGGTGAACAGGGTCTGGCCCTCGCGCAGGCGGGCATACTCGGGCTCGATCGGCTCCTTGACCTTGAGCAGCAGATCGGCCTCGGCCCAGACCTCGTCGACGCTGTTGACCATCTGGGCGCCTGCCCGCTTGAAGTCGGCGTCGGAGATCGCAGAGCCCTCGCCCGCACCGGCCTCAATGAGCACCTCGTGGCCACGGTGGACCAGCTCGGCCACACCTGCAGGGGTGATGGCGACTCGGAATTCGTTGTTCTTGATCTCGGTCGGGATGCCGACGCGCATGATCGCTCCTGTTTGTCGATGGACTCCCTAAATTGTGAAGAACCTTCGACTCACAAGCAATAGAACCGATGATCATTCGATATCATGGGGTAGTGACAGAAGAATCATCACTCGCGCCGGTGAGTCGCCCGCGTTCGCCGAAGGATGTTCAGCAGCCCGAGCTCGACGAGGTCGACCGCCGGATTCTGATCACCCTGCACCGCGATGCCCGGATGCCCAACAGTGCGCTCGCTGATGCTGTCGGCATCGCGCCGTCGACATGTCATGGCCGGGTTCGCCGACTGCACGAACTTGGTGTCATCCGTGGTTTCTATGCCGACATCGACCCGGCCGCGATCGGCCTGTCCCTGCAGGCGATGATCTCGGTCAGCCTGCAGGCCAACGCCAGGGCGAAAATCCGCAACTTCATCCAGCACATCCGGCGCAAGCCTCAGGTGATGGACGTCTACTTTCTCGCCGGTGCCGACGACTTCATCTTGCACGTCGCCGCCCGCGACACAGAGGACCTCCGATCGTTTGTGGTGGAGAACCTCAACGCCGATGCCGACGTCGCGGGTACGCAGACATCGTTGATCTTCGAGCATCTGCGGGGCGCCTCGCCGCTGTAAAACGAGCGGAAGTCCGGATGGCTTCGGGCTCACCGGGCGCCGGGAGCAGCATCGTCACGACGGTCACGTCGAAAACCGTGTACGTCGACGTCGACTGCTGCTCAGAAGGGTGGGTCGTCGGGTTGGGGGTGTTGGGGTGGGGGTCGCCAGTCCGGTGGTAGCTCTTCGGGTTCGGGTGGGTCGTTGATCCAGGTGCAGTAGGGGCTGGTGCTGGGTCGGCCTTTGAGGATGAACAGCATTTTGCGCATGTGGTTGCGGCCTTTGCGGTAGCCGATTTCTCGGCGGCGGGCCTGTTGGAGCTGGCGGTGGGCTTCGTTGATCGGCCGCAATGTCCGGTTGCGGCTGCGGATACGCGCGATGCGCCCCGTGCGCTCGCCAGAGCGGTTGCGGGCCAGCGGTGTGGGTGGTTGGCAGGCCGGTGCGGACGCCATGTCGGGGAACAGGTCAACCCCGCCGGGCGTGGTGCGGTAGATCTCACCGCTCGGCGAGGTCCACACCACTGTCCCGTCGGGCAGTTGTTCGTCGCGCCAGCCCTCATTGAAGGTCTTATCTCGATGATGTTGACGGCACACGCATTTGAGGTTCCACGGGACCGTCAGACCGCCGTTGCGGGGGTCGGCGTGATTGAACGCGATGGTGTGGTCCACATCGCAGCCCGCCGCGGGACGGTCACAGCCGGGAAACCGGCATGTCAGATCGCGCAGCCGAACCCACCGCTGCACCGCCGCGGTCGGCTGATAGCGCAGCGCCTGCGCTTGGCTGACCACTGGCTCCGCGAGCAGCCTCAGCGTCGCGTTCTGGGCCAGGACGCGGATCTGCTCGGCGTCGATCACCCCGTAGCCCTCGATGTAGCCGGGTTGGCTGCCGCCGCCCAGAACCGTGTGCGCCCCGGCGATGACATTGATCGCGATCCTGGTGGCCGGCGCGGTATCAGCGGATCGGTTCGGGCAGTCGGTCGCCCCGCATAAGCAGGCCAGCCGGCGGGCCTCGGCCATCGCCTTGAGGGCGTCGGTGCGCCGCTGGGCCCTCGTGCGCGGATCGGCGCGGCAGACACCATTGGCCAGTTCGGTTAACCGGGCGTCGAAGGCCACCGCCGCGTCGAGTGCGACGATGCCGTCGATCTTGGCGGTGCCATCCCCGCGGGCGGTCACCTCAAGGCGGCGCCGGTCTTCTTGGCGCTCCCGCTCGCGGATGGCGTCGGGATCACACCGACGCACAGCGGCGTCGACGGCGTTGATGACCCGCCGACGCGACCAGCAGTGCCACCGCGACATCCGTCCGGCCAGGTCGGCGTCCACCCGGGCCATCGCGCTGTCCTTAAGAACTCGGTACGGGTGATGATCACCGCCACTGTGGGCCAATCGGTGTCACCGGCGGCCAACACCGCAGCCACCTGCGGCAGCCGCTCCATCAGCGTGTCGGCGTGCGACACCATCACGCTGGCCGCCGCAGGCGACAAATTCATCGCCGCGGCCACCTCAGCGCAGGTGCGCTGAAATCCCGTCACCAACATGAAACCCGGATCGGGATCCTCGGCCTGCACCTCCACGGTGCGCTGGGCCAACAACTCGGCGATATCAGCCATCCGCTGCGCCACCAGCATCGACTCCTGACGCCCCGAGTCAGCAATCGCCAACACCAACTCGGTCGGAGCCAACACCGCCACCGGATCGAACATACATTCGACAATAAACGAACCCACCGACAAACTAGGGTGGGCGCATGCGAGTGGCAGTGCTGGGCAGTAAGGGCAAGGTCGGCTCGACCATGGTGGCGGCCGTTCAAGACGCCGACGACCTGACATTGTCGGCCGAGGTCGACGCGGGCGATCCGCTCAGCCTGCTCACCGAGAGCCGCACCGAGGTCGTCATCGACTTCACCCACCCCGACGTGGTGATGGACAACCTGAAGTTCCTCATCGAGAACGGCATCCACGCCGTCGTCGGCACCACCGGCTTCGACGACAAACGAATCGGACAGGTGCGCAGTTGGCTGACCTCCAACCCTGACGTTGCCATTCTCATCGCCCCGAACTTCGCGATCGGCGCCGTGTTGTCGATGCATTTCGCCCAGCAGGCGGCCAAGTTCTTCGAGTCGGTCGAGGTCATCGAGCTTCACCACCCACACAAAGCCGACGCACCATCCGGGACCGCGGCGCGCACGGCACGGCTCATCGCCGAAGCCCGAAAAGGCATGCCGCCCAATCCCGATGCCACCAGTACGGGGCTGGAAGGCGCACGGGGAGCAAACGTCGACGGCATACCCGTGCACTCCGTCCGGCTGGCCGGGCTCGTCGCGCACCAGGAAGTGCTGTTCGGCACGCAGGGTGAGACGCTGACGATCCGTCACGACAGCCTGGACCGCACCTCGTTCGTCCCCGGGGTGCTGCTGGCGGTGCGGAAGGTGAAGGAACACCCTGGGCTCACCGTGGGCATAGAGCCGCTACTCGACCTGACATGAGCACCGAGGGCGGGCGTGCTCTTCGCATACAGCTGCTCATCGGCTTCATGTGTGTGGCGATGGTCGTCTACTTTCTCCTTCTCGGCCGGATCGCGTGGGCCTTCATCACATCGGGCAGTGGCGCCGCGATCGGCCTCGGGTTCGCGATACTGGTGATGCCGCTGATCGGCATCTGGGTGATGGTCGCCACGCTGCAGGCCGGCCTCGCACACCAACGGCTGGCGCGCCTCGCCCGCGAGGAGGGTATGGAACTCGATGTCAGCGGCCTGCCCACGATGCAGTCCGGCCGGATCCAGCGCGACGCGGCCGACGCGTTGTTCGAAACCGTCCGTGGCGAACTGGAGCGCGACCGTGACAACTGGCTCCGCTGGTATCGGCTGGCACGGGCGTATGACTATGCGGGCGACCGCAGCCGTGCGAGAGAGGCGATGAAGAAGGCCGTCGAACTGCAGGAGGCGACGCGATGAAGAGGCTGCTCATTGTTCATCACACGCCGTCGCCACATACGCACGAGATGTTCGAAGCGGTTTTATCGGGTGCGACCGACCCCGAGATCGAGGGCGTCGAAGTCGTGCGTCGACCGGCGTTGACGGTCTCGGCGACCGACATGCTCGAAGCCGACGGCTATCTGCTGGGCACTCCGGCCAACCTCGGCTACATGAGCGGTGCGATGAAGCACGCGTTCGATGTCTGCTACTACCCGTGCCTCGACACGACACGTGGCCGACCGTTCGGCGTCTTCCTGCACGGCAACGAGGGCGCCGAAGGCGCCGAGCGGGGCATCGATTCCATCACGACCGGCCTGGGCTGGATCAAGGCCGCCGACACCGTCGTGGTGTCGGGCAAGCCGACGAAGGACGACCTTGAGGCGTGCTGGAATCTCGGTGCGACGGTCGCCGCCCAGCTGATGGTTTGAGAGGTCCTGTCGCCGGCGCCTCAGCAGCGCTCGCGTGCCCTCGCGCGGGGTGGATGTCTCCGGTAAAGAAGTGCGCATGGATCAGTACAGGCGCGGGGAGCTTGTTTTCGACGTCATCGATGCCGGGCCTGCCGACGGGCCCGTCGTGATCTTGTTGCACGGCTTTCCCCAAATGAACACCAGCTGGAACGCAGTGATCACAAAACTCACCGCTCGCGGCTACCGCTGTCTGGCTCCTAACCAGCGGGGTTACTCCCGTGGCGCCCGACCGACACGCCGCCGGGACTACCGGGTGTCCGAACTGGTCGAGGACGTCCGCACCCTGATCGACGCCAGCGGTGCGCACCGCGTACATCTCGTCGGGCACGACTGCGGTGCTTTCGTGGTGTGGTTCGCCGCGGCACAGATGCCTGATCGCTTGGCCACTGCGTCACCGTTGTCGACGCCGCACCCGGTCGGTGGCCGCAAGGCGCTCCTCACGAGCTGGCAGATTTTCGCGTCCTGGTACGTGCTCTTCTTCCAACTGCCTCGCATTCCGGAACGGGTCTTCATCGGCAGCCGAGGGACTGCGACCGGCCTTTCGAAATTCCTGCAGGCGCACAGGCAGACACCCGAGAACGCCGAGCGCGACGCCCGCGCGATGGCCGCACCGGGCAGGTTCACTGCCGCCGTCAACTGGTACCGAGCAATGCCTTTGGCTAATTTTGTTCGCCTCCTCCGCGGTCAGATCACGGTCCCGACGATGCACGTGTTCAGCGACGGTGACACATTCCTCAGCCCCAAAGGAGCACATGCCAGTGGCCGCAATGTCAGCAGCGAATACCGCTTCGAGCTACTGCGTGGGGTGTCCCATTGGATGCTGGATGAGGATCCCGATGCGGTGGCCGATCTGCTGCTCGAATGGTTCGTCGCACAGCCCGTCTGAACTCAAACGTCGTGCGCTCCTGAAGAGAACGAAAACGGGTCGGTGATCATCTGGACGGTGACGTGCACGCCGCGTATCCGAGCCCTCAGAAGCGTGTTCGAGTCGAGGCTGCAGTCGGTGTATACGCGATTGGCGGCCGCGCTGGCTCAGGAGGCGGAGCATCGATAACCCCCACCGCGCGTCCGTCAACCCGGTAGAAAGCTAGCTATGCCAGGTATTGCCGAACTCGCCTTGGGTGCAGCGCCGATCGCGGGCGGTGCGCTGTTGGGTGCCGCCGCGGGTAGTTTCAAGGGCCCCGACGTACGCGCCATGATCGCCAAGGATATGGATCTGCTCGAACGGATCCCGGATGATCAGCCCGAGCTGAAGGCTCGGCTCAAGGCCAGCATCGACGAGCGCATCAACGATCTGATCGAGGCGAACGAGAAGAGTCGTGCCCTGCGTGAGGCCGCAATGTCTTACGGCGGCAACTGGCGCGACATAGTCGTCTTCATCTGCGCAATTCTCTTCACCATCATCTGGTGGAACGTGAGCCACAGCCGGACCAACTGGCTGGTGATGTTCATTCTGATGATCATTCTGTCGGTGGTCGCCGCGATCTATGCGGGCCGCGGCATAGCGCGCGCAATAGCCAATTTCCTGCACAGGAACGACCACGACGAGGAGACGCCGAAGGCTCAGTAGTGGTAGGTGTCCGACGGGGCCGGGATGTGCGCCGGGTCGTCGACGTCGTCGAACTCCGAGGGCTCGATTCCGTACGAGCGGGCCAGGTCGAGGATCTTGTTGGCACGGGCGATACGGGGCAGGTCTGAGCCGTTGCGGATCTCGCCGCCGTCGCGCTCGAACTCGAGGAAAAACTCTTTGGCCCAGTTGATTTCGTCCAACGACGGCGAAAGCCCCTCATTCACCGTTGCGCACTGATCCGGCGTAAGGCAGATCTTGCCGGTCATGCCGAACTCGGCGGACACCGCGGTGGCCTCGCTCAGCTTCAGGGCGCTCGATCCGACGGTGGGGCCGTCGATGGCGCCCGGTAGATGAGCGGCCTTCGCCGCGATCGTGAACCGCGAGCGTGCGTAGGCCAGAGTGGTTGGGTTGTCGCCGAAGCCGGTGTCGCGACGGAAGTCACCGATGCCGAAGGCCAGCCGGAATGTGCCCTTCGCCGCCGCGATCTCGGTGATCCGCTCGAGGCCGCGGGCCGTCTCGACCAGTGCGACGATCGGGACGCCTGTCAGCCGCTTGGCGGTCTCGGTGACATGGTCGACGGACTCGACCATCGCGAGCATCAGCCCGCCGACCGACGTGCCCGACAGCATGTCGAGGTCGTCCTGCCACCACTGCGTTCCGAAGCCGTTGACGCGGACCCAGTCGCCGTTGCCTTCGCCGAGCCACTTGATCACATGGTCGCGCGCCGCGGCCTTGTCCTTCGGGGCGACGGCGTCTTCGATGTCGAGAACCACGATGTCGGCGCGGGACCTGGCGGCGGGCGCGAATCTCTCGTATTGCGCACCGTTTACCAGCAGCCAGCTCCTGGCGAGCACGGGGTTGATCCGCGAGCCGACGTCCGCGTCGTCATGGGGGGTGCTGACCTCGTTGTCCACCCGAATATCGTCGCGCACCGCGGCCGTCAGGCCAACAGCGGGTCCCGTGCTGGTCAGGCCAGCGAGGCCCCGAACAGCCTCTGCAGCGCGGCCCAGTGCCGGTCGGCGGCCGACTTGTCGTAGGGCGGATTGTCGGGGACCGCGAACCCGTGCGCGGCGGGATAGAACTCGACCATGTGCTCGACACCGGCGGCGGTCAGCGCCTTATCCAGCGTTTGGGCGTGCTCGGTGGTGAAGCCGCCGTCGTTCTCGGCGCCTGCGATGTAGACGGTCGCCTTCATCTTGTCGGCGAGCAGATGCGGACTGTTCGGGTCATCGGTGACTAGGCCGCCGCCGTGGAAGGAACCGGCGGCGCCGACGCGGTCGGGCTGGCGCCCGGCCACGATCACCGAGGTCCGGCCGCCCATGCAGTACCCGCACACCCCGTACCGCGACCCCGTCACCTCGGGCCGGGAATCGAGGAAGTCGAAGAATGCGCCTGCGTCGCTGGCGATCATGTCCGGTGTTACCGATCCGACCATCGTCATCAGCCGGGTGCGTTGCTCGGGATCGCTGAACACCGTCCTCATGTCGAACGGCTCCCAGTCGCCGTGCCGGTAGTAGACGTCGGGCAGCAGCACCGCGTAGCCCTGGTCGGCGAGATGCTGAGCCATGTCGTGCATGGTGTCGCGGACGCCGCCGGCGTCGACGTACATGACGACCCCAGGCCACGGGCCGGAGCCTTCGGGGGTGTGCAGGGTGACGGGGCAGGAGCCGTCCGGCGTGGTGACGGTGGCAGAAACACTCGGCATGCTTCCGTTCTACGCCACTCCTCTGGACGTAAGCTTGGCGGCGTGCCGATCGCCACGCCCTACGAGGATCTGCTGCGCGTGGTGCTCGACCGCGGCACACCGAAATCGGACCGCACCGGTACCGGCACCCGCAGCCTTTTCGGCCACCAGCTGCGCTACGACCTGGCGGCGGGCTTCCCGCTCATCACCACCAAGAAGGTGCACCTGAAGTCGGTGATCTATGAGCTGCTGTGGTTCCTGCGCGGCGACTCCAACGTGCGTTGGCTGCAGGATCACGGCGTCACAATATGGGACGAATGGGCCAGTGACACAGGCGATCTCGGACCGGTCTACGGCGTTCAGTGGCGGTCGTGGCCGACGCCTTCCGGCGAGCACGTCGACCAGATCAGCGCGGCGCTGGAACTGCTGAAGTCTGATCCGGACTCGAGGCGCAACATCGTCTCGGCGTGGAACGTCGGCGAGATCCCGCAGATGGCGCTGCCGCCGTGCCACGCGTTCTTCCAGTTCTATGTCGCCGACGGGCGGCTGAGCTGCCAGCTCTACCAGCGCAGCGCCGACCTCTTTCTCGGCGTCCCCTTCAACATCGCCAGCTATGCGCTGCTCACCCACATGATGGCAGCGCAGGCGGGTCTGGACGTCGGCGAGTTCGTCTGGACCGGCGGTGACTGCCACATCTACGACAACCACGTCGAGCAGGTCACCGAACAGCTCAGCCGCGAGCCGCGGCCGTACCCGGAACTCGTTCTGGCGCCGCGAAATTCGATCTTCGACTACACCTACGACGACATCGTCATCAAAAACTACGACCCGCACCCCGCCATCAAGGCGCCCGTAGCCGTATGACGGTGGGCCTGATCTGGGCCCAGTCGCCCGCCGGTGTGATCGGGCGTGCAGGCGGGATTCCGTGGCGGCTGCCCGAGGACCTGGCCCGCTTCAAGGAGCTGACCATGGGGCACACCGTCGTCATGGGCCGCCTGACCTGGGAATCGTTGCCCCCGAAGTTCCGGCCGTTGCCTGGCCGCAGAAATGTCGTAGTGACCCGGCAAGCTGACTACATGGCCGAGGGAGCGACGGTGGTGGGCAGCCTCGACGAGGCTCTCACCGATGACATGACATGGGTGATCGGCGGCGGGCAGATCTATGCGCAGGCGCTACCGCTCGCCACCCGGTGCGAGGTCACCGAGGTGGAGGTGGAATTGCCGCGGGAGGACGAGGACGCCGTCGCGCCGGTGCTCGACGAGATGTGGCTCGGTGTCGGGGGTGACTGGCTGGTCAGCACGTCGGGGCTGCGTTACCGGTTCCTGAGCTACACCCGGGCATGAGCAGGCTCACCGCCGGTCAAGCGCGGCGCATCGCGGTGGCTGCGCAGGGCTTCCACGAGCCGAAGCCACGCGGTGCCGTGACGCGTGCGCACCTGCGGCGGCTGATCTCACGAATCCAGGTCCTGCAGCTGGACTCGGTGTCGGTGGCGGTGCGGGCGCACTACGCGCCGGTGTTCAGCAGGCTCGGCCCCTACGACCGCGATGTGGTGGACCGCGCGGCGTGGAGTCACAGCGCGCGGTCGCCGCGGCTGCTTGTCGAGTACTGGGCGCATGAGGCCGCGCTGATGTCGGTCGACGACTGGCCGCTGCTGCGCTGGCGGATGCGGGAGTACGCCGACGGTCGCTGGGGCAAGGAGATCGTCAAGAAGAACGCGAAGCTGGCCGAGGACGTCGTCGCCGCAGTCACCGAACTCGGGCCGTCGACGGCAGGACAGATCGAGGCACACCTCGAATCGGAACCACGTGGACGTAAGGGCCCGTGGTGGGACCGCAGCGATACGAAGTGGGTGGCCGAGGCACTCTGGTCGGCGGGGGTGCTGACGACGGCGACGCGAGTCGGCTTCGCCCGGCATTACGAACTGACGGAGAACGTTCTGCCGCCCGAGGTGATGGCGCGCGAGGTGGACGACGACGAAGCCGTTCGCGAACTGACGCTGCGGGCGGCTTCGGCGTTGGGAGTGGGGACCGAGGCGGACATTCGCGACTATTTCCGGCTGGGGGCAGGCCAGATCAAGCCGGCGCTGGCCAAGCTCGTCGCGGATGGTGAACTGGAAGTGGTCGAGGTGGATGGGTGGAAAGCACCGGCGTATCTACGCGCGGGCCAGATCATTTCGCGTCGCGAACGGGGGACGGCACTGCTGTGCCCGTTCGACCCGCTGGTCTGGTTCCGGCAGCGCGCCGAGCGAGTGTTCGGCTTTCACTACCGCATCGAGATCTACACCCCGGCGCCCAAGCGCCAATTCGGTTACTACGTATGGCCGTTCATGCTCGACGGTCAGTTGGTCGGCCGTGTCGATCTGAAGGCAGAGCGCGCGTCGGGTGCGCTGAACGTCGTCGGGGCGTTCACCGAACCGGGTCAGGACGCGGGACGGGTGGCGACGGCGTTGGCGGGTGAGTTGCGGTCGATGGCGTCATGGCTGGGGTTGAGCGACGTGACGGTGGGTACGCGCGGAGACTTGGTGGGGGAGTTGCGCCACGCGCTAGTTTGAGTTGCCGCGACTAGTCATACCCGGGGTCTCGTAGTTCGCGTCTCGCGCGAATGCACTCTCGCGGAGTTGCTCTGCGTCGAGATCCTCTTGCTCCGTTCGGAGTTCCGGGTAGACGACTTAGGCGTCGGCGGCATCGCCGAAGAGTTTCTGAAGAACATCGAGGATTGGGACCGTAAGACCTCTGTTCTCCAATTTCAGAGTACTTCTCGAATTCAGGAGCCCTGATGCGGGCAGCGATGACATCGTGTATGAGACGAAGGTGCGAACTGAGATCTGGCAATTCTTCTGGCCATTTGCTCACCACAGCATCCCTTCTTCCAGAACGCCGCGGTACTGATCGTCGCCAAGACGCCAGCCGACTGTGCGGCCTCGAACGCCTCGCCTGCGTGTCGCGGACGTTCCGGCACAGTCGCTCGCCAAAAGGATAGGTCCTCTACTGCGCAACGATTTCCATTTCATCTGGCCGTGGCCACCGGGTGGGCGGGTCGTCGGTCACCCACGCGTATTCCAACGCGGACAGGTGGCCCTCTGTAACCATAACAGAATCTCGCCGCGGTACACGGTTCGGTTAGGCACAAACGCGCGTGCGGGAAACGGGCCGTTCGGAAGTGCCGTTCCGGCTGCGGTGTTCGGCGTCTTCACGTCGTATATCCAAACGACATCTTGCAGGACGACGGCGCCTATCAGATCGTCGAGAAGTGGCAGCCCATCAGGAATCTCGGATGTCGAAACGATCGCTTTGACCATGGCGACCTCATCGGGCGAGATGTCTCGCCAGGCACGATTGCTAGTCACGGAAAGATGCCGTACCGACCTCTAGGGTGCTTGTCGACCACCCTCGCCGCCTGGAATCGGCTCGTAAAGTTGCGGCGTCTTGTCGAACCCATCCCAGTAGATCCATAGATGATCACTGACGGGACAACGAAACGCGATCGTCCCGGCGAGATATAGCTTCTCGACATCGACCTGACCGCTGTACTGGTCGAACTCGACATCAGAAAAGAGCTTCCACTCGTTCTCGTTCGGAATGTCGCCACTTGTACGAATCTCTGTACCGCACACGCATACGAATTTTGCCATTCTCACCCAATTACGATTATGTCGCTGATCTTGTCGGTAATGCCCCTGACTCGTGGGAGGAGGTCACCGACCTGTTCAGGAGTCAACGGAGAATTTCTGAGATCGAGCACGATACCCCCTCCTCGAACTTGACTGCTCTTGTCGGCGATCGCGCCCACCAGACGGTCTATGTTGCCGCTCCTCGGCGTATAGACATCGTATGGCACACCATCGAGCGTTAGGTCAGACATTCTGCCTGCGGATGGATCCGCTTGCCGCAGAAGGACATCGTGACCGCGGTTCGCCAATTCTTCTGCGGCCTCCCGCTCACTTGCGGAAAATCCTTGCCCACTAACCGTCAGATTGCCGTTCTTCAGTACTGGGGACGCCGGGTCCTCCCGCTTACCCTTCCGCGCAAGGCTCTTGATGCGTTCAAGGCGCTTTCGAGCGCCTGCGATGTCGTGAGCCTTTTTGACGCCTTGGCTGATGCGTTTGGAGATCTTCCAGGCGCCGATGGCCGAGCGGATGGTGCTGGCGAATTTGGTGATGGTGTGGGCGGCTTTGGCGGTGCCTGCGGCGGCGCCGACGCCGAAGCTGACGCATGCGGCGAAGATGGAGATCACTGCGGTGGCGGCCAGTTCGACCGCCAGGTCGGTCAAGATGTCTTCGAGCTGCTGGCGTAGGTCTTCCAGTGCCGCCTTGTAGTCGCGGCACGATGTCACTAGTTCGCTGCAGCCGGCCAGGATCGCCGCCGTCGCATCCCGCAGCTCGCGCAGATCCCTGGTGAGGTATTCGACCTCGGGGGACTGGGTGTCGCTGAATGCGCGGGCGTTGACCTCGAGAGCCTCAACCACGGTCTTCGTCTGATATACCGTGGCAAGCCGGTCCCACACCTGGGCGGCGGTATCGACCTTGATGGTGTCGCCGTCGGGCACCGGCACGCCGACCTGCTCGACGAGGCCCAGCGCGTCATCCAGCAAGCCTTGGCCGGGGCCGCCCGCCGACGGCGGCGCGGTCAGCACACCGGCCACGCTGGCGGGTTCGGGTGGGCGCTGCGGCGGCGCACCCCGGTCACCGGCGGTGGCGTTGTATTCGGCGACGGCGTGGTTGTAACCGGCTTGGATGATCACCCCGCCGTAGTTCTGCAGCGCCGTGGTCAAATCGTTGACCGAATCCAGCACTTCGCGTGCACGCCCGTCATACGAGGTCGCCCACACGGTGCCTGCATCGTCGGTGCCCGCCATCGGGGCGGTATCACCCAAAATCCGGACGTTCACCGAAAACGCGTCGTACACCTCGCCGGCCAACTCGAACAACCGGCTACCGACCGCGTAGTAGGTGTCGGTGTCGACGTCCTGGGTCACGTCAGCATCGCTACATTGAGCTGGGCGGCGTCGGTGTAGTTGCGATGTGCGGCGTGTGCGGCGTGTCGCAACTGCGACAACGCTTCTCGCATCTGTTGCGCGGCGCTCATCCACTCCTGGTGCAGGGTGTTGTGGGCGGAGGCTCCCTCACCCTCCCACGACTCGTGCAGCGCGACGACTCGATCGTCGACCTGGGCAGCGATCATGTCGGCTCGCTCGTCGAAGGCGTGAAGCTTGGCGACGAAGGCCAGCAGTTCATCGAGTTCGACTCGGTAGCGCATTACTAGGCGACCTCGGTTGGCACGTTTCGCACCGAAACCGCAGAGGCGCTCTCCTGCTCGTCGTATTTCACCGCTGCCCGCTCGAGCAGCTGCGAGGATCCAGCGAGGCTCTCGACGAGCGTGGCCGCAGCGTCGTGCCACTCCTCCCACAGGGCGGCGTACGTAGACGCGGCAGCACCTGACCATCCCGATATGACGGTGCCCCATTCCCGCGACAACATCGCGAGTTCTGCTCGCAGCTCCTCGGCGTCACCGTTCACGGCGCGAGAAGTCCCGAGCACTCGGGGTACGTCGACGCTTATGCGGCTCAGCACATATCAAGCCTATGGGCCGCTAAGACTCACTCCTGCACTAATTTTGCGGACTCGGCGTCGGCAGAAGCGTCGTCCCGCTCCTCGCTGAAGTCCGGCAGCGCGCGGCCGGTCACCCGGTTGACGATGAACACCACCGCGCCGACGGCCAGCCACACGACGCCGCCGATCTTGGCGAGCGGGTCGGCGTTGAACAGCACATAGCCGATGATCAGGAATCCGAGCGTGGGCACCACCAGATGCAGCAGATAGTTCTTCGACTTCTTGTGGCCGATGTAGTACCAGACGACGGAGATGTGCAGCAGGCAGAAGGCGAACAGCGCACCGAAGTTCACCAGGGACGAAATCAGGCCGATCTGGCCGACGAAGAACAGCACCAGCACGACGCTGATCGCGCTCACCACGAGAATCGCGTTGATCGGCACCTGCCGGGCACTGATCTTCGACAAGAAGCCGGGCAGCTGGCGGTCCCGGCTCATCGAGTACAGCAGCCGGCTGGTCGCCGCCTGGGCGGCCATCGCGTTCGCGAACCCGACGGCGAGCACGTTGACGACGAAGAACGCGTTCATCCACCCGGTGTTCGACGCCGCCTCGACCAGCTTGAAGAACGCGTTGCCCGCCTCGTCGTCGCTGAACGATTCCCGTCCGCCCGCGAGCAGGCTGGCGAGCCAGGTCTGAACGATGAACAGGAACGCCACGATGAACAACGAGCCGACCATGGCGCGGCCCGCCGGGTTGCGCTTACCCGTCGACTCCTCGGCGAGCGTCGAAATACCGTCGAAACCAAGGAAACTCAGCACCGCAATCGACAGTGCCGACGCGATCAACGGTGCGCTGACCAATTCGGAGTTCCAAATGGGCGTGGTGCTCCAGCCGACGTCGGGCAGCGATCCGCCGCTGATCGCGCGGAACGCGATGTAGACGAAGATCACCACGAAGACCAACTCGATGGCCAGGAACACGCGGTTGGCCATCTTCAGCGAGTCGACGCCGAGAAGGTTGATCACCGTGTTCACGATCACGAACACGATCGCCCACAGCCACCGTGGCGTGTCGGGGAACAGGCCGATCATCGATTCGGCGGCGAACACGTACAGCAGCGTCGGCACCAGCAGGTAGTCCAGCAGAATCGCCCAACCGGCGAAAAAGCCTGCGCCCGGATGGATCCCGCGCCCGACATACGAGAACACCGATCCCGCCAGCGGGAACGATCGGGCCATCTGCGCGTAGGCCATCGCGGTGAACACCATCGCGATCAGGCCG
Organism: Mycolicibacterium stellerae; assembly: GCF_003719305.1. Lineage (GTDB taxonomy): Bacteria > Actinomycetota > Actinomycetes > Mycobacteriales > Mycobacteriaceae > Mycobacterium > Mycobacterium stellerae. Next base: position 51,920 of record NZ_RARC01000011.1, read on the forward strand.
ATGAGATAGACCAGCGGCACCATGCCCGAGGCGCTGTTGTAGACGGTGCCGAAGATCGCCCACGGTGCGATCGGCACCATGAAGACCAGTCCGTAGATGAGCAGGTCGACGGTGGCGACCGAGCGGTGCAATTCCTGCTTGTAGCCGAAGGATTCGAGGCTGCGTTGGCCTTCCATGACTGTCCTGTCGTCGAGGTGAGCTAGACGCGGGCTGTCGCGTCGTTACGGGTGAGGAACGCGGCGACGACGGCGCGAACCTCCTCTGGCTTCTCCAGATGTGAGCAGTGGCTGGTGTCGGGAAAGACGTGGCTCTCCGCGCCGGGGATGTGGTCGACATACGGCTGCCAGGTCTCGGGGGTGGCCTCGTCGAACTCACCCGCGATCACCAGCGTGGGCGCGGTGATCTGGGGAAGCCGGTCGATGATGTCCCACCCGCGCAGGGTGCCGAGCACATGAAACTCGTTGGGACCGTTCATAGTGTGGTAGACCGTCGGCTCGGCCTCCATCTGCTCGATGGTGTCGACGAGGTCCTGCGGCATCGGCACGACCCGGCACAGGTGGCGGCGATAGAACTCGTCGGTCGCCGCCAGGTACTCCGGGTCGGTCACGGTGCCCGCCTCTTCATGACGGGTCAGCGCGTCCTGGATGTCCGGTGGTAGCGCGGCCACCAAGTCCGCGCACCCGGCCATCCAGAGCTCCATCGACGCCGGCGAGTTGCAGATTGCCACCGACTTCAGCCCGGATGGTTGCAGGACCGCGATCTCGGCGCTCAGCATGCCGCCCCACGACTGGCCGAGCAGGTGGTACTCGTCGATACCCAGCGCTTCGCGGACCGCGTGGAACTCCTCCACGAACAGGGCGGGCGTCCAGAAGTCGGCGGGTGCATCGGGGAGGTGTGTGCTTTTCCCGCAACCGAGCTGGTCGTAATGGATGACCGTGCGGCCGGTCTCGCCCGCCAGCTCGGCGAAGTTGCGGACGTAGTTGTGCGCCATCCCCGGGCCGCCGTGCAGGACGAACAGGGGCAGCGAGCCGGGTCGGGGATCGTCGGGTGCGGTGATCTGGACCCAGGTCTGATGGCCGCGGAACGGGACCATCCGGGTGGTACAAGCCATGAAATTCAGCATGGACTCCTAAAGGTCTCATGACAAGACCATTGATCGGGATTTAACATTTGAGCCGACGACGAAGGAATGACGCATGGCGCACAACGGCGCACCGGCAGTTTTGCTACACCAGCAGCGAGACACGCCCACCCGCGTCGACGAGATCACCGATCGCCTGATCACCGCGATAGCGATCGGCGAATACCTGCCCGGTGCGCGGTTGCCGGTCGAACGCGACCTCGCCGCGTCGCTGAACGCGGGTCGCATGACGGTGCGCGCCGCGCTTGCGCGTCTGCTCGATCGGGGGCTGATCGAGACGCGGCGCGGACGCGGCGGCGGGTCATACGTGCGCGACCAGTGGCCCGACTCGTCGACCGATGCGGTCGGCCGCACACTGCGAGCACGTCTCGGCGAACTACGCGACCGCTGCGACGCGATCTGCCGATTGCAAGGCACCGTCAGCCGGGCCGCCGCAGACTCCCGCACCGAAGACGACATCTCCGTCATCCGGGCCAGGCTCGACGACTATCGAACCGCAGAGAGTGGTCTGGCCGCCCAGCAGGCTGACAGCCGGCTTCATGTGGCGATCATGGACGCCGCGCACAACGACGTCCTCAAGCAGGTGCTGCTCGACCTGAAGGCCACTGTGAGCATCGGCGCTCCGGCGCACCTGTGGGGCGAGCCGTCCAACATGCGCACGATGGAACTGCGAGCCCTGCGCGAACACGAACAACTGATCGACGCCATCGCCGACGGCCGCGCCGACGAAGCCGACCATCTCGCGCGCCACCACGGGGTGATCGACTTCGAGCTCATCACCGCCGCGATGCAGCGCGCCGGGGTGCTCACCGATTGATCCGCGCGTCGAGGAAACCGCCGACGCCATGTCAGTTGAACGGGATGACGTTATCGGCCTTCGAACGCTGATATTGCTCCGACAAGCGTGCATAGGCATCGCGGATCCGCTTGTCCTGCTCCCGCAGTTGTGCGCGTAGCGGCTCGGGCTCCGTCTCGACCAGCGCGGCAACCGAGTACGCGGTCCAGAACGCGTTGCTTCGCCGGTAGGCGCCATCCTCGACACCGAACACCTCCTTGAGGATCTTCAAGTCGTGCGGGATGCCGAAGGCGTCACGGGAATCCTCGTAGGTGAAGAAGTAGTAGAAATTGTCGAACCCGCACCAGGTGATCGCCGACAGGCACAGCGGGCACGGTTCGTGGGTGGACAGGAACACCAGGTCGCGCGTCGACGGTCGCCCGGCCATCTCGTAGAACCGGTTCAGTGTGCTGATCTCGCCGTGCAGCAGCGGATTGTCGGTTTCCCTGTTCGTGCCTGCGATGACAACCGAGAAATCGGATTTGCGTAACAGGGCGGCGCCGAAAACCTTGTTCCCCGCGGCGACGCCACGCTCGGTCATCGGCAGGATGTCGCGCTCCATGACATCGAGTAGGAGGGAAGCGACGCTGTTATCCCCCATCGGACCAGGGTAGCTCCGCGAAACCGCCACCCCGGTGTGCAACGCCGCAAAGCTTGCGTTGAGGAGCTCGCGTTAGGGTGAGCCGTGGCCGAGACCGCGCCGCTGCGCGTGCAGTTGATAGCCAAGACGGAGTTCTTGGCCCCGCCCGACGTACCGTGGAGCACCGACGCGGATGGTGGCCCCGCTCTGGTGGAGTTCGCTGGCCGGGCCTGCTATCAGAGCTGGTCCAAACCCAATCCCCGGACTGCGACCAACGCCAGTTATTTGCGGCACATCATCGACGTCGGACACTTCTCGGTGCTCGAACACGCGACGGTGTCCTTCTACATCACCGGGGTGTCGCGGTCGTGCACCCACGAGCTGATCCGCCACCGCCACTTCTCCTACTCCCAGCTGTCCCAGCGGTACGTGCCTGAGCACGACTCACAGGTCGTTCTGCCTCCCGGCATGGAGGACGACCCGGAACTGCAGGAGCTGTTCACCGCTGCCGCCGACGCCAGCCGCGCGTCCTACTCCGAACTGCTGGCCAGGCTGGAGGCCAAATTCGCTGACCAGCCGAACGCCGCGATCCGCCGCAAACAGGCCCGTCAGGCCGCCCGTGCGGTCCTGCCAAACGCCACCGAGACCCGCATCGTCGTCACCGGCAACTATCGGGCCTGGCGGCACTTCATCGCCATGCGGGCCAGCGAACAGGCCGACGTGGAGATCCGCAGGTTGGCGATCGCGTGCCTGCGCGAACTCGTCGGCGTCGCCCCGCAGGCCTTCGCGGATTTCGAGATCGCAACGCTGGCGGACGGCACCGAGGTCGCCACGTCCCCGTTGGCGACGGAGGCTTGACCGTCACCGGGTAATCTTGGTGGCCGTGAGCACCAGCGGATTCGACGTGCAGGCCCGCCTGGGCACCGTGCTGACCGCGATGGCGACACCGTTCAAGCCCGACGGCTCGCTGGACACCGTCACCGCCGCGCGCCTGGCCACCCACCTGGTGGACGCCGGCTGCGACGGCTTGGTGCTCTCAGGCACCACCGGTGAATCGCCGACCACGACCGACGACGAGAAGGTCGCGCTGCTGCGGGCGGTGCTGGACGCCGTCGGCGACCGCGCCAGGATCATCGCGGGCGCGGGTACGTACGACACCGCGCACAGCGTGCACCTCGCGAAGGCAGCCGAGGCCGAGGGCGCACACGGACTTCTCGTCGTGACCCCGTACTACTCGCGGCCCTCCCAAGCCGGGCTCGCAGCGCACTTCACCGCGATCGCCGATGCGGTGTCGGTGCCGATCCTGCTCTACGACATTCCCATTCGATCGGGCATCCCCATCGAATGGGACACCATCCGGGCGCTGGCCGAACACCCGAACATCGTCGGAATCAAGGACGCCAAGGGTGACCTGAACGGCGGTGGCCGGATCATCGCCGAGACCGGTTTGGCGTACTACTCGGGTGACGACGCGCTCAACCTGCCCTGGCTGGCGATGGGCGCGGTCGGGTTCGTCAGTGTCTGGGGACATGTCGCGGCCAGCCAGCTCCGAGAAATGCTGTCGGCATTCACCTCTGGCGATGTCGCAACTGCCCGCAAGATCAACGTGACGCTTGCTCCGCTGGCCGATGCGCAGTCCCGCCTCGGCGGTGTGACGATGGCCAAGGAAGGGCTGCGGCTTCAGGGTTTCGATGTCGGCGACCCGCGACTGCCGCAGGTGCCTGCCACCCCGGACCAGATCGAGGCGCTCGCCGCTGACATGCGGGCCGCCACGGTACTTCGCTAGTGGACACGGATTTCAGACCGCCGGGACCGCTGGTCCCCGGAGGGTTGCGGGTCACGGCGCTGGGCGGCATCAGCGAAATCGGCCGCAACATGACTGTCTTCGAGCATCTCGGTCGGCTGCTGATCGTCGACTGCGGGGTGCTCTTTCCCGGCCACGACGAGCCGGGCGTCGACCTGATCCTGCCCGACCTGCGTCTTGTCGAGGATCGCCTCGACGACGTCGAGGCGCTGGTGCTGACCCACGCGCACGAGGACCACATCGGCGCCATCCCGTTTCTGCTCAAGCTGCGGCCCGACATCCCGCTGGTCGGTTCGAAGTTCACGCTGGCGCTGGTCGCGGAGAAGTGCCGCGAACACCGCATCAAGCCGGTGTTCGAGGAAGTCGCCGAGGGCCAGAGCTCGATTCACGGCGTGTTCGAGTGCGAGTATTTCGCGGTCAATCACTCGATTCCGGGCTGCCTGGCGATCGCGATTCACACCGGGGCGGGCACCGTGCTGCACACCGGGGACATCAAGCTCGACCAGTCGCCGCCCGACGGCAGGCCCACAGACCTTCCCGGCATGTCGCGACTCGGCGACTCGGGCGTCGATCTGTTCCTGTGCGACTCGACGAACTCCGAGATTCCCGGCGTGGGCCCGTCGGAAAGCGAGATCGGTCCGAACATGCACCGGCTGATCCGCGGTGCAGAAGGGCGGGTCATCGTCGCCTGCTTCGCGTCCAATGTGGGTCGGGTGCAGCAGATCATCGATGCATCGGTGGCGCTCGGCCGCAAGGTGTCGTTCGTCGGCCGCTCGATGGTGCGCAACATGGGGATCGCGAAGGAGCTGGGCTACCTCACCGTCGACGACGACGACGTCATCGACATCGGCGCAGCGGAGATGATGGCGCCCGGGCGCGTCGTGCTCGTCACCACCGGAACGCAGGGCGAGCCGATGGCCGCGCTGTCGCGGATGTCGCGAGGTGAACATCGCAGCATCACGCTGACGTCGGGCGATCTCATCGTCATGTCGTCGTCTCAGATCCCGGGCAACGAGGAAGCGATCTTCGGCGTGTTGGACGCCCTGGCCAAGATCGGCGTCCGCGTCGTCACCAATGCCCAGGTGCGCATTCATGTCTCGGGTCACGCATACGCGGGCGAGCTGCTGTTTCTGTACAACGGAGTGCGGCCGCGCAACGTGATGCCGGTGCACGGAACCTGGCGGATGCTGCGGGCCAATGCGGCGCTGGCCGCCCGCACGGGAGTACCGGAGGAGAACGTGGTGCTGGCGGAGAACGGCGTCAGTGTCGACCTGGTCGCGGGCAAGGCATCGATTTCCGGTGCGGTATCCACCGGCAAGATGTTCGTCGACGGGTTGATCACCGGTGACGTCGGCGATGCCGTCGTCGGCGAACGGCTCACGCTGTCATCGGGATTCATCGGGATAACGATCGTGCTGCGCCGCGGAACCGGGCGGGTGGCCGCGCCTGCGCGGCTGCACTCGCGCGGCTTCTCCGAGGACCCGAAGGCGCTGGAGCCGGTGACGTCCATGGTGGAGGAGGAGCTGGAATCACTTGCCGCCGACAACATCACCGACGTTGCCAGGATCGCTCAGGCGGTGCGCCGCACCGTCGGTAAATGGGTGGGGGAGACCTACCGTCGACAGCCGATGATCGTGCCGACGATCATCGAGATCTAGCCGACGGGCTCAAGGTTCTGGATGGTGCTTCCTGGCGGCACGTAGACCGGATCAGGCGTCAGCGTCTGGGTGGATAGGTCCGATGGCGGGGTCCACTCCTCGGCCTGTTCCTTCGGCGGGGCGACGCATTTTGAACCCGCCCAGACTCCACCTGTCTTGATACAGCAATATTTCAAGTGGTCATACCATCGGCCAATGTTGTCTTGCCGATCATATGGATAGGAAGCCTTGCACTGGTCGTAGGCGCCGATATCCCATTCCTTGGGCTCCGCGGTCGCGACTGCGGGAGAGGCGAGTGCAACGGCTGCAACGGCGATGGCGAGCTTAGCAGCGCGGATCGGACCGGTCATCTCTTCGTTCCCTTCGGTCGACGGTGATGTCGTGCGAACGAGTGTGTGGGGGCCGATGAGACGGCAGAAAGGGGCAAATGCCCCATATCGACGACGGGATCGCGTCAGCGCTTCGCGCAGTAGGCCGACCACTCCAGATCGGAGGCGGCGAGATTGCGTCCGGTCGGTCGGATGTAGTGCCGCAGGTAATAGTCGGGACCCGCCTGCTCGACCAGTCGCCAGCCGTATGTGCCGACGAACTCGGCGATCTCGTCGGGGTCGATGCCGAACTTCCACACCTGTCGCCGTTGCCTGAAGCGCTTGTACAACACCGCTGCGTCGTACATGTTGCGCCCTTCGATGAAGTCCGCGCGGACATAGGTGAACACCAGCCGACTCCCCGTCGGGGCGGCCTGCAATGCCGCGAGCGTCGTACGCACGGCATCCTCGGTCAGGTACTGCGTCACGCCTTCCCAGACGAAGAACGTCCTGGCGTCGGTCTGGTAGCCGTGCTCGGTCAGGGTGCCGACCAGGTCGTCGCGTTCGAAGTCCAACGGCACCAGGCGAACCGAGGCAGGAATGGGCCCGATCGCGCGTCGCAGGGCGGCATTCTTGCGCGCGACGTTGACCGGAAGGTCGACCTCGAATACCGGGATATCGGAGCGGCGTGCGAGGCGTAAACCCCTGGTGTCCATGCCCGCACCGAGCACGACGACGGCGTCGACGTCCTGCAGTGCCTCATCGAGCCTGTCGTCGATGAAGCGTTTGCGGCAGGAGATGAGCGCCCATGAGCCGGGCACCGCCTTCTCGCCGGCCGATATCGTCAGGCGGCGCAGCAGGGGCCACCGCATCGCACGAACAACCGCGCGCTGGCCTGCGGGCAGGATCGAGGCGGCGAGGTCGTCGTCGACCAGACGGCGTTCGGGCGGCTCGTACTGCTCGATCGCCGCCTCGACCATCGGGCCGAAGGCGGTCTGGGCGGCGGGATTTCGCGCCATCAGCGCTTGTTGACGTAGCCCGCGTCCACGGGCAACGTCACTCCCGTGATATACCAGGCCTCGTCCGAGACCAGCCATGCCACCGCGGCGGCGATGTCCTCGGAGTCGACGGCCTGCACCGGCAGCGCCATGCCGAAATCGACCGGCGCGTCGTTCTCCTCGGTGATCCGTGCCAACCACTGCCTGGTGAACTCGTTGTTGATCATCGGCGTGTTCACCGCTGCCGGATGAATCGAGTTGACCCGGATGCGATGCGGCGCAAGGTGGTTGGCGTACGCCCGCATCAGCCCGACGACACCGTGCTTGGCTGCCGTGTAACCGAGCGACCCGGCGTCGTCGCCGCCGATCCCGACCAGACCCGCGGCGGAACTCGTCAGCACGATCGCGCCACCGTCGCCCTGCTCGACCATCGTCGGGATCGCGACCTCGACGGTGTGGTGCACGCCGGTGAGGTTCACGTCGACCACGTCGCGCCAGCCCGCTTCGCCCGACTGCATCGGGGCGATGCCGGCGTTGGCGATGACGATGTCCAACCTGCCGAACTCGTCCAGACCGGCCTGCAGTGCGGTGTTGAGCGCGTCGCGATCGCGAACGTCGGCCTCCCGCGCCACGATCCGTGCACCGGCGTCCTCGACGAGCTTGACGGTCGCAGCGAGATCGTCGGCCGTGGCCATCGGGTAGGGCACCGACGCGATCTGGTCGCAGATGTCGACCGCGATGACGTCGGCGCCGTCGGACGCCAACCGCACGGCCTCGGCCCGCCCCTGGCCGCGAGCGGCACCGGTGATGAACGCGACCTTGCCGTCGAGCGACGCCATCAGGAACGCAACTGGCCCTTGGCCGGGTCACCCGCCACGACGGGCTGCAGCATCTTGATGTCCGGCGCGCCGTCGAGGTGCTCGCCGATGGTGCCGAACAGGTTCCCGACGGCCGGTGCGGTGCTGTGCACCTTGAGGGCGTCAGCGTCGGCCCACTGCTCGACGAACACGAACGTCCCATCGGCCTCATGCAGGGCATACAGCTCGCAGCCGGGCTCCTCGTGCACCGCTTCGATGGCCTTTTTGCATGCGTCGCGTACGGCGTCGACGGACTCGGGTTTGGCCTTCATGGTGGCGACGACGACAACGGGCATGGCTGCTTAACTCCTCGATGAGTGGGAATCGGACAATTGCTCACCCTACTCAGCGAACCTAACTAAATTTCGACACCTAACTGTGACCCGTGTGGCTGATGGTGAATATGGGGCAGCTGCGACTAGGCTTGAGCCCATGCCTAGTAAGACCGCTGCGCGCTCTGGTGCCCGTTCGAGCAGGTCAAAAGCCGGCTCACGGTCGGGGTCCCGCGCGGCTCGACCCGCGCCGCGCCGCAAGCCGGCCAAGAAACGCGCGCCTTCGCCCATCCCCGCGGCCGGGCTGGCCATCGGGCGGGGCGCCCGCGCCGGCTGGTTCATGCTGGCACGGGGGGCCGGCTCGACCGCCCGATCGGTGGGCCGCGCCCGCGACATCGATCCCGGCCATGCCCGTGACGGAATCGCGCTGACGCTGCTTGGCGCCGCGGTCATCGTCATCGCGAGTTCGTGGTTCGACGCCGCCCGCCCGGTCGGCGGATGGATCGACAACGTCCTGCGGGTGCTGATCGGCTCGGCCGTTTTGCTGTTGCCTGTGGCGCTCATCGCGATCGCGGTCGTGCTGATGCGCACCGAGCCAGATCCCGACGCCCGGCCGCGGCTGATCCTGGGCGCGTCGATGATCACCCTGCCGTTTCTTGGCCTGTGGCACCTGTGGGCCGGCTCGCCGGACGATCCGGCGGGGCGTCGGACCGCCGCGGGATTCATCGGCTTCGCCATCGGCGGTCCGTTGTCGGAGGGGTTGACCCAGTGGATCGCGGCGCCGCTGCTGTTCATCGGTGCGCTGTTCGGGCTGCTGCTGATCACCGGCACGACGATCCGTGAGGTGCCCGACACTGTGCGGGCGATGTTCGGCACCCGGTGGCAGCGCGACGACGAAGAGTTCTACGACGACGATGAGCTGCCGGACTACGGCGACGCGCAGCCCGAGGACTTCTCCGACGGCTACTACGACGATCCGGCGGCCTACAGCGACGAAGAGGCCAAAGCGTGGCCCACCGGTACGCCGATGGAGAACTACCCGCTCGACGATGCGCCGACAGTTCCCGAGCCCACCCCTGCGGCGAAGCGCAAGAAGGCGGCCAAGCCGGAAAAGCTCGTCGCCGACCGAGTCGTGGACGGTCCGTACACGCTGCCTTCGCTGGATCTGCTCAAGAAGGGTGATCCGCCGAAGAGGCGCAGCGCTTCCAATGACCGCATGGCAGAGGCGATCTCCGAAGTGCTGCAGCAGTTCAAGGTCAATGCCGCTGTCACCGGCTGCACACGTGGGCCGACCGTCACGCGATACGAGGTCGAGCTGGGACCTGGCGTCAAGGTCGAGAAGATCACCCAGCTGCAGAAGAACATCGCGTACGCGGTCGCCACCGAAAGCGTGCGCATGCTGGCACCGATTCCCGGCAAGTCCGCCGTCGGCATCGAGGTGCCGAACACCGACCGCGAGATGGTGCGCCTCGCCGACGTGCTGACCGATCCGTCGACCCGAAGCGACCACCACCCACTGGTGATCGCACTGGGCAAAGACATTGAGGGCGAGTACATCTCGTGGAACCTGGCGAAGATGCCGCATCTGTTGGTTGCGGGTTCGACAGGCTCGGGTAAGTCGAGCTTCGTCAACTCGATGCTGGTTTCGCTGCTGGCGCGCGCCACGCCGGAGGAGGTCAGGATGATCCTGATCGACCCGAAGATGGTGGAACTGACGCCCTATGAAGGCATTCCGCATCTGATCACGCCGATCGTTACGCAGCCGAAGAAAGCCGCCGCGGCGCTGGCGTGGTTGGTCGAGGAGATGGAGCAGCGTTACCAGGACATGCAGGCATCGCGGGTGCGCCATATCGACGACTTCAACGCGAAGGTGCGGTCGGGGGAGATCACCACACCGCTGGGCAGCGAACGCGTGTACCGCCCGTATCCGTATGTGGTCGCGATCGTCGACGAGCTGGCCGACCTGATGATGACGGCGCCGCGCGACGTCGAGGACGCGGTGGTGCGGATCACCCAGAAGGCGCGCGCCGCGGGCATCCACCTGGTGCTGGCGACCCAGCGGCCGTCGGTCGACGTGGTCACCGGCCTTATCAAGACCAACGTGCCGTCCCGGCTTGCGTTCGCGACGTCGTCTCTGACCGACAGCAGGGTGATCCTCGACCAGCAGGGCGCCGAGAAGCTGATCGGCATGGGCGACGGGCTGTTCATTCCGCAGGGGGCCAACAAGCCGATCAGGCTGCAGGGCGCCTACATCACCGACGACGAAATCAGTGCGGTCGTCAGCGCCTGCAAGGACCAGGCGGAGCCCGAGTACACCGAGGGCGTCACCGCGGCCAAGACGAGCAGCGATCGCACCGACGTCGATCCCGACATCGGCGACGACATGGACGTCTTCCTGCAGGCCGTTGAGCTGGTGGTGTCGAGCCAGTTCGGCTCCACGTCGATGCTGCAACGCAAGCTGCGGGTGGGCTTCGCCAAGGCAGGCCGGCTGATGGACCTGATGGAGACCCGCGGAATCGTCGGCCCCAGCGAGGGTTCCAAGGCGCGCGAGGTGATGGTCAAGCCCGACGAGCTGGCGGCGACGATCGCCTCCATTCGCGGCACCGGCTCCGTCGACGAGGATGGCTAGCTAGCGCCGAGGTCGACGTATTGGCGCGCTGCACTCGCACTTTTGCGCCCAAATGTCGATTTGGGCGTCAGAGCATCAACAGCATTCGTGAATTGCCGAGGATGTTCGGTTTGACGTAGGACAGGTCGAGGAACTCGGCGACACCGGTGTCGTACGAGCGGCACATCTCCTCATAGACCTCCGCGGTGACGGGTGTGCCCTCAATCTCGGCGAACCCGTGCCTGCTGAAGAACTCGGTCTCGAAGGTGAGCACGAAGATCCGGCCGAGATGTAATTCGCGGGCCACTTCGAGCAGTCGGTCGACGATGAGGTGCCCCACCCCCTGGCCCTTGACCCGTGGATGCACGGCCACGGTGCGCACCTCGCCGAGGTCCGCCCACAGCACGTGCAGGGCTCCGCACCCAATGAGCTCGCCTTCGTGCTCGGCGACCCAGAACTCCTGGACCCCTTCGTACAGGGTGACCAGGTTCTTCTCCAGCAGGATCCGGCCCGAGTAGATGTCGATGAGGGCCTTGATCGCCGGCACATCCGACGTGTTGGCGCGACGGACCACAAGCCCGTCTGCCCGCGAACCATGCCCATCGCCCACAGGTGCGAGGGTATCGGCTCGAGCAACGGATATTCTTTAGCGGTGTCGGGCCAACCTCACACCGATCCGGTGATACCTCAGGCGAAGGTCGCAAACGTCGCCAATGTGCTCACCGGGCTGCGGTTGGTCTTGGTCCCGGTGTTCCTTATCGCGCTGTTCGCCGGTGATGGTCACGAAACACACTGGCGCATAACCGCTTTCGTAATCTTCGCCGTCGCCGTGATTACAGACCGGTTCGACGGGGCGCTGGCAAGAAGCTACGGAATCGAGACCGACTTCGGCAGGTTGGCCGATCCGATCGCCGACAAGACCCTGATCGGCGCCGCCTTGATCGGCCTTTCCATGCTCGGCGAGCTGCCGTGGTGGGTGACGGTGGTGATCCTGGTCCGCGAAATCGGCGTCACGGCGCTGCGGTTCGCGGTCTTGCGGCACGGGGTCATCCCCGCCAGCCGCGGGGGCAAGCTGAAGACGCTCGTCCAAGCCGTGGCCATCGGGCTGTTCGTACTGCCACTCTCGGGCCCGTGGCTGACCGGCGCCTGGGTGGTGATGGCGGCAGCCATCGCGCTGACCGTGCTCACCGGTGTCGATTACGTGGTGTCGGCGATCCGCGACTCTCGGGGACGAGTCGCAGGTCAGTGACACTCCTGGCGACGAATTCGCGCCAGAGTCGGCCAACCGGGAACCATCCTGGCGGTACCTGGCGTTGCTCTAGTACTGCCCAAGTGAAGGAGAGCACGATGGGGACATTGCTGCGCGAGGTCATCGGCGACGTGCTGCGTCGTGCCCGCATTGACCAGGGCCGCACTCTGCGGGAGGTATCCGACGCCGCGCGGGTGAGCCTGGGCTACCTGTCCGAGGTCGAACGTGGCCGCAAAGAGGCGTCGAGCGAACTGCTCAGCGCGATCTGCGGCGCCCTGGAGGTCCCGCTGTCGCGGGTGCTGTCCGACGCGGGCGACGAGATGGCGCAAGAGGAGATCAAGGCGTTCGCCCGGGAGTCGGCGATCGCGACCAACATCGACGCCACCACCAAAGTCGTCATCCCCCACGCCGTGTCCATGGCGGTCGCCTAACTGTTCTGATCTGCGCGAAACCGATAAGTTGGCACTAGCACTCGGAAGCAGTTTCTGACACGAAGGCGGAATGAACCCATGGCCAATCCGTTCTCCAAGGCGTGGCGCTACCTGATGGCGCTGTTCAGCTCGAAGGTCGACGAATACGCCGATCCGAAGGTGCAGATCCAGCAGGCCATCGAGGAGGCCCAGCGGCAGCACCAGGCGCTGACGCAGCAGGCGGCCCAGGTCATCGGCAACCAGCGCCAGCTGGAAATGCGGCTCAACCGCCAGCTGGCCGACATCGAGAAGCTGCAGGTCAATGTCCGCCAGGCGTTGACGCTGGCCGACCAGGCCACCTCCGCGGGGGACGCCGCGAAGGCCACCGAATACAACAACGCCGCCGAGGCGTTCGCCGCGCAGCTGGTGACCTCCGAGCAGAGCGTCGAGGACCTCAAGGCTCTGCACGATCAGGCGTTGCAGGCCGCCGGCCAGGCCAAGAAGGCCGTCGAGCAGAACGCGATGATGCTGCAACAGAAGATCGCCGAGCGCACCAAGCTGCTGAGCCAGCTCGAGCAGGCCAAGATGCAGGAACAGGTGAGCGCGTCGTTGCAGTCGATGAGTGAGATGGCCGCGCCCGGCAACACCCCAAGCCTCGACGAAGTCCGTCAGAAGATCGAACGCCGCTACGCCAACGCCATGGGGGCCGCGGAGCTTGCGCAGAACTCGGTTCAGGGCCGCATGATGGAGGTCCAGCAGGCCACTGTTCAGATGGCCGGGCACTCGCGGCTGGAGCAGATTCGCGCCTCGATGCGCGGCGATGCCCTACCGTCGGGCGGCGGTGCCACGGCGACGCCGGCCACCCCGGCGTCGACGCCAGAGGCAACCCCCGAAAAGCCGATCGGCCAGTAGTCGGATCCTGGGGTGGCAGTGAAACAGCGCTCAACATCCAGCCGGCCGGAGGCGTGGCGATCGATGGCGCAGCGGGGAATCGACACCGCCGCCGAGCTGTCCGACGTGCTGGCGCAGAAACTCAGCTCGGCGGCTGATCCGCGGGCCAAGCAACTGCGCAAGCGCAAGTGGGCGCTGCGGCTCGGGTTGTTCTTCGCGGTATCGAGCCTGATCTGGGTCGGAGTGACGGTTCTGCTCGCGTCATGGAGCACACCGGCGTGGGCGTTGTTCATCCCTGCGCCGATTGCGGTCGGTGCGGCGTTTCTCGCAACGCTGTCGTTCCTGCGCTATCGCTGGCTTCGCGGCGAGCCGCTGCCCCCGCAACGGTCGCGTGCGACCCGTCGTCTGCCACCGTGGGGTTCGGCGGCCCGGCAGCCGATGGCCGCGCTGGCAGCCTCCGAGCGCGGACTGTTCTCGCTGATCAGCGTGCTGGAGCGGGGCAAGATGCTGCCCGCAGGTGAGCTGCGTGAGTTGGTCGCCGTCGCGAATCAGTCAGCCGCGACGATGGCGGCGACCGCGGGCGAAGTGGTGTCGATGGAGCGGGCGATCGCCAACGCCCCTGGCTCGCGCGCTCACCTTTCACCGACCATCGCCGCGTTCACCGCGCAGCTCGACAACGGCGCCCGCCAGTACAACGACATGGTCACCGCGGCAGCGCAATTGGTGTCGGCCGCCAGCCATGGGGCGGTGCCGATGTCGGGCTCGCCGATGTCGCAGCAGCGCTACCGCGACGAGTTGGTCAACGCCACCGACCGGCTGACCGGCTGGGCACAGGCCTTCGACGAACTCGGCCAGCTCAAGCGCGCCTAGCTACATCGTCGGGCGCAGCGCCGGGACGACCATCCCGATGAGTCCGCGCACCGTCCCCTTCACGACGTCGAGCGTGTCGAAGTAATCCCGCCACAACGTGATTCGGCCGGCATGCACCTCGAATACCCCGCACACCCAGAACTGCATCCGCAGCGGGCCGATGATCAGCGCGTCGGTGCGCTCGGTGAGGACGGCGTTGCCCTCTGCGGCGACCCGATGGAACTTGACCTCGAAGCCGACCCGACCCTTGCCGCGGCGGAACAAGCCGCTGATGCGCTTGCGGCCGCGAACGCTGGGGTACCCGACGTTCTGCCACTCGATGTTGTCGGCCATGAGTGAGTCGGCCGCGTCGAAGTCCTCGTCCTGAAGCGCGTAAAGGAACGTTTCCACAGTGCGTGCGTTGGCCGTGGTGTCCACTGCTGATGATGCCGTCATGGTGTCAGCCTAGCGACGGGCCTGTGGCAGGGTAACCGCATGCGTGTCTCCGTCGTCGCAGGTCCTGATCCCGGACACGCCTTTCCCGCGCTGGCGCTGTGCCTGCGGTTCCTCGCCGCGGGCGACACTCCGACGCTGCTGACCGGCACACAGTGGCTGGACACCGCCAGGTCGGTCGGGGTGGATGCCGTCGAACTCGTCGGGCTTGATCCCACTGATCTCGACGACGACACCGACGCCGGGGCGAAGATCCATCAGCGCGCCGCGCGCATGGCGGTGCGCAACGTGCCGGTGCTGCGTGATCTCGCGCCCGACGTGGTGGTCTCCGACGTGATCACCGCCTGCGGCGGCCTGGCGGCGGAGCTGATGGGAATCCCGTGGATCGAACTCAATCCCGCGCCGTTGTACCGGCCGTCGAAGGGGCTGCCGCCGATCGGCAGCGGGCTGGCTCCCGGCGTCGGGATCCGCGGCCGACTGCGCGACGAGCTGTTGCGGGCGCTGACCGCACGGGCCTGGCGGGCGGGAATCCGACAGCGCTCGGCGGTGAGAGTCGAAATAGGTTTACCCGCAACCGATCCAGGTCCGCTGCGCAGGCTCGTCGCCACGCTGCCCGCGCTCGAGGTGCCGCGTCCGGACTGGCCGGCCGAGGCGGTGGTGGTGGGTCCACTGCATTTCGAACCGACAGACACCGTACTGGACATTCCGCCGGGCGACGGCCCGGTCGTCGTCGTGGCACCGTCGACGGCGACCACCGGCGCGCGCGGCCTGACCGACGTGGCGCTGCAGGCGCTGCGGCCTGGGGAGGCGCTTCCGAAGGGATCGCGGGTGGTCGTGTCGAGGCTGGGGGGCGACGATGTCGACGTGCCGCCGTGGGCCGTGGTGGGGCTGGGACGCCAGGACGAACTGCTGTCGCGCGCCGACCTGGTGATCTGCGGCGGCGGCCACGGCATGGTGTCCAAGACACTGATGGCCGGGGTGCCGATGGTCGTGGTGCCCGGCGGCGGTGACCAGTGGGAGATCGCGAATCGCCTTGTGCGGCAGGGCAGTGCGCTACTGATCAGGCCGCTGGAGGCAAAGGGGTTGGCGGCGGCGGCCACCGAGGTGCTGGCCTCGCCGAGATACGCAGAGGCCGCCAGGAGGGCCGGTGCCACCGCCGCAGACGTGGTGGATCCGGTACGGGTGTGCCACGAGGCGCTGACGCCGTCGGCGTAAGTTGGTTCGGTGCGGTTGACCGAATTCAACGAACTCGTCGATGGCCAATTCGGCCCCGTGCGCGGCCAGTCACTGCTCATCGACCATGTGCTGACCGTGTTCGGCGGCCGCACGGCCGCGCAGGCCATCGAGGACGGCGTTGACCCGCGGGAGGTCTGGCGGGCGCTCTGCGCCGACTTCGACGTCCCTCGGGAACAGTGGTGACCGGCCGGCTGCTAGTCCCCGGCCCGGTGCTTACCGCCGTCGGCCGCTCCTTTTGTGCGGCCCTCGTAGGGCGGTACGGCGGGCTTCACGTCACGCGGCGGCTCGGTGGTGAACCGGGTGTCGACTTCTGGATTCTCCGGGTCGCTGAGCGCGGGCACCGATTCATCGCCCTTGTACTGGCCCGATGGACGATCTTCGCCGCCTGAGGGCTCATCGAATCCGGTATCCCGCGTTCCGGGGGCCGGTTCTCCTGCGAAACGGTCTTGGGGGCTGCTCATGACTACTCCTCACCACCGCCGCACAGTCCGTTGGGCGACGACTCCGTCATGGACTACCCCGGATCCACTATGCAAAACGGGCCGCGTCGTTGACCAGGTCAAGGGTCCGTTTCGTGGCATCGGCAAGCGCGTCGCGCTCGGCGTCCGTGATGGACCCGCACACCCAGTCCCAATGCGCTGAGACGATGGTGCCCGGCACCGGTGCGGGCGCCAGCGACGTGCCGTCCTTGCGCCACCGAATCCGCTCCGTCGCGGCAGATCCGAGCCGAAGGGTTCCCCCGTCGTATGTCAGTGGCGACGACGTGACCACGACATGATCGTCGTCGACGGACTCGACGACGCCCCATCGGATCCTGCAGTCCTGCAGCACCCGTAGCGGAGTCGTCGGATCGCGGCCGAGGAAGCGCACCCACGGGTAGACGGCGAAGACGTGAAAGCTGTGATTGGCCAGTGCATTCCCGGCCGAGATGTCATCGAGCACGCCGGTGACCTGGCCGGTGAATGCGCTCCGCAGGCGGGTCACCAGCTCGTCGGGGTCGACCTTGTCGAGTAGCTCGCCGCCGAGCCAGTAGTTGCGCACGACATCGGTGTCGAGGGGGTCGGCGATGCCGGTCGCGTCGGCGATGGCCTGCAGATACGGCCACGCGCCGTCGAATTCCTCTGCGTGTGTAGCGAGTTGGTCACCCCCGGTGTCCGTGGGACCGCAATACCCGAGTTCGTTGGGCGGGAACGCGTAACAGGCGAACAGCTCGCGACCGGTCATTCAGCAGATCCGTGGCAGTTGTTCGCCGATCGGTAGGTCGACGACACGGGTGCCGCCGAGCGCGGTCTTCGCTGACACCATGCCAGGGTGATCGGTGACGCATTCGCCGATGACCGTCGCGCGGGCGCCCTGCGGATGTTCGCGCATCGCGGCCAGCACCCGGTCGCAGTCGTGCGCGGGAACGAACGCGAGCAGCTTGCCCTCGTTGGCCACGTAGAGCGGGTCGAGACCCAGCAGGCCGCACGCGTCGCGCACCTCCGCGGGGATCGGGAATGCCCGTTCATCGAGCGATACGCCGACCTTCGCGATTCTGGCGATCTCGTTCAGCGTCGCTGCCACCCCGCCGCGGGTCGGGTCGCGAAGCACGTGAATGTCGGCGCCGGTATCGAGCATCGCCGCAACCAACCCGTGCAGCGGCGCCGTGTCGCTGGCGATACTGGTCGCGAACTCCAGCCCTTCCCGGCAGCTCATCACGGCCACTCCGTGCACACCGATGTCTCCGCTGATGATGACCACGTCACCGGGGGCGGCCCGCTGCGGACGGATGTCGGCGCGCTCGTCGACCAGCCCTATGCCCGCCGTGTTGATGTACACACCGTCACCGTGGCCGGAGTCGACCACCTTGGTGTCGCCGGTGACCAGCTTGACACCGGCGGCCATCGCCGCTGTGCCGACTGCCTGTGCGACCCTGGCGATCTCGTCGAGGGGGGTGCCCTCCTCGAGGATGAACGCAGTAGACATCACCATCGGCCGCGCCCCCGCCATCGCCAGGTCGTTGACGGTGCCGTTGACTGCCAGGTCGCCGATCGTGCCGCCGGGAAACACCATCGGCTTGACGACGAACGAGTCGGTGGAGAACGCCAGCCGCGCACCGCCGATGTCCACCACCGCCGAATCGCCCATGCCCGCGTCGGCCGCGGGTCCGAAGGCAGGCAGGAATAGATGCTCGATGAGCTCGCCCGACATCGCCCCGCCACCGCCGTGCCCCATCACGATGTTGGGGGAATCCCGCAGCGGGGCCGGACACACCCACGCCTCCATGTCGATGGTTGCGGGCTCCTCAGGCATTCGTCACCTCGAGCCTGCGGTAGAGGTAGTACGCGGCGCATGCGCCCTCTGACGAAACCATCGTCGCGCCAAGGGGATTACGCGGCGTGCACAGTGTCCCGAACGCCTCGCACTCATGCGGCTTGATCAGACCCTGCAGTACCTCGCCGGACCGGCACACCGCTGATTCCGCTGTGTGGATATCGGTGACCGAGAACCGGTGCTCGGCGTCGAAGTCGCGGTATGCGTGCGAGAGCCGCCAGCCGCTGCTGGGGATCATGCCGATGCCGCGCCACGCCCGGTCCGTCACCTCGAAAACGTCCAGCAGCATCGCTTTCGCCGCCGGATTGCCCTCGGGCTGCACGGCCCGCGGGTACGCGTTCTCCAGCTCGTGTCGACCGGACTCCAGCTGCAACACGGTGCGGCGAATGCCCTCGAGGATGTCGAGCGGCTCGAATCCGGTCACCACGATCGGGATGTTGTACTTGTCGCAGAGCGGTGGATACTCCTCGGTGCCCATTACCGAGCACACGTGCCCCGCGGCCAGGAACGCCTGAACGCGACAGGTCGGCGACTCCATGATCGCCGAGATGGCCGGTGGCACAAGCACATGCGAAACCAGCAGCGAAAAGTTCTCGATGCCCAGCCGTTTGGCCTGGTACACGGTCATCGCGTTGGCCGGCGCGGTGGTCTCGAAACCGATGCCGAAGAACACCACCTGTTTGTCGGGGTTCTCCTTCGCGATGGTCAGCGCGTCAAGCGGTGAATACACCACCCGCACGTCGCCGCCCTGGCTCTTGACGTGGAAGAGGTCCTTCTCGCTCCCCGGCACGCGCAGCATGTCGCCGAACGAACAGAAGATCACGTCGGGCCGCCCCGCGATCTCCAACGCCTTGTCGATGATCTCCAGCGGCGTGACGCATACCGGGCACCCGGGTCCGTGGATCATCTCGATCGTGTCGGGAAGCAGTTGGTCGATGCCGTGCCGGATGATCGAATGGGTTTGGCCACCGCACACTTCCATGATCGACCAGCGCTGGCTGGTCGCGCTCCTGATCTGGTCGACGAGCTTGTGGGCAAGCGCGGGATCGCTGAATTCGTCCAGATACTTCATGACAACTCCTCGGAACTTCCGTTGGTCTTTTTGGCCGCGTTGGGGTTCGCCTTGCCTGCCTGTCTGGCGGCCAGCTCGAACCCGTCGCCGAATTCCTCTTCGAGCACGCCGAGGTGCTCGAACTCGGCCAGCGTCCGCATTGCCGACTCTTCGTCAAGCCGCTGGATCGCGAAGCCCACATGGACGACCACGTACTGGCCGACCTCGGCGTCGGGTATGTACTGCAGACAGACGTCCTTTTTGATGCCACCGAAGTCGACGGTGGACATCAGCGCCCCGTCGCGGTCCTCGATGCTGATGATTCTCCCCGGTACCGCCAGGCACATGGCGCCTCCCTTCCTAGACGGAATTCCCGACTAACAGTTGACCCAACGCGATGCCGCCGTCGTTGGGTGGTACCAACCGATGCGTGATCACCTCGAGGTCCTTCTCGCGCAGGGCCTGCAAGACCAGCCGCAGCAGCAGCACGTTTTGGAACACCCCGCCGGACAGCGCGACGGTGGGCCGTCCCGGCGTGGCGGCCACCGCAAGCTCTACCACCAACGCCGCGACCGCGTGGTGGAACCGCGCGCCGATCACGCCCCGCGGTACGCCGGAGCGGACGTCGTCCACTACCGCTGCGAGGACCGGTGCCGGGTCGATGACCGCCGGGGTCTGACCGCGGTCGACGGCGAAGGCGTAGGTGTCTGTCCCGCGGTCACGATCACGGGACATCCCTTCCAGTTCGATGGCGGCCTGGGCCTCGTATGCGACCACCTGCCGGACGCCCGCCAGTGCCGACACCGCGTCGAACAACCGGCCCATGCTTGATGTCGACGCGCAGCCGAGCCCGGTTTCGAGTTGGTGCAGCAGTATTCGGCGCTCGTCGTCGGGGCACGCGCGCACGGGTGCCAGATCGTCGTCCCAGCCAAGGCCTGCAGCCCACAGATGCGACAGCGCCATCCGGTACGGCCGAAGCACGCTGATGTCGCCGCCGGCAAGTGGAACATATTTCAGCTGGGCAAGGCGCTGAAAGCCCTTGTAATCGGCGAGCAGAACCTCGCCACCCCAGATGGCTCCGTCGGGACCGTAGCCGGTTCCGTCGAAGGCGAAGCCGAGCACTCGCTGTGACCCGTCCAGCCCGTGTTCGGCCATCACGGCGGCAATGTGCGCGTGATGATGCTGGACCGGCCGGACCGGACGGCCGCAGGCGTTGCGGTGCGCCCATGCGGTGGAGCGGTAGCCCGGATGGGCGTCCGCGACAACGATTTCGGGGACGACTCCGGTCAGCGACTCGAGCTGCCGTTCGGCGAAGTCGAACGCCGACAACGTGGCAAGGTCGTCCATATCGCCGATGTGCTGGCTGAGCCAGGCATATTTCTGGTCGGCGACCGCAAGGGTGTTCTTCAGGTCACCGCCGACGGCCAGCGTCGGTGGCACCGGCACCGGAAGCGCCACCGGCAGCGGGGCATAGCCGCGGGAGCGTCGGATGGGCAGCTGCATGCCGTCAACGACCCGTACGACCGAGTCGTCGCACGGCACCAGGATGCCGCGGTCGTGCATCAGCCAGCCGTCTGCAAGGTGTGAAAGCCGTTGGAGCGCATCGTCGTCGGTGAAGCAGATCGGTTCCCCGCCGAGATTGCCCGACGTCATCACCAGGACGGGCGGGCCCGGTTCGTCGGCTGAAAGGCCGAACAGCAGTGCGTGCAGCGGTGTGTAGGCCAGCATCACGCCCAGATCCGGATTGTGCGGTGCTACGGAGGCGGCGACGGGCGCGTCGGCCAGCCGCGGCATCAGCACGATGGGGCGCTGTGCGCCTGCAAGCAGCCGCTTCGACGTCGGGTCGACGGTCGCGATGCGGTTCGCGGTGGTCAGGTCGGGCACCATGACCGCGAACGGCTTGTCGCCGCGGCGCTTTCGGGAACGCAGCTCGGCGACCGCGCCCTCATCGCCCGCGTTGCAGGCAAGGTGGTAGCCGCCGATACCCTTGACCGCGAGGATGCCGCCGTCGCATAGCAGCTGTCGGGCGCTTCGCAGCGCCGATTCGCCGTGCTTCCAGACGTCGCCGCGGATCCGGTAGGTCAGTGTGGGTCCGCAGTTCGGGCAGCAGACCGGCTGCGCATGGAACCGCCGGTCGCCGGGATCGTGGTATTCGCCCGCACAGTCCGTGCACATGGGGAAGCCGGCCATCGTGGTGGTGGCGCGGTCGTACGGCAGCGCGGCGATGATGGTGAAGCGGGGTCCACAGTTGGTGCAGTTGACGAAGGCGTGCCGGTAGCGCCGGTTGGCCGGGTCGCGCTGTTCGGCCGCGCAGTCTTCGCACATCGCGACGTCGGGGGAGGCGAGCGTGCGGCCGCCGTCGGACCGCGACGTATCGGCGATCACGAAGCCGGTCCCGCCGGCGACAGGGATTTCCTGTGTCTCGACGGATTCGATCACCGCGAGCGGCGGGGCCCGATGGGTGAGCCCGTCCAGGAAGTCGTCGAGATCCGTTGCGTCGCCTTCGACCTCGATGACCGCGCCGGAGCTGTCGTTGCGCACCCAGCCGCTCAGTGCGTGCGCGGCGGCGCAGGTGTAGACGAACGGCCGGAAGCCGACGCCCTGCACGACGCCGCGCACGCAGACACGCAACCGGCGGCGCCCGGTCACGGGGACACCTCGGAATCCTCGCCGCTGCCCATCATCTTGAGTCCGGCCATGGCGGCGTCGGCGCCGGCCTCGTCGGTCTTCTCGACGACGAAGCCCATATGGATGATCACCCAGTCGCCCGGTGCGAATGTCTCCTCCGGCAGCATGCCGATGTTAACCTTGCGGTTCTCTCCCGCCACGTCGACGAGGGCGAGTTGGTCGCCGTAGCCGTCCAACATTCGAACGACCCGTCCCGGGATTCCGAGGCACATGGTTCAGCCGACCTTCGCCTTGTCGACGAGGCGGCCGACAACCTCTTCGATCGCCTTCACCGCGTCGGGCACGGCGGCGGCGACGGCGGCGGACAGACCCATTTCCTCCTCGACGCTGTCGACCTCACAACCGATCACGACGGTGTATGGAGCCGTTCCACCCAGGGCGGCGAGGCTGGCGAACACCGCGGCGGGATCCATCGCGTGGGCATCCAAACCTATTCCCGCCGAAAGCGTTTCATGATCGGCCTCGAAGACGTGCAGGGTGCCCGGCGCTCCCCGATCGGGAAGGGCGTCCACGAGCACCAGAGCGTCACACCCGTCGAGCAGGTCGTAGGCAAGATGCATACCGCGGATTCCATAATCCACCACCCGCACCCGCGGGCCTGCGACGTGTTCGGGCACATGCCGCATCACCTCGGGGCCGAAGCCGTCGTCGCCGAGGAAGATGTTGCCGATTCCGGCTACCAGAATCTGGGACGTGATCGCACCTCCCTACATGCGCCGCATTTTGAGGTACCGCTGCAGGTCTGGCAGCGAGCGGACGCCCAACACGACCGCACCGAGTACAACGACCCCCGCTATCACGGTGGCTGTGACACCTACTGCTTGCATGTCGTATCCCTTTCACTCAACGGTTCGATCTCATCTGGTGCGAAGTACAGGTAGCGGCCGTACCACTCGTGCAGGTCGGCGGCGGGGTCGTCCTCGATCACCACGCCGACATGTTGGTCGCCGTCGACGGTTTCGTGCACGGACGTGACCCGCGCGATCTTGTCGGCGAAGAACAGGTCCTGGGCGTCGGCCCGGCGCGACGGGTGCAACCGCACCCTGCTGCCGCGGCTCACCCGCACGCCGTTCACCAGCACGGCGTCGACATCGGGCGCCACGGCGGTGTCGGCCAACGGGTCCCACCAGTCCACACCCTCGGGGATCTCCGGGATCAGGCCTGCGGTGTCGTCGACGGCATGCGGATTACGCAGTACGCCATGCAGGTTGAGCATTGCCTCGGGGGACATGGAGTCGCAACGGTCGATGATCTGCGCGGCGAGCGGATCGGTGGCCCTGGCCGCCGCCTTCTCCTCGTCGGTCATCGTCATGATGCGCAGAGTCAGGATCTCGTCGATCTCCGTCGAGTCGTACAGCGCACCCTCGCTCTGCTCGGCTATCTCGGGGTGGTCGTACAGGATGATCGGCGACACCAGCATCAGCGCATGGTCGCCCGACGGTCCGGCCAGTACCGGGAAGCAGCGGTGGTGCCTGCACCGGGCGACCGCGTTGTCGGCCGATGCAGGTGGCTCGAGAAGCGATACGAAGTCGCCGTCGGCGATCTCGGCGACGAGGTGGGTACCGATGAGCGACAAGGCAATCGCCTCGTCTTTGTCCTCGGCAGGCATGGCGCGGTTGCGTACTGTCGTCGTCAGGCGCACGTACCCGTCGTCGCGATCCGCCGTGATCTCCAGCTCCGCGTGCAACGCTCGACGGGTGCGGACCAGCCTGCCGCCGTCGACCGTCTCGATGTCGGTGCCCGCGTCGATCTCGATGGGAAGTGTCTGCGGCAGGTCGGATTCGATGTCGATCGGCCCGAACGAGATCTCGCGTTCGACGGCTTCGTCCCAGCGCACCCAGGATTGCGATCCCGACGTCAGCTCTTCTGCCGGTTCGAATCGGCCGCCGCCCGCGTCCTTCTCGACGCCTCGGTGCTGCAGCTGCAGGAAGCGCACCACGACAGACAGCGTTGGGTTTCCGCGCGGGGCGACGATGACCTGTGCGGACAGCGAATGGTCTTCGCCGATCCCGGCGTCAGCGGCGCCATCGGGCCCGAGCACCCCGAACTGCCAGCGCGACTGGTTCTTACTCGAGTTGGCGCGATACGGATACAGCAGATAGCCCTCATAGAGCACCGCGTCGGCAATCGCACGGGCGCGACCCCAGTCGGCGGTCATCGGAGCTCCTCGGCCGAACTGGCCGCCAGCAGCGAGCTGACCGCGTCGTCGAGGGAGAGGAGCCCGCGTGCCGAACGGTAGGCGACAAGCGCGTCGACGGTGTCCTGATTCAGCCGCAGCCATCCCGTGTTCGGAAAATGCGACTGCATCAGGTCACGCCACACCGACACCGGCATCTCGAAGCGGTCCTCGCGGTCCCACGGGACCTGCTGGACCGCAAAGCCGCGCGACCCCTTCGAGAAAACCGTTCCGCTGAAGAGGAATTGCAGCGGCACAGCGCCGTCACGCAGGGCGTGCAGATATTTCGAAGCCGCCACCTCGAAGTCGTATGTGCACTCCAGAGGCAGGTTGACCTGAGTGGCGCCGGTGAA
The DNA here is from genome assembly GCF_003719305.1 of Mycolicibacterium stellerae. GTDB lineage: Bacteria > Actinomycetota > Actinomycetes > Mycobacteriales > Mycobacteriaceae > Mycobacterium > Mycobacterium stellerae. The sequence continues at coordinate 76,650 of NZ_RARC01000011.1, forward strand.
TCCCTGCACCATCACACTGGTCTGCAGCCACTGGAAGTTGTGCATCGTGGTGGCCCAGCGCTCGCGCGGCCCGAACAAGTCGACGAGACCCGCGCCTTCGTCGTCGGAGTAGCCGCGCCGCATCGGCTCGATGCGGACCTGGCAACGCAACGCGATCGCGTGGATCGGATCGTCGCCGACCGCGGCAATGCCCAGTCGCGCGTTCAGAATCGGGGTGACCGCATAGGGCTCCGGTTCGACCTCGATGACGGCGAATGTGACATCTGTCATCGCTCGACGACCTTGCTTCGATCGTCGAGATGCGCGAAGAACTCGTCGATGAACTCGCGCACCTGCTGTCCGCCGTCGAACCCGTGCCACAGCATCCGCAGCCGGCCGACGAACTCGTAGCAGGCATCGATGGGCAGCAGGTAGCTCTGCGGGGTCGCGATTTCGTCTGGGCTGTCAGGGGGCACCCGCACCAGGACGGCCTCGGTGTCGTCGGAGAGCAGGTCGACGCGCGGGTCGGCTTCGCGAATATCGTTCCAGGCCGCCAGATCGAGCTCCGATTCTGTCGCCCCGGCGGGCCCGGGGTAGAACGCCACCGTCCGCTCGAGCGTCGAGTTCTTGAAGAAGAACGCCAACCCGACCGGTATCTGGAGGGTCTCCCAGTGCCTGCGGTCCAGCGCGAAGTCCGGGAATGCGAGATAGCGGTCGGGGACGGCGCGGAAGCGCAACTTGGCCTGTTCGTCGGTGAACAGCAGGTAGCACCCCCGGCAGACGCACATGAGCTGTCTGCCTTCGACATTCACCACGTGTTGATGCTCGTCGGCGATCGCCTCCGAACACATTTCGCAGCGTTCGCCTGCGGGCTGCGGCGCAGTCTTGGCGGCACGGATGCGGGCCAAAACGTCGTACGCGCTTGTCATGACGCAACCACCTCGGCGACCGCAATCGAAAGGACTCCGTCGCGTTCCAGCAGCGGTACCGGTTCGAGGTGAGTTCCTGCGCTTCCGTTTCCGTCGACGCACGCTCCCGCGTGCACGACGTCGAAATGCGCATGGCAGCGCGGACACCGCAGCACGGCGTCGTTCGCGGCCGAACCCAGCCGCCGGTGCAACGCCGCGCCGGCCAGCGACTCACCGCACGCGCCGCACCGGTCCCGGTAGGCGAAAAGCTGGTCACCGAGCCGACACGCGAGGACGGTGGAGCCCGCAACCGCAAACCCACCGACTTCGCCCGGCGCCAGGTCGGCGACGTCGGGCACCGGATGCCACCCGTGCCCCTGCGGCTGCGCGCGCACGCGGCTCAGCAGGCTGTCGGCCGGAATCATCGCGGGCTTTGCCTCCTCCTCGGCCGCCACCACCTCGATCGACGAAATCTCCGGCGCCGCAGCGCGCACCGCATCCTCGACGGCAAGCTCGAGGGTGACCGACGAGGACGGACAGCTCTTGCAGCTGCCCGCGAACTGCAGCCGGACAGTCTCGCCCTCGACCTCGAGTAGATGAACGTCGCCGCCGTGCGAGCCGAGGTAGGGCCGCACACTGTCCAGCGCATCCTCGACCCGCCGCTCGACATCGTGCGGATGCAAACCGTGCACCAGCAGCAGGCTGGCGATCAGATCATCGGCGGCGAATGCATCGGCAAGTTCGGGCTGTCCCTTGAGCGCCATCCCCATCATCCGTTCGAGGCCGGCGCCGTAGAGGTCGGCTACCTCACGGACCAACTGCTCCGCGCGTTCGTGCGCGACGGCGCCACCTGATGCACTGGCGTCGAGGAGGTTCTGTATCCGCTCGCCCGCCGTGCGCCAATGTGCGTCTTGTTCGAGGTTGTCCGGGCGATGCGGCATATGTCATTCCCCGGTGACGGATTGGGTGGGGGAGTGCAACCTCTCCAGCGTCTTGCCCTTGCCCAGATACATGTGCACACCGCAGGGCAGGCACGGGTCGAAGCTGCGCACCGTTCGCATGATGTCGATGCCCTTGAAATTCTCCCGATTGTTTTCCTCGAAGATCGGCTGGCCCTGAACCGCGTCCTCGTACGGGCCGGGTGTGCCGTAGCTGTCGCGCGGATTCGCATTCCACGGCGTCGGCGGATACGGATGGTAGTTCGCGATCTTGCCGTCGCGAATGACCATGTGGTGGCTGAGCACCCCGCGTACCGCCTCGGTGAACCCGCAGCCGATACCGTCCTTGGGTACGTCGAACTTCTCCCAGGTCTTGGTGCGACCGGCGCGGATCTCCACGAGCGCCTTCTCGGCGAAATGAAGTGCGCATGCGGCGGCATAGGCCTGGAAGTACGTCCTGGCGCGATTGCGTTCGATCGTGTTGCTGCCGTACTGCGGCACCTTCCACTCGAGCGAAACCGGGCCTTTGAGAGCGGTTTTCGGCAGGTTGATCTGCACGCTGGTGCCGGTCGCCTTGACGTAACCGATGTCGACCAGGCCGGCGAGCGCGGTGGACCACAGCCGCGCCAGCGGACCGCCGCCGGTGTCCAGCGCCAGATGGTCTGTGCCGTCGAACCAGCGGGGCGACATGACCCAGCTGTAGTTCGAATCGAAGTCGCGCTTCTGCGGACGCGGGTTGGTGTGCTGGTTCCACGGATGACGACGGTCGATCGGGTTGCCGAGCGGATCGGTCTTGACGAACATCTCCTGGTCGGTCCAGTCGTCGTAATAGCTGTGCCCCAACAGGATTCGGATGCCGAGATTGATATCGACAAGCGAGTGGGTGTGCAACTTGCCGTCGACCACCACGCCTGGCGTGACGAACATGGCGTTGCCCCACGCCTCCATGTCCTTGTATTCGAAGTTGCAGACCTCCGGGTCCTGGAACGAGCCCCAGCAGCCGAGCAGGGTGCGACGCAGCCCCACCTGGTCGTAGCCGGGCAGCGCTTCATAGAAGAAGTCGAACAGATCGTCGTGCATCGGCACGACCTTCTTCATGAACTCCACGTAGCGCATCAGCCGGGACATGTAGTCGGTCATCAACTGGATGGTGGCGGTGGTGCCGATGCCGCCCGGGTACAGCGTCGACGGGTGGACGTGGCGGCCTTCCATCAGGCAGAACATCTCTCGTGTCCACCGGCTGACCACAAGCGCCTCCCGATAGAACTCGCCCGTGAACGGGTTGAGCGCGCGCATGATGTCGGCGATCGTCCTGTACCCGTGCGCGTCCGCATTCGGGGACTGGGTGTTCTCCGCCTTGGCCAGCACGCCGGGGTTGGTTTCGGACACCATCTTCTCGCAGTAGTCCACGCCGACCAGGTTCTCTTGGAAGATGTTGTGGTCGAACATGTATTCCGCGGCCTCGCCGAGGTTGACCAGCCACTCACCGAGGTGCGGCGGCTTCACGCCATAGGCCATGTTCTGCGCGTAGCAGGAGCAGGTGGCGTGATTGTCGCCGCAGATGCCGCAGATGCGGCTGGTGATGAAGTGGGCGTCGCGCGGATCCTTGCCCTTCATGAATATCGAGTAGCCGCGGAAGATCGACGACGTGCTGTGACACTCGACGACTTCCCTGTTCTCGAAGTCGATCTTGGTGTAGATGCCGAGGCTGCCGACTATTCGCGTGATCGGATCCCACGCCATCTCGACGAGCTGGCCGGGGTCGCGCTTAACGTGGGAAGGCTCGGGAATGATCGTTGTCATCGAAATTCTCTCTTTTTAAGTGCAGTCCATTGCGTCATAGAGCTTTTCGCCATACCGGGCCATCGCCCGCGAGCGCGCCGGAGCGCCGCACCTACCAGGTGCGGGTCGCGCCGGTTTCGAGTTTCTTGCCGGGGTGGCGCCACTTCGGCTCTTTGTCGAGAGTGCGCCCGGTGATCGCACGCAGCGGACGGATCAACGACCCGTACAGTCCCGACGCGGTCGACGAGAGCGTCCCGCCTGGCGGCTCGTCCATGAACGGCATGAACTTGTCCGGGAAACCGGGCATCGTGCAGCCGATGCAGATTCCGCCCACGTTCGGGCAGCCGCCGATGCCGTTGATCCATCCCCGCTTGGGCACGTTGCACTTAACGACGGGGCCCCAACAGCCCAGTTTCACAATGCATTTCGGCGATCCGTACTCGGTGGCGAAGTCGCCCTGCTCGTAGTAGCCCGCCCGGTCGCAGCCTTCGTGCACGGTCGCGCCGAACAGCCACTTCGGCCGTAGCGCATCGTCGAGCGGAATCATCGGCGCCTGCTCGGTGGCCATGTAGAGCAGATAGGTCAGCGTCTCGGCCATGTTGTCGGGATGGGCCGGGCAGCCCGGCACGCAGACGATCGGGATGCCGGCCTTGCTCTTCCAGTCCCACCCGAGATAGTCGGGAACCCCCATCGCTCCGGTCGGATTGCCTGCCATTGCGTGTATGCCGCCATAGGTTGCGCATGTTCCGACGGCGACGATCGCGGTGGCCTTCGGCGCGAGCCGGTCCAGCCATTCGCTCGTCGTCATCGGCTGCCCGGTTGCGGGGTCGTTGCCGAATCCGCACCAGTAACCTTCGTCGTGGAGCTGCTCGTTGGGAATGGACCCCTCGACCACCAAAACGAACGGATCCAACTCTCCGCGCTCGGCCTTGAAGAACCATGCGAGGAAGTCGTCGGCACCCCCGTTTGGTCCGCATTCGAAATCGATAAGGGGCCAGTGCACGGCGATCTTCGGCAGGCCGGGGAGGGCGCCGAGCGCGATCTCCTCGATACTGGGTTGCGTGGCGGCAGTCAGCGCCACAGAATCGCCGTCACAACTCAAGCCCGCATTGATCCAGAGAACGTGAATCAGTGCTTCTTCCGCTTTGACTGCTGCCTCAGTTGGCATGTGTCACAGCTTTCCGGGACCCGGGCTGGGGGCCCCAAATCGTCCGACGGACGTGTCGTGCCCGCGCCTACGAGCACTACGTTCTGGGTTTACTCCGGCGGATTTGTCTTGTCAACGGAATCTGGTGACATACATATGTTTGCCGTTGCGCGTCCCTGCGAACCGATCCACTCGTACCATGCCTGCACACCCTCACCGGTGGTCGCGGACAACGACAAGATATTTACGGCGGGGTTAACCGACCGGGCGTAGCCTGCACACTTCTCGAGATCGAAGTCGACGTACGGCAACAGGTCGATCTTGTTGATGATGACGAGCCCGGCCGCGGCGAACATGTGCGGATACTTGAGCGGCTTGTCGGCGCCCTCCGTCACGGAGATGACCACCACTTTGCTGCGCTCGCCCAAATCGAAGAGCGCCGGGCAGACCAGATTGCCGACGTTCTCGATGAACAGCACCGACCCGGATTCCGGTTCGAGCGCGTGCAGGGCGCGGTGCACCATGTCGGCGTCGAGGTGGCAGCCTGCGCCGGTGTTGACCTGGACGGCCCGCGCGCCCGCCGCGCGGATTCGTTCGGCGTCGAGCAATGTCTCCTGGTCGCCTTCGATGACCGTGACCGGCCGGTCGACCGCCAACTCGCGGATGGTGCGCTCGAGCAGGGTCGTCTTGCCCGCGCCCGGTGAACTGGTGACGTTGAGCGCGAGGACGCCGCGCTCGGCGAGCCAGCGCCGGTTCTGCTCGGCGAGCAGATCGTTCTTCTCGAGGACCTTCTGCTCGAGCGTGATCGTCTCGGTGTTGGTGTGCGGGTGGGTGTGGCCGCCGTCGTGGTGGTCGTGATCGTGATTGTGTTGGTGGCCTGCAACGGTGATGACGGCGCCGTCGGCGCCACAGCCGCATGTCGCACACATGGTCAGCTCACTTCCATCGAGAGGATCCGCAGGTCGCGGCCGGCCAGCACTTCGACATCGGCACTCCCGCATGGGCACAGCAGGATCAGGTCGTGTAACTCGAACTGTCGCTGGCAGGTGCGGCAGTGTGCCGCACCCGGTTGCATGTCGACATCGAGGTGGGCCCCGTCGGCCACCGTGCCCTGGGTGACCAGCTCGAAGCAGAACTGCATGGAATCGGGGACCACCGCGCACAACTCGCCGACCTCGAGCTTCACGCTGTGCACGCGTCGCCCCGCGGCATGCTCACACACCGCGTCGACAACACTCTGCGTGATCGCCATCTCGTGCATGTCTGTCCGCTCTGTCGAGCCCGTGACCCCACGATAGGCCGATTTTCCGTCGACCCGTCAGTGATCGGCGTGTCAGCTTGAATCGAACAGGTGTTCGTCTACTGTGGGCGACAGCGGAAACGACGACTTGTCGGTACCTACCTCTAACGTCACGGCCAACCCGATCGAAAAACGATCACCACGAGGATGGAGACCCACCCATGGCGCAGGCCCCTGATCGCGAGAAAGCCCTCGAACTGGCCCTCGCTCAGATTGAGAAAAACCACGGTAAAGGCTCGGTGATGCGGCTCGGTGACGAGGTGCGCCAGCCGATCTCCGTCATCCCGACCGGTTCGATCGCGCTGGACGTGGCGCTCGGCATCGGCGGTCTGCCACGGGGCCGGGTGGTCGAGATCTACGGTCCGGAATCCTCGGGTAAGACCACCGTCGCGCTTCACGCGGTGGCCAATGCCCAGGCGGCCGGCGGCATCGCGGCGTTCATCGACGCCGAGCACGCGCTGGATCCGGAGTACGCCAAGAAGCTCGGCGTCGACACCGACTCGCTGCTCGTTTCCCAGCCCGACACCGGTGAACAGGCGCTGGAGATCGCCGACATGCTGATCCGGTCCGGCGCGCTGGACATCCTGGTCATCGACTCGGTGGCCGCATTGGTGCCGCGTGCCGAGATCGAGGGCGAGATGGGCGACAGCCACGTCGGCCTGCAGGCCCGGTTGATGAGCCAGGCACTACGCAAGATCACTGGCGCGTTGAGCAATTCGGGTACTACCGCGATCTTCATCAACCAGCTTCGGGAGAAGATCGGCGTGATGTTCGGGTGTTTCAACTACAGCACCCGGGTTCAACTGGCGGACGGCACCACCGAGAAGATCGGCAAGATCGTCAACCAGAAGATGGACGTCGAAGTGCTGTCCTACGACCCGGACACCGACCGTGTCGTGCCACGTAAGGTGGTGAACTGGTTCAACAACGGTCCTGCCGAGCAATTCCTGCAATTCACAGTTGAGAAGTCAGGTGGCAACGGCAAGTCGCAGTTCGCCGCGACGCCGAATCACCTCATCCGCACACCCGGCGGCTGGACGGAAGCGGGCGAACTCATCATTGGCGATCGGGTGATGGCCGCCGAACCGCATCGACTCAGCGATCAGCAGTTCCAGGTTGTGCTCGGTTCCTTGATGGGTGACGGAAACCTGTCGCCCAACCGGCGGGATCGCAACGGCGTCCGATTCCGGATGGGCCATGGCGCCAAGCAGGTCGACTATCTGGAATGGAAGACCGCGTTGATGAGCAACATCAAGCATTGCGCGTATGAAAACGCCAAGGGCGCAAAACTTGTCGACTTCACCCCGCTGCCGGAACTAGCCGAGTTGCAACGAGCGGTCTACCTCGGTGACGGCAAGAAGTTCCTATCTAATGAGTACTTGAAGGCACTTACTCCACTGGCATTGGCGATCTGGTACATGGACGATGGATCGTTCAGCGTCCGATCTAAAGGCCTGCAACAGCGCACCTTGGGTGGCAGTGGACGCATCGAGATCTGCGTGGAGGCCATGAGCGAGGGATCGCGAGAGCGAGTGCGCGACTACTTGCGCGACACCCAGGGTCTGGATGTGCGGTTGCGCCAGTCAGGTACGGCTGGAAAATCAGTACTGGTGTTCTCGACCAGTTCCTCAGCGAAATTCCAGGAGATGGTTGCGCAGTACATGGCGCCGTCAATGGATTACAAGCTGCTGCCGCGGTTCCGGGGCCAGGGGTCGGTTACACCCCAGTTCGTTGAGCCCACCCAGCGTTTGGTGCCGGCACGGGTGCTCGACGTTCACGTCAAGCCTCACACCCGGTCGATGAATCGATTCGATATCGAAGTCGAGGGTAACCACAACTATTTCGTCGATGGCGTGATGGTGCATAACAGCCCCGAAACAACAACGGGCGGAAAGGCTTTGAAGTTCTACGCGTCGGTTCGCCTTGATGTCAGGCGAATCGAGACCCTGAAGGACGGCACCGACGCGGTCGGCAACCGCACCCGCTGCAAGGTCGTCAAGAACAAAGTGTCGCCGCCGTTCAAGCAGGCCGAGTTCGACATCCTCTACGGCAAGGGCATCAGCAAGGAGGGTTCGCTCATCGACATGGGTGTCGAGCAGGGCTTCATCCGCAAGTCCGGTTCCTGGTTCACCTACGAAGGCGAGCAGCTGGGCCAGGGCAAGGAAAACGCCCGCACCTTCCTGATCGAGAACGTCGACATCGCCAACGAGATCGAAAAGAAGATCAAGGAAAAGCTTGGCATTGGCGCCGTGGTGACCGATGACGAAGTCCTGCCAGCCCCCGTTGACTTCTAAGTCAGCTGAACTCTCCCGCGAGGAGCAGGCGCGGGCGCTTTGCCTGCGCCTGCTCACCGCGAGGGCACGCACCCGTGCCGAGTTGGCCGGCCAGCTCACCAAGCGCGGCTATCCCGAGGATGTCAGCACCCACGTGCTCGACCGGTTGGCAAATGTTGGCCTGATCGACGACGCCGACTTCGCCGAGCAGTGGGTGCGGTCGCGTCGGATGAACGCCGGAAAAGGGAAGCGCGCCTTGGCCGCCGAGCTCCGCACCAAGGGTGTCGACAACGAGGTGATCACCGCCGCGCTTGCCGACATCGACGCAGGCGCAGAGCGCGAACGCGCCGAGCAACTGGTGCGCGACAAACTGCGTCGTGAACGGCTCGACGGTGACGATGACCAGAAGGTGATGCGCAGGCTGGTTGGCATGCTGGCCCGCCGCGGCTACCACCAGTCGATGGCGCTGGATGTGGTCACGGTGGAACTCGCCAACGAGCGGGAGCGCAGGGCCGTATAGCCCCGCTCTATAGGGAAACACCCGATATTTTTCCGCACAGCAGCCGGATACGGTCTTCCCAGCTCTTTAACTGCAACGAGGGGAAGCCCATGCATCTGCTACGTGACCGAAGGCTGCCGATGATCGCCACAGCTGCCGCTGCCCTGGCCGCCGGACTCCTCCAGTCGTCACCGGTGGCCAACGCGCTACCGCCGTTCCCACTGGCGCCGCTCAACTGCAGCGACTACATCTATCCGAGCTCGGCGTTCGAGTTCACGCAGGACAACAACATCCTCACCGCGTTCAACAACAACGGCAATCGGTTCGACGGCAGCGGCGCCAGCTACATCCAAACCAATGGCGCGGGCGGTGACACCAGGGGAACCTCGACCGGGGTGCGTAATGGACGCGACATCACCATCGACGTCCAGTGGGCCAACGGCTTCAGCAGCCACGTCGTAGGAAGAATCGACGATGACCTCATCGCCCGCGGCACCATCACGAACAACCAAGGCGTAACCAACTCGTGGACCGGACTAGACAAATTCAAGTGCGTCCCGCCTCCGGCGGAACAGCCGAAGCCGGTGGACAATCCGAAGCCGGTCGAGAACAAGCCTGCTGAACTGACGGCAACGGTGACCCAGCAGTCCACGGTCTACGACGCCGCCGAAGGCACGGAATATAAGGATGGGGACGGCATCGACGTGTTTCTCGACCCGGGACCAGTGAAGCTCGTCGAACCCTGCAGCGACCAATGGTGCCACGTCTTCACCAACAAGGTTCCCGGGGGACAGGGCTGGATCTATCGGATCGGCTTCGTAACAGTGCCGTAGTCGGTCGACAGGCTGATCGATCGCCACTGCTCCTGGTCGCTGGCTGTGCGTTCGAGTTTGGCGGCCACATCGCTGACGGCATTGGCTCCCAGCTGAATTCGCTCGGGAAGCTCGTCGTAGCCTGCGAGGTCGACGATGACCTTGGCCGCCTTCACCGGGTCACCGTCCTGGCCATAGTTCGTGTCGGTCGCCCAACTGCGCGCCGCGCCTGCGGTGGCCGCGTAGTCGTCGACCTGTGTCTGCACCACCGAAAGGCTGCTGCCGTCAAGGAAATTCGTACGGAACGGTCCCGGCTCGATCGCCACCGACTTGATGCCAAGCGGCGCCAACTCGTGGGTCATGGCCTCTGATAGCGCCTCCACCGCGAACTTGGTGGCGGCATACACGCCCCAACCTGGCCATGCGACGAACCCGCCCACCGAGGAGAGGTTCACCACCAGGCCCGACCGCGCGGCGCGCATATGCGGCAGGACCGCTCTGGTGACCGCCAGCAGACCGAACACATTGACGTCGAAGATCGCGCGAGCCTCCGCGTCGGAGGTCTCCTCGACCGCGCCAACCAGGCCGCGGCCCGCGTTGTTGACCAACACATCGATACGGCCGAACCTCTCGATCGCAGCGTCCACGGCGGCACTGATCTGCGCGGGCACGCTGACGTCGAGTCCGACGGCGAGCAATCGGTCGCCGCCGTCGGGGAATGCGTCCAGTACGGGTTGCGGGCTGCGGGCGGTCGCGACCACGCTGTCACCGCGCGAAAGCGCCTCCCTGGTGATCTCGAGTCCGAAGCCGCGGGATGCGCCGGTGATGAACCACACTGTCATGTCGAATCCTTTCGAAGCTCTGATGTCTTACACAACGCTGTTCGTGGGGTCTTCGACTCCAGAAATCCGGTCCAGCTGGACCTAGGTCTGTGAGAACCAGGTTGGGGCCCTCGGCCGGGATGCGGGGGCGATAATGGCCTGCGTGACGACCCGCGAGGACGAGCTGTCTGAATTCTTGAAGTCGCGACGGGCGCGGCTGACGCCCGCCGACGTCGGCTTGGCGGTCGCACGCAACGGACGTCGCGTCGCAGGCCTGCGACGCGAGGAACTGGCCCAGTTGGCAGGCGTCAGCCCCGACTATTACGCCCGGCTCGAACAGGGCCGGGCCACCAATGTCTCCGAACAGGTGCTCGACGCGGTCGCAAGGGCGCTGCGCCTTGACGAGCTCGAGCGGCGCCACCTGTCGGACCTGGTCAAACCTGCGACGACGGCGACGGCAGATGGCCCCATCCGGGTGCGGCCCGCATTGCGCGCGATCATCGACGCGTTGGATCCGACTCCGGCAGTCCTGCACGGTCCGCGGATGGAGGTGCTCGCCATCAACCGGGCGGCCGCCCTGCTCATCTGCGACTTCGACGCGATGCCCGAACCCGAACGCAACATGGTGCGGTGGATGTTCTCCGACCCGAGGGCGCGGCAGGTCTATCCGGACTGGCCGGACATCGCCGCGCAATTGGTCGCAATTCTGCGGGTAGCCGGTGGGAAGAACACCGCCGACGGACCTCTGGCCGAGCTCGTCGGCGAACTGTCAAGCGCGTCGCCGGACTTCGCCCGCTTCTGGTCAGACCGTGACCTGTTCCAGCACACCCACGGGCCCAAAAGGTTTCGCCACGAGGTGACCGGCACCTTCACGCTCAACTACGAAACTTTGCACCTGCCCGCTGATCCCGGATTGTCGCTGATCCTCTACAGCGCCGACCCCGGGTCTCCGTCGGAGGCCAAGCTGCGCGCACTCGTCGGCAGCTAGCATTCAGTAGGTGTGGGACTGGTCGCCCAGCGCGGCGAGTTTCACTTTCGCGCCCGGCGCGCCTTCCTGTTCGATCGATTCGGGATCCAACGGTGTCGGCGCCCGCCGGGATCGCCTCATTCGCCGTTCCAGCCACACGGCGAACCACGACAGGGCGAAGTTCACCGCGATCATCAGGGCCGCGACCACGATCAGGGCGGGAATGTAGTTGCTGTACGCAGCACCGATGTTGGTGCCCTGCCTGACCGTCTCCAGGAACGTGATCTGGTAGCCGATCGCGGTGTCCTTCAGCACCACCACCATCTGCGAGATGAGCACCGGCAGCATCGACGTGATGGCCTGCGGCAGCAGAATGGTCCGCATGGTCTGACCCCAGGTCAGGCCAAGCGCGAAGGAAGCCTCCGACTGGCCGCGGGGGAGCGCGTTGACACCTGCCCGCACGATCTCGGCGATGACGGCACCGTTGTAGAACGTGAGGCCGGCGATCACGCCTGCGAGCGCGAGTTGCTTCCCGGGGAAAAAGTCGTAGAGCGCGAAAAGGCCGAACGCGAACAGCATCATCACCAGCACCGGTACGGCGCGGAAGAACTCGACGAATACAGCGCACGGCCAGCGGATCAGGCCGTGCGAGGACATCCGGCCAATGCCCAACACGAAGCCGAGCAGCAGGGCCAGCACGATCGACACCGCGGCCGCCGCGAGGGTGCCCTGGACGCCGGGCAGGATGTAGGTCTTCCACAGGTTGGCGGTCAGGAACGGTTCCCACTTCGCCGCGGTGAGCTGACCCTTCGAGTTCAGCTTCGTGTACACCACCCAGGCGATCAGCAGCAGGACCGCCAGGGTGATGCCGGAGATCACCCGGTTGCGGACCCTGGCCCTCGGACCTGGGGCATCGAAGAGAACCGACGACCCGGTCATGATGTTCCGTTCTTCGTGCAAACGCTCATCACCGCGCCACCGCCAATCGCTTACCGAGCCAACCGAAGAAAAGGCCGAGCGGCAGGGTGAGTACGACGAACCCGAGTGCGAAGATGGCGCCGACGGTGATCAGGGCGGCGGTGTTCTCGATCATCTCCTTCATCAGCAGCGCAGCTTCGGCGACGCCGATCGCCGATGCGATCGTGGTGTTCTTCGTCAGCGCGATCAACACCGATCCGAGCGGAATGAGGACCGCGCGGAATGCCTGTGGCAGCAGGATTATTCGGAGGTTTTGGCTGAACGTCAGCCCCAACGACCTGGCGGCCTCGGCCTGCCCCAACGGAACGGTGTTGACCCCGGATCGCACCGTTTCACAGACGAACGACGCGGTGTAGACCGTCAATCCGAGTACCGCCAACCGAAAGTTGCTGTCCTCGATGGACGTTGGCGAATTGGAGTCGACGAACGTGATACCCAGCGTCTGCGCCAGGCCAAACGAGCAGAAGAGGATGATCAGCGTCAGCGGGGTATTGCGCACCACGTTGACGTAGGTCGTGCCGATCCAGTTGAGCATCGGCACCGGTGCCAGCCGCATCGCGGCCAGCACCGTACCGAGGATCAGCGCGCCGACCGCCGAGAAGATCGTCAGCTGGACCGTCGTCCAGAACGCCTCGAGGATCTGGCCGACGGTGTATCCGGGTAGGACCTCCACGTTTGGCTTGTCAGCTGTTCTGCGATCAGCAGGCGGCGGGCGTCGGTGGCGCGGGTGCCGCGATACCGGCGGGACCCAGGTTCTTGTCCCACGCCGCCTTCCATGCGCCGTCGGACTCCATCTTCTTGAGCGCGTCGGTGACTTTGGTGCACAACTCGGTGTCGTCCTTCTTCAGGCCGATGCCGTAGTTCTCCTCCGAGAACGGCTTGCCGACGATCTTGAACGCGCCGGGGGTCTGCGCGGCGTAGCCGGCGAGGATCACCTCGTCGGTGGTCACCGCATCGACGGCGCCGTTCTTCAATGCCTCGACGCACGCCGAGTAGGTGTCGTACTGCTGCAGCTGAACACCGGGGTACTTGTCCTTGATGCGCTGGGCAGGCGTCGAACCCGACACCGAGCACAGCTTCTTGTTGTTCTGCAGGGACTCCGCGCCGGTGATGTCCGTGTTGTCCGCCTTCACCAGCAGGCTCTGCCCGGTGACCAGATACGGGCCCGCGAAGCTGACCTTCTCCTTCCGGGCGTCGGTGATCGAATACGTGGCGGCGATGAACTTCACCTGGTCGTTCTGGATCAGCGTTTCCCGCTGACCCGAAGGCGATTCTTTCCACTCGATCTGCTCGGGGGTGTAGCCGAGCTCCTTGGCGACATAGGTCGCCACGTCGACGTCGAAGCCGCTCATCTTGCCGTCGGGATTCTTCAGGCCGAGACCGGGCTGGTCGAACTTGGTGCCGATGACGATGCTGTTCTCGTCACCACCACCACCGCCACCGCATGCAGTGACCGCGAAAGGCAGTGCGATCGCCAGCGCGACCGCACCCGCTACGCGCAATGAGAAGGACGACATTTTCAATTCCTTTCGCCGGGGCGTTGGTGCTTTCAGTGCTTGAGAATCTTTCCGAGGAAGTCTTTGGCGCGCTCGGACTTGGGGTTTTCGAAGAACTCCTTCGGTTCTGCAGCCTCGACGACGGCGCCGTCGGACATGAACACCACCCGGTTGGCGGCGCCGCGCGCGAAACCCATCTCATGGGTCACCACGATCATCGTCATCCCCTCCTTGGCCAGCGAGGTCATCACGTTGAGCACCTCGCTGATCATTTCCGGGTCGAGTGCGCTGGTGGGCTCGTCGAACAGCATCACCTTGGGGCTCATCGCCAGTGATCGCGCGATCGCCACGCGCTGCTGCTGGCCGCCGGATAGCTGTGCGGGATATTTGTCGGCCTGGTTGGCGATGCCGACCCGCTCCAGCAGCTCCATCGCCCTCTTACGCGCGTCCTCCTTGGATACTTTGCGGACCTTCCTGGGCGCCAGCATGACGTTCTCCAAGATTGTCTTGTGCGCGAACAGATTGAAGGACTGGAAAACCATGCCGACGTCGGAACGCAGCTGTGCCAGCTTGCGGCCCTCGTCAGGCAGTACTTCACCGTCTATCGCGATCGTGCCCGATTCGATGGTCTCGAGTCGATTGATGGTGCGGCACAACGTCGATTTGCCCGAACCGGACGGCCCCAGCACGACGATCACCTCGCCGCGGTCGACATCGAGGTTGATGTCTTTCAGCACGTGAAGGCTGCCGAAGTGTTTGTTGACGCCCTTGATCGAGACCATCGGCGTACCCATGGGTGCTGACCTTACCCAGGGAACACGCAGCTTGTCTTCAACTCGTGAATCCGCCTGATTAACGCCATATTGCGGCCCGTAACATTGGCCAGGTGACATCGACGGCAAGTGACGAGGTACGCACCTATCAGGTGCGTACCTACGGCTGCCAGATGAACGTCCACGATTCCGAACGGCTGGCAGGCATGCTGGAGGCGGCGGGCTACCGGCGCGCGGCCAAGGGCGCCGATGCCGACGTGGTGGTGTTCAACACCTGCGCCGTGCGTGAGAACGCCGACAACAAGCTCTACGGCAACCTCAGCCACCTGGTGCCGCGCAAACAGGCCGACCCGAACATGCAGATCGCCGTCGGCGGGTGCCTGGCCCAGAAGGACCGCGACGCGGTGCTGCGACAAGCCCCGTGGGTGGACGTGGTCTTCGGCACCCACAACATTGGATCGCTGCCCGCGTTGCTGGACCGGGCAAGGCACAACAACACGGCGCAGATCGAAATTGTCGAAGCCCTCAAGGAGTTCCCGTCCAATCTGCCGGTCGCGCGGGAATCCGCGTACGCCGGTTGGGTTTCCATATCAGTGGGCTGCAATAACACCTGCACGTTCTGCATCGTGCCCGCGCTGCGCGGCAAGGAGGTCGACCGCAGGCCCGGTGACGTGCTGGCCGAGGTCGCGGCACTCGTGGACCAGGGCGTTCTCGAGGTGACGCTTCTCGGTCAGAACGTCAACGCCTACGGTGTTTCGTTCGCCGACCCCGCGCAGCCACGCGACCGTGGGGCGTTCGCGCAGCTGCTGCGCGCGTGCGGGCGGATCGACGGGCTGGAGCGGGTGCGGTTCACCTCGCCTCACCCGGCCGAATTCACCGACGACGTCATCGAGGCGATGGCAGAGACGCCGAATGTCTGCCCGGCCCTTCACATGCCGATGCAGTCGGGTTCGGATCGGGTGCTGCGGGCCATGCGCCGCTCGTACCGCTCCGACCGCTTCCTGTCGATTCTGCACAAGGTGCGGACCGCCATCCCGCACGCCGCCATCACCACCGACCTGATTGTCGGATTCCCAGGGGAGACCGAGCAGGATTTCCAGGAAACGCTTGATGTCGTCGCCGCCGCCCGGTTCAGTGCGGCCTTCACCTTCCAGTATTCGAAGCGACCGGGAACACCCGCGGCCGAACTCGATGGTCAGCTACCGAAAGCCGTTGTGCAGGAACGCTATCAGCGCCTCATCGACCTCCAGGAACGGATCTCGCTGGAAGAGAATGCCGCGCAGATCGGCCGCTCGGTTGAGCTACTTGTCGCATTGGGTGAAGGCCGCAAGGACACCCGCACCGCCAGGATGTCCGGCCGGGCACGCGACGGCAGGCTAGTGCACTTCACGCCGATGGGGGCCGATATTCGGCCGGGCGACATCGTGACCACCGTCGTCACTGACGCCGCACCGCACCACCTGATCGCCGACGGCGCAGTGCTGGCGCATCGACGCACCCGCGCCGGAGACGTGCATGAGGATTCCCGGCGACCAGCCGGAGCCCCTCGGCCGGCGTCATCGGGCATCAGTGTCGGCCTGGGTATGCCCGGCGTCGGCGCCCCGGCCAGCGAGCCGGCCGCGACCGGATGTGCCCGGTGACCGCGGGCAAGGGCCGGGACGGAGACTTCGAAGACTTCAAGGGCGACATCGAGGCCGCCGAACGCCGCGTCGCGCGGGAAATCGATCCCGGCGCAAGGGCGTTGGCCATCGCCATCGCCGTCTTTGTACTGCTGGTGACCTTCATCCTTCCGCACACCGGCGGCGCCAGAGGCTGGGATGTGCTGGCAGGCAACGACGCCGCGATCGGCGAGGGGGTGTCGCTGCCGTCGCGGGTGTTCATCTGGCTGGCCCTGGTGTTCAGCGTCGGCTTCTCGATGCTGGCCCTGCTGACCCGCCGGTGGGCGTTGGCGTGGATCGCGTTGGCCGGATCCACCGTGGCGTCATTCTCGGGACTGCTCGCGGTGTGGTCACGTCAGACCGCCCCCGCACCGCATCCGGGACCCGGCATCGGGCTGATCCTCGCCTGGATCACCGTGGTCGTGCTCGCCTACAACTGGGCAAGGGCGGTGTGGGCACGCACTGCGCTGCAGCTTGCCGCCGAAGAGCAGCGCCGAAGGGCCGTCGCCAAGCGTCAGACCAAGGGATTGCTGGACAGCCTCGACGACGACACCGACAGCGACGGCCAGGCCAAGCCCTAGCCCCTTCTGCCGAGCGCGTCGGCCGCCGCCTCGGCCCACTGCCGCCATTGCTCGGCGCTTGCCCGCGCCTCGGCGGCATCCTTTGTCCGGCCCGCCGCCGCTGCCTTCTCCGCTTGTCGCTCGAATTGTTCTGCGCGCTCGCGGAATTGGTCGGCGCGTGCCTGAGCCTCGGGATCGACAGCGTGTGAAGGCGCGTCCCGCACCTTCTTCTCGACCGCACGCAGCCGCCGCTCCAGATCGGCGCTGCGCTCACGGGGTACCTTGCCGATCTTGTCCCACTTGTCGCCGATGGTGCGCATGGCGGCGCGTGCGGCGTCGAGGTCTGAGGTGTCGAGCTTCTCCGCCTCCGCCAGCAGCGCCTCCTTGGCGTCCGCGTTGGCGCGGAACTCGGCGTCACGTTCGGCCGAAATCGCGTTTCGGGCAGAAAAGAAGGTGTCCTGCGCGGCCTTGAACCGCGCCCACAGCGCATCGTCGGTTTCCTTGCTGGCGCGGCCCGCCGCCTTCCACTCCGCAAGTAGATCGCGGAACGCGGCGGCGGTCGGGCCCCAGTCGGTCGAGTCGGCCAACTCCTCGGCCCGTTCGCACAGCGATTCCTTCGCCTGGCGTGCACCGGCCCGCTCGCGGTCGAGGTCGGCGAAATGAGACCCGCGGCGACGGTTGAAGGCCTCCCGCGCGGCGGAGTACCGCTTCCAGAGCGCATCATCGGTTTTGCGGTCAAGCCCGCTGATCGTGCGCCACTCCTCGAGGATTTCGCGCAGCCGGTCGCCGGCGGACTTCCACTGGGTGGAGTTGAGCGCCACCTCCTCGGCCTCGGCGGCGAGCGCCTCCTTGCGCGCGGTCTGAGCGGCGCGGTGTTCCTCCCGCTTGGCCTTGTCGGCGGCGGCGGCGCTGTCGGCATGCTCGACGATCGTCGTCAGCCTCGCCGCCAGCGCGTCGACATCGCCGAGCACCGATGCGGTTGGCAGGCCTTCAGCAAGAGCCGCTGCGGCCGCCTTGATCTTGCGGGCATCTCCCGTGCCGGACGTCAGCCGGCTCTCCATCAACGTGACCTCGGTGTCCAGGTCGTCGAATCGCCGCCCGAAATGGGCGTAGGCGGCCTCGGTGTCGCCCGCCTGCCAGGATCCGATGACCCGTTCGCCTGCGCTGCTGATCAGCCACACCGTCCCGTCGGGATCGACGCGGCCATACCGATGGGGATCGCTCGACGGCGCAACGGGTGCGACGTGGTGGACTGCGGACGGCGCAGGGCCGGGCCGGGGGCCTGGGCGCGGCGGTCCGGGACGGGGAGCAGGTTTAGGGGTGGTCGGGCTACCCGGCTCGCTGGTCGTCATCTTCGGTTCCTCGTACCCTCCGCGCGGACATCTCCGCGCACCTGCCGCGCGACGCGGCGCCACTACTTCGCCCGCTATTCAAACAGGTCGACCGGCGCGCGTACGCCGATGCCGCCATTTGCCTAGGCTCATCACCGACGAGGACGGGAGGTCGGGAGATGGCGAAGGCGGATATCGCCGCGCTGCTCGCTCTTGGCGCCGCCTTCTTCATCGCGATCGGCGACGTCATGCATCAGCGCTCAGCCCACGAGGTGACCGACGAAAAGGTCAGCCATCTCGCGCTGTTCACCAGGCTGCTCCGCGATGGGCGGTGGTGGCTCGGCAGCCTGGTCGCGGCCGTTGGGTTCGCGCTGCAGGCGGCGGCGCTCGGCCTCGGTTCGGTGCTGCTGGTGCAGGCAATCCTGGTGACGTCTCTGCTGTTCGCGCTGCCGATCAATGCGCGGCTGGGCCACCGGCGGGTGACCAAGTGGGAATGGTTGTGGGCGGCGCTGCTTGCCGCTGCGGTGGTGGTGATCGTGACCGTCGGCAATCCGACGGCGGGACACTCGCACGCCTCGTGGAAGACGTGGACGGCGGTGGTGGTCGTCCTCGGCCCTGTACTGGTGCTCTGCGTGCTGGCCGCCGGCTTCGTCAAAGGGCCCGCGAGCGCAGTCCTTCTGGGGTTCGTGTCCGGCGCGCTGTGGGGCGTCTTCGCGGTGCTGACCAAGGGCGTGGTGGACCGGCTCGACGACGGGCTGTGGGCGTTGCTACGAAACCCCGAGCTCTACGTGTGGGCGCTGGTCGCGATCGCGGGCACGGCGTACCAGCAGGCGTCCTTCCGGGCCGGCTCGTTGACGGCGTCCCTGCCGACGATGACGGTCGCCGAGCCGTTCGTGGGGTCGGTGCTCGGCGTCGTCGTGCTCGGCGAGGCGATGCGCCCAGGCGACGCGGGATGGTTCACCCTCATCGTCGCGGTGGTCGCGATGGTGGTCGCGACGGCTGCGCTGGCGCGGGGCGAGGCCGCAACGGCGTCCGCGGCGCAGCCCGCCTGATGGCGGCCCGTTAGTTTGGTTGCGTGCTGAGCGTCATCGCGATCGTCCCGTCGGCACCGGTCATGGTCCCCGAGCTCGCGGCGTCGGCCGCCACCGAGCTGGCCGAACTCCGCGAGGCCGTCTTCGCGGCCGCCTCGGCACTGCCGCAGCGCTGGATCGCGGTCGGCGTCGGTCCCGCCGACAGGGTCGTCGACCCGGGGCAGTCGGGCACGTTCGCGGGCTACGGCGTCGACCTGCGCGTCGCGCTGTCGCCCGGTGCGGCGGATGCCCCCGGCGAACTGCCGCTCTGCGCGCTTGTGACGGGATGGGTGCGCGGCCGGGTCAACCCGCAGGCGCGCGCCGAGGTGCGGGTGTACTCCACCGACCACGACCCCGATGCGGCGACCGACGGGGGCAGGCGGCTGCGCACCGAGATCGACGACGCCGACGGTCCCGTCGGCGTGCTCATCGTCGCCGACGGCGTCCACACCCTGACACCGCCTGCGCCGGGCGGTTATGACCCCGACTCCGTGCCGGTGCAGGCCGCACTCGACGACGCATTGGCAGACGGTGACACCGCAGCCCTTGTCCGGCTGCCGCGCGCAGTGCTCGGGCGGGTGGCCTACCAGGTGCTGGCCGGGCTGGTGGGGCAGGCGCCCCGGTCGGCGAAGGAGCTCTATCGCGGGGCGCCGTACGGCGTCGGGTATTTCGCGGGCGTCTGGTTTCCGTGAGGCCGCTGGCGATCATCGGCCCCACCGGGACCGGAAAGTCGGCCCTTGCCATGGCGGTGGCGCAACGGATTGGCGCAGAGATCGTTAATGCCGACGCCATGCAGCTCTACCGCGGGATGGACATCGGGACCGCGAAGCTTCCTGTCGCAGAACGCTGCGGCGTTCCGCATCATCAGCTCGACGTGCTCGACATCGCCGAGACGGCGACCGTCGCCCGGTACCAGCGCGAAGCCGCCGCAGATGTGGAGCAGATCTCGGCGGCAGGGGCGGTCCCGATCATCGTCGGGGGCTCGATGATGTACATCCAGTCGCTGCTCGACGAATGGGAGTTTCCCGCCACCGACACGGTGGTGCGAGCCAGGTGGGAGCAGCGGCTGGCCGAGATCGGCGCCGCCGCGCTGCACGAGGAACTTGTCCGTGTCGACTCGGCGGCGGCCTCGTCGATCCTGGCCACCGACGGCAGGCGGATCGTGCGGGCGTTGGAAGTGGTCGAGCTCACCGGACGGCCGTTCGCGGCCTCTGCGCCGACCATCGGTGCGCCACGTTGGGACACCGCTATCGTCGGATTGGATTGGCAGACAGCCACTCTCGATGAGCGTCTGCAGAGGCGCACCGACAAGATGTTCGCCGACGGTCTCGTCGACGAGGTGCGCTCGCTGCTGGGCAGAGGTCTGCGCGACGGGGTAACTGCGTCCCGCGCGTTGGGGTACGCCCAGGTGATCGAGGACCTCGACGCCGGCGGCGACGGTTCGGCGGCCCGCGAACCGACATTCATCGGAACCCGCCGCTACGTGCGTCGGCAGCGGTCGTGGTTCCGCCGCGACCATCGGATCACCTGGCTGGACGGCGCAGCCGCCGACAACGTCGACGACACGCTGCGGGTTTGGCGGCACGTATCCTGAACAGGTGATGTTCGCAAAGGGCCACGGCACGCAGAACGATTTCGTGCTGCTGCCCGACCTGGACGGCAGGCTTTCCCTCGAGCCTGCCGCGGTGGCCGCGCTGTGCGACCGCAGGCGGGGGATCGGTGCAGACGGTGTGCTGCGGGTGACCACCGCGGGTGCGGCCGCAGCCGCGGGCGTCTTCGACCGACTGCCAGAAGGTGTGGCAGCACAAGACTGGTACATGGATTACCGCAACGCCGACGGCTCGATCGCGCAGATGTGTGGCAACGGCGTTCGGGTGTTCGCCCACTACCTGAGGGCCGCCGGGCTGGAGGGTCGCGACGAGTTCGTCGTCGGCACGTTGGCCGGCCCGCGGCCGGTGGTTCTGCACGGCTGGGACGCCATCAACGCCGACGTCACCGTCGAGATGGGCAAGACCAACCAGCTCGGCACCGGCCAGGCAATCGTCGGGGGTGCGACATTCGCCGGCCTCGCCGTCGATGTCGGCAACCCGCATCTCGCGTGCGTCGACCCCGATCTGTCCACCGCGGCGCTGGCCGCGCTGGACGTGGCCGCTCCGGTGCAGTTCGACACCACACAGTTCCCGCAGGGCGTCAACGTCGAAGTGCTCACCGCTCCGTCGAGTGGTTCGGTGTCGATGCGGGTACACGAGCGGGGTGTCGGCGAAACTCGGTCGTGCGGAACGGGAACCGTCGCTGCCGCCGTCGCCGCGCTCGCCTACCAGGGTGCGACGACCGGAACGCTCACGGTCTGCATCCCCGGCGGTGAGGTCGACGTCACCGTCACCGATGCCAGCAGCTACCTGCGCGGCCCGTCGGTGCTTGTGGCCGACGGCGAGATCGCCGAGGCGTGGTGGCATGCACAGCAGCGTTAATTCAGGTGCGCGAAGCCTGACGAGCGTGCACCATCTCTGATTACACATGACATATCCTGACTTTCCGCAAGGCGACACCCCGAGCCTGGGTGAGCTCGCCCTCGAAGACCGCACAGCGCTGCGTCGCGTCGCCGGTCTGTCGACCGAGCTCACCGACGTCTCCGAAGTCGAATACCGCCAACTGCGGCTCGAGCGCGTCGTGTTGGTCGGTGTGTGGACCGACGGAAGCGCCGCCGAAGCCGATGCCAGCCTCGCCGAGCTGGCCGCGCTCGCCGAGACGGCCGGCTCCGAGGTGCTCGAAGGCATGATCCAGCGACGTGACAAGCCCGACCCGTCCACCTATATCGGCTCGGGCAAGGCCCAGGAACTTCGGGACGTAGTCGTGGCGACCGGAGCCGACACGGTCATCTGCGACGGTGAGCTCAGCCCCGCTCAGCTCAACGCGCTGGAGAAGGCCGTGAAGGTCAAGGTCGTCGACCGCACCGCGCTGATCCTCGACATCTTCGCCCAGCACGCCACCAGCCGGGAGGGCAAGGCGCAGGTGGCGTACGCCCAGATGGAGTACATGCTGCCGCGGTTGCGTGGCTGGGGTGAGTCGATGTCGCGGCAGGGCGGCGGCGCAGGCGGTAGTAGCGGCGGTGTCGGCACGCGCGGCCCCGGTGAGACCAAGATCGAGACAGACCGCCGCCGAATCCGCGAACGGATGGCCAAACTTCGCCGCGAGATCAAGGACATGAAGAAGATCCGCGACACCCAGCGCAGCCGCAGGCTGGCCAGCGACGTGGCGTCGATCGCGATCGTCGGCTACACCAACGCGGGCAAGTCCAGCCTCCTCAACGCGCTCACCGGGGCGGGTGTGCTGGTAGAGAACGCCTTGTTCGCAACGCTCGAACCGACTACCCGCCGAGGCGAATTCACCGACGGCAGGCCGTTCGTCTTGACCGACACCGTTGGCTTCGTCCGCCATCTGCCCACCCAACTGGTTGAGGCCTTCCGGTCCACGCTGGAGGAGGTCGTCGACGCCGACCTGCTGGTGCACGTGGTGGACGGTTCGGACGTCAACCCGCTGGCGCAGATCGAGGCGGTCCGCCAAGTGATCAACGAGGTCATTGCCGATCACGATAGCCATCCCGCCCCAGAACTGTTGGTGGTCAACAAGACTGACGCGGCCGACGGTCTGACGCTGGCCAAGTTGCGACGCGCGCTGCCCGGTGCGGTGTTCGTCTCCGCGCGCACAGGCGACGGCCTGGACCAGCTTCAGCAGCGGATGGCGCAGCTGGTCACGCCGACCGACACCGTGGTCGATGTGACGATTCCGTATGACCGCGGAGATCTGGTGGCACGGGTACACGCCGACGGCCGGGTCGATGCGACCGAGCACAACTCCGAAGGCACGCGAATCAAGGCACGCGTGCCGATCCCGTTGGCGGCCAGCCTGAGTGAGTTCGCGACGTTCTAGTCGCTGGTCGCACGAAAAATGGGGCACCCCTCGGCGCCCCATTTTCCTCGGTGCCCTTAGCCCTGCTGCTCGGCCTTCTGACGCTCCTCGGCAACCTTGGCGGCCGCACGGGCGCCTTCAGCCTCGGCTTCCTTCTCGGCGGCATTGCGCTGGGCGTCAGCCTTGTCCTGCTGGGCCTTGCCCTCGCGGTACAGGTCGTCGCGACCGGTGACGGCGCCTGCGACTTCCTTGGCCTTGCCCTTCACGCCCTCGACGACGCCCTTGACGGCTTCTTCGGGACCGCTGTTGTTGTCAGCCATTGCGAGAATCCTCCTAGCGAATCGAATCGTGACATTTTCAATACCCGCACTGACGGCGGCTAAACCCAAGACCAATTCAAGGTGGTGCAGTTCACATGGCCGTTGCGGCGTGCTATTCGTCGGCGATGTCGAAGAGATCCGCGGCGGGCGTGGCAATGACCCGTTGTGCCAATTCGGCTTTCAAGTCGTCGAGCCGCGCTTCCTGCTCGGCGGTCCGGTTTTCGGTGCGGGCCATGTCGATGAATTCGTCGGTGACGAAGCCGTCGCGCAGCACCAATGTGGCCGCGCGGTTCCCGACCGTGACCTCGAAGACGAAGTCCTCGAGCAAACGGCCGCGGTCGGCACGCAGCAGTGACCGGTCGACCGTGTACCGGCCTTCGGTGACACCGCGCGTGACCGCTTCGAACCCGTCGCGTGCCCCCGGCCCGCGAAACGCCGTCCGAACGGCCACCGACCTCCGCGGCGGCGGCATGCCGGGGGAGAGATGACCGAACGCGCGCTGCATGACCTTGAACGCCATCGCCACGCCGGCGGGAGAGTGCGGGCCGTGGTAGCGCATCATGTCGTCGAAAGTGAACGCGATCGTGCGCCCACCGTCTACGACCTGCAACGACTCCGGTGCGCCCACCCGGAGAAGTCTATGTCCGCCGGTGCCGCACCCGACAACCAACCATCCGGTTGGGTGGTATATCGTCGTGCTCAAACCCCCGCTGATCTCTGGAGGTCCTCCATGGGCAACGTCGTCAAGTACGAGCGCACCCTCTTCGAGCCCGAACACGACCTGTTCCGCGAGTCCTACCGCGGGTTCCTCGACCGGCATGTCGCGCCGTTCCACGACCAGTGGGAGAAGGACAAGATCGTCGACCGAGGTGTCTGGCTGGAAGCCGGTAAGCAGGGCTTTCTCGGTATGGCGGTGCCCGAGGAGTACGGCGGCGGCGGTAACCCCGACTTCCGCTACAACGTGGTGCTGACCGAGGAGACCACCGCCGGACGGTACAGCGGCCTTGGCTTCGGCCTGCACAACGACATCATCGCGCCGTATCTGCTCAACCTCGCCGACGAGGAGCAGAAGCAGCGCTGGCTGCCCAAATTCTGCACAGGGGAGTTCATCACCGCGATCGCCATGACCGAGCCCGGAACGGGCAGCGACCTGCAGGGCATCAAGACCAGGGCGGTCAAAGAGGGTGACCACTACGTGCTCAACGGGTCCAAGACGTTCATCACCAACGGCATCAACGCTGACCTGGTGATCGTCGTCGCGTGCACCGACCCCGACAAGGGCGCGCAAGGCTTCTCGCTGTTGGTCGTCGAGCGCGGCATGGAGGGTTTCGAGCGTGGCCGCCACCTCGAGAAGATCGGGCTGGACGCCCAGGACACCGCCGAACTGTCCTTCACCGACGTCAAGGTGCCCGCCGAGAACCTGCTCGGCGAGGAGGGCATGGGCTTCATCTACCTGATGCAGAACCTGCCTCAAGAGCGGCTCAACATCGCGGTGATGGCGGCCGCGGCCATGGAAGCCGTGCTGTCGGAGACGCTGCAATACGCCAAGGAGCGCAAGGCCTTTGGCAGGCCGATCGGCAGTCAGCAGAACAGCCGTTTCCTGTTGGCCGGATTGTCCACGGAGGCAACGGCGGTGCGCATCATGGTGGACGAGTTCATCCGGCTACACCTCGACGAGAAGCTCTCAGCGGAGCAGGCCGCGATGGCGAAGTGGTACTCCACCGAGAAGCAGGTGCACCTCGTCGACCGCTGCCTGCAGTTGCACGGCGGCTACGGGTACATGAGGGAATATCCCGTTGCGCGGGCATATCTGGATGCTCGGGTGCAGACCATTTACGGCGGCACGACCGAGATCATGAAGGAGATCATCGGACGCTCGCTCGGCGTTTGATCGCACGCAAGGATCCCGCTCCCCGGGACCGGCATATCCCTACCTTTATCGTGTCTATCTGACGCGCGGTTGACGAACGCGCTAGTTTTGGGGGACTTTGCCGTATCACGGGGAGGATGGATGAGTGGGGAGCGTGCCCTGCTGAACTCCGTATTCGGCCGCGCGGCCGCGGGTGTGCTGGCCGCAGCCGTGGCCCTCGTGCTGGCACCCTCGGCGGTGGCGACCCCGGAATCGGATGCCGCGGACGCGATCAACAAGGCCTACGACGGCGGCGGCGGCGCCACCGGACCGCTTGGGCCCGGCGACGGGGGCCTCTATCCGGTCGGCGGTGGTTTCGGCCAGAACTACGCAGGCGGCAAGATCTTCTTCACCCCCGACACCGGCGCGCACATCATGGCGGGCGCGATCCTGCAGAAGTACGAGTCACTCGGTGGACCCGGCGATGGTGACCTCGGCTTTCCCACGATCGACGAGGGCCCGGGCCGGGCGGAGGGCAGCCGTAACACCACGTTCAGCGCGGTCGACAAGCCCGTCATCTTCTGGACCCCAGACACCGGGGCCCACGTCGTGCGCGGTGCGATCAATGCCGCGTGGGACAAGCTCGGCGGCTCGGCGGGGCCGGTGGGAGTGCCGACCGAGGACGAGATCTTCAAGGGTGACCTCGTCTCGCAGAAATTCACCGGCGGTGAGCTCACCTGGAACAGGTCATCGAAGGAATTCACCACCGTCCCGCCGGACCTGGCGGGGCAGCTCGCCGGGCTGACAATCCCCGAAGACGCCACATCGGCCATCAACGCGGCCAGGCGCGCAGCCGGTGGGCCGCTGGGTCCGCTCGGGGCCAAACAGGGTCCGCAGTATGCCATCGGGCAGGATGGCGCCGGCCAGGACTTCGCCGGCGGCAAGATCTACTACAGCCCGGCCACCGGCGCGAACGTGGTCAGCGGGCAGGTCCTCAAGAAGTACGAGTCCGTGGGCGGCGCGCAGAGCGATCTGGGGCTGCCGACCAGCAACGAGACCGACGGCGGGCTCAAGACGGGCAGCCGGGTCAGCACCTTCGCCGCAGAGGACAAGCCGGTCATCTTCTGGACGCCCGACTACGGCGCTTTCATCGTCCGCGGGGCCATGAACGCGGCATGGGACAAACTCGGCGGCGCCGCCGGTCCACTCGGGCCTCCGGTGGCCGACCAGACCGAGGACGGAAACGTCGTCTCGCAGCGATTCACGGGCGGCGAGATCTCCTGGGACAAGCAGACCAGCAAGTTCAGCACCGAGCCGGCAAATCTGGCCTCCGGTCTGGCGGGCCTGACGGTACCCGGCTACGAGCCGCCGGACGCGTCCGAAGCCGCTGCGTCGGGCGCAAAGGAGCGCAACTGGTTCACCCCGTCGTGGTGGTGGCTGCTCGCCGGGATCCCGCTGCTGGTTCTGATCGGGCTGATTCTGGTTGCGACGCTGCGGAACCGGGGCGGCGGCGACGTGGATCGGCTTGACGACGAGTTCGATGTCGATGCAGCCCATGACGGCGCCGCCGAGGCGGATGCGCGGCCGCTGGACGAATCGCAGGACCTTGGCAGGGTGCAGCTCGCCGAGAGTTATGGTCGGCAGTCGGGTTACGCACTATACGGATTGGGCGGGTCGGATCGGGATCCGTTCGAGGACACGGGCGATGACGGGGACGAGTTCTCCGAACTCGAACCCGAACCCGACGAGTCAGACACCGCGCCGACGCCGATCGCGTCCGAATCGGAACCGGATTCCGGCCGCCACTCGGCGATTCAGTTCGATGAGCCGCAGACCGATCTACCCGAGCCCGAGGTGCCGTCCGCCGCTGAACCCGGCCCAACCGATGCGGCGGGTGCGCCGACCGCGATTCACCTACCGCTTGACGACCCATATCTGGCCCCCACCGGTTACCCGATCAAGGCGGACACCAGATCAGGGCTTTACTGGGGCCCGGAAAGCGATCTCTACGACCATATTCCGGCCGAGGTCTACTTCGTCAACGAGCAATTCGCGCGCGCCAACGGATTCGTCAAGGCGGACTAGCGGATCAGATCTTCCGGATCACGGTGACGACCTTGCCGAGCACCGCGGCATCATTGCCGGGTATGGGGTCGAAGGCCGGATTGTGTGGCATCAGCCAAACCTGCCCGCGGGTGCGCTTGAACGTCTTCACGGTGGCTTCGCCGTCGATCATCGCCGCGACGATATCGCCGTTGTCGGCGACATTCTGCTGACGGATGACCACCCAGTCGCCGTCGCAGATCGCCGCGTCCACCATCGAATCGCCGACCACCTTCAGCAGGAACAGCGACCCTTCGCCGACAAGCTCGCGGGGTAGCGGGAAGACATCCTCGACCGCCTCTTCGGCCAGGATCGGGCCGCCCGCCGCGATGCGGCCGAGCACTGGCACGAATGTCGGCTCGGGCAGTGCGTCTGAGCCCGCGACATCAGTGGCCACGATCGGCGTCACCATCTCGTCGGGGCTACGCACGTCGACCGCCCTCGGCCGGTTCGGATCGCGGCGCAGATAGCCCTTGCGCTCCAGGGTCCGCAGCTGATGCGCGACCGACGAGGTCGACGTCAGGCCGACCGCGTCACCGATTTCCCTGATGCTCGGGGGATACCCACGGCTGGTCACCGACGCTCGAATGACCTGCAGGATCGTGCGCTGCCGTTCGGTCAAACCTTCGAGTGCTGCGCTGTTCTGAGTGCCGGTGCGGTCCTCGCTCATGCCGCCGAATGTAGTCGCCGCAGCCTCGATAATCAAACATGTGTTCGAGGCGTGTCGCGATTCGCCGATGTCGGGGCAGACGCCAACGGAATTTGTCGGTGCCCTGTTCTATCGTTTCGCAACAGTTCGATCACATGTTCTATCAATCGAACGCATGATCGACTATCGTTCGAACACAGTAGCGAACCGGCGAAGCGGAAGGCGAGGCAGATGACAGTTCTGGACACCCGAGAAGTCCCGGCACCACCGGCTCCGCGGCGACATTACCGCCCGTCTGCGGCGCGACGGCCGATTGGCGCGCCCCAGCACAGGCGGCGGCCAGGCGGGGCGCCGATGCACTACCGCGGTCCCGGCGTGGTGATGTCGCGCACCTCGCACCGCAGGCGGCCCATCACGCCCGCCACCACCGTCGGACTCGCCCTGCTCGCAGCGCTGATCACGGTGTGGCTCGGTGTGGTGGCCCAGTTCGGCGGGGTCGTCGGCAGCACCGGCTCATCGACGCCCGTGCCCAATACGCTTGCCGTGGTCCAGGTGCAGTCGGGCGAGACGCTTGCACAGGTCGCCCATCGGGTCGCACCCGATGCTCCAGTCGCGCACGTCGTTGATCGCATCCGCGAACTCAACCAACTCGAGTCCGCGTCGCTCGACGCAGGGCAGACACTCATCGCGCCCGTCGGCTGACACCGATCGTGCGCGGTGAAACGCGCTGCCGCACAACGGCCATGGCCGGGGTGCGGACGCGACAGGCACCAATCACCCGGACGTTCGGTTCCGAGCGGGATGCAAAGGTACGCTCGGAGGGGTTCGAGGTAGATGTTTGTCCGCGCGGTGAAGGAGCAGTCATGCACTGTCCGTTCTGCCGCCATCCCGATTCGCGGGTCGTCGACTCCAGGGAAACCGACGAGGGTCAGGCGATCCGGCGCCGTAGGTCCTGCCCAGAGTGTGGACGCCGGTTCACCACCGTGGAGACCGCCGTGCTGGCGGTGGTCAAGCGCAGCGGTGTCACCGAACCGTTCAGCCGCGAGAAGGTCATCAAGGGGGTTCGTCGGGCCTGCCAGGGCCGACAGGTGGACGACGACGCCCTCAATCTGCTGGCGCAGCAGGTCGAAGACACCGTGCGCGCCACAGGTTCACCGGAAGTGCCCAGCCACGAAGTCGGACTGGCGATCCTGGGTCCGCTTCGGGATCTCGACGAGGTCGCCTACCTGCGGTTCGCGTCTGTCTACCGGTCGTTCTCCTCCGCGGACGACTTCGAGCGCGAGATCGAGGCACTGCGGGCCCACCGCGAGGTTCCCACCTCGGGCTGACCTCTGCGCGTCAGTCGATCTGCTTGATTCCGTCGTTCACCACGCGACCCGCGACCTGTACCCATCCGTCGGCGCTCCACTTGGTCTGGATGATCGAACCCTTGCCCTGCACGATGGTGAGGTCTCGGCTGAGGTAGTCGGTGATGCGAACCGCTGCCGCACCGGTCGCCTCGTCCTCGGGCACGCCAAGGCCGACGGCGAACATCCGGGAGCGCAGCACGCCGTTGTCCCGGTCGGTCCACGTCCACAGGTAGTTCTCGACGTCGTCGGAGTAGTCGTCGGGTTCGGCGGCGAAAAGCTCGTCGGTGGACTCGAGGTCGTAGATCGCGAAATCCGGTGCCCAGTCGGCACGCGCCCTGACGGCCACCGTGTCGTCGCCGTAGACGACCTGAACGACTCCGGCAGGCACCTGCAATGTATGGACCGGCCGGCCGATGTCGCGCAGCCACCACGCCGCGCCGACAGTCGGATGACCCGCGAAGGGCAGTTCGGTGGCTGGGGTGAAGATCCGGGCGTGCGCCGTGTTCGAACCAGGCTCCGGCACATCGATGAATATTGTTTCGCTGTAACCCAATTCGGTGGCGATCCGCTGCCGGTCGGCGGCGCCTGCCGCGCTCGCGTCGACGACGCCGAGCGGGTTGCCGAACTTCCCGTCCGCATCGGTGAAAACACGCAGCACTGTCACGTCGATGGCCATGGCCCGATGCTACGACGTGGCGGAAGAAGCCAGATCAGGTGGCGCTGCGTTCATCGGTGCCCATCGCGTCGAGCACCGCCACCCTGGTGTCGATCGACCCGGTGATCGTGCCCTCGCTGATTCCGTCGCGAAGCAGACCGCGGAGCAGATCCTGGTCATAGGTGGCCGGCTCGCTGGAATCGATGAACCGTTCGACGATTTCGACGAAGCGGTCGGGATCGTCGTGGAAAGGGAAGTGCCCAGACCCTTTGAAGATCTCCAGCTGTGAGCCTGGCATCGCGGCGTGGGCAAGTTGTGCGTGACTCACCGGGATCACCGAATCGTGCGATCCCCAAATCAGTTGAACAGGAACCGATTCCGTCAAATAACATCGATCCAGCATGGTGACCACCTGCCCGCGCCAGTCGACGACGGCACGCAGCGTGCGGGCGAATGCCGATGAGGCGGTCGGCTCAGGCAGATCCTGGAGGATCCGCAGCATCTCGGGCAGGTCGCGGCCAAGCGCGGTTTTGCCGATCGCCAGTCCGGCGATGCGTCCAGCCGCCTGCAGCGCGGGCAGCACCAGCGGCAGCCGCAACACCGCGAGCGCCTCGGTTCCCATCGGAAGGGAGGCGATCCGAAGAGCGAAGTTGACGTCCTTTGTCACCCCGCCCGCGCCGACCAGGATCAGCCGGTCCACCAATTGCGGGAACTGGTAGGCGAACTGCATCGCGACGCCACCGCCGAGCGAGTGCCCGACCACGGTGACCCGCTCGATATCGAGCACGCTGAGCAGATCGCGCATCCCGTTGGCGTACGCCGCAACGGAGTAGTCGGCGCGCGGCTTGTCGGACTTCCCGTGGCCGAGAAGGTCAGGGGCGATGACGGTGAAGCGTTGGGCGAGCGTGGATTGCACGCTGCTCCACGTGGTGGAGTTGTCGCCGATCCCGTGGATCAGCAGTATCGCGGGACCCGATCCGGCGATCCGATACGCGCGCCGGTAGCCGTGGATGGTGCGATATTGCAACGTGGGCGTCAACTCACGCACGGGACGCAGATTGGGCTTTCCTGGCTTTCGCGCTGTCATGTCGCCAACCTCGTCGTCGGACCGGGTGACGGCCTAAACGCCGTCGTCCCCATCTGGTAAGCCTTCTGTTCTCTTCTTGTCCCGCTGGGCGAGAAAGCGCTCGAACTCGGCGCCGAGCTCGTCACCACTTGGCAGATCCTCATCGCGTGCCAGCAGCGATTTGTTCTCCTGGGCTGCGATGAAGGCATCGTACTGGCGCTCAAGAGCCTCCACCACTTGAGCAACCTCGC
Source organism: Mycolicibacterium stellerae (assembly GCF_003719305.1). Classification (GTDB taxonomy): domain Bacteria; phylum Actinomycetota; class Actinomycetes; order Mycobacteriales; family Mycobacteriaceae; genus Mycobacterium; species Mycobacterium stellerae. Next base: position 108,093 of record NZ_RARC01000011.1, read on the forward strand.
TGCTCCCAGTGACCTGTTCCTCGACTTTGGTGGCCACATCGGCGGCCGCCTCCGCCAGCGCGGCCAGCGGCAGCTGCAACGAGCCGGACTTGGCGACCTGCACGAGCAGTGCCTCTGCGGCGGCCGGGTAGTCGGTCTGGGCGAGATAGTGCGGCACGTGCACGGTGAACCCGACCACATCGTGTCCATGCTGGGCCATCCGGAACTCCAGCAGGTTGGACACGCTGCCGGGAACCTGCACCTCGCCGAGCCAAGGCGTGTGGTCTGCGATCAGCTCCTTGTTGTTGGCATGCGCGGTCAGCGTCATCGGCCGGGTGTGCGGGACCGCCATCGGAATGGTGCCGAGCCCGATCGTCTGCCGGACGTCGAGCCGTTCGGCCAGTAGCCGTACCGCCGTGATGAAGCGCTCCCAACGCAGGTCCGGCTCCATGCCCGCAAGCAGCAAAAACGGCGTCCCCACGCTGTCATGCAGGGCGTACAGGCTCAGCTCGGGTTCCTCGTAGTGGGTGAAGTGGTCGGTCTTGAACGTCATCAACGGCCGCCGCGACCGGTAGTCCAGCAGTTCGTCGATGGCGAACGACGCCACCAACTCGGTGTCGAGGGTGTTCTTCAGATGTTGGGCGGACAGCCGGATCGCGTGCCCAGCGTCCGAGAATCCCTCAAGGGCGTGGATCATCACCGGCCCGCGTCCGTCTGACGACGACAATTGCGGCGCAGGGAACTCCAGCTCGTACATCCCGCTGTGGTCGGGCTGATAGCGCTGGTCCTGTTTGTCGTGCTCGTCGCTGATTGGGCTCACCTCCTAGAACACCGCCCCTTCCAGTGTCTCATTGGCTCCGTGTGCCCGCTCTGGAGTCCACGTGAACCGGCCAAGGCCCGGTGTGATCGGGCAAGATCAGGTGCCATGCGGGTGTCGGCGGTGCTGGTGGTGGGGCTGCTGGCGGTGACGGCCGGCTGCGGCAGAACAGCGCCGCCGGAAACGCACGCACCGAGCCACCCACCGACGGCGACGAAGTTGACCGCCGCCCCTGTGTCGCCTGACGCGAGGGTAGGCGCCCTGTTTCTCGGTGCGGGCGATCTGCACACGTGCACCGCGGGCGTACTCGACTCGACGGACGGCAACCTGATCCTCACCGCCGCGCACTGCGTCGCGGGGGGCGTCGACACCACATTCGTTGCCGGTTTCAAAGACACCGCCGACCCGGCAGACATCTGGCGTGTCGACGCGGTCTACCTCGACCCTCGATGGGTGGCGAGCCAGGATCCGTTGGCGGACTTCGCAATTCTGCGAGTCGAGCACGACGGTGCAGGCACGCTCGAAGACGGGGCAGGCGGTGGGCTGACGATCGGCACCGCGCCGAAACCGGGCACCGTGGTCAATGTCACCGGATACGGGCTTGGTGTGGGAGGCGGCCCCGTCGGCTGCAGGTCCCAAACAGAGTTGGCGCCGGGCGGCTTCCCGTCGCTGCCGTGCGGCGGGCTTGTCGACGGAACCAGTGGCGCACCATGGACGACAGGGCCGACCATCACCGGGTTGACCGGTGGGCTCGACGGCGGCGGATGTGATGAAAACGTCTCGTACTCCCCGCCGTTCGACGACGGGGTGGTCGCACTGTTGGCGCGCGCCGAGGCGGGTGGCCCCGGTGACGAAGCGCCAACGGTGTTCGACGACGACTGCTGAGGTTCAGGTGCGGAACTGGCTGAGCGCGCGCAGCTTGTTCATCACGTCCAGCGCCGCGACCTTGTAGGCCTCCGAGAATGTCGGGTAGTTGAAGACGGCGTCGACGAGGTATTCGACGGTGCCGCCGCAGCCCATCACCGCCTGGCCGATGTGCACCAGCTCGGTGGCGCTCGTCCCGAAGATGTGGACGCCGAGCAGCTTGAGGTCCTCGGTCGAGACCAGCAGCTTGAGCATGCCGTACGAATCGCCTGCGATCTGGCCGCGGGCCAGTTCGCGATACCGCGACACCCCGACCTCGTAGGGGATGGAGTCGCGGGTCAGATCCACCTCCGTTGCGCCGACATAGGACACCTCGGGGATCGAGTAGATACCGATCGGCTGCAGCTCGGTCATGCCCTTCACCGGCTCGCCGAACGCGTGATAGGCCGCCAGCCTGCCCTGGTCCATCGACGTGGCGGCCAGTGCCGGGAAGCCGATCACATCGCCGACGGCGTAGATGTGGTCGACCTTGGTCTGGAACTGGTCGTCGACGAAGATCCGTCCGCGGCCGTCGATCTCGAGTCCGGCGTTCTGCGCGTCGAGGTGTTCGGTCTGGCCTTGGCGTCCCGCCGAGTACATCACCGTCTCCGCGGGAATCTGCTTACCGCTGGCCAGCGTCGTCACCGTGCCTGCGGCGCCGACGTCGACCGCCGTCACCTCCTCGCCGAAGCGGAACGTCACCGCCAGGTCGCGCAGGTGGAACTTCAGCGCCTCGACGACTTCGGGATCGCAGAAGTCCAGCATGTTGTCGCGCTTCTCGACGACGGTGACCTTTGTGCCGAGCGCCGCGAACATCGACGCGTATTCGATGCCGATCACGCCCGCGCCGACGACCACCATCGATGTCGGGAGCGACTTCAGGTCGAGGATGCCGTCGGAGTCGAGCACCCGGTCCTCGTCGAATTCGACACCGGCAGGGCGCGCTGGCTTGGTACCGGTGGCGATGACGATGTATTCGCCTCGGACAGTTGTTCTTTCGCCACGGGCCTGGTCATCGACGCACAGCGTGTGGGCGTCAAGGAACCGGCCATGACCGGTGAGGAGGTCGACCCGGTTGCGCATCAGCTGGCTGCGCACCACGTCCACCTCCTTGGTGATGACGTGGGTGGTGCGGGCCAGCAGGTCGGCGGGGGTGATCTTCTCCTTGACCCGGTAGCTGGCACCGTAGAGCTCTCGCTGGCTCATGCCGGTCAGGTAAACCACCGCTTCGCGAAGCGTCTTGGACGGGATGGTCCCGGTGTTCACGCAGACACCGCCGAGCATTCGGCCGCGCTCGATGACGGCGACCGTCTTGCCGAGCTTTGCCGCAGCGATAGCGGCCTTCTGTCCGCCGGGACCCGAACCGATCACGACGAGGTCGTACTCCAGCACCGAAGCCATATGTGAAGGTGTACGCCGATTGCGGCGATCTCGCATGCCGACGGGGTCAAATACCGGGTGAACAAAGCCTGGATACGGGTGAGCGGTGAAAGGCTCAGCGCGCCTGAAAGCGGCAGGGACCAGCCGGTGAGACGATGACGGCAATGGTGGGCACGGTTCTGCGCGGGTCGATGCTGCCCATCGTCTGCTGCGCTGCGCTGACGGCGGCGGTTGTGGTCGGTGGATGCGCGAGGGTGGTCTCCGGCACTGCGCGCGCCGGTGACCCGCCGGTCGTCGCACCCGCGCAGCCGATCCCGGTGGCGGACTTGCTGATCGAACCGACACGGTTCCCCACGCAGTATCCGGCCGCCGTGCTACCTCTGAAGGACGTCGACCGGGTGCTCGCCGAAATCGACGGCGTCCCGGCCGGATCCGAGGTGTCGCCGCCCGAATGCGCGCCGCTGCCGATGCTGGCGCAGGACAAGGCCGCCGTAGCGGGTACCGACGATGAAAGCGGTAGCCGGCTCATCGTCACGGTCACCCGGCCGGTGCCCTCGGTGCGGGCCAGGGTCACCCAGCTCACCGACTGCCCGTCGTTCACCAGTACCGCGGGTGCAGACGCAGGCGAGGTGTCGGAGGTGACTGTCGATCTGCCGCCGGCTCCGCCGGTGGACGCCGATGACAGCTACGCGGTCGACCAGACCGTCACTGCGGAGTCGGCGGCGGATCCGCACACCAGGACGCTGACCCTGGTCGCCCTCATCGGCGACGTCCGGGTGACAGCGTCGTGGCAGCAGTCCGGGTCGTCTGACGACACACCGGATACCCAGGCGCTGGACACGCTGTTCACCGATGCGGTGCTCAAAGTGCGCCATAAGATCCCGCGGTAGCCGGTTATACCCAGTCGCGAGTTCATCCACAGCGCGATGGCCGCTGTGCGGTTGTAAGGCTTACCGGTCGGCGTGGGCGCCCATCGTCGGGACATGACGACATCGCAATCCGACTTTCAACTCAACCGACCCGGCGCGCTGATCGCGGCGCTGCCCGCCGTTCTTGGCTTCGTTCCCGAAAAGTCCCTCGTCCTGGTGACCATCGATCGAGGAGAATTGGGTTGCGTTATGCGCGTTGATCTTTCGCTCGAGCTGCTCGCCTCCGTCGGCCATCTCGCCCAGGTCGCCGCGGCGGCAAGGCCGGATGCCGCGATCGCGGTCGTTGTCGACGCGCAGGGCGCAGGCTGCCAGTTGTGCAATGACGATTACCGGGCTCTTCACACGGCCTTGGAGGACGACCTTGCCGACCATGCGATCGAGCTGCTCGACTTCCACATCGTTGACACGGTTAGCCGCGACGGGCGGTGGCACTGCCTGGACGGCAGCTGGGGCACGGTCGACGACCCGTCGGCGTCGCCGCTGGCGATGGCCGCGGTACTGGACGGCCGGCGGCTGTACACCCGCCGCGAGGAACTTCAGAAGGTCATAGCGCTCACCGATGCGGCCGCGAGCGACGCGATGGCCGACGTGATCCGCGGCCACGCCGGCGCGGAGGTCGACCCGGCGAACGCCGTCCAGGAAGCCATGACGGCGGCGGCACGGGTGGCGACGGGGCGAGAACTGCCCGAGCCCGTGACTGCCCGGCTGGCGCACGCCCTGACCGACCCACAGGTGCGCGACGTGCTCTACGCACTGGCGGTGGGGGACAAGGCCGCCCAAGCCGAGGCGCTGTGGGCCGGGCTGTCGCGCGCGCTTCCTCCGCCGTGGCGGGTCGAGGCGCTGGTGTTGTTGGCGTTCTCCGCCTACGCCCGCGGGGACGGGCCGTTGGCCGGGGTGTCGCTGGAGGCGGCGCTGCGCTGCGATGCCACGCACCGGATGGCGGGCATGCTCGACACCGCGCTCCAGTCAGGGATGCGGCCCGAGCAGATCCGCGAACTCGCAGCGACGGGCTACCAGCTCGCCAAGCGGCTCGGCCTGAAGTTGCCGAACCGAAGAGAGTTCGGACGGCGGGCGGGCTAGTTCGGTTGTGGCCGAGGCCTTTCGGGGGCCTCTAGACCTTTTCCACCTTCACAGCGTGCGCCATCTCGTGCGGCAGCTCGACCTGTTCGTGGCCAGGGATGACGATCATCACCCCGCCGTTGGGACCGGTTTCGACGGTCACCCGGGCGTTGGGAACCACACCCGCTTCCTTGAGCCGGGCGATCAAGTTGACGTCACCCTGGACGTGTTCGGTCAGCTGACGCACGACGACGGCAACCGGGAAACCGGCGGGCAGCTCGGTCAGCCGCACCAGGTTGCGGTCCTCGGAGCCGGCCCAGTTGCCGATGCCGAGTTCGGACAGGCCGGGGATGGGATTGCCGAACGGGGACACCGTCGGGTTGTCCAGCACCTGGACGAGGCGTCGTTCGACGTCCTCGCTCATCACATGCTCCCAACGGCACGCCTCGGCATGCACTTCCTCCCACGGCAGCCCGATCACGTCGACCAGCAGCCGCTCGGCCAGCCGGTGCTTACGCATCACGGCGACGGCAAGGCCGCGACCCTTGTCGGTCAGCTCCAGGTGCCGGTCGCCTGCGACGTGCAGCAGGCCGTCGCGCTCCATCCGGGAGACTGTCTGGCTGACGGTGGGTCCACTCTGCTCGAGACGCTCGGCGATGCGCGCCCGCAACGGCACTACGCCCTCTTCTTCGAGGTCGTAGATGGTCCGCAGGTACATCTCGGTGGTATCGACCAGATCGTTCATGAGCAACCCTTCGTCACACCCAGAGTCTACCGGCCTAGCTGCGCGAATAGCTGTTCTACATCGTCGGTGTGTAGCAAGATGGCCCGCCGGTTTTCACCGGCGGGCCATCTGCGAAGGGGTCGTTAGCTGGCGTAGGAGCGCAAGCGGTCGGCGCGTTCGCCGTTGCGCAGTTTGGCCATCACCTCACGCTCGATCTGGCGCACTCGTTCCCGGGACAACCCGAAGAGCTTGCCGATTTGGTCGAGGGTGCGGGGCTGGCCGTCGTCGAGGCCGAACCGCAGCCGGATCACCTGCTGCTCACGCTCGTCGAGCGTGGCCAGCACGTGCCGAATGTCGGTGTGCAGAAGTTCGGAGATCACGGCGTTTTCGGCCGACATCGCGTTCTCGTCTTCGATGAAGTCACCCAGCGGAGCTTCTTCGTCGCTGCCGACGGGCATGTCGAGGCTCACCGGGTCGCGGCTGTGCTCGAGCAGGTCGGCGATCTTCTCGGCGGGGATGCCGGATTCCTCGGCCAATTCCTCGTCGGTGGCCTCACGGCCGAGGTTCTGGTGCATCTCCCGCTTGATGCGGGCGAGCTTGTTGACCTGCTCGACGAGATGGACGGGAAGCCGGATGGTGCGGCTCTGGTCGGCCATGCCGCGGGTGATCGCCTGCCGGATCCACCACGTGGCGTACGTGGAGAACTTGAAGCCCTTGGCATAGTCGAACTTCTCCATCGCGCGGATCAAACCGAGGTTGCCTTCCTGGATCAGGTCCAGCAACGGCATGCCACGTCCGGTGTAGCGCTTCGCCAACGAGACGACCAGTCGAAGGTTGGCCTCGAGAAGATGGCTGCGGGCCGCTTCACCGTCGCGCACCACGATCGCGAGATCGCGTTTGCGGCTCTCTCCCAGTCGCTTACGGGTTGCCAGCAGATGCTGTGCATACAGGCCGGCCTCGATGCGCTTTGCGAGTTCAACCTCATCGGCGGCGTTGAGCAATGCCGTCTTGCCGATGCCGTTGAGATACACGCGCACCAGATCAGCGGCTGGACTCTGAGCGTCCAGATCGTGGTCGAAGCGGCTTAGTGTGGCATTAGCCATCGGGGCCTCCTGCTCGGCTCGGACTGTCAAGAAGTTCAACGCCTGATTGGTACGAAGAGTTCCCACGAATCGGCCGATTCACACGTGCTGATCAGCGGTTTTGCCGCGATGACCTGAGAATCGTCTGAGAATACGGCTAGATGCTGCTCAGGAAGGAACGTCGCCGTTGAGATCGCCACCGTCGGGTTGCGGCGCCGATCGTGATCGCTGCTCGATTGCGGGCCGTTCGGCGGTCGGGAACAGCGGTATGCGGCGCGCCTCGTAACGTCGTGGCTCCTCGGCGCGCCGGGGCGGGCGGTCGTTCGCGATCAGAACCGCGATCCAAGGCAGCGGTATCGACGCCACGATGATCGCCAGCGAGACAAGTCCGTTCTCCCATATGCCGTACGCCACCGCCGCCAGGATCAGCGCAGGAATGCGGAACGCCATGATGGTCAGGTACTTGCGCACACGTGCGCGGTGCTGCTCCTCGTAGGCGGGGGCGGCACGGGTGATCAGGACAGGTCGACCGTCGTCGTCGAAACCCAGCTCTTGGCCGTGTTTCATATGACCCACTGTTCCACACCTAGGGGTCGTTAAACCGATCGGTTTCTTACCGATGTATTGCCGGGCACAATGAACGCATGGAAACCCAGACCATCGAACGCACCGACACCGACGAACGCGTCGACGACGGGACTGACAGCGACACCCCGAAGTTCTTCCATTACGTCAAGAAGGAAAAGATCGCCGAAAGCGCCGTCATGGGTACCCACGTCGTCGCGCTGTGCGGCGAGGTGTTTCCGGTTACCAAGGCGGCCAAGCCCGGCTCGCCGGTGTGCCCGGACTGCAAGAGGATCTACGAGCAACTCAAGAAGTAGCGGCGTCGCCTTTGGTGGTCGCGCTCGTGGAGGGTCCTGCGGCCGGTTCCGAATTTCCGTTCAACGACTCGAGGCCCTCGGCTGCCTTCTCCTCCAACCACCCCCTGAACCGCCTGGCGTGGGTGTCGGGCGCGGGCCACTCTTCCTGGATGGCCGCGTTCAATTCGGCCCCGATCATGATCGCGAAGCCGAGGAAGAAGGCGAACAGCAGAAACGCGATCGGGGTCGCGAGCGCCCCGTAGGTGTAACCCGTGCTGGTGATGTACGTCAGGTAGATCCGTAAGCCGACCGTGGTGACCAGGAACACGGCGGTGGCCAACAAAGCACCGAGGACCAGCCGATGTGACGGCAGCGGCTTGGGCAGCGACACCCGGTAGAGGAACGTCACCGACACCACCAGCGCGAGGATGAGCGCCGGGTAGTAGCCGAAGCGCAACACGTTGTCCCAGCTTTCAGGGATGCGCGCACCGATCTTCAGCGGTCCCAGCGCGATGAGCGGAGCAGTTGCGATGGCAACGACCAGCATCACCACGTACAGACCGAGCGCGAAGAAGCGTTGCCGCACAGGATGTCTCAGCGGGGTCTGATCATGGGCCTCGGTGATGGAGTCGACGAAGGCCGAGACGGCCGACGAGCCGGCCCACAATGAGATGACGAACCCGATCGACACCACCTCGCCACGAGCGCCCCTGACGATGTCACGGACGGTCGGCTCGATGATCTCGGTCACCACGTTCTGGGAGAAGAAGTGGCTGGCCGTGTTGATCAACTGCTCCTCGATCACCGGCAGCGTCTCGGGGCCGAACAGCGGCGCGATATAGGCCAGGCTTCCGAGCATTCCCAACAGCAAGGGTGGCAGCGAAAGCGCGCACCAGAATGCCGCCTGCGCAGACTCCGAGAAGATCGAGTCATCCCAGCTCTTCGAAAGCGTCCGCTTCGTGATCTGCCAAATGTGGTGGCGCGAAACGGGGGACTGGTCGGTCATGACCAGTCCAGCATTCCTGAAGAAGTGCCGTCCTGCCCAGAGGGGCAGGCTGGTGGATTAAGCGTCGACGGGTTCGGCAGGGTTGACCTCGAGCACGGCGGCCAGCTCGATCAGCTTGGCCTCATGCTCGTTGGCGTGGTGCTGGCAGAACAACAGCTCTGCGCCCGACGGCAACTTTGCCCGTACGCGAGCAGCGGCGCCGCAGCGGTCGCAGCGATCAGCCCGAGTGAGTTCGGGGCTGGTCAGAGTTGCGTTCATGGCTCCTCCGTCTCTGCTCGTGGTGCGACCGGGTAATACCCGGTTTCACGCAAGTCCACTCTGTCAGACGCTTGGGCTTTCAGCGTTGTTCCCAAGCCGTATGCGGGTGTGTCGTTTTTCACCCTCGGCGAAGTTGCGGGGAGGCCAAGCTGGAGAGATGCTCATGCACATCTGTGCCAAGGCCGATTGGCAGCTCGCCCAGGGTCGCGGCGAGCACCGGCCGGACTCCCTCGACGCGGTCGGTTTCATCCATCTTTCGGCGCCTGAGCAGGTACATCTGCCGGCCAACCGGCTCTATGCGCGACGAATGGACCTGTTGCTTCTGCACATCGATCCCGACCGGTTGACCGCTCCGATTCGCTGGGAACCGGGCGTGCCGACGGATCCAGACTCGATGTTGTTCCCGCATCTGTACGGTCCGCTGCCGATCGGAGCTGTGACGAGTGTCACTCCGTATTCGCCGCAACCTGACGGTTCGTTCCCGCCGCTGAGCCCCTAGCGGTTTACATACACTGACCCACCGTGAGCATTCTGGTGGGCTTCGCGCCGTGGATCGTCTATTGGGTGCTGGTCGGCAATGTGCCGTTCGAGGCCGCAGTGTTGGTGGCTCTTGCCGTGGCCGTGGCGTCGTTCGTCATCGGGCGGGTGAAGGGGACGCCGGGCCGCACGCTCGAAATCGGCGCCATCGGAACCTTTGTCGTGCTGGCGATCTTGACGTTCACGCTGAGCCAGTCGTTCATGGAGCAGTGGATGCAGCCGCTGAGCAATGCCGGAATCTTTCTGGTCGCGCTCAGCAGCGTGCTGCTCGGCAGGCCGTTCGTCCGCGAGTTCGCCGAAGTCGACCAGCCAGAAGAAGTGATCAAGGGTGAAGTGTTCAAACGGATCACCACGTTGTTGACGTGGATCTGGGTCGGTGCGTTCGCCGGCATGACGGTGTCCTCGGCGATCCCGCCGATCGTGTACGGCAACGCCACGATTCTCGATACCAAGACGCCGCTGTCGTTCCTCTGCTACTGGATCATTCCGTTCGCGCTGCTTGGTCTGGCGGCGCTTGCGTCACGGGTGCTGCCCGAGAAGATGACGCCGGGCGACGACGAAGTCCGCAAGACATCCTTCGTCACGTTCGCCGAAGCGGAGATCGACCAGTTGATGTACGCCGCCCAGGAGCACGCCAACCGCGAGGTCGGCGCGGACAAGGAGGCGTTCGACGTCCGCATCGGAAGCAAGGGCATCCCGCTCTCGGGGGACGACACCCGCGAATCATGGCCTGCGACATACAAAGTCCGCGCCAGGAAGCGCTAGCAGGGAGGCGGTGGCGTGACCGCGACGTGGTTCTCGGCAGCTGACCCGCTGGCTTCGTCGCGGTCGTCGCGCGACTGCGTTTTGCAGGGTCGTGCTGGCGAAGAAATAGGGAAACACCTGATGCGCCGTTGATCCGCCGATCCGTAACGTCCACGCTAGCTCGACTGTTGGCTAGCGAAAGGTGACGTCATGTCTCACCGAGAATCTGTGAGTAGAACCTTCATGGCGGTCGCTGCAATCGCCGCCACGACCGTCGGCGGTGTCACGGTGTCCCCACCTGCGGCTCGCGCCGCTTGCCAGTACCAGTTCCCGCCGATTTTCGAGATCGAACAGAACGACCACTGGCATGTGACGTTCCCTGTCTCGGGGGATCCGCGGCGCATCACGGGGCCGGGGCAGGCCAAGTACTGGATGAGCGGCCATCTCGATCCGTCGTTCGGTGATCCCGTCGGCGGAATGAACGAGAACGGTGGCATCGAGATCACGGTGCCGTGGAGCAACAAATCCGTCGGAAAGTTCGTCGGGAACGTGCGACCTGACGGAATGGCCGAAGGTAGGTCGTGGGACGAGACCAATCAGAGGCACCAATTCACATGGATGTCTGTCGAGCCGATGCCGTGCTGGAGCCCACCCGCTGCTCAGGAGGAGCTCAAGAATCAACAGCAACAGATGCAGGACCAGATGCAGAACGAGGCCGAGGTGCAGACCGCGAAGCCATAGCAAAACATGTAGGGGTCTGGCGGTGGAGGGGTAGGGAAACACCTGATGCGCGGTTGATCTCCCGATCCGTAACGTCCGTGGTAGCTGACTGCCTTCGCAGCGACCGAAAGGTGACGGTGATGTGCCACAGAATCTGGATCCGGGCGTCGCGGCTGGCTGCCACAGCCGTGGCGGTCGCCGCGGCCTGCGCTGTCGTACCGTCGCCGGCGGCGCGCGCCGCATGCATGTATCAGTTCCCGCCGGTATTCGAAATCATTCAGAAGGATGGCTGGCACGTGACGTTCCCCGTATCGGGTGACCCGCGGCGGCACGCCGGCCCTGACAACGCCAAGTATTGGATGGATTTCAAACCCGATCCGTCTTACGGTCCGCCCGCCGGCGGGCTCGAGGGCAATGGCCACATTCTGATCACCGTCCCGTGGAGCAACATGTCCGTAGGCCGATTCGAGGGAGACGTCCGTCCCGACGGATTCGCCGAAGGCACCTCATTCGAGGTGAAGCAACACAAGCTGTACACCACATGGACGTCCGCTCAACCCCTGGAATGTGTCAACAGCGCGCCTCCGCCGTCCAACTCCGGCGGGTCCCCGGGACAAGACGTTCTCGATGAGATGATCGAGACGATGCCGAAGCCATAGTGGCCTAGCCCGAAGGAGTTAGCTGGGATAATCGACAACCTCGTAAATTGTTGACGAAGCGGTTCGCTGGTAGTTGGCTGGCTGCATTGTCGGCAAACGGGAGGACGACGATGTCCCATCGCTTTATGGTCCGCTGGGTTTGGCCCGCGCTGCTGTCGGCGGCGATTCTCTCTTCGACGGCGGTGACTGTCAGTCCGTCCGCCGCCGCCAAATGGGCGGGCGCCGAGCCGTGCGTCACGTCGAACGGTTCGACGCTGAAGCAGCAGTACGGATACTCGGTGGCAGTCGTCACCTCCAACTGCACCGAGGTGCCTGCCGGTCAGAGGTGGGCCGCGTCCGTGCCGTGGACCATGAACAGCCGATTCGACGAGAAGCCCTCGGGGTTCGCGACCGACTTCGCCACACCGGTCGACGACTTCCGCGCCAAGATTCAAAGCATCGAGTACGTCGTCGACGCGGGGTCGGCCTACCAGACCAACCGTTCGTTCCCGGGCGACAACAAGATCTGGGCGGGTCAACACCCGAGCGGACCTGACTTGCCCACGGTCAACACCGTTGGTCTCGGTTCGCTGGATCCCCTGCCGGTCGGCACCCACACAGTCGACGTGTCGTGGAACTTGTCCGCGCCGCATTGCGACGGGTTCACAGCCGATCAAGGCACGAGTTGCCTGCCTCAAGGCGAGACGCTGGTGAAGCGGATCACCTTCAAAGTCGTGGACCCGAACTCGGATGAGAGCGCCGAAAGCTAGGGAATCACCCGATATCTTCGCGCTTCCCATGTGGTTACTGTCGCAACATGTTGATGTCGAATAGCAGGAAACTCGTGGGCGGTGCCGCGACATTGGCCGCGATCGGGTTTCTGGTCAGCCCGGCGGCGCCGGCTCAGGCGGATTACGACTGCTACCAACAGGGCGGCTATCAGTTCCCCGGCGGAGAAGTGGTCATCCATTACCCCGAGACCGACGCCGAGACGCGGTTCAGGGTCGTCAAGGGCGAAACGCACGTCAACACCGCTGCGGAGACCTTCTACCAAAACGGCACCAGCTTGCCGGGGCGGATCACCGGAGACATGACCAAGGGGGGAAACGTCATCCACCTCGAGGTGACCAGGGGATCCAAGTATCCGCCGTTGATCCTCGACGGCTCCATCGGACCCGACGGCACGCCCCTGGGGTCCTTCGTGACCGGGAGCCTCGACAGGCAGAATTGGGACTCGCCCACTCAGTTCGCCTGCATACCCGGCTCGCCGCCGCCCATCCCCGACGAATTCCAACGGAAGCAGTCCGCGACGGTGGCCGGCGGCCCTGCGGACGTCTTCAACATCGCGCACAACGATGTTCCCGACCCCGTGAACGGCATCCAGGGCGCCAAGATCGCCACCCTGGCGGATGGCACCCAGGTCAGCCTGGAAGGCCAATGCAAGGACGGCTGGTGCCGAGTCAACGAGGCATCCATCCCACAGGGCTTCGGCTTTGTCGAGCAGGGGCGCCTGACGTTCTGAAGGCTATGTACTAGTCGAGGTAGTCGCGCAGCACCTGAGAACGGCTGGGGTGACGCAACTTCGACATCGTCTTGGACTCGATCTGGCGGATCCGCTCGCGGGTGACGCCGTAGACCTGACCGATCTCGTCGAGTGTGCGCGGCTGCCCGTCGGTCAGGCCGAACCGCAGCCGGACCACGCCTGCCTCACGCTCGGACAGGGTCTCCAGGACCGACTGCAGCTGGTCCTGTAGCAGCGTGAACGACACCGCGTCGACGGCGACGACGGCCTCGCTGTCCTCGATGAAATCGCCCAGCTGCGAATCGCCTTCGTCGCCGATGGTCTGGTCGAGCGAGATCGGCTCACGCGCGTACTGCTGGATCTCAAGCACCTTTTCGGGCGTGATGTCCATTTCCTTGGCCAGCTCTTCCGGTGTGGGCTCGCGACCCAGATCCTGCAAGAGCTCGCGCTGGATGCGGCCGAGCTTGTTGATCACCTCGACCATGTGCACCGGGATACGGATGGTGCGGGCCTGGTCGGCCATCGCGCGGGTGATCGCCTGCCGGATCCACCAGGTGGCATACGTGGAGAACTTGTAACCCTTTGTGTAGTCGAACTTCTCGACCGCACGGATCAGGCCGAGGTTGCCCTCCTGAATGAGATCGAGGAAGGCCATACCGCGACCGGTGTAGCGCTTGGCCAGCGACACCACGAGTCGCAGGTTCGCTTCCAGCAGATGGTTTTTCGCGCGATCGCCGTCGCGGCAGATCCACGCCATGTCGCGCCGCTGAGCGGCGGGCAGCTTCTCGCCCTTGTCGGCGATCTCGGTCATCAGCTGGGTGGCGTAGAGGCCCGCCTCGATCCGCTTGGCCAGCTCGACCTCTTCTTCGGCGTTGAGCAGCGCGACCTTGCCGATCTGCTTGAGGTAGGCGCGTACCGAGTCCGCCGATGCGGTGAGCTCGGCGTCCTTGCGGGCCTGCCTCAGCGCCTCGGATTCCTCCTCGTCCCAGACGAAGTCTCCCGATGCCTTGTCCTTCTCGGTTGGCTCGGTGATCTCATCGTCCTCGGCGGGCGCTGCGTCGGCGACGGCGGGGGCCTTGGCGTCGCCGACGGCCGCCTTGGTGCCTGCGTCGTCTCCGTCGGCAGCATCATCGCCCGCTTCGTCGTCCTCGAGATCGTCGAGCTCCAGATCCTCCTCGACGAGTTCGTCGGGCTCACCGTCGAGTTCGTCGGTGGTCTCGAGCTCGTCCTCGGTACCGTCGGCCGCGGTGGTCGTCGGGTCCGGGGAGGTCGCCTTCTTGGCGCGCCCGCGCGGGGCGGCGTCGGCCTTGGCCTTCGCGGCGGGGGCCTTGGTTGCCGCGGCCTTGGTTGCCGTGCGCGTCTTGGCGACGGGCTGGTCCGTCTTCGTGGCTCGCTTGGCAGCAGCGGACCCGTTCGTGGTCTTGGCTGCCGTCGCCTTCTTCGCGGGAGTCTTGGTAGCGGTGCGCTTCACCGGCTTTGTGGCTGCCGGGCTTGCCTTTGTCGCTGCCACGTCACCCTTTCGGTCATGAGGATTTCGATGATCTGGGGGCATGCACCATCGAAAAGCGTCTGTTATGTCGAATGCGGCGTTGATTATCTGCTGGGATTCTCGCCGCTTTCTCGTTGCGGCCGCCGTTGACCATTGTAACGACAGTGTTGGGGAACGCCGCGCCGAGCGGCAAATTTGACACGCTCGGGCGTGGCTACTTGGCAGTAGCGGTGACGTCGATTTCCGAGGCCATCGCCGCTCCGACGATTCCGGCCGTGTTCAGCAGGGTCGCCGCGACGACCGGGGTGCGGTTCTTCAGCAGCGGAATCCACTTGTCGGCCTTGCGGCTGATGCCGCCGCCCGCGATGAACAGGTCCGGCCAGATCGCGTTCTCGATCGCGACGAGGACGCTGGTGACTTCCTTGGTCCAGCGCTCGTAGCTCCAGCCCTTGTTCTCCTTGACCGATGACGCTGCCCGGTGTTCGGCTTCCTTGCCGCCGACCTCGAGGTGGCCGAACTCGGTGTTGGGCAGGAGTACGCCGTTGTGGATCACGGCCGACCCGATGCCGGTACCGAACGTCAGCAACACGATGACCCCGCTGTTGTCGCGGCCGGCGCCGAACTTCTCCTCGGCAAGGCCTGCGGCGTCGGCGTCGTTGAGCACAGTCACCTGCTGGCCGTCGAGCTCCTTGCCGAAGAACTCGCTGGCGTTGCACCCGATCCAGCCCTTGTCGACGTTGGCGGCTGTGCGCACGATGCCGTCCACCACCACGCCCGGATAGGTCACACCGACCCGCTCGGTCCAGCCAAACTCGCGCACGACGGCGGCGACGGTCTTGCTGACGGCCTCAGGGGTGGCGGGCTGTGGGGTGGCGATCTTGAAGCGCTCACCGATCAGCAGGCCGGTGTCGAGATCGACGATGCCGCCCTTGACGCCACTTCCGCCGACGTCGACGCCGAACCCTTTGCGGTGCGAACCTCCGTTGGTACTGGGATCGGCTGCGGGTGAATCAGCGGCGGTCATGTGCGCCCACATTAGTAGTTCCGCGGTGCTTGCGTAGGAGTGCCGGGCAACCGGTTGGAGACAATTTGTGCTGCGATAAGTCGGTGGACGGACTAGCGCTCGATCCGGCAGAACTCCGTGCGGTTGCCGAGCGGTTGGCGGCCGAGGCGGCGGACTTCGTGCGGCGCCGCCGCGAGGAAGTCTTCAGCGGTGCACCTCAAGGCGATTCGGCCGGTCCGGCGGTGCGCGCCAAGAGCACCCCGACCGATCCCGTGACCATCGTCGACACCGAAACCGAACAGCTGCTTCGTGACCGGCTGGCAGAACTACGCCCCGGCGAGCAGGTGCTCGGCGAGGAGGGTGGCGGCAGGTCGGACGACGCCGCCGGCCGTCCGACCTGGGTCGTCGACCCGATCGACGGCACGGTGAACTTCGTCTACGGGCTACCCGCCTATGTGGTTTCGGTGGCTGTCCAGGTCGACGGGCGGTCGGTGGCAGGTGCGGTCGCCAACGTCGTCGACGGTGCGCTGTACTCCGCAGCGCGCGGCCACGGCGCGCATGTGCGGCGCGGCGCGACCACGTCGCCGCTGCGGTGCAGCCAGGTCGACGACCTGTCAATGTCGTTGGTGGGCACCGGATTCAGCTACGACCCCCAATTGCGTCAACAGCAGGCATCGGTCCTGGCGACGCTGCTTCCGCAGATCCGCGACATCCGGCGGCTCGGTTCGGCGGCCCTCGATCTGTGTCTGGTCGCCGCGGGCCACCTCGACGCGTTCTACGAGGAAAACCTGAACGTGTGGGATTGGGCGGCAGGCGCCCTGGTCGCCGCCGAGGCCGGCGCGATCGTGCGGGTGCCGCCGGTGAGCGGGCCGACGGCCGGCAGCGGTCTGCTCGTCGCGGCCGCGCCGGGCGTGGACGAGGCGTTTACCGACGCGCTGCGGAGGTCGGGCAATCGCTGGCTCGCGAAATAGGATTGGCTGCAAGCGATTTCGGTCAGCACGCCCCGCTGTGGATCTTCGAGATCAATGTCGGATCGGCTGGCGCGGTGGCCTCCGGTCGCAGGCTGGACAACACCGCTTCGACGTCGTCGCTGCGCGCAAGCTCGGTGAAGTCGGTGCCGATCGCGAGGTCCACGGTGTTGTCGGCCCGCTGATCTTGATACAACTCGACGCACGGGGCGACGAGCCAGACCGCCGCCGCGGCCGCGCGGCCACCGGGGCCGAACCGGATCTGGCCCTGGCACGCCAACCGGTTGTTCCCGTAGAGGGGGTCGTTCTCGGCCGTCGGATCGGCGAATCCGAGGTCGCGCAGTTGCCCGGCCACCTCGGCGGCCTGGCCGCCCTGGCCGCTGGCGTTGAGCACCCTGATCTTGGTGTCGGCGAGGTTGGCGGGGCCGACCTCGGTCATCGAGGCACGGGTCACCTGCTCGCCCAGCTTGGACTGGGTGGGGTCGCTTGAGGTGTTGTCCACAGGCGGGTTGCACGCCGCGGCCTCTGTCACGTCGGGCGGGCGATTGAGGGCGACCACCCAGATGATCATGGTCACCACGGCCAGCACGGCGAACATCAGGATCGCGGGCATGAAATTGCGCCGGCGGAATGGCCGCCCGTGCTTGTCGAAGGCCGTGCCCTCGGTGATTTGACTGACCACAAGTGCACTCTAGAACCCGCGCTGCCACCCGCTGGACCGGGACAACGACCTACTGTGATGTAAATCACAGTAGTTGATCGGTGAATCTGGGCACGAATTATTTGGCGGATGCGTTCGACGCTGGTACAAAGCTCTGTCGCATGGTTCACGGAGGGGACACGAGATGGCTACTGACTACGACGCCCCACGGCGCACCGAGACCGATGATGTCTCCGAGGATTCACTGGAGGAACTCAAGGCTCGGCGTAATGAAGCTCAGTCTGCCGTAGTGGACGTTGACGAATCAGATTCCGCCGAAAACTTCGAACTGCCCGGCGCCGACCTATCCGGCGAAGAGCTGTCTGTGCGGGTGATCCCGAAGCAGGCAGACGAGTTCACGTGCTCGAGTTGCTTCCTGGTGCATCACCGCAGCCGGCTGGCCAGCGAGAAGAACGGCGTGATGATCTGCTCCGACTGCGCGGCCTGAGACCGGAGACCGGTCAACTGCGCAGCGCGGACAGCACCCGATCCGGGTGACGACAGCTCACCAGCCAGTACGGCGTCGGGTCATCGGGGTCGTCGAGCACCACCAGCACCATCGGGCCGACCCAGGCCCTGTGCAGGACATACGCTGCCGGATCCAGCTGTCGTCCCAGCGCAGCCGACTTGGCCGACCGGGGCACCTCCGCCGACCGGGAGATGACGCTGACGGGCAGGTGTGCGTCGCCGACCCATAGCTCGGTCTCCCCGGCGGGGTGGCCCGTGCCAGGGCTGATCACCCGCACCTCGGTCTTGCTCAGCCAGATCAGGACCGCCGCTGCGACGGGCAGCAGCACGGCGAACGGCACCCAGTTGGGCAGGGCGCGCACACCCTGATTGACTTCGAGCGCGATCAGAGCCGCGACTGCCAGGCCGGGCGGCCACCACCACCACGGCACCCACAGCCGTTCGGAATAGCGCACGACTTGTGGTGCTGCGCGCGTGTCGGACACGCCGCCAAGGGTAATCTCATGCGTCGTGTCCACCCCTTTGGCAGTCGTCCGCCTAGACCGCGACCTGCCGATGCCCAGCCGGGCTCACGACGGCGATGCTGGCATCGATCTGTTCAGCGCGGTCGACGTCGAGCTGCCGCCCGGCCATCGCGCCCTCGTGCCGACGGGTATTGCGGTGGCCGTTCCGTACGGAATGGTCGGGTTGGTACACCCACGGTCGGGTTTGGCTGCGCGCGTAGGACTTTCGATCGTCAACAGCCCCGGCACGATCGACGCGGGTTACCGCGGCGAGGTCAAGGTGGCGCTGATAAACCTTGACCCCGCCGCGCCGATCGTCGTGCATCGTGGTGATCGGATCGCCCAGCTGCTGGTGCAGCGGGTGGAGTTACCCGAGCTGGTCGAGGTGACCTCGTTCGATGAGGCCGGTTTGGCCGACACTTCCCGTGGCGACGGCGGCCACGGTTCCTCCGGCGGACATGCGAGTTTGTGATGGCTTTTGGTAGACACGCCAGACCCGAAGATGACGGTTTCGACGACGCGACGGTCGGAACGGATTCGGGCGTAGGTGACGACGAGCTGGACGGCCCGTTCGATATCGACGACTTCGACGACCCGGCCGCCGCGGCGCAGGCCCGGCTGGATCTGGGCTCGGTGCTCATCCCGATGCCCGAGGCCGGGCAGGTGCAGGTGGAGCTGACCGAGGGAGGCGTCCCGAGCGCGGTGTGGGTGGTGACGGCCAACGGCCGGTTCACCGTCGCGGCATATGCAGCGCCGAAGAGTTCGGCGCTGTGGCGTGAGGTCGCCTCGGAGCTGTCGGACTCGCTGCGCAAGGACGCCTCGGAGGTGCGGATCGAAGACGGGCCATGGGGTCGGGAAGTGGTCGGCGCGGCGCCTGCAGGTGTCGTCCGGTTTATCGGTGTCGACGGTTACCGGTGGATGATCCGCTGCGTCGTGAACGGGCCGCAGCAGACCATCGACGCGCTGAGCGATGAGGCGCGGCAAGCCTTGGCGGACACCGTCGTTCGTCGCGGCGACACGCCATTGCCGGTGCGCACGCCACTTCCGGTCCAGTTGCCCGAGCCGATGGCCGAGCAGCTCCGGGTCGCCGCCGAGCAACAGGCGGCTGCCGCCCAACAGGCCGCGCAGCAGCAACCGCAGACACCCGAGACGCAGCCCGTGGCACGTCGCAGTGAGCACGGGTCGGCGATGCAACAGCTGCGCACGATCACCGGCGGCTAGCTGGCGTCGAGCAGGGCGGCAAGGCACGCGGCGCCGAGCACCGAAGGGTCGACGCCCATGTCGTCCAGCGTGACGGTGCGCAGGGCCGCGCGAGGAGCAGCGGCAACCCATTCCAACCCGACCTCCAGCGGATGCACGGGGTCGTCGGTGGCCGCGGCGACGCCCATCGGCACCGCCAGCCTCTCCAGCTCTGCGCAGGTCGGTGAGACATATCGGGACGCCGCCTCCATCGCATCGGGCAGCGATGGCCATTGGCCGACCCAGGACCGGGTCAACTCGTCGGCGAGCCACGCCGGGCTCGATGCGCGCATCTGTGCGGTCGCTGACACCAATCCGTCCCTGCGCAGCAGGTCGGCCGAATGCTTGGCGGCCTGCGCGGCGGGTGCGGTCTGCGGCGAGCCCGTCCACGGCGGTAGCGCGGCAAGCACCGCGAGGGCGCGGGCCGGGTGGGCCAACGCCCAATTCACAGCCACCGCGGCGCCGATGGACACCCCGCCCACCGCGATCGCGCCCAGCCGCGCGGCGTTGTCGAGGTCGGCGACATAGCTGTCGATCAGCCTGTCTGGTTGCGGCGGGGGCGTCACGACGACGGCGCCTGCGTCGTGCAGGGCGGCCGCGAACGCCCGGTAGACGTAGTCGTCGTCGGATCCGGTACCCGGCAGCAGAACCGCCGTCACACCGCGTAAATCGACCGCCATGATTCGATCGTGCCGTGTGGCGTAAATCACCGGCGTGGCGGGTATCCCCCAGCGTGGCGCTACGGAACTAACAGGTCTACCGTGGCGTTGGTTGGGGATCCACGGTGGATTCACAGGATGGCAGGAGACGCCATGGCTACGGCCGAAGGGTATCTGCGCCGGCTCACCCGCCGGCTGACGGAGGACCCGGAGCAACTCGATGTCGAAGAGTTGAACGAAGAAGCCGCAAGCACCGGCGCCCAGAAGGCGGTCGATTGCCAGCGCGGCCAGGAAGTGACAATGGTCGGCACCTTGCGCAGCGTCGAGGCGAACGCCAAGGGTTGCGCGGGTGGCATCAAGGCAGAGATGTTCGACGGCACCGAGGCGGTGATGCTGGTGTGGCTTGGACAGCGCCGCATTCCCGGCATCGAATCCGGCCGGACTCTGCGGGTGCACGGCCGGATGGGCAAGCTCGAGAACGGCACGAAGGCGATCTACAACCCGCACTACGAAATTCAGAAGTAGTCGCGGGCACGTACCGTTTAACTCGTGTCCGAAAAGCAAACCGGCGCTCAAGCCATCCTTGAGCAGATGGGCGGCATCAGCGGCCTGATCTATTCGTCGCTGCCCGTTCTGGTGTTCGTCCCCGTCTCCTCGCTATTCGGGCTCGTACCCGCGATCGTCGCGGCGCTGGCTGTCGCCGCCCTCATCCTGATCTGGCGGCTGGCCCGCAAGGAATCCGTGCAGCCGGCGATATCGGGGTTCGTGGGCGTCGGGATCTGCGCGCTGATCGCCTACATCGTCGGCGAGTCCAAGGGCTACTTCCTGTACGGCATCTGGATGTCGCTCTTCTGGGCGGTGGTTTTCCTGGTCTCGGTGCTGATCCGCAGGCCCGTGGTCGGCTACATCTGGAGCTGGGTCAACGGACACGACCGCGCCTGGCGCAATGTGCGCAAGGCGGTCCTGGTATTCGACATGGCGACGATCACCTGGGTGCTGGTGTTCGCGTCGCGGTTCGTCGTCCAGCGCCACCTCTACGACGCTGACGAGACGGGCTGGCTGGCCACGGCGCGCATCGCGATGGGCTGGCCGCTGACCGCGGTGGCGGCCTTGGCCACATATCTGGCGATCCGGTCGGCTCAGCGAGCCCTGCACGCGCACGCCCCGGCCGCCGACCCCGAAGGTGTCGGTTCGGACGCCACCGAGGCCGAGGACGCGGTCCGGGAAACCTAATTGGCACAACCGGGCGAGCGAAGCGATCGACGGCTCGTCGCCGTCGCCATCCTGGCCTCGTTCGTGGCGTTCCTCGACGGCTCGGTGGTCAACCTCGCGCTGCCCGCGATAAGCCGTGACCTCGGCGGCGGGCTGGCGTTGCAGCAGTGGGTGATCGACGGCTATCTGCTCACCCTTGGCGCGCTGATTCTCATCGCAGGCGCGATCTCCGATGCTTTCGGGCGGCTGGCCGTGCTGAGGACGGGGCTGCTCATCTTCGCGGGGTCGTCGCTGCTGTGTGCGGTCGCACCGAGCGGCTGGGTGCTGGTGGCCGCCCGCTGCCTGCAGGGTGTCGGCGCAGCCTTCCTGGTGCCGAGTTCATTGGCCATGATCAACGCCCGGTTCTCGGGTGCCAAGCAGGCCGGCGCGATCGGCACCTGGACCGCTTGGACCGGAACGGCTTTCGTCATCGGCCCGCTGCTCGGCGGCGTCCTCGTCGACGCGCTGAGCTGGCGGTGGATCTTCGGGGTCAACATCGTGCCGTTGGTCGTCACGCTGTATCTGACCACCAAGCTCTCGCAGGAAGAGTTCCGCCCCGACCGGCAGACCAGGGTCGATGTCGTCGGCGCGGTGCTCACCGCCGTCGGCCTGGCGGGGGCGGTGTACGCCCTCATCGAGCAGCAGCGCCTGGGCCTGTCCCATCCCGCGGTGCTCACCAGCCTGGTGGTCGGGGTCGCCTGCCTGATCGCGATCCCATGGTGGGAACGCAGGGCGCCGAACCCGATGATGCCGCCGCAGATCTTCTCGGCGCGCAACTTCGCCGTCGGCAACCTCGCCACAGTGTTCCTCTATGCCGCGGTATCGCTGGGGATGCTGCTGGTGGCCTTGTTCCTGCAGGAGACCGCGGGCTTGTCGGCCACCGAGGCCGGCCTGGCCACGCTCCCGATCCCGGTGTTGTCGTTCTTCCTCGCGCGGCGATTCGGCACCCTGGCGGGCAGGCACGGGCCGCGGCTCTACATGGCTCTTGGCCCACTGGTTGCGGCCGCAGGCTATCTGCTGATGACACGCGTGGCTGAGCCGTTCGACATCTGGACGCAGCTGCTGCCCGGCCTGGTGATGTTCGGGCTTGGGCTGTCGATGACGGTATCGCCGTTGACGTCGGCCATCCTGGCGGCGGTGGTTCCGGCGCAGAGTGGGATCGGCTCGGCGATCAACAACGCGATCTCCCGCATCGCCGGGCTGATCGCGATCGCGTTGGCGGGTGTGATCATCGGCAACTCAATGGATTTCGAGGGATTTCGGCACGGCATGTACACCGCTGCCGTGCTTTTCGCGGTGGCGGGCCTGATCTCGTGGGCGGGCATCCGCAACGACGAAGGCGACTACAGCCGGGTCTCTGCGGAGGCCGCGGCGGGATGCCACGACCGGGCGACGCCGCCGCCTGTGTACTGACGAGGGTGGTCAGCGGTTCTGCGGATGCAGCAGCAGCTCGCGCAGCTCGTCCTCGACCTCGGTGACGGCAACGAAGAGCAGTTCGTCGCCGCCCTCGAGCGGTTCGTCGCCCTCGGGCACGATGACCCGTGAGCCGCGCAGGATCGTCACCAGGGCCGCATCGCGGGGGAGCGCCAGCTTGCGCAGCGGCTTACCGCCCCATGGCGTATCCGCAGGCAGGGTGATCTCGATCAGGTTGGCCTGGCCCGTTCGGAACGCCATCAGGTGCACCAGATCGCCGACCGCGACGGCCTCCTCGACCAGTGAGGCCAGCATCCGCGGGGTGGACACTGCGACGTCGACGCCCCACGCCTCGTCGAAGAGCCACTCGTTGCGGGGATCGTTGGCGCGGGCGACCACGCGCGGCACCGCGAATTCCGTCTTGGCGAGCAGGCTGACCACGACGTTGACCTTGTCGTCACCTGTCGCGGCGATCACGACGTCGAAGTCCTCCAGATGAATGGATTCGAGCAGGGTGAGCTCGCAAGCGTCGCCGAGGCGCCACTGTGCGGCAGGGATGGCGTCGACGTCGATGTGGCCGGGGTTACGTTCGAGCAGCGTGACCTCGTGCCCGTTCTCGATGAGCTCCCGTGCGATGGATCGGCCGACGGCGCCCGCGCCTGCGATCGCGACCTTCATCTACGCGCCCTCGCTGTCTTCGGTCGGCGGCAGGGCGGCGATGGCTAGCGCCTCGGCGATATGGCCTGCGATGGCGGCGACGTACACCTGGTCGCTGGCCTGGATCACCGTCTTCGCATCGGGTAGCAGTCCGGTGCCGAACCGGATGATGAACGCCGCCCGGCCCCCGGTGGCGGCCTCCAGCTCGGTCACCCTGCGGCCCACCCAGCCTTCATGGAGGGCAAGCTCGGCGACGCCGACGTTGCCCGACGGGTCGCGCCACTTGGTGGTCTCGGTCTCCCGGGTGAGCACGTTGAGTAGCCGGTCGGTGGTCCACGGCACGGTGGCCACCGTCGGGATGCCGAGCCGTTCGTAGACCTTGGCGCGTTTGGCGTCGTAGATGCGGGCGACGACCCGTTCGACGCCGAACGTCTCGCGGGCCACCCGCGCCGAGATGATGTTCGAGTTGTCCCCGGAAGACACGGCGGCGAACGCGGAGGCTTCCTCGATGCCCGCCCGCAGCAGCACGTCTCGGTCGAATCCCATCCCCAGCACGCGTTCGCCGGGGAACTCGGGACTGAGCCGGTTGAACGCCGTGCTGTCACGGTCGATGACCGCGACGTCATGCCCGATCCGGGCCAGGCCGTCGGCCAGCGATGCGCCCACCCGGCCGCACCCCATCACCACTACTCGCACTTTTGCGGTCCTTTCGGCTGCTGCCTGAAATTGCCGTCTTCGAATCTGCGCACTCGGAACGCTACCGCCAAACCCGTCTGGGCTTACTCTTGGCACTCGTGTCCAAGCTTTCGACCGCCGCGCGCCGGTTGGTCCTCGGCAGGCCGTTCCGCAGCGACAGGCTCGCCCACACGCTGTTACCCAAGCGGATCGCCCTGCCGGTCTTCGCATCCGACGCGCTGTCGTCGGTCGCCTATGCACCAGAGGAAATCTTTCTGGTGTTGTCGGTGGCCGGCTTGTCCGCGTACTCGATGGCGCCGTGGATCGGGGTCGCCGTCGGGGCGGTGATGCTGATCGTCATCGCCAGCTATCGGCAGAACGTGCACGCGTATCCGTCCGGCGGCGGTGACTACGAGGTGGTGACCACCAACCTCGGCCCAACGGCCGGGCTCACCGTGGCCAGCGCCCTGCTGGTGGACTACGTGCTCACCGTTGCGGTGTCGATGGCGTCGGCGATGTCCAACATCGGGTCGGCGGTGCCGTTCATCAACGAGCACAAGGTGTTAATCGCTGTCCTGGCGATCCTGCTCCTGGCCTCGGCGAACCTGCGGGGCCTTCGCGAGTCCGGCACCGCGTTCGCCATCCCGACCTATGCCTTCATGGTCGGCATGTACATCATGCTGGGCTGGGGCCTGTTTCAGATCTACGTGCTCGGCACGCCGCTGCGCGCCGAGTCGGCGGGCTTCGAGTTGCACTCCGAGCACGGCGATGTCCTGGGCTTCGCCATGGTGTTCCTCGTGGCACGCGCGTTCTCGTCGGGCTGTGCGGCGCTCACGGGCGTTGAGGCGATCAGCAACGGGGTGCCCGCATTCCGGAAACCCAAGTCCCGCAATGCCGCATCGACACTGCTGCTGCTGGGCGGCATCGCGGTAAGCTTGTTCCTGGGCATCATCCTGCTGGCCAAGGAGACCGGCGTGAAGATGGCCGAGCGGCCGCACGAACAGTTGGTCGGCGCGCCTGCCGACTACCAACAGAAGACGATGATCGCGCAGCTCGCCGACGCGGTCTTCCACGATTTTCCGATCGGGCTGTACCTGATTGCCGGTGTCACCGCCCTCATCCTGGTGCTCGCGGCAAACACCGCGTTCAACGGCTTCCCTGTGTTGGGCTCGATTCTCGCCCAAGATCGCTACCTGCCCCGTCAGCTGCACACCCGGGGCGACCGGCTGGCCTTCTCGAACGGCATCCTGTTCCTCGCCTTCGCGGCTATCGCGTTCATCGTCGCGTTCCAGGCTCAGGTCACGGCGCTGATCCAGCTCTACATCGTCGGCGTGTTCGTGTCGTTCACGCTCAGCCAGATCGGCATGGTGCGGCACTGGACACGGTTGCTGACGGTGGAGAACAATCCCGACGCGCGCGCGAAGATGAAACGCTCGCGCGTGATCAACACGATCGGATTCATCTGCACCGGCACCGTGTTGATCATCGTCGTGGTGACGAAGTTCATGGCGGGGGCGTGGATCGCGATCCTGGCGATGGGTGGCCTGTTCATGCTGATGAAGGCGATCCGCAAGCACTACGACACTGTCGCGCGCGAACTGGAGGAGCAGCAGGCCGCCGAGGAGGGCGGGATCGTGCTGCCCAGCCGCAATCACGCCATCGTGCTGGTGTCCAAGCTGCATCTGCCGACGATGCGCGCCCTGGCCTACGCGCGCGCGACCCGGCCCGACGAACTGGAAGCCATCACCGTCAGCGTCGACGACAGCGAGACCCGGCAGCTGGTGCACAAATGGGAAGACAGCGATATCTCGGTGCCGCTCAAGGTGATCGCCTCGCCCTACCGGGAGATCACCCGCCCGGTGCTGGAATACGTCAGACGGATCAGCAAGGAGTCACCGCGCACCGTCGTCACGGTCTTCATCCCCGAATACGTCGTCGGCCACTGGTGGGAGCAGGTGCTGCACAACCAGAGCGCACTGCGGCTCAAGGGCCGGCTGCTTTTCATGCCGAATGTGATGGTGACTTCCGTTCCCTGGCAGCTGAATTCGTCGGAACGGCTCAAGAAGCTGCAACCGCATGTGGCGCCAGGTGACGCCCGTCGAGGCTTCCTGGATTGATCGACGAACTCACGCTGGCCACCGGACCGCCGGCAAACGGGGGGAGTTGCGTCGCGCGGCACGAAGGCCGGGTGGTGTTCGTCCGCTATGCGCTGCCGGGGGAGCAGGTCCGTGTCCGGGTGGTGGCCGATCACGGATCCTATTGGCACGCAGACGTTGTCGAGGTGCTCGAAGCCTCGCCCGATCGGATCGACTCGTTGTGCCCGATTGCGGGTGTGGACGGGGCCGGCTGCTGTGATCTGGCATTCGCCGCGCCAGAGGCGGCCCGCAGGCTGAAAGGCGCGGTGGTGGCCAACCAGCTGGCCAAGCTGGGCGGGTATCACTGGTGCGAGGAGGCGGATGCGTCCGCCGAACCGGTCGGTGCCGGCGAAGCAACGGGCTGGCGCACCAGGGTTCGGCTGGACGTCTCCGATGGCGGACGCGCAGGCTTTCACCGCTACCACAGCGCGGAGCTGGTCTCCGACCTGCGGTGCGGGCAGTTGCCGCAGGCGGCGCTCGACGGCATCGGTGATCGCGCCTGGCCTGCTGGCGCACACGTGCACGTCGCCCTGGATGACGACGGTGCGCGCCACGTCGTGCAGTCCGGCCCGCGTATCGGCAGGCGCACCGCCACCCGTGTCGTAGAGGGCGGCTACGAGGCGACCCAACGAGTCGGTGACCGGGTGTGGCGGGTGCCGGTGACAGCGTTCTGGCAGGCCCACCGTGACGCCGCGCGGGTGTACAGCGAGCTGGTTGGCGGATGGGCACAGCTGGGCGACGGAATGGTGGCGTGGGACCTCTACGGCGGTGCGGGGATCTTCGCCGCGGTGCTCGGTGAGGCCGTCGGCGACGCCGGGCACGTGCTGACGGTAGACACGTCGCGCGGCGCCTCGCGTGCGGCGCGGGCCGCACTGGCCGATCTGGGCAGTGTCTCGGTGGTGACCGACTCCGTGCGTCGCGCGATTTCGGCACAGTCGCGACGTGCCGACGTGGCGGTTCTCGATCCGCCTCGGTCGGGTGCGGGGCGTGAGGTGATCGACCTGCTCGCGGCGGCTGCCGTGCCGCGGATCGTTCACATCGGTTGTGAGGCAGCGTCATTCGCCCGCGACATCGGTTTGTATCTGGGACACGGCTACCGGGTGGAGGATCTGCGGGTGTTCGACTCGTTCCCGTTGACCCACCACATCGAGAGTGTCGCGGTGCTGACGCGATAGGTGGGCAATCAGCGAAGATGCCGATTCTGCGGGACGAAGTGGCGATGATGAACAATGTGATGTCGAGGCGTCGGGTGATCGCCATTGCCGTCGCGCTGGCGACGCCGGTGGCCGGGTTTGCGCTGCTGCTGTCCCGACCGTCGATCGATGGGCACTGGAACCACCATCCGTCGCATTTCTGGGTCGTGCTGGGCGCGGCCATCATCGCTGCCCCTCTCGGCTGGTCGATCGGAACGTCGGCGAAGCGACGAGCCGACGCTCGCCTTGCGCTGGTTTCCCTGTCGTTCCTGGCATCCGCGGCATTTCTCGGACTGCACGCGCTCGCCACGCCCCGCGTGGTGATCTCACATGCCAACGCCGGCTTCCTCGTCGCTGTCCCAATCGGCCTCGCGGTGGCCGCCGTATTCGCCCTCTGGTCGGCCATCCCGCTGGAGGGCGCACGAGCCCAGTGGGTCGCGGGCCACTTCGACACCATGCGATTCGGCCTGATGGCGACCGTGGCGGCGTGGGCGGCGTTGTCGATCCTCGAAACACCACCGCTGGACGATCCGATGCCGGTCGAGTCAGGCTCGGCGTTCATGATCATGCTGGGCGTCCCGACCGCTGTGGCATTCGCTGTGGCCGCCACGCGCTACCTCGTCATTGCACGCAACCGCGGCGCCGGTCTGCTGGCGGCCATATCGGCTGCCTGGGTGTTGCTGGGTGAGACGGCGCTAGCGGTCTCGATCACCCAAAGCTGGCGCGCTTCCTGGTGGCTGTGGCACGTGTTGATGATCGCGGCGTTCGCCGCGATTGCGACAGCGTCGGCGCGGATGCCGTCTGACGAACGCTTCAGCGACCTGTACCTCGATGACGTGGCCGCAGGAACCCGTGATGTCACAGTGTTGTTCGCCGATCTCAAGGGCTTCAGTAAGTTCTCCGAAGAGAATCCGCCAGACGTCGTGCACACGATGCTGAACACCTATTTCGAGGCTGTCCTGCCAGGGATACGGGCAGCAGGTGGACGCGTGGACCAGTTCATCGGCGACGCGGTGATGGTGACCTTCAACGTCTCCGTCGACCAGCCCGACCACGTCGCGAGAGCCGCGCGGGCCGCCGTGGACTTTCAGGCCGCAGCGCAGCGCGTCGCCGAACAGCATTTGGGATGGCCGAGGTTCCGAGCCGGGATCAATACCGGTTCCGCCAGTGTCGGCGTGGTCGGCGACGGCAGGCAGCGGGCCTACACGGTGCTAGGGGACACTGTGAACATCGCTGCCCACATCGAAGCGGCGGCACCCGTGGGGGCGATTGCGATCAGCGATGCGACCTATCGGCAGCTGACCGACGCCAATGTCACATCGCTCGGCGCGGTCACCATGAAGACGCGGACCGAACCGGTACAGATCTGGCGGCTTGACGGCCTGAGCTAGCTAGTGTGCTGAGTCGTTAATTATGCTGCAGCACACAGTCATCGGTGACCTGCGTCGCGAGTTCTGCATAGTGGTCGCGATCTTGAGCGGTGCCAGTGCCCTGGTGCAGAAATCGGTGAACCACCATGTCCTGTGACCAGTCGGGAGTCGCTCCCGACAACGTCTGAACCTGCGACTCAGGACACCAGAGAGTGTCGCGGTGCTGACGCGTTAGCGCTCGCACCGCGACACCCCCCTTCTCAGTGTGTGGTCGCCGCCTCCGCGGTGTGCGGCCCGATTTCGTTGGCGATGACGGTGACGCTGTTGGCCGGAAATCCGCCGCGGCGGGCGTGCTCGCGGATGGCGTCCTCGTCGTCCGCCTCGTGCACGCAGTAGATCTTGTCGCCCGCGACGTAGCTGGTGATCCAGCGGTACGGCACGCCGAGCGATTCGACGACATCGTTGGATTTGCCTGCGATTGCCGCCAACTCGTCATGGCCGAGGTCACTTGCACCGGGGATCTCCCGTTCGATGACATAGCGCTTCATGGCTTTTTGCTCCTGTGTGTTGTCTGCCGCGACCGTGTGTCGGGCATGACCAACATTCGGCGATCAGGACGTCGAGCACATGGGGAGAACCTCCCCATATTCGATGTCGGCTCTATTTCTGCTGCTCGCAGCGGTGCACGCCACTATCATCAGGCTTCGTGAAGCTCGCTGACAGGGACGACGAGCTCGGCGAGATCATCGCCAGGGCAGATGACGCGCGGGCGGGCCGCGGCGGAATGGTGTTTGTCTCGGGGGAGTCTGGCGCGGGCAAAACATCGTTCGTCGAGACGTTCGTGGACCGATGGGTCTCTGGCGAGCGGTTGCTATGGGGTGCGTGCGACCCGCTGCCAACACCGCGACCGTTGGGGCCCGTTCACGACGTCGCCCACCGGCTCGCACCCGCTACGCAGACGTCGTTGGCCGAAAGTGGGCAGCCCTATGACATCTTCGAAGCCGTCTACGAAGACTTGAAGACGGCGCCGTCGGTGCTCGTCCTCGACGATCTGCACTGGGCCGACCAAGGCACCATCGACCTCTTGAGGTTCGTGTTGCGCCGGATCGCGCAGACGCGGTCGCTGGCCGTCGGCATCATGCGAGACGACGAGGTCGGTGTGCGGCATCCCCTGCGCGCGTTGCTCGGTGATGTGGCACGCTCGCCGCGCGCCAGCTCGCTGCCGCTGCCGCCGCTGAGCCTGAACGCCGTCGAGGCGCTTACCGGTGAGAGTCCGGTCGATGCGGCCTGGCTGCACCGCATCACCGGGGGCAACGCGTTCTTCGTATGCGAGATGCTCGAGCATCAACGCGACTCCGACGTCGACCTCCCGACGACGGTTCGGGACGCGGTGCTGGCGCGCACGTCCGATCTCGACTCGTCCGCCTGGGATGCGCTCAACCTTTTGAGCTGCTCACCCGGGGCTGTCCCGGACCGCCTGCTGACGGACCTCGGGGTGACGCTGCCCGCACTGCGGGCGCTTTCCGACGCGGGACTCATCCGCAGGAGCCCGCGCGGTGTCGCGTTCCGGCACGACCTGTGCCGGATGGCGATCAGCAGCGTCATCCCGCCGGGTGCGGGCGCCGGCCTGCACCGACGGCTGCTCGACGCATATGAGGCGACGTCGGATGTCGATCCTGCGGTGCTGACTCACCACGCGATCGGCGCCCAAGACGTCGAACGGATCCGGCGAGCCGCCTACGACGCGGGCGTCGCGGCCGCCCGGTCTGGCGCTCACACCCAGGCCGCCGAGTTCTTCACGATCGCGCTCGATCACGGCGGCGGGTCGGAACCGCACGACGAGGCGGAGCTGCTCGAGCTGCTGGCGTGGGAGTTCTACCTGATCGACAAGCTGCCCGATGCGATCACCGCGTGCCGACACGCGATGCGCATCAGGCAGGAGCTCGGTGAGTCGACGGCCGTCAGCGCAAACCATCATTCGTTGTCGGTGTATCAGTGGTACAGCGCGAACCGGGACCTCGCCGAGGGGCATGCGGTGGAGGCGATGGACGTGCTCGATGTCGACACCGACGACGCGGATCAACTCGTGCAGCTCGGTCAGGCGTTCGCCATGCAGGCATATCTCGCCGTGCAGGCCAGTGATCTCGACCGGGCTGCGACGCTGATCGGTAGGGCTCGCGAAATCGCCGACGAGACAGGCGATTCGGCGTTGACCATCAGGGTGAGGCTGATCGAGAGCTACGGAGCCGTGCTCAACGGCGACGAGTCGGGGCGAGACGAGATTCTCGCCATCCTGAACTCGGGGCCGAGGCACATCGACGAGCTGTACTCGGGCGGATGGAGCAACATCACGTACTTCGACGTGGAGCAGCGCCGGTTGGATGTGGCGGCCGAGCTGCTCGACGTCAGCATTCCGCTCATGCTGGAACACGATCTGCCGATCTGCCGGGTGTGGCAGATCGGTTCGCGGGCAAGGCTCGAGCTGATGGTCGGCGAGTGGGACGACGCGACAGCGGATGCCGATCGGGTGCTCGACGGGCCAAGCGCGCCGTTGGCCCGAACCTGGCCCTCCCTCATTCGTGCTCTGGTGGCGCTGCGTCGGCGCGGCGCCGGGGTTGACTCGCTCGATGACGCCTGGCGACTCGCGTGCCGGTTCGGCGAACCGATCCGCATGTTGCCCGTCGCAGCCGCAATCGCCGAATTTGCTTGGCTGACAGGCACATCTGACGAACGACTGAACCGGTGTCGCGAACTGCTGAAAGACGGCCCGACCGAAGGGTTGGAATGGTCGCGGGGTGAGTTGGCCGCCTGGCTTCGCCGACTCGGCGACACCGTCGGCACGGCGGGTGTCGCCGAGCCCTACCGCCTGCTTCTCGACGGCGCATTTGAGGCGGCGGCCGACGAGTTCCATCGGCTGTCAATGCCCTATGACGGTGCGCTCGCGCTGGTCGACTCCGGCGAGCCTGCGCTCTCGGCGCGTGCGCTCGACATCCTCGACCGGCTGGGTGCCGACGCCGTCGCCGCGAAGGTGCGACGAGATCTGCGCTCACAAGGGATGGCGGTGGTGCCTGCGCGCAGACGCGCGGCGACCCTGGCGAACCCGGCGGGACTGACGGCTCGTCAGGTGGAGGTGCTACGCCTGCTGGACGACGGCCTCACCAACGCCGAACTCGCCGAGCGGTTGTACCTGTCGGTAAAGACGGTCGATCATCACGTGTCGGCGATCCTGGCCAAGCTCGACGTGAACAAGCGACGCGATGCGGTCCGAAAGGCAAGGGAGCTGGGACTTCTGGCGGATTCAGCGTCCGCCGAAGTGGCGCCGTAGCCGTCGCTGCCGGTGGGCGAACAGCGCACCGATGCCCGCCGCGACGATCGGTGTCAGCGCCCGCAATGGCGCCCGCAGCTCGAAGGTGAGGCGATCGCGGACGACGGTTCTCGCGTCGCCGTCGGGTTCAAGGGTGCGCTCGTGGCGCCAGAGCCGCATGGACAGCATCGTCGACTCTTCGTGGAAGCCGCGGCCAGGCCACAGTTGGGCGATCGTCAAGTCGTCGTAGTCGAAGGGCAGGACGCCGAACAGCCGCATCCAACAGCGGCCAACAGGAGTGCCGACCGCAACGTTGTCGACGGTCAACGACTCCTTGCCGCGCGGCATCGACATCGTCATCCACGGCCGCAGTTCGTCGTTGATGCCCTCGGGCGTCACGACGCGCGCCCACACCCGCTCCGGTGGGGCGTCGACGATGTTCTGCCGTTCGACGATCATTGCTTGAACTTAATCGGGTGAGCCGTCGGTTGGAGCCCTACGTCTCACCGTCGGAGCGCTGACGCCACCGGTCGAGCAGCGGGGGGATCTCGCCCAGCAGAAAGTCGTAGAAGTCGTTCATCTGCGTGAGACGGCGTCGCGCCAGGCTCTTGCGCTCAGTCGCCGCGATCCCCGCCTGGGCCGCCTTCTTCATTGCCGCGAGTACTTCGTTCTGATTGGTGTAGAGGACCGCCCAGGCGTCGTCTCGGAGCCGGAAGTGGTCTCGTCGGCTGGCGGGCGCAGGCACCCGCTCGACAAGGCCGACCGAGGTCAGCATTTTGACTGCTCCTGAAACCGAACCCGCACTGGCGTGCAGCCGGTCGGCGAGCTCTCCCGCGGTAATCGTCTGCTGCTCGGTGAACAGCAGAGTGGCCAGTACCCGAGCTGTCATGCGCTGAAGCCCATGGTTGGTCAGGACGAGCGCGAGCTGCTCGGCCGCGTGCTGGTGATTTGCGTCGGCCACAGGAGTCCTTCTCGGCTCTTCAGTAATCTCTGAAATTTCAGTATAGTCGGTGCTGGTGCTCCGGGAAGTCTGGTCGGAACTCGAGATCCGTTTGTCGGAAGGAGTCCACCGGCTATGTCTACCGCCGCGACCGAGGTAATTCGGGTGAGCGGACTCACCTTCACCTACCCGAAGGCAGCCGAGCCGGCCGTGCGCGGCATGGATTTTTCGGTCAGCAGTGGTGAGATCTTCGGCTTTCTCGGGCCCAGCGGAGCCGGAAAGTCAACGACCCAGAAACTCCTGATCGGCCTGCTGCGCGGTCATGGCGGGGAGGTCGCGGTATGGGGAAGGAGTCCGCTGGCCTGGGGATCGGACTACTACCAGCGGATTGGTGTCTCGTTCGAGTTGCCCAACCACTACCAAAAGCTCACTGGCCTGGAGAATCTGCAGTTCTTCGCGTCGCTCTACTCGGGCGAGACAGCGGACCCGCTGGCGCTGCTTGAGGCGGTCGGCCTGACCGACGACGCCGACACGCGAGTCGGCAAGTATTCCAAGGGCATGCAGATGCGGTTGACCTTCGCGCGGTCCCTGATCAACAACCCAGAGCTGCTGTTCCTCGACGAACCGACCTCGGGCCTGGATCCGGTCAATGCCCGCAAGGTCAAAGACATTATCTTGAGTCTGAAAGCACGTGGCAGCACAATCTTTCTAACGACCCACGACATGGCCACCGCCGACGAACTGTGCGATCGGGTGGCGTTCGTGATCGACGGGCGTATTGAGGCGATGGACAGTCCCGCCGAGTTGAAGGTCGCGCGCGGCCAGCGGCTAGTGCGCGTCGAATATCGCGGTGAGAAGCCCGGTTTCGAGACCGCCGAGTTCGACATGGACAGTCTGGCCGACGACAGCGCATTTCATACGCTGCTGCGCACCCACCACGTGGAGACAATCCACAGCCGGGAAGCCAGCCTCGATGATGTGTTCGTCGAGATCACCGGTCGGCGGTTGCGATGACGCGGTTTGCGAACGCGCTTCGGTTGGAGTTCACGCTCCAGATTCGGCAGGGCTTTCTCTATGCGGCAATATTCTCCGGACTGATTTGGCTGTCGGTGCTGCTGCCGATGTCGGGTCGCCTGCGCGCGATCGCCGAGCCGTACATCCTTTTGGGCGACACGTGCATCATCGGGTTTTTCTTCGTCGCGGGCACGGTTTTCTTCGAGAAGCAGGAGCGCACCCTGAGCGCAGTCATCTCCACCCCTCTGCGGTTCTGGGAATACCTGGGCGCGAAGCTGACGCTGCTTGTATTGGTCTCCCTACTGGTGGCGCTCACGGTTCCGACGATGAGTCACGGATTCAATTACCGCCCATTACCTTTGGTAGTTGCGGTCGTGCTGGGGACGCTACTGATGCTGCTCGTCGGATTCACCACGTCACTGCCGTTCGCCTCGATCAGCGACTGGTTCCTGGCGGCGACGATCCCTCTCGCCGTGATGACGGTCCCACCCGTCCTGTACTACTCCGGGCTGTGGCCGAGTCCGCTGGCATACCTGATCCCCACCACCGGGCCGCTGCTGCTATTCGGAGTGGCCTTCGACCAGATCAGCCTCGCGCCGTGGCAGGCCGGGTATGCGCTGGCGTACCCGATGCTGTGCATCGCAGGTATGTGGTGGATGGCGAAAGTCCTTTTTGTGCGCCACGTCGTCACACGATCAGGAGGGCAGTGATGAGTGGCGCGAGAGCACTGGTTGCGTTTGGCCGCAACGATATTCGCGGCACCTACCGTGACCCCTTACTTGTCATGATCGTGCTTGCTCCCGTCATCTGGACCACCGGGGTGGCATTCCTCACCCCGCTGTTCACCGAGATGCTGGCGAGGCGCTACGACTTCGACCTCGTTCCCTACTACCCCCTGGTACTCACCGCGTTCTTGCTCCTCACCAGCATCATCATAGTCGGCGGGTTAGGTGCCTTCCTTGTCCTCGACGAGGTCGACGCCGGCACGCTGACGGCGCTGCGGGTCACCCCGCTCCCGCTGCGCGATTTCCTGGGCTATCGGGCAACCACGGTCATCGTGGTGACCACGGTATATGTGATCGCGACGACCTCCCTGAGCGGGATTCTGGCGCCCGGCATGCTTCCGGCGCTGATCCCGATCGGGTTGCTTTCGGGCTTGTCTGCGGTCGTGTGCCTGCTGCTGATCGTCGCGGTGGCGAGCAACAAGATCCAGGGTCTGGCAATGGTGCGGGCACTGGGGATGCTGATCGCAGGACTGCCCTGCCTGCCGTGGTTCATCGGTTCGGCGTGGCACCTCGCGTTCGGTGTGTTGCCGCCGTATTGGGCGGCCAAGGCGTTCTGGGTCGCAAGCGACCACGGCACCTGGTGGCCGTATGTGGTTGCGGGCGGCGTCTATAACGTGGCGATCGGTTGGTTCCTGCTGCGGCGCTTCCTGGCCAAGAACAACTGAGGCGGAAACTAATCGACGAGCGCGACGATGAGCTCGTAGAGAGCCCAGCCGAAAAGGGCGGTCATCAGAACGATCTCGCGCCATGCCAGCGCGGGACGTGCCTGGATCGCGTAGGACATGACCTTCCGCGGCGCCGCGTCGGCTTCGGGCGCCTGTCCTTCGGTGAGCGGTTCGTCGAACCGGTGGAAGAAGATCTGGATGATGAGCATCCCGGCGACCAGGCCGGTGATGAAGCTGACCGGTTGCATTTCAGTGAGGAACAGAAGTGCCACCAACGCCACGATGATGATCAGCGTGACGCTGTCGTAGATGCTGATGATTCGACCGTCGCGGCGATAGTACGCCGCGATCCGGCCGATCCGCGTGCGGTACGGCACCGCGAAGCCGACGGCAAACTTGACCAGCCCCTGTAAGCAGAACGCGATCAAGAGAATGGTCAGGGCGATCAGCATGGAATCTCAGCCCCAAACGAAGTAGCGCAACCACAAGTAAATCGCCGAGAGGGCTATCGACATCACCGTCACCACAAAACCCTTGCGGGTGAACTCCCAAAATGAGATCGGATGCTCGGCGCGGCGGGCGATTCCGAGCATTACGACGTTCGCGCTGGCTCCCACGGCAGTCAGGTTGCCGCCGAAGTCGGCGCCCAATGCGAGCGCCCACCACAGGGCATCGGGGTGGGCGAAATCCGGCATGCTGTTCGCCAGTTCGGCGACGATCGGCGTCATGGTCGCGGTGTAGGGGATGTTGTCGATGATTCCCGACACGGGCGCAGAGACGCCGAGGATCAACATGACGGTGAGCAAGGCGTTCCCGTTGGTGAATTCGATGGCTGACCGGGCCAACGTCTCCACCACGCCGGTCTTCACCAGCGCCCCCACCATGATGAACAGCCCGGCGAAGAACAACAGCGTGTCCCATTCGACACTGGCGAGATAGTCGCGTTGCTCCAGCCGGGCGATCAGGATCAAGACTCCGCCCCCGACCAGCGCGACGACGGAGGGATCGATGTGCAGAATCGAATGCAGAATGAACGCGGCGAACACCGCGACGAGCACGATCGCACACTTGACCAGAAGCGCCGGATCGCGAATCGCCTCGCGCTCGTTCAGTGACATCACATCGGCAACGCGCTCGGGATCGACATCGAATGACCCACGGAACAACAACGGCACCATCGCGATGAAAACGATCATGACGATGATGACGATCGGCATCATGTGAATGAGGAAGTCATTGAAGCTCAGGCCCGCCCGGCTGGCGATGATGATGTTGGGTGGGTCGCCAACCAACGTTGATGCACCGCCGACGTTCGAGGCGAACACCTCGGCGATGAGAAACGGCACCGGGTTGATCTGGAGCCGTTCGCACACCAGCAACGTCACCGGCGCGATAAGCAGCACCGTAGTGACGTTGTCCAGCATCGCCGAGGCTACCGCCGTCACGAGGACCAGCAAGATCATGATCCGCAGCGGAGAACCGTTGGCGCGCTTGGCCGACCAGATCGCGATGTACTCGAAGACGCCGGTCTGTCGCAGCACACCGACGATGATCATCATCCCGAACAGCAGGAAGATGACGTTCCAATCGATGCCGGTTTCCTGGGAGAAGAACGCGTCGTCTGCCCCCACGACTCCAACGACAAGCACGATCCCGCCGCCACACAGGGCGACAAGAGTCTTGCTGATGCGATCGCTTGCGATGAGGACGTAGGCGATCACGAAAACGGTGATCGCGATTGTGGCTGCCAACTGATTAATGCCTCAACGCAGCCTCGAGCAACCGCGAAGCGGTAATCACACCGTGCAATTTCCCGTCCTTCATCACGGCGATCAGCGGGGTTCGGTAGCGTGCCATCAATGCCGCCACTTCGATGATGGTGTCATCCGCGTTGGCTGGCGGCACGTCGGTGAGGTGTTCCGGCAGCACCTGACGGACCGTCTTGTTGCCGAGTTTGTCCGCCGCGTGATCGGCCATCGACTCGTTCAGGACGCCGGCGAGAGAGGGATCATCCTGGACGTAGGTGGGCACGATGAACCGCACCACCTGAGAAGCCGGCAAGACCGCGAACGGTTTGCCGTCCTCATCGGTCACCAGGACGCCGGGCAGTCGGTGCTCGGCAAGCGTTCGCGCGGCGTCCAGCGCATTGGAGTCCACGGTGATCACGGGAAATTCCTCAGCCATCTCTTCGGCGTGCATGTCAGCACCCTACGACCGTGCGGACCATCGTCTGCTCCCTTCATGTGGTCAGATCGCGATGTGAGTAGCCGGCGACGCCGACCGCCACCGCGATCGCGCCGATCGTCATGAACGCTGCGATACCCGCCCGGTCCGGTGGCGCATTGGGCACGGCACCGAGGTGGGCGAACGGCGACAGCGTCATCACCCACTCCGGCGCGTGAACGCTCTGGCTGACAACGTTTATCAGGAACCCGCCAGCCACCGGCAATGCGCCGATCGCGACGACACCTGACGGCAACCACCCGATTGCGAGCGCGGCGGACCCGACCGCAAGCCAGGCGATCGGCGCCGAATTCAGGGCCCCGCCCAGCGCCGCACCGAGAGTGAACGGGGCATCTGTGATCATCGCGCCGACCCAGATGGCCAACCCGGCGACCACATGCAACGCAACGACGCCCGTTGTGACCACCGCGACTTCTGTGCCCGCCAGACGTACGCGCGAAGCGGGACAGGACAAGAGCTGTGTCCACCGACGGGCCCGTTCGTCGGCGACCATGGCGGCGAGCCGAGTAGCCGCGTACAAGCCCGTGGGGATGGCCAGCAAGCTGAAAAGCGCGGCAGCGAATCCATTCGCCGAATTGAGGCCGCCGAAACCGGCGGAAGAGGCGAGATCGGCGAAGCGCTGGTTGCCGTCGAAGAACTCGAGAATCGACGCGATGAGAGCTCCGAGGAGCAGGTAGTACGCCCCGATGCCGACCACCCATCCGACCGTCGGCCGGATTGCGCGGCGAATCGCGAAGCCCTCAACGGACTTCAACAGCTCGGTCCGTGGCGAACGCCGAGTCGGCATCGCGACCAGTCCGGCGCCCACGTCACGCCGGCCGGCCGCAATCAAGGCGGCCGCTGCCAACCCGACAGCCAGACCGGTCAGAACGAGGAGCGGGGCGACCCGGTTGTCGGCGTAGGGCGCGGCCAATGCGGCGAGCCCGAACGGGGTTGTCCACGCCAACCATGCAAGTTGCGCAACGCCATCCGCGAGCATCCGCACCGCGAGGCAGGCGCCGAGCAAGCCGACGGTGATGCCGACCGCGGCCGATCTCGTCGGCATCACCTGCGCGGCGAATATGGCAGCTGTCGCAAAGGTGGAAGTGACGCCCACAATCGCACCGGCATAGACCACCGCGCCGGTGGTTTCGGTCCCCGCGGCGGCCAACGCTGCGCCCACGGCAATCCCGATGAGAACCGAAGCCATGACAACCGCTGCCATCGCAGGCAGCACAATGTCGGCGACGCGTAGCCGTCCGGCAAGCACCAGATCGGCTCGGCCGGCGTCCTCTTCGCCGCGGGTGATGCGAGTGGCCGCAAGCAACACCCAGACACTGCAAAGTAAAAGCACGGGTAGCCCGGTGCGCCACACGGTGAATCCGCCTGGGTCATCGAGCGCCAAAGGCTGACCGAAAAGGATTCTTACAGCTGGATTTTCGGCCAGCGATCGCAATCCAGCCGCGTCGATGGAGCCTTCAAACGTCGTCTGAAACTGATAGGCGACCAATGCAGACATAATGGCGCACACGGTGGTGACGATCAGCGCGCCGCGGTGGACCTGCCGTACTGCCAGCCAAGCAACTGTCCGAACCGGCGCTGTTGCGGAAGTCATGGCGCTGTCACGCCGTAATAGTCGAGGAAAATCTCCTCAAGCGTCGGTTCGTGTACCGCGAGCGCGGTCACATCTGCCGCCGCCAGCGCCCGCAGCGCCGGCGCGACAGGTCCGGAAAGGTTGAACTGCAACCGATCACCATCTAGGTACTCGATATCCGTCAATCCAACGATGTTGTCCAGCAGAGGCTTTGCACCGACAAAGCTGACTTCGACTAGAGTGCGGCGGAGCCGACGCAGATTGGCGACGGTGGCTATTTCGACCAGCCGACCGGCCCTCAGGATTGCCACCTTGTCACAAACCGCTTCGACCTCTGACAGCTGGTGGCTGCTGAGGAAGACGGTCTGGCCGCGTTCGCGGGCCTGCGCGACGCAGCGGCGAAATTCCCTTTCCATCAAGGGGTCTAGGCCGCTGGTCGGCTCGTCGAGAACCAGTACGGGCGCGCGGGTGGCGAAGGCGGCGACTATCGAGACTTTCTGCCGGTTTCCCGTGGAGTATGTCTTTCCGGGTCTGTCCAAGTCGAGCTCGAAGCGGTCGACGAGCTCGGTGCGGTAATCGGTGTCGACGCCCGGTCCTAAGTTCCCGAGCAGTTCCAGGATTTCGGCACCGGTCAACGTCGGCCACAGCGCGACGTCGGCGGGCACGTAGGCCAGGTGGCGATGAGCCTGCCGGACGTGACCGGCCGGGATGCCGAAGACTTCTGCGCCCCCCGCGCTCGGACGCAGGAGACCGAGTAGGACCCGAA
This sequence comes from Mycolicibacterium stellerae, assembly GCF_003719305.1. Lineage (GTDB taxonomy): Bacteria > Actinomycetota > Actinomycetes > Mycobacteriales > Mycobacteriaceae > Mycobacterium > Mycobacterium stellerae. Next base: position 148,265 of record NZ_RARC01000011.1, read on the forward strand.
TCGTTGTCGATTTGCCGGCTCCATTGGGGCCGAGAAAGCCGAATACCTCACCCGAGTCGACCCTCAGGCTCAGCTCGTCGACGGCGACGATATCGCCGAAACGTTTGGTCATTCCGCTGATGCGGATTGCGGGGTGCTGATTGGTGCGGCCACGCACCGCCGATTGAGCGTGCACCGAAGGCCTTTCACGGGTCGGGTCAGTTACTGCCGACCCGACTTCCCGGCGCACCATGTTGGAATCTACGCTCACAGGCCAATTCCCACCAGTGCTTTAAGATCGGGCCGATGCCAACGGGTTTGCGACTGCTCACGCGCGGCTCGTGGCCGGAGTCGCAGCGCTTCGCCGAGATTCTCCGCAGGGAGACGGTTGGTGGTGTGCTGCTGTTGATCACCGCAGGGGCGGCTCTGATTTGGGCGAATTCGCCGTGGTCGGCCGCCTATCGGGCGGTTTCTGATTTCGCCGTCGGTCCCGAGTCGCTGCACTTGAACCTGACGGTGTCGGCGTGGGCTGCCGACGGACTGCTGGCGATCTTCTTCTTCGTCGTCGGCTTGGAGCTCAAGCGCGAGTTCGTCGCAGGCGACCTTCGCGACCCCGCGCGCGCCGCGCTGCCCATCGCCGCGGCGATCGGGGGGATGATCGTTCCGGCTGCTGTCTACATTGCGATCAACTTGGCCGCCGGGCACCCCGAGCACCTCGACGGCTGGGCCGTACCGATCGCAACCGACATCGCGTTCGCTCTGGCGGTGCTCGCAGTCTTGTCCACGCACCTGCCGACGGCCTTGCGCACCTTCCTGCTGACCCTGGCCGTGGTCGACGACTTGATCGCGATCACAGTGATCGCCGTCTTCTTCACCGACCACTTGTCCCTTGGGCCGCTGGCGCTGTCGCTGATCCCGATCGGGTTGTTCGCAGCGGTGGTTCAGCGCGGCTGGCATCACTGGTGGTTGTTGACTCCGCTTGCCGTGATCGCCTGGGCGCTCGTGCACGCCAGTGGCGTGCACGCCACGGTGGCAGGCGTTGTCCTTGGATTCGCGGTGCCGGTGCTCGGCAGGCACGGTAAGCCAACCGCAGAGCTTTTCGAGCACACGATGCGGCCGTTGTCGGCGGGCTTCGCGGTACCGGTTTTCGCCTTCTTCGCCGCAGGCGTGACGGTGGGCGGGTGGTCTGGACTAGGCGCCTCCTTGCTGCACCCGGTCACCGACGGGGTGATCGCCGGACTCGTCATCGGCAAACCCTTGGGAGTCTTCGCGACAGCGTTTCTGCTCGCCAGGTTCACTCACGCCAGCCTCGACGACGACCTCGCATGGCGCGACGTATTCGGTGTCTCATTGCTGGCTGGGATCGGGTTCACAGTTTCGTTATTGATCGGCGAGCTGGCCTTCAGTCACGGCACCGACGCGGGCGCCGACGTCAAGATCGGTGTGCTGGTCGGCTCTGTTGTCGCAGCTCTGCTGGCCGCAGTCGTTTTGCTGAGTCGCAACGCCGCCTACCGCCGCATTCACGTCATCGAGACGACCGACGCCGACCACGACGGTGTGCCCGACGTCTACGACACTCGGCAGGACTGACGCAGGCATCGGTGCGTAGACTGACGTGATGCTTGAACAGATCCGCGGTCCCGCTGATCTGCAGCACCTGACCCAGCCTCAGCTAACTGATCTCGCAGACGAGATCCGACAGTTCCTGATCCATAAGGTCGCTGCAACCGGCGGACATCTCGGCCCCAACCTCGGTGTCGTCGAGCTGACGCTTGCGCTGCACCGGGTGTTCGACTCGCCGCACGACCCGATCATCTTCGACACCGGTCATCAGGCCTACGTGCACAAGATGCTGACCGGTCGGTGCCTCGAGTTCGACACGCTGCGCAAGAAGGACGGCCTTTCGGGCTACCCGTCGCGCGCCGAGAGCGACCATGACTGGGTCGAGTCCAGCCACGCCAGCTCCGCGTTGTCCTACGCCGACGGGCTCGCCAAGGCGTTCGAGTTGACCGGTCACCGCAACCGGCACGTGGTCGCGGTCGTCGGAGACGGTGCGCTCACCGGTGGCATGTGCTGGGAGGCGCTGAACAACATCGCCGCGGCCCGCCGCCCCGTCGTGATCGTCGTCAACGACAACGGTCGCAGCTACGCTCCCACCATCGGCGGGTTCGCCGATCACCTCGCGACGCTGCGTCTGCAGCCCGGCTACGAGAAGCTGTTGGAGAAGGGGCGCAGCGCGGTGCGTGGCATGCCGGTCATCGGCGAGCTCTGCTACCAGTGCATGCACAGTGTGAAGGCCGGCCTGAAGGACGCGCTTTCCCCGCAGGTGATGTTCACCGATCTGGGGCTGAAGTATGTCGGGCCGATCGACGGGCACGACGAGCACGCCGTCGAGGTGGCGCTGCGCAACGCGCGCGGCTACAACGCGCCGGTGATCGTGCACGTCGTCACGCGCAAGGGCATGGGCTACGGGCCCGCCGAGAACGACGAGGCCGAGCAGATGCACTCCACGGGCGTCATCGACCCGCATACCGGGCTGGCCACCAACGTGCCGGGACCGGGCTGGACGTCGACGTTCTCCGAGGCGCTGATCTCCTACGCCGCCAAACGCCGCGACATCGTTGCCATCACCGCCGCCATGCCCGGCCCGACGGGCTTGACCGCATTCGGCGACAAGTTCCCCGATCGGTTGTTCGACGTCGGCATCGCCGAGCAGCACGCGATGACGTCGGCCGCCGGCCTGGCGATGGGCGGCCTGCATCCGGTGGTCGCGATCTATTCGACGTTCCTGAACCGGGCGTTCGACCAGATCATGATGGACGTCGCTCTTCACAAGCTGCCGGTGACGCTGGTGCTCGACCGGTCCGGCGTTACCGGGCCCGACGGTGCCAGCCACAACGGCATGTGGGACCTTTCGATGCTCAACATCGTGCCAGGCATGCGGGTGGCCGCACCGCGTGACGCCGCTCGGCTGTATGAGGTACTCGGCGAGGCGTTGGAGGTCGCAGACGGGCCGACCGCATTGCGCTTCCCCAAAGGCGATGTCGGCGAAGACATTCCGGCCCTCGAACGGCGAGACGGCATCGACCTGATCGCCGTCCCGGCCGACGGCTTTTCCGATGATGTGCTGCTGATCGCGGTCGGACCGTTCGCGTCGATGGCGAAATCGGTCGCCGAACGGCTGCGTAACCAGGGCATCGGCGTGACGGTGATCGACCCGCGCTGGGTGCTGCCCGTGCCCGAGGCGATTGGCGGGCTCGCGAAGGCGCACAAGCTGGTGGTCACGTTGGAGGACAACGGCGTTCGCGGTGGCGTCGGCTCGGCCGTTTCGGCCGCGCTGCGGCGTGCCGAAATCGATGTGCCGTGCCGCGACGTCGGGCTGCCGCAGGAATTCTTCGCACACGCATCCCGCGGTGAGCTGCTCGCCGACGTCGGCCTGACTGACCAGGTCATCGCACGCCAGGTGACGGGCTGGGTGGCCGCGCTGGGCAGCCCGGTCTCCGAGCATGAGGTCAGCCAGCAGTTCGACTGAGCGAAACCCGGCCCGCCTCCTGCAGCGTCGTCGATTTGTGCGGCTGCTCGAAGAACACCTCCGCGCTGCGGTGGTTGATCTCGACGGTGGCGATCGTGTTCCCGAACAGCGGACCGCAGACGTCGGTCCAGGTCATCGGCGGCGACAGCACTCCGCTGCGGCGCACCCACCAGCGGATGACGGCGGCCGCAGGTCTCGTCCATCCGAGCCTAAACGCCGGCTTGACGAACATCGGAACGTAGTTGTGCACCGGCGAGCACACCAGCTGATGCACGGCGGCCCCATCGGCTGACACGCCGTCGAAGTCCGCGCGGGCGGCGTAACTATGGTGCACGTCGCCGGACAGCACGTTGATCGTCGACGGGCCGTCGGGGTGGTTCGCGATTCGCGCGATCATCTCGCCGAGCCGTACGAAGGATTTGTAGAACGCCGGCCAGTGTTCGAAATCGCCTGCCTGCCGGACCTTTTCGCCGAGCGCGCCGCGCCAGCCGGGGCGGTCGGCGGCCCGTTCGTTCAGCGCCTCCAAATCACCGATGGCGGGCGGCATCAACCACGGCACCGATGAGGCGAGCAGCAGGTGGTCAAGCGTCTCCGGCTGCTCCTCGGCCTTGGACTCCAGCCAGCGGAACTCATTCTCGCCGATCATCATCCGCTCGCCGGACTCCAGGATCCGACCGTTGCGGGAGTCGACCATGATCAGCCGGCTGCGCCCGAGATCCCACCGGTAGCTGAACCGGATGCCCTTGCCGCAGTCGACCTCGCGGTCGGCGCGATCGGCCAGCTCGGCGAGATACGGCCAGGCGTCACCCTCGGTGGCGACGAGACGCTGATAGTCCGCGTTGTCGGCCAACTCGGCCGGGCTCAGGTTTCCCAGGTGCTGATACACCCAGTAGGACGCCAGGCCGGCGCGGATCCGGTCGCGCCACCACGGGGTTTTCGCCATCTCCGACCGCCAGGACGCCGAGGTGTTCCAGTCGTCGCGGATGTCGTGGTCGTCGAAGATCATCGCCGTCGGGACGGTGGACATCAGCCACCGGATCTCGGGATCGCCCCAGGAATGCCGGTAGAGCCGTTCGTATTCTGCGAAGCTGACGACCTCGTCGGGTGGGCGGTCGCCGTGCCTGTTGTGCCGTCGCCTGCTCACTCGGCGCTGCTCGTCGGGTGGCAGCTCGTCGGCGTAGAGCTGGTCGCCGAGCAGGATGAGCGCATCGGGCCAGTCGTCGATCGGGCGGCCGGCCATCCTGGTCGCATACGAGTCCAGCGCGTCGTGCTTGAGCTTCTTCTCGATCTTGCGGACTTCGGTCTTCGGGTAGCGGCACGACCCGAAGATGGCGCGCAGTCGGTGCGCGCTCGCGGGGCCCCTGGTGCGGATCACGCTGGGCGGGAACTTGGCGAACGCCTCGTCGTCGATGGGCCACTGCGTCGCGCCGTCAATGCCGACCTGGTACTCGGTCACGCTGTCGGGCATCAGCCCGGTCACCAGGACGAGGGCGAAATGGTAGCCCTGCACCTCGAAGGTGCGTGCCGAGCACCCGAGAATCTCGACGGTGCAGGCATTTTCGGTTTGCACCCACACCAGCGCGGTGGTGTCGGAGACGTGCCGCAGCGCCGGGCCGAGGAGCAATCCCATCGAATTGAGCCTAGGGGAGGGCTGACCCGTCGTGGAAGAGTGCCCATATCGACCGTGTCATGGCGCAGGGGTAGCAGCCAGCGCCGCGGCGAGAACCGGTACGACGAGTTCGCGTTGCCACTGACGGGCCTGCGCATCGCGCAGAAAGTCCTCGACCGCGGCTTCGGTGTCGTCGGCAGGCTGCCAGTCCCAGCACAGCCGGCGCACCACCTCGGGTGTGAGCAGGTTCTCGGTGGGCACCAACACCCGCTGCGACAGTTCGATGAGGCCGGCGCGGGCCGCTTCCAGCCGTGCGGCCGCCTCGGGTTTGCGACGCGCCCATCGCGACGCAGGCGGCGGACCGCTCTGCGGTTCCGACACCTCAGGCTGCTCGTCGCTGTCGCGGGCGCGGCTCAGCGCGTCCAGCCAGACCTGCGCGGAGCGCCGCTGTTTGGATCCGCCGAACACGGGCAGCGCAATGAGGTCCTCGAGGGTTTTCGGGTCGGCGGTGGCGGCGCTGATGATCGCGGCGTCGGGCAGGATGCGCCCAGGCGCGATGTCACGCCTGCGGGCGATGTGGTCGCGGGTCGTCCACAGCTCGCGCACGGCGGCCATGGTGCGGCGGTCACGCACCTTGTGGATGCCCGATGTGCGACGCCACCTGTCCCGTCGCGTCGGTGCGCCTTCGAAGGTGCGCAGATACTCGAACTCCTGGGCGGCCCAATCGGACTTCCCCTGTTCGGCGAGCACCGCAGCGATGGCGTTCCGCAGTTCGACCAGCACTTCCACGTCAAGGGCGGCGTAGTTCAGCCACTCGGGCGGCAGGGGGCGCTTGGACCAGTCGGCGGCACCGTGGCCCTTCTTCAGGCCGAGGCCAAGCAGCCGCTGCACCATCGTCGCCAGGTTCACCCGGTCGTAGCCGGCGAGTCGGCCAGCCAACTCGGTGTCATAGAGCGTCGTCGGTGTCATGCCGATTTCGCCGAGGCACGGCAGGTCCTGGTCGGCGGCGTGCAGTACCCACTCATCGGTGCGCAGCACCTCGGCGACCGGCGCGAGTGTGGTGAGCGTGTCGGCGCCGTGGTTGACCGGATCGATCAGCACGGTGCCCGCGCCCGCGCGCCGGATCTGCACCAGGTACGCCCGGTTCGAATAGCGAAAGCCCGATGCTCGTTCGGCATCGACCGCGAACGGGCCGTGTCCGGCCGCTAAAAGTGTTGCGGCATCGCCAATTTCGTATTTTGTGACGGCCAGCGGCGGCACACCGTCGGCAGGCGCCAGTAGTGGCGTGGCTTCGGGTTCTGCGGTGTCCGCTGGCTCGGCTCCGCCGGAGTCGGCGTCGGTCATCTCAAGCGCGGGTGCGTGACTTCAGATCGGTCACCCCGGCGGGCGGCAGGCCCGCGGCGTGCTCGAGCACTGAGCAGAATGCAGCCACGTGCGGGCCCAGTTCCAGCGTCGTCGCGGTCCAGGATGCGCGCAGCTCCAGCTGATGGGCCCGCGGCGGCCCGGAGATGTCGCCGTAGCGCACGGACGTGGTGGCGGTGACGGTTCCGCCGAGGGCGGTGACGTGCTCGGTGTTCGCCTCCAACGCGTCGACCAGCCAGCTCCAGGCCACTTCGGGCAGCAGCGGATCGACGGCCTCGCTGGAGTCGAGATCGGCCTGCACGTAGGCGACCAGGCGCATTGTGCCGTCCCATGCCTCTGCGCCCTCGGGGTCGTGCAGCAGGATCAATCGACCGAACGCATCGCCATCGGACTGCTCGGGCACGATGGCGGACTCGGGATGGCGCACTTCGGCGCCGAGGGCGTAGCTGAACGGCGCCAGGCGTTGCGGCGGCCGGATCGGGCCGAGCTCGATCTCCGGTCGCACGGTGGTGGCATTCATCGCAGCGACCGCTTCCCGGAACTGAGCCGGTTCGGCGGTGGTCACCGCCCTGACGGTAGACCATCTGGCCAGGTCTGTGCGCAGGCGCGCCGTATCTGTCGCAGGTGGACGCCAAAGCACCCACGGTCGGCGGCCATGGCAGCATTGATGCCGATGAATACGCGTCGTGAGCTGCCGGAGTCGCCGTATCTGGCCGCCGCAGGAGGCCGGAAGCCGAGCCGGGTCCCTGTCTGGTTCATGCGGCAGGCGGGGCGTTCGCTGCCCGAGTACCGGGCGCTGCGCGCGAAGAACACGATGATGCAGGCCTGCTTCGACGCCGACCTGATCACCGAGATCACGCTGCAGCCGGTGCGCAGGCACGGCGTCGACGCCGCCATCCTGTTCTCCGACATCGTCGTGCCGCTGCGGGCGTCGGGCATCGACCTGGACATCGTGCCCGACGTCGGGCCGGTGATCGAGCACCCGATCCGCACTGCCGCAGATGTCGCCGAGATGAAACCCCTTGAGCCCGAGGGTGTTGCGCCCGTCGCCGAGGCCGTTTCGCACCTCGTAGCCGCGCTGGGCGACGTTCCCCTCATCGGGTTCGCCGGCGCCCCGTTCACGCTGGCGTCCTACCTGATCGAGGGCGGACCGAGCCGCAACCACGAGCGCACCAAGGCGATGATGCTCGGTGAGACCGGCACCTGGCACGCGCTGATGACGGCCCTGTCCGATATCACCACCGCGTTCCTGAAAGTTCAGGTCGACGCCGGTGTCGATGCTATCCAGATGTTCGATTCGTGGGCAGGCACGCTGTCGCTGGCCGACTACAGCACCTACGTGCTACCGCACAGCACGCGGGTGTTCGAGGCGTTGGCCGCCGACGGGGTGCCGATGACGCACTTCGGTGTCGGCACCGCGGAGTTGCTCGGCGCGATGTCAGATGCGGTGGCGGCCGCGGCCCACCCCGTCGTCGGCGTGGACTGGCGCACGTCGCTGACCGACGCCGCGGCCAGGGTGACGCCCGGCACCGCACTGCAGGGCAACCTCGACCCGGTGGTGCTGCTGGCAGGCCTGCCGGTGGCCGAGCGTGCGGCCCGTGCGGTGGTCGAGGACGGGCGTCGCGCGGTCGACGCGGGCGCGGCCGGCCACGTTTTCAACCTGGGACACGGCGTGCTGCCACCGACCGATCCCGGCGTCATCACAGAGGTGGTCGCACTGGTGCATTCGCTGTGACCCCGTCCTATTGTGTTGTCGGAGGGGGTATTGCGGGCCTCGTCGCCGCATACCGGCTTCGGGTCACGCTCGGGGACGACGCCCATATCACCCTGTTCGATCCGGCTGACCGGCTTGGCGGTGCGCTTCGCACCGAACAGCTCGGCGGTCAGCCGATCGATATCGGCGCCGAGGCGTTCGTCGCACGGCGCCCCGAAGTGCCTACGCTGCTGGCCGAGCTGGGGCTTGCCGACAGGCAGATCGGTACGACGGGCGTGCGGCCGCTGATCTACAGCCAGGGACGGCTGCACGAGCTGCCGCGCGACACGCTCAACGGCATCCCGACCGACCCGTCATCGATGACCGGTCTCGTCGACGACGCCACGATCCGGCGGATGTTGTCTGAACCCGCCCGCCCGTTGACCTGGCGGCCCGGTGCAGATCCCGCGGTCGCAGAGCTGGTCGGCGATCGGTTCGGCGACCAGGTGGTGACGCGATCCGTCGACCCGCTTCTGGCGGGCGTGTACGCGGGCTCGGCCGCCACGATCGGGCTGCGGTCGGCCGTTCCGACGTTGGCCGCGGTGCTCGATCGCGGCGCACGCAACCTCACCGAGGCGGTGCGCGCGGCCTTGCCGCCTGCCACGGGCGGATCGGTGTTCGGGGCGATCGACGGCGGCTACGCGGTATTGCTTGACGAACTGATCCGGCGTGCTGACTTCCACTGGGCTCAGGTGGGCGTCGAGCGGCTGGTGCGCCACGGCGGTGGATGGCAACTAGTCGACGACGAGGGCGGTGACTGGCGCGCCGATGGAGTCCTGCTCGCCGTGCCTGCTCCTCGGTTGGCCACGATCGTCGCGGGCGTGGCACCGTCGGCTGCAGCCGCCGCGCGACAGATCAAGGTGGCGTCGACGGCGTTGGTTGCGTTGGCGATGCCGGGCGGGACTCCGGTGCCCGATCGTTCGGGCGTGCTGGTGGCGGCCTCGGAACGCTTGCACGCCAAGGCGATCACGCTTTCGTCGCGCAAATGGGGGTCGCGTGGAAATGTGGAGCTGGTTCGGCTGTCGTTCGGCCGGTATGGCGACGACCTTGCACACCGCGTCGGCGACGACGACCTGCTGTCCTGGGCGGCAGAGGACCTCGCGGCGGTTTTCGGCGTCACCGACGAACCGTTCGACTGCCTGGTGCACCGGTGGATCGACGCCATGCCGCAGTACGGGCCCGGGCACGGCGGCCTGATCGCCGAACTGCGTGCCAGCCTTCCGCCGTCGCTCGCGGTGGCGGGCGCCTACCTGGACGGCATCGGGGTGCCCGCCTGCATCGCGGCGGCCACCAGGGCGGCGGCGTCGCTGGTCACACCGCGCGTGGCACGATAGGACACATGTCTCGGCTGGATTATGACGCCCTCAATTCGACGGTGCGCTACCTGATGTTCTCGGTCTTCGCGGTGCGCCAGGGCGCTCTGGGCGACGAGCGGGAGTCGATCCTCGACGACACCGCGACGTTCCTCAAGCAGCAGGAAGACAACGGCGTCGTGGTCCGCGGCCTCTACGACGTCGCGGGGTTGCGCGCGGACGCCGATTTCATGATCTGGACCCACGCCGAGCGGGTGGAGGCGCTGCAGGCCACCTACTCCGACTTCCGCAGGACCACGACGCTTGGCCGGGCCAGCACCCCGGTGTGGAGCGTGGTTGCGCTGCACCGGCCCGCGGAGTTCAACAAGAGCCACATCCCGGCCTTTCTTGCGGGTGAAGAGCCCGGCGCCTACATCTGCGTGTACCCGTTCGTCCGATCCCTTGACTGGTATCTGCTTCCCGACGATGAGCGACGCCGCATGCTCGCCGAACACGGTATGGCGGCGCGTGGATACAAGGACGTCCGGGCCAATACCGTGCCCGCGTTCGCCCTGGGGGACTACGAGTGGATCCTGGCGTTCGAGGCGCCCGAACTGCACCGCATCGTCGACCTGATGCGTGACTTGCGCGCCACCGACGCCCGCAGGCACGTCCGCGAGGAGACGCCGTTCTTCACCGGCCCCCGCGTCGGTGTTGAGGAACTGATCGCCAAGCTCCCCTGATCGACTCCAGATTGCGTTTGCTGGCGTGGGTCGGAGAGGTTTGAATCCGAAACATCCGTCGATGTCGGTAACAGCCTTGCCGGTGCACGGCGTGTTCACGGCCGTACAAAGGCCGCAACAACAGCCAGTCGGCAAATACCCCTGATTGTTTGCTGTACAGCTTTCGCCTGTGCCAATTTATTGCTAGCGTGGGACCTATGTCCAGAACAGCGTGGGTGGGGGTTGGCGCTGTCACCGCATGCGTTGCCTTCGCTGGGACCCTGATCGGGCAGTGGGGCGGCTATCCCTTCGCCAAAGCCGTTGCCGATTACGGCCTGTTTGCGTTCGCTGTTTTCGCGGCAGGGTGCAGCGCGCTGGCTGCCTCGTCGGTCGACGGGCGGCAGCGGCGCGCATGGATCTGCCTGACGGTCGGCCTGTCTGGTTGGGCCGGGGGCGAGGCGCTCTGGATCCTCTACGAGCAGGTGCTGCATCGGTCTCCGTTCCCGTCGCTTGCCGATGCCGGCTATCTGCTGTTCCCCATCGGCGCAGGCGTCGCGATCGCGCTTTTCCCCGCTGGGTACTCGGGGCACTCACGGGTCCGTCTCATGTTCGACGGGGCCATCGTCGCGATCGCGCTGTTCGAGATCTCGTGGGTGCTCGTGATGCGCGGGGTCTACGACGCAGGCCATGCGAGCACACTCGCGTTGGGGCTTTCACTGACCTACCCGGTCGCCGATATCGCGATCCTGACCGTCGCATTCCTGGTGCTCGCGCGAGCCCGTACGGGCCGGCGCATGGCGCTGGCGATGCTCGCCGCCGGTGTCCTAGGGATGGCGTTGTCGGACAGCGCATTCGCCTATCTCACCGCCCACGGTCAGTACTACAGCGGCCACGTCATCGACATCGGCTGGGCGGCGGCACTTCTCACCTTCGGCATGGCGGCGCTGGTCAGTCGCCGTGTTCGCGAGCCCGAGGTGGTCGTGTCGCAGGTGACATCCGATATCTCGATGTGGCTGCCGTACATACCGGTCGCGTTCGCGGCCCTGGTGTGCATCCCCGCCTACTTCCCGGCGCCCGGCCTCGGCCCGATCCTCGTCTCGTCGACACTGCTGATGGGGGCGGTGATGGCGAGGCAGTACGTGGTGGTGCGGCAAAACCGGCGACTGCTGAAGTTGGTGGCCGACCAGGCATTGCGCGACACGCTCACCGGGCTGGCCAACCGCGACCTGTTCAACGACCGGCTGATGCACGCGGTGCAGTTGCACGAGAACGACAGCCAGTCGGTGGCCGTGCTGTCGATGGACCTCGATGATTTCAAGCTGGTCAACGACAGCCTGGGGCATCCCGCGGGCGACGCCCTGCTGATGCAGGCCGCGGAGAGACTGCTCGGCTGCGTGCGGACCTCCGACACCGTGGCACGGGTGGGCGGCGACGAGTTCGCGGTGTTGATGGAAGGTCTGCCAGAGCTGTCGCGGCTGGTCGCACATCGCGTGGTCGGCGCGTTCGAGGAACCCTTCGTCATCGACGGGCAACAGCTGCTGATGCGGCCAAGCGTCGGGCTCGCGGTGGCGTCGTCGGCCAACCCCGATCTGTCGGCGGACATGCTGCTCAAGCAGGCGGACGTGGCGATGTATTCGGCCAAGCGCTCGAAGTCCGGCGGTCTGCACACCTTCACGCCGGATATGGCGCTGGCCGATCTCAACGAGGTCGAGCTGCCGACCGACGTCAGCGAGACCACGGAACGCGGTGCGGCAGTGCGGCTTCTCGGCGAGCTCCGGCACGCGATCGACCACGGCGACCTGACCGTGTTCTACCAACCGAAGTTCGACCTGCGCACCGGTGATGTCGTCGGCGTCGAAGCCCTCGTTCGGTGGCCGCACCCGAAGCGCGGGCTGCTCGGCCCTGCCCATTTTCTGCCGCTGGTTCGCAAACGCGGCCTGATGCGGGCGGTCACCGACATCGTGCTCAACCAGGCCCTCGACGATGCCGCCGAATGGCAAGCGCTGGGCATCGGCGTACCGATTGCGGTGAACGTGTTCGCCCCGTCCCTCGGTGATCTCGATCTGCCCACCCACATCGCCTCCGCGCTCGCCATCCGCAACCTGAACCCGAAAGACTTGACGATCGAGATCACCGAAGACTTCCTTCTTGACAACATCGAACGGACGCGCTCGGTGCTGGAACGGTTGCGGCAGCGGGGAATTCGCATCGCCATTGATGATTTCGGCAGTGGTTATTCGGCCCTGTGGTATCTGCGGGAACTGGCCATTGACGAAGTGAAACTCGACAGGCATTTCATCGCACCCATCCGCGTCGACGCGCGGGCTGCCGCAGTCGTGCGCGGTGTCGTCGACCTCGCGCACGTCCTCGGCGTCACGACCGTCGCCGAGGGGGTGGAAAACGCCGAGACCGCAGAGCGGCTGCGGGAGTTCGGTTGCGAGGTGGCGCAGGGGTACTACTACAGCCCGCCGGTGAGCGCCGCAGCGATGATGAACTTGCTTGCCGCCGGCCAGCCGAAGGGCGTGGCACGGGCCGAGTTCGAGAAGCTGGGAGCTACGAGCCTGCCGGGACCAGCCGCAACGAAATCGAGTTGATGCAGTACCGCTGATCGGTTGGCGTCGGGTAGCCCTCGCCCTCGAACACATGGCCGAGATGGCTGTGGCAGTTGGCGCACACCACCTCGATGCGGGTCATGCCCATCGAGTCGTCGCGTCGCAGGATGACCGCGTCAGAATTCGCCGGGTCGAAGAACGACGGCCAGCCGCAATGCGATTCGAACTTCTCGGTGCTGCGAAAAAGTTCGGCTCCGCAGGCCCGGCACTCATACACACCTTCGGTCTCTGTGTCGGTGTATTCGCCGACGAAGGGCCGCTCGGTGCCTGCTTCGCGCAGCACTGCGAATTCGGCCGGGGTCAGCTTCTGACGCCACTCGTCGTCGGTGAGTTCCACCTTGGGCCGTGGGGAGGTCATACGTCGACGCTAGCGCGGCTCTTCTTGGCCATCCAGAGCGGGTCGATGCCGTCGTCGAGCCTGCCGTCGTCCTTGGCGTCGAGATAGCGGAAGTAGAGGACGCAGAACACCACGATCAGCATCAGGGACCAGCCGTAGGTCACGCGCAGGTACTCCAGCGCGCGGCCCGTCGTCGGCCAGTGACCGAGTAGCCACCGATCGGCGCTCATGAACCCGTAGACGGCTAGCCAGGCGACCCAGTTGCGGATCACCGAGTTGGGCAGCACGACCGTCATCAGGAACGGGAACAACATCATCGAGTAGTAGCCCTGGCCGAGCGACAGCACAAGCCAGGACGCGATCAACAGCACCCCCGATGTCGTGGCCATCCAGAACAGCGGATCGCGCTTGCGGTAGTACTTGTACAACAGCCACACGCTCACCGCGGCGAGCAACGCAAAGCTGATGCGCAGCAACCAGATCAGCCACATGGGCAGGCCGTAGTAGACGCCGTTGCCCTGGATCGAGCTGTTGAAGTAGTCACGGATCGAGAAGATGTAGGGCAGGGTGCGGGTGAAGAAGTTCATCGGGTCCTGCACCTGGAACCGGGTGATCGGGCTGAAGACGGCCGCGACGTTGAACACGATCGGTACGGCGAACGCCGTGACCAGCGCGCGCCACTGCCGGTTGAGCAGCGGCAGCAGCAACAACGGGGCCAGAAGCGGTTTCACCACAAGCGTCAGCCCGATCGCGACGCCTGCCCACCACTGATGGCCCACCTTGCCGTCCAGCAGCCATCGGAAGAACAGCAGCTCGAGCAGCAGGATGCAGCCGTTGATGTTGCCGAAAACCAGTGTGTTGATCACGCTTTCGGTGCAGAACATCGCGACCAGCAGGGCGGGGAACGCAACCGATGTTGCGGTGTAGTCGAACAGCCGCACCAGTAGGTACGCCGCGATGATGATCGCTATCGCGTTGATCGTGATGAACCAGTACCGCGACGCGTCGACCGGCAGGTAGCCGAACGGTGCCATCAGCAGGGTGCCGCCGGGTGGATACAGATAGTGCGGATCGACGTAGTTGAAGTGCTCGTTGTAGATGTCCCAGCCCATCTTCAAGTTCACGACGGCTCGATACACCGGGCCGTAGTCGTCGGTGATGTAGCCGTTGGTGGCCAGGACGTAGCTGCGATGGATGATCATCAGGATCGCCAGCGGCCACAGGATCGACCGCAGCACCGTCGCCACTCCGGGCGGGGACGTGGGGGGCCGGAAGAGGTTCAGCAGGGTGGAGGGCTGAAGCCAAGCGACCCGGGAATGTGCAGGGGTACGGATGGAGTCTGGTGCCGCCACCAGCGAACCGTACTACGACGGCAGTGCCTGCAGGACTAGGCGGGGCAGTAAGTGTCGGTCGGCGGCAGGTCGCCGCTGTCCAGGTAGCCGGTGACCGGTGCCAGCGCGCATTCGGAGTAGATGCTCGCGCCGTGCCCGATGCCCTGCCAGATCACCCGCTTGCTTGAAGCGCCCGCGTTGATGATGGTGGCGGCGACCTGGGCGACGCCGTCGTTGCCGACGATCGGGTCGTTCTGCACGCCCAGCAACAGCACCGGGATTTTGAGGTTTTTCGGGTCCTCCGGCGCCGATCCGCTCGGCCAGTTCAGGCACTTGACCATGCTGAGCGCGCCGACGGCGCCGAACTGCGGATAGAGCTTGGGCCAGGCGACGACGAGTTCGCGGACGCGATCCGGGGTCGGCCGGTTCAAGGCGTCGCTGCACGAGTTGACGAATTGGCCGTCGGTTTGGCGGAGGCTGTCGGCCTGGTTGATCAGGTTGTTCATCTGGTTCGCATCGCCGGAACGTGCCGTTGCCACCGCCGAGGCCAGGCTGTTGGTCGCCGTCGTGCGATCACCGCGCGGGTAGGCCAATGCGGTGCTGATCGCGTCGGCGACCATGGAGACCGACGCGCCGTTGGGTCCGTCGCCTGCACGCGCCGCCGCGAACAGCGAGTCGACGGCGTCCTTGGGATCCGGGCCCAGCGGGCAGTTGGTGGCCGCGCATTGCGTGGCGAACGCGTCCAGCGCGGTCTGCTCACCCTTGACACGCTGTTCGGTCGCGGCCTCGGCGGCGATTCCGAGCGGCAGCGGCGAGTCGAGCACCAGCCGCGCCACCTTGCCCGGATGCGAGCCGGCATAGGCCAGCGCCACCTGGGCACCGTTTCCGATTCCCAGCAGCGCGATCGACGGCACGTCCCACGTGCTGCGCAACCGTTCGATGTCCTCCGCGGCGTGCGCGTTGTCGTAGGCCGAGTCGCCGGGGGCGATGGTATCGGTGCAGCTGGTGGTGGCGGTCATGGTGATCGCGCCGAGGTTGGCGACGGGGTCGTCGCCGGACTGGAACTGCGCCTGGTCGATCATCTCCTGGCGGTCGAACAGGTCACGGCAGTCGATGGCGCTCGACATGCCCATGCCGCGCCGGTCGACCGCAACGATCGGATGGGTCTTGAGCACATCGGTGCCTGCGCGTGACAGCCAGACCGGCAGCTGCACTGAGGTCGGCAGGTCCGAGCCGGTCGTCATGACGAGCGGTCCGGCGTCGTCCGGGGTCTGTACGGAACGGGCGCGCACCACGCCGATGCTCACCGAACCGGTGGCGCCGTTGATCGAGTCGAGGTCGGCGTCGTAGCTCGCGCAGTCCAGGGTGACACCGGGCAGCGGCTGGATCGCGGAGTCGCTGAACACCTGCGAGGTGCAGTTGTGCCAGGACAGGTCGTTCTTGGGTGCCTCGATTGCGGGTGGGCCGCCGGCCTTCTTCTGTGTGGGCGGCTGCCCCTGAGGGCGCGCCCCGGAGTCGGTGGCGTAGCGCGGATCGGCGGCCAGCACGGGCGCACATCCGGCCAGCAAAGCCGACACAACGACGGTCGATGTGCTCAGGGCACGGACCAGGCGACGCCGACGCATGGAAACTACATTACTGATCAGGGCAGCGAGGCCTCTCTGATGTAGCGCGCGTAGAGATAGCCCGCGTCGTCGGCGAGCAGGTGGCTGCGCCGAAGCGGGGTGTGCACCTGGCCGGGTCCGCCTGCGATGCGTGGGGCGGCGCCGCCGACCAGTAGCGGCGCGATCGTCAGGCACAGCTCGTCGAGCAGATCGTGTTCCATCAGCGTGCCGAGGATCTGCGGGCCGCCCTCGGCGAGCACCCGGAACAGTCCGCGGCCGGCCAGGATCCCCAGGACCGCGGCGGTATCGACCCGGTCGGGGTTAGGGCCGGACGCGTCGATGACCTCGGCCACCGATCCGAGCCTGTCGCCGGTGTCGGCCACCGCGTTGGCCGAGGTGAGGATCAGCGGCGGCACCTCCGTGCTGGTGAAGATCTTGGCGTCGCGGTCGAGCGTGCCGCGATTCGTCACGACGGCGACGGGCGGCACCTCGGCCTGGCCGCGGCGCCGGCGGGCCTGCCGCTGCGCGGGGCGCGACTGGGCGCCGGAGTAGTTCTCGGCCCGGACGGTGCCCGCACCGACCAGGATGACGTCGGCGAGTTGGCGCACCTGCGTGAAGATCGCGCGATCGCCGGGCCCGCCAAGGCTGCCCGACGTACCGCCGTCGGTCGCGCCACCGTCGACGCTGGCGATCATGTTGCCGCGCACCCAGCATGCCCGCAGATCGTCGGGATAGGCGTAGAAGTCCGCCAGCCGGTTCTCGTCGGGTGACTCTGGGCTGTTTGAGGGATCCAGCACCGTGAATCGCACGGCTGCACTGTCGTCGGACATGGGGACGATTGCAGCACGCCGTTACAGTTCGTGCATGCAGTCCGCCGCGCACGGGAGCAGCAGTCCTGCCCATGTCGGCCACCTCGTCGATCGGCACCCGAGCGTCACCCCGGAGCGGTTGATCGCCCAGCTTCACCCGCCCCCGACGTTCGCCGATGTCAGCTTCGAGAGCTATCAGCCGGATCCAGCCGAGCCGTCACAGTCCGCTGCCGTGCAGTCCTGCCAGCGGTTCTGCGATGACGCGGCGGCGCGGCGGGTGGGCAAAAAGAAGCTGTTCGGCAAGCGGGAGTCGCTGCCGGGCGTCGGGATCTATCTCGACGGCGGCTTCGGTGTGGGCAAGACGCACCTGCTTGCGTCGAGTTACTACCGGATCTCGGCGTCGTCACCGGCACCGACGGCGTTCGCGACGTTCGGTGAACTGACGCAGCTCGCTAGCGTTTTCGGGTTCGTCGAGTGCATCGACCTGTTGGCCGACTATGCGGTGGTGTGCATCGACGAGTTCGAACTCGACGACCCGGGCAACACCACGTTGATCTCGCGGCTGCTTTCGCAACTGGTCGAACGCGGTGTTTCAATCGCAGCCACGTCGAATACGTTGCCCGAACAGTTGGGGGAGGGCCGGTTCGCAGCGCAGGACTTCCTACGCGAAATCCACACGCTCGCAGCCATTTTCGACACGGTGCGAATCGAGGGGCCGGACTACCGTCACCGTGACCTGCCGCCCGCCCCGGAACCGTTGTCCGACAAGGAAGTCAGCGCGCGTGCCTCGGGGGTGCCGGGTGCCACGCTCGACGACTTCGACGCCCTGTGCGCCCACCTGGCGACGATGCACCCGTCGCGCTACCTGACCCTGATCGAGGATGTCTCGGCGGTGTTCATCACCGGCGTGCATCCGATCGAGGACCAGAACGTCGCGCTGCGGCTGGTCTCGCTCACCGACCGCCTGTACGACGCGGGTGTTCCGGTGGTGGCGTCGGGATCCAAGCTCGACACCGTTTTCAGCGAGGAGATGCTGGCAGGCGGGTTCCGCAAGAAGTATCTGCGCGCCACCTCGCGGCTGCTGGCGTTGACGACTGCCGGTCAGACCGGCCGCACCATCACGTAGTCGTTTTCAATGCGGGTGCCGAGCCGAAATGTCTTGGTCCCGTTGACGGTGAAGCCGTGCTTGGCGTAAAAGTGTTGCGCCCGTTCATTGTGCTGGTTCACTCCGAGCCATACGCATTGGGCGTCGAGTTCCTTCGCATGTTTGAGCGCCTCGGTCATCAGCGCCGCGGAACCACCCGCTCCATGGCTGTCGGGCAGCACGTACATCTTGGAGAGCTCGACCGCTGGGCGCACGGAAACCGCTCTTTGGACGTCGTCGTCGTCGGGAACCCCGCGAATCAACATGGCGTAACCGATCATTCGATCGTCCTGCCGGGCGACGAGGACCAGTCGGCCGGGATCGTCCAGATAGCTGGCGAAATGGGACTGTGTCAGGTTCTCGTCGATGAACGCCGCCACGTTCTCCTGCGACACCGACGGAGGGCACGCCAGCGGAAAGGTTTCAGCGGCGACGTCGGCGAGCTCTGCCAGATCTGCAAGGGTGGCGGTGGTGACCGCTGGAGTCACACGTTCCACTGCGCGAGGTGGAAGCCGGTCTTCTTGTCGACCAGCACCACGTTGGACACCAGGTCGCGGTAGCAGTCCCACCACACGCCGCCATTGGCGGTCGCACCGGAGGGCAGGTTGAGGATGGCGTACTGCAGCGCGTCGGGGGCATCGGAGTTGCGCGGCTCATAGGCGTCGCCGGTCGGCGTGACGCCCTTGAACGAGAACGCCAAGCCGGCCGCGTACGGCGCGGGTGTCTCGACGACGTGCACGGTGATGTTGGCGCGGTACACCTGATAGCGCGGCGCGCGCGGCGGATAGCCGAACCCTGGCGGGACGTCGGAGGGCAGGATGTCGTGCACCGTCACGTCGGCGACCAGCCCCATGAGCTCGACCCGAAGCGTCTCGCCGAGCCGGCCGATCGGCGAGTCCACCGCGGCGGCAGGCGCGGCGGTGGCGGTCCCCGAGATCATCAATGCGGCGAACAGCAATCTAAGCCAGCGGCGCATTTCCCCTCCTAGTCCGCCTCGCATGATGGCACACGGGCGCCGCCGCGAACAGCCGGTTGGCGGTCAGGAGGCCCAGGGCCCCATTCCGCCGACCTTGTCGATCCGGATGCGGGTGAGCAGTCCCGGCGGCGAGTTCGGCGGTGGGAAGTGCTCATCGGAGCCGAGCATCGTCTTCGCGAGCTTCTTCAACAGTTCGGGGGCGCCGCCTTCGGTGATGCGTGCCGTCCCGGTGATCGCGATGTAGGGCGCCTGCTGCCCCGGCGTGGGTTTCATGATGGTCACCGCCACGCGTGGGTCCCGACGGACGTTGCGGGTCTTCTGGTACTCGGCCAGGTGCGCCGAGACGAGTTCGTCGCCGTCGGGCGTCGACTCCACGGCCACCCAGACGACCGTGACCTGAGGGCTGCCGTCGGGATTCAATGTGACGAGCGTGGCGTCGATGCCGTCGCCGATGAATTCACGTGCTTCGTCGTTGAGTTTCATGCGTTGTTCTACCGCGACGTGCGCCTTTTCATTCCCCGCCTGCCTCCAATTGGAGTAACGCCGACTTGGCCGCGGCACCCCCGACGTACTGACCCGCCGACCCATCGGACCGAACCACGCGGTGACACGGGATGACCACGGGCAGCGGGTTGTGGCCGCAGGCGGTGCCGACGGCGCGGACGGCGCGGGGGCTGCCGACGGCGGCGGCCACCTCGGCGTAACTCTCGCGGCGGCCGTAGCCGATGTCGCGAAGATGGGTGATGACACTGCGACGGAAGCCGTCGGCCAGCCGGAGATCGACCGGCACGTCGAAGCCGGTGCGCCGCTTGGTGAAGTACTCGTCGAGCTGACGTGCGGCGGTGTCCAGCCGAGCGGGTGCGCGAAGCACGCGTGGACTCACGGCGTCGGCGAGCTTGGCCAGCACGGCGTCGTGGTCCTCGACGTCGTAGGCGACGCGGACCAGCCCGACCGTGGTGGCGGCCAGCAGCAGGGTGCCGACGGGGCTGTCGATGGTGCGGTAGGCGACGTCGAGCAGATCATCGGTTGCCGCGTCGCGCTCGAGCCGTTGATGCAGTCGGGCCATGGTCTCGTCGTCGGCCTGGAATTCGTCGAAAAGGTTGATGCTCATGTCGTTTCGTCCTCGGGATAGATCCTGCGAAGGGTCTTGATGCCATCGGCGGCGGCGCGCCGCGCGGCGTCGGGGGAGTTGCCGAGCAGCTCGGCGATCTCGGCGAACGGCAGCCCGACGATGTGGTGATAGGCCACCGCCAGACGCTGCTTGTCGGGTAGGCGTTGCAGCGCTGACCACAGGTCGGGATGGCGGGCTGCGGGGTCGTCCCGTGCCGACGGGCGGTCGGGCGGCGAGTCGACCGGCACCGCACGTCGGCTCCTTGCGCGGCCGACATCGATGGCACGCCGGTGTGCGATCGTCACCAGCCACGCCTCGACATTGGCGTCGGAGGGCAGGTCGGGATAGGCCCGCAGCGCCGAAAGGAACGTCTCCGACCATGCGTCCTCGGCGTCCACGGGCCCGACGACCGCACGGCATACCCGCAGCACGGTCGCGCCGTGCTCGGCCACCACGTCTTCGAACGGTCGCACCCTCACATCATGTAGACGCCGCAGCGGCTGGTGTGTGAGATCAGTTCTTGGTGAACGGCTCAAGGGCGGTGACGAGGTCGCCTTCGAAGCGGTCCCGGTCGACGCCGATCCGGTGCAGCGCGCCGTCGTCGTCCTCGGCCTCGAACAGGGCGAGCAGGATGTGCTCGGTTCCGACGTAGTTGTGCCCCAACCGGAGCGCCTGCCGGAAGGTCAGTTCGAGCGCCTTCTTCGCGGGCCCGTTGAACGGGATCAGGGTGGGCATCTCACCGTCTGCGCGGGGCGGCAATGTGACGGCGTTCGTGACGGTGTCGCCATCGATGCCCTGCCGGGCAAGGAGTTTGGCCGCGAGTCCGTCCGGATCGTCGAATAGCGCGAGCAGCAAATGGTCAGGGGTGATCTCGTGGTTGCCCGCCTTCTGCGCCTTGTTCTGAGCGACGACCACGACATTGCGCGCGCGTGGGGTGAACCGGCCGAATCCGGCATTTGGATCCAGGGTGGCGGATTCGAAGTCGGGCACCTTGGGCACGAAGCGCTTCTGCGCCGCCTGTTTGGTGACGCCCATGCATTTGCCGATGTCGGTCCACGATGCGCCCGATCGTCGGGCTTGGTCGACGAAGTGACCGATCAGATGATCGGCGATCTCGCCGAGGGATTCCGCCGCCAGCATCGCATCGGTCAATTGTTCGAGCGGTTCGGTGTGCACCGTCTTGATGACGTCGATCAGGTCGTCAAGGCGGACGGGATACGCGATTTTCGTCGGCTCGGTCATGCCGTCAACTCTAGGTTGACGTTCCGAAATCGTCAACGAACGGTTGACGTTAACCGCGGGGATAGCCGCGACGCACTGTCCGGTCGAGGATGCCAAGGGTGGCGCGCAGTGCGCTCTCGGGAATGACAGGGAAGATGTTGGCCTTGCGCCACTCCGGATCGATGTCGGACCAGTCGTAGAACGAGGTGACGACGGTTTCGTCCCCGTCGGATGGTTCGAGTCGGTAACCGTAGACGTGGCCGATCTGCGGGCGGATCTGGCCCAGGATCGTCCAGGCGATGAGCCGGTCCTTCTCGAACTCGCGGATCTCGACCGTGACGTCGTATTTGCCCATCGGGAAGTCGTTGAGGGATTCGCGATCCATGTGGATGACGAAGCTGTCGCCTGCGCCCGTGGCCGGCTCACCGTCTGCGTCCTGCAGCATTCCGGATGCGTCGATCGCGACGTGGCCGTGCGGGTCGCACAGGACGGCAAAGATTTCTGCGGCGGGCGCCGCAATGGTGCGCGCGACCTCCATGCGTTCGGCCATGGGTCGATCCTGTCAGGCCCGCGGTCGTTGCTGGGGTGGTTTTCGGGTGTTCTCAGCCGGGTATACGACGACATCGGGAGATTTGACCAACCGAACCAGGGGAGTGTTCGAGCAGTGGCTGGTCACGATTACGGGCGGAACATGCCGCCCATTTTGCGAAATGCGGTTGCCTTCATTCAGGAGAATGCGGATGCTGACATCGGCTTGGAGGACATCGCCGCGGCGGTGAACGTGTCGCCGCGCTCGGTTCAGTACGCGTTTCGCCGCAACATGGGAACCACACCGTTGGAGTATCTGCGGCGTGTGCGGCTTGACCGGGCACACCGTGATCTCAAGGCCGCCGACCCGGCGCGCGACACGGTGACCGCGATCGCCGGACGCTGGGGTTTCAGCCATGCCGGCCGGTTCAGCCTTGCCTACAAGGCGGTATTCGGAAACGCGCCGAGCGACACGCTACGGGCCTATCCCGCGTAGCGGTGGGAGTGCTACTCCGCGAACGAGATTGACGTCTCCGAACAATTGGTGACCGCCTTCTCGGGCGGGAACGTTCGCGGATCGGCGTTGGCGATGACCGTTTGCCGGTAGTAGGCGCGCTGGAAGTCTCTCGAGCACTCGAAGTTCGCGTTCAGTACCGAGAAGGTCCTCGGGTCGGCGCCTTCGATCGTCCTGCCCATCCAATAGACGCGTGCGGAGTCGCTTGCGTAGGGGCCGTCGAGCGGGGCGAATGACGGCGGGTCCGCCTCGACGATCGGCTGGTCGAAATAGAAGACGTGTCGGCTGTCTCGGGCGTAAGCGCCTTGCAGGACTTGGAATGTCGACGGATCGGCGCCCGGGACGGGGTTGCCGTTGACGTGAACGGTTCGGCCGTCCTTGGTGTACAGGTAGTGGTCGGCGGTGGAGACGACGGCGAAGTGTGCTGGATCCTCGGAGAGCACCGAGCCGTCGCTCCAGTAGACGACGTGACTGTCTTTGGCGAGTTCGCCGTCGAGCAGTTCGAAGTGGGCGGGGTCATCGCTGATCGCGTGATCGCGTTGAAAGACATGGTCGCGGTCTTTTGCGAAGCCGGGGCGGTCGAGCAGTTCGAAGGTTGCGGCGTCGGCGTCGGGTAGGGGAAGGCCGTTGATGAAGACGCGGGACTGGTCGCGGCCATACGTCGAGTCGAGCGCCTCGAACGTCTCGGCGTCGGCGCCGTCTATCTCGAACGCCTTGCCGGGGAAAGCATTGAGGTAGTACACCGTTGCGTCCCTGACGTGGTAGCCGGAACTGGTGAAAAGCGAGTTGGGCGGCCCGTTTCGGGAGCACGCCAGAAGGATTGCCACTGCGAGAAGGCACAGCGTGCCGGTCGACTTTCGCTGCATACTCCGACGAGCCTTCTCGGTATGCGGCCTCATTGAACCGCTCAGCAAATCAGTACGTGATCACCCTAGCGCGGACATGTCGTCGGCACGCCGGACTCAATACCGGATCGGCAACATGTCGACGCATAGGATCAAATGCCGCGTCCGGTATATCCGGTGATTGGGGAGTAGTGAGACACCGCGACATCAGCGCCATCGACCGACAGCTGTCGCTGTTGGCCGCCGTGAGCGCGTCGATCCGCCGCCTCGGCGGTAAGCCCTCAACGGCGCTCATCGATGAATTGCTTGATGAACGGATCGCCAGCCGGCCGACGCCGCTACGAGTTGCGTCTGCGGGCCGCGCCGGCGGCGAGCGCGATTCCGATCAGCGCGATGATCGGACCGAGAACGGACCAGGTGGTGGTGTTGCTCATCGGGCTGCCCCCCACCACCCCGAAGCCCTGTAGCGCGAACAGCAGGCCGAAGAGGGCGACGACGACGCCCAGCACGATGACGATGACACGTCCCATCCCTCGACAGTAGCCCGGCGCCATCATTCCGATCTGACGGCGCCAAGCGTGAGCGCCTGTCGCGTGCACAGTGCTGCTGCTTGTTCATTTGTGATTGCCGAGCCGATGGGATCGGTGCCCGCATTCCGCAGATGGCCGTTTCGCCGACGATAAGTAGTTGAATATGCAAACAGTTGTAATCCACTTCGCGAAACCGGTGAGCTGATCAGGCGGTTAGCTGCCAAGATGCTGTTAGCGCTTCGGGAGCGCCGTTGGGGACGGGGAGTAGTCAACTACGCAGCATCAGCTCGACAGCAAACCTCAAGATGGGTCAGAGGCCGGCGCCGGGTTGGTGTACAAAACGAACGGGGGGACCACATGAAGACGATCGTGTATGGACTAGCTGCTGGCGCAGTGCTTGCGGGCGCTGCGATCGGGTTCGCCGGCCCGGCGTCGGCGGAACCGCTGACCGGTTCCTACAACGGCACCCTGATCGACGGCGCCGGGCAGGTTCTGAACCCGGACCCTGTGGGCCTGACATTTTCCGCTTGCGGCCCGGACTGTACTCACATGACGACACCGAGCCAGGAAATCGATCTGCATCTGCAGGGCGGTGCGTGGGTCGCCGGCTATGACTGGAACGGTTCGCCATGCACGATCACCCTGGATGGCAACGGCACCGTTCTCGATGATGTCTGCCCGAACGAACAGCCTCTGCGCATGTCGTTGACCAAGATCGCCTGACGCGGCAACTTCCGCGCTTCCTCGACGTGTCATAGGGCGCTGCAGCACCAGGTGCGGATGGAATGCCGTGCCCGGTGCGGAATCTCACGTCAACAATGGCCGATGAGCGGCCCAATTTCGCAGTGCCGTCTCCTGCACTCGTAGAGGCCCCGCAGTACTCCGCAGGGAAACTTCAGTAGTCCTCTACTGCATGTCGGTGCGCGCGTCTGGCCCACTATTCGTGCATGACGCACGCAACAAGGCACGTGACGTTCCTTGCCGCAGGGCTCGGCGCCGCGATGATCTCTGCAACGGTCATCGTCTCGCCTGCGCCCGTACACGCGCAGGGCTGCAAACAATGGGAGTTCAACGGCAGCTTCAACTTCGTCATGGATGCGCTCCCCAAGTCGGTCTACGTTGTTCCGGCGCAAGGCACACATCTCGAGGGCCCGTACACCTGGGGCGGAACTCCCGGTCTCGGCTCGGTGCGAGGCGACATCGTGGGCAACGTCGTCTCCCTGAACGTCATGACCAACCCCGGGCCCGGTCAGACTGAGCCTCCCACGTACTTATGGACCGGTTCAATTGACGACGCAGGAAACGTGGCCGGCACTGGAGACGGCATCGGATTCGACAAGAAGTGGCACAGTGTAGGCGGGCCGTTGGTGTGCACATCTTCTCCTGAGATCACGCTTCGGTTCGACCCGCCGACCTTGATAGGGATCACCGCGTGGGTCGGCATCACAAATAATGCCGGAAAGCCCCCGGTGAACTGCACATTCAGTGACGGCGTCTTCCCTGCCCGGCCATTCAGCGTGACCGGGGTCCAAGAAGCGCGAGTCGATCTGCCGGGAATCCCGACTGGTCGGGTCTACGACATCACCGTCAAATGCGGCGACCTTTCACACAGCGAGCAGAAGCAGTTCTGACACGAGCATGGGTACAACGACGACACACGTGAAATGTCTTGCCGCCGCGCTCGGTGCGACGATGGTCTCAGTCGCAGTAGTCACCGTCCCGCAGGCACCCGCACAAGCCGGGGGCTGCCAACAATGGGAATTCAACGGAACCTTTAGCCTCGTCGTCGACGGCAACGACCGGGTAGCCAGTTTTCCCGCGCAGGGGACTCACATCGAGGGCCGCGACGATTTCACCACGCATACGGTGCGCGGCGATATCACGGGTGACACGCTATCCATGATCGTCACCACAATCCCGGATCAGAATTATTTGTGGACCGGCCAGATTGATGGGGCGGGCAACGTGTCCGGTACAGGTGATGGAACCCCAGGGTGGCACAGCGTCGGCGCGCCGCTGCTGTGTAAGTCAGCGCCACCGCCGCAGGTCACGCTTCGATACGACGCCCCAACACTTGTCGGCATCACAGCCTGGGTGGGGATGACCAACAACGCCGGAAAGCCCGCAGTGGACTGCACCTACAACGACGGTGTGCTGCCACCTCGGCCGTTCAGTGTCTACGGGGATAAAGAGACTCGGATCGATCTGCCCGGAATCCCTACGGGTCACGTTTACAACGTAGTCGTCACATGCGGCGACCTCACCCACAGCGAGCAAAAGCAGTTCTGACGCCTCGCCACCGAAGAGAAGGGCAGTGGACACACCATGGGTACACGGGCAACACACGTGAAATGCCTTGCCGCCGCACTCGGCTCAGCGATTGCCTCTGCAGTAGTCATTGTCTCGCCGGTACTCGCACATGCGGAGGGCTGTGATCAGTGGGAATTCAACGGAGAGTTCAAGTTCGTTACCGATGCAGGAAGCGAGACGTTCAGCGTTCCCGCGCAGGGGACCGACATCGACGGGAGCTACAGTCTCGACTCGACTCCCAACGTGGCCCCGGTGCGAGGAAAAATCACTGGCAACACGGTTTCCCTGGCAGTCGCCTATGTGGCCTCGCTGTGGACCGGCCAGATTGATCCGGCTGGCAACGTGTCAGGAACGGGAGAAGGAATCGGAACACCAAATAGCAGGTGGCACAGCGTCGGAGCACCACTTTTGTGCAAGGCAACTCCGCTGCCAGCACCTCAGATCACGCTTCGATACGACGCCCCGACGCTTGTGGGCATCACCGGCTGGGTGGGGATGACCAACAACGCCGGAAAGCCGGCGGTGGACTGCACGTACAGTGACGGCCTTCTCCCGCCTCGACCGCTGAGCGTGTACGGGGACAAGGAAACGCGAATCGACCTGCCCGGCATCCCATCCGGCCACGTCTACAACATCACCGTCAAGTGCGGCGACCTCACCCACACCGAGCAAAAGCAGTTCTGATACCCGCCGGTGCAGTGCTGCGCACCAAAACTTCAGTAGTGCACTACTGCGTATCTTGAAGCGCCGCTGGGCCATTATTCGGCGGGACACATATTTGCGTGGGCCGAACCAGCGGGGCGGCAACGCCACGCACCGAACTGAAGGGCAGCCGTGAGCATGACTACGACGACGACGCGTGTGAAGTTTCTTGCCGCCGCGGTCGGTGCCGCGACGATGTCCGCGGCAACCAACGTATCGCCGGCACCCGCACGCGCGGAGGGCTGCGCACAATGGGAATTCAGCGGAACCTTCAGCTGGGTCACGGATGTCAGCGATGTGGTCTCCAGTGTTCCCGCGCAGGGAACCCACATCGACGGCCGCTATAGCGTCGGTTCGATTTCCGATTACGGCTCGGTGCAGGGCGATATCACGGGCAATACGGTTTCCCTGAAGATCGGAAGCCACTCAAATGACGTGACCTATTCGTGGACCGGCCAGATTGATCCCGCCGGCGACGTGAGCGGACCAGTAGCTTCAGACCCGGGCAACAGGTGGCACAGCATGAGTACGCCCCTGGTGTGCAAGGCAACTCTGCCACCGCCGACGCCACCAGAGGTCACGCTTCGCTACGACGCGGCGACGCTTGTGGGGATCACCGCTTGGGTGGGGATGACCGACAATGCCGGAAAGCCCGCGGTGAATTGCACCTACAGCGACGGCGTGCTGCCGCCGCGACCGTTCAGCGTGTACGGGGACAAGGAAACGCGAATCGATCTGCCTGGCATCCCAACTGGGCACGTCTACAACGTCGTTGTCGAGTGCGGCGACCTCACGCACATGGAACAGAAACAGTTCTGACATGTCCCGGCCCATCACCGAACGGAGGCACCCCGATGAATCCTGACGATGAAAACACGGCGCATCTGATTGGCTCGCTCGGCGAGCTTGCCGGCCGCGTGGCGTTCTGGCTTGTGCTGATCGGGCTTGTCGTCGCCTTCGTAATACGGGCGATTCGGCGCGGCAGCGTTCGACCCGCCCCGCCGCCAGGCTTGTATGGCAACGGCGCGGGGACGTCACAGTGGCGCTTCAATGCACCACCGGGTTGGCCGCCCACCCCACCGGAATTCGTCCCTCCTGCGGATTGGAACCCCGACCCTTCCTGGCCCGCAGCCCCTCCGGGATGGCAGTGGTGGATACCCCGTTAGCGAATCGGCCCACGTAAGGAAATTGCGGTATCAGTGGCCCCCGCCAGTTCGCGGCGGTGGTCGCAAAGGTGCAGTACCTCTTTACTGCATTCAACAGTTGACCCTCGGCCGATCATCAGCTGGACCGGTTCGGTGTTTAAGGGACGCCGGTTTACCAAGGGAGACCGCTCATGACTCTTCTCAACAGAACTCGGATCCGTGCCGCCATCGCGATATGTGCGGTCGGCTACCTCGCGATGCCGTTGTCTGCGTACGCAAGACCGCCCGCTCCGCTGGCCCCACCCTGCGGCAACTGGGTGATACCCGCAGGCACATTTGTGATTAACCAGGACAACGGCATTGTCGTGGAGATGGAAGGGTGGAACGGAGACGCGGCGTCGGGGCAGCCTATTCGGTATCTTTCACCCGCCCTTTTTGGTCCGAAGGACGTGACGACCGGCCACATAGCCACTTACAAGAACGCCGACATCTACCACGTGAACCAGATTTTCTTCAGAGCGGACTGGGACCCGCACCCGGGCTCGAGCGATTGGAACGACTACAGAGGCACCATCGACGGCAACGGCTACGCGAGCGGCACGACCACAAACGACGGCGGAGCAACCAACGGCTGGCGTTCCGTCCAGCCGCTGAAATGCACTCCGGGGCCGCGCTTCTCGGCAATCGCGTACTCGTATCAATCGTGGGCTACTGCCCAGGACTACCCGGATCGCGCCACCGCCGAGAAGAAGGCCTTAGACAACTGTTCCGGAGGAGACTGTTCGGTTGTCTCGGTTCCCAATGAAACGGGGCAACCAGCGAACCAACCTTGTGTCGCGGTGACGGTCGGTTCGTACACCAACTACGCATTCGGGTCGACTTTGACCGACGCGAAAGACAGGGCCCGCCAAAACTACAACGGCATTGGCACTCCGAATGTCGTGCCCGTATGTAAGAGGGACGGCACCCCCGCCATCGAGGCCTTTTGGGTTTCCGGAAAGTTCCCACCACAGCAGCCGCCTCCTCCTCCGTCGGAGATCACGCTTCGCTTCGACCCTCCACAGCTTCTGTCGATCACCGGACATGTCGGCATCACAAACAACGCTGGAAAGCCGGCCATCAGTTGCGAATTCAGCGATGGAATCGTGCCTGATCCTGACAAGAAATTCGACGTGACTGGAGACGCGGAATACGATCTCGTTCTCCCGCCCCCAACACCGGGCATCAACTACAACCTCACCGTCACCTGCCCTCCGCTCACCCCCTACAAAAAATCATGGAAGTGGTGACACAGGAATCGGCCCGCCACCGGGGAGCAATGGCGGGCCGAAGCGGGGAGACGATAGTCCTTATGCCCCACCCGAATGGCCGTTCTCGTCTCGAGGGCTCGGGATTTTGGTCGGAGCGAAACAGCACAGCTGGGAGCCGAACGCGCCGGACCAGTAGCTCCGAATGCTGGCCAGGTGGGCCAATCATGGACCCTTCCGCAGGCGGAATCGGCTGACCGGCCAATGACGCGCCGGGCAGGTATGACGTTAGGGAGTCATTCGGTCGGGTCAACCCGCGAGCGCCGCTTGGTACTGGTCGGCCACGGACGGGCTCAGCTTGCCGCTGACGCGCAGGAGCAGATTGTCCTGCAGGGTGTTGTATTCGGTGCCGAGGATCGGCGCCGCGCTCAGACCAGTCTCGAGGTAGTCGGCGCGTTGCTGAGCGGACGCGGCGTCGGGCCATTGTTCGACTCCAGCGCCGCACACGATGCCGGGCTCGCTCTGGTCGCACTCTTCGCCTGTGCGCGGGTCGACGATCACGGTCGCTGCGACTTACCCGTTGGTCCGGCCGATCATGTTGTTGGCGTCGTTCTCGCCGGTAATCGTGATGAGCGATACCTCTGGAATCGCCGCCTTGATCTTCTCGGCGGCCGCCTGGGCTGTCATCGCCTGGGGTTGGGGTGCTGCTGCTTTGGATGTGGCTGCCGAAGCGCTGCCATCGCTGCTGTCCTGTTCGCTTGGCGCGCCGGCGACCGCGGAGGCCATCAGGACGGCGAAGCAGATACATTTCAGCGCTGGCTGTGAGGTCACGACCGCGTGGTTAACCATTTGCCCCGGCGAGGAATTCGGCGACGCCACCCTTTCGCCAACGCTAGTGTCGGGAACGTGTGGGGGATACTGGCGTTCGCCGTCTCGGTTCTGTCTGCGATCGGTGCGATCTTCGCGGTCTGATATGCCCGCGTGTCAGCCAGAGCTGCGGTGCGTTCGGCTGACCTTGCCGAGGTGGTGGAGGCGGGCCGTCACTACGGCTGGCGCAACGAGGCCCGGACGAACGAGTCTGTTCGCAACTACACACTGCGCAATGTCGGGACGGTGAATGCCCGCAATGTCACCATTGCCGGCAACTACGACGTGATCGAGTTCCACGGCACACATGACCCCAAGACGTGCGACATCGCTGCGGGGCAGGCGCGCCTGTTCATGGTCGCGCAGGCTTTCGGTGATATAGGCGGCAACATCGACATCACCTGGACGCCGGATCTGCTCGACGCCGAGCCGATGACGTGGACGGAGACACCGCCGATGGCGCCGTTCCTCCCGCTCTGTCGGATATCGATTGGCATAACGTGCGCAAAATCGTCGAGCGCGTGGCGAGAGACCGCTGAGGTTCCTTTATATGGGGGACAGCCGGAGGCGATTGTCCACGCATCGTCCATGCGACGCCCGCAGCGCTCTAAAAATTACCTCTGAACAGGTAAAACTGTGGTGCGCGATACTGGGATTGAACCAGTGACCTCTTCCGTGTCAGGGAAGCGCTCTCCCGCTGAGCTAATCGCGCCTGAAACCTTTGGAGGTGGAGACGGGAATCGAACCCGTGTGCACGGCTTTGCAGGCCGTTGCCTCACCACTCGGCCACTCCACCGCTGGGGTTGATGCGACTGCACCTCGAGCGGATGACGGGATTCGAACCCGCGACCCTCACCTTGGCAAGGTGATGCGCTACCAACTGCGCTACATCCGCGCGCCACGAACGAGTTCGTCGCTCGTCGCGAAGGACGACGATAGTCCACTTCAGTGTGGCCGCACAAATCCCTTCCGTTACCGGTCAGGCGCCGCTCGGCAGCCGAGGTCAGAAGATTGCGTAGGCCTCTTTGGAAAATCGTGAACCCGTGACCGTCGGAGTTAGAGCAACGCATCCCTGACGGCTCGCTGTTGCAGCTCATCCCGCCGCCGGCCTGGAACTGGCCATAGGGCAGAGCCGGACCGCCGCCCGTTGCGGTGTCGCCCGCGCACACAAACCTCGCAGGACCGGTCGGATGCCGCCGATATGGCCGCTGGGGGAGGTGAATCCGGCCATTGTCAGCGGCGGCCGCGGAGCAACGCTTCCCCAGCGACTGCAAGGCCGACAATGTGTCGAATCGTCGGCGTCACGCCAAGTGAATGGCCTGGCGAGAAATCGAGAACTCGCCGCCGTAAACGAAGTCCCAGCACGTGATGCCGTCCGGCGTGCTCGTGCACTCGATCGAGCCGGAAACGATCTTGTCGCCGTAGGCCAGCGGGTTGCCCGTAGTCAGGGCGGTATCGCCGGCGCAGACGTAGTCCGCGGACTTGCCGGCGTCCAGTTGAAGCCCCTGCCCCCAACCCGTCATCTCCGGGCAACTGGCCGGCTTGGGCGGGGGAGCCCAGTCGCGCTCCCTGATGTCACACCGCACAGAGTCGGGGTCTATATAGCAGCCGATGTTTCCCGACGGTGAGCTGAACGCAGTCAGCTCGGAGACTTCGCGGGTGGTGAGCAAAAGAGGCTCGATCGCACCCGGGGGTGCAGCTGCGGCAACACCGGCCAATGCGCTCATGGCGAGGGGGACGGCCACAGCCACCGCCAAGAGCGAAAATTGACGCGTCTTCATGCCGCCACGCTACGTGATCCCGTGCGTTTGCTGGACGAATCCCGCAAGGCGGCTGAGTTCTCTTGGCCATGCGGCCGCGTGCTAATCTTCGACGTCGTCCCCGGTCTCGTAGCTCAGGGGGAGAGCGTCCGCCTCACACGCGGAAGGTCACTGGTTCGATCCCAGTCGGGACCACAACATAAACCGTCTTCGATCGCTCGGTGCAATTGGGCAGTCGCCACTCGACGTCGAATCTCGGGTTTCGGCGGCGGCCGCGGCGCTTTTCTTTCGCACATGGCAGCGTCGGCCCCTTTTCACTAAATCGTGCGGATCTTCGGGCTCTGCCGCCAGCGCCACTCCAATCGCCGCGTTTACGGTCAGCTGCAGGTCCCGGCTGATCGCAATCGGGTCGCGCTGCGACCGTTCTCGTCGGTGATTTCTTTGAGGCGACCGAGATCAATGAAGAGGGCGGCAACCGGATTCGTTGGTGTTGCTGATGCCAGCTTGGTGGCCATCACGCAGCTCAGATGGCGGCGATTGGGTAGCCCGGTCAGCGAGTCGTGCAGGCCGAGGTGCGCAAGTTTGGCCTGGGCTCGGCTCAGCTGGATCGATTCGACGTCGTATGCCAACGGCCGAGCGGCCTGCAGGTGACGAACCTACAGCCGGCTGCACCGAGCGAGGCAGGTGACGATGGCGCCAAGCGGTCGGTGGCCCGTCGACGAAACAGTTCCGCACCAAGGACGCATCAACGACAATGTGTTCTCTCAGTCGGCCTACGAACAACCGGGCGGGACCACTGTCGTGCGGGACGTGATCGATTTCGATAGCACGCTGGCCCACTCATGTCTGGAGATCTGGGACATCCTGGCTGCCCCCGACTTGTACCGGCGATTCTTCCGTGGGCTCGGGTCCTGCGAGCAGGTTTCCGGCAGGGCGCAGCACTACGAGGTCCGTCTGTCCACCCCGCGCGGCGCGGTTGCCGTTCACGAGATGCGCTTGACGACGCGCCGGGTGGGTAAGGAGATGCGGCTCGACGCAACGCAGGTGAGCGGTAGCTTTGTGCTGATTCGCTTGACCCCCGAGACGGGCGGTACTCGAATCGCATTGAGGATCTTTGCGGCCGGCCTGCTCCACCCTGACCTCGCCAACGTCAGCGACAGCGCCGTGAAGAACTGGGTCCAAGAAGGTCTCTCGCGAATTTCCGACTATCTCGAAGGCAAGCAGTCATCACAACTGGTCAACATGGGCGACATGGGGTCCCTGCATCTCAGCGTCGCCAAGACCATGATTGTCAGCGGTGTGGTGCGTGCGTCCCGGCCCGACCGTGGCCTGCGACAGCTCAATTCCCTTGCCAAGTGGGGATTCACGCTCGCGGGTGGCATCGCGGCCGCCGCTGCCCGATCGCCGCGCAATATAGCGTTGGTCGACGAGGACAGGACGTCGACCTACGCGGACGTGGC
This sequence comes from Mycolicibacterium stellerae, assembly GCF_003719305.1. GTDB lineage: Bacteria > Actinomycetota > Actinomycetes > Mycobacteriales > Mycobacteriaceae > Mycobacterium > Mycobacterium stellerae. Next base: position 181,567 of record NZ_RARC01000011.1, read on the forward strand.
CGAGCGCACCACGTGCATAGCGTCGGGCCTCGCCGCGCGCGGCTTCACCAAAGACAGCAAGTTCGCCATCCTCGCCCGCAATCATTCGGCGATGGTCGAAACCATGGTGGCTGCGAGCAAGCTGGGTGCCGATCTGACACTGCTCAACACCGGCCTCGCTGCCCGCACGATCGAAGAGATCGTCAACAGCAACGTCTTCGACGCCATATTCGTCGATGACGACCTCGAACCGCAGGTGCGCTATCTCCCCGCGGAGATTCCGCGAATTTCAACACGCCCCGGTTCGGTTGTGGCTTATCGAAGTTCGATCGACGATTTCATTCCGGCGGGGGCCGAGGCGGGGCCGTTGCCGCCCCCGAAGCAAGCCGGCAAGCTGGTCGTTCTCACCTCGGGTACCACCGGCACGCCGAAGGGCGCACGGCGGCCCACACCAACCGGGTTCGGCGCCATCGCCGCGATGTTGTCGCGAATGCCGCTGCGCCGCAACGAGGTGATGTTGGTCTCCGCACCGCTGTTTCACGCCTGGGGCCTCGCGGCGCTGCAGGTGAGTGCTCCGCTGCACGCAACGGTGGTGCTGAACGAACGATTCGACGCCGAAGAGTGTCTGAAAACTATTGAGCTGCAACGCTGCACCGTCCTGGTCGCGGTCCCGGTGATGTTGCAGCGCATTCTCCAGTTGCCTGCCGAGGTGATCAACCGATACGACACGTCGTCGCTGAAAGTGGTCGCCAGCAGCGGGTCGCCGATCCCCGGTGCATCCGTCATCAAGTTCATGGACACCTTCGGCGATGTTCTGTACAACTTCTACGGCTCCACCGAGGTGTCGTGGGCAACGATTGCCGATCCCACCGACCTACGCGTCGCCCCGACCACCGCCGGTCGGCCACCCCTCGGTACTCGCATCGCAGTACTCAATCGGCACGGCGCCCCTCTGCCGATCGGCGCCGTCGGACGCATCTTCGTCGGCAACGACATGCTGTTTGACGGCTATACCAATGCGGAGTCACCCGCCGTCGAAGACCGGCTGATGGACACCGGCGATCTCGGATATCTCGACGCCAGCGGGCGACTCTTCGTCGCCGGACGCGACGACGAGATGATCATCTCCGGCGGCGAGAACGTGTTTCCGCGGCCCGTCGAAGAAGCCATCGCTGTCCTGCCGCAGGTCGTCGACGTGGCAGTGGTCGGAGTTCCCGATGCCGAGTACGGTCAACGACTCGCCGCATTCGTCGTATGCGCCACCGGGGCGTCACTGGACGAAGACATGGTGAGGGGCTACGTCCGGAACCGCCTGAGTCGCTTCTCGATTCCGCGCGACGTCACCTTCGTCAATCAGCTGCCGCGCACCGCGACGGGAAAGATACTGAAACGCCAATTGACCGACGGGCAGTTCCCCATGGAGATGGGCTGGCCGGGTTAGCCCCGATCTCTCAATCCAGTTCGGCGAGGACCTTGCGGGCTGCTTCGAGTTCGGCTTCAAGCGCGGCAACCCTGGCGGCCTGCTGGGAGCGGGCCTCCTCGATCATCCCGTCGATCGGGGCGGAGAGGTCCTCGTGTAGCTCCTTGGCGGCCCGGGAGACGGCGGCGGCCGCGACCGCGAGGTTGCGGGCCAGGTAGGTGGTGCCCTGCTTGAGTTCGGCGTGCCAGTCGCCGTCGGCGGTTCCGGTGACAGTGAGAGTGAGCTCGAGTGTCTTGGTCTTCTTGCTCGTCGCCTTCTTGGCCGGAGCTTTCTTGGGCTTCTCCTTGGCAGGAGCCTCAGAGGTCGCTGCGTCCTCCGATGCCGTACTCGCGGGCACGTTGTTCTCGACTGGAGTGGCCAACACGTCGGGCGTGTCGGAGACGGTGGGCGACGCTTCTCGTGCCAGGGTGTCTACGGTCATTGTGGTGGAGAACTCCTTCTGGGCATCTGCCCGCAGTGAGAGGGTGGCGCAGAGAGTCATTAGAACATATGTTCGACCCTCGGCGCCAATTTGCCCCCCGATGCCCCACTAAGGCTGCAGCACAGGCTCTTTGCGCCGAGACCACGGTGGCGGCATCACGTCTGCGCTTCCCGCGGCCGGAGGAACTCCACTCGTCTGTCGGTGAGCAACGGGCGAATGCGTCTGCCGACCAGCTCCTGGTAGTGCGAAGAGCTCAGGTGTGCCTGGAGGGCGGCGCTGTCGCGGTAATGCTCGATGAGAAGAAGCGCCGTGGGGTCATCCGTCCGCTGAAAAGCCTCATACCCGAGGCATCCCGGTTCGCCGAGCGACTGGGGCGCAAGCGCAGCGACGTGTGCAAGCACGGTGTCCAGCGACGCCGCGGTGGTCTGCCAGTGGGCGACCACCACGACCGGCTCATCCGTTCCCATCAAATCTGCTTGAGGTGCTCGACCAGCGCCTCTCCGACGACAGCTCCCGACTGCGGGTTCTGGCCGGTGATCAGGCGCCCATCGACGACCACCTTCGGGTGCCAAGGATCGGTCGCCTCGTACAACGCGCCTTCTTCGCGCAGCGCGGTTTCGAGGTCGAACGGCACATCCTGGTCGGCATACCCGTCTTCTTCGGCGGTCGAGAACGAGGTGAGCTTTCGGCCGCGCACCAACGGCGCGCCGTCGTCGACGGTGACACCCAGGAATGCCGACGGCCCGTGGCAAACAGCGGAGACGATCATGCCCGCGTTCCAGGCCCGGGTCACGACGGCCTGCACCTCCGGGTTGCCGGTGATATCGACCATGGGTCCCAGCCCGCCGGGGAAGAAGACTGCGTCGTAGTCGAGCACGTCGACTTCGGACAGCTTGCGGCTCCGCGACAGGCGCCGGTAGGCCTTGCTGCCGAGAAACTCGGTCTGCCCGGCATCCTCGGCGTCGAAGCCGTCTTCTGGCGGCTTTCCACCTTGGGGAGAGGCGAACTCGACAGCGATGCCTGCTCGGTCAAGCGCTTCGAAAGGATGGGCTATCTCTGGGAAGAAGAATCCGGTTGCCCGGTTATGTGGGCCGATCACCGCGGCGTTCGTAGCGACGAACAGGACGTAGGGAACACTCACAGCTCTCTCCTCGGCTTCGAAACGACAAGTCCGTCAAGCGTCTTCGAGCAAGCGGTGGTCGCAGCCATGTGGTGTCCGGTTGCGCTGCGGCGTCGCCCGACGTCCTGATATGACAGCACGAAGTCGCGCAGGTGGGTGATCTCATAGAGGGTGTTGGCGAGGAAGGGACAACTTTTAAGCACGAATGCGCTATCGCACCGAGCGTCCAGTCCGGCACAGTGACGACAACGTCGACACAGGCGATACAGCGCAACACCAGCAAATTCGCAGTATGCTCGTCGGAGCAGCTGAGCAGCCATCGGAAGTGACATACGTGGCCGTACCGACCGGTCCTGCCAATTCCCCCGGCGACAACGGGGTGGCCGTCAGCAGTTCCGTGCGCCTCCAAATCCTTGGTCCCCTGCGTGTCTGGCGCGGGGGCGTCGAGCTGGACGTCGGCCCCCGGCAACAGGCCTATCTGCTGGCCTTGCTCCTGGCTCGAGAGGGACGGCCGACCAGCACGACTGAACTCCTCGACTTGGTTTGGGGTGAGGGAGCTCCGACAAGCGCGATCAACGTCATCCACAAATACATCGGCGCATTGCGGCGGTTGATGGAGCCGACGCTACCGTCTCGGGAAACCGGTTCGCACCTGCTGAGGCACGGCAACGGTTACCTCTTCTCGGCTGCCCCTGCCACCCTGGATCTGGTCACCTTCCGCGAGTTGGTCGCGGCCGCCGAGACAGCCGTAACGCAGCACCGCGAGGACGAAGCTCTCGACCACTACGTGCGGGCACTCGGCCTGTGGGCCGGCCCCGCAGGCGCGGGGTTGGCACAGGGTCCGGCGGCGATGACGATTTTCGCGGCGCTGGACGGCGAGTTCTTCGACGCATGCGTTGCGGCGGCTGAGCTTGCGGTGTCGCGACGTCGACCCGAGCGGGTGTTGGCGTCGTTACAGCTAGCCGCGACCATGGCGCCACTACACGAGCCCCTGCACGCCGCTCTCATCAATACCTTGGCGGCCTGCGGCCGTCAGGCGGAGGCGCTGGCCGCGTTCGGGACGGTCCGAGCTCGCCTCGCGGAAGACCTCGGCATCGACCCGGATCAGACTCTGCAGGCCGCACACCGGCGCGTGCTGAGTCAGAGTCTGGCAGGCGAACAGGTCCACGGCGATTTGTCGACCGCCAAGGACCTGCTGCAGCGTGAAACGCCAACTGCAGGTGGACTTGTCGGCCGGGTTGCCGAACTCGCGGCAATGCGGCAGATGCTGGATGAAGCCTTCGCCGGCTCAACAGGGCTCGTCGTGGTGGAGGGCGAGCCGGGTGCCGGCAAGACGACCCTCCTGAAAGGCGCTGCAGACGAAGCCGCCGCGCGCGACGCGCTCGTCGTGTGGGGCAGCTGCCTGGAAGGCGATGGGACGCCATCGATGTGGCCGTGGGTGCAGGTGATCACTGCCGTCGTGGCTGCCCTGCCCTCAGCGATTCAGGAGAAATGGCTCGACACTGATCTCGGGCGGCTTGTCGAGCCGCGCGAGGGCATCCTGGCGGGTTCCTTCCTGCCCGACAGCGGCACGCAATTCCGCTTGTTCGAGCGAGTCGTCGCCGTTCTCGGCGAGGCCGCCTCCGCGCAGCGGCCGCTGGTGCTCGTGATCGACGACCTGCACTGGGCCGACCCCACGTCACTGGAGTTGTTCGACCACGTGGCGGCGCGACTTCCCGCCGGCACCATCGTCGTTGGTGCGCTGCGCGACCATGCGCCTGCGCCCGGCACGGAGCTCGGGCGGACGCTCGCCGCCGCAAGCCGGGTGCCGAGCCACCGGCGCATCCGGCTCGGGCCACTCAATCCGTCCGAAGTGGCTGCGTTAGTGCGCCGCGAGACCGGCCGAGATCCCGGCTCCGACGCCGCCCTTGGCATCTACGCCCGCACCGGCGGGAATCCGTTCTTTGTTCGGGAGCTGTCCAGGTTTCTCGCCGACAGTGGCGGGCTGTCCGCTGGTTCCGCGGTACCAACGGGGGTGCCGTCCACGGTGCGCGATGTCGTCCGGGACCGGCTGGCCGATCTCGAAGGAAGCATCAAGGAACTTCTGCAGATCGCAGCGCTGATCGGCCGCGACATCGGCGTCGACCTGCTCGCTCAAGCCGCCGGCCTCGATGTCCCGGCCTGCCTCGACCGCCTCGAACCGTTGAAAGCTCTTGGCGTACTGGAGCCCACGCCCCAAGATCCGTTCTCGTTCCGCTTCGCGCATGACCTGGTCCGTGAGTCAGTCGAAGGGATAACGCTGCCGCGGCATGCGATTGAACTACACCTTCGCATTGCCGATGCACTCGAACGCATAAGCCCAGAAGACGAATCCGTCGCCGAGCGGCTAGCGCACCACTTGTCCTGCGCCGGCCCCTTGGCTGACCCCGCAAGAACGGCGACCGCCCTGGTGCGCGCAGGCAGCTGCGCGGCGACGAAGTCAGCGCTCGAGGCTGCCGAGCGGCATCTGCGCGCGGCAGTGCAGGTTTCGCGCAAAGCCCGTCATGCTGAGCTCGAACTGTCGGCGCTGTCGCAGCTGACCGCGGTGGTGGGGATGCGCTCCATGTACGGTGCCTCGGCGCTCGATCTCTTGGAGCGCGCAGAGCACCTCGCCCGCGGACTCGGCCGCGAGCTGGAGGCCACTGGTTTTCTCTACTCTCGATGGGCCGCCCACGCGCAAGGTATCGAGCTCGACCGTAGCGGCCCATTGGCGCGCCGACTGCTCGACCAGGGTTACGCGTCCGAGGATCCGATTGTGCGAGCGTATGGGCTGCAGGCGTGGGGGATTCACCAGTGGGATCTCGGAAACATTGGCGAGGCGTTCCGGTATCTGAGCCAGTCTGAACGAACCCTGCTTGCTCATCTCGCCCGCCACGATGAGGACCCTGTTCGTCGGGATCTGAAACTGCTCATGACCGGGCTGCTCGCCGAGGTGACCGCATTACATGGTGACGTCGCCGCCGCGCAGGTCCTGCTCGACGCCCTGCAGTCAACCGCGGGCGACAACCCGTACCGAATCACCATCTGGGCCACCATGGCGGTGAGGATCGCGGTGATGGTCGGTGACCCGGCCAATGCGCTGCACGCAGCAGAACGCGGCATCGCCGTCGACCCCGGGTTCTCTTTCACCTTCCTTGGCACTTATCAGCGGCTGGCGCGATGCTGGGCTCTCGTGGTGTCTGGCGAGGAACCCGATGCGACCGCGGCGCCAATCGCAGAGGCACAGCGACTCATCGCCGCCAACCTCCTCGATCCGCCACGTTCGTGTGTCGCGACGTGGTACGCGCTTCTCGCCGAGATGCACCTGGCGGCCGGGTCGACGGCCGAAGCCGCCGTTGCTTTGGACCGCGCCGACTTCTACCTCAACGCCTATGGCCAGCGTTACCCCGAGGGTCTACTTCTGCTGATGCGTGCGCGGCTTCTGCAGGCACAAGGGAAGCCCATCACCGTCGTCCATGCCGCTGCTGCCGCGGCCCGCGCCCTGTCCGTGGACCGTGAGGCTCGGCTATTCGCTCGACGTGCCGAACAGTTCCTCACCCAACTCGGCTGAGCGACTTTCCGAGGTGCAGGCAGCAGCGAATCCAGTCGGCATCCACTGGCCGTAAAGACCGTCGGAATAGATTCGGCCGGGTCTGTATCGCGATGGTGAAGGACGGCGGTTGTGGTGGGAAACATTGTCTTGATACACGGGCTGTGGGTGTCCTACACATCGTGGCAACCGTGGATCGAGTTCTTCGCCGACAACGGCTACCGCGCGGTTGCGCCACGGTGGCCCGGAGAAGCCGATACCGCCGCGGCCACCCGCGAAAACGCCGATGCGCAAGCTGGTTTCGGCATCAACGACGTGACTGGACACTTCGCGGCAGTCATCGAGCAATTCGACGCCCCACCGATCGCCATCGGCCACTCGTTCGGAGGCCTGGTCGCGCAGAAGTTGCTCGGCCAGAACAAGGTGGCCGCTGCGGTGGCTATCGATCCCGCCCCGATCAAGGGTGTCAAACCGCTGCCGCTCGCACAACTGCGTTCAGCATTCCCGGTACTTGGCAATCCTCTCAATCGCGTCCGCGCAAAGGCGTTGACGCGGAAGCAATTTCGCTATGGATTCGGCAATACCTTGACAGAGCGTGAGTCTGATTCCCTGTGGGAGCAGTGGTCCATCCCGTCACCGGGCAAGCCTCTTTTCGAAGCGGCGTCGGCCAACTTCTTTCCGAATTCCCCAGCCAAGGTCGACGTCGCGAACAGCACAAGGGGCCCGCTCCTGATCACAGCGGGAACCGCCGATCACACCGTGCCCTTTGTCACCGCCAGGGCCGCTTTCAAGCAGTATGCGCGATCATCTGCCGTCACCGACTTCCACACCTTTGACGGCGCCGGGCATTCTCTCACCATCGATGCCCGATGGCATGAGGTCGCCGACGTCGCGCTGACCTGGCTGATCGACAACGGGTTCCCCGGGAAAGCCCGTGAGTAGCGCCGCCCGAACTCTTCAATCGGACAACGAGTGTGATCTCAGTGAGTACCGGTTACACCGCAGTGCCGCAGCGCGGTTGGTGGCCGAGTTGTGCGCGCACGCCCACCGAGACGGCGCGAACAGCGGCCCGTGGCCGGGTATGACGGTCGACCGCTTCATCCGACCCACCCAGTTGCGGTGGGGCGACGTGACGTCGCTGTCCATCGGAATCGTTGCCCACGCCGGCAAGGTCGACTATGCGGTGATCGGCAGCCACGAATATTTCCATCACCGGGTGTTGGAGGCGTCGCCTCACCAACCGGCCCTGCTCCTGGTGTTGGAGATCGACCCGTGGCTGGTCCGCTCGGTCGCATCGAGCATGCCCAACATTCGCCAAGTCGCCCGAACGCCCCGCGGCGTCGGCGAGGAATGCCCGGTGTCCCCGCTGGACGACGACATGACAGATACCGTTGTGCGGTTCCTGGCGTCGCTGCCTGCCAGCTCTGACCGCCAGGTCCTTGCTCCACTGCACCTGCGGGAGTTGGTGTATCGGGTTCTTCAGCGCGAGCAACGCGCGCGGCTTCTGCATCACGCAGCCCATCAGGCGATGGCCAACCCGGTGGCACCGGCATTGGAATACATCTCCACACATCTGGCCGAACCCCTGACGGTAGATGTTCTCGCGGCGCAGGTCTGCCTCAGTGCGTCGGCCTTTTCGCGGGCTTTTCGCGAAATGACGGGCCGGCCGCCCTATCAGTACGTGAAGGAGATGCGGCTACATCGGGCGCGTCAGCTGCTCGAAGCCGGACGCCATGGCGTGGCGGACGTGTCCCGGTCAGTCGGCTACACCAGCGTGTCGCACTTCATCAAGGAATTCCGTAGTCGGTTTGGTTCTACGCCGGGCGATTACTCCGACGCGCCGATGTTCCCCGGCACGGTTGCAGCCTTTCCTTCGAGCTTGGTGTGAGCGCTTTCTCTCAAAGCCGCGTGGTGAGCGCGTGCGCCGCGAAATCGGCTGCCTGATCGGCCATTCCGTTGCTCTTGTAGGCGCTGTGGGCGGAGCGGTCGCTGCCACCGGGGAAGCAGATCGGGTCGTCGGTATTGCACAGCTCGAGGGTCTTGGCTGTGTACAGATGACCGATGGTGATCGGCGGTGCGTCGTGTGCGACGAGATTCAGAAACCAGTCCGACGGGGTGCCGAACAACACGACGGCCGCGACGTGTGAGGCAATCGCGGGCGGGAGTGTGCCCGCGACACCGTCGGGCAGCGCGATTCCGGCCGGCACCGTGTCGGTGGTGGTGTAGCCGGCAACGGCCGCACCCTGCGAGTAGCCACCGAGCACGATCTGGGTGTTCGCGCAGTTGGCGGCGATCGCCTCGACCTTGTTGGCGGCGTCGGCAATGCCGTTCGCGGCGGCCTGGAAGTCCAACGACGCCGGGTAATCGACGCCGTAGGTCTCGACGGTCTTTCCGCCGAGGCGTGCGTTCAGTGCATCGACGAACGCCTGCCCGGTCGCACCAACGCCAGGCGCCTCGAACGTTCCGCGGGCGAAGACAACCTCAACGTCTGAACAGGAGGAATCCTCGGCGGCCGCCGCGAGCCCCGTGGCCTGTGGCCCGATGAGTGCCGCGACGGAAACGACGGCGGCTGCAAGCCAGCGCAGCGTACGGGGGACTGGTGTGGCAAATCTGCGGCTGCGCATGGTCGGCTCTTTTCGGTTAGTCAAGCTCGCTTAATCGATGTGAACCCGCAGACGGCTCGAAATCATCCCGCGTGGTTACGCTGATCGCCGTGACCGAACAGGGCGATCGAGCGCGATCGCGAACATTTGTCGTAACGGGCGCGTCCTCGGGAATCGGCCTGGCCACCGCGCAACGCCTACTCGCCGAGGGCGGCACCGTGATCGGCACCGATGTCAATGACCCGCCCGACCTCGGCGAGCGATTCACGTTTGTCACGGCCGACGTGTCCGATGAATCTGCGGTCGCCGACGTCTTCGCGGCCGTGCCCGACCGACTCGACGGCGTCGTTCACGCCGCCGGTATCGCCAGTGGAGGGCCGGTCCATCTACTCGACAAGGCCGAGTGGGACCGCGTGATCGCGATCAACCTCACCGGCACGTTCCTCGTCGCCAAGGCCGCGCTGGCCAGGATGATCGAGCAATCGCGAGTGGACGGCGAGCGTGGCTCGATCGTCACTCTCGCCAGCGTCGAAGGCCTCGAAGGCACCGCGGGCGGCAGCGGCTACAACGCCTCGAAGGGCGGTGTCGTCTTGCTTACCAAGAACATCGCACTCGACTACGGTCCCAGCGGCATCCGCGCCAACGCCGTCTGCCCGGGGTTCATCTCAACACCCATGTTGGACAGCGTCTTTCGCCTTGACGGGATGGCCGGCCCGCTGGACTCGATCACACACGAGCACGCCCTTGCGCGGCTCGGCAGGCCCGGGGAGGTGGCCGCCATGGCGGCGTTCCTGGTATCGCCCGATGCGTCATTCGTGACAGGTCAGGCGATCGCCGTTGACGGCGGCTACACCGCGGGCCGGGACCACGGGGTGGTTGCGCTCTTCGGCTTACCTCAGTGAATCGCTATCGAGGTCGATCGACCTCGTAGGTGCCTTTGTCGTCGGAAAACACCACGAGCACTTGACGTTTGCGGCCGTCGACGATCACGTCGCAGGTGAAGGTGCCGCCCTTCTTGATCTCCGGGTCGTCACCGTTGTTGCACACGACGTCGGTGACGCTGGTGACCCCGTAGCCCTCGGTGGGGTCCTGCAGTATCCGCTGGACACCTGCCTCCGCCTTGGACACGTTGAGCACCCTGCCTTTGAGCACGTCGAGTCTCGACAGCCCGAACACGATTGCGACGGCACCCGCCGATATCGCGATGGCGCTAACGGCGATCAACAGCGCGACCTGGCCGCCCCTGCGGCGACCGGATACCGCCTTCGCATGCCGATTCCTGACCGGCGCGCTGGGCCGGTATGGCGCCGGGCCGGATCGGGGTGGCGGCCTCGCTCTTATACACA
>NZ_RARC01000012.1 GCF_003719305.1 Mycolicibacterium stellerae
TCTGTGTGTTCTCACTCGTGTTTTCTTCAACGCACGGCCGACCACCCATCTCTACCCCTAAGCCTTCGTCGGCAGCGTCCGATGTGTATCAGAGACAGCCGAGTATCACGGCGACGACGCCGAGCACCACGCCGCCCGCAGCACCGAAGAACGGGTTGGGCATCGCGGCTCTGGTGGTCGCGATCATCGCGTTGATCTCGGTCGTCGGCGGCGTGGTGCTCGGCGTCGTCGCCGTGATACTCGGTTTCCTCGGATGGCAGCGCGCCAGGCGCGGAGAAGCCACCAACGGTGGAATCGCGATCGCGGGCATCGTGCTCGGAATTCTGAGCATCATCGAGGCAATCGTCGTGATCGTGCTGTCGGTCTGGGTGTTCAACGAAGTGGGCGGCACCGACTACATGGATTGCCTGTCCAGGGCGGGCTCGGACCAGGAAGCCGTGCAGGGATGTGTGGATCGGTTCCAGGAACGTGTCGAGGATCAGTTCAGCGTCACGATAACGACGCCCGCACCACCGACCCGCTAGTAAGACGCCGCCGCCTCGGGACGAACTCAAGCGACAACAGCACGACAAGGAGCGGCACCACCTGCGTGAGCGTCACCATCGCATACCGCTGGTCGCCAAGCGCATGGAACTTCCGTAGGTAGCGGTAGAGGGACTCCAGCGCGATGAGCGGGTCGCCCAGGTGGACCATCGTGAAGACAAGGCTACGGGGCAGGTTGCGCTGCTTGTCGGTGAAGATCTCCGGAAATGCCGCGAAGGCGAGCGACAACCGTTGCGCCCCTTGCTGTCTGGCCTTGCCGATCATGTCGACCGAGAGCCGCTCGTCGATTCCGTTGGGCGCCCCGCGGCGGCGCCACGGCACATCAAGGGTCACCTCGGTGCCGTTGCCTGCCGTGGCGTAGCGGTGGAACCCCTGTACGCGACCGGCCTTGTCGCGCGCGATGATCAGCGCGACACCCGGATACCTGCCCTCAAGCGTGCCGTCCAGCGACATCGAAAAACCGCGCTCGGTGCGAGCACCGCTCGGCGACGCGAGGATTACCTCGGTGAGCTCGGCGAGCAGTTCGGCCTCGAGGCCTTGTTCGTCAACGACCTCGGTGGTGATGCCGAAGTTCCTGGTCCGCTGCACGGCCTGGCGGAGATTGCGGTACTGCCGCCCGACCATGTCAAACGCCGCCACATCGATGATCACATCGCGCCCGATGGGCACGGCGCTGAGCTTGCGGCCCAGCACCGCCGTGTTCGACCACAGGTTCAGGCGGCGTTCGCTGCAGCCGAGGACGGCGATGCGCCACCCTCTGGTGTGGCACATCGTGGCGAAATCCGCGACCAGCGCGGTGTAGCCGGCATCGTCACCGATCGGGTCGCCGCTGACGACGGCGAAGCCCAGCCGGGTGCGATAGGCGATCGCCGCGGTGCCGTCAGCGCTGAAGTGATAGCACTTCGACGACTGCATCGCGAACGGCGCCAGCGGGTCCCCTGACGTCGCGTTCACCAACCCGAGTATTCGAGGCAGATCGGCCGGGTTCGGACGTGCCGACGTCGGCCACATCAGCAGCACGGCCGATGTCACCAACAGCAGGTTGCCGAGCAAATCGAAAGCCAGGAACACCGCTGCGATGCCCAGGATGCACACAACCATCGCCGCGGTGGCATGGCCCGCGGTGACCGGCCTGCCGAGAAAGATGCCGCGCGCAATCAGAACGACGGCGCCCAGGACGGTCAATGACCAGGCCAGATCCTTGTGCAGGAGGAGCACCCACCACGACAGGCTGAGCACCGCGAGCGCGCTGATCCATCGAGCGGCCGTCGAGTCGACGTGGACGACGACACGCTCGCGGGCCCGAAGCCCCGTTGCTTGCTTCATCGCTATGCACCCGGGAAGTACTTGATGATTCCTTCTTGCACCACGGTAGCCACGATCTGCCCAGCTTGGTCGTAGAAATGCCCGGTTCCCAGGCCCCGCGAGTCGGACGCCACCGGCGACGTCGTCGAATACAGCACCCACTCGTCGAACCGGATCGGGCGGTGGAACCACAGCGAGTGGTTGACCGTCGCAGCGAAGATGCGGTCGTAGCCCCACGAAAGTCCGTGGGTGGTGATGATCGAGTCGAGCACCGTGGTGTCCGAGGCGTACACCAGAGCGGCGGTGTGCAGCAGCGGGTCTTCTGGCATCGGCCCGTCGGCCTTCAGCCACACCCGGTTGTGACCCAGCTTTTCGCCCTTGCTCCTCATCACCCAGGCCGGGTCGTTGGTATACCGCCACTCGATGGGCCGCAACGCCTCGACAAACTGCGGCACCGTCTTCTCGTAGCCGGCGAGCAGATCGTCGATCTTGGGCAGCGACAACGGATCTGGGACGACCGGTGCTTCCGTTCCGTGTTCGAGGCCGCGCCCGCCGTCGACGAAGGAGACCATCGCGGTCGTCAGCAGCACACCGTCCTGCACGACGTCGACCCTGCGGTTGGCGAACCGGCGTTCGTCACGCAACCGCACGACCCGGAACTCGAGGTCCTTTTCGGGGTTGCCGCCCGCGATGAAGTGCGTCGACATGGCGCCAGGCGGGCAATCCCGAACCAACGTCCGGCCCGCCGCCACGAAGGCTTGCGCCATCATCTGACCGCCGAACGTGCGGGGCGGATTCTTACTCGGGTGTGATCCGACGAAGGTGTCGTCGTCGATGCGGATGAGGCCAAGGACCGCAAGCAACTCTTCGAGGTCGCCTACCGGCACCGGTCCCCCTACTAAGCGCGATGGTCGGACTAGACGTCGTCCTCGCCGATCCTGTGCACGTGGATCAGGTTGGTCGAGCCTACTGTGCCCGGTGGCGCGCCCGCGATGATGACCACCAGGTCTCCGCGCTTGTAGCGACCGAGCTCAAGCAGGGATTTGTCGACCTGACGGATCATTCCGTCGGTGGTCTCGATGTGCGGCACGATGAACGTCTCGGTGCCCCAGCTCAATGCCAGCTGGCTTCGCACCTCAGGCAGCGATGTGAACGCCAGCAGCGGCAACGGGGTGTGCAGCCGCGCCAGCCTGCGGACGGTGTCGCCGGACTGGGTGTAGGCGACCAGCGCCTTGGCGTCCAACCGCTCGCCGATGTCGCGGGCCGCATAGGAGATGACACCGCGCTTGGTCCTTGGCACGTGCGTCAGGGGCGGAACCACCACCGAATTCTGCTCGACCGCCGAGATGATGCGGGCCATGGTCCTGACCGCTTCCAACGGGTACTTGCCGACCGACGTCTCGCCGGACAGCATCACCGCGTCCGCGCCGTCCAGCACCGCGTTGGCGACGTCGGATGCCTCCGCGCGCGTCGGCCGGGAATGCTCGATCATCGACTCCAACATCTGGGTGGCGACGATGACGGGTTTGGCGTTCTCCCTTGCCATTTGGATGGCGCGCTTCTGCACGAGCGGCACCTCTTCCAGCGGCAGCTCGACGCCGAGGTCACCGCGGGCGACCATGATCGCGTCGAAGGCCAGCACAATCGCTTCGAGGTTGTCGACGCCTTCCGGCTTCTCCAGCTTGGCGATCACCGGTACCCGGCGGCCGACGCGGTCCATCACGTCGTGCACGAGTTCGGCGTCGGCTGGCGATCGCACGAACGACAGCGCGACAAGGTCGACGCCGAGGCGAAGAGCGAACTCGAGGTCTTCGATGTCCTTCTCCGACATCGCGGGCACCGAGACGTTCATGCCGGGCAGCGAAAGCCCCTTGTTGTTGCTGACCGGCCCGCCCTCGGTGACCGAGCAGACCACGTCGTTTCCGTCGATATGCTCGACGACCAGACCGACATTGCCGTCATCAACCAGCAGCCGGTCGCCGGGTGCGGCGTCGGCGGCGAGCTGCTTGTAGGTGGTGGACACCCGGTCATGGGTGCCCTCGCAGTCGTCGACGGTGATGCGAACGGTTTCGCCGTTGGCCCAGTAGGTGGGCCCGGCGGCGAACCGGCCAAGCCGGATCTTGGGGCCCTGCAGGTCGGCAAGGATGCCCACCGCACGGCCCGTCACATCCGATGCCGCCCGTACCCGCTTGTAATGGGACTCGTGATCTGCGTACTCGCCATGGCTGAAGTTGAGCCGGGCCACATCCATTCCGGCCTCAACCAGCGCCCGAACAACGTGGTCTTCACTGGTCGCCGGGCCGAGAGTGCAGACGATCTTTCCGCGTCTAGTCACGACTTCTCAGCATAGTCCCGATCGGTGGCCGTCATGCGACGGCGAGCGGCAATGCGCCGGGCAGCACCGGCGCGGGAAGGTCGGACTCGCCCATCAGATAGGAGTCAACGGCGTGCGCAGCGCTGCGCCCTTCTGCGATCGCCCAGACGATCAGCGACGCCCCGCGATGGGCGTCACCGCAGACGAACACCCCGGGGGCGTCCGTCTGCCAATCCGATCCGCATGACAACGCCCCTCGCCGGTTCAGTGCCAGCCCGAGGTCGTCAAGCAGGGCCATGTGTTCGACGCCGTCGAACCCGATCGCCAGCAGGGCGAGGTCGCAGGCAATCTCCATGGACTCGCCGACCGGGGTGATCTGCCGACGCCCCTCCGCGTCGCGGGTGACCCGCACCTCGGCGATCTCCAGTGCGCGGACGTGGCCGTTGTCGTCGCCGACAAAGCGCTGCACGGCGACCTCGTAGCGCCGCGCACCGCCTTCGGCATGCGCAGGCGACGTGCGCAGCACCAGCGGCCACATCGGCCACGGCGAGCGGGACTCGTCGCGGTACTCCGGCGGCTCGGGGTTGTAGTCGAGCTGCGTGACCGACGCCGCGCCCTGGCGGTGCGCGGTGCCGAGGCAGTCTGCGCCGGTATCACCGCCGCCGATGATGACGACGTGCCTGCCTTTGGCCGACAGCGACGACGGGCCGTCACCCTCGCACTCCCTGTTGGCAGGGACCAGATATTCCATCGCGAGGTGCACACCGTCGAGGTGGCGCCCCTCGACATCGTTGTCCCGGCCGCGCAGCGCGCCGACCGCCAATACCACCGCATCATGGCGCTCGCGCAGCTGCTCCACAGCCAGGTCGACACCCACTTCGCAGTCGGTGACGAAACGCGTGCCCTCGGCCCGCATTTGGGCCAATCGTTGGTTGAGCATCGCCTTCTCGAACTTGTATTCAGGGATTCCGTAGCGCATCAGGCCGCCCAACCGGTCGTCGCGCTCGTACACCGTGACCTCATGTCCGGCGCGGGTCAGCTGTTGCGCGGCGGCCAGTCCCGCAGGACCCGAGCCGACGACGGCGACGCTCTTACCCGTCGAGATGGCGGCGGGCTGGGGCTCGACGATGCCGTCCATCCACGCATGGTCGGCGATGGTCTGCTCGATGCGTTTGATGGTGACGCTGCCGCCGGTCTTCTCGTCACCGATGGACAGGACGCAGGCCGCCTCGCACGGGGCGGGACACAGCCGCCCGGTGAACTCCGGAAAGTTGTTGGTGGCATGCAGCCGGTCACTTGCGGCATCCCACCGCCCTCGGCGCACCAGGTCGTTCCACTCGGGGATGAGGTTGCCCAGCGGGCAGCCGGCGGTTCCCGAGTGGCAGAACGGGATTCCACAGTCCATGCATCTGCGGGCCTGCTGGGACACCTCGCCTGCGCGCTGCTGCGGATCCTGTCGTTCGTAGACCTCGCGCCAATCGCCGACGCGCTCGTCTACCGGTCGCTTCGCCGCCTCGACCCGAGGTACCTCGAGGAATCCATGCGGATCAGCCACGGCTGGCCTCCATGATCGCGGTGTCGACGTCGCGGCCCTCGGCCTTGGCCATCCTTGTCGCAGTCAGGACGCGCTGATAGTCGGTCGGCATGATCTTCGTGAATTGCGCACTACGCCTTGGCCAGTCGGACAACACCGATGCGGCGACCGTGCTACCGGTGAGCCGGGCGTGCCTGCTCACCACATCGTGCAGCCAGGTGAAGTCCTCTGGGTCGGGGCGCTGCAACTCGACCATCTCGGTGTTGACCATCGCCGGGTCGAGGCCGAGCACGAATGCCACACCGCCCGACATGCCTGCGGCCATGTTTCGACCGGTTTCACCGAGCACCACGACTCGTCCACCCGTCATGTATTCGCACGCGTGGTCGCCCACACCCTCGGAGACCGCGAGCGCACCGGAGTTGCGGGCACAGAAGCGTTCGCCGACCCGACCACGAAGAAAGACCTCGCCCGATGTTGCCCCGTAAAGCAGCGTGTTGCCCGCGATCACGTGGTCTTCCGGAAGGAACAGCACGTCGTCGGGTGGCTTGACGATGACGCGGCCACCCGAAAGCCCCTTTCCGACATAGTCGTTGGCGTCACCGGTCAGCTCGAGGGTGATGCCCGGCGGCAGGAACGCCCCGATCGACTGGCCCGCCGAGCCGCGCAGCGCGATGTGGATGGTGCCATCCGGCAGTCCCTGCGCGCCGTATCGGCGGGTGACCTCGGCACCGAGCATGGTGCCCACCGTTCGGTTGACGTTGCGCACCGGCAGTTCCAGCCGAACGGGGTGAGCATCCTCCAGCGCGCCCTCGGCGAGCTGGATGAGCGTCTGATCCAGGGCCTGGTCCAGCGCGTGGTATTGGTCGCGGACCCGCCTGCGCACCGTCTGGGCGGGATCGTGGGCGTTGCTCGCCATCGCGAAGATCGGTGTCAGGTCGAGACCCTTTGCCTTCCAATGGGCGACGCCGTGCGCGGTGTCGAGCATGTCGACTTGGCCGACCGCCTCGTCGATCGTGCGGAAGCCGAGCTCGGCGAGGTAGCGCCTGATGTCCTCGGCGATGAACCGGAAGTAGTTCTCCACGAACTCGGGTTTGCCGTTGAACCGCGACCGTAGTTCGGGGTTCTGGGTGGCGACGCCGACCGGGCAGGTGTCGAGATGGCAGACCCTCATCATGATGCAGCCGGACACCACGAGTGGTGCGGTGGCGAAGCCGAATTCCTCGGCGCCGAGCAGCATCGCCACGACGACGTCGCGCGCGGTGCGCATACCGCCGTCGCACTGCACGGTGATCCGGTCGCGCAACCCGTTGAGTATCAGGGTCTGCTGGGTGTCGGCGAGGCCGATCTCCCACGGGGCTCCTGCGTGCTTGAGCGACGTCAGCGGCGCGGCACCGGTGCCGCCGTCATAGCCGGAGATCAGCACGACGTCGGCGTGGGCCTTCGACACCCCTGCCGCAACGGTGCCGACACCGACCGAGCTGACCAGCTTGACGTGGATGCGTGCGTCGGAGTTGGCGTTCTTCAGGTCGTGAATGAGCTGCGCCAGGTCTTCGATCGAGTAGATGTCGTGGTGCGGCGGAGGCGAAATCAGGCCGACGCCCGGCGTCGAATGGCGGGTCTTGGCGATGTTCGGATACACCTTGTAGCCCGGCAGCTGCCCACCCTCACCAGGCTTGGCGCCCTGCGCCATCTTGATCTGGATGTCCGACGCGTTCACCAGGTAATCGCTTGTGACACCGAAGCGGCCGGACGCCACCTGCTTGACGGCGCTGCGCCTGCGCGGGTCGTAGAGCCGGTCGACGTCCTCCCCGCCTTCGCCGCTATTGGACCGCCCGCCGAGGTTGTTCATCGCGATCGCCATGGTCTCGTGCGCTTCGGCGGATATGGAGCCGTAACTCATCGCGCCGGTGTTGAACCGGGTGACGATCGAATCGACGGACTCGACCTCGTCGAGGGGCACGGCGGGTCGCACTCCCGTCTTCAGCTGGAACAGCCCGCGCAGAGTGCCGCCCTCGCGGGACAGCCGGTCGACCTCGTCGGAGTACTGCTGGAAGACGTCGTAGCGGCCGGTGCGGGTCGAATGCTGAAGCAGGAACACGACTTCTGGCGTGAACAGATGAAGCTCGCCTTCCCGGCGGAAGGCGTACTCGCCGCCGACGTCGAGGCGACGGTGCACCCGCTCCGTCGGGTTCTCCGGATAGGCACGGCGGTGTCGTTGCTTGACCTCCTCGGCGATCACGTCGAGCCCGACTCCCCCGAGTTGGCTCGGCGTGCCGGTGAAATATTCGCCGACCACGTCGTGGTCGAGCCCGATCGCCTCGAAGGCCTGGGCGCCGGTGTAGGACGCGACGGTGGAGATGCCCATCTTGCTCATCACCTTCATGACGCCCTTGCCGAGTGCCTTCAGATAATTGCGAACCGCTACGGCGGCCTCGATGCCGGTGAGCTCACCCTCGCGGACCAGGTCCTCGATGGATTCGAATGCCAGATACGGGTTGACCGCGGCGGCTCCGAATCCGATCAGCATCGCGATGTGGTGCACTTCGCGGGCGTCGCCGCTCTCCACAACCAACGCGACGGTGGTGCGCTGTTTGGTCCGCACCAGATGGTGGTGCACCGCGGATACCGCGAGCAGCGATGGAATGGGTGCGCGGGTGTGATCGGAATCTCGGTCGGAGATGACCAGTGTGCGAGCACCCTTGGCGATCGCATCGCAGGCCTGCAGACGGAGGTCCTCGATGGCGTCGGCCAGGCCCTCACCGCCACGCTCGACGTCGTACAGGCCCCGCAGCACCGCCGTCCGGAGCCCGGACTGTTCCCCGTCGTCGTTGATGTGGACGATCTTGTTGAGCTCGTCGTTGTCGAGCACCGGCCAGGAAAGCTTGATCTGACGACACGACGCCGCCGACGGCTCGAGCAGGTTCTGCTCCGGGCCCATGACGCGCGCCATCGACGTGACGACCGCTTCGCGGATCGCATCCAGCGGCGGATTGGTCACCTGGGCGAAGAGTTCGACGAAGTAGTCGTAGAGCTGCCTGGCCCGCTGTGACAGCACCGCGGTTGGCGTGTCGGTGCCCATCGAGCCGAGCGGCTCGCCACCAGATGCCGCCATGGGCGTCAACAGGATTCGCAGATCTTCTTCGGTGTATCCGAACGCGACCTGCCGACGGACGACCGATTCGTGATTGGGCTGCGCGCGGATGCGGTCGGGCAGTGTCTTCAGGTCAAGCAGGCCCGCGTGCAGCCACTCTCCATACGGATGCTCGGCTGCCAGTTCGGCCTTGATCTCGTCGTCGGCAACGATGCGTCCGGCGGCGGTATCGATCAGGAACATCTTGCCGGGTTCGAGCCTGCCCTTCGCGACGATCTCTGCCGACGGCACGTCAAGCACACCGCTTTCGCTGGCCAGGATGACGCGGTCATCGATGGTGCGCCACCAGCGGCCCGGCCGTAATCCGTTGCGGTCCAACACTGCTCCGACAACTGTTCCGTCGGTGAAGGTGACGCACGCCGGGCCGTCCCATGGTTCCATCAGCGAGGCGTGGAACTGCCAGAAATCCCGGCGCGGTTGGGCAAGAGATGCGTTGTTTTCCCACGCCTCGGGGATCATCATCAGCACGGCATGCGGCAGGCTGCGCCCGCCGAGGTGCAGCAGCTCGAGAACCTGGTCGAACGACGCCGAATCCGACGCGTCGGGCGCGCAGATCGGTGAGAGCCTGGCGATGTCACCGGGGATGTTGGAACTCGCCAGCATCGCTTCGCGGGCGTGCATACGGTTGCGGTTGCCGCGCACGGTGTTGATTTCACCGTTGTGCGCGACGAAGCGGAACGGATGCGCCAGCGGCCAGGACGGAAATGTATTGGTGGAGAACCTGCTGTGCACGATGGCGATCGCACTGGTGCATCGTTCGTCGCGCAGATCCGGAAAGTATTGCGGCAGCTGCATTGTCGTCAGCATGCCCTTGTACGCGATGGTGCGGCTGGACAGGGAAGGGAAATACACGTTTCCCGCTTCGGCCCTCTTACGCATCGGGTAGATCCGCCGGTCCAGGTCGATGCCGCCCACTCGGTCCGGTGCCGCCACGAAGATCTGTGCCATGTAGGGCATGCAGCCCAGCGCCGTGGCGCCGAGGTCAGCCCCGTCGGGATCGACCGGCACCTCACGCCAGCCGAGGACCTCCAACCGTTCCTCGGCCGCAATGGCTTCGATCTGGTCGCGCGCTGCCGCGCGCTCGTCGAGGTCCTGCGGCAGGAAGCAGATTCCGGCGGCGAACGTGTTGCAGCCATCGGTGGTCGGTGCAGGCAGCTCGAAGTCGACGACATCAGCAAGGAGTTCCACGGGCAGCTGGATGAGAATGCCCGCACCGTCACCGCTGTTGGTTTCCGCGCCTGCCGCGCCGCGGTGTTCGAGGTGTTCGAGAGCGACGAGGCCGTCGGCGACGATGGAGTGCGAACGCCTGCCCTGGATGTCGGTGATCATGGCGACACCGCATGAGTCGGACTCATGTTGCGGGTCGTACAGCCCTTGGGCGTGCGGCAATGCCGAGAACAGCACTGGGAATTTACCTCCGCAGTCTGGCGAAATCATTCGACCGGGACTGCAGCGGCCCGAAATCGAATTGTATCAGCGCAGCTCGGCAGCTACCCGTCGAGAATCGTGGGGACCAGCGGGAACCCGGGCAGATTCCGCACCACCGTCCAGATGACGGCGAGGACGGCGATGATTGCGATCGCGGGCATGGTGAAGGTCGGCCTTCCGGCGCGCCAACGCACAAGGACCCATGCCAGCAGCGCAGGCAACCCGACGAGAAGAAAGATGTTGTCGACGACAGCGGCGGCCAGGTCGCCGTGTAGTAGGTCGTGCGTCATTCGGAGCCCGCCGCACGCCGGGCAGTTCCAGCCCGTCAGCAGCTTGAATGGGCAGGCCGGGAAGACGAAGTCGGGATTGTGGGGATCAGCGAGGCCGACGTAAGCCAGCCCACCCGCGAGCAGCGCGCCTGCGCCGAGTGCGCCGTACAGCCGCGCCCGACCGCTGATCGCGGTGTTAGGTGCCCTCACGAAGGGGACGCCCCTCGGGGTCACGCACCTTGTCGGTGAAGATGAGCACGGCGTCGACGATGCCCCACACCACCGCGCCGATTCCGCACGTGACAAGGCCCACAACAAGTTGCGCGATGCCCAGCCCGGTGTAGCCGAGGTAAATACGCCCGATGCCGACGAGGCCGAACAGCCCGATCAACTGCAGCAACCCGGAAACGATCTTGGACTTGTCAGACAACGGCTCGCCGGTCAGCGGATGGCGACCGTACGGCGCCGTCGGGTCCATATAGGCCTGCGGATACTGCCCGTACTGCTGACCAGGCGGCGGATATCCAGGCTGTTGCTGCGCATATCCGGGCGGTGGCGGTTGATAGTGAGGTTGATGAGGGGGCGGAGGTCCCTCGGTGCCACCGAAATGCGGCTCAGTCATGGCACCTAGCATGCCAGAACTCGATGATTGCTAGATAGGTTGTCCGGCCACCAGTCGGAGAGTGTCGACCAGCCCGTTCACCGGGACCGACGGGTCGACCGACCGCATCAGGCCGAGGCCGACGCCGAGCGCGAGCATCACGGTGGCCGCTTCGCGGCTGGGCATGCCCACGTCGAGGTCGGCGGCGGATTCGATGCCGTTTGCGAGCATTTGGATGATGGCGTCCAGTCGCCCGGCGAGTTCGGTGCGCAGTTGGTCATTCGAGCGCGCGTGCAATGCGAACTCGGCCTCCAGCGACGTCCATCCCGGATCACCGATGACACGTTGCGCCCAATCGCGAATGGCATCGAACCGGTCAGGTTGCGAAACCAGCCCGAGAACTTCGGTGAGGCGTTCCGCTCGGATCTCGTCGAGCACAGCGGCGCACAGTTCGTCCTTGTTACGGAAGTTCGAGTACACCGCGCCCTTCGAGTAGCCGGCGGCGTCAGCGACCTTCTCCAGTGATGTCGGGTGGTAACCGTCTTCGAAGAACATCCGTCTTGCGGTCACGAGCAATTGCGACCTGGTATGCGCCTGGCTCTCGGCGCGGGTCATGCGGGTCATGGGTGCATGGTAGTCCTTTGACATACCGATGGGTTTCCAGATACCGTCGGTTTTCGAATGAAGGGAGTCGCGCATGGCCTATCCCCGGATCGGCGTTGAGGGTGCGGTCGTGGTCGTCACCGGCGGCGCGCGCGGGATCGGCAGGTCGACGGCGGAGCTCTTCGCCGCCGTAGGGGCGACGGTCTGCGTCGGCGACCTCGACGGTGGCGATTACACCGTCGACGTGACGTCGCGGGACTCGTTCGCCGAGTTCGTCGCCGCCGTCGTCGAGCGTCACGGACGCATCGACATGCTGGTCAACAACGCGGGCCTGATGCCGCTTGGCGACTTCCTGTCCGAAGACGACGCGATCAGCAGGACCACATTCGACGTCAATGTCTGGGGGCTGATCAACGGGATGCGTCTTGTGTTGCCGCACATGATCGGACGTGGACGCGGCCACATCGTGAACGTCGCTTCCATGGCGGGAAAGCTGGTCATTCCCGGCATGGCCGTGTACAACGCCAGTAAGTTCGCCGCTGTGGGATTGTCCGCCGCGGTGCGCGAGGAGTACCGCGACTCCGGTGTCAGCGTGACGACCGTGCTGCCAAGCGCCGTGCGGACCAGGCTCACGTCGGGTGTACCACTGGGGCGCGGTCTGCCGACTGTGGAACCGGAAGCCGTCGCCCGCGCGATCGTCGGCAGCGTCGCCAGCAGGCGCGCCGAAATCACCGTGCCCCGCTACCTGGCCGGGTGGGACCTGTTGAGTGCCGCCGCGCCTAACGCCCTGATGAGCCTGGCTCGCAAGGTGATTCGCGATCGTCGAGCGTTGACATCGGTCGAGCACGACGTGCGCGGCGCCTACGAGCAGACGATCGAGGCCCAGGCCAAGGATCGGCGATGACACGGGAACCGAGGATCGTCATCATCGGCGCGGGCATCGCCGGCATCGCCACCGCGGTCACACTGCAGCGGGCGGGATTTCACGACTTCACGATTCTGGAGAAGGGTGATGACGTCGGCGGCGTCTGGCATTGGAACCACTACCCGGGCCTGACGTGTGACATCCCGTCACAGCTCTACCAGTTCTCGTTCGCGCCCAAACCGGACTGGGCCGGCATTTTCGCCCAGGGCGACGAGATCCAGAGCTACCTCCGCGGCGTCGTCGAACAGTTCGGCCTCGGCGATCGGCTGCGCCTGACCTCCGAAGTCACCTCGACGGTCTTCTCCGGCGCCACATGGCACGTGGTCACCACCGACGGCGCGGAGTTGGAAGCCGATTTCGTGATCGCCGCAACCGGTGTGCTGCACCACCCCTTCACGCCGGACATCGCCGGGCTCGATTCGTTCAAGGGCGATCTCGTGCACACCGCTCGATGGGACGACGACATCGAGACCGGCGGCCGCAGGATCGCCGTCATCGGAAACGGATCCACCGGCGTGCAGATCGTGTCGGCGCTGCAGCGCGACGCCGCGCACATCACGCACTTCGTGCGGACCCCGCAGTGGGTGATATGGGCGCCCATGGGCCTATCTCAGCCGACGGTGTTGGCAAGAGTGCTGCACAGATTGCCCGCATTGCATCGTCGGTTCTACGGTGTCCTGCTTCGGGGCTCGCGCATCTTGACCGACATCGCCGTGCGGCCGACGTGGCAGCGCAGGCTGGCACAGAACTACGCACGGTGGTGTCTGCGCCTTCAGATACGAGATCGCGAACTGCGCGACCGCCTCACCCCGGACTACCAACCCTTCTGCAAGCGGCAAGTCATATCGGCCTCGTACTACCGAGCGATTCGGGCCGGCAACGCCGACGTCGTCACCGCCGAAATCGAGGAGATCACCCCTCGCGGCATCCGAACCGCGGACGGCCGCGAACACGACGTCGACCTGTTGATACTCGCCACTGGATTTCAGGCGCACAACTACATGCGGCCGATGAAGCTGCACGGCCGCGACGGCCTGGACATCGACGATGCCTGGGCGAAAGGCCCTCGGGCATACCGCATGACGGCCATTCCGGGTTTCCCGAACTTCTTCACCGTGCTCGGCCCCAATTCGCCGACCGGCTCGGTGTCGCTTCAGTACTCCTCTGAGCTGACGGCGCGCTATATCGCGCAGTGGCTGCAGCGATTTCGCGACGGCGAGTTCGGCACCGTCGAGGTCACCGAGCAGGCGACCACGAAATTCAACGACGACGTCGCCGCGGCGCTCGGGCCGACTGTGTGGAACACCGGATGCAATTCCTGGTACCTCACCGACGAGGGCAACATCGACCTATGGCCCTATGACCGCAAGACGATGACGGCCATGCTGGCGCGACCCGACGACCGCGACTTCCACATCGCCTAGGCAAGCGCTACTTTTCCAGCTTGCGTTCCCGGCCGCGGTCTCAGGCGTCGCGGCGAGAGCGGAGCCACCGGCGAAGGCCACCGAGGGACTTCTCCTCCGGCTTGCCGGTTGGTGAGGTGGCTTCGTTCGACGCAGGTTCAGCCGCTTCAAGTTGCTCAGCGGCGACCGTGGCCGCTTCCTCGGTGCCCTCGGCTGCATCGTCGCCCTCGACAGCTCCCACACCCCCGACAGCCTCGGCTTCAGACTCCTCGGACTCGTCGGCCGCATCGTCTCCTGACGCCTCGGCTTCTTCCTCGGCGCCGCTCACGTCGCCAGCGGCGGCTTCGTCGTCGGTGGCTTCGTCGTCGGACTCTTCGGCGGCTACCTCATCGGCGACTTCGGCAGCCTCTTCGGCGCTCTCAACCGCAGCTTCATGCACCTCCGCCGCCGCATCCTCCGCCTCGACGGCATCGTCGCCCTCGACAGCTCCCACACCCCCGACAGCCTCGGCTTCAGACTCCTCGGACTCGTCGGCGACTTCGGCGGCTTCCCCGGCGCCTTCGGCAGCAGCTTCGTGCACCTCTGGTGCGGCCTCCTCGGCCTCGACGACCTCGTCACCCTCGGGCGTGCCCAAACCGCCTGCTTCCTCGCCCGCATCGACTACCTCGGCGGCTTCGGCGTCCTCGCCCGCATCGGCGAACGCCTCGGCCTCTGCGATGTCTTCTGCGGGTGCGTCGGCGACGTCCTCGACGAGTTGCTCGCCCTCTGCGACCGCCTCGATGTCGAGTTCGGACTCCTCTGCCTCGAAGTCGATCGCTGCCGTTGCGTCTTCGTCTTCCTTGTCGCCTGCGGCCTTGGCTGCCGCCACTACCCCGGTCGTGGCCGCAACGGCGGCCAGCTCCTTGGTGATCTCGTCGAGCGGCGACTCCTCGACCTCGTCGGGGGCCAACTCGACCTCGGCGTGTCCCCGCAGCTCGGACGCATCCTCGCGGCCCTTGGGCGCGACCATGATGTAGACGACAGCGCCGATGAACACGAACACCGACACGAACGAGTTGATTCGAATGCCCGCGATGTGCGTCGCCGTGTCGTTGCGCATCAGCTCGACCCAGAACCGTCCGAAGCAGTACGCGGCGACGTACAGGGCGAACAGCCTGCCGTGACCGATGCGGTAGCGGCGGTCCACCCAGATGAGCAACGCGAAAACCAGCAGGTTCCAGAGCAGTTCGTACAGAAAGGTGGGATGGACGATCTCGATCAGCTGGCCGGTCGACACCCCGTTGAGAGAATCGAGTGCACCGTTGGCATCGCGGCGCTCGAAGATCTCCAGACCCCACGGCAGCGACGTCGTCCTGCCGTAGAGCTCCTGGTTGAAGTAGTTGCCGATCCTGCCGATCGCCTGTGCCAGCACGATTCCGGGGGCCACCGCATCGCCGAATGCCGGAAGGGGAATGCCCTTGCCACGACAAGCGATCCAGGCGCCGATGCCACCCAACGCGACCGCACCCCAGATCCCGAGACCGCCCTCCTGGATCTTGAATGCCGCGAGCAGACCGGCGCCGCCGGGCCCGAAATATGTCGACCAGTCGGTGAGGACGTGGTAGAGCCGACCCCCGATCAAGCCAAGGATGATGGCCGGCAAGGCAATGTCGAAAATGACTCCAGGCTCGCCACCCCGCTGCGACCAACGCTTGTTTCCGATGAACAATGCGACGATCACTCCGACAAGAATGAACAGCGCGTAGGCGCGGAGCGGAATCCATCCGAGATGCCATACGCCTTGCGGCGGGCTGGGGAACGAAGCAAGTAAGGTCGTGGTCACGCCGAAATCCCCTGCCGGACACCGTCGGCCAGTTCTTCGGTCAGCACGCGCATAGCGGGGATACCCTCCGTAAGCGCTGACACCAGGGCCGAACCAACAATTACACCGTCTGCGTACGCACCGATCTGCGCAGCCTGCTCACGCGACCTCACCCCCAGCCCGACGCCAACCGGAATATCCGACACCGCCTTCACCCGTTGCACCAACTCGGGTGCGGCATTCGAAACCGCGTCCCGCGCACCCGTCACGCCCATTGTCGAAGCCGCATACACGAACCCGCGCGACGCGTTGACCGTTGCGGCAAGGCGCTCGGGCGTCGACGACGGCGCCACCAGGAAGATCCGGTCCAAGCCGTGGGCATCCGATACCGCAAGCCATTCGCCGGCTTCGTCGGGAATCAGGTCCGGTGTGATCATCCCGAGCCCCCCTGCGGATGCCAGATCGCGGGCAAACGCGTCGACGCCGTAGTGCAACACCAGATTCCAGTAGGTCATCACGACCGCGCGGCCGCCTGCCTTACTGATCGACTCGACGGCGGTCAACGAGTCACGCACGCGCACACCGCCGCGCAACGCCGCATCGGTGGCCGTCGCGATGGTGGGCCCGTCCATGCCCGGGTCGGAATACGGCATGCCGACTTCGATGATGTCGCAGCCGGATTCGACCAGCGCCGTCATCGCCGAAATCGATGTTGGCACGTCGGGATAGCCCGTCGGCAGGTAACCGATGAGGGCCGCCCGACCGTCCTTACGACACACTTCGAATGTGCCGGATAGACCACGTGTCATGACGCAGCGGTCCCCTTGCTGTCGAGCAGATCGAACCACTTCGCCGCCGTCTCCACGTCCTTGTCGCCCCGGCCCGACAGGTTCACCACGATGACCGACCCCGCTCCGAGTTCCCTTCCCAACTTCAGCGCACCGGCCACCGCGTGAGCGGATTCGATGGCCGGGATGATGCCTTCGGTCCTGCACAGCAGGCCGAAGGCATCCATCGCCTCGGTGTCGGTGACCGGCCGGTATTCGGCACGCCCGGCGTCTTTGAGGAAGGCGTGCTCGGGCCCGACACCGGGATAGTCGAGACCCGCAGAGATCGAATGAGATTCGATGGTCTGACCGTCGTCGTCCTGCAACAGGTATGAGAACGAACCCTGGAACGCACCGGGGGACCCGCCGGTGAACGTCGCCGCATGACGACCGGTTTCGACGCCATCGCCCGCCGCTTCGAAGCCCACCAACTTCACGCCGGGATCGTCGATGAACGGGTGGAACACACCGATGGCGTTCGAGCCGCCGCCCACACACGCGGTGACCGCGTCGGGCAGCCGGCCCGCCTGATCCTGGATCTGCACACGGGCCTCGAGCCCGATCACCCGTTGGAAGTCACGAACCATCACCGGAAACGGGTGCGGGCCCGCCGCGGTGCCGAAGCAGTAGTACGTGTCGTCCGCGTTGGTCACCCAGTCGCGGAACGCTTCGTTGATCGCGTCCTTGAGCGTCTTGGAGCCGGACTCCACGGACACGACTTCGGCTCCAAGCAACCGCATACGCGCAACGTTCAGCGCCTGACGTGCGGTGTCGACGGCGCCCATGTAGATCACACAGTCGAGCCCCAGCAGCGCGCACGCGGTTGCGGTGGCCACACCGTGCTGGCCCGCACCGGTCTCGGCGATGACACGCGTCTTGCCCATCTGTCGGGCGAGCAGGGCCTGGCCCAAGACGTTGTTGATCTTGTGAGAACCGGTGTGGTTCAGGTCCTCTCGCTTGAGGAAGAGTCGCGCGCCACCGGCATGCTCGCTGAGCCGCGTGGCTTCGTACAGCGGTGAAGGCCGACCGCTGTAGTGCCGCTGCAGCCGGTCCAGCTCGTCGAGGAATTCCTGGTCGCCGCGGGCCTTTTCGTAGGCAGCCGTGACTTCCTCGATGACGGCCATCAGTGCCTCTGGGACGAGTCGTCCTCCGTAGGCACCGAAATGACCCTTGGCGTCGGGATCATGGACGGTCGGTTCTGCGACCGCCGCACTGGAACGCGGCAACTCTGGGCCGGCGAGATCCGCCACTGCTCAGCGCGAGGGTTTCGGGCAGGACGGGTGCGTGCCTGCGGTGACCAGATCGGCGACGGCACTACGGGGATCACCGCTGGTGACCAGACCCTCGCCGACGAGAACAGCGTCTGCGCCTGCACCTGCGTACGCCAACAGATCGGCCGGACCGCGCACACCCGATTCGGCGACGCGGATGACGTCGCTCGGCAGCCCAGGTGCGATGCGCGCGAAGCAATCCCGGTCCACGTCGAGGGTCTTGAGGTCGCGTGCGTTGACGCCGATGACCTTCGCCCCTGCCTGCAGCGCACGGTCGGCTTCGTCCTCGGTGTGCACCTCGACCAACGCCGTCATCCCGAGGGACTCCGTGCGATCCAGCATCGAAACGAGCGCGGACTGCTCGAGCGCCGCCACGATGAGCAGTAGCATGTCCGCGCCGTGTGCACGGGCTTCGTGGACCTGATACGGCCCGACGATGAAGTCCTTGCGCAGCACCGGGATTGACACCACGGCGCGCACAGCGTCCAAGTCGTCGAGCGAGCCGTTGAAGCGGCGCTGCTCGGTGAGCACGCTGATGATGCGGGCTCCGCCGTCCTCATACGCGCTGGCCAGCTTCGCCGGATCCGCGATCGGCGCAAGGGCTCCTCGCGACGGGCTGGCACGCTTCACCTCGGCGATGACACCGATTCCGGGTTCACGGAGCGCTGCCATCACGTTGCGCGGCGATGGCGCGGCCTTGGCGGCCGCCTTGACCTCGTCGAGGCTGACGCTCGCTTCGCGTGCGGCGACGTCGGCGCGGACTCCTTCAATGATGGAGTCGAGCACGGTCGCCGAACTCATAAGCCGTGAACTCCCTCCGCGTTCGCGCCGTCTTGCCGCCACATAACCTTTATCGAAGGGTAGCCGCACCGAACCCATCAACTCTCACCGCCCCTCAGTGTCTGGTTTGGTGGGATCGCGCCCCTCGTCGAGCGCGTCCCACATCGTCCGCTCCGACATCTCCTGGCCTGCTGCAGCGCGTCGTCGCGCCACCTCGCGCCGTCGCGCCGGAGCCTCGTATTTGTCGTGATCCGACTCGTCTTTCACCGGTGACCGCATGAGCAGCACCGCGCCTGCGAGCGTCAGCACGGCAGCGATCAACGTCACGACGGCACCCCAGTAGTACCGCTGCGTGCCGACCAGATCCGCCACCGGCACCTCGGCGAGGCCCGCTGCACGCACCGCCACATCGGGGACGACCCAGAGGCTGATCGCCAAATACGCGATCACGGCGCTCAGAGCGCCCACCACGAGCGCAAGCAGCCGCAGTTGCCAGCGCGGCCCGACTGTCGACTTGAGCACGGCGGCCAGCAGGATCAGGGCCAGCGGCACCAGCGCCGTCGACCAGGCCGCGCCGTTCAGCGTCGCGGTTTCTGGCTGACCCAGCCCGTCGAACGAGCGCACCTGAACCCACGTCATCCGCGACGCCAGCCACAGCACACCCGCCGCCACTAGCAGCAGAAGCTGCCCGATGCGCTTCATGGCTCGGTCAGCGTCTCAGCCGCGGCAATCGCGTTCAGCACCGCCTTGGCCTTGTTGGCGGCCTCGTTGTACTCATACGGGCCGTTGGAATCGGCCACGACTCCCCCGCCCGCCTGCACGTAGGCCGTCCCCCCGCGGATCAGCGCGGTTCGGATGGCTATCGCGAAATCGGCGTCCCCCGCGAAATCCAGGTAGCCCAGCACACCGCCGTAGAGACCGCGACGGGTCTTCTCGACCTCCTCGATGAGCTCCATCGCCCGCACCTTGGGCGCACCCGTCAGCGTGCCCGCCGGGAAGCATGCGGTGACCGCATCTAGCGCAGTTTTGCCGTCGGCCAACTGCCCCGTCACCGTCGACACCAGGTGCATGACGTGGCTGTAGCGCTCGATGTGGCTGTAGTCCTCGACGCGCACCGTTCCCGGCACGCACACCCGGCCCAGATCGTTGCGGCCGAGGTCGACCAGCATCAGGTGCTCGGCGCGTTCCTTTTCGTCTTCCTGTAGCTCCTTTTCGAGCAGCAGGTCTTCTTCCTCGTTGGCGCCGCGCCACCGCGTGCCCGCGATGGGATGCGTCGTCGCACGCCCGTCCTTGACGGTCACCAGCGCTTCGGGACTTGAGCCGACGACCGAGAAGTCCAGTCCGCCATCGGCATCGGGCACGTTCAGCAGATACATGTACGGGCTGGGGTTGGACACCCGCAGCATCCGGTACACGTCGAGCGGGTTCGCGTCGGTGTCCATCTCGAAGCGCTGCGACGGCACCACCTGAAATGCCTCGCCCGCCTCGATTTCGCCGACCAGCCGCTCCACGATTGCGCCGTACTCCTCGACCGTGCGCTGTTGGCGGTTGCGCGGTCCCGGCCTGCTGAAGGTCGCCACCGTCGACGAAAGGTTCGCACCGAGCGCCTCGGTCATCACATCAAGCCGCGAGACGGCGTCGTCGTAGGCCCAGTCGACGCGTTCGTCGGTGCCGTTCCAGTTCACCGCGTTGGCGATCAAAGTGATGGTGCCCTCGTGGTGGTCGACAGCCGCGATATCGGTGGCCAGCAACAGCAGAAGGTCGGGCAGCCCGAGGTCGTTGACGGCCAGTTCGGGCAGCCGTTCGAGCCTGCGCACCAGGTCGTATGCGAAGAATCCGACCAGTCCGCCGGACAGCGGCGGTAGTCCAGGCACAGCCTCGGTCTGAAGTAGCTCCAACGTCTCGCGCAACGCGCGCAGCGGGTCACCACCGCTTGGTGCGTCCTGCGGTGTGACGCCCAACCACGCCGCCTCACCGTTTCGAACCGTGAACGCCGACGGGGCGCCAGCGCCGACGAACGACCACCGCGACCACGACCGCCCGTTCTCCGCGGATTCCAGCAAGAACGTGCCAGGGCGATTGGCGGCCAGCTTGCGGTACGCCGACAACGGCGTCTCGCTGTCGGCCAGTACCTTCCGGGTCACCGGAACGACTCGGTGGCCGGCAGCCAGCGTCCGGAAGTCCTCACGCGAGGTCGTGACAGCCAGGTCGACGATGGTTTGCACGTGGTAATCCTCCCAGCCGGTATGGCAAGACCGGAAATCTGCCAGGCGTAACCTCAACACGCGTGACACCTCTACAACGGAGTGACCGGGTTGCCGAGTTCGAACTCCCAGACCAAACGGGTGCTGTGCGAAACCTCACATCGCTGCTCGCCGACGGTCCGGTCGTGTTGTTCTTCTACCCCGCGGCGATGACGCCGGGCTGCACGAAGGAAGCCTGCCACTTCCGCGACCTGGCGGGCGACTTCGCCGCCGTCGGTGCGTCGCGGGTCGGTATCAGCACCGATCCCGTCGCCAAGCAGGCCAAGTTCTCCGATACTCAGCGCTTCGACTATCCGCTGCTGTCCGACGCCGACGGCACGGTCGCCGCCGCGTTCGGCGTCAAGCGCGGCCTGTTGGGCAAGCTGATGCCGGTCAAGCGCACGACTTTCGTCATCGACACCGACCGAACCGTGCTCGACGTGATCTCGAGCGAGTTCAGCATGGAGGTCCACGCCGACAAGGCGCTGGAGGTGCTGAGACAGCGGCAGTCGGCGTGACAGAAGTTCTCGCGCTACGCGATGTGACGTTTCGCCGCGACGGCAAGCAGATCATCGACGGCATCTCGCTCACCGTGAACGCCGGCGAGCACTGGGCCCTCCTCGGCCCCAACGGAGCGGGAAAGAGCACGCTGCTCGGTTTCTGTGCGGCTGTGCTGTTTCCGACGTCGGGAACGGTGCACATTCTCGGTGAGCAGATGGGCCGGGTTGAGCTGGCCCGGCTGCGCCGATTCATCGGACACGTGAATCCCCGGCACCGGCTTCAGTATTCGCTGACGGTCCGCGAAGTGGTGATGACCGGCATCACCGCCACCATCGACACCCCGATGCGGTGGACGCCGACCGCACAGGAGCGTGCTCGGGCCGACGCGATGATCGCGGCGGTCGGCCTGACGCAGCGGGCCGACGATGTCTGGCCGACGCTGTCGCAGGGTGAACGGGGTCGCACTCTGATCGCAAGGGCGCTCATCTCCGAACCGCGCCTGCTGCTGCTCGACGAGCCGACGACCGGGCTCGACGTGGCTGCACGCGAACAGCTGCTCGAAACCATCGACTCGCTCGACGAAACGCATCCCGAGGTCGCCTCGATTCTCGTCACGCATCATCTCGAGGAGCTACCGACCACCACGACACACGCGCTGCTGATCGCCGAGGGACGAACGGTGGCAACCGGCGAGGCCAGGGCCACTGTGACGACCGACAACGTCAGCGCCGCGTTCGCGCATCCTGTGGTGGTCGGCTACGACGAGGGGCGCTGGACCGCGCGCGCGAAGGCCACCCGGATCATCGACCTGTAACCCCTGCGTCGAGCCGTATCGCCTGCTTCGAGTTCTGCAGGCGGGTCGTTGGGCCGCTTGAATTCGCGGCCGCCATGCAGAATTCGGCGCATCAGTCGTTCCACTCCGGCGCGTCCAGGTGGACACGCAGAAACTGCACCATGCTGGCGTGAAAGTCGCGCATCGACGGAACTTTCTGCAGGATGCCGTCAGCCGTGTGATACATCCCTGGTACGGCGACGAGTTGGCTTGGCACACCGGCGGCCTCGAGCCTCTCGGCATAGGCGACGTTCTCCTCGAAGAAGACCTCCAAGTCGCCGACTCCGATCCACGCGGGCGGCAAACCAGCCACATCGGTACGTCGGGCCGGCGCCGCATACTCGGGAGCGCTCGATCGTCGTGGCTCGCGTCCGAGGTACGCGGTCCAGGCCCACCTGTTGGACTTCGGTGTCCACGTCAGCTCACCCCGGCCCGCCAGGTCATCACGCAATGCGGTGCGGTCGTCGAGCATCGGAGAAACGAGCGCCTGCGCGCGCACCGAGATCCCCTCGTCGACCGCGCGCTGTGCGACGGCGGCGGCGAGGCCTCCGCCCGCACTCGTCCCGCACACCGCGATGCGGCTCGGATCGATGCCGAGCTCCTCCGCGTGGCTCACCATCCACTGAAGGGTGGCCATGCAGTCGTCAAGACCAGCGGGAAAGGGGTTCTCGGGAGCCAGCCGGTAGTTTGGCGACACGACAACCGCGCCCAGCGCATGTGCCAGACGTCCGGCCGGTTGAATCTCCAATTGCGCTGAGCCCGCGCACATTCCGCCGCCATGGAGCGACAGCACACCGGGTCGGGGTACGGGTTGACCAGTCGGCGTCAACACGAAGACGGCTATTGCCCCGACGTGGCGCTCGGCTACTGTCACGCCGGGCTGAGGCCTGGACTTGAACGCCATCAACATCCGGATGATGGGCAGGGTGCGCGCATTCATCGGAATGGATGAGACGAGCATTCTCGGAGACCGTAACTCCGGGGCCACCGCCGACAAAGGTTTCCGCAATGCGGCGTAACGACGGACCGCCAAGGCCGCCACCCCCACGGCGGCGACCGCGGCGGCCTTCCTCATCGTCTAGCTCTCCGGGCCGAGTAACAGATCGGCGTCGAAGCAGGTGTGGTCCCCGGTGTGGCATGCGCCGCCGACCTGGTCGACTTCGAGCAGCACCGTGTCGCCGTCGCAGTCCAGCCGCACCGAGTGCACGCGCTGCGTATGGCCCGATGTCTGCCCCTTGATCCACTGCTCGCCGCGCGACCGCGAGAAATAGGTGGCCTCACGGGTTGCCAGCGTGCGGGCGAGCGCGGCGTCGTCCATCCACGCCACCATCAGCACCTGTCCGGTGCCCCGCTCCTGTACGACCGCGGTGAACAGGCCGCTGGCGTCGCGCTTTAGCCGCGACGAAATGCTTGCTTCCAATGCCGTCATCGCACGACGATCCCTTCTGCCGCCATCGCCGCCTTCACCTCGGAGATCGTCAGCTCCCCGAAGTGGAAAACACTGGCGGCCAACACGGCGTCCGCCCCTGCGAAAACCGCGGGCGCGAAATCTTCCTTCGCCCCAGCACCACCGCTCGCGATCACCGGGATGGAGACCGCACCGCGGACCGCCCGCAGCATCCTGAGGTCGAAGCCGGCCTTGGTGCCGTCGAAGTCCATCGAGTTGAGCAGGATCTCGCCGACTCCCAACTCGGCGCCGCGGGTTGCCCATTCGACGGCGTCCATGCCGGTGCCCCGCCGCCCGCCGTGGGTGGTGACCTCCCATCCCGACGCTGTGGGCTGCGAACCCTCCGGGACGGTTCGGGCGTCGACCGACAACACGATGCATTGCGACCCGAACTGGCGGGACAGTTCGGCCAGTAGTTCCGGGCGCGCAATGGCCGCGGTGTTGACGGCGACCTTGTCAGCGCCGGCCCGCAACAGCACGTCGACGTCGGCCACCGATCGCACACCGCCACCAACGGTCAGCGGGATGAACACCTGCTCGGCGGTCCGTTTGACGACCTCGAGCATGGTGGCACGACCCGACGAACTCGCTGTCACGTCGAGGAAGGTCAGCTCATCGGCACCTTCCCGGTCGTAGGCTGCGGCGAGTTCGACGGGATCACCTGCGTCGCGCAGGTTTTCGAAGTTGACGCCCTTGACCACCCGGCCGTCGTCGACATCGAGGCACGGAATGATACGGACCGCGAGGTCTCTAGGGTCCATCAGTAGTCCTCCGGCGCACCGACCGACAGCACGATATCGAGCATCTCGGCGTGCACACCGGGCGACCCGGCTAGCGCACCACGGGATCCGACGGTCCAGTCCTTACCTGACAGATCGGTGACAATCCCTCCCGCGGCCCGCACCAACGCGACGCCGGCCGCGTGGTCCCAGACGTGGCCGCCGAAGTTCATTGCGGCACCGAGCATTCCGGCCGCGGTGTAAGCCATGTCGAGGCCGATGGCACCATGCATCCGCATCCGTGAACACTCTCGGCTCAGCCGTTCGAGAATCGCGATCCGATAGCGGCCGGAGAAATACCCCCTGGAGTCGATATCGAAGGTGCTGGTGCCCACGACACTGCCCGCCAGCGCAGTCTGCTGAAGTTGTGGCTGGGCAACACCATTGACGAACAGCGGTTTTCCGACGACAGCGGTGAAACGCTGACCGGTGAAGGGTAGCCACGTCAGACCGGCCACCGGCTCACCGTCACGCACGAGCGCCAGCAGAATGGCGGCCGTGGGCAGACCCGCCGCGTAGTTGATCGTTCCGTCGATCGGGTCGAGCACCCACACCAAAGGGGAGTCGATATCGGCGCCGCCGAACTCCTCGCCGTGCACCTCGATACCGGTGCGCGAAACGAGCGCGTCCACCACCTGACGTTCGATCGCAAGATCGACCTCGGTGGCGAAATCGTTGCCCTTCTTCTGTACGGCCGAGTCGGCGCCGTGGCCGGACACGAATGGGCTGGCCGCCTCGTCGAGGATCGCGGCGGCCACGGAGACCAGTGCGTCGAGATCGGTCTCGTCCAGCGCCATCAGGGGCTACTCTCCTACCGCTGCCAGCGCCTGCGGCAGGGTGAATCGTCCCGCGTACAAGGCTTTTCCGATGATCGCGCCCTCGATCCCACTGTCGGTGAGTGTGGCGATGGCGCGCAGGTCATCGAGGCTGGACACACCACCCGATGCGATCACCGGCGCGTCGGTGCGTTCGGCAACGCTGGACAGCAGCGCGAGGTTGGGTCCGCCCAACGTGCCGTCCTTGGTGACATCTGTCACGACGAACCGCGAACAGCCCTGCCTGTCAAGGCGTTCCAACACGGGCCACAGATCTCCCCCATCGGTCTCCCAGCCGCGGCCACGCAGCCGGAACCCGCCGCCGGGCAAGGACGGGTCGATCTTCACGTCGAGCCCGACCGCGACCTTGTCGCCATGCTCGCCGATCGCGCGGGCGCACCACTCGGGGTTCTCCAGCGCCGCGGTGCCGAGGTTGACCCTGGCGCAGCCGGTGGCGAGTGCGGCGGCGAGCGACTCCTCGTCGCGGATGCCCCCGGACAACTCCACGGCGACGTCAAGCTTGCCGACGACCTCGGCCAGCAGCTCGCGGTTCGACCCGCGACCGAACGCCGCGTCGAGGTCCACGAGATGGATCCACTCGGCGCCGTCGCGCTGCCAAGTCATGGCGGCGTCCAACGCAGATCCGTACTCGGTTTCGCTGCCTGCCTGGCCCTGCACGAGCCGCACCGCTTTACCGTCGACCACGTCGACGGCGGGCAAGAGAATCAGTTGCACGGCGGTCAACCTAGCGTCCTCACAGGTCTGACACCCAATTGGCGAGCAACGTCGCGCCCGCATCACCGCTCTTCTCGGGGTGGAACTGGGTGGCCGCCAGTGCACCGTCCTCGACGGCAGCCAAGAACGGCACGTTGTGGGTTGCCCAGGTCAGCAACGCCGCGGGGTCGCCTTCCCATGCCTGTGCCGCGTATGAATGCACGAAATAGAACCGCGTGGCTGGGTCGAGGCCCCTGAACAAGGCGCTGCCTGCGGCGGCGTCGACGACGTTCCAACCCATGTGCGGGATCACCGGCGCATCCAGCCGGACTACAGAGCCGGGCCACTGCCCGCAGCCCTGCGATTCGACGCCGAACTCCACGCCGCGCGCGAACAGGATCTGCATGCCGACACACACCCCGAGCACCGGCATGCCTGCCGCAACCCGCTCGGCGATGATCTTGTCTCCACCGATTGCGCGCAGGCCGTTCATACAGGCCTCGTATGCACCGACACCGGGCACCACCAACCCGTCGGCGCGAGCGGCCGCATCGGCGTCGGCGGTCACTTCGACCTCGGCACCGACCCGCTCAAGCGCGCGCTGCGCCGACCGTAGGTTGCCCGAGCCGTAGTCGAGCACTACGACGGATTTTGTTGTCACAGGCTGCCTTTGGTGGACGGCACACCCGTCACCCTCGGATCGAACTCGACCGCTTGGCGCAACGCCCGGGCGACAGCCTTGTACTGGGCCTCGGTGATGTGATGCGGATCGCGCCCGTAGAGCGTTCGCACGTGCAGCGCGATGCGCGCGTTGTTTGCAATGGTCTCGAACACGTGGCGGTTGATCACGGTGTGATACGGCACCTCGGAGCCGGCGATCGTGCTGTGCAGCATGTGCTCGGGCTCGCCGCTGTGCACGCAGTACGG
Source organism: Mycolicibacterium stellerae (assembly GCF_003719305.1). Lineage (GTDB taxonomy): Bacteria > Actinomycetota > Actinomycetes > Mycobacteriales > Mycobacteriaceae > Mycobacterium > Mycobacterium stellerae. The sequence goes on from NZ_RARC01000012.1 coordinate 27,017, forward strand.
CCGACCCGACACATCGACCGCCGCGTGCGCGAGCGTCTCGTCCATCGGGATGAAAGCGTCGCCGAATCGCCGGATGCCCTTCTTGTCGCCGAGCGCCTCGCGCAGCGCCTGGCCCAGCACGATCGCGGTGTCCTCGATCGTGTGGTGTCCTTCGATCTCCACGTCGCCCTTGGCGTCGACGGTGAGGTCAAAGCTGGCGTGGCTGCCCAGCGAGGTGAGCATGTGGTCATAGAAGGGGACGCCGGTGGAGATGTTCACAGCTCCGGTGCCGTCGAGGTCGAGTTCGACGACGATGTCGGATTCCTTCGTCTTGCGTTCGACGCGGGCGCGACGGTTGGTGGTCACTGTGCTCCTATTCGTGCGCTGGCTTCCAGCAGCGCGTCGTTCTCGTCGGCCAGGCCGATGGTGGCGCGCAGATATCCGGGGATTCCGACGTCGCGGATGAGGATGCCGGCGTCGAGGTAGCGCTGCCAGGTGGCCGGTGCGTCGGCGAACTCGCCGAACAGTACGAAGTTCGCATCGCTGGGAATGACGCGAAAGCCCATGTCCGTCAACGCACCTGTCACGCGATTGCGCTCCGCGATGAGAGTCGCGACGCTACCAAGGGTGTCGTCGGCATGCCGCAGTGCTGCACGTGCGGCGGCCTGGGTGACCGACGACAGGTGGTACGGCAACCGCACCAGCAGCATGGCGTCGATCACCGCGGGAGCGGCGATCAGGTATCCGAGCCGACCGCCTGCGAACGCGAACGCCTTGCTCATGGTGCGGGTCACCACCAGCTTCGTCGGGAATTCGGCGACAAGATGGACCGCGCTCGGCTGTGACGAGAACTCGCCGTAGGCCTCATCGAGGATCAGGATGCCGGTGGTCATCGCTTCAAGAAGCCGACGCAGTTCTTCCAGCGAAACACTCTGGCCCGACGGGTTGTTCGGGCTCGCGACGAACACGATGTCGGGGTTGTGCTCCTTTATGGCGTGCACCGCCACTTCGGCGTCGAGGCTGAAGTCGTCGGCGCGGCTGGCCACCAGCCACTCGGTCTGTGTGCCGTCGGAGATGATCGGGTGCATCGAATACGACGGCACGAATCCGATCGCGCTGCGTCCCGGTCCACCGAACGCCTGCAGCAGCTGCTGCAGGATCTCATTGGAACCGTTGGCGGCCCAAAGGTTCTCGACGCCGACGTCAACGCCGGTCTGCACCGACAGGTAGGTCGCCAGGTCGGTGCGCAGCGCAACCGCATCTCGGTCGGGATAACGGTGCAGATCGCCTGCCGCTGCGCGGACCGAGCTCGTGACGTCGTCGATCAGGGCCTGCGTCGGCGGATGCGGGTTCTCGTTGGTGTTGAGCCGCACGGGCACCGCGAGTTGCGGCGCGCCGTATGGCGATTTGCCGCGTAGGTCCTCGCGCAGCGGCAGATCGGCCAGTGATACCGATTGACCGGGCGGCCCTGCTGTCTGTTCTTCGCGCAAGCGGCTCATCACTCCTCGAACCTCCGCCGCACCGCCTCGCCGTGAGACGGCAGGTTCTCGGCCTCGGCGAGGGTGATCACGTAGCCGGACACGTCTTTCAGCGCCGCCTCGTCGTAGTCGATGACGTGAATGCCGCGAAGGAACGTCTGCACCGACAGGCCGCTGGAGTGCCGCGCACAACCCGCCGTCGGCAACACATGGTTGGAGCCCGCGCAGTAGTCGCCGAGACTGACCGGTGAGTAGGCTCCGACGAAAATTGCTCCGGCCGAACGGATTCGGCCGGACACATCGCGTGCATCAGCGGTCTGGATCTCGAGGTGCTCGGCTGCGTAGGCGTTCACGGTCTTGATGCCTGCATCGATGTCGTCGACGAGCACGATCGCCGACTGCCGCCCCGACAGCGCGGCGGAGACGCGTTCTCGGTGCACGGTGGTGTCCAGCTGGATGGCGAGTTCACGGTCGGTGGCGTCGGCCAGCGAGGTGCTCGGCGTGACCAGCACGCTGGCGGCCATCTCGTCGTGTTCGGCCTGGCTGATGAGGTCGGCCGCGACGTGGACCGGATCGGCGGTGTGGTCGGCCAAAATCGCGATCTCCGTTGGGCCGGCCTCGGCGTCGATGCCGATCTGTGAGCGGCAGATCCGCTTGGCGGCGGTGACGTAGATGTTGCCCGGCCCGGTGACCATGTCGACAGGAGCCAATTCCGCTCCGTCGGTGTCGGTTCCGCCGTAGGCCATGAGTGCGACGGCTTGAGCGCCACCGACGGCCCACACCTCGTCGACGCCGAGCAGGTGTGCGGCCGCCAGAATGGTGGGATGCGGCAGGCCGTCGAACTGCGCCTGCGGCGGGCTGGCAATCACCAGCGAGTCCACGCCCGCGAGCTGGGCGGGTACGACGTTCATCACGACGCTGGACGGGTAGACGGCGTTGCCGCCGGGCACATACAGGCCCACGCGCTCGACCGGCACCCAGCGCTCCGTCACCGTTGCGCCGGGCGCCAGCGTGGTCGTGGTGTCGGTGCGCCGCTGGTCTGCGTGCACAGCGTGGGTCCGCTCGATCGCCACCTCGAGGGCCCTGCGGACATCGGACGGGAGCCGATCGAGCGCGCTCTGCAGTTCAGCCGCGGACACCCGCACCTGTGCGGGGCGCACGCCGTCGAACGACTGGCCGAACTCCAGGGCTGCCTCAGCACCGCGCGCCGCCACGGCATCGACAATCGGCCGCACCTTGGGCACCACCGCATCGACATCCACGCCACCGCGCGGCAGCGCAGATCTCAACCGGGCCGCCGACAGATCGGCGCCGCGCAAATCGATGCGGGCCATGTTCATGCGCCCATTGTCCCAGAACAGGCCAAATCGTTATCGCCGCAGGCAGCCCGCGCCGTTTCCCCGGTCAGGTGAGGCGGACGCTCACTTGCAGAGTTCGGTGATCTTGGCGTTGGCCGCGTCTGCTTCCTTCAGCCGTGCGGCCTGCGCGGGGTCGGAGTTCGGGATGCCCGAAGTCGACCGGGCTCCGATGTCCATCAGGTTGTTGGCGAACTTGCGGACGGCGTCGGCCAGCTCAGGGGGCGTCCCTGGCTGAAGCCGCGCGAGCAGATACTGCCCGCCGTCGTAGAGGGCAAGGCGGGCATTGGCGGCCACGGCCATGGCACCGGCGATGTCCTCCGAGCCGCCGGGAGGCTGCAGGTTCGTGTTGATCTGAACGCCGTTGCGGATGACGTTGAACGACTCGCAGATGCTGCCCTTGGGATCGTCGGTCGTCGTGCCGGTGAAGACCTGCCCTTCCGTGGATGGTTCTGATGGCTGCTTCATCAGTGCCCAGACGGCAAGACCGGTGGCGACGAGCGCGACCACCAGCGCCACGACAGAAACGATAAAACCTCTCGAAGACCCCGTTGGCTCAGACATGCGGCTGATCGTACGGCGCATCACCCTCTGCCAGCGAACTTTGCCTGCACGAGTCGCCAACAATTCGGGCCGCACCCCTTCGAAGACGGTGCCTCAGTTGCGTAATGTCCACGGCATGTCTGCAAAGGATCACCCCAACAATGCGCCGGGCGTGCCGATGATCTATCCGCCCACGTTCGAGCGTCTGCAGATCAAATACATGAACCCCCTGGTCAAGAGGCTCGCGCGGCTGATGCCCGGGGTTGCCAAGGTCAGGCACCGCGGTCGCAAGTCCGGCAAAACCTATGAAACGGTCGTCACACCTTTCCGCAAGGGCAATGTCCTCGCCATCGCATTGGGGCACGGCAAGACGGATTGGGTCAAGAACGTGCTGGCCGCCAACGAGGCCGACGTGCTCTTCGGCAAACGCACAGTCCACATCGTCAACCCACGGATCGTGCCCGCCGGTGGCGACGCCTACGGTCTGCCGTACATGGCCCGAGTCCAGGCCCGGAAAATGGGAGTGCTCGTCGCCGATATCGCGTGACACACTGTCGCGATGACATGGCAAGTCTGGCTGGCGTTCTTCGGTGCTGCTATCGCGATCGCCGTCTCCCCTGGCGCGGGCGCTGTCCAGTCGATGGCGACCGGCCTGACCCATGGTGTGCGGCGCGGATATTGGAGCATCCTCGGGCTTGAAGTCGGCCTCATGCTGCAACTCGCGCTGGTGGCGGCCGGGCTCGGCGCCGTCGTCGCGAACTCGGTCCTCGCCTTCAACATCATCAAGTGGATCGGTGTGGCCTACCTGGTCTATCTCGCCGTGCGGCAATGGCGAACCGCCACAGTCGATCTGCGCGAGCAAATTGGCAAGGCGATGGATGGCGGCAGGCTGTCGCTCGTGGTTCGCGGATTCCTCGTCAACGCGACCAACCCCAAGGGTTTGGTGTTCTTCCTCGCGGTGCTCCCGCAGTTCGTCGTGCCGACTGCACCGCTGTGGCCGCAGTACTTGGCGATCGGCGTGACGATGGTCGCCGTCGACCTCGTGGTGATGGGCCTCTACACGGCCCTGTCCGTCCGACTGCTCAAATGGATGCACACGCCGCGCAAGCAAACGGTCGTCAACCGCGTGTTCTCGGGCTTGTTCGCCACGGCCGCGGTGGTGTTGTCGCTGGTCCGACGCGGTCCGGCTACCGCGTAAACACCGTCTTCTGAGTCATCGTCGGCCACACCGACGGCGCGTCATCCCAGGGCACGACCCGATCAACCGCGGGCGCCAAATCACAGGCCGTCGCAAGCAATTCGAGAATCTCTGGGATCACCGCCCGCGCATTGACCCTGCCGGTCACGAAGCGGACGCCGCGGGTGTACATCGGCAGCAGCGGCATCTCCACCCCGCCCTGGTAATAGATGCCGGTGTCGGTGCAGACACCGTCCGGCCACGTCGCCCGCAGCGTGGAGGTGAGCACCGACGGGTCCGCCGACGTGTGCACCGTGACTGGATACGGATCCCATGACCTGTCCGGCTTCGGCCGCTCGTGCACACGGGCCCCGAGCTTCTCCGCCATCGCGAGCCGCCGCTGGTCGGTATCGACGTAGTCGACCTGTGCGCCGTATGCCAACCCGAACGCCGCGGCGTACAACCCGATCGACCGCCTGCCGACCACGAGCACACGTCGGTCGACCTCGTCGAGCGCGGCCAGTTCGGCGCGGTAGGGACCGATCGCGCGCCAGCCGTCGGGGATGTTGTCCGACAGCGAGGCGATCGCCACCGGGTCGACGCCCTCGGGGACAGGCAGCAGCATCGCATCGGCGAACGGCACCGTCACGAGATCGGCCATGAAGCCGCCGCCGTCCAGACCGGCCAGCGGCGCCATGCCGTACATCGCCATCAACGGCAGCGCCGCGCACGAGCCGGTCACACCACGACGGCACGCGTTGCACTCCCCGCAGTTGATCTGAAACGGCACGACGACGCGGTCGCCCACGCGCACATTCGTGACTTCGTCACCGACGGCGACAACCTCGGCGAGACCCTCATGTCCGACGGCGTGTCCGGGCGGCATGGGCAACACACCCTCCGCGACGGCGACGTCGAGGTCGCAACAGGCCACCATCACGGGCCGCACCAGCGCCTGCTTGGCATCGGATATCTGCGGGTCGGGAGCCGCACGCCAGGCGTACCGCCCGGCCTGCTCGAAAACCAGCTGTTGCATCCCGACGGCCCTTCTTTAGTGGTCGTTCAAATATTCTTGAGCGACCGTTCTAGTATTGTCAAGGGGTGCCCCGCCCCGATCGAAGCCGTACCGCGCTGATGGACACCGCGGCCCTGCTGTTCCGCAGGCAGGGCTACGCGGCCACCGGTGTGAGCCAGATCCTGGAGGCGGCGGACGTCAAGGCCGGCTCGCTCTACCACCACTTTCCGAACGGAAAGCAGGAGCTGGCGGCCGCCGTCGTCGAGTCAGCGGGCGGCGAGATCGAACGGCTGCTGCGGCGCTTCCTCGACGGCGACTCGGCGGTGGCCGACATCGTTGCCGGCTGGATCGACCTGTTGATCGCCCAACTGGCGTCCGACCAGCGCGACGGATGCCCGATCGAACCGATTGCCACCGAGTCGGTCAACGCCAGCCCTGCGGTGCGCGACGCATCCGCCAGGGCCTTCGCCGGTTGGAGTGCCGCAGTCGCCGAGCGTCTTCGCGGCGACGGCTGGCCGGATCCCGAAGCCGGGCAGACCGCGCTCGCGGTCATCGCCCTGATCGAAGGTGCGCTCATCCTGTCCCGCATCGCAGGCGACGACACCGCATTGAATGCCGCGCAGGCGGCGGCCAGGACACTACTGGCGCGCTAAAGATCCAGACCGATGTCCAGCACCCGCACCGAGTGGGTAAGGGCGCCGACGGCCAGGTAATCGACGCCCGTACCGGCGTATTCGGCCGCGGTGTCCAGCGACAGCCCGCCCGACGACTCAAGCTTTGTCTGTGGGGCGCGGGCATCGCGGCGTTGCGCCGCGATCTGCGTCTGCCAGACCGGAAAGTTGTCCAACAGAACGAGTTCCACGTTCTCGGCCAGCACATCGTCGAGCTGTTCGAGCGAGTCGACCTCGACCTCGCAGGGCAGAACAGGCGCTACCTCGCGGACGGCATGCAACGCCGCCACCACCGAACCTGCCGCAGCGACATGGTTGTCCTTGATCAGCGCGGCGTCGCCCAGTCCCATCCGGTGGTTGACGCCTCCGCCAACCCGCACCGCATACTTCTGCAGCGCACGCAGGCCCGGCAACGTCTTACGGGTATCGCGGATCTTTGCGTTCGTGCCCTCGACCGCCTCGACCCATGCCGCGGTGGTGGTCGCGATGCCCGACAGATGGCAGACCAGATTGAGCATCGTCCGCTCGGCGGTCAGCAGGCCCCGCGTCGGTGCCTCGACGACGAGGACCACCCCGCGCGCGTCCAGCCGAGCACCGTCGTCGACGCGCTCCTTCAACCCGTAGTTGTGCGCGCCGAGCACCTCATCGAGGACCAGCAGCGCTACGTCGACCCCGGCGATGACGCCCGGCTCACGGGTCACCAACGCGGCCGTCGTTCTCGCCTCGGCCGGCACGGTCGCCAGCGTGGTCACATCGGGGCCGTAGCGCAGGTCTTCCTCCAGCGCACGTGCGATCACCCCGCGAGCCTCCGTCAGCTCGTCTGCGCTGAGTTCCATCAGCAGCAGGCCGCCGCGAACACCTGGCTGTGCGCCAAGGCGGGGTCGGTGTCGGGGAAGTCGGATCGGTGATGGCAGCCGCGCGACTCGTTTCTGGCCAACGCCGCGGCGGTCACCGCGCAGGCGGTGGTGGTGAGCGCGACATCCTCGAAACTGGCCCGGCCGTCGAGGTCGCGCGGGTCGGCAGCCTCGAGTTCACGGGCGAGCTGCTGCAGGCCATCGGCGTCCCTGACAACCGAGGCGTACGTGGACATCGCCCGCTGTAACTTATTGCGCGGAAGGGCAACCCGCGTCTCGACATCACCGAGCTCGGCATGTGCCGGTGCCGCGTCGTTGGCGTGCTGCGCCGCCGCCCGCCCGGCGCGACCGCCGACCACCAGTCCCTCCAACAGACTGTTGGAGGCCAACCTGTTCGCCCCGTGCATGCCCGTGCGGGCCACCTCGCCAGCGGCGAACAGGCCGGCGAGATCGGTGCGGCCGTACACGTCGGTAACCACACCGCCGCAGCTGTAGTGCGCGCCCGGCACCACCGGAATCGGTTGGCTGGTCGGGTCGATGCCAGCCGCTCGGCACGCCGCCGTGACCGTCGGGAAACGGCGATCGAAGTCGGTGATGGCTCGCGCGTCGAGGTACGCGCAGGGATCGCCTGTTTCCCGCAAGCGGGCGTCGATCGCAGCCGCGACGACATCGCGCGGGGCCAGATCCCCCATCGGGTGAATGCCCCTGGTGATCGAATTTCCCTGCCGGTCAAGCAGAATCCCACCCTCACCACGGACGGCCTCGGTGATCAACGGACGGCGTCCGCTGGCGTGGCCGTCGAACAGCATGGTCGGGTGGAACTGGATGAACTCGACATCACTGATCGGCACACCCGCCCATAGCGCCAGCGCGATGCCGTCACCGGTCGAACCCTCGGGATTCGTGGTGGCCGAATACAGATGGCCAAGACCGCCCGTCGCGAGCACCACCGACGGCGCGTGCACGATGCCGGGCCCGTCCTCATTGAGCACCTGCACGCCGGTCACCGCGCCGCCGCTCTGCAGAATCTGCAGCGCGACGTGGTTGCGGCGGATGTCCAGTGTCGCGCCGGCGTGGTCAAGCGCGCGCTGCACCTCGGCTCCGGTGGCGTCACCGCCCGAATGGATGATGCGGCGCCGCGAATGACCGCCCTCACGCGTCAGCGACCACCGACCGGGCTCGGCTTCGTCGAAACGCGCTCCGTCGTCGACGAGTTCGCGCACGGCGCGATAGCCGTCGGCCACGATCGACCGCACGGCATCGGCGTCGCACAGTCCCGCACCGGCGGCAATCGTGTCGGCCACGTGGGCGTCGATGGAGTCGTCGGTGTCCGGCAGCACCACAGCGATGCCGCCTTGGGCATAGAACGTCGCGGTGTCGGCGGCCTTGCTCAGAACGACGACCTTACGGCCGCGACGGTGTGCAGCCAACGCTGCGACGAGGCCGGCCACTCCGGTTCCGACGACGACCACGTCGGCTCGCTGATGCCACATCATTCACCGCCGCCGGGCGTGCCGATCTCGATCATCTTCTGAACGCTGGCACGAGCACGCGCGGCAGTGTCGGGATCGACGTCGACCTCGTCGGCACCCTCGATCAGGCAGCGCAGCAGTGCGGCGGGCGTGATCATCTTCATGTACTTGCACGATGCGCGGTCGTTGACGGCGCGGAAGTCGACTTCGGGTGCGGCCCGCCGCAATTGGTGCAACATGCCGACCTCGGTGGCGACCAGCACCTGACGGGCGCGGGTCTCACGGGCGGCGTCGAGCATGCCGCCGGTTGAGAGAATCTTCACCCGATCCTCGGGAAATGCGCCTTCACCCGCGAGGTACAAAGCTGAAGTCGCACAACCACATTCGGGATGCACATACAGCTCGGCATCGGGATGCGCGAGAGCCTTGTCGGCAAGCTCGTCGCCGTTGATGCCTGCGTGCACGTGGCATTCACCCGCCCAGATATGAAGGTTCTTGCGGCCGGTGATCCGCCGCACGTGCGCGCCAAGGAACTGATCCGGGCAGAACAACACGTCACGATCCTCGGGAATGGAGGCCACCACTTCGACTGCGTTCGATGACGTGCAGCAGATGTCGGTCTCCGCCTTTACCGCGGCGGTGGTGTTCACGTAGGACACCACGACCGCGCCGGGATATTCGGCCTTCCAGGCCCTCAGGTCGTCGGCCGTGATCGAGTCGGCCAGCGAGCAGCCTGCGCGCTGGTCGGGAATCAGCACCGTCTTCTCCGGAGACAGGATCTTGGCCGTCTCCGCCATGAAGTGAACACCGCAGAAGACGATCGTGTCCTCGGGAGCCGCCGCGGCGATCCGGGAAAGCGCCAACGAGTCGCCGACGTGGTCGGCAACGTCCTGAATGGCAGGCAGCTGATAGTTGTGGGCCAGCAGCGTCGCGCCGCGCAGGTCGGCGAGGCGCCGCACCTCGGCGGCCCATTCCTCGTCGCCGTCGACGCCCGAATAGCCGCTTGGACCGTTGACGATCCGATCGTCCAACACAGTCATGGCCGCCTCCTCGCGATCCATAGGTTTTCGACTTACAATCGAAAACATGGCCAATGGTAGCACTGCACACGAGGTGCTCGCCGTCGTCTTTCAAGTTCGGCAGCTGAGCACCAGAGAACCGCAGCTCAGCGTCCTGCTGTGGCAACGCGCGAAGGAACCTCAGCGTGGTGCGTGGTCGCTGCCCGGCGGCACTCTGCGTCACGACGAGGACATGATCAGTTCAGTTCGGCGACAACTCGCCGAAAAGGTCGATCTGCGTGAATTGGCTCACCTCGAGCAACTGGCCGTGTTCTCGGACCCGCGCCGGGTTCCCGGAGCGCGCACCATCGCGTCAACGTTTCTTGGCCTTGTGCCCTCCCCCGCTACCCCGGAGCTGCCGCCGGACACTCGCTGGCATCCGGTGAACGCGCTGCCGCCGATGGCCTTCGACCACGGGACCATGGTCGAGCACGCACGCACCCGCCTCGTCGCGAAGATGTCGTACACCAATATCGGATTTGCCTTGGCACCAAGAGAATTCGCCCTGTCTACCTTGCGTGACATCTACGGCGCCGCGCTCGGTTATCAAGTGGACGCAACGAATCTGCAGCGGGTACTCGGACGTCGCGGCGTCATCACGCCGACCGGCACGACCGCGCGCTCAGGCCGAAGCGGCGGCCGGCCTGCGGCCCTTTACCGCTTCACCGAGTCGGCTTACCGAGTCACCGACGAGTTTGCCGCACTGCGACCGCCTGGGTGACGCGCGGCGAGGCGGTTGTTTTTTGCTCCTCGCGTCCGCAATTGGCTTCTTAAAGCTTTCTTAAGCGATACTGGCCGGATGGACCTGGGCAACGTCGCACCCATCGCCGGTGCCGAGTGGATCGGTTCGGTGCCGCATGAGGCGATCAAGCGCGGCGTCCGGCCACGGCTGCCCGGCGATGACCCGTTCTACGACCCGCCACAGGGCTTTCAGCACGCCGCACCCGGCACCGTGCTGCGCAGCCGCGAGGTCGAGGTCGCGTTCCTCGGGCTGATCCCGCAGAAGTTCACCGCCACCCAGCTGCTGTACCGGACGACTGACATGAACGGCTCGCCAGAGGCGACCGTGACCACGGTGATCGCCCCCGCCGAACGCGCGCCCGGCCAGGTCTGCCCCGTGCTGTCGTACCAGTGCGCGATCGACGCCGTCACGGCGCGCTGCTTTCCCTCGTACGCGCTGCGCCGACGTGCGGTGGCACCCGGAGCGCTCGCGCAGTTCGAGTTCCTTCTCATCGCCGCGGCACTCGCCGAGGGCTGGGCGGTGTCGGTACCCGACCATGAGGGCCCCAAAGGGGCATGGGGAACACCGTATGAGCCCGGCTACCGCATCCTCGACGGTTTACGCGCCGCGCTGAGTATGGCGAAACTCGGGCTGTCGCCGACCGCCCCGATCGGCTTGTGGGGCTACTCCGGCGGCGGCCTTGCGACCGCCTGGAGTGCCGAGATGGCCGGCTCGTACGCACCAGAGTTGAACATCGTCGGAGCGGTGCTCGGCTCCCCGGTAGCAGACCTGGGTCACGCCTTCCGCCGTCTCAACGGCAGCTTCTACTCCGGGCTGCCTGCCATGGTGGTGGCCGCGCTGTCGCACGCCTATCCCGACCTCGACCGGGTCATCAAGGAGCACGCCACCGACACCGGCAAAGCAATGCTGCTGCGCGCCGAGCAGATGACCACCGCACACGCGGTGCTCCGGCTGATCGGCATGGACATGGGCAAGCTCGTCGACCGGCCGCTCGATGAGATCCTCGACATGCCCGAGGTGCAGGAGGTATTCGACAGCATCAAGCTCGGCACCGCGGTGCCGACGCCGCCGGTGCTGCTCGTGCAGGCTGTACACGACCGGATCGTCGCCGTCGACGACATCGACAGGTTGGCCGACAGCTACCAGTCGGGCGGCGCAGCGGTCACCTACCACCGCGACATGTTCAGCGAGCACATGCTGCTCCACCCGATGTCTGCACCGATGGCGTTGCGCTGGCTGATCGACCGATTCGCCGAAAAGCCGTTGAGCGAAAACATCATCCGGACCAAGTGGCCGACCCTGCTCAATCCGATGACCTACGTGGGCATGGCCAGGCTTGTGCGAATCGCGGCGAAAGTCGCTACGGGACGGACGGTAGAGCGCCGTCCACTGTGACCGGCGGCGGCCGCAGCACCGGTTCCTCCGGAGGCCAGCCGCCGAGATCGTCGCGTGACGTCGACACCGCGATGAGCGCATACACCAACGCCGCCAGCGCCACCGGGAACAACACCGATGTCGCGATCAACCACCCCGAGTGCGCGAAGAACACCGGCGGCGCCTCAGTCACGTAGACCACCCGGTGCTCCGGCGAGATCGGCGCACCGGCGATGTCGATGACGCCATAGCGCGACCGCACCATCAACGCACCCACGCCCGCTGCCGCGCCGAACGCAGCCGCCGACCCGATGGCCAACGCTGCGCACATCACCGGACCGCGGTGCGGCCGCCACTGCCACGTCCATACGGCGGTCACCACCGCCAGCACCACGACCAGGCCCACCAGGAGAAAAGCTGCGATGAAGAAGTTGTCCGCTTCGTTGCCAAGTGCGGCGTGCACTCGATCACCGCTCTTGGTCAGCGCGATGACTCCGTGGATCGGCGGCGCGATCCAGGCCCACAGCACACCGGTCAACGCGCCCGCGACAGCCAACCCGACGACCACCGTCACGGCAGCGCGGCGACGTGAAATACGCGGTGGTGCAACATCGTTCATCGCTTGTCAAGATCCTTTGAGTCCTGTGTGCCGTGCCGCGAGCACTTCGCCGACCAGCCATCCGGGCGCACCTGGACGACCATCCGCCTGCCGCACTCGGCGCAGAAGCGGGGCGGCTCCAGCCCGAGTTGGGCCGCAGCAGGCACTGCACCCCCTGCGGGCTCGCCAGTGTAGACGTTGAACTTGACGGTCCCCATCAGACAAACCACGGTTAGATCGTGGCGTTGAGCGCCTTGATCGGCATCGCAAGATCGTCGAGCAGTTCCAGGTCGGCCTCGGCCGGGCGGCCGAGCGTCGTCAGGTAGTTGCCGACGATCACGGCGTTGATGCCGCCGAGGATGCCCTGCTTGGCGCCGAGGTCGCCCAGCGTGATCTCGCGACCGCCCGCGAACCGCAGCATGGTGCGCGGCAACGCCAGCCGGAAGGCCGCGACGGCCTTCAGCGCCTCCGCCGCGGGCAGCACGTCCAAATCGCCGAACGGTGTGCCGGGGCGCGGGTTGAGGAAGTTCAGCGGAACCTCGTGCGGGTTGAGCTCGGCGAGGTTGGCCGCGAACTCGGCACGCTGTTCGAGCGACTCCCCCATGCCGAGGATGCCGCCGCAGCAGACCTCCATGCCGGCATCGCGGACCATCGACAGCGTGTCCCAGCGCTCATCCCAGGTGTGCGTGGTGACCACCTCAGGGAAGAACGACTTCGCCGTCTCCAGGTTGTGGTTGTAGCGGTGCACGCCCATCTCCGACAGCCGCTCGACCTGCTCCTGGGTCAGCATGCCCAACGAGCAGGCGATCTGGATGTCCACCTCGTTGCGGATCGCCTCGATGCCCGCGGCGACCTGGGCCAGCAGTCGCTCGTCGGGCCCGCGCACGGCCGCCACGATGCAGAACTCCGTCGCGCCGGACTTGGCGGTCTGCTTGGCGGCTTCAACGAGGCTCGGAATATCGAGCCAGGCGCTGCGCACCGGGGAGGCGAAAAGCCCTGACTGCGAACAGAAATGGCAGTCCTCGGGACAGCCTCCGGTCTTGAGGCTGATGATGCCCTCGACCTCGACCTCCGGGCCACACCAGCGCATCCGCACGTCGTGAGCCAGTGCGAGCAGTTCGTCGAGGCGATCGTCGGGCAGTTGCAGCACGGCCAGCACCTGGTCCTGTGTCAGGCCCTCACCACGTTCGAGCACCTGCTCGCGGGCCTCGGTCAGGATGTCCGTCAAACCACTGCTCCCATCTCAAAGCTTGCACCTCGGCGGTGCCGAGAATTGAACGCCTCGGCGGTGCCGAGAATTGAACACCGTTCAGGTTATGGTAGCCGGGTGCAGCTGCACAAACGCGATGTGGTCGAGGCGGCGACGGCAATCCTGGACAACTACGGGATCGCCGACCTGACGATGCGCAGACTGGGCCGTGAGCTCAATGTCTCCCCCGGCGCGCTGTACTGGCATTTCGCCAACAAGCAGCAACTCCTCGGTGCCATCGCCGACCGGATTCTGGAGCCCGTCGGTGACGCGCCAGGCGAATGGCCCGGCCGCGTCGCGGGGATCTGCGGTCGCCTGAGGGATGCCCTGCTGTCGCACACCGACGGCGCGGAGTTGGTGTCGGCCAGCTTCGCGGCAGGCCAGTCGCAGGCGATGACGCAGGTCGTGGCCCGCCTTTCCGAAGCCGCCTGTGGCGCAGGCGTCACTGGTGCGCATGCCGAGCTGGCCGCCCGCACCGTCGTCTACTACGTGCTGGGTTTCACCGCCGACGAGCAGTCCCGGCTGCAGTGGGACGCCGCGGGCGCCGATCTGCCCGACGAGCAGTCCGTGCTCGCCGACGATGCCGGCGAACGGTTCGGCTTCGGGCTCGCGCTCCTTATCGACGGCATCGCCGCGCGCAGACCCGTTGTCGGACCGCCCGGCTAACGTCGCCGACATGCTCACCGTCGACGATGTCCGGCAGATTGTGGCGCCGCTGCCTCGGTCCTACGAGGTGGTGGTTCGCGACCAGATCAAGTTCCGCATCGGTCAGATCGTCTATCTGGCGTTCTCGCGCGACGAGACGGTGATGGGTTTCGCTTTCCCCAAAGAGGAGCGAGCCGCACTGGTGGCGTCCGAACCCGAAAAGTTCTCGCTTCCGAGGCCATCCGACATGAGATACAACTGGGTCCACGTCCGGCTCGACGCGATCGACCTCATCGAGCTCCGCGAAATCGTCATCGACGCGTGGCGCATGTGTGTGCCCAAAAGTGTTGCAGCGACCATCGACTAGCGTCCGATCGGGTATTCGACACGGTTGCTGCCATCCCAGTGCCGGAGCCCCACCACCGTGCCCTGCCGGTCCCGCGACATCGCGCGCAGCGAAAGCGCGTCGGCGAGCTTGTCTTTGGCGACGCGTCGCGCGAGAGTCACATGGGGTGTCCAGTGGTCTGGTTCCGCATGCGGCAACGGACCCGTCGACGACATGTGCGGCAGGCACACCTGGTGAACTTCGGCCTGCAGCGCCAGAAGGTCGGCGGATGGAATCACCAGACACACCAGCGTGAACGGCCCGCGGCCGAAGAGCATCGGCGCGCCGATCGTGGCGGCCAGCGGCAGACGGCGCAGCAGCGGACGAAGCGCGTCGTTCACGGCGTCGTCCATGTGCTCGGCGACCGACAGGGTGACGTGCGGCCGGTTGCGCGGCGACGTCGAACTGGCCAGGCTGCGCACGCCCGCGCCGGTCAGCTCGGCCCAGAGGTGCCGAACCTCGGCGTCGGTCTCGGTGTCGAAGAGCAGTTCGACGGAGTGCACCATGTCAGCCCGCCAAGCTCTTCACCCACTGCGGGTCGAACGCCGCCGAGCTCATCGACTCGAACTGGGCCGGTTGGAATGCGCCCGCGCCAGCCGGCAATACGGCACGCAAGGGTGCCATCGCCGAAAGCACCTCACGATTGCCGGCCTCGACGACCCCGGGATCTGGTGGCCACGCGCCGATCACCAAGCCGGCGCGCCGAACGTTCTGGGAGGCAATCGCTTCCAGCGTCAATGCGGCGTGGTTCAACGTACCCAGACCCGCTCTGACAACGACGAGTACCGGCGCGCCGAGGTCGACAGCGAGATCGCGAAGTGTCACCCCGCCGTCACCGATCTCCACGAGCAGACCCCCCGCACCCTCGACCAGGGTCAGCCGTCCTGGCCGGTTCACCTCGACGACCATCGAGGCCAGTTCGCCACGGGTCGGCAACCGCACCCCGGCGCGCTCCGCGGCCGCGGCGGGAGCCAACGGTTCGGGAAGGCGTGCGAGGCCGCGCAATTCGGCGACGCCGGACAGCCTGCCGATCTCGGCGAGGTCGTCGTCGCCGTCGGCAGACCCGGTCTGAACCGGCTTGCACACGGCCACGTCGATTCCTGCCAGCCGCGCGTGACACGCCAGCGCCGCGGTGGCCACCGTCTTGCCGACGCCGGTGTCGGTGCCCGTGACGACGAGAACGCTCAAGCCGTCGACAGCACTTCCGTGAGCGCCTTGCGCGCCAGCGCCATCTCGTCCTCGGACAACGAGGCCCGCGCCGTCAGGCGCAGCCGCGACGTGCCTGCAGGCACAGTCGGCGGCCGGAAGCAGCCCACCCGCACACCCCGATCGAGGCATGCGGTTGCGGCGGCCAATGCCACCTCGGGCGCACCCAGAATCACCGAGACCACGGCAGACTCGGGCCGGTCGGGGACGTCACACACCCTGGCAAGCTCGGCGGAGTACCGCAGCACGTCGCGCGCGCGCCACGGCTCGGCGATCAGCACCCCCAGCGCAGCCCATGCCGAGCCGACCGCCGCAGGCGCCAGACCGGTGTCGAAGATGAAGGGCCGTGCCGCGTCGATCAGGTGATCACGCACGGCGACGGGTCCGAGAACCGCGCCGCCCTGGCTGCCGAGCGCCTTGGACATCGTCACGGTCATCACGACGTCGGGCGCACCTGCCAGCCCGACTTCTTCCAGCAGGCCCCGTCCGCCGGTCCCCCGCACGCCAAGACCGTGCGCCTCGTCGACGATCAGCAGCGCGCCATGGCGGCGGCACGCGTCGTGGAGTTGTCGCAGCGGGGCGAGGTCGCCGTCGGCGCTGAAGACCGAATCGGTGATCACCACGGCGCGGTCCTCGGCTCGGGACGACAGTGCCTGCTCCACCGCGGTCACGTCTCGATGCGGGGTCACCACCACCCGCGCCTTCGACAGGCGGCAAGCATCGACCAACGAGGCGTGGGTCAGTGCGTCGGACACCAGAAGCGAGCCCGGCCCGGATAACGCGACTACCGCACCCAGATTGGCGGTATAGCCGGAGGAGAACACCAGCGCCGACTCGGCCCCGACGAAGTCGGCCAACGCGGCCTCGAACGCCTCGTGCAGTTCGGTGTTGCCGGTGACCAGCCGGGAACCCGACGACCCCGCACCCCACGTGCGAAGCGCGGCCACACCGCCGTCGATCACGTCGGGATGCTGCGACAGGCCGAGATAGTCGTTGGACGCGAGGTCGAGTTCGGCGCCAACCGGCGGCCGCGCCCGCAGCGCGCGCCGAAGTCCAGCCGCACGCCGCTGACGCTCGATGTCATCGAGCCAGGCCAGCGGGGAGACCTCTACCCGCTTCACGGTGCTCCCTCGAGCCGACAATTGAACACCGTTCAGGTTAATGCACGGGCCACGCCGACCATCGCGGAGGTGATCCGCGCGACCTCCGCGGGTGTGCAGATGTAGGGCGGCATCGCATAGATGAGGTTGCGGAACGGCCGCAGCCAGACGCCGTGCTCGAGCGCCGCCACCGTGGCCACCGGCATGTCAACCGGTTCTGCCATCTCGATGACGCCGATGGCTCCGAGCACCCGGACGTCCGCAACGCCAGGCAGGGACCGGGCCGGCTCGAGACCGTCGCGCAGCCCCGCCTCGATCTCTGCGACCCGCGCCCGCCAATCCTGGCCAAGCAGGAGTTCGACCGACGCCACCGCCACCGAGCACGCGAGTGCGTTGGCCATGAACGTCGGGCCGTGCATAAGCGCGCCCGGCTCGTTGTCGCTGATCGTGCGCGCGATGTGCGTCGTGCACATGGTGGCCGCCAGGGTGATGTAGCCGCCGGTCAGCGCCTTACCGACGCACATGATGTCGGGGCTCACGCCAGCCTGCTCGGCGGCGAACAGCGACCCGGTGCGGCCGAAGCCGGTGGCGATCTCGTCGAAGATCAGCAGCACCCCGTGCCGATCGCAGAACTCCCGCAGGTCAGTCAGGTAACGCGGGTCATGGAACCGCATGCCGCCGGCACCCTGCACGACTGGCTCCACGATCACTGCGGCCAGTTCGTCGGCGTGCTTTGCCAGTTGCGCCTCGAAGGCGGCGCTGTATGCCGGGTCGTACTCGGTGGGCACCCGCGGCGCAAAGACCTGATGCGCCAGGATGTCGGTCCACAGGGAGTGCATGCCGCCGTCGGGGTCGCACACGCTCATCGGCGTGAAGGTGTCACCGTGATAGCCGCCGCGCCATGTCATCAGGCGGTGCTTCTGCTGGCGGCCCTGGCTGCGCCAGTACTGGAGAGCCATCTTCACGGCGACCTCGACCGCGACAGAGCCTGAATCGCTGAAGAAAACGGTGTCCAGGCCGTCGGGGGTGATGTCCACGAGCAATTGGGCGAGGCGCGCGGCGGGTTCATGGGTGAGCCCACCGAACATGACGTGGTTCATCCTGGCCAGCTGGGAAGCGATCGCGTAGTCGAGCGCCGGGTGGCCGTGGCCGTGGATGGCGGTCCACCACGAACTCATCGCGTCGAGCACTTCGACCGGTCTGCCGTCGACGATCACGGTGAGCGACGCCCCGCTGGCCCCGACTGCGACGACGGGCGGCGTGGCCTCGGCACCGATCGTGCTGTAGGGATGCCAGACATGGGCGGCGTCGATCGCGCTGATTTCAGCGGGGGTCAACGCGGGCATGGAGCACCAGCCTAACGGCGGCACGCGCGACATGAGACGCACAGCGATCTTCGGTAGATTATCCCGCGACCATGATGACCCTCGCCCCTCCCCGGCCGGCGGTGGTTACCGCGGGCGGCTCCGGCAGGGGCGCGTCGGCGGCAGACCGCAAGTCCGGTTTCTACCGCCACGATCTCGACGGCCTCCGCGGTATCGCAATCGCCCTGGTTGCGGTGTTCCACGTCTGGTTCGGTCGGGTATCGGGCGGTGTCGACGTGTTTCTCGCCCTGTCGGGGTTCTTCTTCGGTGGGCGACTGCTGCGGACCGCGCTGACACCCGGCGCATCACTGTGGCCCGTTCCCGAAGTCACCCGGCTGGTTCGCCGGTTGCTGCCCGCCCTTGTCGTGGTGCTCGCCGCATCGGCCGTCCTCACGATTCTGATCCAACCGGAAACCCGTTGGGAAACGTTTGCTGACCAGAGTCTGGCAAGCCTCGGCTATTTCCAGAACTGGGAACTGGCGAATACCGCTTCGGATTATCTCCGTGCCGGTGAATCGGTCAGTCCGCTGCAGCACATCTGGTCGATGTCGGTCCAAGGTCAGTTCTACATAACGTTTCTCGCACTGATCTTCCTGTTCGCCCTGCTGTTCCGCAAGGTTCTAGGCAGGTACATGCGAGCGTCACTCGTCATCCTGCTGAGTGCGTTGACCATCGCGTCGTTCGTGTACGCGGTATTTGCTCACAATGCCGACCAGTCGACGGCGTACTACAACAGCTTCGCGCGCGGGTGGGAACTGCTGCTCGGCGCTCTGGTTGGCGCGCTCGTCGGGTACATCCGCTGGCCCATGTGGCTTCGCTCGACGGTCGCCGTCGTCGCACTGGCCGCGATTCTGTCCTGCGGTGCGCTGATCGACGGCGTCAAGGAGTTTCCCGGACCGTGGGCGCTGGTGCCCGTCGGCGCCACCATGCTTTTCATCCTCACCGGCGCCAACCGACTTGCCGATCCGCGAACCGGCGGCAAGCTGCCTTTCCCGAACCGGCTGCTGGCCACGAAAACGTTCGTGTGGCTCGGGTCCATCGCATACTCGCTCTACCTCTGGCACTGGCCGCTGTTGATCTTCTGGTTGGTCTACGCGGATCGTCAGCACGCCGGCGTGGTCGATGGCGCGGGCGTGCTGCTGGTATCGGTGCTGCTCGCGTATCTGACCACCAAATACGTTGAGAACCCGCTGCGCTACCGGTCCACGGGCACCGACACCGGTCAGTTGGTGAAGATTCCGCTGCGTACCCGGCTGCGCAGGCCGACGATCGTGCTCGGCTCGATCGTGGCCGCCCTCGGGGTTGCGCTGACCGTGACGTCGTTCACCTGGCGCGAGCACATCCTCGTCCAGCGCGCGAACGCCGAGAACCTGGGCACACTCGAGTCCCTCGAGTATCCGGGAGCGCACGCGCTGCTCGACAACGCGCCGGTGCCCGACGCACCGATGCGGCCAACGGTGCTCGAGGCCAAGGAGGACCTCCCCGAGACCACTGTCGACGGCTGCATCAGCGATTTCAGCAATGTCGACGTCATCACATGCAGCTACGGCGACCAGTCGGCGACCCACACCATCGCACTGGCCGGCGGCTCGCACGCTGAGCATTGGATCACCGCGCTGGACTTGCTGGGCAAGCTGCACCACTTCAAGGTGACGACCTACCTGAAAATGGGCTGTCCGCTGACCACCGAGGACGTTCCGCTGGTAATGGGCGACAACCGGCCATACCCGAAGTGCCACACGTGGAACGACGCGGTGATGAAGAAGATCATCGCCGATCGCCCCGACTACGTGTTCACCACAGCCACCCGGCCGTGGAACATCAAGCCGGGCGACGTCATGCCGGGGACCTATGTTGGAATCTGGCAAACGTTGTCGGACAACAACATTCCGATCTTGGCGATGCGTGACACGCCATGGCTGGTGCGCAAGAGCCAGCCGTTCTTCCCCGCCGACTGCCTCGCCGACGGCGGCAACGGCATCTCCTGCGGGATCAGACGCTCGGATGTGCTGGCGGCGAGCAATCCCGCGCTGATCTGGGTGAATCGGTTCCCATTGCTGAAACCCCTGGATATGAGCGACGCGGTGTGCCGCAAGGACGTGTGCCGTGCCGTCGAGGGAAACGTGCTGATCTACCACGATTCTCACCACATTTCGAAGACATACATGCGCACGATGGCCGATGAGCTCGGCCGGCAGATCGGCGTCGCCACCCACTGGTGGTGACTGGCGCGCATCGGACCGTGGGCGCCGATAAGGTCGGATGATGTCGTCGACGACCGTGTGGCCAGGTACTCCGTATCCGCTCGGCGCCACCTACGACGGCGCCGGCACCAATTTCTCGCTGTTCTCCGAGGTGGCCGACAAGGTCGAGCTGTGCCTGATCGCCAAGGACGGCTCCGAGGAACGGATCAACCTCGACGAGGTGGACGGCTACGTCTGGCACGCCTACCTGCCGACGGTGACACCAGGGCAGCGGTATGGCTTCCGGGTCCACGGACCGTGGGATCCCCCGGCCGGGCATCGATGCGACCCGAGCAAGCTGCTGCTTGACCCGTACGGGAAGTCCTTCCACGGTGCTTTCGAGTTCACCCAGGCGTTGTTCTCCTACGACCTGGCGGCCGCCAAGGTCGATCCGGCCGACACCGCGAACCTGCCGGGCGTCGATTCGCTGGGTCACACCATGACCAGCGTCGTCATCAACCCCTATTTCGACTGGGCCTCCGACCGCGCGCCGCGCACTCCGTACCACCAGACGGTCATCTACGAGGCGCACGTCAAGGGGCTCACCCAAACCCATCCGGCCATTCCCGAGGAGCAGCGCGGCACCTACGCGGGGCTGGCCCACCCGGCCATCATCGAGCACCTGAAGTCGCTGAATATCACCGCCATCGAACTGATGCCGGTGCACCAGTTCCTGCACGACCACCGGTTGCTCGATCTCGGGCTGCGAAACTATTGGGGCTACAACACCTTCGGGTTCTTCGCGCCGCACTATCAGTATTCCTCGACCCGGCATGCCGGCGGAGCCGTCGCCGAGTTCAAGACGATGGTGCGGACCTTCCACGAGGCGGGCATCGAGGTGATCCTCGACGTGGTCTACAACCACACCGCCGAGGGGAACCACCTTGGACCGACCATCAACTTCCGCGGCATCGACAACGCCGCCTACTACCGCCTGCTCGACGGCGACCTGCAGTTCTACAAGGATTTCACCGGCACCGGAAACAGCCTCAACGCCCGCCACCCGCACACCCTGCAGTTGATCATGGACTCGCTGCGCTACTGGGTGCTCGACATGCACGTCGACGGCTTCCGGTTCGACCTGGCCGCCACGCTGGCCCGCGAGTTCTACGACGTCGACCGCCTCAGTGCGTTCTTCGACCTGGTGCAGCAGGATCCGGTCGTCAGCCAGGTGAAGCTGATCGCCGAGCCGTGGGACATCGGTGAGGGCGGCTACCAGGTGGGCAACTTCCCAGGTTTGTGGACGGAGTGGAACGGGAAGTATCGCGACACTGTGCGTGACTACTGGCGGGGAGAACCCGCGACCCTCGGCGAATTCGCCTCCCGGCTGACCGGCTCATCGGACCTCTACGAGGCCACCGGGCGGCGGCCGAGCGCGAGCATCAACTTCGTCACCTGCCATGACGGCTTCACGATGAACGACCTGGTGTCCTACAACGAGAAGCACAACGAGGCCAACGGCGAAGACAATCGCGACGGCGAGAGCCACAACCGGTCATGGAACTGCGGCGTCGAGGGACCGACCGACGACCCGGACATCCTTGCGCTTCGCGGCAAGCAGATGCGCAACATCATCGGCACGCTGATGTTGTCGCAGGGCACCCCGATGCTGTCGCACGGCGACGAAATCGGCCGGACGCAGAAGGGCAACAACAACGTCTACTGCCAGGACTCTGAGCTGTCCTGGATGGACTGGTCGAAGTGCGAGACCAACGCCGACCTATTGGCGTTCACCCGCAAGGTCATCCAGCTGCGCAAGAGCCACCCGGTGTTCCGTCGTCGTCGATTCTTTGAGGGTAAGCCGATTCGCACCGGCGACCAGGCTCGCGACATCGCCTGGTTGACCCCGGCGGGCATCGAGATGACACCAGAGGACTGGGGTTCGGGTCTCGACAAGTGCGTGGCGGTGTTCCTCAACGGCGAGGCCATTCCAGCTCCCAACGAACGCGGTGAACGCGTGGTCGACGACTCGTTCCTGCTGTGCTTCAACGCACACGACCAGGAGCAGGGTTTCATTGCCCCGCAGGGTGATTACGCCAAGCAGTGGACCGCCGACCTGGATACCGCCGACCAGACGGGCGCCACCGACTTCGTGGTCGCAGCAGGCGAGAAGATCTCCCTGCAACCGCGGTCGCTCCTGGTGCTGCGTAAGACCGCCTGACATATGGTTTCTCGCGTCTTGTCGACATATCGACTCCAGATGCGCGGCGACGGTTTCACCTTCGCCGACGCCGAGGGCCTGCTGCCCTACCTCGACGATCTCGGAGTCTCGCACCTTTACCTGTCCCCGATCCTGACGGCGGTAGCCGGCTCAACCCACGGGTACGACGTGACCGATCCCACCACGGTGTCGGCCGAACTGGGCGGTGCCGAAGGGCTTGCCCGGCTGTCGGCGGCGGCACGGTCGCTCGGCATGGGGCTGATCGTCGATATCGTCCCCAACCACGTCGGCGTCGACAAGCCCGAGCAGAACAAGTGGTGGTGGGATGTTCTCAAACACGGCAACGAGTCGCCCTTCTCGTCATTTTTCGACATCGACTGGACGCTGGACGACGGCCGAATCGTGTTGCCGGTCTTGGGTTCCGATGGTGACGTCGACGACCTCGTAGTAGATGGGGACGTGCTGCGGCTTGGCGGCCTGGGCTATCCCATCGCGCCGGGCACCGGCTCAGGCACCGGCCGCGAGGTGCACGATCGTCAGCACTACCGTCTCGTCGGCTGGCGCAGCGGGATATGCGGCTACCGACGGTTCTTCTCGATCACCTCGCTTGCCGGTCTGAGACAAGAGGACCGCGCGGTGTTCGACGCCACCCACGTCGAGGTGAAGCGGTGGTTCGACGAAGGTTTGGTCGACGGTGTTCGCATCGACCACCCGGACGGATTGTCCGATCCGGCGGGATATCTGGGCTGGCTGCGGGAGATCACCGGGCCGCATGCGTGGATCGTCGTCGAGAAGATCCTGGCCGTCGACGAGCCGCTGGATCCGAGCCTGCCCGTGGCCGGCACGACCGGCTATGACGCCCTGCGCGAGATCGGCGGACTGTTCATCGATCCCTCAGGCCGTGGCCCGCTCACCGACCTCGTCGATTCGACCGGCTCCCCATACAGCGAAATGCCGGAGCTGGCGCAGTCACTCAAGGTCCGCGCCGTCACCGACACCCTTGCCAGCGAGCTGCGACGGCTCTGCCGTGCGGTCGCGGTCGAGACCGATATGAGCCATCCGGGTCTGGGCGACGCGGTCGCCGCCTTACTCAGCCGGATCCACGTGTACCGCTCGGACTACCGGAACCTGTCGTTGGTGCTGTCCACCGCGCTGGCCGAGACCGTGTCCACGCGTCCCGATCTGGCCGAGCCGCTTGCGATCGTCGCCGCTGCGGTCGGTGAGGGGGGCGAGGCGGCAGTCCGACTTCAGCAGCTGTGCGGGGCGGCGACCGCGAAGTCGATGGAGGATTGCCTGTTCTACCGCGACCCACGTCTGGTGTCGCTGAACGAAGTCGGCGGTGAGCCCGACCACTTCGGGGTGAGCCTCGCCGAGTTCCATCAGCGGGCGACGGTGCGCGCCGATATGTGGCCTCAGGCCATGACGGCGTTGACCACACACGACACCAAGCGCGGCGAAGACGTCCGCGCCCGGATCGGCGTGCTGTCACAGGTCCCGTCGCTGTGGGCGGAGTTCGTCGGCGCATGGGAACAACGCGTCGCGCCGCCGGACCCGATGACCGGGCTGTTTCTGTGGCAGAACATCTTCGGTGTCTGGCCTGTCGACGGCATCGTCACCGACGACCTACGCCACCGCCTGCACGCATACGCGGACAAGGCGATTCGGGAAGCCGCCGTGCACACGACGTGGAACGACCCCGACGACGAATTCGAGCACAAGGTGCATGCCTGGATCGACGAACTGCTCGACGGGCCACTGGCCACCGAGCTGACGACCGTACTTGCGCAGCTCGACAAGCACGCGCGCAGCGACAGCCTCGGTCAGAAGCTCATTCAGCTCACCGCACCCGGCGTACCGGACGTCTATCAGGGCACCGAGGTGTGGGAAGACAGCCTGGTCGATCCCGACAACCGAAGGCCGGTGGACTATCAAGTCCGGCGCGCAGCGCTGGAAGCCTCGAACGATCCCAAGATCCGCGTGGTGACTGCCGCGTTGCGCCTACGCCGCGAGAAGCCGGCTGTCTTCCTCGATGGTGGCTACCGGCCCCTGCTCGCCGAGGGCACGGCCGCCGGGCACGTTGCGGCCTTCGTTCGGGGGTCCGACGTGGTAACCGCGGCGACCCGGCACTCCGTCCAGCTCGCCGAAACAGGCTGGGGCGAAACGCTTTTACCCCTCCCCGCCGGAACATGGCTGGACCGCCTCGGCGGAGCCACGTTCAGTGGGCGGGTCTCCCCTGCCGATCTGTTCGCGGAGCTGCCCGTGGCGCTGCTGGAGCGTGTCGATGACTGAGTTCGCGGTATGGGCGCCACGGCCGGAGCGGGTACAACTCGACGTCGACGGCACGGTGTACCCGATGACCCGCGGCGACGACGAATGGTGGCGCGCAGACGTCGACGCCGCCCCCGATGCCCGATACGGGTACCTGCTCGACGACGACCCGAAGGTGCTGCCGGACCCCAGGTCGGCGCGGCAGCCGGACGGCGTGCACGAGCGCTCGCAGCTGTGGCAGCCGACGCCTGATGCGTGGACCGACGCCGGCTGGGAGGGCCGCTCGATCGAAGGCGGCGCAATCTACGAACTACACATCGGCACATTCACCCCCGACGGCACCTTCGACTCGGCCATCGAGAAGCTGGACTATCTGGTCGATCTCGGTATCGACTTCGTCGAGATCATGCCGGTCAACGCGTTCAGCGGCACGCATGGCTGGGGCTACGACGGCGTGCTCTGGTACGCCGTACACGAGCCGTACGGCGGCCCCGACGGGTTGGTGCGGCTCATCGATGCCTGCCACAACCGCGGCGTCGGGGTGCTGATCGATGCGGTCTTCAATCATCTCGGCCCGTCGGGGAACTATCTGCCGAAGTTCGGGCCGTACCTGTCCACCGGCAGCAACCCGTGGGGCGAGGGCATCAATATCGCCGACGCCGACGCCGACGAGGTGCGGCGCTACATCATCGACTGCGCGCTGCGGTGGATGCGCGATTTTCACGCAGACGGCCTGCGGCTCGACGCCGTGCACGCACTGGTGGATACCACAGCGATCCACATACTCGAGGAGCTGGCGGGCGAAACCGAGACGTTGGCAGAGGAATTGGGCAGGCCACTGTCTCTGATAGCCGAAAGCGACAAAAACGACCCGCGCCTGATCACCCCACGCGACCACGGCGGATACGGGATGACCGCGCAGTGGGACGACGACATCCATCACGCGATTCATGCCGCGGTCTCGGGTGAACGGCAGGGCTACTACGGCGACTTCGGAACACTGCAGACGCTGGCGCAGACACTCAAGCACGGCTACTTTCACGCGGGCACGTATTCGTCCTTCAGGCACCGACGGCACGGCCGCCCATTGGATACCGCGACGATCCCGGCCACCCGGCTGCTCGCCTACACGCTCACGCATGATCAGGTCGGCAACCGCGCGGTCGGCGACCGGCCGTCACAGAACCTGACGTCGGGTCAGCTGGCGGTCAAGGCTGCTCTCGCTATCGGATCACCCTATACCGCAATGCTTTTCATGGGCGAGGAGTGGGGCTCGACGAGCCCGTTCCAGTTCTTCAGCAGCCATCCCGAGCCCGAGTTGGCCAGGGCCACCGCCGAGGGGCGTAAGCGGGAGTTCGCCGAACACGGTTGGGACGCAGACGAAATCCCGGATCCGCAGGATCCCGAGACGTTTCTGCGATCGAAGCTGAAGTGGGACGAGATCGACGATGGCGATCACGGCCGGCTACGGCGGGTCTATCGCGACCTCCTGGCGTTGCGACGGGACCAACCCGATATGGCCGATCCGTGGTTGGACCACATGTTGGTCGACTTCGACGAGGACCAACGGTGGATCGTCATGCGCCGTGGCTCGCTGGTGATCGCCTGCAACCTGAACGCAGACGCGGTGACGGTGCCGGTGACCGGCGAACTCGTCTTGGCGTGGGGCGAACCGACCGTCGAATCGCTAGGCACGCGGTTGGGCGGGCATTCCTTCGCGGTTCTGCGAAATGTCAAACGTTAATCCACAGTTTTAGCACCTGTGGATAACGGGTGGACGTTCCCGACTCACGTGCCGATGATCCATGGATGAGTCACGACGAACCGCTGGCGATTCCGCCCATCGAAACCGCAACCGATCCTGTGTACTCACCAGCTGACCTACGTCAACGCTGGCGTGCTCTGATGGGTCCACTGGGGTTCGGCCAACGATTCCTCTGGGTGGGGTTCATCGGACGTGACCGGCGCATGTTCAAGACCATGTCTCAAATTCCGCTGCCACCATCACCCAGACGGGATTACGTCGGAGATGTCTTTGTGCGCCTGCACTGGATCCTCTACGAATTCGAACCCGGAACCACCCCAGCGCTCTTGCTTACCCGACCCGGCAGAGGGGGGATCTCGAAGATGGACCAGAACTGGACGACGCTGCTGACGGAGGTTGCCGCCGCGCATAATGTTCCACTCGAGCCCATCTTTCGCGCTAACGACGAATCATTGGTGCACGTCAAGGCTGCAGCCCAAGTGGGACCGTGTGCTAGTTGGAGCGGATCAGTGCGGGAATCGCCGTCGTAGCGATTAGAGCAAATAGCGGTACGCGGGCGAGCCGGGTTCCAGCGTCTCGACGTGAATGTCGGACGCCTTCATCCGCTCGAGCAGGCCCTCGAGGTCTGCAGCGGAGCCGAGTTCGACGCCGACAAGCGCCTCGCCCGTCTCCCGGTTGTTGCGCTTGACGTACTCGAACAAGGTGATGTCGTCGCTCGGGCCGAGCACGGTGTCCAGGAACCGCCGCAACGCACCCGGCTCCTGCGGGAAGTCGACCAGGAAATAGTGCTTGAGCCCGAGATGCACAAGCGACCGCTCGAGGATCTCGCCGTACCGCGACACATCGTTGTTGCCGCCCGAGATCAGGCACACCACAGTCGATCCCGGTGCGATGTCGGCCTCCATCAACGCGGCCACCGACAGCGCTCCAGCTGGCTCGGCGATGATGCCCTCGTTCTGGTACAGGTCGAGCATGGCAGTGCAGACCGCGCCCTCGTCCACAGCTGTCAGCGACACCATGTCTCCCGCCGCGGCAAGGGTGGCATAGGTCAGGTCGCCCGCTCGATTGACCGCGGCGCCGTCGACGAACTGGTCGACGTGTTCGAGGGTGACGGGATGCCCCTCGGCGAGCGCGGCGATCATCGCTGCCGCACCAGCGGGCTCGACGCCCAGAATCGACGTGCGCGTGGCGCGTTCGGCGAGGTAGGTGGTGATGCCCGAGATGCAGCCTCCCCCACCGACCGGCACGATCACCAGGTCCGGCTCACCGTCGAGCTGCTCGAGAAGTTCGACGGCGATGGTGCCCTGCCCGGCGATCGTGCGGGGGTCGTCGTACGGCGGCACCAAGGTGGCACCGGTACGCGCCACATCGTCCAGCGCGGCGGCCGCCGCTTCGTCGTAGGTCTTCCCAACGGCGATCAACTCGATGAACTCGCGACCGTGGTAGCGGATGCGGTCGCGCTTCTGCTTCGGCGTCTTGGCGGGCACGTAGACCCGGCCGCGGATACCCATGGACCGGCATGCCATCGCGAAGCCCTGCGCGTGGTTGCCCGCCGACGAGCACACCACGCCCGCGGCGATCTCGTCGGCGGACAGCTGCCTGAGCAGGTTGTTGGCTCCCCGCAGCTTGTAGGAGCGAACCGCCTGAAGGTCTTCGCGCTTCAAGTACACCGACGCGCCGATGGCCTCCGAGAGACGTTCGCTGAACTGCAGCGGGGTCCGCGTGACCACGTCCGAAATTCGCTGAGCGGCCGCATCGATGTCGGCCGCGGATACCGGCGGCAACGTACGGGCGTTCTGGCTCAGGTCAGCGGACACCGATCAATGGTGACATCTGCGGGTTTCCCCGCCAAAATCAGTTCTTGCCCACCGGAGGTGAGTGCGTTTTCAGCTCACCGGCGTCAGCACGAAGACCGGGATCTGTCGGTCGGTCTTCTTCTGGTATTCGGCGTAGTCGGGCCAGGCCTCGACCGCGCGCTCCCACCAGGCCGCCTTCTCGTCGCCGAACACCTCGCGGGAGTCGTAGTCCCGGGTGGTCGGCCCGTCCTGCAGTTCGACGCGCGGGTTCTTCTTGATGTTGTGGTACCAGACCGGATGCTTGGGAGCTCCCCCCAGCGACGCCACCACCGCGTACTCACCGTTGTGCTCGACCCTCATCAGCGGAGTCTTTCGGACCTTTCCGCTCTTGGCGCCGATCGTGGTCAGCAGGATGACCGGCTTGCCCTTCAGCTCGGTGCCTTCCGTGCCGCCGGACTCGATGTACTTCTCGGCGTTCTCACGGGCCCAGTCGGACGTGCTTGGTTCATATTCTCCGGAAAGTGGCATGTGACCAGCTTAGGTCGATCGAGTGGCCGTCCGGCCTGATCCCACGTTTCGGTTGCCCGAAACTTCCCTTACGAGCTATCGTGAAGGTATGACGGTGCGCGACGAAGTGCTGATCGCCGGGGTGCCGTGGCCGGTCTACAAGCTCGCCGCGCTCCTCGTCGGTGCTGTCGTGCTGATCGGGGTCGGCGTCGTCACCGCCAGCGCTGCGCCCGCCGTCCTCGCCGCCGCCGCCTCGGCCACGGCCGTATGGCTCGGCCTGCGGGTCGCTGCCTCGCGCCGCTAGCCTGCACTAGTCCCGCTTGGTGCAGGCCTACCCTTTGACTGAGCTGCGGGTATCGCGCACCTAAGTCTTGGGTGTCGGGTATCCGGCGTGATCGATGAGCAGCTGGCGGCGATGGGAGTTGCTGATCTTGTACTGGAGCGATCGCAACAGCGGCAGCGCCTTCTCGTCGTCGATGTTGGTCTCGAATTCCGGCCCGGCACCGAGCAAATCGCTACCCCAGGAGATCTCCGTCAGCAGAAGCGCGCGCGCCCAATCCAGATCTGAAAGGGGTTCGGCGTCTTCAACGGCCGCTCGGAGCCGATAAACCATTGCGTTGAATTCGTCGATGGTCGCTGCGTCGAAGAGCGGCGCGAGTAAGGGCTTGCCGTCCTTCGACAACCCCGAGTACTCGTTGAGGCATGGGACATCAGGAATCGCTGGTCGTCGCTGAGGTCTATCGTGATCAGCCCACTCATCAAATGATTCTAACGCGTTGTGCTGGCAGGGTTTTCAGCCGGTTCGGCTCTACTTGTACGCCCGTGGCGAGTCGGGGTCGTCATCGCCGAGTACGGCCCGAGCCAACGGCTCAGCACCACTAGTCCTCCACCAGCTGACGCAGCCGGTCCAGATCTGCGGCCACCGTCGCCAGGTCGCGTTCGAACTCGTCGTCGGTCATGCCGGGACGCCGTCGCACGGTGAACACCACCTCGCAGCGGGGCTGTCCCTGCCCGGCGGGAATCACGCGCAGCGGGTTGTACACCGCCTCCCCCGACGGCATCCGCACCACGTGATCGAGCACCCCGAATTCGTTCGCGGGCGCGAACTCGACGATCACCTCGCCCATCGGCGAATCAGCGACCCAGCCGTCCGCCGTCTGTCGCAACGCGCTCTGCGCGAGCCCGGACGCCCACCGCGGCAGCTGCTCCGGGTCGGCGGCAATCGCGTATGCGACGTCGGGGGCGGCGTCAACCCAAACGCTCACGTGGCGGGAGATCATTGCGCTGTACTCGTCGCCTTCGGCTCGTGGACCGCTTCGACGATTTCGGAGGCGTAGAGCTCCTCGATCTCCGGACCGTACTTCTCGTGGATCGGCTTGCGTTTGAGTTTCATGGTCAGGGTGATCTCGTCACCGCCAGGCTCCCAGAAGGTCGGCAATAACCGGAACCGCTTGATCTGCTCCACCTTCGACAGTTTCGCGTTGCCGTCTGCGACACCCGCCGCGATCTCGGAGATCACATCGGGGTGGGATGCGAGCGTCTCCGGCGAATCATCGGCCAACCCACGCTGCGCCGAGTAAGGCCCGGCCGACTCGGCGTCGAGAACGATCAGCGCGGTGTTGTACGGGCGGGCGTCGCCAACGACGAGCATCACACCGATGAGCGGGCACGCCGCCTTGATGGTGTTCTCGATGTTGGCGGGCGACATGTTCTTGCCGGCCGCGTTGATGATCAGTTCCTTCTTGCGGTCGACGATCTTCAGGAAGCCGTCCTCGTCGGCCTCCATCACATCGCCGGTGTGCAGCCAGCCGTCTGCGTCGACGGCTTCCGCGGTTTTCTTCGCCTCCTTTCGGTAGCCCTTCATCACCAGCGGCCCGCGCACCAGGAACTCGCCGTCCTCGGCGATCCGCCCCTCCATGCCGGGCACGAGCTTGCCCACGGTGCCCAGTCTGGTCTCGGAAGGATGCGCGACGGTCGCGATGCAGCTGAGCTCCGACATCCCCCAGACCTCGGCGATCGGAATTCCCAGGCCGAGAAAGAAAGCCAGTGTCTCCTTTGGGATCGGCGCGGCGCCTGACACCGCCCACCTCAGCTCGTCGAGCCCGAGCTTGGCCCGCAACTTCGACAGCACCAGCTCGTCGGCCTGCGCCCACTCGGCGGCTACATCGTCGGGCACCGGGCTCCCTCCCACAAGGGCCTCGGCCTTCTTGGCGGCCACGCCCAGTCCCCACTGCAAGCCCATCCGCTTGGTCTCGTCCGGTTCGTTGGCTGAAGCGAATTCGATTGCGGCTTTGAGCTTTTCCCACACTCGCGGCACGGCTCCCCACGTGGTGGGCCGGACGTCGGCGAGCGCTCCCGCAATGGCCCTTGCGTCGGACACCGTGGTGACCTGCGTGCCGAACACCTCCTGGACATAGAGGGCGCCCATCCGGTCGGCGATGTGTGCCGTCGGCAGGAACGATGTCGTCCGATCGCCGAACTGCACACCGAGCACATCGTTGATGGCGTACGCCTGGAACAGGAGGTTGGCATGGGTCATCTCCACGCCCTTCGGATTGCCCGTCGTTCCCGACGTGTAGATCAGCGTGGCGACGTCATCGGCCTGCACGGCACGCCATGACGCCTCGAAGTCGAAGTCGTCGGCGCCTGCGGCGATGAGGTCGTCGACCGACAGTGTCCCGTCGGGCGCGCCGTCGAGGCACACGATGTGCTCGATGTCGGCACCGCTGGCCCGAATCCGCTCCACGTACTGCGCCTCGCACATGATGACCTTGGTGTCGGCGTTGTCGAAGAGGTAGACCAATTGCTCTGCGGGCAGCGTGTTGTAGACGGAGAACGAGATCGCGCCGACGTGCTGTGCGCCCACCTCCAGGGGATAGAACTCGACCCGATTGGCCATCATCAGCGACACGGTGTCGCCTCGTCGGACTCCGAGGCCGGCCAATCCGGCCGCAACCTGGCGGACCTGGTCTGCGTACTGGCGCCAGGTCAGCGTTTGCGTATCGCCCGGGGTTCGCAGCGCAACCGCGTCCGGATCGATAGCGGCGGTGCGCTGAAAAGCTTCACAGAGTGTGGCAGGCCGGTCGGATGTACTCATGATTCCCAACTTAGGCACTCACACTGTGCACATGGACGGTTCACCGGAATCTGATCTGCCTCGCGAACGCCTGATCCGCTTCGCCCAGGAAATCACGGCCGACGCCGAGAAGCGGGTACCCGCTTGGGTTCGTCACGGTGATCCCGAAAGCGCAATTCCAGTACGCATCGCCGTGCTCGCCGTAATGGCGCAGCAGGTCGCCATCCCGAGGGCGTACACGGTGGTGCCGCGGTGGCCACTGCTTGTCCTCGAGATTCTCCTCTTCGTAGCCCTGTTGGCGATCAATCCCCGCGTCATGACGCGTCGGACGCGTTTCGGCAGGAACGCCACCTGGGTGCTGCTGGCCGCGATCACCATCGACAACACGCTGTCCGCCATTCTCCTGGACGTGCGCATCATCTCCGGAGAGGTGAGCAACAACGCGGCCGTGCTGCTCGGCAGCGGCGCGGCGATCTTCGTCACGAACATCATCGTGTTCGGCATCTGGTACTGGGAACTGGACCGGGGCGGCCCGTTCGCACGGCACAGCGGTGAGCGGCCGTACCCCGATTTCTTGTTCCCGCAGATGACCACACCGAATGTGGCGAAGCCGGATTGGCGCCCGACGTTCGTCGACTATCTGTACGTCAGCGTCACCAACGTGATGGCGTTCTCCCCCACCGACACCATGCCGCTGGCCCGCTGGGCCAAGTCATTGATGACGATTCAGGCCATGGTCGCGCTGTCCACCGCCGCGCTCGTAATCTCAAGGGCGGTGAACGTTTTGGGCTGATCGTTCAGCCAGCAGGCAGGAGTACGTTCGAGCTCATGGGGATCGCAACGACCGGACTGTCAGCAATCGAGCAGACCGCGTTTCTCACCGAGTACGCGAGGGCGCTGGACAGCCAGTGGCCGAGACCGATACTGGGTGACGCCCTGGCACACGAGGTCGTCGGCAACATCGACTACGACTTCGCCGGCCTGGGGGTGCAGACCAGCGTGGTGTGCCAGACAGCGCTTCGCGCGAAGATGCTCGACGATCGGGTGCGCGCATTCGTCAGCGAACATCCCGACGCTGTCGTCGTCGATCTCGGTGCCGGCCTGGACAGCGGCTACTACCGCGTCGGGCCGCCGCCGACCGTGCACTGGTACAGCGTCGATCTCCCCGGCATCACGGCGCTGCGTGACCAGGTCCTGCCCGCCGTGCCGCAATCGCATTCGGTACCGGTCTCGTTGGCCGACGAGCACTGGCCAGACGCAATCCCCGCCGATCGCCCGACCATGCTGGTGGCCGACGGGCTGTTCGCCTTCCTGACGGAACCGGTGATCATCGGAATCTTTCGGCGCATCACCGATCATTTCGGCTCCGGCAGGCTCGCGTTCAACGACTACGGCCGGATCGGCTGGGCCAGCCGCCTCGCGATCAAGCTGTACCCGCAGAAGATGTTCAAAGATGTCGGCAGCCAGTTCGGCTATCCGGGTTTCAAGGACGCGCATCATCCCGAGACCTGGAATCCGCGCATGCGCCTCGTCGAAGAGGCGAGCTTGACCGATGCCCAGGAAGTCGATCTCTTTCCAGGCTGGATCAGGGTCGCGACAAAGCTGTCCGCCATGAGCAAGACGGCCCGCCGCAAGGCGCGAATCCTGGTCTACGCGTTCTAGCCCAGGCAGCCGGGTCCGAGCAGCGCTTTCAGATCACCCATCAGCGCCGACGACGGCGTGACCCGCAACGCTTGGTCCAGCTCCAGCGTGGTGATGCGGTCTCCGCTGATCAGCCGCAGATGTACCTGCGACGTTCCCGGGTGGCGCGCAAGCACCTGCTTGAGGGCGTTGACCTTGTCGATGGTGCATTGCCGCGTCGGTAGGCTCACCGCAACAGGTCGGTCCACCGCGGCATTCGAGAAGTCGGGTACCACAAGGTCGTTGGCGATCAGGCAGATTCGGTCGTCCTGGATTCTGACCTTGGCGCTGACGACGACCACGGCGTCGTCGACGACTTCCGCGCCGTAGCTGGAGTATGTGTGCGGGAAGAACATCACCTCCACGCCGCCGGTCAAGTCCTCCAATTGAGCTGAAGCCCAGGGCATGCCGTTCTTGTTGACGCGACGGTTCACCCCGGTCAGGATGCCACCGACCCGCACCTGGGCATCGTTGGGCACCTCCTGGGCGAGGATCGCCGGGAGCTGCGTGTCCACCTGGGTGGCCAACAGGTGGGCGACGCCGTCGAGCGGATGGCCCGACACATACAGGCCGAGCATTTCCCGCTCCAGCGCAAGCTTGTGCTTGTCGTCCCACTCTTCGTCGGGCACCTTGATGGTGAACACCGCGTCGGTGGCGGTGTCGGCGCCACCGAAGAGGTCGAACTGACCCATCGCCTCGGCCTTCTTGGTGCCGAGAACCGAGTCGACGGCGTCGGTGTGCACCAGGAACAGCCCCTTGCGCGGATGGCCGAGCGAGTCGAACCCGCCCGCCTTGATCAACGACTCGGTGACCTTCTTGTTGCACGGTCCGATGTCGATCTTGTTGAGGTAGTCGGAGAAGTCGATGAACTTCCCCTTGTCGGTGCGCGAAGTGATCAGCGATGCAACGACGTTCGCGCCGACATTGCGCACGGCGCCGAGCCCGTATCGGATGTCCTCGCCGACGGAGGCGAAGTTCAAACCGGACTCGTTGACGTCCGGCGGCAACACGGTGATGCCCAACTTGCGGCAGTCGGCGAGGTACACCGCCGCCTTGTCCTTGTCGTCGCCGACCGACGTCAGCAGGCCCGCCATGTACTCGGCGGGGTAGTTCGCCTTGAGGTAGGCCGTCCAGTAGGACACCAGCCCGTACCCGGCTGCGTGCGATTTGTTGAACGCGTAGTCGGCGAAGGGAAGCACGGTGTCCCAGAGCGCCTTGATGGCGGCTGCCGAGAACCCGTTGGCCTTCATACCTTCCGAGAAGCCCTCGTACTCCTTGTCGAGCACTTCGCGCTTCTTCTTTCCCATCGCCTTGCGCAGAATGTCTGCTCGGGCGAGCGAGTAGCCCGCCACTTTCTGCGCGATGCGCATGATCTGCTCTTGGTACACGATCAGGCCGTAGGTCTCGGCCAGGATCTCGGAGAGCGGCTCGGCAAGCTCCGGGTGGATGGGCCGGATGGCCTGGCGGCCGTTCTTGCGGTCGGCGTAGTCATTGTGGGCATTCATGCCCATCGGGCCGGGACGGTACAGTGCGATCACGGCGACGACATCCTCGAAGCCTGTGGGCTGCATGCGGCGCAGCAGGTCACGCATCGGACCGCCGTCGAGCTGGAACACTCCGAGAGTGTCTCCGCGGCCGAGCAATTCGTAGGTGGCGCCGTCGTCGAGCGGCAGCGACTCGAGGTCGAGCTCTATCCCCCTGTTGGCCTTGATGTTCTCCAGCGCGTCGCCGATGATCGTCAGGTTCCGCAGCCCGAGGAAGTCCATCTTCAACAGGCCGATGGCCTCGCACGACGGATAGTCCCAGCCGGTGATGATGGCGCCGTCCTGAGCCCGCTTCCACAGTGGGATCGCCTCTGTCAGCGGCTCGGAACTCATGATCACCGCACACGCGTGCACGCCGGCGTTACGGATCAAGCCCTCGAGGCCGCGGGCGGTTTCGTAGATGGTGCGCACGTCGGGATCGGTGTCGATCAGGCCGCGGATCTCGGCGGCTTCCTTGTAACGGGCGTGCGCCGGATCGGTGATGCCCGACAACGGGATGTCTTTGGCCATGATGGGCGGCGGCAACGCCTTTGTGATGCGGTCCGCGATCGCGAACCCCGGCTGGCCGTAGTGGATCCGGGCCGAATCCTTCAGTGCCGCTTTCGTTTTGATGGTACCGAAGGTGATGACCTGGGCGACCCGGTCTTGGCCCCACTTGTCTGCGGCGTAGCGCACCATCTCACCCCGGCGGCGGTCGTCGAAGTCGATGTCGATATCGGGCATCGATGCGCGTTCCGGGTTGAGGAAGCGCTCGAACAGCAGCCCGTGCTCGATCGGGTCGATGTCGGTGATGCGCAGCGCGTAGGCGACCAGCGAGCCCGCCGCCGATCCGCGGCCTGGACCCACCCGGATGTCCACCGACCGTGCGTAGCCGACGAGGTCGGCGACGATCAGGAAATACGACGGATACCCCTTGCCGCAGATGACCTCGATCTCGAACGCGGCCCGTTCGACGTACTCGGGGGGCACACCGGCGGGGAACCGTCGCCGGAGCCCCGCGTCCACCTCGTGCCGCAGCCACGAGGCCTGGTCGTGCCCGTCGGGCACCGGGAAGACCGGCATGCGGTCGCGCGGCGCCCACACGTCGGCGTAGGACTGCACGCGTTCGGCGATGAGCAGCGTCGAGTCGCATGCGCCGGGAATGTCGTCGTCCCACAGGGACCGCATCTCGGCCGCCGATTTCAGGTAGTAGCCGTCGCCGTCGAACTTGAACCGGTTGGGGTCCGACAGCGTCTTGCCGGTCTGCACGCACAGCAGCGCCTCGTGATTGTGCGCAGCGTCGCGGGTCACGTAGTGGCAGTCGTTGGTGGCAAGGGGCGGAATGTCGAGCTTGCGACCGATCTCCAGCAGCCCCTCGCGGACCCGTCGCTCGATCGACAGGCCGTGGTCCATCAGCTCGAGGAAGTAGTTGTCGGGTCCGAAGATCTCCCGCCATTTCGCCGCGGATTCCAGCGCCTCGCGATCGTGGCCGAGTCGGAGCCGGGTCTGCACCTCACCCGACGGGCAACCGGTGGTGGCGATGATGCCCGCGGCGTTCTCGGCGATGATCTCGGCGTCCATCCTCGACCACTTGCCGAGCTGGCCTTCGAACGACGCGAGCGACGACAGCTTGAACAGGTTGCGCACACCCGTTGCGTTCTCCGCGACCATCGTCATATGGGTGTAGGAGCCGCTGCCCGATACGTCGTCGCCCTTCTGGCCAGGGTCACCCCAGAGAATGCGGCGGGTGTCGAAGCGGGATCCGGGCGCGATGTAGGCCTCCACGCCGATGATCGGCTTGATCCCGGCCTCGGTGGCCAAGTTGTAGAACTCGCTGGCGCCGAACATGTTTCCGTGGTCGGTCATGCCGATTGCCGGCATCTCCAGCCGCTGGGCCTCGGCCAGCATCGGAGCGATCTTTGCAGCACCGTCCAGCATCGAATACTCGGTGTGGTTGTGCAGGTGCACGAAGGACGACCGATGAGTGCTCGCGCGGAGAGGAGATGGACCCGAGTTCATAGGGACGCCAGTGTATGACCGTGCACCGACGAGTACGGGCGTGTCGCAGTGCGTGTCTTAACGTGACAGCGAAGTTAGCTGTTCACGCAGGTAGTCGGCGACGCCCTGATCCACCGTCAGCCCGATGGCGACCCGGTACGCGTCGGCTGCGGCCTCGGTTCGGCCCGCCTCAGCGAGCAGGTGGGCGCGCGTCGACCAGGTCGGCTGGAACCGGCCGGCCGCCGGATCGGCAATGGCATCCAGCGCGCGCAAGCCCGCATCGGGGCCGTCGATCTGTCCCTCGACCGCGGCAAGCGCGACGGCCGCCCCCA
This sequence comes from Mycolicibacterium stellerae, assembly GCF_003719305.1. Taxonomy (GTDB): domain Bacteria; phylum Actinomycetota; class Actinomycetes; order Mycobacteriales; family Mycobacteriaceae; genus Mycobacterium; species Mycobacterium stellerae. Next base: position 64,631 of record NZ_RARC01000012.1, read on the forward strand.
GAGAGGGCGCCACCCGCACCAGGGCTCGATACAGCTTGCGCAGCGACTCCCGGTCCGTCGGCCGGGAGCAGTGCGCTGACTGAATCGCCGCCTCGTACTGGAACCGGCCCGGCCGACCGAAACCGTGGGCACGTCGCAGCAGACCCTCCCCGCGAGCGATCAGCGCGCTATCCCAGCGCGTCGCATCCTGCTCGTCGAGTGCGACGAACCGGCCCGCCAGATCGCGACGGGCGGGCTTGCGGGCCTCGGACAGGCAGACCAACGCGGCCAACCCGAGCACTTCCGGCTCGTCGGGCAGCAGTTCGGTCAACACCATGGCCAGGTGCAGCGCCTCGGCCGACAGGGTTTCGATCGGTGCGGCCTGCGGTGTCAACTGCCAGTCGATCGCATATGCGCCATAGACCGCCTCGAGCACCGCAGGAAGCCGTGCGGCGAGGTCCTCGCGCTCGGGCAGCAGGAACGGAACGCCGGCATCGCGAATGCGCTTCTTGGCTCGAACCAGGCGCTGCGCCATCGCGGCGGGTTCGATGGCGAAGGCCTGTGCGATGGCGGCCACCTGGACTCCGAGCACCGTAGCGAGCATCAGCGGCGTGCGGACATTCGCCGCGATGGCGGGATGAGCGCAGACCAGCATCAGCTCCAGCCGTCGGTCGGGTATCGCGGGCATCTCGTCGACTTCAGTTGGGCTGTAGTGGTTTTCAGAAAGTGAATCTGTCATCCGGTAGGCGTGCGACTTCCATACGTCGCGCATCCGGTTGCGGGCGACGGTGAGCACCCACGCCTCGGGATTGGCGGGGATCCCGTCGGTTGGCCACCGGTCAACCGCCCGCTCGAGGGCATCGGCGAGCGCGTCCTCGGCCGCGGCGATATCGCGGGTGGGTGCCGCCAGCAGCGCGAGCAGCCGACCGTAGGAATCACGGAACAGGTCGGCTACCCGCCGCTGGACGGTTACGGGTTGTACCAACCGCGGTCGGCGGCGTATGTCCGCGCCACCGGACGGATTTCGACCGAACCCCAACCGTTGGCAGGATTGCGTTGGGCCCATTTGATGGCCTCGTCGAGGTTGTCGACCTCGATGACGAAGATGCCGCCGAGTTTCTCCTTCGTGTCGGCGAACGGCCCGTCCTGGATCTCCGGTTCGCCGTTGCGCGCGGTCACTGTGGTGGTGGTTACCACGGAGTCGAGCACCTCGGTGGTGATCAGCACGCCGGCTGCCGTCAGGTCGTCGGCGTAAGCACCGAACGCGGCCATCGCGGGCGCCATGTCCTCTTCGGTGAGCCCGACCTCGTGGCCCTCCTGGTAGTGCATCAACAGGCAGTAACGCATGTTGTCCTCCTCGTCGTCGATTGTGACCTTGACACCGCTATGACGACTCGGGCGCTGCCGAATCGACATCCGACCGACCGGTCCGCGCAAAACATCGCGAGCCCCCATCTTCTTCTCCTTTTCGGTGGTCACCGCCCGTGCTTGGGGGTGTTCACCGACTAGGAGGAGCGAGGGCCCGGCATTCGCACACTTTCTTCGAAAGTTCGCGGTGGCTGTTGTGCGTTGCGCCGAGCCCGAACCAAGGCGTCACCGGTGAACACCGCCAACGCGAGCCAGATCAACGCGAAACCGAGCCATCGGCCGACGGGCATCGGCTCGTGCCCGACCAGCACACCCCATGCCATCTGCAGGCCGGGGTTGAGATAGAACAGCAGGCCCAACGTCACCATCGGGAGCCGTTGGGCGGCCGCCGCGAAAAGCAGTAGCGGAATCGCGGTGACCGGGCCGGCCAGCAGCAGCAACGCGGCGTGGCCAGCCCCGTAGTTGACGAAGTGCGCCTGCTCGGAGAGTTGAAGCCAGATCAGGTAGCCGACCGCGACGGGAAGCGCCCAGAGCGTCTCGACCGCCACACCAACCCTCGGGTCGGCGTCGACCACCTTCTTGATCAGCCCGTAGAGACCGAACGAGACGGCCAGGATCAGCGCCACGTAAGGCACCTCGCCCACTTCGGCAGTCAACATCGCGACGGCCGCGACCGCGAGGACAAGGGCCAGCAGCTGCCACCGGTTGAGTCGCTCGCGAAAGATGACCACGCCGAGGGCCACCGTGACGAGCGGGTTGATGAAGTAGCCGAGCGCGGCGTCGACGACATGACCGTGGGTGACGGCCCAGATGTAGGTGCCCCAGTTGACGGCGATGAGCGCCGACGCGGCAAGCAGCTGGAACCACGCGCGTGCACTGAGCCTTCGCAGGTCACCCAGCCGACGCACCACGGTGAGCAGCACAACCAGAAAGACCGCGCTCCACACGAAGCGGTGGGCGAGTATCTCAGGGGCGGTGGCAGGCAGCAACAGAAGGAAGAACCCCGGGCACAGCCCCCACCAGATGTAAGCGCCTGCACCGAACAGCAGCCCCGAACGCCGCCGCTCGTCGCTCACAGTTCGTGGTTGCGCAGTACGTCAAGGGCGTGCTGCAGGTCGGCGGGGTACGGGCTGCTGATCTCGATACGGCGGCCGTCGGCGGGATGCGCAAAGGCCAGCGATCGTGCATGTAGCCATTGCCGTTCCAGGCCAAGCTTTTTCGCGAGCACGGGATCGGCGCCGTAGGTGATGTCACCTGCGCATGGATGGTGCAGCGCGGCGAAGTGCACTCGAATCTGGTGTGTGCGGCCCGTTTCCAGTTCGATGTCGAGCAGGCTGGCCGCCTGGTGTGCTTCCAGCGTGTCGTAGTGGGTGACGCTTTGCCTGCCACCCTGGGTTACGGCGAACTTCCAGTCGTGGCCGCGGTGTCGTCCGATGGGTGCGTCGATGGTGCCGCTTGATGGATCCGGATGTCCTTGCACCAGTGCGTGATAGCGCTTCTCGACGGTGCGCTGCTTGAACGCCCGCTTGAGCAGGGTGTATGCGCGTTCAGAGAGCGCGACGACCATCACACCCGAGGTGCCGACGTCGAGGCGATGCACGATGCCCTGCCGCTCGTGGATGCCCGAGGTGGTGATCCGAAACCCCGCGGCCGCCAGCCCGCCGAGCACACTGGGCCCGTGCCAGCCGACGGTGGCGTGGGCGGCCACACCGGCTGGTTTGTCGACCGCGACGATGTCGTCATCGGAGTACAGAATCGTCATGCCCTCGATGTCGACTGGTGTGTTCTCCGGCGCCGCAGGCGCTTCGGGCAGTCGCACCTCCAGCCAGGCACCCGGCGTCAGCCGGTCGGACTTGCCGACCGGGGTCCCGTCGAGGTCGACCCCGCCCTCCTCGGCCAGGGTCGCGGCGGCGGTGCGGGACAGGCCGAGCAGCCTCGCCAGCCCGGCGTCCACGCGCATGCCCGCCAGTCCTTCGGGCACGGGCATCGAGCGGGTGTCCATCAGGAGGGTTCGGCCTCACGCCGGACGACGGACTCCGTTTCCTCCGACGTACCCTGCCCTTCGTCGTCCGGCTTGTGCCTGCCGACGGTGTCGAAGTCGAATCCGAACAGCGACAGCACAACAAGGAGGATCGCCCCGCCCACCACCGACGGATCGGCCACGTTGAACACCGGCCACCAGCCGATGGACAGGAAGTCGACGACATGACCCCGCAGTGGTCCCGGCGAGCGGAAGAACCTGTCGACCAGGTTGCCCGTCGCACCGCCGAGGATCATGCCGAGGCCGATTGCCCACCACGGTGACACCAGCCGCCTGCCCATCCAGATGATGCCAACCACCACACCGCTGGCGATCAGGGTCAGCACCCAGGTGTAACCGGTCGCCATCGAGAACGCGGCGCCGGAGTTGCGCACCAGCGTCCAGGTCACGGTGTCGCCGATGATCGAGACCGGCTGACCCGGCGTGAGCAGCTTGACGGCGAGGACTTTCGTGACGATGTCGAGCAGCAGGATGACGGCCGCCACGCTCACCAGCAGGCGGATCCGGCGTCGCGGCTTCGGCTCGGCCTCCCGGTCCGATTCATCAGTCACTCCCCCATCATTCCCCAAGCGTGTTTTTGCAATGATGGGGGTGTGAGCCGCCTCGTTGTGATCACCACCGGCGGCACGATCGCCAGCCGCGCCGATGCTGACGGCGTGAGGCGGCCGACGACCAGCGGCGCAGAGCTGGTTTCCGGGCTCGACGTCGACGTCGTGGACCTGATGTCGGTGGACAGCTCGCAGCTGACGCCCGCCGACTGGGACTCGATGCGCACGGCGGTCGCCGCGGTCGCGCAGCGATCCGATGTCGATGGCGTGGTCATCACCCACGGCACCGACACGATGGAGGAATCGGCGTTGTGGCTGGAGCTGACCTACGACGGCACCACACCCGTGGTGATCACCGGCGCGCAGCGCAGCGCCGATGCGCCGGATGCGGACGGTCCGCGGAATCTGCGTGACGCGCTGACGGTGGCGGCCAGCCCGCAGGCCGACGGGCTCGGCGTGCTGGTGAGTTTCGCCGGGGCGGTCTGGCAGCCGCTCGGCCTGCACAAGGTCGCGACGTCTGATCTCGCCGGTTTCGCAGGCATTGCGGTCGGCGCGGTTGCCGACGGCCGTTTCGAGCCGGGGACCGCCAAGGAGCGGCCGTTCCTCGGCGAGCTGGCGAGCGCGGACGCACCCCGGGTGGACATCCTCGCGGTGTACCCGGGCGCCGACGGGATGGCGATGGACGCGTGCGCCGCCGCGGGCGCCAAAGGGCTCGTCCTCGAGGCTCTCGGCTCGGGCAACGCGGGCGCCCCGGTGATCGATGCGGTGCGACGACACTGCCGCGACGGGGTGGCGGTTGCGGTGTCGACGAGAGTGCCCGGCGGTAAGGTCGGCGCCGGCTACGGGCCCGGGCGTGCGCTGGTCGACGCGGGTGCGGTGATGGTGCCGCGGCTGCGGCCCCCACAGACGAGGGTGCTACTGATCGCCGCCTTGGCGGGCGGCTCGGCCGTCGACGACGTCGTCGCCCGCTGGGGCTGACTCCGCGGCAAGTGCGTCGACGTAGTCGGGCCAGTCAAGGCTGTCGACCGGGTTGGCCCGTTGGATATCCGGGGTGTCGTCGCCGAACGTGCGGACCGGCCCTGGGCCGGTGCTGCGAGTTTCGAAACGCACCGTCATCACCCCGTGGCCTGCGCCCTGCAACCAGCCGTGCCCGTAGCTGGTGTGAACGACGTCGTCGCCGATCCGCCACGCGGGGGCTCGCTCGGCGGCCTGGCTGAGTGTCTGCGGCAATCCGGTGTCCGACATTTCCTCGGCCATCAACTCGAGGTCTGGAAACAACGACTCCTGCCGCACTTCCGACAAACCCGAAAAGCCAACGCCGACAAGGCGAATGGGGCCGATCTCGAGCGGGTCCAGCAATAGCCTGCGGGCAATCGCGATCAGCGTCGCGGCGTCTGTGGTCGCGTACGGCAGCGTTGCGGAACGGCTCAGGATGCTCATGTCGGACTTCTTCAGCTTCACCGTCACGGTGCGCGCTCCGCGACCGTCCTTCACCAGGCGGGTGTGCGCATGGTCCCCGATCGAACCCGCGGCCTCGCGCAGCTGGTCGAGGCTGGTCAGGTCTTCGGGAAACGTGGATTCGGCGCTGATCTGTTTGGCGGGCCCATTCTCGGCGACGGGGCGATCGTCGATTCCCATGGCGAGCCGGTGCAGCGCGGGCCCCACGGTGCCGCCGAGGATGTTGGCGGCTTCGGAGTCCGACAGCGCGGCCAATGCGCCGATGGTGTCGATGCCGAGCCTGTGCAGCTTCTCCTCGGCGACCGGCCCTATCCCCCAGAGCCGTCGAACGGGCAGACCGTCCAGCAGCACGCGCTCCTCGTCGTGGCGGACCACCCGGATGCCGTCGGGTTTGGCCAGCCCCGACGCGATCTTGGCGATCTGCTTGCCTGATCCGGCTCCCACAGACGCGACCAGCCCGGTCACCTCGCGGATCCTGGCCCGAAGCGCCTCGCAGAACGCCTCCACGTCCGCCGCGGTCGCGCCCGCGAGTTCGGCGGGCTCGCCGAACGCCTCGTCGAAGGACAGCTGCTCGAGGACCGGCACCGCGGCACGGACCGTGTCCAGCACGCGGCGGCTGGCCACGCCGTAGACGATGCCACGGGGCGGCAACACCACGGCGGTGGCGCCGACCATGCGGCGGGCCTGATGCATCGGCATCGCCGACCTGGCGCCGTACACCCTGGACTCGTAGCTGGCGCCGGCGACCACGCCGCGTCCGCCCAGCCCACCGACGAGCACCGGGCGTCCACGCAGCGTGGGGCGGGTCAGCTGCTCGACCGACGCGAAGAACGCGTCCATGTCGAGGTGAAGCACCCAGCGCGCGGCCACGTCTGCCGATGCTAGGGCGCTAGCCTGGCGACCATGACGCAACAGGCCGACGATCTTTCTGCTCCTCGCGTGCGCGGCGACGCCGGCATCTTCGGTTCCTGGGTGCAACATTTTGAGCAGAACGAGCACGCGCACGCGAAGGCCGATGCGGCCATCCCGTTCGCGGACCGCAGCGATATCCCCGATTCGGTGCGGAACCCGCTGATCGAATCGGTGCGGCGGTTCCAGCTCGGCGAGAGCGGTGACGGCGAACAGCTGCTGCGAAAGGCCGCGCGAGCGGGTGATCTCGAATATCTGCGCGCCGCGGAACTCTTCGTGGCAGAGGAGCAGCAGCACGCCGCGTTGCTGCTGCGACTGCTGGGCTACCTCGATGGGCAGCCCATGCGCAGACACTGGTCGGACGCGGTCTTCGTGCGGTTGCGCAGGCTGATGGGGCTGCGGACCGAGTTGATGGTGTTGACCGTCGCCGAAGTGGTAGCGCTGTCCTATTACGGTGGGCTGGCCAACGCGGGGCCCGACCGCGTCGTACGGGCGGTGGCCGCCCGCATCGTGGCCGACGAGCACCCACACGTGCGGTTCCAGGTTGACCGGTTGCGCGCAGGCTTCGCCGGATCGCGCGCCGGGGCACGCGCGCTGGCCTTCGCGTTCTGGTGGCTGACCGCGGTCGGCGCCACCGTCGTGGTGGCCTTCGACCACGGTCCGCTGCTCGACGCGATCGGCTACCGGCGCACTCGTTTCATCCGCGACGTGCTGTCCGACTTCGCGAAGGTCGTCGCCGCGGTGCTGCGCCGCTAGACCTTGGCGATCGCCACCCGCACCCCGTCACCGATGTCGCTGCCGTCGGCGGGCTCGCCGAACTCGAACGTGGTCGCCAGGATCTCCCGCGCGATCATGTCTGCGTGCGTGCGCGCCCAATCCGCGCGTTCCGCGGGCACCGCCATCACCACCGAAATACGGTCGGACACATCCAGACCCGTCGTCCTGCGCAGCTCCTGGAGTTCCCGGATGCGGTCCTTGGCCCAGCCCTCGGCTTCCAGTTCCGGCGTGACGGTGCCGTCGAGCACCACCAGGCCCGATCCCTCTGGCAGAGCCGCGGTGAACTCGGGGTCGGCGGCCACCAGCCTCGAGCTGAATTCCTCTGGCAGCAACACGGCCGGGCCCGCGGTCAGCGTGCCGTCCGGGTTGACGACACCTTCACCTGCCTTCACCGCCTTGATCGCCGCCTGCACGTCCTTGCCGATACGCGGGCCCGCTTCGCGCGCGTTGACCGTGAGCTCGAAACGCCCGTAGCTCGCGATGTCGTCGGTGAGCTCCACGTCCTTGACGTTGAGTTCGTCGGCGAGCAGATCCTTGAACGGCTCGAGGCGCTGCGGGGCCTCCACGGCGACAGTCAGTCTCAGAAGCGGCAGCCGCACTCGCAGCTTCTTCGCCTTGCGCAGCGACGATGCCGCCGACGCCACCTCACGCACCTGGTCCATGGCTGCCACCAGGTCGGCGTCGTGCGGTAGGTCACCCGACTCCGGCCAGTCGGTGAGGTGCACGGAACGCTCGCCGGTGATACCCCGCCAGATCACTTCGGTGGTCAACGGGAGCAGCGGAGCGGCCAGCCGGCCGGCCACCTCCAACACGGTGTGCAGCGTGTCGATCGCGTCGGGATCCTCTTCCCAGAACCGCGAACGAGACCGCCGCACATACCAATTCGTCAACGCTTCGGTGAACTGCCTCAGCTCGTCGCAGGCTCCGGAGATATCACACGCGTCCATCGACGCGGTCAGATCGTCGCGCAGCTGCGCGAGCTTGGCCAGGATGTAGCGATCGAGGACGTGCGTCGAGTTCGTCCGCCAGGTGCCCTTCTTCGGCGCGTAGAGCGAAAGGAAGGTGTAGGCGTTCCAGATCGGCAGCTGCACCTGCCGAACACCCTCGCGGATGCCCTGTTCGGTGACGATCAGGTTGCCGCCGCGAAGGATGGGCGACGCCATCAGAAACCACCGCATCGCATCCGAGCCGTCCCGGTCGAAAACCTCGGTGACATCGGGATAGTTACGCAACGACTTGCTCATCTTCTGACCGTCATTGCCTAGCACGATGCCGTGCGACACACAGGTTTTGAATGCCGGGCGATCGAACAGCGCGGTGGCTAGCACGTGCATCATGTAGAACCAGCCGCGGGTCTGGCCGATGTACTCCACGATGAAGTCCGCCGGGAAGTGCGAGTCGAACCAGTCGGCGTTCTCGAACGGGTAGTGCACCTGTGCGTAGGGCATCGATCCGGAGTCGAACCAGACGTCGAACACGTCAGGAATTCTGCGCATCGTGGACTTGCCGGTCGGATCGTCGGGGTTGGGCCGCGTCAGCTCGTCGATGTAGGGCCTGTGCAGGTTGTCCGGTCGGACGCCGAAGTCGCGCTCCAGCTCGTCGAGACTGCCGTAGACGTCGATGCGCGGATGAGCCGGGTCGTCGGAGGTCCACACCGGGATCGGGCTGCCCCAGTAACGGTTTCGGGAGATCGACCAGTCGCGGGCGTTGGACAGCCACTTGCCGAACTGTCCGTCCTTCACATGCTCGGGGTACCAGGTGATCTGCTGGTTGAGTTCGACCATGCGGTCCCGGAACTCGGTGACCTTGACGAACCACGACGAAACCGCGCGGTAGATCAACGGATTCCGGCACCGCCAGCAGTGCGGGTAGGAGTGTTCGTAGGTCTCGTGCCGCAACAGCACGGGCGCGTTCTGCGCGGCCGGGCCGCTCTGATTCTTCAGATCGCGGATGATCTGCGGGTTGGCGTCGAATACGTGCTGGCCGACGTAGTCGGGCACGGTCGCGTCGAACCGGCCCTTGGCGTCCACCGGCGTGACGGCGACGATGCCGGCCGGCGCTACCGTCGCCATGTCCGCTTCGCCGTATGCCGGAGACATGTGCACGATGCCGGTGCCGTCCTCGGTGGTGACGTGTTCACCGGACAGCACCTGAAAACTGTTTGGCGCGTCCATGAAATACGCGAACGGCGGCAGATAGTGCGTGCCAAGAAGCTCGTCGCCTTTGTAGGTGGCCAGGATCTCGGGTTCCTCCCCGAGCTCCCTTGCGTATGCGGCAAGTCGCGCCTTGGCCAGCACATAGCGGCGATCCGCCGCCTGCACGAGCACGTAGTCGACGTCGCGATTGACCGCCACTGCCTGGTTGGAGGGCAGGGTCCACGGTGTCGTCGTCCACACCAACAGGTACGCGTCTCGCAGCGGTCCTTCGGTGATCCGGAAGCCGACCGTGATGGCCGGGTCCTGGCGACTTTGGTAGACGTCGTCGTCCATCCGCAGTTCGTGGCTGGACAACGGCGTCTCGTCATTCCAGCAGTACGGCAACACTCGATAGCCTTCGTAGGCAAGGCCCTTGTCCCACAACTGTTTGAAGGCCCAGATCACCGACTCCATGAACGTCAGATCCAGGGTCTTGTAGTCGTTGTCGAAGTCCACCCAGCGCGCCTGGCGCGTCACGTAGGCGCGCCACTCCCGGGTGTACTTCAGCACCGACGCGCGGCAGGCATCGTTGAACTTCTCGATGCCCATCTCGTCGATCTGCGATTTGTCGGTGATGCCGAGCTGGCGCTGCACTTCCAGCTCCGCGGGCAGTCCGTGGGTGTCCCAACCGAAGCGGCGCTCGACCTTGTACCCGCGCATGGTGCGGTACCGCGGCACGATGTCCTTGACGTAGCCGGTGAGCAGGTGGCCGTAGTGCGGGAGGCCGTTGGCGAACGGAGGTCCGTCATAGAACACGTACTCCGGTGCGCCGTCGCGGCGCGAGACGCTCGCCAGGAAGGTGTCGTCGCTGTCCCAGTAGTCCAGCACGTCGGATTCGAGCGCCGGGAAGTTCGGCGCGCCGGCAGCCGGCTTCGGATAGGTCGTCACGGTCTTACGTCGTCTCCATGCCAAAACGTCGTTCATGGCACGGGGACGACGCCGCGCCGGTGCGCGAACGCCGCGGTACCACCCCGCTTGCGCACGTGAGTGCGCCGCTCGACTTGTGGCTGTGACGGGCCAACCCGTTCGGGTCTACTTGGCCAGACTCTTGGGCCTGAGCTGTTCTTCCGAAGGCTCCCCGGTGATGGCCGGATCAGCGCCGATAGGTAATTCTAGCGGCTCAGTGACCGACAGCCATCGGGGTATGCGATTGCGGCATGGCCTCCGACGTCAGCTCGATCAGAGCGAGCGGCAGCTGCTCGCTGAGTTCTTCGACGGTGTAGGAGTCGAAGCTGCGGGTGTCATACCACCAATCGAGCTGCACCAGGCCGTCGGCCCGATACGCCCGGAGCTCCAACGGATGGCGCAGCCCCGGCTCGGTGCCGAGATAGGAGAAGAAGATTTCGGACGCCGGCTGTGCGGCGAGCTTGGGTGCGGTCGAACCCGCAGAAAGGCTGCGGTGCACGGCGCCCAGCGCCTCCGTGGCCGTGGCCAGGCCGGCGGACGTGCACGAAAGGGGAATGGACCCGCTGTGGCCCGCGACGTCAACGGGAACGACACCTTCGCCGATCGTGCGGGCGATCGCTAGACCGAGAGCCGCGAGGAGGATTTCCTCGCCGGCCAGGCCAAGAGACCACTGCGCGCCGTCGAGTTCAGCGGTCAGCGTGCTGTCCAGTGTCGCGGAGATTTTCGTGAGGTCGGCGGCTTGCGGAGCATCAACAGTTACGTGGTCGGCGATTCGGAAAGGGCTGCTGGCAAATTCTGCAATCAACATGGAGCTAACAGTACGTGCGATGTCCCAAAAATGGGAGACCTCTCCCAAAAGTGTGACACCGCCGTCAATAACAGCAACCGCTTCCGGCATTCGATTGCCACTGCCCATTTGCGGGAGAAACGGGTTAAAGTAATGCGGTGCCACGTACAGATGAGAACGGTCGGCAATTGAAGGCCCTGCTCGACTACCTTCTTGACGGGGAAGTCGACGCCAAGAACATCTACGACGCGCTCGGGGTTTCTAGCAGCACGTACTACCGGCGGATCAAGGAAGATGGCTATCCAGACGCCGAGGAACTACGCCTCGTGGCCGATCGGTTCGCTCTTAGCTACCCTGACCTCCAGGTTCGATTCGGGTTGATGAGCCACCAGGAGGTGGCGAGCTACTTCGAGAACGCCAACGTGGCACTGGCAACCGTTGAGACGCGACGAGTCCGCCCGCTGAAGCTGTCTGAAATGAAGCCTCGGCAGGACGCCCCACCGCTGTAGAATTTGCTGAACCGACCTCAGCGCAAAGGCAAGTAGGATGGCCCTCGCAACACTCCTAGCGATCACGATCGCGTGCATCGGGTGGAGCCTGTGGATCCGACGGGTCACATGGACGTGCCGGTGGGAGGTCGCCGCCACCCTCAACATCGCCCTGCAGGGTGTGGCCGTGCTCTTGATGTCCCCGCTGGCTTCTGAAACCGTCGGGCACTGGCTGCACGCCCTCACCGGCAAGTGGAACCTCGAGGATTACCTCGGCCACGACTGCTACATCGTTGCGGCGTCGGCCCTCATCTACAACACTCTCGGCAGGCTGGCCGACGACGACGCCATGCAGAAGACGTTCAAGCAATACGTGGAGCGGCCCGCCACACTGTGCATCCCACTGCTGCTCGTGACATTCTCCGTCGGTAACGGGGCGCGGATCTATGCACCCGATTTCTTCACGGTTCCGACCGACTTCTGGCTGAACCTGTACTGGCTTCTTCTTTGCGGCACCCTGATCTATCTGCTGGGGTACGGCATCAGGGCCACCCTCGTGCTGCGCCGAGACCCGCGGTCAAGACGCATCGCCAACTTCTATCTGGCGTCTTCGGTCTTCGGCATCCTGGCGTGTGCCGTTCGCATCACCACCGCTTACTTGCCGGACCTGCAGACGGCGGTAGGGAGCACGCCGGTGTGGGTGTTTGCGTGCCTGTGCGGCGCCGGGTTCGCGCTGGCGTCCGCCCATTCGTGGCGGATCAAGACGAGGTGGTTCACCAGGGTCTGACCTGGCTCCTCGGGTTATCGTTGCCTCGCCGCCGAATTGGGGAGGAACGCGATGACACTGACACCGAGCTCGCGAGGAGCGGAACAGACAGCGCCATCGGAGACCACCGGGCGCCACCGCGTCGTGATCATCGGGTCCGGGTTCGGAGGGTTGACTGCGGCCAGGGCCCTTAAAGGAGCCGACGTCGACGTCACCTTGATCTCGAGGACCACCACTCACCTGTTCCAGCCGCTGCTCTACCAGGTGGCGACGGGGATTCTGTCCGAAGGCGAGATCGCGCCGACCACGCGCCTGGTGCTGCGCAAGCAGAAGAACGTGCAAGTGCTCCTCGGTGAGGTCGAAGCGATCGATCTGAAAGCCAAGACCGTCACCTCCAAGTTGATGACGATGACGACGGTGTCGCATTTCGACAGCCTCATCGTGGCGGCGGGCGCACAGCAGTCCTACTTCGGCAACGACCAGTTCGCGACGTTCGCCCCTGGCATGAAGACGATCGACGACGCGCTGGAACTGCGCGGCCGGATACTCGGGGCCTTCGAGGCAGCGGAGGTCACCACCGATCACGCTGAGCGTGAACGCAGGCTGACTTTCGTGGTGGTCGGCGCGGGACCGACAGGTGTCGAGCTGGCAGGCCAGATCGCCGAACTCGCCGATCGCACGCTGGCCGGGGCGTTTCGGACCATCAAGCCAAACGAATGCCGAGTGATTCTGCTCGAGGGAGCGGGCGCGGTGCTGCCGCCGATGGGCGAGAAACTGGGGCTGAAGGCGCAGCGGCGGCTGGAGAAGATGGGCGTCGAGGTCCAGCTCAACGCGCTGGTGACGAACGTGGACTATCAGGGCGTCACGGTAAAGGACAAGGACGGCGCCGAGCGCCGGATCGAATGTGCCTGCAAGGTGTGGTCGGCCGGTGTCCAGGCCAGCCCGCTGGGCAAGATGATCGCCGAGCAGTCCGACGGCACCGAGACCGACCGCGCGGGCCGGGTCATCATGGAGCCGGATCTGTCGGTGAAGGGCCATCCGAACGTCTTCGTCGTCGGCGACCTGATGTCGGTCCAGGGCGTACCGGGCATGGCGCAGGGCGCGATCCAGGGCGCCAAGTACGTGACCAAGCTGATCAAGCGTGAGCTCGCCGGCCACGCCGACCCGGCCAACCGCGCGCCGTTCAAGTACTTCGACAAGGGCAGCATGGCGACGATTTCGCGGTTCAGCGCGGTCGCCCAGGTCGGCAAGCTCGAATTCGGCGGCTTCATCGCGTGGCTCGCCTGGTTGGTACTGCATCTCGTGTATCTGGTCGGCTTCAAGAACCGGTTCACCACACTCATCACCTGGTTCATCACGTTCCTCGGCCACAGCCGTGGTCAGATGGCGATCACCAGCCAGATGATCTACGCCCGATTGGCGATGGACATGCTGCAAAACCAACAGAAGCTCGCGCTTCGGCAATCTCCGCTCGCCGCGGTCGAGGAGGCGGAGGAACTCGAACGAGGGGCGTCGTGACGCGTAGTCCCTACAGCGCGACGGGTTGAGTCTCGGGGACGAACGGTGCGCCGAATGCCGCCACCGGCCGGTATCCGCGCTTGCGTGCCGCTGCGGCGCCCCTGCGGATCAACGCGGCCGTGGCGACGAAGCCCGCCTGGTCGGTGACCACGAACGGGGTCAGCAGCCGGTTGTGCACGAAGCCGAAGGACATTCCAGTGCTCGGGTCGGCCCAGCCGAGCGAGCCGCCAAGGCCCGCATGGCCGAAGCCCGGCATCAGGCCGCCTAGCGGGATCGAGTGGTAGCCGAGATGGAATGCCATGGGAAACACGATGTTTCGGTCGGGCCGGCGGTTGGGCCTGCCGATCAGACCCGCCGTCAGTTCCGGGGACAGGAACTGCCGCCCGTCCACCCTGCCCCCACATGCCAGCGGTGCGTACATCTTCGCAAGGCCGCGCGCGGTGGCCGTCCCGTTGGCGGCGGGAATCTCACCGTCGAGGAACGGGATATCGCCCTGCACAACCGAGAACATCTCGGGGAAGTAGAGCGCACCAAGGCCGCCGGACCATTGCAGCGCGGCGAGCTTCGGTACGACGTGGCCGAGCACCGCGTTCTTCAGTGCGCCCTGCGGGATGATGATCTGGGCGGGCTTCGTCGGCGCATCGACGGGAGGGCGACCCAGGTGCAGACCCTCGGTGTTGAGCGGCTCGGCCAGCTCCTCGCGGATCAGCCGGCGCATCCCCTTGCCGGTGACCGCTCGGGCCAGCCCCGACATCAGCCAGCCGTACGTCAACGCGTGGTAGGCGCCCTTGCCGTAGAGCACCCGGTTCACCGAGGCGGCCGCGAGCCGCTCCTCCATCTTGACGTGGTCCATCAGGTCGGCCCTGCTGGCGCCGTTGAGCTGCGACAGCCCGGCCCGGTGCCGCATTACCTCGCGGACGGTGATGGCCGCCTTGCCGTTGGCGCCGAACTCGGGCCAGTACTCGGCGACCGGGGCTTCGTAGTCGATCAGGCCACGGTCGGCGAGCCGGTGGATGACCGTTGAGGCCATCCCCTTCGTGGCCGAGAAGACCATCGCACCGGTGTCGGCCGACCAGTGCGTGGTGCCGCGGCGGTCGGACCACCCCGTCCACACGTCGACGACGGGCTCGCCGTCAAGGAAGACCGAAAGTGCCCCTCCCCCGAAGCGGGGGCCGGGAAACATTTTGCTGAATGCCCGCACCGCACAGGCGAAGTGCGGGTCGGCTGCGCCTTGAACACCGTGTGGGAGCGCCGCGCTGCGCTCCCCGCTGTCAGAGTGCTTCACAATGTATCTAATTTACCTGCAACCCCGGCAAATAATCCGGCCGTTACCGATCCGTTGTTACATCGCATGTCAGAGGTGCCGGGGCTGCACCGGACAGCAATCTGATCTAGCCCGCCATCTGCAGATGGGGCTGGTAGACCCAGCCGACGCCGCCGGGTGCTTCCGCGACGGCGAGATGGCACCAGTCGTCGCGGCAACCGGGGTCGACAATCTCTAGCCCGCGACCTGTTGCCAGGAACACCCCGACCTCGTTACCGTCCCCGTCGGGGGCGTCGTAGACATCCGTACCCTCGATGACGGTTGCCGTTGCCTTTGCAGGCTGGGGCGCCGCCGGGGGCGGGTCGGCCGGCATCGGCGCCGGTTGAGCGGGAGCCGCGGCCGGTGCCGGTATGCACTTCAACGGCTGCTCTGTATGCCAGGTCGTGTTGTCGGGGCCGGCCCCCACGGTTCGCACGTCATCGCGCTCGCCAGCGCCATGGCCGTCACCCATGACCGACCCGAAGTAGTGAGATCTGTGACCGTCGTCCCAGGCCACCGTGAAGTCGATAATGGTCCCGTTGATGCCTCCGGACGGGGAGCCGTAATGCGCGAAATTGTTTGATTCAGCACCACGATCAGTGGCGTACAACCTGCCCGTCATCCGTTGTCCGGTTGTAGGGATCTTAACTCCCCAGCTATCGCTCTGAAATATGACAAGTTCCGCACCCGGGAATTCGTAGTTCTGGCAAGCCGGGTCGGCCTGCGCCGGCGTTGCAGCCATGAGCGACCCTGCTGCGCAGATCGCCGCCGAAGCAACGGACACCCCGGATCTCTTTGAAACTGAAATTCTTAACACCAGCGGCCTCATTTCGTCGAGTGTTCGACCTACATTTCGGACGCTAGCTAGCCGTGACTCGGCGACGAATCGGGTATATCCCTACCAATTCGGCCGTTTGAATCCGAGGCGAGCGCAAGTTCTCCTGTTTCGGGTGCGCCAGTTCACTGCTTGTCGCGGGGTCGTTCCCGATCTCCGGCCGCGTCGAGAATCTGCTGTGCCGCCAGCGCGGGGGTCAGCTCGCCGTCGCGTACCTGGCGCTCCACCTCGACGCGGATCTTGCGCACCGCGGGATTGTTGAGCACCCGGTCGAGCACGGTGTCGCGGACCATCGACCAGGTCCAGTCCACCTGCTGGGAGTTGCGCCTGGCTTCGAACTCCCCCGCGTCGGTGAGCACCTGACGGTGTTTGAGCACGGTGTCCCACAGCTCGGTCAGGCCCGTGCCCTGCAACGCGCTCATCGTCAGAACCGGTGGGCGCCAGAGTGTTTCGCGGGGATAGATCAGCCGGATCGCGCCTGACAGTTCGCGGGCGGCCGCCTTGGCCTCGGTGGCGTGCGCACCGTCGGCTTTGTTCACCACGACGATGTCGGCGAGCTCTAGCACACCCTTCTTGATGCCCTGCAGCTGGTCGCCGGTACGGGCGAGGGTCAGGAAGACGAACGTGTCGACCATGTTGGCGACCGTCACCTCGGACTGCCCGACACCGACGGTCTCCACCAGGATCACGTCGAAGCCGGCCGCCTCGAGCAGCACGATGGTTTCCCGGGTGGCCCTGGCGACGCCGCCGAGCGTGCCCGAGGTCGGCGACGGCCGGATGTAGGCCTCGGGATGAACGGCCAGCTTCGCCATCCGGGTCTTGTCACCCAGGATCGATCCGCCGGTACGCGTGGACGACGGGTCGACGGCCAGCACCGCAACCCGGTGGCCCTGCTCGATGAGGTGCATTCCGAGAGCCTCGATCGTCGTCGACTTGCCGACGCCGGGGACACCGGTGATGCCCACGTGCATTGCCGAGCCCGCCTCCGGCATCAACTCCATCAGCAGCCGCTGTGCCTGCTCGCGGTGATCAGCCCTTGTCGACTCGACGAGCGTGATCGCCCGCGGCAATGCCGCACGATCACGGTTCTTGATCGCGGCGGCGAGGTCGTCGATCTGCTGCTGCGTCATATCCCCCCGGTCGCTTCGCTCCAGCCCCGCCGGGACCATCTAGCCGAGGTCGTAACCCGAGCGCTCGGCCAGCTTGTGCAGCAAGCCGATCGCGGCGTCGGCGATCACCGTGCCGGGCGGGAAGATCGCGGTTGCGCCTGCCGCGTATAACTCGTCGAAGTCACCGGGCGGGATCACCCCGCCGACCACGACCATGATGTCCGGCCGCCCGACCTCAGCGAGCGCGTCGCGCAGCGCAGGAACGAGCGTCAGGTGACCGGCGGCCAGCGAGGACACCCCGACGACGTGCACGTCGTTGTCGGCCGCCTGCCGCGCCACCTCCTCGGGAGTGGAGAACAGCGAGCCGACGTCGACGTCGAATCCGATGTCGGCGAACGCGGTCGCGATCACCTTCTGCCCACGGTCGTGACCATCCTGGCCCATCTTGGCGACCAGGATGCGCGGCCTGCGACCGTCGGCCTCGGCGAACTTCTCGACTAGCTCGGTGGCGCTTGCGATGTTGCTGACCTTTCCGACTTCGTCGCGGTAGACCCCGGCGATGGTACGGATCTCGGCCTGATGGCGTCCCCAGACTCGCTCCAGCGCATCGGAGATCTCGCCGACGGTGGCGTTCGCCCTCGCGGCGTTGATGGCGAGCTCGAGCAGATTGCCCTCGCCTCCTTCGGCCGCCGTGGTCAGGTCGGCCAGCGCAGCGTCAACGGCGGACTTGTCCCGCCCGGCGCGCAGCTTCTCCAGCTTGGCGATCTGCTCGGCGCGCACCCGGCTGTTTTCGACCTTGAGCACCTCGATCTCGTGATCCTCGTCGACCTGGTATTTGTTGATGCCGATCACAGGCTGCTGGCCGGAGTCGATGCGGGCCTGGGTGCGAGCCGCCGCCTCCTCGATGCGCAGCTTCGGGATCCCGTCGTCGATGGCCTGCGCCATGCCACCGTGCTCGTCGACCTCGCGGATGTGGGCGCGGACCCGCTCGGCAAGCTGGTGGGTGAGCCACTCCACGTAATAGGAGCCGCCCCACGGGTCGATCGGTCTTGTGGTGCCGGACTCCTGCTGCAGCAGCAGCTGGGTGTTGCGCGCGATCCGTGCCGAGAAGTCGGTGGGCAGCGCCAGCGCCTCGTCGAGTGCATTGGTGTGCAGCGACTGGGTGTGCCCCTGGGTGGCGGCCATCGCCTCGATGCACGTGCGGGCGACGTTGTTGAACGGGTCCTGCGCGGTCAGCGACCATCCGGAGGTCTGCGAATGCGTGCGCAGGGAAAGCGATTTCGCATCCTTAGGATCGAACCGCGCGACCAGCTCGCTCCACAGCAGCCGCCCGGCCCGTAGCTTGGCGACCTCCATGAAGAAGTTCATCCCGATGCCCCAGAAGAAGGACAGCCGCGGCGCGAACTTGTCGATGGAAAGGCCCGCGTCGAGACCCGCCTTGATGTACTCGACACCGTCGGCAAGCGTGTAGGCCAGCTCCAAATCCGCTGTCGCACCGGCCTCTTGGATGTGATAGCCGGAGATGGAGATCGAGTTGAACTTCGGCATCCGCACGCTGGTGTAGCCGAAGATGTCGGAGATGATCCGCATCGACGGCTTCGGCGGGTAGATGTAGGTGTTGCGGACCATGAACTCTTTGAGGATGTCGTTCTGGATGGTCCCGGCCAGCTTCTCGGGCGACACACCCTGTTCCTCCGCGGCCACTACATACAATGCGAGGATCGGCAGCACCGCGCCGTTCATCGTCATCGAAACCGAGACCGTTGACAGGTCGATACCGTCAAACAGTTGGCGCATGTCCAGGATGGAATCGATTGCCACGCCTGCCATTCCGACGTCACCTGCGACACGGGGATGGTCAGAGTCGTAGCCGCGGTGGGTGGCGAGGTCGAATGCCACCGACAAGCCCTTCTGGCCCGCAGCCAGGTTGCGTCGATAGAACGCGTTGGACTCCGCGGCCGTGGAGAAGCCGGCGTACTGCCGGATGGTCCACGGCTGATTGACATACATCGTCGGGTACGGGCCACGCAGATACGGCGGCGCACCTGGGAACGTGTCCAGTGGATAGCCCGCCGCAACGGCGGCCTCGCGGTCGGCAGCGATGTAGACCGGCTTGACGTCGATGCCCTCCGGCGTCGGCCACTGGAGCTGCTCGGGTGTGTACCCGTGTGCGTCCGCGGCGGCACCGACGTGCGCGGCGACGGTTGCCTCGGTGGCGGGGGCGGTGGCCCGCTCGCTGCGCAGGGGGACGTCGGCGAAGCTGCCGATTCCTGTGGTGGCGGTCATCGTCATGCCCCCAATCGATTGAGCAGGTCCGACAGTGCGTCGACCGCGTCGATCTTGGCGGTCAGATAGTCGTCTGGCTTGGAATCGGCCTCAGCGACCGCCTTTTCAGGCCCGGCAAGCAGAACCCGCGATACCCCGGCCTTGCGGGCGGCCTCGACCACATCCGCCGATTCGGTCCCGTATCGGGCGTCGGTCCCGCAGATCACCGCGACGCCGAGCCCGTCGGCCGCCGAAACGGCGTCGGCCACCCGTCCGGCATCGACGGCGCCCGGGTTCACGGCCTCGATGCCGCCCGACGCGAGCAGGTTGGTGGCGAACGTCGTGCGAATGTTGTGTTCCGCGAGTGGACCAAGCGGCAGCAAAAGCACCTTCGGCCGAACACCTGTCTTCGCCAGATGCGCGTCGGAGCGGTCGCGCAGCGCCTCGAAGCCCGCGGCATAGCGCGCAACGGTGCTCACCGAATCACCTTGCGGCAGCGGCGGTTCACCGAGGTTAGGGTACTCGTTGACGCCGGTGAGCGCCTTGCGACGGTGATTGACGTCGTCGACGCGCCGGTCGCGAACCTCTTCGATCTGCGCGGCGACGAAGTCGCGGGCCTCCGCGAAGCCGCCCTGCGCCTCGATCTCCTGGAAGTGCTCCCACGCCGTGTCGGCGAGCCGCTCGGTGAGGTCCTCTACGAACCACGAACCGCCCGCAGGATCGAGCACCCGACCGAGGTGCGACTCCTCCAACAGCAGCAGTTGCGTGTTACGGGCGATGCGGCGGGCGAAACTGGCTGCGGTACCGGGCAATCCGCCGGGGATCGCCGCGTCGAACGGCTCAACGAGCACGGTGTCCGCACCGCCGACACCTGCACCGAACGCGGCCACAGTGGTACGAAGCATGTTCACCCACGGGTCACGCTGCGTCATCATCGGCATCGACGTGACCGCATGCACGCGGGCGGCGCCATCCCCCGGCTCCCCGACGACTTCGGCCACCTTGGCCCACAGTCGGCGCAGCACGCGCAGTTTCGCGATTGTCATGAATTGGTCGTCGTCTGCGGCCAGCCGGAAGCTGATCTGCCGCAACGAATCCGACGCGCTGAGCCCGGCCTCACCGAGCAACCGCAGATATCCGACGCCTGCGGCGACGGCTCCGGCCAGCTCCCACGACGCGCTTGCCCCGAGGTTGTGCATCGCGGGTCCGTCGACCGTGATCGCCCGAACGCCACCGGCGTACCCGGTGACCTTTGCGGCTACCGCGACGACATCGGCGATGTGCGCAGCGGGCCGCATGCTCAACGGCGCGGTGAGCGGATCGGCGCCGAGGTCGATCGAAAGCCGGGCGCGCTGCTCCTCGTCCATGTCGGTCAGTTGCGGCAGCACGGCATCGGCCGCGGCGGCAAAATCTGCACGGGCGTCGAGAATCACCGGGACCAGGTCAAGGAACACGCCCTCGAGCAGGCGGTCCAACTCCGCGGCCGCGACGCCGTCGGGTGCGCCCACCCGCAGCACCAGCGCGCTGACACCCTCCGTCAAGGCCACCAGCACAGCGCCGTTTCCGTCGCTGACGGCCTTCTGGCCGGGGGCGGGAAACGCCTCGGCGACCTTCCATCCCGACTTGACGTCGCGCAGCGCGTCGCCACCGCGGATGAACGGCCAGTCGCCGGGCAGCGGCTGCTCGGCCGAGCCGTCCAGGCTGGTGTACAACGCCCGGATCGGAAAGCCCTCATAGGTCGGTGAATCCAGCAGGCTCTCGGGCTCGGGCGGCAGGTCGGCGGGATCACGCCGAGTCGACTTGGCCAACACGCCCGCGACGGCCGAGCGCCAGCGGAGTCTCGATTCCTGTAAGCCGGATTCCTGCACGTCCATCAGGCTAAATCATCACTATCGGCGCAGCGTGCGCCGGGCGGCCGACGCGCAACCCGCGTGGGGCGAGTTATCACCGCGTTGGCCGTAGTCTTGGTAGGCGTGAAGTCCGTCGTCAGCACCCTCGCAGCGCTGCGCGTCGCGGTGATTTGGACGGCCAAGCAGGTTCCCCGGCGCCAGTTGGCCGCCATCGCGGCGACAATTGTGATTCTGGTCGCAATTCTGTTGCTGGTGCCGCGGCCGGGCGCCGTGCAGCTACGGGACTGGGCGACGTCGGTGGGTCCATGGTTCCCGCTGGTGTATCTTGCCGCACACATCGTCGTGACGGTGTTTCCGTTCCCCCGCACCGCGTTCACGCTGGCCTCTGGCCTTCTTTTCGGCCCCTGGCTCGGCATCGGGATCGCGGTCGTCGCCAGCACGATCAGCGCCGTGGCCGCATTGTTTCTGGTCCGCGCCGCCGGCTGGCGGCTCGACCGGATTGTCCCCCATCCGCGGGTCAAGGCCCTCGACGCCCGGCTGCGCCAGCGCGGCTGGCCGACCGTCATGTCGATGCGGCTGATCCCGGCCGTCCCGTTCTCGGTGCTCAACTACACCGCGGCCGCCTCCGCCGTGCGGGTGCTGCCGTACACGTGGGCGACACTGGCGGGCCTGTTGCCCGGCACCGCCGCGGTCGTCATCCTCGGCGATGCGCTCACCAACCACATCAGCCCGCTTTTGATCCTCGTGTCGTTGTTCACCGCGAGTCTTGGTGTCGCGGGCCTGGTTTACGAGATCCGCACCTACCCGCGCCACCACCGTCTCGACGAAGGCCCGGCTAACCGCTGTGCCGACCCGGCGACTGGGGTGGACCATCCTGCCGCTGCTGCGACAGCGGCGGATACTGCATAGGCGGCAGCGGATCGTCCGGCCTGCCACGTTCCGGGCCCGCGCTGAGCACACCTGGCACCGGCTTGCGCGCGTCGGCCTCGGCCTTGGCGACGGCTTCAGCTATTGCTGGATCCGTCTGCGTGGTGAACCACTCGGCAACCTCGTCGGAGTCGTCCTCCGGCTTCGGCAGGTTCTCCTCGACCGGAGACGGCGTGTAGCGGAAGACGCCGTCCTCGCCGGGCGCGCCAAGCATCCTCGTGAAGCCCTCCAGCGCGGACCCGAAGTCGCTCGGCACCAGCCAGACCTTGTTCGCCTCGCCCTTGGCCATCTGCGGCAGGGTCTGCAGATACTGGTAGGCCAGCATCTCCGGAGTCGGCCTGCCCGCCTTGATCGCAGCGAAGGTCTTCTCGATCGCTTTCGCCTGCCCCTGCGCCTGCAGGTATGACGCCGCTCGTTCACCCTGCGCCCGCAGCATGCGCGACTGCCGGTCGGCCTCCGCGGCCAGAATCGCGGCCTGCTTGGCGCCCTCGGCGGACAGGATCTGCGCCTGCTTCTGGCCCTCGGCCTGCTTGATCGCCGCCTCTCGGCTGCCCTCCGCCGTCAGGATCATCGCCCGCTTCTCGCGGTCGGCCCGCATCTGCTTTTCCATCGAATCCTGGATCGACGGCGGCGGGTCGATGCTGCGCAGCTCGACGCGCGCCACCCGCAGCCCCCACCGGCCGGTGGCTTCGTCGAGCACACCGCGCAACTGACCGTTGATCTGGTCGCGGGAGGTCAGCGTCTGCTCCAGCGTCATACCGCCGACCACGTTCCGCAGCGTCGTGGTGGTCAGCTGCTCGACGCCGACGATGTAGTTGCTGATCTGGTAGACCGCCGCCTGCGGGTTGGTGACCTGGAAGTACACGACGGTGTCGATGTTGACCGTCAGGTTGTCCTCGGTGATCACCGGCTGCGGCGGAAACGACACCACGCGCTCGCGGAGATCCACCCTGGCGCGGATCCTGTCGATGAACGGCAGCAGAAGCGTCAGCTGGCCCGAAACCGTCTTGCTGTAGCGGCCAAGCCTTTCGATCACCGCCGCCTCGGCCTGCGGGATCAGGGCTATCGACTTGGCGACGATGATGGCCGCGAACACGACCAGCACGCCGACGAGGATCAGGCCTGCGACGGCACCGTCCATTGTGGGGTTCCTTCCCTAGTTGTCCAGGCTTCTCTAGACGACTTTCTGAACCACCGCGGTGGCGCCGTCGATGCGCACGACGGTGACGTGGTCGCCCGGTTCGTAGACATCGTCCTCGTTCAACGGCCGCGCCGTCCAGACCTCGTTGTCGAGCTTCACCTGACCTTCGTGGCGTCCCACGCGGTCGAGCACCATCGCACTCTTGCCTTCCAGCTCTTTCGGGCGGTCCAACAGTCCGGTGCCCTCGGTGAAGCGGCGTTTCAGCGCCGGCCGCACCAGCACCAGCAAAAGCACCGAGACGACCATGAAAACGATGCCGTCGATCACGTAGTTGTCGAAGATCAGGTTCGACCCGACGGCTGCCAGCGCTCCACCGCTGAGCATCAGCAGAAAGAGGTCGCCGGTCAGCGCCTCTGCTCCGGCCAAGCCCAACGCGGCGATTAGCCAGATCAACCAAACAGGCATGCCGAAAGCCTAGCGCGTGATCCGCTCAACCAGCGGCGAACTATTACACTGCGAGCATTATGTGGTGCCCTAGTGTCTCGCTGTCGGTGTGGGCCAATGCCTGGCTCGCGGGTGCCGCCGCGCCCGATGACGTCCTCGATGCGTTATCGCAATGGGCGCCAAGACATTCGGTGACCGCCTACGATGCCGTGGCGGCCGGTAGGACCGGCCTGCCCTGGCCGGATGTCAACCACTTCGGGACCATGTCGCTGCTGCAGACCCTGCGCACCGCGGCAGGTGTTCCGGTCGGCGCACCGGCGATCTCCGTCGTGCTGCCGGTACCCGGCGATGTCCGCGGACTGCCCGCGGGGACCCAGTTTCAGCGCGACGCGGTCACCGTTGGCGAGGCCATCATGATCAACGGCGGTCCGTCGTCACCGGCGGTCGGCCTGGTCCCCGACTTCGAGTATGACGACTCGGACGGCTTCGACGAATCCGAAGAGGCCGAGGTGGCCGGTCTGAGCTGGACGGTGTATTCGCTGCCTGAGGCGCCGATCGCCGAGCACGTCGACCTCGGCGATGCGGAGTTCGCGCTGCGGTCGGCGGTTCGGTCGGCGGCCGATGCGCTTGGCGCCCTTCGCGCCGAAGCGGGGGGCCTGGACGTCGCCGATCCACGCAAGCTCGTCGAACAGGTGATGGAGTCCTCAGGTCAGCACCAGGCACCCGACCATGCCCCGTCGCGCGCGCTTCGGGTGCTCGAGAACGCCGCGCACATCGACGCCATCGTCACGGTCAGTTCGGGTTTGATGCCGATCGGCCTGCAGAGCTCATCGGAGGCTCAGATCGCCAACGAGGCGCTGCGGCCCTTATCCGCGGTCGTGCGCTCGGCTCGGCTGGCGGCGATCAACGCCATCATTGAGTCGGCCTGGCGCTAGGGTCCCCACACTCCGGCGTGCACAGCGCCCCGTTGATCGAAACTCCCCGGAGCGGAGGGGCTTCCACGCCTCGTGGGCCCTCGAAGCGGGATGGTTCGCGGTCGTCGCGCAGCTCGTCGATCAGATCGACCGCCAGCCGCGCGAACCGGCGGTCGGCATTGGGGGTGGCGACCCTGGCGAAGGCGACGCCGCGCTCCTTGGCCAGTGCACTCAGTTCGTAGTCGAGATCCCACACCACCTCGATGTGGTCGGCGACGAAGCCGATCGGACAGACGATGACGGCCTTGGTGCCCGCGTCGGCGAGGGCCGACAGATGATCGGCCACGTCGGGTTCCAGCCACGGCACCGCGGGAGGCCCGGACCGCGACTGCCACACCTGGTCGTAGTCGGCGTATCCGGCCGCCGTCGCGACCAGCCGCGACGCGTAGGCGACCTGGCGGGCGTAAAGATCTGTGCCACAGCGGGACCGGACCGCAAGCGGAATGGAGTGCGCGGTGAACACCAGCCGGGCGTCCTGACGAAGCTCAGCGGGCAGTGTCAGTGCCGCGTCGGCGATCGCCTCGACGAACATCTGCACGAACAGCGGATGGTCGAAGTACTGGCGAAGTTTGACCAGTTCGGGCGCGCGGTCACCGGCGGCCGCGCGGCCGCGGGCGATGTCCTCGTTGTACTGTGTGCAGCTGGAGTACCCGCCCCATGCCGACGTGGTGAACACCGCCGCGCGACGAATACCGTTGTCGCGCATAGCCGCAACCGTGTCCTCGACATATGGCTCCCAGTTACGGTTGCCGAAGTACACCGGCACATCATGGCCGCGATCGGCTAGTTCGGCCTCCAGCTGGGCGATCAGCGCGCGGTTGATGCCGTTGATCGGTGATACCCCGCCGAAATGCAGGTAGTGCTGGGCAACCACGGCGAGTCGCTCCCTCGGGATGCCCCTGCCGCGAGTGACGTTCTCCAGGAACGGCATCACATCCTCGGGCGCCTCCGGGCCGCCGAAGGACAGCAACAGGATGCCGTCGACGGGGCCGGTTGACTCTTCGCCCGATGGGCTCATCACACCATCTAGAGAAGCTGGGTGTGGGCGCCACCATCGGCGTAGACGACGGTCCCGGTGGTGGCGGGCAGCCAGTCGGACAGCAGGGCGCACACGGTCTTGGCAACCGGCGTCGGATCCTTCATGTCCCAGCCGACGGGCGCGCGCTGGTCCCAGCCCTCCTCGAGCAGGCGAATCTGGTCGCCGGCATCGGCGCCGAGTGCGCCGCCCACGATGGCGCTCATGGCAAGCGTCCGAATCGGGCCAGCCGCAACGAGATTCGACCGCACTCCCATGGGTCCGACTTCGCGCGCCACAAACCGGTTCACCGACTCCAGTGCGCTCTTGGCGACCGTCATCCAGTTGTAGGCTGGCATGGCACGGGTCGGGTCGAAGTCCATACCGACGATCGAGCCGCCACGGTTCAGAACCGGCAGCGTGGCCTTGGCCAGCGACGCGTACGAGAACGCCGAGATATGAATGCCCTTGGCGACATCCTCGTAGGGCGCGTCGAAGAACGGGTTGATGCCCATTCCGGTCTGCGGCATGAAGCCGATGGAGTGCACGACGCCGTCGAGCTTGTTGCCATCGCCGATCACCTCGGTGACCCGGCCGGCCAACGAGTCGAGATGCTCCTGATTCTGGACGTCGAGCTCGAGTAACGGCGCCTTCTCCGGCAGCCGGTCGGCGATGCGCTGGACCAGCTTCATCCGGTCGAAGCCGGTGAGCACCAGCTGGGCACCGGACTCCTGCGCAACCTTCGCGATGTGGAACGCGATCGACGAGTCGGTGATGATCCCCGTCACCAGAATTCGTTTGCCTTCGAGCAGTCCTGCCATGTGAAAAGTCCTTCTCTCTCTATCGAAGAGTCAGTGGCCCATGCCCATGCCGCCGTCGACAGGGATAACTGCACCGGAAATGTAGCTGGCATCTTCGGACGCCAGAAAGCTGACCACCCCGGCGACCTCGTCGGCGGTGCCAACCCGCTTGGCCGGGACGAACCCCAATGCCCCCTCTTGGATCCGCTCGTCCAGCGCGCGGGTCATGTCGGTGTCGATATAGCCAGGTGCTACCACGTTCGCCGTGACACCGGCCTTCGTCAGCTCCCTGGCGATCGAGCGTGCCATACCGATCAGGCCGGCCTTGGAAGCAGCGTAGTTCGCTTGGTTGCCTACCCCCCATGTGCCGGAGACCGAGCCAACGAAAATCATCCGGCCGAACCGCTTTCGCTGCATGCTGCGCGAGGCGCGCTGGGCCACCCGGAACGCCCCGGTGAGGTTCGCATCGATGACCTTCTCGAACTTCTCCACGGTCATCCGCATGAGGAATGCGTCCGCGGCGACACCTGCGTTGGCCACAAGCACCTCGACCGGGCCCTGGTGTTCCTCGACCTCGGCGAAGGCGCGGTCGACGGCGTCAGTGTCGGTGATATCGCACTCGACACCGAACAGCCCGTCGGGCACCCCGGACCCACGATGGGTGGCGGCCACCTTGTGACCGTCGGCGGCAAGCCGCTTGGCGATGGCAAGGCCTATGCCCCGGTTTCCACCGGTGACCAGCACCGACCGGGAGACGAAAGGGGGACGGCCGCCAACCGTTTGGCCTGCCGTCTCGGCCGCAGCGCTATCGGTCATGCCCGCCAACTTAACGTGTGTCGACCAGTCCTAAGAAATCGCCTTACGGACGGTAGAGCGATGCGACGGGGATTGTTCTAGTTAGGTAGTCGCCGGTTGATCAACAATGCCGCAACCGCAGCCAATGCCAGCACCAAAGCGCCGAGCCGCAACCAACCGGTGCCAGCGTCGCCCTTCTGTGTCTCGTAGCCGATCTGCTCCTGCAGGTTGGTGAAAACCTCCTTGAGTTCCTCGAGGTTCGATGCGGTGTAGCTCTCCCCCTTGGACAGTTCGGCGATCTTCTTCAACATCGCGTCGTCGACGGGCACCGGCGTCTGCTGGCCGTTCATGTCAACGGTGCCGTAGGGGGTGCCGAACGACACCGTCGATATCGGCACACCCTGATCCTTGGCGGTGCGGGCCGCCGTGTAGGCGCCCTTCGGATTGTCTGGATTCGACGGCACGGTCTCCTTGCCGTCGGACATCAGCACGATGTGGGCGGGTGGTGGTGTGTCACCCCCGCCGATCACCGCACCGACGGTGGAGATGGCCTGCAACGCAGTAAAAATGGCCTCCCCGGTCGCGGTTCGGTCTGCCACCTGCAGCTTGTCGATCGCATTCTTGGATGCGTCACGGTTGGTGGTCGGCGACACCAGCACGGTGGCGGTCCCGGCGTAGGAGATGAGCCCAAGGTTGATCCCCGGCGTCATCTGATCGATGAACTGCTTGGCCGCTTCCTGGGTGGCAGCCAGCCGGCTTGGCGCCACGTCGGTGGCCCGCATCGACTGCGATACGTCGATCACCAGCATGACCACGGCGCGGTTACGGGGAATGCGGACGTCGCGGGTGGGGCCTGCCATCGCGATCGTGAGCATCACCAGCGACAACACCAACAGGATCGTCGCCAGATGCCGCCACCGGGACGGCCGTCTTGGCGAGACGCTTTCCAGCAATTCCGTGTTGGCGAACCGCAACAACCTCTTACGCCGGGCCGCCTGCATGGCGATGTAGAGCCCCACCAGCCCCGCCACGACAAGCAGGAACAGGAAGAACCAGGCGTGTTCGAAGCCCGTCAGCGTCATCGGTCCGAGCACTGGTAACGTCATGCGCTGCTTGCCATTTCCGTTCCTAGTTGGGTAGTCGGCGGTTGAGCAGCATGGCTGCCAGCGCCGAAAGGGCCAGGATCAAAGCGCCGAGCCGTAGCCAGCCCGCACTGGCGTCACCCTTGATCGTCTCGTAACCGATCTGCTGCTGAAGGTTCGAGTACACCTCGCGCAGCTGGTCCAGGCTGGACGCTGTGTACGCTTCGCCGCCGGACAATTCGGCTATCTTGCGCAGCATGTCGTCGTCGACGGGCACCGGCTGGCGCTGATCGTTGATCTCCACATAGCCGTACGGCGTGCCGAACGAGATGGTCGAGATCGGCACACCCTGATCCTTGGCGGTGCGGGCGGCGGTGAACGCGCCCTTCGGGTTGTCCGGATTCGACGGCACGGTCTCCTTGCCGTCGGAGAACAACACGATCCGCGCGGGCGGCGGTTCGTCACCACCGCCGAGCACTGCGCCGACGGTGGCGATGGCCTGCAGGGCCGTGAAGATGCCCTCGCCGGTTGCCGTGCGGTCGGCCAACTGCAATTTGTCGATCGCGTTCTTGGTCG
This sequence comes from Mycolicibacterium stellerae, assembly GCF_003719305.1. Classification (GTDB taxonomy): domain Bacteria; phylum Actinomycetota; class Actinomycetes; order Mycobacteriales; family Mycobacteriaceae; genus Mycobacterium; species Mycobacterium stellerae. The sequence goes on from NZ_RARC01000012.1 coordinate 93,487, forward strand.
CTTCGCGGTTGGTGGTGGGCGACGTCAGTACGGTGGCGGTGCCCGCGAACGCGATCAGACCGAGGTTGATGCCCGGCGTCAGCTCATCGGCGAACTGCTTGGAAGCCTCCTGCGCGGCCGCCAGGCGATTCGGTGACACGTCGGTGGCGCGCATGGACTGTGACACATCGATCACCAGCATGACCACGGCGCGGTTGCGAGGGATCCGGACGTCGTTCGTCGGCCCGGCCATCGCGACGGTGAGCAACACCAGGGAGAGCACCAACAGGATCGCGGGCAGGTGTCGCCACCGGGTAGGCCGTTTGGGCGCAACGCTTTCCAGCAACTCCATGTTGGCGAAGCGCAGCATCCGTCGTTGACGGGCCAACGAAACGATGATGTACAGCGCCACGATCCCGAGAACAGCCAAGAGAAAAAGGAAGAACCAAGCGTGTTCGAAACCGGAAAACGTCATCGGTCCGAGCAACGGTAATGTCATGTGGCAGTTGTCATTTCGTCGGGTTATGCGCGGCCGGCCAGCGCTCCTCGGCGCCGGTTGGCTACGAACCGGACCACGTCGGCTATCCAGTCCCGGTCGGTGCGAAGGGTCAACAGAGGCGCATCACAGCGGCGCAGAGTCCGCGCCACCTCCTCGCGGTGCGCGGCCGCAGCCCTCTCGAAGTCGGAGCGCAGTTCTTCGTCGATCGTGAATTCGCGCGTCACACCGGATTCGGTGTCCTGCAGGATGACGTCGCCGACGGGTGGCAGTTCGACGTCGCGAGGGTCGATCACCTCGATGCCGAGGACCTCATGCCGACCCGCGATTGCCCGCAGCGGCCGCATCCAGTTGATCGGGCCGAGGAAGTCGCTGATTATCACCGCCATGCCCCGGCGCCGCTCCGGCCTGCGCAACGCGTCGATGGCGGCGGAGAGATCGCCTCGCACACCGGTGGGCGCCTTCGGCATGGTCGCGATGGTGCGCAGCATCTCCTGCTCGTGCATCCGGCCCGACAGCGCGGGCACCCGCCGAACCGAGTCGCCGTTGGCGATGATCGCGCCGATCCGGTTGCCGCCGCCGCTGTTCAGAAAGGTGATCGCCGCGGCGGCGGCCACCGCGAGGTCACGCTTCTCGCATCCGGTGGTTCCGAAATCGAGGCTGGCCGACATGTCCACCACCAGCCAGGTTTCCAGCTCGCGGTCGGCGATCATCTGGCGCACATGTGGGTGTGTGGTTCGCGCGGTAACCGACCAATCCATCCGGCGCACGTCGTCGCCGGGCTGGTAGAGCCGAGACTCGCCCGGCTCGGAGCCCGGACCTGGTAGCAGCCCGAGGTGGTCTCCGTGCAGGACGCCGTCGAGCTTGCGACGCACCGTCAGCTCCAGCTTTCGCAGCGCCGCAGTCAGCGCCGGGTCACGGATCTCCCCACGCTTCAGTGACGGCAGGTCGACCTGGCGTCGTGAGCTGGTCACCGACCGCTAGCCGCGGCAGCTGCGGCGGGCACGACGGGTGGCACCGAATGCCCCTGTTGCGGAATGGCATTCACCTGCGGCAGCGCCACGGTCTGCATGATCCGGTTGATCACGGTTTCCGCGGAGATCTCGTCGGCCAGCGCATCGTAGGTGAGCACAAGGCGGTGCCGCAGCACATCAGGAATGACCTCGACGACGTCCTGCGGGATCACGTAGTCGCGTCCGCGGACCAATGCCAGTGCGCGGGAGGCGGCGATGATGCCGAGCGAGGCGCGCGGCGATGCGCCGTAGGCGATCCACGCCTGCGCGTCGGGCATCCCGAACTTCTCCGGCGCGCGGGTCGCGGTGACGATGCGCACGACGTAGTCGACCAGCGCGTGGTGAACGAACGTATTGGCCGCGACGTCCTGCAACCGCAGCAGGTCACCGGGAGCGAGAACCTGCTTGGGTTCCGGCGGCTTGACACCCATCCGGTAGACGATTTCGCGCTCTTCCTCTGGCGTCGGGTAGTCGATGTTCAGCTTGAAAAGGAAGCGGTCACGCTGCGCCTCGGGCAGCGCGTAGACGCCCTCCTGTTCGATCGGGTTCTGCGTCGCCATTACCAGGAACGGGGCGGGCAGGGGGAAGGTCTTGCCGCCGATGGAGATCTTGCGCTCGGCCATGACCTCCAGCAGCGCGGACTGCACCTTTGCGGGGGCACGGTTGATCTCGTCGGCGAGCAGGAAGTTCACCACGACGGGGCCGAGTTCGATGTCGAACTCCTCCTTGCCCTGGCGGTAGATCCGGGTGCCGACGATGTCGGTGGGCACAAGGTCCGGGGTGAACTGGATGCGGGCGAAGGTGCCGCCGACGACCTTGGCGAAGGTCTCGACGGCGAGCGTCTTGGCGACGCCCGGCACGCCCTCGAGCAGCACGTGGCCCTTCGCGAGCAGGCCGACCAGCATGCGCTCGACCAGTAGGTCCTGACCCACGATGATGCGCTTGACCTCGAAGATGGCGCGTTCCAGGGTGTGCACCTCGGATTGCAGGCCCCCGGAGTTCGCGGGCGGCGGAGGGCCGCCTTGGGTGTTCGGGGGATAACCCTGCGCCGGGCCCTGCGGCCCACCTGCTGACGTCATCGACATCCTCTTACGTTGTACTGGTAAAGACGCAGGTCGTGCGTCGCGGGCGGGGTGCCCGCCGTCAACTATTCCAGGCACTACTGAATCCGTCGACGTTGCCCGGGACTGCTCAGGGTCTGCTCAGGCCAAGCTCAGGATTCGATCATGCGGGCTAGATACGGCTGAAGGCCTGCCGTCCGCAGCGGGCTGACGGTCACTTTGCCTGCGCTGCCGGATGCCTCAAGCATCTTGCCGCCGCCGAGATAGATCGCGACGTGCTGGCTGCCACCGGGACCCCAGAACAACAGGTCACCTCGTTTGGCCTGCGACTGCGGCACTTTGCGGCCGGTGTCGTACTGATCCCCCGAGTACTTGGGAATCAGTACCCCGACGCCGGCGAACGCGAACCGGGTGAAACCCGAGCAGTCGTAGCCGACGATGTTCGCGCCGGAGTCCACGCCCTTGCTGGGCCCGCTGGGCGTGCCGCCTCCCCATGAATACGGCACGCCCATCTGCGAGGCCCCTCGGCGAATCACGTACTCGATCGCCTCAGGTCCGCGAACCCGGCCGACACCGCCGACGCTTCCGGCGCTGGCGCCGCCACTGCTTCCGCCGAGACCGATGCTCTGCAGAAACTTCTGGCCAAGGCTCTGGGTGGTCTGCATCGCCATCTGGGTGGCCTCGAACGAGGCATTGGCGATCGCGACAGGGTCACCGGGCGCGCCCGCGCTGAGCAATTTGGGCAGCGTCGGGTCCCACTGGCCGTCATCGGGTGCCGCCGTCGCCTGCACCGCAAACCCAATCAAAAGAGCCAGCGCCGCCAGTGCGGGAACGATGACCTTGGCAACACGTAAAGCGTTGTGGCGCATGAATTTCAACAGAATCCCTCGCATCAGTATTCGATGTACCGGACGACGTAGGGGGTCATGCCGCTAGTCCGCACCGGCGAAACCTTCACCTGGGAACCGGTGAACGGCGCCTCGAGCATCTGGCCGTTGCCGAGGTACAGAGTCACGTGCTGGCTTCCGCCCGGTCCGTAGAAGATGACGTCACCGCGCCGCATCTGCGATGACGGGATCTTGCGGCCCATGTCGTATTGCGAACCCGAGTAGTGCGGCAGCTTGATGCCTACGCCTGCGAACGCATAGAGGATCAACCCGGAGCAGTCGAAACCGACTGTGCCCGCACCAGAGTCGATGCCGCGGCTCGGGCCTGCCGCGTTGCCGCCGCCCCATGAGTACGGCACGCCCAGCTGGGTGCCTGCACGCCGGATGACGTACTCGGCGGCCCGCCTGCCGTACACGCGCGGAATCGCGCCGTTGGTGTAGCCGGTCGGTGTCGGCAGGATTCCCATCTTGCGCAGGAAGTTTCGGCCCATGTCGGCGGTGTACTGCGCCGAGGTGGACGACATACCGAGCACCGAGTTGATGATCGCGATCGGATCGCCGCTGACGAACGCACTCGGGATCGCAGGCAGCGTCGGATCCCACAGGCTCGTGTCCCAATTCGCCGCGCCGGGCGCGGGCTTGACGGCGGCACGATCCCAATCCGCCGCCGGGTTCGCCAGCGGTGCGGCGGGTTTCGGCTGCCCCGTCGCCGAGGCCGACCACGTTCGGGCCTCGGCCAGCTTCGCCCGGGCGGCGGTGCGCTGCGCGGTCAGCTGGTCAAGCTGAGCCTGCTGGTCGGCAAACGTCTGCTGAGCCGATGTCAGCATGGACACCGCCGCATCCTGACTGGACTGCGCGTCGACCGCGGCCTGGTCGGCCTTCTGCTTGGCCAGCCGTGCCGCGGAATCCTTGTTGACCTGTTCGGTACGGGCCCGCTGCAGGTCCGCCATCACCTGCTGGGAGCTGGCCGCAAGCGTTTGCCCGGCGGAAGCCGTGTCGATCATGTCGGCTGGGTCGACTGCGGTCAGATAGGAACTCGAGGGTCCGTTGACATAGGTCGACGCCGCAAAGGTGTCGAATCGCTTCTGCGCGGACTTGATCGCCGCGTCCGCGTCGTCCACCGCGTGCCTGCTTGCGTCGACATCGCCCTGTGCCGCTGCGGCGTTGTCACGCGCGGTCTGGACGTCGACGATGGCCTTGTTGACGCTCTCCTGCCTGGCCTGCACGGCGGCGCCGAGTTCTTGCAGCTGCTGGTTGATGTTCGCGATCGCGGCGACGAGCGAACCGATTGACTCCGAACCATTGGGCTCGGCGGCCGCTATACCGCCCGGCGTGTAGAACGCCGTTGCCAACAGGATGCCGAGGGACGCGAGAGCGCGAGGCGTGCGTCTCATTCGACTCAAGTCTCCTCGCAGAAGTCACACCAACAACAACTACACCAGTGGGTCCTTCTGCACCGTACGTCACAACAGACACTAAAGAAACTCTAGTCACAAATTACATATCTGTAATTAGAGGGAGTGTGACCGAATGGTGATATTCGAATTCGCGAGGCTGTTCTGCCAGGCGTTATTGCGCCTTTTGCGGCTCGACCTCAGGTGCGTCGCGCCTGCTTCGGACCTGCAGGAATCGCGTCGCGACAGCGGCGCCCAATACCAGCACGATGAGCACTACGGAGAATGCCGTCCACGGGAAATGCGTCGTCGTCAACTCGCTGACGAAATTCTTCGACGACGCAACCGGGTCGCCGTTCTTTGCGATATCTTGACCGGCCTCCAGCGTCACCCGATCGAAAGTCGGGCTGTAGGTCCCCGCCCATGTCGGGCTCATCGCCAACACTGTCGAGCCTGGGTATGCCTCCCCCACCTCGGTTGCGATATCCCGCAGCGGGGTGTCGATCGGCGGATTGGTCGCGATCACCACGATCTTGAGGTCGATGCCCTGCGCGCGGGCGTCGGTGACGACCTGTCGCAATTCGGGCACGACCTTCGCATCGGCGGGCGGCACGCTCACACCGTCGTCGCGCACGTCGGCGAGCACCTGGTTCATATCGACGTCGGGTGGGATATACGACGGGAGGAACGGGATCACGTCCGGGCCGGGCACACGAGCACCGTACGCGATACCGGCCGCAACGAGTGGCAGCACGCACCCATAAGGACAAGACTGGAAGCAGCCGGGCTTGCTTTACAGGACAAGCGTACTGTTAGAATAACCGAGCCGCCGACACAGCCCGTCGCGGCGATTACTTAGCCGGGAGTTGATGTGAGCAGCAAAGATTCGTTTGGAGCCCGCGACACGCTGGCGGTCGGGGACAAGAGCTACGAGATCTACCGCCTGGACGCGGTGTCGGGCACCGAGAAGCTCCCCTACAGCCTCAAGGTGCTCGCCGAGAACCTGCTTCGCACCGAGGACGGCGCCAACATCACCAGCGACCACATCGAGGCCATCGCCAACTGGGACCCGAGTGCCGATCCGAGTGTGGAGATCCAGTTCACCCCTGCCCGCGTGATCATGCAGGACTTCACCGGTGTCCCGTGCATCGTCGACCTGGCCACCATGCGCGAGGCCGTTGGCGACCTCGGCGGGGACCCCGACAAGGTCAACCCGCTTGCACCCGCCGACCTGGTGATCGACCACTCCGTGATCGCCGACCTCTTCGGAACCGCGAACGCGTTCGAGCGCAACGTCGAGATCGAATACGAACGCAACGGTGAGCGGTACCAGTTCCTGCGTTGGGGCCAGGGCGCCTTCAACGACTTCAAGGTGGTCCCTCCCGGCACCGGCATCGTTCATCAGGTCAACATCGAATACCTGGCCAGCGTGGTGATGGAGCGCGACGGCGTCGCCTATTGCGACACCTGCGTCGGCACCGATTCGCACACCACGATGGAGAACGGGCTCGGTGTGCTCGGCTGGGGTGTCGGCGGCATCGAGGCCGAGGCCGCCATGCTCGGCCAGCCGGTGTCGATGCTCATCCCGCGCGTCGTCGGCTTCAAGCTCTCCGGTGAGCGACAGCCCGGCGTGACCGCAACCGACGTGGTGCTCACCGTCACCGAGATGTTGCGCAAGCACGGCGTTGTCGGCAAGTTCGTCGAGTTCTACGGCGACGGCGTCGCCGAGGTGCCGCTGGCCAACCGCGCAACGCTAGGCAACATGAGCCCCGAGTTCGGTTCCACTGCAGCGATTTTCCCAATCGACGAAGTGACAATCGACTACCTGAGGCTGACCGGCCGCAGCGACGAACAGCTGGCACTGGTCGAGGCCTACGCCAAAGAACAGGGCCTCTGGCACGACCCGTCCCGGGAACCGAAGTTCTCCGAGTACATCGAGCTGGACCTGTCCGACGTGGTGCCGTCGATCGCCGGACCGAAACGTCCGCAGGACCGCATCGCGCTCAACGATGCCAAGAACGCGTTCCGCAAGGACATTCACAACTACGTCGAGGAGAACCACCCCGCCGAGCACACCAACGTCGACGAGGCCGTCGACGAGACGTTCCCCGCCAGCGATCCGGTGTCGCTGTCCTTCGCCGACGAGAGCGCGGTGGAAGTGGTCTCGGCGGCCAACGGCGCCCAGGGCAGGCCAAGCAAGCCGGTGAAGGTGGAATCCTCCGAGCGCGGTGACTGCATCATCGACCACGGCGCGGTGGTGATCGCGGCGATCACGTCGTGCACCAACACGTCGAACCCCGAGGTGATGATCGGCGCCGCACTGCTGGCGAAGAACGCCGTCGACAGGGGCCTGACGTCCAAGCCGTGGGTGAAGACGACGATGGCGCCGGGTTCCCAGGTCGTCACCGACTACTACGACAAGGCGGGCCTGTGGCCATATCTGGAGAAGCTCGGCTTCTTCCTCGTGGGATACGGCTGCACCACATGCATCGGCAACTCCGGACCGCTGCCGGAGGACATCAGCAAGGCGATCAACGATGCCGATCTCTCGGTCACCGCAGTGTTGTCGGGCAACCGCAACTTCGAGGGCCGGATCAACCCCGACGTGAAGATGAACTATCTGGCGTCTCCGCCGTTGGTGATCGCCTACGCGCTGGCGGGCACGATGGACTTCGACTTTGAAGCCGACGCCCTTGGTAAGGACACCGACGGCAACGACGTCTTCCTGAAGGACATCTGGCCGTCGCAGAAGGACATCAACGACACCATCGCGTCGGCGATCAACACCGAGATGTTCGTCAAGAACTATGCCGACGTGTTCAAGGGTGACGAGCGGTGGCGCAACCTGCCGACGCCGAGCGGCAACACGTTCGAGTGGGACGAGAACTCGACCTACGTGCGCAAGCCGCCGTACTTCGACGGCATGCCCGCCGAGCCGGAGCCGGTGGCCGATATCACCGGTGCCAGAGTGCTTGCGCTGCTGGGCGATTCGGTTACCACCGACCACATCTCCCCCGCGGGCAACATCAAGCCGGGCACGCCCGCCGCGCAGTACCTCGACGAGCACGGCGTAGACAAAGCCAATTACAACTCCTACGGGTCACGACGCGGAAACCACGAAGTGATGATCCGGGGCACGTTCGCCAATATCCGGCTGCGCAACCAGTTGCTCGACGACGTCTCCGGTGGCTATACCCGAGATTTCACCAACGACGGCGAACAGGCGTTCATCTACGATGCTGCGCAGAACTACGCGGCAGCCGACATCCCGCTGGTCGTGCTCGGCGGCAAGGAGTACGGTTCGGGATCGTCGCGGGACTGGGCGGCGAAGGGCACCAGCCTTCTCGGAGTCCGTGCGGTCATCACCGAGTCGTTCGAACGAATCCACCGCTCCAACTTGATCGGCATGGGCGTCATCCCGCTGCAGTTCCCCGCGGGTGAGTCGGCCGCTTCGCTGAAGTTGGACGGCACGGAGACCTTCGACATCACCGGCATCGAGGCGCTCAACGACGGCAAAGTGCCGAAGACCGTGCACGTGAAGGCCACCAAAAACAATGGATCAGACGGCGAGGCCGTGGAGTTCGACGCCGTGGTCCGCATCGACACCCCCGGTGAGGCTGACTACTACCGCAACGGCGGCATCCTGCAGTACGTACTTCGCAACATGCTGAAGTCGTAGGGCGATACGTTGCCGCGGGTAACCGACGACCACCTGGCGGCGCGTCGCCGGCAGATCCTCGACGGCGCCCGGCGGTGCTTTGCCGAATACGGCTACGACAGGGCCACCGTGCGTCGGCTCGAACAGACCATCGGGCTGTCGCGCGGCGCGATCTTTCACCATTTCCGGGACAAGGACACCCTGTTCTTCGAACTGGCCCACGAGGATGCCGAACGGATGGCCGACGTTGCTTCGCGCGAAGGCCTCATCCAGGTCATGCGCGACATGCTGGCCGCGCCCGAACAGTTCGACTGGTTGGCCACCCGCCTTGAGATCGCGCGCAAGCTTCGCAACGACCCCGCGTTCAACAAGGGCTGGTCGGAACGGTCTGCCGAACTGTCGGTGGCGACCACCGAGCGGCTGCGCAGACAGAAGCAGGCGGGACGGTTGCGTGATGACGTGCCCAGCGACGTACTGCACATGTATTTGGACCTGGTGCTCGACGGCCTGGTAGCGCGGCTCGCCTCGGGAGACGACCCCGAAAAGCTCAGTGGCGTACTCGACCTCGTGGAATCGTCGGTCCGCCAGCGGTAGCTAACGCCTACTACGATGGTTGGGCCCGCCGCGGCTGCGCATCGTCGTGCCCGACTCGCGCAACATACTGTGTATCGACCCGTACGAGCGGCCCGTAGATGCGACGAGCGAACGAATGCTCGCCCCGCCCTCGTACGCATGCCGGAGTTCGTTGAGCAACTGCTCGCGAGACTTGTTCAGTTTCTTCATCGACACCTCCCCGCCTTTGGTGCCCCGACGAGTACCCAGCGTAAACAAGGCTCAACCCAGCGGCGGCAAGAAAAAGCAAAGAGTCACATTTTCAGACATCAGGCCAACTCGATGAGCTCGGCGTAGTCGGCCGACCAGAAATCCTCGGTGCCGTCGGGAAGCAGCACGACGCGTTGCGGGTCCAGCGCCTCGGCGGCACCGGGATCGTGGGTCACCAGCACCACCGCCCCTTGGTAGCTGCGCAGCGCGTCCAGCACCTGCTCGCGCGACGCCGGATCGAGATTGTTCGTCGGTTCATCGAGTAGCAGGACATTTGCCGTCGATGCGACGAGACCGGCAAGCGCGAGGCGGGTTTTCTCGCCTCCCGACAATGTGCCAGCAGGCTGGTCGAGCTGCGGCCCGCTGAACATGAAAGCGCCCAACAGGCCGCGTAGCTCCTGCTCGCCCGTATCGGGGGCGGCATGGCGGATGTTCTCCCACACCGTCGCGAGATCATCGAGGGTGTCGTGCTCCTGTGCGAAATAGCCGATCTTGAGGCCGTGGCCCGGCTCGAGGCCGCCGGTGTCAGGTGTCTCGACCCCGGCCAGCAGGCGCAGCAGCGTGGTCTTGCCCGCGCCGTTGAGGCCGAGCACGACCACACGCGAACCACGGTCGATGGCCAGATCGACGCCGGTGAACACCTCCAGCGAGCCGTAGGTCTTTGTCAGGTCCTTGGCCACCAACGGGGTGCGGCCACACGACGCCGGACTGGGAAATTTGATGCGGGCCACCTTGTCGGCAACCCGCTCTTCGTCCAGCGCTGCCATCATCCGATCGGCCCGGCGCAGCATGTTCTGCGCCGCAACGGCTTTGGTCGCCTTGGCGCCCATCTTGGCGGCCTGGGTGCGCAGCGCGGACGCCTTCCGCTCGGCGTTGGCACGTTCGCGGCGGCGACGCTGTTCGTCGGTGGCACGCGCATCGAGGTATTTCTGCCACGACATGTTGTAGACGTCGACCTCGCCGCGCACTGCGTCGAGGAACCAGACCCGGTTGACGACGTCGGCGAGCAGCTCGACGTTGTGGCTGATCACCACCAACCCGCCGGTGTGTGCCCGGAGAAACTCGCGGAGCCAACCAAGCGAGTCGGCGTCGAGGTGGTTGGTTGGCTCGTCGAGCAGCAGCGTCGTCGACGAACCCGCCCCGCTGTCGGATGCGGCGAACAGGATCCGGGATAGCTCGACGCGGCGGCGCTGCCCGCCGGACAGCGTGCGCAGCGACTGGGTCAGAACCCGGTCGGGCAGGCCGAGGCTCGCACAGATGCGACTGGCCTCACTCTCGGCGCCGTAGCCGCCAAGGGCGGCGAACCGCTCCTCGAGCTGGCCGTAGCGGCGCACGGCTCGATCGCGGGTGGCGTCGTCGGCGACCTCGGCCATCAGAGCCTGCTGCTTCTCCAGGTCCGACAGCAGAGTGTCGAGACCACGCGCCGAGAGAACCCGGTCGCGGGCCAGGGTGTCGAGGTTGCCTTCTCTGGGATCCTGTGGCAGATAACCGATTTCGCCGGTTCGGATGATCTTGCCCGCGTACGGCTCACCTTCGCCTGCCAAGATCCGCATGGTGGTGGTCTTGCCCGCACCGTTTCGGCCGACGAGTCCGATGCGATCGCCTGGCTGCACCCGAAGGGCCGTGCCGTCTGTGGACAGCAGCGTGCGCGCGCCTGCGCGGACCTCGAGGTCCGTTGCGGTGATCACGCTGGCTTCGTCCTTCCCCCGGTCGCTTCGCTCGTACCCCGCCGGGATCTCGTCACTGTTACTTGTCGTCGGTGAAGACCGCGGGCCGGTTCTCTGCGCGCGCGGCCACCGCTTCTTCGAAGTTGGCGGTGAGTAAGCGAACGAAGAGTTGGCCAAGGCCTTCGGCCTGCATGTGTCCTTCCAGGCTAGCGGCGTCCAGTCCAGTCCACAGTGTGCGCTTGGTCAACTCGACTCCGGGCCGGGAGAACGCCGCGATCCGCTCGGCCATCTGGTAGCACGTGTCGAGCAGCTGATCATCAGCGACGGCGCGGGAGACCAGGCCGATCCGTTCGGCCTCCTGCGCGTCGACGTCGCGGCCGGTCAGCATCAGCTCGAACGCCCGCGACGTGCCGATCGCCCTCGGCAGCAGATAGCTCAGGCCGAGCTCGCTTGCGGTCAGCCCGTTGTTGATGCCCGCCGCCCGGAAATATGCGGCGCTGCCTGCGACCCTGATGTCGGCGGCCAGCGCTAGGCACAGTCCCCCGCCGATCGCGGCGCCGTTCACCGCCGCGATGACCGGCTGGTGCATCTTGCGCAGCGCGAGAATGACGTCGTCGAGCACCTCCATGGAGCGCAGTGCGAACGTCGGCCGGGTCAGCCCGTCGATGTGGGGCACCGAGCCGGCCGATTTGTGGTCGGCGCCCGAGGAGAAGCCACGGCCCGCGCCGGTCAAGACGACCGCCCTGACGGAGTTGTCGAAGGTCAGCTCTTCGAGCACGGCCTTCAGCGGAACCATGACATCGAACGCCATCGAGTTCATCCGCTCCGGGCGATTGAGCGTTACCAGCGCCACGTGGGGACGCGGACGATCGACGAGGACGAAATTGCTCTGCTCGGTCACGGACTGCACGCTATCGCGTGCAGCGGATCAAGCCTGTTCGCCGTTGCTCTGTGCGGCGATCGCGGCGTCGATGTCGAGGTCCTTGACCTGCTGCACAAGGTCCTCGAGGGCGGCCGGCGGCAGTGCTCCGGCCTGGTTGAACACCAGCTTGCCCTTCTTGAACGCCATCAGCGTCGGGATCGACCGAATGTCGGCGGCGGCGGCGAGCTGCTGCTCGGCTTCGGTGTCGACCTTCGCGTACACCACATCGGGGTGCTTGTCGGCCGACGCCGAGAAAGTCGGTGCGAATGCCTTACACGGCCCGCACCATGACGCCCAGAAATCCACCAGCACGATCTCGTTGTCGTTGATGGTGTCGTTGAACTCTGCAGCTGTGATGTCTCGGGTGGTCACGCTTCTCCTAACGCCGGCGTAAAGCTGTCTGTTCCCACTATGTGGTCACGGGTACCCGTGACGTTCCATCCCACCCGACGAGGGTGACGTTGCTCACCAGGATTCGCTCAGCGGTACTCGGGGTTGGTGAAATCGTATCGACATCCGGCGGCCTCGACAGACGGGAGTGTGTTGGCCGGGCCGGTGCGTTACAACGACTTCTCGAACCAGTGATCTGCGTACGGCTCGTCGTTGAACGGCGGCACTTCGCGGTAGCCGGCAGAGGTGTACAGGCCGAGAGCTTCGCGTAACACGTCCTTGGTCTCCAGTTTCAGCAGGCGGACCCCGGCCGCACGCGCCCGCTCCTCCAATTCGGCCAACAGCCGCCGGCCCAGTCCAAGCCCGCGGACAGTCCGGGCCACCCACATCCGCTTGATGTAGGCCCCAGCTTCGGGAAGGAACGTCATCGCGCCGCAGCCGACGGGATCTCCGTGAAGTGTGGCCACCAGCAGCAGACCTGCGGGTGGCGTCATCTCCTCGTCGCGGAACGGCTTCCTCGTCGGGTCGAAACCGCCGTCGAACCGCTCGGCTAGTTCGGCGAAGTAGGTATCGAGGCAGAACCGCGCCTGCGGTTCGTCGGGCCTGCATTGGCGAACCTCGACCGTCGAGGCGGTCAAGAGCCGGTCGACCTGTGTCATGGCCGTCACCAATCGGTCACGCTGACCGGCGTTGAGCGGCCGGAGTATCGCCGCGGCGGCGTCATCCGAGCGCTGATCGAGGGTGGCGACTTCTCGGCGGCCGGCATCCGTGAGCCGGGCAATCCGGACCCGGCCGTCGTCGGGGCTCGGCTCGACGACGATCAGGCCGCCGTTCTCCAGCGTCCGCAACAGCCGGCTGACGTATCCGGAGTCGAGATCCAGCCGCGCACGTAGCGACCGGACATCGCAGCCTTGCCCGCCGACCTCCCACAGCAGCCGGTTCTGCCCGAGCGAGCGGTCGCTGGCCAGGAAGTTCTCGTTGAGCACGCCGATGCGCTGGGTGACGACTCGGTTGAACCTCCGGACCTGGGCCACCATCTCCGGGGTCATTCCTCTGACCTTAGTCAGAGAATCGCCGCGGTCAAAGGTCCAAAACGACGTCGTCGGCTGGCTCGGCGACGCATATCAGCACCGTCCCGTCGGCCGGCTCTTCCAGGGGCGGCTGGGTGTAGGCGGTCGAGCCCGCGATCAGTGGGGTGACGCACGTATGGCAGACACCGCTTCGGCAGGAGAAGCGCGTCGGCACATCGCAGGCCTCCGCGAACTCCAGGATGCTCCCGTACTGCGAGGACCAGTTGACCGTGAGCCCGCTACGCGAGAACGACACGGCCGGTCCCGTACCTGCGGGGCCTGCTGGTGCATGCGGCCGTGCAGTCGACTTGTCGACAATTCCGGGATTGATCGGCGGCAGGGCGCCGAACAGCTCGCTGTAGATGTGTGCCGTTTCGATGCCTGCGTCGGTCAGGGCGGTGCGCATGTCGACCATGAACGGGACGGGCCCGCACATGTATACGGCCGCATCGCCGGGCAGGCCAAGCGCCGCGATGGCCGGTCCGTCCAGCCTGCCGGAGGAGCTCGTGTAGAACACGTGCTGTCGCGCACTGGGCAACCGGGCGATCAGGTCGCTGACCTCATGCTCGAACGCCTGGGTGTGCGCATCCCTTGTGGTGTGCAGCCACCAGACGTCGCGAGTGCTGCCCGCCTCGGCCAACGCCTGCAACATCGCCAGCACGGGGGTGACGCCGACGCCTGCTGACAGCAGGACAACCGGGCGGTCCCCGTCCGTCAGGTAGAAGTCACCGCGCGGTGCCGCGACATCGACGACAGACCCGTCGCGGATGTTGGTGTGCAGCCAGCGGCTGACGACCCCCCGGTCCTCGCGCTTGACACTGATTCGGTAGCCCCTGTCATAGCCCGACAACGAGTAGCTGCGCAACGGTGCCGGATCACCGGCATCTGGCAGCCGCAGCGTCAAATACTGGCCCGGCAGTGGAACCGGCAAGGGAACGCCGTCGTCTGCCTCGAACCGTATCGACATGATGGAGGGGCTTTCACGGTGAACACCCGTGACGCGTAGAGGCCGGAACCCGCTCCACCCCGGTTGGACACCGAGGACTGGTTCCGTTACGCCGCTGGCGTCTTGGTCAGCGGCCAGCAGGTCGTTGAACGACTGCTGCCAACCGGGGCTCAGCGCAGGCACGTCGACGGCCTCGCGCAGCAGGTCCGAATCGCGATCGGGCAGGTACAGCAGCGCATCGATGTCGGCGACGGTGAGTTCGTGCCTGCCACGTCGCGTCCGAACGATGGCGTCACCGGCCTGGACGCGCCCCTCTGTGATGACGCGGAAGTAGAAGCCTGGGCGATGGTGGGCGACAAGAAGATTCGGCATATCGGGCTCCCCGAGTCGCATGCCGACCCGGAAGCAGGTGACCCGCGGCTGGGTCACCTCGAACTCCGCATCGCCGATGGCGTAGCGGTCGCCGATGCAGACCTCATGGTCCCCCAGCCCGGTGATCGTGAAGTTCTCGCCGAAATTGCCCGGCTGCAGGTCGTCGCGCCCGAGAAAGCGACTCCAGTAGTCATACGACTCGGTCTGATAGACCATCACGGCACGTTGCTCGCCACCGTGGCCGCCGAGATCGCCCTGGCCGTCACCGTCGATGTTCAGCCTGCGCACCATCACCGGTCCGGGCACCGGGCTCTTGTAGATGCCGGTGTACACGGTCTTCCCGCGCCACGCCACATCGGTTGGCATTCCGACGTTGACAGAGACCAACTTCGCGGTGACTTCGTCAGATGAGGGGTTCGCCACCGTCCACCTTCAGGGTCGCGCCGGGAAACAGCACGATCGATCCTCGCTCATTCAGCATCGGAGCGCCGTGTTTTCCCGACATCACGGCGTCCGACGACCAGCACACACTTACCTTGCAGGGAACCCATATCTAACTCCCAAGCTACTGGATTACGGTTAGTGATGCGGGCCAGTCAAACGCATCGATAGATAACCTGTCAAGGGCGAGTTAATGGTTAAAATGGCGAATTCACTTGCCGCGGAGCTAGTTTCGTCACTCATCGCCGGCACGGGCGCGACGGTAGTGCCGACGCGCCTTCATCCGGTTGCCACAGATCGCCATCGAGCACCAGCGCGCAGTGTTGGGCTTGCTTCGGTCTATCAGAAACAACCGGCATTCGGTGTTGGCACATGGCCGAAGCCGCCCGGGACTCGATACCCGCAGGGCATCCCAGGCCAGCACCGCACGCACGGCTCCGCCCATGCCCTGTTTCATGGTCAGCCGCCAATCCACGCCATCACGGGACGCCGTCGGCCGCAGGGCGACGGAATCGACGAAGCGCTGCAAGGCCGACGGCGACTGTTCGCCGCGCACCACCGCCTGGAGCACCGACCGCGCGTCACGAAGTGCGGCCAATTCGACATTGCTCGATGCAACGCCATGCGCGCGCATCCAGGCGCGGGCCACATTCGGCTCCGCGAGGTCGTCGCGCGACTCCCCGTCCACGACCGGTGTGGTGTTGAGCAGTTCGAGCAGAAAATGCTCATCATCGGGCCCGACTGCCGCGAGATCCATACCCTAACCTCCAAATAGATATTGACAGGTTACATTATCGAGCGTTAACTGTGCCTAACCATCAAAGATATTTAAGGAAGTTAGCCATGACGGCTCGAGTTCACCACCGCTACGCCACCGTCGACGGGCAGCGCATCTTCTACCGCGAGGCCGGAGACACGGGCGCTCCCGCGATCGTTCTGCTGCACGGATTTCCGACCAGTTCGTTCATGTTCCGCGACCTGATCCCACGACTGGCCGACCGCTACCACGTGATCGCACCCGATCATCTCGGGTTCGGATTCTCGGCGGCCCCGTCGGTGACTGAATACGACTACACCTTCGACGCGTTGACCGACCTCACGGCGGGCCTGCTCGGTCAACTCGGCGTGAACCGGTACGCGATCTACGTCCATGACTACGGCGCCCCGATCGGATGGCGGCTGGCGCTGCGAAACCCGCAGGCCATCACAGCCATCGTCACCCAGAACGGCAACGGCTACGACGAAGGTTTCGTCGAGAGCTTCTGGACGACGGTGTGGAACTACCACCGAGACCAGAATCCGGACACCGAGGCCGCCGTTCGCGCCGCGCTTGCCGAGGAGTCCATCAAATGGCAATACCTGACCGGGGTCGCCGACGAGACCCTCGTCAGCCCGGACACCTGGACACGTGACGCCGCACTGCTGGCGCGCCGGGGCAACGACGAAATCCAGCTCGCCCTCTTCCGCGACTACGCCACCAACGCGCCCATGTATCCGGCATTGCACGACTACCTGCGCAGCAGCAAGGTGCCGGTGCTGGCGGTATGGGGCCAGGGCGATCCGATCTTCGGCCCCGACGGTGCCCGCGCATTCGGCAAGGACGCGCAGAACGCCGAGATCCACCTCCTCGACGGAGGCCACTTCCTCCTGGAGACCGCGGTCGACGAGGTCGCGGAATTGATGCGCGACTTCCTGTCCCGAGCCAGTGCGGCCTGAGAACAACACAGAGAAGGGAAACGACAATGGGATTGGCATGGCAGCAGGGCCCCTTGGCAGCCGGGTCCGTAGGCCACTTTCTGACCGCCGAACCGCTACCCGATCGGCTTCTGTTCGTCGAACCGCTACGCAGGCGCATGCGGGCACGGCAGGGCGCCGACTGGATCGCCGACAGCGAGGACGTGCTGTTGCTCCACGAACCGGGCCGCTACCCCGTCGCGTACTTCCCCGTCGACGACATCCTCGACGGTGTCCTCGTCGCCGAGAACCGGATCACCCGACACGCTGAGCTCGGCGATATGCAGTGGTACACGGTGGTCGCCGACGGGCGGGAGGTCCCCCATGGCGCATGGGAGCACACCGCGCTTCCCGCGTTCGCGACGGACTTGGCGCGACGGGTGGCGTTCGGCTGGCGTGCGGTGGACGCCTTCTACGAAGAAGACGAACGCATCGTCGGGCACGCGGCCGATCCGTATCACCGCGTCGATATTCGGGCCACATCGCGCCATCTCGTGGTCCGTGATGGCGACAACGTGATCGCCGACACGCGTCGGCCCGTGGTGCTCTACGAGTCGGGATTCGCACCGCGGTGGTATGTGACCCGAGAAGATATCGACGCCAGCGCGTTGGAACCCGTTGACGGCCAGACATTCTGCCCGTACAAGGGCCTGGCCGACTACTACACCATCGGGGAGCACAAAAAGGCCGCGTGGTCGTACGTCAACGCGTGGCCGGAAGCGGACAGGGTGAGCAACTTGGTGTCGTTCGAACCGGACAAGATCGAGGTCTGGCTCGACGACGAACGGTTGCACCTCGAACCAGGACAGACCGTGGTCGCACATGGCATCGACCGCGGGCTCGACCCCGACGAACTGCTCCAGAGCGCGGCCAGGAGCACATGATGCTCGCCTCACTCGAGGTCGTCGTTCTGCCGGTCTCAGATCCCGACAAGTCGCTGGACTTCTACCGGGACAAGCTCGGGTTCGCGTTCGACGTCGACTATTGGCCGGCGAAGGGTTTCCGCGTCGTCCAGCTCACACCGGAAGGGTCAAGCACATCAATACAATTCGGTCTTGGGCTGACCGATGCACCGCCCGGCTCGGTTCAGGGCCTGTACCTGGTGGTGAGCGATATCGCGGCGGTTCGGGCCGAGCTTATCGATCGAGGTGTCGGCGTCAGCTCCATCAGACACAAGGACATCGATCGCGGGCAATGGCGGGGACGGTTCCGCCTCGGCGCCGATCCGGATCGAGCCGATTACTCGAGCTTCGCCGACTTCACCGATCCCGACGGCAACGCCTGGATAATCCAGGAGCGTGGCCACCAGGGTGTATAGCAGCCCGTCGGTTCTGGTGTTCGATGTCAACGAGACCCTCATCGACATCGAGTCGCTCGGGCCGCATTTCGAGCGGATCTTCGGCGACGCCGGTGTGCTTCGCGAATGGTTCGGACAACTGGTGATGTATTCGATGGCCGTCACGTTGTCGGATACCTACGTCGACTTCTTCTCCCTCGGCCAAGCTGTTTTGAAGATGACGGCCGACGTCCACGGCGTGCAGGTAGCCGACGACGATCTCGCCGCGTTGAGTGTGGGGATGGCAACGATGCCCGCCCATCCCGATGTTGCAGACGGCCTTCGCGGCCTGAAGGACCGGGGGTACCGACTGGCCACCCTGACGAACTCTCCACCAGCCGCCGGCGGAGGTACGCCGCTCGAGAACGCCGGCATTGCCGAACATTTCGAGCGGCAGTTCAGCGTCGACGAGTCACGGGTGTTCAAGCCGTCGACGAAGCTGTACACCCGTGTGGCTGCGGAGCTCGGGGTGCCGCCGTCGGAGTGCATGATGGTCGCCGCCCATGTCTGGGACACCATGGGCGCGCAGGCAGCCGGGTTCAGCGGTGCGCTGATCACGCGTCCGGGCAACGCGCCACTGCCTGCACAGGGCGTCCCGCAGCCGGACGTCATCGCAGGAGATCTGGTGGAGTTGGCCCAGCGCCTCTGATTAGGCCGATCCCTCGCCGGCCATCTCCACGGCGCGGTCGGCGTTGGTGAGAAGTTGCCGCTGTCGCTTGGGCCACCAGAACACCTCGAGCACCAGCAGCACCAGATAGATGGCCGAGACGACGGCGTTACCCCATGATCCGAAAGCGGCGTCCCACACCGCCGTTGCGACCGCCACGACGAGGACGACCAGGACGAGCCACCGAAACAGCCTGGTCTCTTCGGCGGCCACGTGCATTCCGTTGCGGTAGTCGCTCAGTGCCTGCGCAAGCGCAGGGTCCTCGAGGCGCTCACCCTGTCGGGCGGCGCGGGCGACCTGCTCGCGTTGCGGGCCGGTCAACTGCGTGGCCGTTGGCCAGTGCCGCGCCATCCGCCTCGACATCAACAAGCCATAGAGTGCGCAGAGCACCACGAAGACGACCAGCCCGATCACCAGAAATCCCGAGTCCAGCCACGCAAGAGCGCCGAGGAAGGCACCGACCGCGCCGCCGAGGATCACGCCGCGAAGGACCGGGCCGTATCGCCACACCAATGCAGGCACCGTGACCATGCACCAATCTTGTCGGCTTCCGCGGATTCAGACGGCCAACACGCCACAATCACGCACATGTCATCGCGCGCGGATGTCACCACCGTCAGCAAGCAGGGCCGCAGCGGGCAGATCCTGCCCTTCGACATGTCCGGAGTGGACCGTACCGACGACGGCGTCCTGCCGTCCTGCGCGACGAGATCCGCTAGACGGTGAAGCCAAGAGCGCGCAGCTGTTCGCGGCCGTCCTCGGTGATCTTGTCGGGGCCCCACGGTGGGTTCCACACCCAGTTGATCTTGATCTCGTTGACCAGCCCGGCGCCGACAAGCGCAGTGCGCGACTGATCCTCGATCACGTCGGTCAGCGGGCATGCCGCCGACGTCAGCGTCATGTCGATCAGCGCCACCTTGCCTGCGTCACCCTCTTCGACGTTGAAGCCGTAGACGAGGCCGAGATCGACCACGTTGATGCCGAGCTCGGGGTCGACGACGTCGCGCATCGCCTCCTCGAGATCGGCGAGGAACTCCTCGTTAGGCACTGCGGTCTCGCTCATCTGGCGTCTCCTCCGTGTTGAATTCAGCGTCGGCTTGCGCCACTGCGTCTTTGAAGGCCATCCAACCCAGCAGCGCACACTTTATGCGCGCCGGATACTTGGCCACCCCGGCGAAGGCGATGCCGTCGCCGAGCACATCCTCGTCGCCCGCCACGTTGCCGCGGGACGAAATCATTTCGTTGAACGCCGCAACGGTCTTCAACGCATCGCCGACATTCTGGCCGATCACCAGGTCGGCCAGTACCGACGTTGCGGCCTGGCTGATCGAACAGCCCTGCCCGTCATACGAGACGTCGACGACCTGCTCGCCGTCGTCGGACAGCGCAACCCTCAGCGTGACCTCGTCGCCACAGGTCGGATTGACGTGCCGGACCTCGGCGCCGAACGGCTCCCGCAGCCCGCGGTGATGCGGATGCTTGTAGTGGTCCAGGATCACTTCCTGGTACATCTGCTCCATCCTCACGGGCGAATCCTCAGTCCCTGCCGAAGAATTCGATGGCGCGCTGCACGCCGGCCACCAGCCGGTCCACCTCGTCGAGCGTGTTGTACACGGCGAACGATGCCCGCGCGGTCGCCGCGATACCGAACTTGCGGTGCAGCGGCCACGCACAGTGATGTCCCACCCGAACGGCCACGCCTTCATCGTCGAGAATCTGGCCGACGTCGTGGGCGTGGATGCCGTCGACGACGAAGCTGACCGGCGAACCTCGACCGACCAGGGAGGTCGGCCCGACGATGCGGACAGCGGGCACGGTGGCAAGCCCTTCCAACGCCGCGGCGACCAGTTCGGCCTCGTGTGCCTCGACGGCGTCCATTCCGATGGCACTCAGATAGCGGGTGGCCGCGGCCAGACCGACCACCTGGGATGTCATCGGGGTGCCCGCCTCGAATCGCTGCGGCGCGGGCGCGAAGGTGGTCTCCTCCATCGTCACGGTCTCGATCATCGAGCCGCCGGTGATGAACGGCGGCATGGCGTCCAGCAGCTCGTGGCGCCCGTAGAGCACGCCGATACCGTTGGGGCCCAACATCTTGTGGCCGGAGAACGCGGCATAGTCGACGTCGAGAGCGTGCACGTCGACCGGCTGGTGTGGCACCGACTGGCAGGCGTCGAGAACCGTCAGTGCACCGATGGCCTTGGCGCGGTCGACCAGCTGCGCGACGGGCGCAATCGCACCGGTGACATTCGAATGGTGGCTGAAGGCAATGACTTTGACGTTGCGATCCAGCTCCAGCGAGTCGATGTCGATGCGGCCTTCCGGGCCGACCGAGTACCACTTCAACGTCGCGCCGGTGCGGCGGGCCAACTCCTGCCACGGCACCAGGTTGGCGTGGTGTTCCAGTTCGGTGGTGACGATGACATCGCCTGGGCCGACCGCGTGCTCGAACCGGCTGTCACCCAGTGCGTAGGCGACCAGGTTGATGGCCTCGGTCGCGTTCTTGGTGAACACCAACTCGTTCGCATCGGCGCCGATGAAGGCGGCGATATCGGCGCGGCCCTGCTCGTAGGCGTCGGTGGACTCCTCCATCAGCTGGTGGGCACCACGGTGCACGGCACCGTTCGACGTGACGAGGAAGTCGCGTTCGGCGTCGAGGACCTGCAGTGGCTTCTGCGATGTGGCCCCGGAGTCCAGGTAGGCCAACTGGTTTCCGCCACGCATGACCCGGCTCAGGATCGGGAAGTCCGACCTGATCTTGGTGAGGTCCAACGTCTGGGCCGACTTTGAGACCGACACCGTCATGTCAGGCTCCGACCGCCTGGGTGAAGCGCTCGTAACCGTTCGCGTCGAGTTCGTCGGCGAGCTCGGGCCCACCCGACTCCACGATTCGGCCGCCGATGAACACGTGAACGAATTGCGGCTGGATGTAGCGCAGGATACGGGTGTAGTGCGTGATCAGCAGCAGACCACCGTGCGCGTCTTCGGCGTAGCGGTTGACGCCGTCGCTGACCACTCGCAGCGCATCGACATCCAGGCCCGAGTCGGTCTCATCGAGGATCGCGATCTTCGGCTTGAGCAGTTCGAGCTGCAGGATCTCGTGCCGCTTCTTCTCACCGCCCGAGAAGCCTTCGTTGACACTGCGTTCGGAGAAGGACGGATCGATGTCGAGCCCCGTCATGGCGCCCTTGACCTCTTTGACCCAGTGCCGCAGCTTCGGCGCCTCGCCGCGCACGGCGGTTACCGCGGTGCGCAGGAAGTTCGACATTGAAACCCCTGGCACCTCGATCGGGTACTGCATCGCCAGGAACAGGCCGGCGCGGGCACGCTCATCGATGCTCATCGCGAGGACGTCTTCGCCGTCAAGCGTGATCGAACCGGACGTCACCGTGTACTTCGGATGGCCTGCGATCGCGTATGACAGCGTCGACTTGCCCGACCCGTTGGGTCCCATCAATGCGTGGGTCTCTCCCGATTTCACGGTGAGGTCGACGCCCTTCAGGATCGGGATGTCGGTGCCGTCCTCTTTGGAGACGACGCTGACGTGTAGATCCTTGATTTCCAGTGTGGTCATGAGGTGGCTGTCCTTGATTCCGTAATTGCTAGTTCGTGTTCGATGGCATCTGTCAGGCGTTCACGCACGGCGGGCACGGCGATCTTGGCGATCAGCTCACCGAAGAAGCCGCGCACCACGAGGCGGCGGGCCTGGTCTTCCGGGATCCCGCGGGCCTGCAGATAGAACAACTGCTCGTCGTCGAAACGTCCGGTCGCGCTTGCGTGTCCGGCGCCTGCGATCTCGCCTGTCTCGATCTCCAGGTTCGGCACCGAATCGGCACGGGCGCCATCGGTCAGGACCAGGTTGCGGTTGGTCTCGAAGGTGTCGGTCCCGGTCGCCTCCGCCCGGATCAACACGTCGCCCACCCATACGGTGTGTGCATCGGGCTTGTCCGAGTCCGGATCGCCCTGCAGCGCGCCCTTATAGGTGACGTGCGAGCGGCAGTTCGGCTGGGCATGGTCGACCAGCAGCCGCGATTCGAAGTGCTGACCGTCGTCGGCGAAATAGAGACCGAGCAACTCGGCGTCCCCACCAGGGGCGTCGAACCGGGTACGGGCGGTGAGTCGTACCACGTCACCGCCGAGAGTGACCGCGACATGCCGCAGCACCGCGTCCTTCCCGAGCACGGCGTGGTGGCTGCTGACGTGCACCGCGTCGTCGGCCCAGTCGGCGATCGATACCACGGTCAGCCTGGCGGCGTCGCCAACGACGAACTCGATGTTGTCTGCGTAGGTTCCGCTGCCGGTGTGATCGATCACGACGACCGCCTCACCGAGCTCGCCGACCCGCACCTGCAGGTGGCCGTAGGCCGTCGCGCCCTCCCCCGGCCCGGTCACGCCGATCTCGATCGGCTGCTCGCAGGCGACGCCCTTCGGGATGGTGACGATCGTCGCGCTGTTGAACGACGAGAATGCCTGCGCCGCAACGCGATCAGCCGGAACTCCAGCCTGGCCCAGGCGCTCGTCTCCGCGGCGCACCGTTTCGACGGTGACGCCTGCGCACTCGGAGACCTCGATAGCGGCACTGCCTGTCGCAGGGGCGGACCCGTCGTGCAGGCCGCGCAGCCGCTTCAGCGGCGTGAAGCGCCAGATCTCATCGCGGCCGCCGGGCACCTCGAAGGCATCGACGTCGAACGAGGTGAACAGCTCGCCCTTGTTCTGACCCTCGACGGCTGTTGTCAGATCTTGAGCCACTAGCCGACCGCGCCTTCCATTTGCAGCTCGATCAGCCGGTTCAGTTCGAGCGCGTACTCCATCGGGAGTTCCTTGGCGATCGGCTCGACGAACCCGCGCACCACCATCGCCATCGCCTCGTCCTCGGTGAGGCCGCGGCTCATCAGGTAGAACAGCTGGTCCTCACTGACCTTGGAGACAGTTGCCTCGTGGCCCATCGTGACGTCGTCCTCGCGGATGTCGACGTACGGGTAGGTATCGCTGCGGCTGATCGTATCGACAAGCAACGCATCGCATTTCACACTGGACCGCGACCCGTGCGCACCCTTGTTCACCTGGACGAGGCCGCGGTAGGACGCGCGTCCGCCGCCGCGGGCCACCGACTTCGAGACGATGTTGCTCGACGTGTTCGGTGCCAGGTGCAGCATCTTGGCACCGGTGTCCTGATGCTGGCCCTCGCCTGCGAAGGCGACCGAAAGCACCTCGCCCTTGGCGTGCTCACCGGTCATCCACACCGCCGGATACTTCATCGTCACCTTCGACCCGATGTTGCCGTCGACCCACTCCATGGTGGCTCCGGCCTCGGCGCGGGCCCGCTTGGTGACGAGGTTGTAGACGTTGTTCGACCAGTTCTGGATGGTCGTGTACCGACAACGGCCGCCCGGCTTAACGATGATCTCGACCACTGCCGAGTGCAGCGAGTCGCTCTTGTAGATCGGAGCGGTGCAGCCCTCGACATAGTGCACGTAGGCACCCTCGTCGACGATGATCAGCGTCCGCTCGAACTGGCCCATGTTCTCGGTGTTGATCCGGAAGTAGGCCTGCAGCGGAATGTCGACGTGCACGCCCGGCGGCACGTAGATGAACGAACCACCCGACCACACAGCGGTATTCAGCGCCGAGAACTTGTTGTCACCGGCCGGGATCACCGTGCCGAAGTACTGCTTGAACATCTCCGGGTGCTCGCGCAGCGCGGTGTCGGTGTCGAGGAAGATGACACCGAGCTTCTCCAGGTCCTCACGGATCGAGTGGTAGACGACCTCGGACTCGTACTGCGCGGCGACACCGGACACCAGCCGCTGCTTCTCCGCCTCGGGGATACCGAGCTTGTCGTAGGTGTTCTTGATGTCAGCGGGCAGGTCGTCCCACGTCGCGGCCTGCTTCTCGCTGGAGCGCACGAAGTACTTGATGTTGTCGAAGTGAATGCCCTCGAGGTTGCTGCCCCAATTCGGCATCGGCTTCTTGTCGAACACGCGCAGCGCCTTGAGCCGGACGTCGAGCATCCACTGGGGCTCGCTCTTCTTGCTCGAGATGTCGCGGACAACGGCCTCCGACAACCCGCGCTGCGCGCTGGCGCCCGCTACATCGGAGTCGGCCCAGCCATAGCCGTAGCGACCCAGCGACTCGATGGTCTGTTCCTGGGTCAAGGCCTCGGGCGTGGTCGTCATGTCGACGCTCCTTGCTTGGTTTTGGTGGGTTGGGCGCCGTGGGCTGTGCGCCGTAGGGCTGGTTGCTGTTCTGAGTTGAGCGGCACGTGCGTGGTGCAGGCGCAGTCTCCGTTGACGATCGTCGCCAACCGCTGCACGTGAGTGCCCAGCACGTCGGCGAACGCTTCCCGCTCTGTCTCGCACAACTCCGGGAACTCCTTGGCGACGTGCGATACCGGGCAGTGATGCTGGCAGAGCTCTATCCCGTGCAGGGGCCCGCTCACCTGGGTGGCGCTGGCGGCATACCCGGCCTTGGTCAGTGCACTTGCCACACGATCGACAGTGGATTCAACGTCATCGGATCCTTCGGTTACTCCCGACAGGATGGTGTCGATACGGCGCCGCGCGAATGCACGGACGGCATCGTCACCGCCGATTTCACGGAGCTGGCGCATGGCAGCGGCCGCCAGGTCGTCGTATGCGTGGCCGAGCTTGGCGCGTCCCGCGGCGGTCAGCCGGTACCGTCGGGCGGGCCTGCCGCGGCCGTTGTGCTGCCAGGCCGCGGCCGCACTGGACTGCGCTTCGCCCGCCTCCAGCAGCGCGTCCAGGTGCCTGCGAACACCCGCCGCGGAGATGCCGAGGCTTTCGCCGATCTCGCCTGCAGTGATGGGTCCGGACTTCAGCAACAGCTGGATGATCGCGCCACGCGTGTGGCGGTCACCGCTGTGAGCGTCCGGATTGAATTCCACAACACTATTGTGTCGGAATTCCAAACCCCGGTAAAGCAAGGGCACCCTTATGTGGGCAACGTCGCCCGAATCCTGGCGAGACGGAGTCCGCGCAGGCCCTTACTCGCACTTTCGCCGGTGGAATTCCGTTTCGCGGTTGATGTGGGCGGGCGGAGGCGCGCCGTTGCACACCTACGATCACCATATGAGCGAGCAGAATCGGCGACTGGTCCTGGCCCACCGACCCTCCGGACTGGTTGATGAGGGCACCACACGACTGGAGACCGAGCCGCTGCCCGAACTGCAGAACGGCGAGGCGCTGGTCAAGGTCCGGTTCCTGTCGATCGACCCGACGATTCGTACCTGGATGGACGACGTCGCGAGCTATCTGCCGCCGATCCAGATCGGCGAAGTGATCCGCAGCGGCGGCGTCGGCGAGGTCATCGAAAGTCGCACCGACGCCTATGCGCCCGGCCAGCTGCTGTTCGGGATGACCGGCTGGCAGGACTATGTGATCGCCGATACGGCTGAGCGGGCGATGCAGGTGCTGCCCGACGGCGTCTCCCCCGGGATCGCCATCGGCATCCTCGGCGTCACGGGCATGACGGCCTATTTCGGCCTGATCGACGTCGGGCAGGTCTCCGACGGCGACGTGGTCGTCATCTCGGGCGCGGCGGGCGCCACCGGTTCCGCCGCAGGCCAGATCGCGAAGATCAAGGGCGCCAAGAAGGTGGTCGGCATCGCGGGTGGTGCCGACAAATGTGCCTATATCGTCGACGAACTCGGCTTCGACGAGGCGATTGACTACAAGAACGACAACGTCGCCAAACGACTCCGGGAAGCCTGCCCTGAGGGCATCGACCTGTACTTCGACAACGTCGGCGGATCGATTCTCAACGACTGCCTCGCGAATCTGGCGATGCGCGGCCGCGTCGTGCTGTGCGGCGCGATCTCGACCTATAACAGCGACGGCCCGCCACCGGGGCCGAGCAACTACCTGAGCCTGCTGGTGCGCCGTGGGCGCATGGAGGGCTTCATCATCATCGACTACCTCGACCGCTTTCCCGCTGCGCAATTGGAGGTCGCGGGCTGGATCGCCGAGGGCAAGATCAAGTCGTCAGAGCACGTCATCGAGGGCCTCGAGAGGGCGCCCGATGCGCTGAACCTGTTGTTCAGCGGCGGCAACACCGGCAAGGTGATCGTCGCGCTCTGACGGCTACGCTGCAGTGATGGCTGCGCGCCTATGGTCCCTTTCCACTTCGATTGCCGGCTGGCACGGCGATGAACGGACCGTCGGCTCGCCGCTCAACGATGCCGAGCTGATCGCACTGCGCCGGACCCGGTTGTTCGGCGCGACCGGCACGGTGTTGATGGCCATCGGCGCCCTCGGCGTCGGCGCCCGACCCGTCGTGCAGGATCCGACGTTCGGGGTCCGGCTCCTCAACCTTCCGTCGCGCATCCAGACCGTTTCGCTGACCATGACCACCACCGGCGCGGTCATGATGACGCTGGCGTGGTTGATGCTCGGCCGCTTCGCGCTCGGCGAGCGACGGATGACGCGCAGCCAGCTCGACCGCACGCTGCTGCTGTGGGTGGTTCCGCTGCTCATCGCACCGCCGATGTACAGCAGGGACGTCTACTCCTATCTGGCGCAGAGTGAGATCGCGATCAACGGTCTCGACCCATACAAGGTCGGACCCGCAACCGGGCTGGGTCTCGACCACGTCTTCACCCTGTCGGTGCCGACGATGTGGCGCGAGACCCCGGCGCCCTACGGTCCGTTGTTCTTGTGGTTAGGCCAAGGCATTTCGGCTCTGACGGGCGAGAACATCGTCTTCGCGGTGCTGTGCCACCGGCTTGTGGTCCTGTTCGGCGTCGGGCTCATCGTGTGGGCGGTGCCGCGGCTGGCACGCCGCTGTGGCGTGGCCGAGGTCAGCGCGCTGTGGCTGGGGGCGGCCAACCCGCTGCTGATCATGCATCTGGTGGCGGGCATCCACAACGAGGCGTTGATGCTGGGCCTGATGCTCGCCGGCACCGAGTTCGCGCTGCGCGGTGTGTACGCCGACACCCCGCTGCTGCCGAAACCGTTGGCCTGGCCGCAGTCTCGCGACCAATGGGTTCGATGGCGTCCAATGGCAATGCTGATCATCGGCGTCGTGCTGATCACGTTGTCGTCACAGGTAAAGCTGCCCGGTCTGCTGGCGGTCGGCTTCGTCGCGATGGCCCTGGCGTGTCGCTGGGGCGGCACCTTCAAAGCCTTCGTCATCGCTGGCGGATCGCTTGCTGCGGTGACGGTCGCGGTGATGGCGGTGATCGGCTGGGCCAGCGGACTGGGATTCGGTTGGCTCTTCACACTGGGCACCGCCAACGTCGTCCGCAGCTGGATGTCGGTGCCGACCTTGTTGGCACTGGGCACCGGACAGGTGGGCATCCTGCTCGGGCTGGGCGATCACACCACCGCGGTACTCGGGCTGACCCGCGGCATCGGTGTGTTCATCATTTCGATCCTGGTGACGTGGCTGCTGTTGGCAGTGCTTCGGGGCCGCCTGCATCCCGTCGGCGGCCTCGGCGTTGCGCTCGGCATGACCGTCCTGCTGTTCCCCGTGGTGCAGCCCTGGTACGTGCTGTGGGCCGTCATCCCGCTTGCGGCGTGGGCGACACGGCGCTCATTCCGCAGCACCGCCATCGTCGTCACCCTCGTGGTCGGGATCTTCGGGCCGACCGCCAACGGCGACCGCTTCACCGTCTTCCAGATCCTGCTCGCGACCGCTGCCAGCACCGTGATCGTGGCCCTGCTGATCATGATGACCTACTACCGACTGCCGTGGCGGAAGCTGCCGGACCCCGGCCCGGAACGCGCCCTCGCGCCGGTTACGGGGCCCGTCCCCGTCGAACCTTCGCTACCGCGGCCGCAGGCGGCGAAGGCCGACGCCTACGCTGAATCCCCGTGACCTCCGGCTCCGCCCCCGTGCGCCTACGCGGGGTGTGCAAACGGTACGGGGCGACGACCGCGGTCTCCGATCTCGACCTAGAAGTGCAATCCGCCGAGGTACTGGCGCTGCTCGGGCCCAACGGTGCGGGCAAGACGACCACGGTCGAGATGTGCGAGGGGTTCATCAAACCGGATGCGGGAAGCATCGAAATCCTCGGCCTGAATCCGGTCACCGACAACGCGAAGGTCCGTGAGCGCATCGGCGTCATGCTGCAGGGCGGCGGCGCGTACCCGGCGGCGCAGGCCGGTGAGATGCTCAACCTTGTCGCGTCCTACAGCGCCGACCCGCTCGACCCGCAGTGGCTGATGGCGACGCTCGGCCTGACGGAGGCGGCGAAGACGACATATCGCCGGCTGTCCGGCGGGCAGCAACAGCGCCTGGCGCTGGCGTGCGCGGTGGTCGGCCGCCCCGAGCTGGTGTTCCTCGACGAGCCGACCGCAGGCATGGACGCCCATGCACGAATCGTGGTGTGGGAGTTGATCGATGCGCTTCGCCGTGACGGTGTGACGGTCGTGTTGACCACCCACCAGCTGACCGAGGCCGAGGAGCTGGCCGACCGACTGGTGATCATCGACCGCGGCGTCGCGGTGGCGAGCGGCACACCGGCCGAGCTGATGAACAGCGGCGCGGAGAACCAGCTGAGGTTTCGGGCTCCACGGATGCTTGACCTGTCTCTGCTGATTTCGGCGCTGCCCGAACGCTACAAGGCCTCCGAGCCATCGCCGGGTGAATACCTGGTGGAAGGGCACATCGACCCGCAGGTACTGGCGACGGTGACCGCGTGGTGCGCACGGCTGAATGTGCTGGCCAACGATATGCGGGTGGAGCAGCGCAGCCTGGAGGACGTATTCCTCGACCTGACCGGGCGGGAGTTGCGGTCGTGACGAATCGCTTTGCGGCGGGGACGTTCACGCCCGATCCGCGTCCGGCAACCGTACCGAAGATGCTGGCCGCGCAGTTCGCGCTCGAATTGAAGCTGCTGCTGCGCAACGGCGAACAGCTGTTGCTCACGCTGTTCATCCCGATCACGCTCTTGGTCGGGTTGACGCTGCTGCCGTTCGGCTCTTTCGGTCCGAACCGCGCGGCGACGTTCGTCCCTGCGATCATGTCGCTTGCGGTGATCTCGACGGCGTTCACCGGGCAGGCCATCGCGGTGGCGTTCGACCGCCGCTACGGTGCGCTCAAACGAATCGGCGCCACCGCCCTTCCGGTGTGGGGCATCATCGCAGGCAAGTCGCTGGCCGTGGTCACCGTCGTATTTCTGCAGTCGATCGTGTTGGGCGGCATCGGCTTTGCGCTGGGCTGGCGACCGCACATCGTGGGACTGATGTTGGGGGCGGTCATCATCGCGCTGGGCACCGCAGGTTTCGCGGCAATGGGGCTGCTGCTCGGCGGCACGCTGCGCGCCGAGATCGTGCTGGCCGTCGCCAACCTGCTGTGGTTCGTTTTCGCCGGGCTTGGCGCACTCACCCTCGAAGCTCAGGCTGTTCCAGAAGCAGGGCGGTGGTCGGCCCGGCTCACGCCGTCTGGCGCTCTGACCGAGGCACTGACGCAGGCGATGTCGCTGTCGGTGGACTGGTTCGGCATCGCCGTGCTCGCCGCGTGGGGCGCCGTGTCAGCGCTATGCGCTCTGCGCTGGTTCCGTTTCACCTGAGACCAGCACGCTTTTCACGTCGGCGACGGCCTCGAGGAAACGCTCGCGTTCATCGGCGCGCGGAGCGACGATGCGCAACGCGTTCGGATGAACCCCGTGAGCGATGCCCAGCACGCGCACACCGATGCCGTGTCGCCGGAAGGCCTCGGCCACGTCTTCGGCACGATCGCAGAAGGCGTACTGGAAGTGAACATTCGCGTTGCACTGAGGCGTGATGCCCGGCATCCCCGAAAGCACCTCCGCCAGCCAGGCGCTGTCATCGTGCATCCATGCACGCGAGTGCGAGGCCCAGTGAAAGTCGCGCACCGCCGCGCGTACGGCGTGAACATCGACACCGGACAACCCCCAGTTCTCCTGCTGACCGAACAGCCTCTTCAGGGGTTCGTCGTCAGCGCACCAGGCCACGCCCGCTCTGGTGGCCGCAATTCCGTAGAACTTCGACGTCGACCGCAGCACAACCAGATTCGGCACATCGCAGCCGAGCGTCGACGCCTCGATCGGATGCGGTGTGAAGTTGATGTACGACTCGTCGACGACGAGTGTGGCGTTCGGGTGGGCGTCAGCCGCAGCGATCAGGCCCTTCGGGTCAAGCAATGTGCCGGTCGGGTTGTGCGGGTTGGAGATGATGACGACGCCCGCGGCGTCCAGTGCCGCGTCGACCTGCTCGACCGTGGGTATCTGTTCACCGGATACGGTGAAGCCTCGCCCGGGAAACGCCTTGAGGTAGTCGGTGTACGCCGGCAGCGGGACACATACATCGGCATGTTCGACTTCTCGGCCCATCGCCCAGATGAACTCGCTTGCTCCCCGTCCGGCGATCATCGCGCCGCGTTTCACACCGGTGGCCCACCGGTATAGATCCACGACGCGCTCGGCCGCACCGTACGGGTGCAGCAGCATGTCTGCTGCGGGGATCGAGTGCAGTGCGGCGACTGCGGCCGGAGCAGGGCCATAGCGGTTGACGCACGTGCTGAGGTCCATGTCGACACCGCGGCGGGGATCGCCTCCTTGGGCACCGAACCCGGGGTTGGCGAGCGACTCCGGCGTGCGGGCGACGTGTTGCTGACCGGTCGACGTCGCGTTGGCGGCGAGTTTGATCTGACGCTGTCGCCGCATCTCGATCGCCCGGTAAGGCAGCGAATAGCGCTGTGAGGCAGGAAAGTGTGGCATGTCGTCCCCTGTGTCATGGAGTGCACATCGGCGTGCGAGCCAAAAGTAGGTCGCGCGACCCGACGGGGACAGCGTGGTGGCCTACGCCAGCTGGCGCAGGCACTACTCGTATTCCTTAGCGGTCCTATGTGGTCGCGGGTTGGGGCGACAGAGCCAGCGATGGGAGCAGGTATTCCAACTGGCCGACTTCCTCGATGTTGTGCTTCACCCACGCACGGACCTTGTCGTCAGGAAACCGCCGGCGCACGATTCGGTTGACCGGGGCGAGCAGAGCCGACCGCACTCCGAGGTCCATCACAGTCACGTAGTGGGCGCCATGTGCACCGGCCGACCAGGTGTGCTCGAGTTGGAACACCGGGACGCCTGCGACCCGCTTGACGAGGCGAATGCCCGTCTCGTCGAGTTTCTCGACGCGCGCCGTTTCGTCGATCGTGTACTCGGGCCTGCCGCCGAAGGCCTCGACCATGCGAAAGCGCGCTCCTTCAGCGACCCCGCCCGTCACCGCCGGCCGGGCCAGTTCCCATTTGATGTGGTCGATGGGATGCCACGCCAAATAGCGATCGATGATCGCGTCGCCGTAGCGGATCGTGGCGCCAAGATGCGTGAACCAGTCGAGGAGCATTGCCGGTGTCAAGCCACTCAGCGGTTGGTGGTCGATCGTGACCCTGCGCCGGTGATGCGGCGCATCGGTGTAGCGCACGATCGCGGAATCGATTGGGCGGAGCGGGTACAGAACCGGGCGGCTCATCTCTACCTCCAAGATACGATTGCGTTTCTTATATCGATCACGCTAGCGTGCGGCGATAAGATACGCAAGAGTGTCTTCGGAGGTGTGTGGGTGAAGCGACGTCGTGGCGAGGAACTGGACTCGGCGATCAGATCCGCGGTGCTCGACCTGCTCGTCGAGCACGGGCCGGCCGGGGTGACCATGGAAGCCGTCGCCGCGGCGGCCGGCACCAGCAAGCCGGTGCTTTACCGGCGCTGGCCAGACCGGGCGAGCCTGTTGAGGGACACCCTGCTGCGGGTCGCGACCGCCGCCATCCCACATGAGGACACCGGCAGCTACCGGGATGACATGCTGGCGATCCTGCGCGGATGGGCGGCCCTCTTCACCGGCCCCAACGCCGAGTTGCTACGCGCCGCCATCGCCGCCGGCGCGCACGATTCGGAGCTGCGGACGGCGTTCCAGAACGACGTGATCGGCTGGCGCAAGCAGGAGATGGCCGCGATGCTCGCGCGGGGAATCGAGCGTGGCGATGTGCGTGCCGACGTGCCCGTCGAGATCGCCCGGGAGCTCGGCCAGAGCGTGCTGTGGCACCGCCTACTGATCACGGGCGACCCGATCACCGACGAGTTGATCGTTGCGCTCGTCGACGAGGTGCTGGTTCCTTTCGTCGCGCCGCGTGCTTAGGCGCTCCCCTGTCGCGCTACTACGTCCTGTAGTTGCGATCCTCTACGATCGGGCCGTGGCCTTCGGACGATCTCTCATGCGCTTGGTGGACGTCCTGCCGGTGCCGAGCCTGCGCACGCAGCGGCTCATCGCCGCCGCGGTCGTCCTGACCCAGGGCGGCATCGCGGTCACGGGTGCCATCGTCCGGGTCACCGCGTCGGGCCTTGGCTGCCCCACCTGGCCGCAGTGTTTCCCCGGCAGCTTCACCCCTGTGCCGCACGCCGAAGTGCCCGGTATTCATCAGGCAGTGGAGTTCGGCAACCGGATGATCACCTTCCTCGTCGTACTGACCGCGGCGCTGGCGGTACTGGCGGTCACTCGCGCCCGTCGTCGACATGAGGTCCTGGTGTACGCCTGGCTGATGCCTGCGTCGACGGTGATGCAGGCCGTCATCGGCGGCATCACCGTGCTCACCGGCCTGCTGTGGTGGACCGTCGCGATTCACCTGCTGGTATCGATGGCGATGGTGTGGCTCGCCGTGCTGCTGTACGTGAAAATCGGCGAGCCGGACGACGGTGTACCTACGGCGCGCGTACCAAAGCCGTTGCGCCAGTTGACGATTCTGACGGCGGTGGTTCTTGCTGCACAGCTGGTCTCCGGTAC
Source organism: Mycolicibacterium stellerae (assembly GCF_003719305.1). Lineage (GTDB taxonomy): Bacteria > Actinomycetota > Actinomycetes > Mycobacteriales > Mycobacteriaceae > Mycobacterium > Mycobacterium stellerae. The sequence continues at coordinate 127,092 of NZ_RARC01000012.1, forward strand.
GTTTGTCACGGCTGCCGGCCCACACGCCGGCGACAAGAGCATCGAGGACCCAGTTCCTCGGCTGCAGATCGAGATCGTCACCCTGGTGGCGCTGCATGCGGCGCTGCTGATTGCCTATCTGGCACTGCTGCTGGGATTGGGCTTCGCACTCCGCAGGGTGGGCGCGGATCGGCAGATCATCAGGCGCCTCGTCGTACTGCTGATTCTGGTCGCGGCGCAGGCCCTCGTCGGTCGCGTTCAGTACGCAATCGGCGTACCCGCCGCCCTGGTCGCGATCCACGTTGCGGGGGCGGCCGCGTGCACGGCGGCCACCTCGGCGCTATGGGCGTCGATGCGAGAACGGACCGAGCCCGAGCCGGTCCAGCGCTGACTCGACGCCGACGGCAAACTTGCGTTGTTGAAGGTCTCGCGTGGCCCGGTTGAGCTGACGCCACCCCAATGACGGCTCGACCAACTCCAACTCGAGCAGCAGCGGATTGTCCGGCCCACCAATCACGTCGACCCGGGCGTACAGCAGGTCGGTGGCGCTGATCTTCAAATGGGCCGCCGCCGCATCCAGAGCGGCGTGGCCAACGTCCCACAGTTCGAAGTCGGGGTCGGCGGGGCTCAGCGACTCCTCGGCGTAGGTGCCTGACGGGTCGAACACCGGCCGCTCACCGGCGGGCGGCAGCATTGGCCCCTTGGTGAAGGCGTGCGACTGCTCTCCGGCAAGGAAAACCAACGCCGTCTCTCCGGACTCCACCCTGGGGTCGTAGGGCTGGACGAGCACGGTGTTGCCCGCATCGTGCAGCGCGGCGGCGTGCTCGCGAGCGGAGCGGGCATCGGTAAAGCGCTGTGCACCAACGGATCCCGCCCCAATGGCAGGCTTGACTACCACCTCACCCTTCGGTACGCGCACCTTGTCACCCGGCGCGAAGAAGTTGCTCGGCAGGGTCGGCACCCCCGCGTCGATGAGGTCGCCCAGGTAGCGCTTGTCGGTGTTCCACGCGACGACGTCTGGCGCGTTCAACAGGTTGGCGACCCGGGTACTCCAGCTCAGGAAGTCGTCAAGTCGCTCGATGTAGTCCCAGGTAGCCCGGAGGATGACCAGGTCGGCGTCGAGTGCCTGCGGGTCGTCCCACGACAGCCACCTGGCGTGCAGTCCGCGCTGTCGCAGGACGGCGACGAGTTCGGCGTCGTCACCGTCGCCCTCCGGCAGCGCGGGGCAGCCTGCGAGGACGATCCGCGGATGACGGATGTCGGGGCGAGCGAGTTTCATGTCGTAGGGATGATAGACACCATGCAAGCGATTGAGATCACCGAAACCGGCGGACCCGAAGTCCTGAAGTACGTCGAAAAGTCCACACCTTCCCCCGCACCTGGTGAGGTGCTGATCAAGGCCGATGCGATCGGCATCAACTTCATCGACACCTACTTCCGATCGGGTCTCTATACGCGAGAGCTGCCATTCATCCTCGGTCTCGAGGTATGCGGAACGATCGAGGCCGTCGGCGACGATGTGGCCGCGCTTGGCGTCGGCGACCGGGTGGTCACCGCGCAGGCCGACGGCTCTTACGCCGAGTACTGCACGGCGCCAGCCGATTTCTGTGCCTACGTGCCCGACAGTGTGGCTTCGGATGTGGCGGCGGCGTCGCTCCTGAAGGGTATGACGGCGCACTATCTGCTCAAGTCGGTCTATCCGGTACAACAGGGCGACAGCATCCTCGTGCACGCCGGTGCAGGCGGCGTCGGTCTCATCCTCACGCAGTGGGCCACCAGCCAGGCGGTCCGGGTGATCAGCACGGTGTCGACGCCGGAGAAAGCCGAGTTGAGCAGGCAGGCGGGTGCGGTGGAGGTGCTCGATTACCCCGACGATCCCGAGCAGTTCGGCGCCAAGATCAAGGAGCTGACCGACGGCGGGGTCGCGGCGGTTTACGACGGCGTCGGCGCCGCGACGTTCGAGGCCAGCATGGCAAGCCTGGCCGTGCGGGGCACGCTCGCCCTGTTCGGGGCGTCCAGCGGACCGGTCCCGGCATTCGATCCCCAGCGGCTCAATACCGCAGGCTCACTGTTTCTGACTCGACCGAGCTTGGGCCACTACACCCGAAGCGCGGATGAATTCTCCTGGCGGGCGGGAGAACTCCTCGACGCGATCGCCTCTGGGACGATCAACGTGACGGTCAGCGAACGATATCGCCTCGAGGACGCCGAGCGGGCCCACCGCGACCTGCAGGACCGCAAGACCGTCGGCTCCATCGTGCTCGTTCCCTAGACGGGCTCGGCGTCAGGAAAGGTCCACGAGCCGGCGAGGATCTGCTGCTGCGGCCGGTACAACCGGACCGTGTAGTTCCACCCCGGCGTAATCGGCAGGCAGTTGGGCACCTCGCCGTCGCAGCCACCGAATTGAATGGTGGTGTTTCCGTCCGGGCTTTTCTGTGCGGTGACGTTGTTGAACGAGTAGCCGTTCTGCGGGTTGGGCGAGAGGTAGCCGTCCTGGTTGTAAACGGTGACCGACCAGAACCCGTCAACGGGGACGTCGCCGACCGAGAGCGTGTGCACAGTGCCTCCGTCGTTCTGCGCCGGGACGACCGTCAGGTAGAGCGCGTCCTTCTCCGGTTGCCTCCCCAGGCGTTGGCCGACCCGATCAGATGCCGCACCGGATCGGTGTCCTCCTTGGTGCCGAAGGTGCGCTTGGTGTCGGGCAGCGTGGTCGCCAGCGTCACCAGTGCATCGCGAACAGTCTTCTGGCTGATCGGATCCCAGTTGGGTACATCGAAGTTGCCCGGCTTGTCCTGCCTGACCGAGATGCCGTCCTGCAGTTTGTGCACGGCCGCCAAATCGGCCGGGTCGTTGGGGTCGACCAGGATGCGCACGGGTACGGCGACATAGCGGGTGCCGATCTGGTCGCGGGTGATGGTGTGGTCACCGTTGTCGTAGTTGACCGTGTGTGTGTAATGGTCCTCGTCGATGACTTGCATGGACATGAAGCGGTCGCCTGCGTCGGGCAACGTCACGGTGACCGGTCCGGCGTCGAGGTCGAACACCGCGGCCGCATAGAGGGTGTCGCGGTTGGCCCGGATCACCAGTTGACGGTCGATGGGGGTCAGTTCGCGAAGGTAGAAGAACTTGCCGAAGCCATCGGACTTCGCGATGTTGCCGAAGTACAGATCGCTCTCCGCGCGGGCGAAATTGTCGGGGCTGACCACAACCGAGCCACCAGATGTCATCGCACCCCTCCACTCATATTCGTAGACAGGTCATCGTCGCATATCGCTCAGCTGTAATTCTTGGCTTAGCCAAGCGAATTACTTTGCTGTCTATGCGATCTCGGGTTGAGCCCGAATTCCGGCTGCTGAAAAGTGTAGGGAAACACCCGATTCGTCAAGTACGTCCTCAGGCCTAGCATCCCACCTGGCATACAAATGCCAAGCCGGTGGACAAAGGGGTACGGCGATGGAGTACGGGCGATATGTAGGCCGAGTGGGAGCGTTGGCAGTTGCGCTGGGAATCGGAGTCGCCGTCGCAAACGGGGGTGTCGCGAACGCCACCACGGACCCCGACCAGACGGACACGGCGAACACCGGCAACCAAGACCCGGACAACCCGACCGTCGACGACCCCGGCACGGATAGTCCTGCGGGTCCGGAAGGGCCAGAGACTCCGGCCGTCGTCATCAACGGTGTCGACCACAACGACAACGAGGAGGACGAGACGCCGCAGCGCAGAGTCCGCCCGCGAGTGATGATTCTCGATGTATTGCGCGGCGCCAACTTCCTCGGTGCACGCCGAACCGAAGAAAACCCCGGTCCGGCCAAGCAACCTGACGTCGGCGAAGAGAAGCAGGCTGCCGACCCGAATGAGGTTGTGGGTTCCGCAAAGTTCGCTGCGCCGGCCGGAAGCGATCCCGTCAAGCAAGCGTTGCCCGGCGCCCGGGCCCTGCATCAATCGATCGGCGCGGTCACCGCATCGACACCGCAGAAGATCGTCACATCGAAGGTGCTCCCCGGACCGACGAAGACGGCGACGGTCGTCGAGACCCTGACGACTCACTCGCAGCGGCAGGCCGCAACGGTCACCGGCACCTCTGCACTGGCCATCCCGACCGTTGAACCCGTCGCGCCCAAACCGGGCCACCTGGTCATCAGCCTCTTGTCCACCATAGGCCTGCGTCCTGACGCTTTCCCGCCGAGCTCGCCGCTGGCCCCGATCGGCCAGGTACTCGAGTTCGTCTACGCCGGGCTACGTCGGTTCGATCACACGTTCTTCAACGAAACCCCAACGGCAACACCTCTTATCGTCGACACCAACACGAATACCGGAGTGGTGACCGGCAGGGTGGCGACTGACTACGAGGGCGATGCTCTGGTATATCGGGTGGTCGACGCGCCCGATGAGGGGGAGGTTGTCTTCAATCCCGACGGCACCTTCACCTACACGCCGGACCGCAACGAGACACATGCCGTGGGAGAAACGGACGAGTTCACGGTCGTGGTGAGCGATCGCACGAATTTCCACCTGCACCTCCTCAGCCCGGGCTGGCACGAAACGACCGTTACGGTGTCGAACATTCCAGTCGTAGCCAACAACACCGTTATCGACACGGTCGACGACGCGGGTGCCACGATACTGAGACCAGAGGACTTGGCGATCAGCCGCGACGGTTCTCGGGTCTACATCACCGATAGCGACGCCAACAAGGTGCACGTAATCGACACGGAGACCAACGAAATCATCGACATCGACCCAACAACCACCGCCGTTGACTCCATCTCCGTCGGGGATCGTCCAGAGGGCCTTGCGGTCGTGGAGGTAGGCGGTAAGGAGTACTTATACGTAGCTAACTGGGGAGACGGCACGGTGTCCATCGTTGACACCACCACATACGCCGTCGTATCAAAACCACTCGATCCACCAAATGAGGTGTTGGGTCTTGGACAGGTTGCCGCCGCCCCGGACGGGAGCAAGGTTTATGTGACCGGTTTCTACGGCATGTACACCATCGACACAGCCGGTGGCGGCGTTACGTTCATTTCGCTGCGCGACGATCCGCTCGACAGCAATCGCTATGACATCGCGGTGACGCCGAACGGTCAGTTCGCATATGCACCTGATTTCGCCGCGCCTTTCGAGACCGGCGACATCAACGTGATAAACCTTGGCACTGGCGCAGTTACGAAGATCGACGCGGCGCCCGACCAATTCATCGAAGATGTCGTCATCAGTCCTGACGGCAGATACGTCTATATGACCGGTGAAAGTCTGATCGTCCTCGACACCACGACGAACACGATCGTCGCCAGGAATACCGACATCGGCGATGGGCGCGGTCTGACGATAAGTCCCGACGGCACACGCCTTTACGTGACTCAGATCAATTTCGACAGAATCACTGTGGTCGACACCGCGACACTGGAGATCGTCGACGACATCCCCGTCGACGACCCGTGGAACGTCGCGGTGACGCCGGACGGTACGCGCGCCTACGTGATCGGGTTCGCGACGCCGAGGGTGTCGGTCATCGCGCTCCAAACGCCGACGGACCCCGCCATCGAAGTCTGAGCTAGCGGCTCAACAGCGTCGGCAGGTCCAGCGCCGAGTCGACGGCCAGCGCGCAGAACACGACGGCCAGATAGTTGTTCGACTGCAGGAACAACCGCAGCGGCTTGATCGTCTCGCCGCGACGGACTCCGGCGTTCAGCTGGTGGGCCATTGCCAGGAACCAGGTGCCGGCGACCAGCGCCACCGATGCGTACAGCCAGCCGGTCGCCAGCGCCAACGTCAGCGTGGCCAGCACGGTCAGCCACGTGTAGATCAGGATCTGCTTGGTGACCTGTCGCTCGGTTGCGACCACAGGCAGCATCGGCACGCCTGCCGCCGCGTAGTCCTCCTTGTAGCGCATCGCCAACGCCCACGTGTGCGGCGGCGTCCAGAAGAAGATGATCGCGAACATCACCAGCGCAGGCCAGCCGATCGTGCCCGTCACCGCCGACCAGCCGATCATCACCGGCATGCAGCCGGCAGCGCCGCCCCACACCACGTTCTGCGACGTCCGGCGCTTCAGCAGCAGCGTGTAGACCAGCACGTAGAACGCGATCGTCGCACCCGCCAGGTGCGCGGACAGCATGTTCGTCGTCCACCACAGCCAGAAGAACGACGCCACCGACAGCACCAACCCGAAGATCAGCGCATGGCTGCGAGGAACGCTGTCCCGTGCCAACGGACGCCGCTCCGTGCGCTTCATCATTTTGTCGATGTCGGCGTCGGCAACGCAGTTCAGCGTGTTGGCTCCCGCGGCCGCCAGGAGTCCACCCACCAGGGTGTTGAGGATCAGCAGCGGATCCACAGTTCCGCGGCCGGCCAGCAGCATCGCAGGAATGGTGGTGACCAGCAGGAGCTCGATCACCCGCGGCTTGGTCAGCGAGAGGTATCCAAGGAGCGTCGCGCGGACTCGGCTCGGCGCCTCATCGCTGAGGTGGCCTTCGCGAATGCTCACGCAAATAACTCCATCAAAAAGGGCAGAAGGGCTTCTACTACAGACGATGGTAGACCGCAGGGATGCCCAGAACCTAGCTGGGTCGATTCGGTAAATGAACAGCCAATGATGCGCAACGCGGCCTGCGGCGATTGCCATGGCCGCACTAGGGTATGTGGTGGACCAGGGTTGCCGATTTGAGGAGTCAACTGGTGACAACAGTCGAAGAAATCTCGGCTCTTACTCGCCCGAACCATCCGGACGACTGGACCGACGTGGACTCGGAGGCCGTCGACACCGTCCGGGTGCTGGCGGCGGACGCGGTGCAGAAGGTCGGGAACGGTCACCCCGGAACGGCGATGAGCCTCGCTCCCCTCGCCTACTCGCTGTTTCAGCGCCAGATGCGCCACGACCCCAGCGATGTGCACTGGCTCGGGCGGGACCGGTTTGTGCTGTCCTGCGGGCATTCCAGCCTGACCCTCTACATCCAGCTCTACCTGGGCGGCTTCGGTCTCGAGCTATCCGACATCGAGTCACTGCGGACGTGGAAGAGCAAGACACCGGGGCACCCGGAGTTCCGGCACACCAAGGGCGTGGAGATCACCACCGGCCCGCTGGGCCAGGGTCTGGCCTCCGCGGTCGGCATGGCGATGGCCTCGCGTTACGAGCGCGGCCTGTTCGACCCCGACGCCGCGCCTGGCGAGAGCCCGTTCGACCACTTCATCTACGTGATCGCCTCCGACGGCGATATGGAGGAGGGCGTCACCAGCGAGGCGTCGTCGCTGGCGGGCACCCAGCAGCTCGGCAACCTCATCGTGTTCTACGACCACAACCAGATTTCGATCGAGCACGACACCAACATCGCGCTGTCGGAGGACGTGCCCGCGCGCTACCGCGCCTACGGGTGGCACGTGCAGGAGGTCGAGGGCGGCGAGAACGTCGTCGGCATCGAGGAGGCCATCGCCGAGGCGAAGAAGGTCACCGACAAGCCGTCGTTCATCTCCGTTCGGACGATCATCGGCTATCCGGCCCCGACGAAGATGAACACCGGCGGCGTGCACGGCTCGGCGCTCGGCGACGAGGAGGTGGCCGCCACCAAGCGTGTCCTCGGTTTCGACCCGGACAAGACGTTCGAGGTGCGCGACGAGGTCATCGAGCACACCCGCAAGCTGGTCGACCGCGGCAAGGAAGCCCACGAGAAGTGGCAGCCGCAGTTCGATGCGTGGGCCGAGCGGGAACCCGAGCGCAAGAAGCTGCTCGACCGGCTGGTGGCCGAAGAGCTGCCCGACGGGTGGGACGCCGACATCACCCACTGGGAGCCGGGCTCCAAGCCGCTGGCCACCCGCGCCGCGTTCGGCCAGGTCCTCAATGACGTCGCGCCGAAGCTGCCCGAATTGTGGGGCGGCTCAGCCGATTTGGCCGGCAGCAACAACACCACCATCAAAGGCGTGAAGTCGTTCGGGCCGCCGAGCATATCCACCGAAGACTTCACCGCGGACTGGTACGGACGCGTGCTGCACTTCGGTATCCGTGAGCACGCCATGGGCTCGATCCTGTCCGGCATCGTGCTGCACGGGCCGACCCGCGCATTCGGCGGAACCTTCCTGCAGTTCTCCGACTACATGCGGCCCGCGGTGCGGTTGGCGTCGTTGATGGACATCGACACCATCTACATCTGGACCCACGATTCCATCGGGCTCGGCGAGGACGGGCCGACGCATCAGCCCATCGAGCACCTTGCCGCACTGAGGGCGATTCCCAACCTGTCGGTGGTTCGCCCAGGCGACCCGAACGAGACCGCCTACGCGTGGCGCAGCATCCTGGCGCGCGGCAACGGCAGCGGCCCGGTCGGGTTCATCCTCACCCGCCAAGGCATTCCGGTGCTCGAGGGCACCGACAGCGACGGTGTCGCCAAGGGCGGCTACGTGCTCGGCGGCGTCCCCGACGAACTGCCCGATGTGGTGCTGATCGGTACCGGGTCCGAGCTGCAACTCGCTGTCGAGGCGCAGAAGCTGTTGGCGGAGAAGGACATCACCGCCACCGTGGTGTCCATGCCGTGCGTCGAATGGTTCGAGTCCCAGCCCGCCGAATACCGCGACAAGGTACTGCCGCCTGCGGTGTCGGCACGAGTCGCCGTTGAGGCCGCGGTTGCGCAGAGCTGGTACAAGCTCGTCGGCGACACCGGCGAGATCGTCTCGATCGAGCACTACGGCGAATCCGCCGATGACAAGACGTTGTTCCGCGAGTTCGGGTTCACCCCCGAGGCGGTTGTGGCCGCCGCGGAACGATCACTGGACAACTAGTTCTGGAAAACTGATTAGAGAGAAGGACCAAGCATGGCTCAGAATCCCAACCTCGCCGCGCTGTCCGCGGCGGGCGTGTCCGTATGGCTCGACGACCTCTCCCGCGACCGGCTACAGAGCGGCAACCTGCAGGAGCTGATCGACACCAAGAGCGTCGTCGGCGTGACCACCAACCCCAGCATCTTCCAGGCCGCGTTGTCGAAGGGCGAAGCCTACGACGCACAGGTGAAGGAACTTGCAGACCGCGGCGCTGACGTCGACGCCACCATCCGCACTGTCACCACCGACGATGTGCGCAACGCCTGCGACGTGCTGCGACCGCAGTGGGAAGGCTCCGACGGCGTCGACGGCCGGGTGTCGATCGAGGTCGACCCGCGACTCGCCCATGATGCCGACAAGACCATCCAGCAGGCCATCGAGCTGTGGAAGATCGTCGACAGGCCGAATCTCTTCATCAAGATCCCTGCAATGGAAGAAGGCCTGCCTGCGATCACTTCCGTTTTGGCGGAGGGAATCTCGGTCAACGTGACGCTGATCTTCTCCGTGGAGCGCCACCGCGCGGTGATGGACGCCTACCTCGCCGGCTTGGAAGCAGCCAAGAAGGCCGGACATGATCTGTCCAAGATCCACTCGGTCGCCTCGTTCTTCGTGTCCCGGGTGGACACCGAGATCGACAAGCGGTTGGAGGAGATCGGCAGCGACGAGGCACTGGCGCTGCGCGGACAGGCCGGTGTGGCGAACGCCCGGCTGGCCTACGCGGCATACGAGGAAGTGTTTGTCGGCGGTGATCGCTTCGAAGCGCTCAGGGCCGACGGGGCGCGGGTACAGCGTCCGCTGTGGGCGTCCACCGGGGTCAAGAACCCGGACTACTCCGACACGCTGTATGTAACCGAGCTGGTTGCTCCCAACACCGTGAACACCATGCCGGAGAAGACGATTGACGCGGTCGCCGATCATGGCGTCATAAAGGGCGACACGGTCACAGGCACCGCCGATGATGCCCAGAAGGTCTTCGACGAGCTCGACGCGGTCGGCATCGATATACGCGACGTCTTCCTCACCCTCGAAAACGAGGGCGTCGAGAAGTTCGAGAAGTCATGGCAGGAACTCCTCGACGAGACGCAGACTCAGCTCGACCATAAGAAATGAGCGCGGAGAACAAGCCCGGCGAGACTTCGGTCACCCCGTCGGGTTGGCGTAACCCGCTGCGGGACAAACGCGATAAGCGCATGCCCCGGATACCGGGTCCGTGCGGCGTCGTGATCTTCGGCGTCACAGGGGATCTCGCGACCAAGAAGCTGATGCCCGCCATCTACGATCTGGCCAATCGCGGGCTGCTGCCCGCCAACTTCGCCCTGGTCGGATTCGCGCGAAGAGATTGGGCCGACGAGGATTTCGGCAAGCTCGTCTGCGACTCCGTCAGAAAGCACGCCCGCACGCCTTATCGTCAGGAAGTCTGGGATCGGCTTGCCGAAGGCATCCGGTTCGTGCAGGGCACATTCGACGACGAGAAGGCGTTTGCGCGGCTCACCGAAACCCTGGAGAAGCTCGACGTCGAGCGCGGCACCGGCGGCAATCACGCCTTCTACCTGTCGATCCCGCCCAAAGCCTTCCAGATGGTGTGCGAGCAACTGCAGAAGTCCGGGCTGGCGCGGCCTCAGCAGGGGCGCTGGAGCCGGGTGGTGATCGAAAAACCCTTCGGGCACGACCTGCAGAGCGCACGCGAGCTCAACAACGTCGTCAACAGCGTGTTTCCCGAGGAGTCGGTGTTCCGCATCGACCACTATCTGGGCAAGGAAACCGTCCAGAACATTCTCGCTCTGCGCTTTGCCAACGAGCTCTACGAGCCGATCTGGAATGCCAATTTCGTCGACAGCGTCCAGATCACCATGGCCGAAGACATCGGCCTCGGCGGCCGCGGCGGCTATTACGACGGGGTCGGCGCGGCCCGCGATGTCATTCAGAACCACCTGATTCAGTTGATGGCGCTGACCGCGATGGAAGAGCCGGTCAACTTTAGCCCGCATGAATTGCAGGCCGAGAAGATCAAGGTGCTGTCGGCGACCCAGCCGATGCAACCGCTTGACCAGACCACCGCGCGCGGGCAGTACACCGCAGGCTGGCAGGGCAACGAGAAGGTACCCGGTCTCCTCGAGGAGGAGGGTTTCTCCAAGGACTCCAAGACCGAGACGTTCGCGGCCATCACGTTGGAGATCGACACCCGGCGCTGGGCAGGCGTGCCGTTCTTCTTGAGGACTGGAAAACGGCTGGGGCGCAGGGTGACCGAGATCGCACTGGTGTTCAAGCGCGCTCCGCACCTGCCCTTCGACACCACGATGACCGAGGAACTCGGCAAGAACGCGTTGGTGATCCGAGTTCAGCCGGATGAGGGCATCACGACCCGATTCGGCTCCAAGGTGCCCGGCAGCCAGATGGAGGTCCGCGATGTCAACATGGACTTCTCCTACGGCGCGGCGTTCGCCGAGGACTCCCCCGAGGCCTATGAGCGGCTGATCCTCGACATGCTGCTCGGTGAACCCTCGCTGTTTCCGGTCAACAGGGAAGTTGAATACTCGTGGGAGATACTCGATCCCGTTCTCGATCATTGGGCCGAACACGGCAAGCCCGATCCATACGAGTCGGGTACCTGGGGGCCGGAATCGGCCTTCGAGATGATCCGCCGAATGGGTAGAGAGTGGAGGCGGCCGTGATCGTCAACCTGCCCGACGCCAGCACCAACGACATCAACAAGAAGATCATCAGCCTCAGGGAAGAGGGCGGCGCGGTCACGATGGGCCGGGTGCTGACATTGGTCATCGCACCCGACTCCGAGGCCACTCTCGAGGACTCCATCGAGGCGGCCAACTTCGCCAGCCGCGAGCATCCCTGCCGGGTGATCGCCGTGCTGCCGGGCGACCAGAAGGCCGCCGATCCGCGGCTCGACGCCGAAATCCGCGTCGGTGCCGACGCGGGCGCAGGCGAGGTGGTGGTCCTGCGGCTGGCCGGTGAACTGGCCGACCACGCCAGCAGCGTGGTGCTGCCGTTCCTGTTGCCGGATACGCCGGTGGTGGCCTGGTGGCCCGCGGGTTCGCCTGCCAATCCCGCACAGGACCCCCTCGGCCAGTTGGCAATCCGCCGGATAACCGATGCGACCAACAGCAGCGATCCGCTGGCGGCGATCAAGAGCAGGCTGAAGGGTTACACCGCTGGCGACACCGATCTGGCATGGAGCCGTATCACCTATTGGCGCGCGCTGCTGGCGACGGCTCTGGACCAGTCGCCGTACGAGCCGATCAACTCCGCACTGGTGTCGGGACTCAAGACCGAGCCCGCGCTCGACATCCTCGCCGGCTGGTTGGCAAGCCGAATCGACGCCCCGGTGCGGCGGGCGGTTGGCGATCTGAAAGTCGTGCTTGAAAGACCCAGCGAGACAGTGACACTGAGCCGACCCCAGACCGGCGTGACCGCGACGCTGACCCGCACGGGTAGGCCGGAAGCGCTGATTCCGCTGGCCCGCAGGGACGAAAAGGAATGCCTGGCCGAAGACCTGCGCAGGCTCGATGCCGACGAAATCTACTTCGAGGCCCTCGCGGGCATCGACAAGGTGCAGTACGTGTGAAGACCCTCATCGAGAAGTTTTCGGACAAGGCGGCACTCGTCACCGCCGTCGGCGACCGGTTGATCGGTGCGATCACCGACGCCATCGCGGCAAGGGGCTCGGCGCTGATCGTGCTGACCGGCGGCGGCACGGGCATCGGCCTGCTCGAGCACGTGCGGGAGAACGGCGGTGCGATCGACTGGTCGAAGGTCCGGTTGTTCTGGGGCGACGAACGCTATGTCCCCGCCGACGACGACGACCGCAACGAGAAGCAGGCCCGCGATGCACTGCTGGACCACATCGACATCCCCGCGGCAAACGTGCATGCGATGCCCGCCAGTGACGGCGAGTTCGGCGACGACATCGACGCCGCGGCACTGGCATACGAACACGTGCTCGCAGCCATCGCCGATGACGGCCAGCCCGCACCCGCTTTCGACGTGCATCTGCTCGGCATGGGCGGCGAGGGCCACATCAACTCGTTGTTCCCGCACACCCCTGCGGTTCGCGAAACCGCTCGACAGGTTGTCGGCGTCACCGACTCCCCCAAACCACCGCCGAAGCGAATCACCCTGACGCTGCCCGCCGTTGCGCGGTCGCGCGAGGTCTGGCTGGTGGTAGCAGGCGCCGAGAAGGCCGACGCGGTCGCAGAAGCGGTCGGCGGCGCCGATCCTGACGACGTGCCCGCCGCCGGAGCGAAGGGCCGCGAAGCCACGGTGTGGTTGCTCGACGCGGAAGCCGCAAGCAAGCTTTAACCGCCGACGTCGGCGAGACGGTCGGCGTAGCCCGCCGCGTAGTCGGCTGTCGCATGCGCTGCGTCCGTGGATGACTGGACGACGTGGCGCGGGTCGCAATGGCATTGTCTGTACTGCATGCAGGTCAGACGACAACTCGGCCACCACGGTTCCGGTCATGTGGTCAAATGACCGTCATGGCTGACAAGGGTGGCAGGACCGGTGCCCGCACCGGGCGGGAGCGAATCCAGAAACTCGCGCAGGCGGCGCTGAACGCCGATGTCACGGTCGACCAGGTCGATGCCGTCCTGGCGGGGCTCGCCGAGACCCTGGATGATCTCAACAACTCGACCGGCAACCTCGACGCGACGCTGGAACGCTTCAACGACACCATCAGCCGCATCAATGAGTTGGCGCCGCGGCTGAACGCGGTGGTCGACCGCCTCGAGGGAATCGTCGATCGTGTCGAGCGGATCGTGGGCATCGGCGAAGCCGCCATGGCGCCGCTGGCGGCGACCGAATCGGCTGTGCGCGGTGCCATCAACGCGGTGCGCCGGACGACCCGGATCTAGTGCAGGCCAGCCTCCCGACACCTCTGCCTCCGGTCGCCGAGCGTCATGGGCTGGTCCTGGATCGGCTGAGGGGGACGCCTTCGAAACGCTGGTGTCGGCATTCGACACGCTGGACGGTTCGGACGCATTCGTGCACCCGGACGCGATGGCCGCCGTCGCCGCGTCGGACAAGCGGGCAGAACGGTTGGCGTTGGATTCCGTCGTCGCTCGGTGGGGTGGCGCGGTCGGCCGACCGGTGTCCGGTCGACTACGTCGAGCGGTGACGGCCACCCGTAGCCTCAGACGAAATCCGAACCGCCGTCGACGTTGACCGTCGCCCCGGTGACGTAGCCGTTGCGCTTCGACGCCAGATAGGTGGTTACCGACGCTATCTCCTCGGGCAGGCCCGCGCGGCCGAGGTCACATGGCTGGTGAAAGTTCTTGTCGATCCACGTCATGACGTCCTTGGGATCGGAGGCGTTCAAGCCGTCGGCGGCGAGGATGCCCTTCAGATTCTCCGTGAAGCTCGCTGTGACGATGGTTCCCGGGCAGACGCAGTTGACCAGGATCCCGTCTTTGGCAAGGCTTTTGGAGAGGTTTTTCGTGACACTGCTCAACGCCGCCTTGGATGCGGTGTAGGCGACGATCCGTGGGTTCTGTCGCTGAATCGAATGGGCCGACAGCGTGACGATCCTGGCCCACCGCGCCGCACGCAGCATGGGCAGGGCAGCGCGGATCGATCGCACCGCGGACATCGTGCCCAGCGCGAAGGTTTCCTCCCACTGGTCGTCGCTCATCTCCTCGAAGTAGCCGTCACCCGGGCCGATCGTGTGGATCAGGCTGTTGAGCTCACCCCACCGTTGCGCGACGGAATCGAAACCGGCCGCGATCGATTCGGCGTCCGACATGTCGACGCTGAGCCCGACGGCGTCGGGTGCACCCGCGGCACATAACACTTCCACCGCTGCATCGAGTGCCGACCTGCTTCTGGCCATCACCGCGACACGCGCACCTTCTGCGGCAAGGGTTTCGGCTATCGCGAGTCCCATGCCCTTGCTTCCGCCGGTGACAACCGCAGCTGCGCCGGCCAAACCGAGATCCATCTGTTCCCTACTCTCCGTGCCGGTGTGCGACCCCGAGCCCGCCGAGGCAGAACCGGATGGCGTGTCGCCGAATGTCGGCGCGGTTGCCGTCGCCCGTTGCCCACTGGCGTTCGACGACCGCCCATACCGTGCCCTGAATGGACTGCGCGTCGGTCGCTGGGTCGATGCCGGGGAAGATTCCGAGCTGTTCGCCGCGCACGAGCTGTTCCACAAGGGGTTTGAGGATCTCGGCGTATGCACCGCTGACCAACTCGGGCGCGGCGAACATCTGCGTCTGAGCCTCCAGAGACATCGTGCGCAGATCAGAGCGGATCTTCTCGTCGAAGGCCAGGTCGAGGCGACCGTCGATCCAGGCCACCACCGCTTCGACGGGGCCCGCGCAGGTCGACATCGCTCGGCGCAGTCGCAGCGCCTCGACGCGGGCCATGTCGACAAAGACGGCCGATACCAATTGGTCCTTCGAGTCGAAGTGCCGGTAGAACGCCCGGGTGCTCAGGCGCGCGCGACTCAGTACCTGGGCGACGCTCAGGCTTTGAACCCCAAGCTCGCGAACAATTTTCGACGCGGCCGCCAGGATGGCGAGGCGCACTGCGGGGTCCGGGTCGAGCTTCTTGGTTCGCCGCTGCTGCGCCCGCTCGGCCGGTTGCGTCTTCACCATCGGCGGTTCACGCCGTCGCGTCGTAGGTGGCGAGATATTCGGTGAACGGCTCGCGCACCTGCTCGGGTGTCAGACCGTAGTCGGCGAGCTCGTAGGCGTGGGAGCCGCGGGAACCCGGCTTGTGCTCATCGGCCCACTGCCGGACCGCGGCACGGGCGGCGTCGGTGAAGTCGAGACCAAGTTGTGTGTAGCTCTTCTGCAGCGCACCGACCGGATCGACCTGAAGATCGGCGAAGGACACGTCGACGAAGCGGTCATCACCGAGCCGTCTCCGGAAGTCCATCGCGCGCCGGACGGCTTCTGCCCAGCATTCCAGTTGCTCGGCGCCGAGTTCCTCGGCGTCGCTGCGGTCACTGCTCCAGCTGCGGACATAGGCGATCAGACTGCACACCGATGCCAGGACTTTGGCCGGATCACGATGGCTCCAGAGGAATTTGGCGTTCGGGTACGCCTCGACGAGAGCATCAAGGGCGAACATGTGCACGGGCGTTCTCAGATGCCACAGGGTCGGCGGGCAATGCCATTGAAGGAGCTTGAGCACCTGGCGGTGGAAGGTGTACGTCTCGCGCATATCGCACCGCATCAGCCAGCCGAGATAGCCGGGCACGCGCACCACACCGTCGAAGTGGAAGGTGCGGAAGCTCATTCCCATCAAGTCCTGGCATTCGGTGGCCGCTTCCGGCTCCGAGTTGATCATCGTGCGCATGCGCGGGAACATCTCGTCCATCATCGCGATCCCCTCGGCAGCCCGCGCGATCCGCGGGTCGGTGTGCTGGGTGGCCGCTTCCGGCGGGGGCGTGCAGGCCTGGGACTCCCACTGTCGCAACGAGCGAAACTGCGGATCGCTTGCCACCAGCTGGCTCAGGGCGGTGGTGCCGGTGCGGGGCAAACCGATGACGAACACCGGGCCGCCGACCACCTCGTCGTCGATCTCCGGATGTTGCTTGTAGGTGTCCACGATCCGCAACCGCTGAATCAGCGCATTGCTGATGGTCGCGTGCTGGATGACGTTGCCCATCTCGTTGAGGTCGGCCTCGGTGTTGAGCGCATCGACGGTCCGGTCCAGCCCCTCCCGGTAATAAGGCGAACCGAAATCGTCGAGACCGGTTGCCGCGCATGCGCCATCGGAGAGTTCGTCAGCGGAGAATGTCATGCGGAGAACCTTTCGAAAACAGCGCGGCGGCGCGCCCCGATGACCGACGCCCGTTCCCGCGGGGTAACGGTCTTGGTTTCCGTTGGCAGCGCCGAGGAGATCTCATCGAACTTGACCACCCGCGCGGTGGGGACGGGTGCGGTCTCCGTGCGCACACAGCGCAGGATCATCGACCCGCTGCTGTGTCCCGCGGCGTCGAGCCAGTTCGCGACGCCGGGGTCCTGCGAACAGATGACGACGCGCAGGATTCCGTCGGGGTCGATCGACGCTTGATGTGCGTTCAGACTGGATTGACGACGCCCGTAGTCGATCGTCTCCCACCACTGGTTGCCGATCGAATAACTCCAGTAAACCCCTTCGGGGGGAACGACTTCCAGGATCAACGCCTCGTCGGGCGCCAACTCGAATCGGCCGATGACGGGCCGGTTCTCGGCTGCCGCGCCGATCGCGGTGCGGTCGATCGGCGGCATGAAACCGTTGGCAGGAGGCCCGGAGTTGAAGTCGAGGAAGAACTTCAAATTGCCGAGGACGAAGTCGCCAAGGGCGTACAACTCCCGCGCCACGGCGACATCGAGATCAACGGCGCGGTCGTGGGCTCCGACATCCTCGCCGATCCGTTCGATCTGCAGCGATGACGGAACCTCGGTGTCCCAGTCGTAGAAGAAGTGCCGCACCGTCAGCGTGGGATGGTCGCCGGCGATTCGCAGCCAGTTTCCCTCGTGTTCGTCGGCCGACAAGATCACCTCGAAGTTCCCGTCGGCATCCACATCGAGGTCGTCGACAAGGCAATTGGTTGTCGACATAATGCCGTCCATCGTCTGCAGGCCGACATATCGTGCGGTGCCCCGGTTCCCGAACAGCCGGTACGACTCGCCGCGGCGCATCGTGGCGCGCAGGTAGATGCAGTCGGGGCACTCCATGCCCCAGGTCAGGACGTCGTTCATGCTGCTGCGCCCGACCGCGAGAACCGGATCCGGGTCGACGCGCAGCGCCTCGTCGATGCCGACCGCGAGAAGCACCATCAGGTGCCGCATGCCCGACGCATAGTCGACGCGATTGCGGTTGACCGGAGCCGAAACCACCAGCTGCTCGGCTTCTTTCAGCCGTCCGAGCAGATGCGACCACCCTCCCGACAGGTCAGCGCCGTCGCCGGCACCGCCCGACAGCGCCGCTTCGGCGATGGAGAACGGCAGCCACGCCTGTGGGTCGGGGCCGTCGGCCACGCTTGCCTCCGTTCCGCCGGCATCGGGCGCCAGTATCTGAAAACCACGTTTTCATTTGGTTGCCTCGCACTATCACACCTGACCGGGCAGGGTGTCAACGGATGCTATTGAATTCCCATTTCAATGGCGCTTTCTTCCGCGGGAGCACCAAGGAAGAGCCCAGCACATCTTTCTTGGTCTATTCAGCCAGGAATACCGGCCGGTCCGACGCTATCCGCTGTTGCGCAACGCGGTGGCGAGGCCGCTCATGGTCAGCAGGATGCCGCGCTGAACCAGTTCGTCGTCATCGCCGGAGCGGTACCGGCGCAACAGCTCGACCTGGAGGTGGTTCAGCGGCTCCAGGTACGGGAAGCGGTTGAACACCGACCGGGCCAGGGCGGGGTTGTCGGCAAGCAGGTCGTCGTGGCCGGTGATCAACCCGTGTATCCGGATGGTGCGTTCATGCTCGTCGACGATCTTGTCGAACACCCGCATACGTAGCGCCTCGTCATCGACCAACTCCGCGTAATGCGCCGCGAGACCCATATCCGACTTCGCAAGCACCTGAGCCATATTCGACAGCACGGTGCGGAAGAACGGCCATCGCCGGTACAGATCCTGCAGCACTTCCAGCCGACCGGCGCCCTCTGCGATCCATTCCTCGAACGCCGTCCCTGTGCCGTACCAGCCGGGCAGCATGACACGCGACTGGCTCCAGGCCAGCACCCACGGGATCGCCCGCAGATCGGATATCGACGTGGTGGGCTTGCGCGATGTCGGCCTGCTGCCGATGTTCAGCGCGCCGATCTCACCGACGGGAGTGGACGCCTTGAAGTAGTCGACGAAACCGGGCGTCTCGTGGACCAACTCGGCGTATGCACGGTGTGCCCGCGCGGCCAAATCGTCGAGCACCTCATAGGCGGGTCCGGCCTCGTCGCCGAGCCCCTCGACGTCGAGCAGCGACGCCTCGAGCGTGGCGGCCAGCAGGGTCTCGAGGTTGCGATGGGCGATCCGCGGCTCGGCGTACTTCGCGGCGATGACCTCCCCCTGCTCGGTGATCCGGAGCGACCCCTTCACCGCACCCGGCGGCTGCGCCAAGATGGCGTCGTAGCTGGGACCACCGCCGCGGCCGACGGTGCCGCCTCGACCGTGGAAAAGCCGCAACCGGATTCCGGTCTTACGAGCGGACTCGACCAGGTCCAGCTCGGCGCGGTAGAGCGCCCAATTGGCCGCCAGGTAGCCGCCGTCCTTGTTGGAATCGGAATAGCCGAGCATGACCTCCTGGCTGTCGCCACGCGAAGCCACCAGTGCCCTGTACAGCGGAAGATCAAGGGCCGCTTCGAGAATCGACGAGCCGCGCTGCAGGTCATCGATGGTCTCGAAGAGTGGCACGATGCTGACTGGACAGTATGCAGGCCCAGCGCCGGACGCGTCGATCAGACCGCACTCCTTCAGCAGCAGCGCCGGCTCGAGCATGTCGGACACCGACTGACACATCGAGATGACGTAGTTGGGCACCGCAAGCGGGCCGAACACCTTCACGGCGCGCGCGGCGGCGATGCAGATGTCGAGTTCCTTGCGTGCCAGCTCGGAGAGCTCCGCGCCATCGCCGATCAGAGGCCGCCGTGTGCCGAGCTCGCTCACCAGTAGCTCGACGCGGTCGGGTTCGGCCAGTGACCGGTAGTCGGGGTGGACACCGGCCCACGCCAGGAGCTCCGCGACGACCTCCTCGTGCACGTCGGAGTTCTGCCGCAGATCCAGACCGGAAAGGTGAAAACCAAACGTGCGTACGGCTTCCCGGCATCGCGCCAACCGGTCGTCGGCCAGCACCGCGCTACCGTTGGCCCGCAGCGACCCGTCGACGACGTCGAGGTCTGCCATCAGCTGCGCAGGTGTCTGGTAGGCCTCGAGCCCGAGATCCAGCTCGTGTTCCGGCTGGTCGTCGAGGATCTGTTGCGCGGTCGCGGTGAGCCTGCCGTGAATGACCCGCAGCGCGCGCCGGTACGGCTCGTCGGCACGCGCCGGTTCGTGGCACGCGTCGGCCAGCTCCGCCAATTCGTCGCTGACCTTGACCAGCCGCGCCGACATCGACAGCTCTTCCTGCAGCGCTGTGATCTCGCCGAAGTAATGCGCCAGGGCGGTGTAGGCCGCCCGAGAAGTGGCCAGCCGGACGACGTCGGCCGTGACATTCGGGTTGCCGTCCCGGTCCCCGCCGATCCACGACCCCGGCCGCAGGATCGGCTCGCCGAGCAGGTTCGCATCCGGCCAGCGGGCCTGTAGCGCTGCGCGTACCTCGGCGTTCACCCTCGGAATGACATCGAGGAACGCGGCAGGATAGTACCGCAGACCGGTTTCGATCTCGTCTTGGATCTTCAACCGGGACAACCGAATCAGCGCGGTCTGCCAGAGCGTCAGAATGTTGCGGCGCAGTTCGGTTTCGATGTCACGACCGTCCGCGGTGTGCGTTTGGGCGTGCGAGCGGAGCCGCATCAACTCGGTGATGCGGTGCTGTGTGTCGAACACCGTGCGGCGACGGGTCTCGGTGGGATGCGCGGTGATCACCGGGGAAACCAGCGCGCCGGTCAGGGTCTCGGCAACGGTCTCGGAGTCGAGGTCGGCGGTGTCGAGTTTGCGGTAGGTAGCGGACAGGCTGCTGTCCTGCGGCGGCTCGCCCGAAGCGACGTGAATGGCGCGGCGTCGCTCCCGATGGATGTCTTCTGCGACGTTGGCGAGCAACGCGAAATGGGTGAAGGCACGGATGACGGGGATCGCACGGTGGATGTCGATGCCGTCGAACATCCCGGCGAGTTCGGCCCGGTCGATCTCCGAGCGGCGCACCCGGAACGACTCGACGCGGGCCCGCTCGACAAGGTCGAAGACCTCTTCGCCGTTCTGCTCTCGCACCGTGTCGCCGAGGATGGTGCCGAGCAGCCGGATGTCCTCCCGCATGGGCTCGGTGGCTTCCCTGCCGACCTTGGTACGGCGCACAGAGCCGATCGGTGCCAGCGAGATATCGGGTCCGTCAGCCATCACCCAAGTATCGGCGACCGACACGCAGCCCGCAGGACGGGACCGGCTTCGGTCAGATCGCAGCCATCACGATCGTGAGGAGAATCACCAGGAACAGGAGCGCGAACGGAATCGCCACTACCGCAAGGGTGATGCCGACGCCGTTGTACTTCTGTGGACCGACGCCGAGCGAGCCGGCGCTGAACGCCCACATCGGCGCCTTGTACTCGAGTTCGGCCACCTGACCCGGGCGCACATCGACCGTCACGTCAGCCGGCCCCAGCTTCGGCGGCAGAAAGTACGGCACGTGCACGTGTACGTGGTGCTGACCGGGCCGGGCGGGCAGATGTGTACGACCCCAGCCCGAGACCGGCGTCTCCTGGCCGTCGACGGCGATCTTCGGCTTCACGAAGAACAGCACCCAAGCCAGCGGAAAGAACTGGGTGTTCACCACGATGCCGTCGCCGCCCTGGCGGTAGGGCATCGGCTGCTGCCCGGGCTGCTGGGGCGCGGGGGGTCGGCCGTACTGCGGAGGTTGGTAATGGTGCTGCGGCGGCGGAGGCGCCGGCTGGCCGCGATATTGCTGCGGCGGCGGTGGCGGCGGCTGACCGCGGTACGGCTGCTGCGGCGGTGGCGGCGGCGGCCGGTAGTGCGCAGGCGGCTGCGACGGCGGAGGTGGTGGATATCGATGTGGCGGCGGCTGGTTATGCCGATGCGGCGGCCCCTGCGGAGTGTTCATACGGCCTCTCGTGTCACGTGCCCGAGATGGGCGATACGCAACTGAATCACACAAGCTGCCGTGCCGCTTGATGTGCGGCGATTGGGGAAAGTTGCTAGGCGCCGTACTTGATCTGCAGCGCCACGCCGATGATGCAGACGACCCAGATGCCCGTGACGAACAGAGTCAACCGGTCGAGGTTCTTCTCCACTACCGTCGACCCAGACAAGCTGGACTGAACGCCGCCGCCGAACAGGGTGGACAGGCCGCCACCCTTGGCGCGGTGCAGCAGCACGAGAATGATCACCAGGACACTGGTGACCACCAGCGTGATCTGAAGGCCCAATTCCATGGCCGCCAGGCTACAGGCCGAGCCTGATCAGGCGCGAATCGCCTCGCCACCATCGCGGCGGCGGCCGCCAATTTCCTAAGGAAGCGGCCCGCCAGCGGCGATGGCGGAAAGCGTCGCGAACTGCTCGCCGTCGAGCGACGCGCCCCCGACCAGCGCGCCGTCGACGTCCTCCTGGGCCACGATCTCGCCCACGTTCTTGGCGTTCACCGATCCGCCGTACAGCACCCGGATGCCAGCCGCCAGTTCCGGGCTGGCCAGCTTGCCGAGTTCGTCGCGGATCGCCTTGCAGACCTCCTGCGCGTCGGCCGCGCTGGCAACCCGGCCGGTACCGATCGCCCACACCGGTTCGTAGGCGATGACGGCCGCACCGATCTGTTCGGCCGACAACCCGGCCAGGGAACCGCGCAGCATCTCGACGTTGTGCTCGACGTGGTTGCCCGCCTCACGGACCTCGAGCTGCTCGCCGATGCAGATGATCGGGGTCAGGTCGTGCTTGAACGCCGCGGCGGCCTTCGCGGCGACGACCGCGTCGTCCTCTGCGTGATATGTGCGCCGCTCGGAGTGCCCGACGACGGCGTATGTGCAGCCCAGCTTGGCGAGGAAAGCACCGCTGATGTCGCCGGTGTAGGCGCCGGAATCGTGCGGGGAGAGATCCTGCGCGCCGTAGGTGAGCCGCAGCTTGTCGCCGTCGACCAGGGTCTGCACGCTGCGCAGGTCGGTGAACGGAGGGATCACCGCGACGTC
Source organism: Mycolicibacterium stellerae (assembly GCF_003719305.1). Classification (GTDB taxonomy): domain Bacteria; phylum Actinomycetota; class Actinomycetes; order Mycobacteriales; family Mycobacteriaceae; genus Mycobacterium; species Mycobacterium stellerae. The sequence goes on from NZ_RARC01000012.1 coordinate 149,668, forward strand.
GACCTTGTCGAAATACTTGTCCGGAAGCGAAAAGGCGATCTTCTGCACCAGCGCGATCGCTTCGAAATGGTTGAGGTTCATCTTCCAGTTGCCTGCGATCAGCGGTTTGCGGCTCACAACGTCCCCTTCAGGAGGCTCACGAGTTTCCCAGCACTTCGATGCCGGGCAGCGTCTTGCCCTCAAGGTATTCCAGTGAAGCCCCGCCGCCGGTGGAAATGTGGGAGAAGCCGTCGTCAGGAAGGCCGAGCTGACGCACCGCAGCCGCCGAGTCGCCGCCGCCGACGACGCTGAACGCGCCCTTCGCGGTGGCGCCGACGATCGCCTCGGCGACGCCCTTGGTGCCGTCGGCGAACGCGGGGAACTCGAACACGCCCATCGGGCCGTTCCAGAAGATGGTCTTGGCGTTCGACAGCAGGTTGGTGAACCGCTTCACCGAGCCCGGCCCGATGTCCAGGCCCATCTTGCCTTCTGGGATCTGGTCGGCGGGCACCCGCTCCGGCGGGGAATCCGCCGCGAACTTCTCGGCCACCACGATGTCGACGGGCAGATGGATCACGTCGCCGTAGGTGTCCAGAAGCTTCCTGCAGGTGTCGATCATGCTCTCTTCGAGCAGCGAGGTGCCGACCGAAACACCCTGTGAGGCCAGGAAAGTGAAGCACATTCCGCCGCCGATGACGAGGCTGTCGGCCTTCTCCGCGAGCGACTCGATGACCGCAAGCTTGTCGGAGACCTTTGAGCCGCCAAGCACCACCGCATAGGGTCGCTCGGTCGAGCTGGTCAGCTGCTCGAGCACCTTGATCTCGGCGGCCACCAGCGTGCCCGCGTAATGCGGCAACAGGGTCGCGACGTCGTAGACCGACGCCTGCTTGCGGTGCACCACACCGAAGCCATCGGAGACGAACGCCCCCGGCGTTCCGTCAGGCGCGGCGACGAGTTCGGCCAGCTGCCCGGCCAGCGCCAGCCGCTCGTTGTCGTCCTTGCTCGTCTCGCGCGGGTCGAAGCGGATGTTCTCCAGCAGCAGGATGTCACCGTCGGTCAGCCCTTCGGCGCGGGCCAGCGCATCGGAACCCACCACATCTGTGGCGAGTTGGACGTGACGGCCCAGCTGCTCGCCCAGCGCCTTGGCGACGGGGGCCAGCGAGAACTTCGGGTCAGGGCCGTCCTTGGGCCTGCCGAGGTGGGCAGTGACGACGACCTTCGCGCCCGCGTCCGACAGCGCCTTGAGCGTGGGCACCGACGCGATGATCCGGCCGGGGTCGGTGATGTTGCGGTCGTCGTCGAGCGGGACGTTGAGGTCGGAGCGAACCAGCACGCCCCGACCCGAAACCCCTTCTGCGAGTAGGTCGTCGAGCGTCTTGACAGCCATCGGCTGAATTATCCTCCCGTCGCTTCGCTCGCCCCTCAGAGCGACTTGCCGACCAGCGCGACCAGGTCCACGATCCGGTTGGAGTAACCCCACTCATTGTCGTACCAGGAAACAACCTTGGCCTGGTTGTCGATCACCTTGGTCAGGCCCGAGTCGAAGATCGAGCTGTGCGGGTCGGTGACGATGTCGCTCGACACGATCGGCGCGTCGTAGTACTTCAGGATGCCCTTCAACGGGCCGTCCGCGGCCGCCTTCATCGCGGCGTTGATCACGTCGGCGCTCGCGGCCTTGGAGAGCTCGACGGTCAGGTCCGTGCACGATCCCGTTGGGATCGGCACCCGCAGCGCGTAGCCGTCGAGCTTGCCCTTCAGCTCGGGCAGCACGAGGCCGATCGCCTTGGCCGCGCCGGTGGAGGTCGGCACGATGTTCAGCGCGGCGGCGCGGGCGCGACGCAGATCCTTGTGCGGGCCGTCCTGCAGGTTCTGGTCCTGCGTGTAGGCGTGGATGGTCGTCATCAGGCCCTTGACGATGCCGAACTCGTCGTTGAGCACCTTGGCCAGCGGGCCGAGGCAGTTCGTCGTGCACGACGCGTTGGAGATGATGTTCTGGCTGCCGTCGTACTTGTCGTCGTTGACGCCGAGCACGATGGTGATGTCCTCATCGGTGGCCGGTGCGGAGATGATCACCTTCTTGGCGCCCGCGTCGAGGTGGCCCTTTGCCTTGGCGGCGTTGGTGAAGATGCCGGTCGACTCGACGACGACGTCGACGCCGAGGTCGCCCCACGGGAGCGCCGACGGGCCTTCCTTGACCTCGAGAGCCTTGATCTTGGTGCTGCCGACGACGATCGTGTCCTCGCCCTCAAGGCTGACTTCCTCCGGGAGGCGGCCCAGGATCGAGTCGAACTTGAGCAGGTGCGCCAGGCTGGCGTTGTCGGTCAGGTCGTTGACCGCGATGATCTCGATGTCGGTGCTCTTGCCCTCGGCCTTCTGCGCCGCCAGGGCCCGGTAGAAGTTGCGTCCGATGCGGCCGAAGCCGTTAACGCCAACCCGGATGGTCACTTGTGTCTCCCTTTTTTGCCTCGATGCTCACCGGCCAGCGTAGTGGTGTGAGTGTCATCACGCGAAGGCTGGTCAGAGCATTCCGAGGCTTTGGTCGGTGTACGGGTTGCCCAGCCATTTCCGCCGGATTCGCTGCAGGGTGCCGTCCTCTTCGAGCTCGGCCTGCGCAACGGTGATCCTGGCGAGGAGCTTCTGGTCGCCTGCGCTCACCGCGACGGCGATGTTCTCGGTGGAAAGCCCGCGCTGCACGACCTCGACGTCGGCGATCGGCTTGACGAGCTCGGTGAGCACCGGCGCGAGCTTCATGAACGCGTCGCAGCCGCCGGTGCTGAGGTCATCGAGCGCGGTGCGGATGGCGCCGTAGTCATAGACCCTGACCCGGGCGGCCCTGCCGTCGGCGACGAGCCTCTCGGCGATCGGCCCGCTGGTGTTGCCCTGCTGCACGCCGATCGTCAGACCCCCGAGATCGTCGACGGACCGCACGTTGGGCAGGCGGCGGGTGTCGACGGCCAGCGACTGGCCCGAAATCAGGTAGGGCGGCACGAAGTCCGCCTTCTTCTCCCGCTCCGGCGTGACCGTGGTGCCCGCGGCGACACAGTCGAAGTCCTTGGCGGTCAACACGTCGAAGATGCCGTTGAAGTCCGCTCCTTCATAGGGAACGAACTCGACGCGCATGTCGAGTTTGTCGGCGACCGCGGTCATCAGGTCGATGTCCAGTCCGCCGTCGTCGGCCATGCCGTTGAACGGCGGGTCCGGATAGGCCGCCCCGACCCTCAGCGTCTGCATGCGCTCACGGTAGTGGCGGGCACGCTCGGCAAACAAAGACCCAGAAGATTGCGCCGATGGTCGTGCCGGGCGGAAAGTGCGACCGTCAGCGCAAAAACGAGCGGAAAGAAATCAGGCGTCGTCGAGCAGATCCGGGGTGACGGCCGACTCGGTGTCGGGAATGCCGTCGTGCTTGGCCTTTCGATCAGCCATCGACAGCAGTCGCCGAATGCGGCCTGCGACAGCATCTTTCGTCATCACCGGGTCAGCCAACCTGCCGAGTTCCTCCAGCGACGCCTGGCGGTGTTCGACGCGGAGTTTGCCCGCAGCCGCAAGGTGATCGGGAACGCTGTCACCGAGGATCTCCAGCGCCCGCTCGACCCGCGCAGCCGCCGCCACCGCAGCCCTCGCCGAGCGCCGCAGGTTCGCATCGTCGAAGTTGGCCAGCCGGTTGGCTGTTGCCCGCACCTCACGCCGCATCCTGCGTTCTTCCCACGTCAGCCTGGTGTCCTGGGCGCCCATCCGGGTCAGCAACGCGCCGATCGCTTCCCCGTCGCGCACGACGACGCGATCTGCGCCACGCACCTCGCGTGCCTTCGCGCTGACGCCGAGCCGTCGCGCCGCGCCAACCAGTGCCAGCGCCGCCTCCGGGCCCGGACAGCTGACCTCGAGCGCGGACGACCGACCGGGCTCCGTCAGCGAGCCGTGCGCCAGGAAGGCGCCGCGCCAGGCGGCCTCCGCATCGGCCACGCTGCCGCCGACGACCTGTGCGGGCAATCCGCGCACCGGGCGACCACGAAGATCGAGCAGGCCGGTCTGGCGGGCCAGCGCCTCACCGTCCTTGGCGACCCGCACCACATACCGGGTGCTCTTGCGAATTCCACTGGCGGACAACACATGAACGACGGCGTTGTAGCCGTACAGATCGAAGATGTCCTTGCGAAGGCGGCGCGCGATGATGCCGAGATCCACTTCGGCTTCGACCACCACACGGCCCGACACGATGTGCAGACCGCCTGCGAACCGCAGCAACGAGGCCACCTCAGCACGGCGCGCACTGACCGAATTGACGACAAGCCGGCTCAACTCGTCCTTGACCTCGGCTGTCATCGCCACGGGTCGTCACCTCTCGGTCCGTCAACTATCCGGGCGGGTGTGGGAACTGACGGCTGCCGAGGGGTCCCGCCCGGTTCCATTCCACGCAAGCGGACCCCCTCGAACGCCGCGGCCAACCTCGCCGGGTCATGTAAAGGTGTACCAGGTCTGGACACCTCAGCAAACTGAACTCCGGCACCCAATATGGTCGCGGTCCGGCTCAGTTGCTCCCGCTCTCGCTCGCTGGGCACCCGAGCCGCGTCGACGATGATCTCGTCCACCGTGAATCCCGGCGCATGCTGGGCCAACACATGGATATGCCGCTCGACGGAGAACCCGGCGGTCTCCCCCGGCTCGGCGGCAAGGTTGAGCACCAGCGCACGCCTGGCCGAGGTTTCCTGCAGCGCGGACGCCAGCTCCGGCACGAGGACATGCGGGATGACGCTGGTGAACCAGGACCCGGGCCCGAGCACGACCAGGTCGGCGCTCATGATCGCGTCAACGGCCTGGCGGGTGGCGGGCGGATCGCTCGGCAGCAGCCGCACCCGTCGCACCTTGCCAGGCGTCGTCGCGATCGCCACCTGCCCGCGGATCACGCGACTCATCCGCGGATCCGACTCCAGGCCGGCGACGTCCGCCTCGATCTGCAGTGCGATCGGGCACATCGGCAGCACCCGACCTTTGACGCCGAGGACCCGGCCCAGTTCATCAAGTGCCGCAACGGGATCCGCGAGCACCTCATTCAGCCCGGCCAGTAGCAGGTTGCCGATGGGATGGCCCGCCAAGGCGCCACTTCCACCGAATCGGTGCTGAAGGATCGTCGCCCACAGCCGGCCATGCGGGCTGTCGGATGCCAACGCGGCCAACGCCATTCGCAGATCACCCGGTGGCACGATGTCGAGCTCGCTGCGCAGCCGGCCAGATGAGCCGCCGTCGTCGGCGACCGTGACCACGGCGGTGACATGCGGGCTGAGCCTGCGGGCGGCCGACAGGGTGGCGTACAGGCCGTGGCCGCCGCCAAGCGCGACGATGCGCGAGCTCATTCGCGGCCCAGATCCCGGTGCAGCACCCGCACGCTGAGTTGGTCACCGCCCTGCAGTCGCCCCGCCAGTGCCTCGGCCATCGCAACGCTGCGATGCTTTCCGCCCGTGCAGCCGATGGCAACGGTCATGTAGCGCTTCCCCTCCCGCCGATATCCCTCGATGACGAGGTCCAGCAGTCGATGGTAGGTGTCGAGGAACTCCGCCGCCCCCGGCTGCCCCAGCACATACTCGCGAACTGCTGGATGCTGACCGGTGTGCCGTCTCAACTCATCCACCCAGTGCGGGTTCGGCAGGAACCGGACGTCCATCACCGTGTCGGCATCCATCGGTAACCCGTACTTGTAGCCGAATGATTCCACGGTCACGCTGGTGTAGGCGACCGTCTCACCGCCGAAGGCGCCTTCGATGGCTTCGCGCAGCGCCGGGACGGACAGCTTTGAGGTGTCGATGATCAGGTCCGCAGTCGCCAGCACGGGCGCCAGCATGGCGCGCTCGGCGGCGATGCCCTCGGCGAGGGTCTGGTTGCCCTGCAGCGGATGGCTGCGGCGGTTCTGTTCGTAGCGGCGCACCAGAATGTCGTCGGACGCCTCAAGGAACAACACCCTCGGTGCGATGTCTCGGGTCGCCAGATCCTTACGCACCCAATCCAAATCCCCGGTGAAACCACGCGACCGCACGTCCATGACCACGGCGAGCTGGGTGATCCGCGAGCCCGCGGCCAACCCAAGGTCGACCATGCGGGCGATGAGCTCGGGCGGCAGGTTGTCGGCCACGTACCAACCGAGGTCCTCGAGCACCTTGGCCGCCGTGCCGCGCCCCGCCCCGGAGAGCCCGGTCACCAGGACGACGTCGATCCCCGATTCCGTGCCCGTGCCGCGGGAAGCGTCCTGCCCCCGCAAATCGTCGCCTGCGCCTTGATCCGTCATCCCGATGCCCTGCTCTGATCATCGCCGATAACCGGGGCGGGCGCTGACGAATCAGCGGCTACGCCGAGCGCCTCAAGCACCGCGTTTGCGGTTGTGGCACCGATACCGGGCACCGAGGTGATCTCCTCGACGCTGGCCTGCTTGAGCCGTGCCACCGACCCGAAGTGCGTGACCAGCGCCTTTCGCCTGTGTTCCCCCAGCCCTGGCACCGAGTCCAGCGCCGATGCCGTCATGCGCTTGGACCGCTTGCTCCGGTGGTAGGTGATCGCGAACCGGTGTGCTTCGTCGCGCACCCGCTGCAGCAGGAAGAGCCCTTCGCTGTTGCGGGGCATGATCACCGGGTCCGGCTCCGACGGCACCCACACCTCCTCCAGCCGCTTGGCCAGCCCGATGACGGCCACGTCGGTGACCCCGAGCTCGTCGAGGACCGCCGCCGCCGCGTTGACCTGTGGGGCGCCGCCGTCGACCACATAGAGGTTCGGCGGGTAGGCGAACCGGCGCGATTTTCCTTCCGCGGTAAACACACTGGTGTTCTGCAGATCGGACACGTGCCGCGCGAACCGACGCCGCGTCACCTCGGCGATGGACGCCACGTCATCGGAGCGACCGCCGCCTGCCGCCTCCCGGATCGCGTAGTGCCGGTAGTCGGACTTGCGCGGGAGACCGTCCTCGAACACCACCAGTGACGCCACCACGTCGGTGCCCTGAACGTGGCTGATGTCGACGCATTCTATGCGCAAAGGTGCATCCGCCAGCCCGAGTGCCTCCTGAATGCTTTGCAGTGCAGCAGATCTCGCGGTGAAATCACCGGCACGTTTTAGCTTGTGCTGTGTCAGCGCATCCTGCGCGTTACGTTTGACCGTTTCGGCCAGCGCCCGCTTGTCGCCGCGCATCGGTACCCGCAGCGCCACCCGTGACCCGCGCAGACCGCACAACCACGTTTCCAGTTCATCGGAGTTGGGCGGCAGGACCGGAACCAGGATCTGCCGCGGCACCGGGTTGGTCGACTCGTCGGCCGCACCGTCCAACTCGGCCTGGTCCCCGTAGAACTGAGTGAGGAACTGTTCGACCAGGTGAGCCTGTCCGGAATCCTCTGGATCACCGGACTTTTCGACGATCCAGCCGCGCTGACCGCGCACCCGACCGCCACGCACATGGAACACCTGCACGGCGGCCTCGAGTTCGTCGTCGGCGAAGGCAACCACGTCTGCGTCGGTGCCATCGCCGAACACCACCGTCTGCTTCTCCAGTGCGCGTTTGAGCGCGGAGATGTTGTCCCGCAGCCGCGCCGCGCGCTCGAAGTCGAGTCGCTCGGCAGCCGCGGTCATCTCGCGTTCCATATCCCGTGCCAACCGGTCGGTCTTCCCGGACAGGAAGTCGCAGAAGTCCACCACGATCTTCCGGTGTTCTTCTGCGGAGACCCGGCCCACACATGGGGCCGAACACTTGTCGATGTACCCCAACAGACACGGTCGGTCGATCTGCTTGTGCCGCTTGAAAACTCCCGCCGAGCACGTCCGGGCCGGAAACACCCGGGTGAGCAGATCGAGCGTCTCGCGGATAGCCCAGGCATGCGAGTATGGCCCGAAATACCGGACCCCCTTGCGGCGCGGGCCCCGGTACACCATCAGCCGCGGATATTCCTCATTGAGAGTCACCGCCAGCACCGGGTAGGACTTGTCGTCGCGGTATCGAATGTTGAACCGCGGGTCGAATTCCTTGATCCAGTTGTATTCCAGCTGCAGCGCCTCGACCTCGGTGCTCACCACCGTCCACTCGACGCTGCCCGCGGCCATCACCATCTGGCGGGTTCGCGGTGCCAGCCCGGAGATATCGGCGAAGTAGGAGTTCAGCCGGCTGCGCAGGCTCTTGGCCTTGCCAACGTAGATGACCCGGCCGTGCGGATCGCGAAACCGGTAGACGCCGGGCTCGACGGGGATCGATCCGGGCGCCGGTCGGTACGTCGCGGGATCGGGCACGGATTCCAGGTTACTGCCGGTGGTTCGGCGGGCAGGAGCGATGGGCCCACCGCGCAGCGAGGGGACGACTCGGGGGTGTGTCGGACGCGCCCCGATGATCTACCGTCAAGTGATGCGGACCCCGTCATTGCGAAAGCTGACGGCCTCGCTGACAGGGGTCGTCCTGGTGCTGGCCGGATGCGGTGCGCAGGAGAAACCGCCACCGTCGGCGGCCGGCCCGTGCGCGATCGTCGAGAACGGCTCCCCTGCGCCGAAGACCTCCGAGGCCACCGGTTCGCAACCCGAGGTCGCCACCGGCTACCGCAAGGACATGACTGCCGTGCACACGGCGCGCTACGCGGTCGCGACGGCCAATCCGCTGGCCACCCAGGAGGCCTGCGAGGTGCTCAAGCACGGCGGGACGGCGGCCGACGCCCTGGTCGCCGCGCAAGCCGTGCTTGGCCTGGTGGAGCCGCAGTCGTCGGGGATCGGCGGCGGCGGGTTCCTGCTCTATTACGACGCCGCGGCCAAGTCGGTGCAGGCATACGACGGCCGGGAGACCGCTCCCGCCGCGGCCGATGAGAACTATCTGCGCTGGATCTCGAACACCGATCGCACCGAACCCAAGCCGGACGCGCGCGGATCCGGCCGCTCCATCGGTGTGCCGGGCATCCTCCGCTTGCTGATGGACGTCCACCAACAGCACGGCAAGACCCCGTGGCGCGACCTGTTCGCCCCTGCGGTGACACTCGCCGACGACGGCTTCGACATCAGCCCACGGCTGGCCTCCGCAATCGCCGACGCTGCGTCAAAGTTGAAGGTCGATCCCCAAGCCGCGGCCTACTTTCTCAACCCCGACGGCAGCCCGAAGACAGCCGATACCAAACTCACCAACCCGGCGTACTCAAAGACACTGGGTGTCATCGCAGCGGACCCCAATTCGTTCTATACCGGCGATATCGCCAAGGCGATCGTCGCCGCAGCGGCCGATACCTCCGGGGGCCGCACGCCCAGCCTGATGACGACGGAGGACCTGGCCGGCTACGCCGCAAAGCTTCGCGAGCCCATCTGCATGCCATACCGCGGCAAGGAGGTCTGCGGCATGCCGCCACCCTCGTCCGGCGGCATCGCGGTGGCCTCCACGCTCGGTGTTCTCGATCATTTCCCGATGAACGAACACAAACCCACCGACATGGACCTCAACGGCGGAAAGCCGTCCGTGATGGGAGTGCACCTGATCTCGGAAGCCGAGCGCCTGGCATACGCCGACCGCGACAAGTACGTCGCCGACACGGATTTCGTGCCGCTGCCCGGTGGAACCCCGAACACGTTGTTGAACAGCGCCTACCTCGCGCAGCGGGCCGCACTCATCTCCGAGCAGCGCAGCATGGGCACCGCAAAGCCCGGCGAGTTCGGGGCGCCCCCGTCGACACCGGTGCCCGTCCCCGAGCACGGCACCAGCCAGATCAGCGTCGTCGACTCGCAGGGCAACGCCGCCGCGCTGACCACGACCGTTGAGTCGCAGTTCGGCTCGTTCCACATGGTGGACGGCTTCATTCTGAACAACCAGCTGACCGACTTCTCCGCCGAGCCTGCCGGTCCTGACGGGGTGCCCGTGCCCAATCGGGTGCAGGGCGGCAAGCGGCCTCGCAGCACGATGGCACCCACCCTGATCTTCGAGAAGTCCGGCACCGGCCGCGGCCCGCTGTTTGCAACGCTGGGGTCCCCCGGCGGCGCGGTGATCATTCAGTTCGTCGTGAAAACCGTTGTGGGAATGATTGATTGGGGAATGGATCCGCAGCAGGCGGTTGGCATGGTGGACTTCGGCGCGGCCAACTCACCGAAGACCAATGTCGGTGGAGAACACCCCAACATCGACACCACCGACAACGGTGACCACGATCCGCTGGTGGCTGGCCTGCGCAAGCTCGGCCACCAGGTCGACCTCGCCGACCAGTCCAGTGGTTTGTCGGCGATCATCCGCGGCTCGCAGGGGTGGACCGGCGGGGCGGACCCGCGCCGCGAGGGGCTGGTGATGGGCGATCCTCGGTGACCGCGCGGGTCACCCGGCTGACGGAATCGGACTGGCGGCTGTTCGCAGCGGTCCGGCTACGGGCGCTGACTGACTCCCTCGGTGCCGACGACCCTCAGTACCGTCAGGAGTCCACCTTCACCGCCGCGCAGTGGCGCAGGCGCCTACGCGACCATGCGCAGTTCGCCGCGATGCTCAACGAGCGTCCGGTCGGCCTGATCGGTGCGCAGCAGGAAAACGCCGAAACCGTTTACCTCTACTCACTGTGGCTCGACCCGGCGGCCCGCGGATATGGGCTTGCCCGACCTCTGGTCGCCGCCGCCGTGGACTGGGCACGCGACCGGCAGGCCCGCCTCGTGACTCTGCGGGTGGCGGTGGACAACACCGTCGCCAGAGGCGTCTACGAAAGCCTTGGCTTCGCGCCGGTGGCGGGCAACGGCGCCAACGCCCGTGACGAAGTACCGATGTCGCTCAGCGTGCGGTGAGGTCGGGCCGGTAGCGGGCGATGAGACCGCGTACGTTGTCCATCGCCTCGACGGCACGGTCCTTGTCGACAGCCTGGATCGCCATCAGCGGGATGTACTCATCGTCGGGCAGGTCGACGCGAGCCCACCGCGCACCAGGCGGAAACGTCACCCCGACGACGTCCGACCACGGAATCAGCTTGTCGCCGACCAGGTTTCGCACCTCCACACCTGGCGCACCGATGCGCAACCGTGGCCGGGCGAACAACAGCACCGCGCACGCGATGACAGCGCCGAGCAGCGCGATCGCCACCTGGTCGGCGGTCTGGAAAATGACCCCGGTCGACGAAATCTTCAGCAGCACACCGACAGTCACGTGAACGGCCAGGATCACCGCAGCCGCGCCATAGGCGAAATACGGTGTCAGGTGTGGCCGTACCTCGAGGTCCCAGTGCCTGATGCCTTGACTCCCCGCTCGCTCCGGTCCTCGCTCGTTCCTCGCTGCGATCCTCACTCGCGGTCGTCTTCGGGCGCTCATGACCGCTTGCGCAGGTCGCGCAGCGTCAGCGCGGTGGACAATGCTGCGGCGGCGGCCTGTGCGCCCTTGTCCTCAGTCGAATCGGGCAGGCCGGCTCGGGCCAGCGCCTGCTGCTCGGTGTTCGTGGTCAGCACGCCGTTGGCTACCGGGGTCGACAGATCCAGCGACACCCGGGTCAGGCCCTGGGTCACCGCATCGCAGACGTAGTCGAAATGCGGTGTCTCGCCACGGATCACCACACCGAGCGCGATGACGGCGTCATGGGTGGCCGCCAGCGCCTGCGCCACCACGGGAATCTCGATCGCGCCCAACACCCGCACCACCGTCGGGTTGTCGATGCCAGCGTCGGCGGCGATCTTGCGGGCACCGTCGAGCAGGGCATTACAGACCGTCTCGTGCCAGGTGCTCGCCACGATCGCCAGCGTCAGGTCAGCTGCGTCGAGCTGTGGCAGCTCGGGAACTCCCGCGCCCCCGCTCAAATCGCCCCGCCGAATTCGCCAGGAACCACCTCGTCGTAGTCGTCGAGCCCGCTCAGGTCGTGGCCCATGCGGTCGCGCTTGGTCATCAGATAGCGGATGTTCTCTGCGTTGGCACGCACCGGCAGAGGAACGCGCTCGATGATGTGCAGGCCGTAGCCGTCCAAACCGACGCGTTTGGCCGGGTTGTTGGTCAGCAGGCGCATCGACCGCACGCCGAGGTCGACCAGTATCTGTGCTCCGATGCCGTAGTCGCGGGCATCGGCGGGCAGGCCGAGCTTGAGATTGGCGTCGACGGTGTCGTCGCCTGCGTCCTGCAATTGGTAGGCCTGCAACTTGTGCATGAGCCCGATGCCGCGCCCCTCGTGGCCGCGCATGTACAGCACCACGCCCCGGTTCTCACTGGCCACCATCGCCAGCGCGGCGTCCAGTTGCGGGCCGCAGTCGCAGCGGCGGGACCCGAACACGTCGCCGGTCAGACACTCGGAGTGCACACGGACCAGCACGTCATGGCCGTCGGCGTGCGGCCCGGAGATATCGCCCCTGACCAGAGCAACGTGCTCGACGTCCTCGTAGATGCTCGAGTAACCGACGGCGCGGAACTCGCCGTGTCGGGTAGGGATGCGGGCCTCGGCGACGCGTTCGATGTGTTTCTCGTGCTTGCGGCGCCACTCGATGAGGTCGGCGATCGAGATCAGCGCGAGGTTGTGCTCGTCGGCGAAGACCCGAAGTTCATCGGTCTGCGCCATCGCGCCTTCGTCTTTCTGGCTGACGATCTCGCAGATGGCGCCCGCCGGCTGCAGGCCCGCCAACCTGGCGAGATCGACGGCGGCCTCGGTGTGGCCGGGCCGCCGAAGCACCCCACCGTCCTTGGCGCGCAGCGGAACAACATGGCCGGGCCGGGTGAAGTCGTCGGCCACGCTGCTCGGATCGGCCAGCAGCCGCATCGTGGTGGCGCGGTCGGAGGCCGAGATTCCGGTGCCGACACCCACCTTTGCGTCCACCGTCACGGTGTAGGCGGTGCCGTGCTTGTCCTGGTTGACCGCGTACATCGGAAGCAGCCCGAGCTTGTCGCAGACCGCCCCGTCCAGCGGTACGCACAGATAACCCGACGTGTAGCGGACCATGAATGCGACGAGCTCGGGGGTGGCCTTCTCGGCGGCGAAGATGAGGTCGCCCTCGTTCTCACGGTCCTCGTCGTCGACGACGACGACGGCCTTCCCCGCCGCGATGTCGGCAACTGCCCGTTCGACGGAGTCCAACCTCGTCATTCTTGCCACCCTTGCCGGTTCCGGCCGGAACCATCGTCGCCGTATCCAGTATGAACCACGACGAAGTGGCGATTATTGCTCGCCTGGGTTCAGCAGGGGTCGCCAGGAGGGGTGTAGTAGGGCACACCTTCGACGGTGTAGCACGGCACCTCGCCGGGAACGTAGGGATCTGCGGCCGACGCGATGGCCACCCCCCTGGCCACATCACCGGCGACATTGGTACATCCGCCCACCGCGACGTGGCGTCCGCCCGCGCCCGCGCAGATCTCGGCCTGCGCCACCGGTGCGACGGCAATCGGGGCGACCGCGGCCGCACCGGCCGTCAACAGCACTACTGCCAGCTTCTTCATTGCGTACTTCCTTTGCTCGGGCCCGGCCTGCCGTTATTATCGCGCCCGCTCATTGCACTGCGTGGTGAATTCACTCTTTGTCCTCGTCGCTTACCTGGCGGCTAGTAAATCCTGCCCTCTGAACAGCGGAATCTGGCTTCCGCGCGATTACGGAGGCGCCCCGTTGAACAGGATCATTTCCCTCAACAGCCAAGCAGTACGACACCAGGGAGATCACCATGAAGCTTTCCGCCAAGTTCGCCGCCAAGACCACCTTCGCTGCATTCGCGCTCGCAGGCTCATTTGCCGCTTTCGCGCCCGCAGCCCAGGCGTTGCCCGTCCCGCCGCCGGGACCAGCCAGCACGAGCCTCGACTTCGCCTGTTACACCCTGCAGCAGGACTACATCAGCGGTGTCGCGGAGTACAAAGCGGCACACAACGCAGGCGACCAGGCAGGCATGGACGCGGCGGGCGCGAAGCTGCGCGGCGCCGAAGACGGCTGGAGGGCCGCTTGCAGGGGCGTCTATGGCGACATCGGCACCAACCGCGTCGCGCCGCCGGTGACTCCTAACGGCGTGGACCCCCTCACGCCGGACCTCAAGTCCGACCCGACACCCAACCCCAAGTCCGCGAGTGGCACCGGGAACACCGCGCCATCGAGTGCGTCCGTGAACTAGCGGAGTCGCAATACTCCGCTCAAGTACTCGGCCCGTCACCTGCTCCCCCCTCAGGTGGCGGGCCGAGCCACGTCCTGGCCTAGGTGGACGAGTCGTCGCGGGACATCAGCCGCTCGACGTATTTGGCGATCACGTCCACCTCGAGGTTGACGTCGGTACCGACCGCTGCCCGGCCGAGGGTCGTCATCTGCAGCGTGGTCGGGATCAGGGACACCTCGAACCAGTCGTGACCGAGACCCGAGACGGTCAGCGAGACACCGTCGACCGTGATCGAACCCTTTTCGACGACGTAGCGCGACAGTGCGGTGGGTAACGCGATCCGCACCACCTCCCAATGCTCCGAAGGTGTGCGCGCAATCACATGCCCGGTGCCGTCGACGTGGCCCTGCACGATGTGTCCGCCCAGTCGGCCGTTCAGCGCAGCGGCGCGTTCGAGGTTGACGTGGCTGCCGACACCGACACCGCGAAGGCTCGACCGATCCAGCGTCTCCTTCATCACATCGGCGGTGAACTGGCCGCCTGCCTGCACCTCCACCACCGTCAGGCAGACGCCGTTGACCGAGATGGAGTCACCGTGGCCGGCGTCGGCGGTGACGACGGGTCCGCGGATGACGAACCGTGCCGCGTCGGCGAGGTCTTCCTTGCCGACGACTTCGCCGAGCTCTTCGATGATTCCGGTGAACACGCACAACAGGGTACGCAGCGCCACCCTCTACGATGCACTCATGCAGACGCGCCCAAAAAACGCAGTCCGATCTCTTTGGCCAATTATCACCGCACTTTTCGCGGCTTTAGTACTTATTTCAGGTTGTTCGTCCTCGTCGGATAAGTCGTCCGATTCGCTGCCCGACGCCGCGACGCTGCTCAAGGACTCCAACACCGCAACCCGTGCGCTCAAGAGCGTGCACCTCGAGCTGACGGTGGAAGGTGAGATCCAGGACTTCCCCATCAAGACCCTCAGCGGCGACTTGACCCAAGATCCCGCCGTCGCCGCGCAGGGCAACACCAAGCTGACGTTTCAGGGCAGCGATGTGGACGCCAAGTTCGTCGTGATCGACTCGAACCTCTACGCCGCGCTTTCCGGTGACAGCTTCATCGACCTTGGTCCGGCCGCCGACGTGTACGACATCTCGGCCATCTTGAATCCGGACAAGGGTCTGGCGAATGTGCTCGCCAACTTCAGCGATCCCAAGTCCGACAGCACCGAGACCATCAACGGCGTCGAGACCGTGAAGGTGATCGGTCAGGTCAGCGCCGAGGCCGTGAACGCGATCGCGCCGCCGATCGCGGCGACGGGACCGATACCCGGCACCGCGTGGATCGAGAAGGACGGCAATCACAAGCTGGTGCAAGCCAAGCTGGAGCCCAAGGACGGCACCAGTGTTCAGATGACGCTGTCTGATTGGGACAAGCCCGTCACCGTCACCAAGCCCGCCGTTTGATGACCGCCGCAGCGCCGGTGCATACGAGCCGGAGCCGCAGAATCGCGATCAGCGCGGGTGCCCTCGCGGTGCTGCTCGGCGCCCTCGACACGTACGTCGTGGTCACGATCATCCGCGACATCATGTCCGACGTGGGGATCGCGATCAATCAGATCCAGCGCGTCACACCGATCGTCACCGGCTACCTGCTCGGCTACATCGCCGCGATGCCGCTGCTGGGCCGCGCGTCGGACCGGTTCGGCCGCAAGATGCTGCTTCAGGTCAGCCTCGCGGGCTTTGCGATCGGCTCGGTCGTCACTGCGATGTCGACGGACCTGACGATCCTCGTCGTCGGACGAGTCATCCAGGGCGCCGCCAGCGGTGCCCTGCTACCGGTGACGTTGGCGCTGGCGGCCGACCTTTGGGCGGCGCGCAACCGGGCCGGTGTGCTCGGCGGCATCGGCGCGGCACAGGAGCTGGGCAGCGTTCTGGGTCCGATGTATGGCATCGCGATGGTCTTTTTGTTCCACCACTGGCAGGCCGTGTTCTGGGTCAACGTGCCGCTGGCGGTGATCGCGATGGTGATGGTCCACTTCAGCCTTCCGAAGCGGATGCGCAGCGATCACCCGGAAAAGGTTGACATCGCAGGCGGCGTGCTGCTGGCGATCACGCTCGGGCTCATCGTCGTCGGCATGTACAACCCGGCGCCGGACGGCAAGCAGGTGCTGCCGTCCTACGGCCCGCCGCTGCTGATCGGGGCACTGGTCGCCGCGGTGGCGTTCTTCGTCTGGGAACGCTTCGCCAAAACCCGGCTGATCGAACCCGCAGGTGTGCATTTCCGCCCGTTCCTGGCCGCCCTCGGCGCATCGCTGACCGCGGGCGCCGCGCTGATGGTCACGCTCGTCAACGTCGAGCTGTTCGGTCAGGGTGTCCTCGGCCAGGACCAGAACGAGGCGGCGTTCCTCCTGCTGCGCTTCCTGATCGCCCTGCCGATCGGCGCTCTGCTCGGTGGCTGGATCGCCACCAGGATCGGCGACCGCGCGGTGGCCTGTCTCGGTCTGTTGATCGCCGCGGCCGGCTACTACCTGATCGCGCAGTGGCCCGTCGATCTGCTTGCCGCCCGCCACGACCTCGGCTTCATCACGCTGCCCGTGCTCGATACCGACCTGGCGATCGCCGGGCTCGGTCTTGGCCTGGTCATCGGCCCACTGACGTCGGCGACCCTGCGGGTGGTGCCGGCCGCCCAGCACGGCATCGCGTCGGCCGCGGTGGTGGTGGCCCGGATGATCGGCATGCTGGTGGGTATCGCCGCGCTCAGCGCATGGGGCCTCTACCGGTTCAACCAGATCCTGCAGTCACTGCCCGCCGAGAAGGCCGACAATCTGGTCGCGAAGCTCGCGGCGGAGGCCGCGAAATACAAGACCGCATTCGCCATGCAGTACGGCGAGATGTTCGGCATCACCGCGATCGTCTGCGTCATCGGTGCGATCCTGGCGCTGCTCATCAGTGGGCGCAACGAACACGCCGACGAACCGGCCGAGACCCTCACCGAGGTAGAAGGTGATGACGACTCCCCCGCCCAGATGATCGAAACGCCAACGGATCCGCCGTCGGGCGGCAGGCACCGGTCACCGCGCTAGAGGCTTTGCAGCGCTCGAGGCCCGGCAGTCCCGTTCGTCGGCTCCCCCGCCGTTTCCCGAGAGGCGCAACGGCGGTCGTCGCGCCGATCAGCTTGCCGTGATTGTCAGCTTGCAGGCGTGTGCGGGAAGGGCATTCCCTAGTGCGCAGTAGGGTCGGCGACCGAGAAGTCCCAGGTCCCCTCGGCGATGTCGGCGAGCCGTTGAAGATAGGCCTCCCGCGTCTCGTGCGACGTAGCCATGCGTTCCCTGTCCAACACCGAAACCCCGAGTTCAGCAGGCGGAAGGGTCTGAGCCGTGGCCTCGACGCCGTAAAACGGAAGGTGATCGTCGAACCCGCCCGGAGTGTAGAAATTCAGCAGGCGGACGTCCTCGTCGGATACGACTCGGAACGAGTGCCTGGTGGATTTCGGAACCCAGACCGCAGAGCCCGGTTCGGCCCGCACGATCTCATCGTCGAGGCCGACCACCAACTCCAGCTCGCCGGAGAGGACGTAGAAGCCTTCGGCTTGCCGCTCGTGGACATGCGCCGGCGGACCGGCTCCCGCGGGAATGATTTGCTCGAGGAGTGTGAACTCACCGAGCGTCTGGTCTGCCGACATCAGGATGTTCCACAGCACACCGCGATACCAGTACGCGGGAGATTTCCCGGCCTGCCCGAGCAGTACTTCCGCGGCCTTGTCACTGGTCGCCATGGGAGGTCCCCTTTCGGCGTCGTGCACAGCGGACTTCGGCGGTCAATAGCGTCACGGCAGGTCTAGCCCTCACTGGACGGTTCCTCACTTGTAGCTGTTGTCGCGGCATGACATCACCGTAGCACTGATGTCGCGGCGTGACATAAAGGCCTTGAGCGGCGACCAATCCGTTGTCACGGCGTGTCATCGTTGCCGTAACATGGCGCCGTGCCTCGGTGGGAACACGGCAGCCAAGAGCGGTTGAAGCAGGCCGCGATGGAACTATTCGAAGAGCGGGGCTTCCAAGACACCAGCGCCGTCGAGATCGCGAAGCGGGCCCGCGTCACCACCCGGACCTTCTTCCGGTACTTCTCAGACAAGCAAGCGATACTTTTCGTCGATGCCGAGCAGCTCGGCGCGGTTCTCGTCCAGGAAATTCTCCGTGCCACCGATGTCGCGGATCCGCTCCAGTCAGTGACGCGGGCCCTGGCGGGGTTCGACTGGAAAAGTCTGGGATCGCGGGAATCTCAACGCCGACGAGACGCCATGATCGCAGCGAACCCAGACCTGCTCGAACGCGATCTGATCAAACAGCAGCAGATGGCCGGCGCGTTCAGTGGCGCGCTGCAGCAACGCGGAGTCGACCCACACGTCGCAGAACTAGCCGCCCGCGTTGGGATCGATGTGTTCCGTGCGGCTTACCGGCAGTGGCTGGCAGCCGACGACGACGCCGATCTGGCAGCGATAACCGAAACGGTGATGTCTACCCTCGCCAGAATCGTGCCCACCAATCCTTCGACCGCGGCGATCTAGATTCACCCGATAAGGCGAGGCGGCTCAGCAGCGCTCGATGCCCGGCCGGATCAACACGTGCTCGACGTCGACATCGGAGGCATCCTCGGTGGTCTCACCGCGCAACGCACTGATCACAGCCTTCACCTGGCTTCTCGGATCGAATGGGCGAATGTTGAGCCAGTCCTGCAATGCAGTCACGCTCGTTCCTTTGTTCGTGCTCACCAGCGCGCAGCTCGTCGGTGAAAGCGCGATGTGCCAGGCATGATGCCCGGCTCACGTTCGAGTGTACCGGCGCTATCCGACACATCCGCGGCCACGACAGTCGGTAATTCACAGTCGTTTTCGTCACATTTGTTTCGGTACGGCAAACAACCACACGAACCGTCACGCACCCTCGTCGACGAGGGCGGCGACCTGATCGGTGGTTGACCCTCCTTCGCGCCGGGTATGCGGCCGGTGAGCTTCATGCGAAAGGAGGCACGGCATGCCAACGACATTGGCGGGCAAGCGCATCGCTTTCCTGGTCGCCCCGGAAGGCGCAGAACAGGTCGAACTGACCGAACCGTGGAAAGCGGTGCAAGAAGCGGGCGGGACACCTGAGCTGGTGTCCACGGAGGTCGGCAAGATTCAGGCGTTCAACCACCTCACCCCGGCGGACACGTTCGAGGCGGACAAGGCGACCGACAGCGTCACCGCAGCCGACTACGACGGACTGGTTCTGCCCGGTGGCGTCGCGAATCCCGATTTCCTGCGGGGCAACGCCTCGGCGGTCCAGTTCACCAGAAGTTTCTTCGACTCCGGCCGACCGGTGGCGGCCATCTGCCACGCCGCGTGGACGATGATCGACGCCGACGTGGTGCGCGGCAGGATGATCACCTCGTGGCCGACCCTGCGCACCGATCTGGTCAACGCGGGCGCCAACTGGGTCGATGAGGAAGTGGTGGTGTGCTCCCGTGGGCCCAACACCCTGGTGTCGAGCCGCAAGCCCGACGATCTTCCCGCGTTCTGCAACACCCTGGTTGGCGCCTTCGCCGCCGGCCGCTGAGTACGCCGGGGTCGACGTAGGCAAACCAGACCCGCAACCGGCCTGCCGTCGGTAACGTCGAGTTCATGCTGCTGGCCGCGCTGCGCGACATGCAGTGGCGAAAACGACGTTTCGTCATCGCGGTGCTGTCCACCGCCATCATCTTCGCGATGACGCTGGTGCTGACCGGCCTGGCGAACGGGTTTCGGGCCGAGGCGCAGAAGACGGTCGATTCGCTGGGCGTCGACGTCTTTCTCGTGAAGGACGGTGCGTCCGGCCCGTTCGTCGGAGCGACGCCGTTCGCGCCGACTGACCTTCGTCGGATCGCCGCTTCGCCGGGTGTGCAGGCGGCGGCCCCACTGGTGTACGCGGGCGGCACGGTCACACTCGGCGACGCGACACGCAACGCCGACCTGTTCGGTGCGCCGGAACGCGGCCCCGGCATGCCGGCTCTGTCGGACGGCCGTCCCCCCACGAACCCCACCGAGGTGGCGGTGTCGAGCACGCTGGAGCGAAACGTCGGCGAAGACATCGCGATCGCGTCGCGCAGGCTGCGCATCGTCGGCATCGTGGAGAACTCCACGGCACTTGCCAACCTGCCCAACATCTTCCTCACCACCGAGGGTGCCCAGCAGTTGGTGTACGGCGGGCAACCGTTGGTCGCGTCGATCGGGATCAGGGGCACGCTCGAACAGATGCCGCCGGGTTACAAGGCCGTCGACCGAGACGGTGCGGTCGCCGATCTGCTCCGGCCGCTGAAAGTCGCGGTCAGCTCCATCACGATCGTGGCGATCCTGCTCTGGGTCGTCGCGGCCCTGATCGTCGGGTCGGTGATCTATCTGTCCGCGCTGGAACGCCTGCGAGACTTCGCGGTGTACAAGGCCATCGGCGTCCCGACGGGCTCGATCGCCGCCGGATTGGCGCTGCAGGCCGTTGTGGTGGCGCTGTCGGCCGTCGTCGTCGGCGTCGTACTGTCGGCGCTGCTCGGCCCGATCTTCCCGATGCAGGTCATCGTCCCCGGCTATGCCTACGTCATCCTGCCCGTGATCGCGGTCGTCTTCGGACTGATCGCCAGTGCCACCGGGCTGCATCGCGCGGTGTCCGTCGATCCGGCCATGGCGTTCGGAGGTCCATGAGCCATGGGCGATCTCAGCATTCAGGATCTGGTCGTCGAATACTCCAGCGGCGGGTACGCCGTCCGTCCGCTGGATGGATTCAACCTCGACGTCGCCGCCGGATCACTGGTAATTCTGTTGGGCCCCAGCGGTTGCGGGAAGACCACGTTGTTGTCGTGTCTCGGCGGAATCCTGAAACCGACCTCGGGCGCCATCAAATTCGGCGATGTCGACGTCACATCGCTCGACGCCAAGGCCTTGTCGAAGTACCGGCGCGAAACGGTCGGCATCGTGTTCCAGGCGTTCAACCTGGTGCCCAGCCTCAGCGCGCTGGAGAACGTGATGGTGCCGCTGCGCGCGGCGGGCATGTCGCGGCACGCGGCGCACGACAAGGCCGGACACCTGCTGGCCCGCGTCGGACTGGCAGACCGGATGTCCCACCGGCCAAGCGATCTCAGCGGCGGTCAGCAACAGCGAGTAGCGGTGGCGCGGGCGATCGCATTGGACCCGCCGTTGATCGTCGCCGACGAACCGACCGCACATCTCGACTTCATCCAGGTCGAGGAGGTGCTGCGATTGATCCGCGAGCTCGCGACCGGAGATCGGATGGTCGTCGTCGCGACCCACGACAGCCGGATTCTCCCGCTGGCCGATCGCGTGGTGGAGCTCGTGCCGGACTTCGCGGAATCGAACCGGCCACCCACGAAGGTGCAGCTGACCGCGGGCGAGGTGCTGTTCGAAGAAGGCACGATGGGCGACTGCATCTACGTGGTGTCCGAGGGCAAGGTCGATATCGTGCGCGAATTAGCCGGGGGCGGTGAGGAATTGCTCTGGGTCGCCGAACCCGGCGACTACTTCGGTGAGCTCGGTCCGCTGTTCCACATGCCGCGTTCGGCGACGGCGCGGGCGCGCAGCGACGCGACGGTGATCGGCTACACCGTGGCGGCGTTTCGGGAACGCCTCGGCGTCGACGGGCTTCGCGACCTGATCGAGCACCGGCCGCTGGACATGGGGGACGAGCCGGCTACTTCGGAACCAGACTGAGCAGGACGTCCGGGCCGATGGGCTCGATGCCGTCGAAGCGCCAGCGCTGCGCGTGGGCGATGGACAGCACACCGACATCGTCGATCGCAGTTATCGGGCCGCCCAACAGGATTGGCGCGACGTAGGCAAGAATCCGGTCGATCACGCCCGCCCGCAGGAACGCACCCGCCAGCGTCGGCCCGCCCTCGATGAGGATGTCGGTGCGATCCGAAAGCGACTTGATCACCTCGTGCGGGTCCCTGGTGCGGATCACCATCGTGCGGGTGTCGTCGTTCAGCACGTTGGCGTCGGAGGAGATTTCGCGCTCCCCCACCACGACACGCAGCGGCTGACGCTCGGCGAGGCTGCCGTCGGGAAGTCGCGCCGTCAGCTTGGGGTCGTCGATGAAAACGGTTCCGGTACCCACGACAATCGCATCGCAGGCCCCGCGACGGCGATGCACGTCGGCGCGGGCGGCCTCGCTGGTGATCCATTGACTGCTGCCGTCGGCCGCCGCGCTGCGGCCATCGACACTCGTGGCGAATTTCCATGTGACATGCGGCGCTCCGGTGCGCTGCTTGTGCACCCATTCACGCAGGGGGCCACCGGCGACCTCGTCGGCCAGCACGCCTGCGACCACCTTCAGCCCCGATTCGGCGAGCCGGGTCGCTCCCCCCGCAGCGACCGCATTGGGATCGTTCACGGCGTAGACGACCGTCGAAATGCCAGCGGCGACAAGGGCATCCACGCATGGCGGTGTTCGGCCGTGATGGTTGCACGGCTCGAGAGTGACCACGGCCGTGCCGCCCGCGGCGCGAGCCCCCGCCCGCCTCAGCGCCACCACCTCCGCATGGGGACCGCCGGTCGGCTCGGTGGCACCGACGCCGGCGATCTCACCGCCCTGATCCAGGATGACCGCGCCGACAGGCGGATTGGGATAGGTGCCGCCCTTGACCAACTCGGCCTGCTCGATGGCCAGCCGCATCGCGGCGTCGAAGCTCATAGCCGCAGATGTTTTGACGCGGCGGCGGCCTGTCTGCGCAGCGCCTCGACCGCGGCCGCCGGGTCGTCGGCGCTGTACACGGCCGAGCCCGCGACGAAGCAATCCACGCCGGCCTCGGCGGCGTCCTCGATGGTCTCGGCGTTGATGCCGCCGTCGATCTCGACGAGGATCGTCAACTCACCGGCGTCCACCAACCTGCGTGCGATGGCGACCTTCGGCAGCACCTCGGGGATGAACTTCTGCCCGCCGAATCCCGGCTCCACGGACATGATCAGCAGCGTGTCGAACTCCGGCAGGATCTCGAGGTAGGGCTCCAGCGGGGTACCCGGCTTGACCGAGATACCGGCCTTGGCACCGGCGGCGCGGATATCGCGGGCGACGCCGACGGGGTTGTCGGTCGCCTCGGCGTGAATGGTGACGTTGTAGGCACCCGCCTCGGCGTACGGCGGCGCCCACCTGTCCGGATTGTCGATCATCAGATGGCAGTCCATCGGGATGTCGGTCGTCGGCAGCAGGGCCTCCACGACGGGAAGTCCGAGGGTCAGATTCGGCACGAAGTGGTTGTCCATCACGTCGACGTGCACCCAATCGGCGCCCTTCACGGCCGCCACCTCGTCTGCCAGCCGGGAGAAGTCGGCGGCCAGGATCGACGGCGCAATCATGGGTCGTGCCATGGGGCTCACCCTACTTCCAGCGCCGCGGAGAACATCGCGTCGGTGCCGTGCCGGTGCGGCCAGAGCTGCACGTAGGGGCCGTCGCCGAGGTCGTCGACTCCCTCGAACAGCGGCCGGGTGTCCAGCGCCGTCACCGGCTGGCGACGCAGGGCGTCGGCCACCACCCCGATGGTCTCGGACAGATGTGGTGAACACGTCGCGTACAGAACCACACCGCCGGGCCGGGTCAGCTTGATGGCCGACGCCAGCAGCTCGCGCTGCAGCCGCGCCAGCGCGGGCACGTCTGAGGGCTGACGGCGCCAGCGCGCCTCGGGCCGTCGGCGCAACGCACCGAGCCCCGTGCACGGCGCGTCCACCAGCACGCGGTCGAATCCCGGCTCGAGTCCGGAGTCGCGGCCGTCGACCCGCACCACGTCGACGGGCAGCCCACGGGTGTTCTCCTCGACGAACTCGGCGCGCCGCGCATTGGGCTCGATCGCGGTGACGCGGGCGCCTGCCTGCACGCCGATCGCCGCAAGCAGCGCGGTCTTGCCCCCTGGCCCCGCACAGAGATCCAGCCAGCGGCCGCCGTCGCCGTCGACCGGCGCGAGGGTCAGCGCCCTTGCCACCAGCTGGCTGCCCTCGTCTTGAACCAGCGCCTCGCCGTCGCGGACGGCGTCGAGCTGACCGGGGTCGCCGCTGGAGAGATAGACCGCATACGGCGAGTAACGGCCGACCGTCCCGCCGACGGCGCGCGCCAACGCATCCGCCGTCAGCACTCCGGGGCGAGCGGCGAGATGAACAAGGGGGCGGTCGTCGTCCGCGGTCAGCAGCGCGTCCAGCTCGCCCGCTCTGGCGCCGAGCGCGTCGGCGAACGCCTGGCCGATCCAGCGTGGGTGGGCGTGCACGAACGCCATGTGGCCGACGGGGTCGGACTCGGCGGGGGGCGCCAGCTCGTCGATCCACGATTGCGGTTCGCGTCCGGCGATCCTGCGCAGCACGCCGTTGACGAAACCTGCTCGGGCCGAATCGAATTCGATTGCCGCCTGCTCGACGGTGGTGGACACCGCGGCGTGTGCGTCGACCCGCATGCGGAGCAGCTGATAGGCACCCATCCGGAGCAGGTCGAGCAGCACAGGGCTGATGCGGTCCGGCGGCCGTCCCGCGGCGTCGGCGATGACGGCGTCGAGCAACCCGAGCGCCCGGCACGTGCCGTAGGCCAGTTCAGTGGCAAAGGCCGCGTCGCGGCCGGTGATGCCGCGTTCGCGCAGCAGCGATGGCAGCACGAGGTTGGCGTACGCGTCCTTTTCCGAGACCGCCCGCAGCACGTCGAACGCCGCCTGGCGTGCGGGGTCGAGCGGCTTTCGGCGAGGCCGCCGGGGTTTCGTCATGTCGCCGTTGCGGTTTCATCGAGTCGCGCGCCGCGCGCCCATGCCGCCGCATCCATCGGCTTCTTACCGGGTGGCTGAACCGTGCCGAGCAGGACGGGTTGCGACGCCGTCCCGACCCGCACACCGCTGCGGTCCGCCCGAATCGCTCCGGGCGGCATCGGGTCGTCAGCCGCATCGTCGACCGTTACCGGTCCGAGCTTGATCCTCAGGTCGCCGACGAGGGTCCACGCGCCGGGGTTCGGCGTGACTGCGCGGATTCGCCGCTCGACGACATGGGCGGGCAGATCCCAACGCACCCGGGCATCCTCGACCGTGACCTTCGGTGCGACGGTGACACCGTCGCAGGGTTGCGGTACAGGCGACAACGATCCGTCGGCGATGCCGTCCAGCGTCGTCTCCAGCAGCGCGGCACCCGAGATCGACAGCCGGTCAAGGAGGCTCGCCGCGGTGTCGGTCGGCCGGACCGTCTCGGTGACGACACCGTAGACGGGCCCGGAGTCCAGTGCGGGTTCGATCTGGAACGTGGTGGCGCCGGTCACCGCGTCGCCCGCCGCGATCGCCGCCTGCACCGGTGCCGCGCCCCGCCAGGCTGGCAGCAGTGAGAAGTGCAGGTTGATCCAGCCGTGCTCGGGCACGGCAAGCAGACCGTCGCGGAGCAACGCTCCGTATGCCACCACCGCGCATGCGTCGGGCGCCAATTCCGCCAACTCCGCGACGAATTCGTCGGAGTTGGGCCGCTGCGGACGCAGCACAGGAATGCCACGCTCGAGCGCCAGCTGCGCGACCGGCGATGGCGACGGCTTGGCCCGGCGGCCCGCCGCGGCGTCCGGACGCGTGAGCACCGCGACCACCTCGTGGCGCGCAGAGTCGATGAGCCTGCGCAGTGACGGCAGGGCGGGCTCCGGAGTACCGGCGAAGACGATGCGCATATCTACCGCGGCGTCTGGTAGTACTCGCGCTCGGAAACACCGCTCAGCGGCGCGACGAACATCCACGGCATGGTGCTCATCAGCCGGTTCAGCGTGGCGACGGCGTCGTTGTAGTACTGCCGGGCGAAGGCCAGCTTGTTCTCGGTGTCTGCGAGATTGTCCTGCAGGCTGCCGAAGTTGTTCGACGAGTTCAGCTGCGGGTAGCTCTCGGCCAGCGCCAGCACCGGCGCCAGCGCGGAGTCGAGTTCCTTGTCGGCCGCGCTGCGCTGTGCGACGGATTTTCCCGAGGTGGCTGTCGTCAGCGCGGTCCGGGCATCGGCGACGTGGTCGAGGATGGCTCTTTCGTGGGTGGCGAACGTCTGCACCGTGTGCACCAGGCTCGGAATCAGCGCCGCGCGACGCGTCAGCTCCACGTCGATTCCGGACAGTGCCTCGGCAACGCGGATATCGGCGCTGCGAATCTTGTTGTAGCCCACCACAAATAACACCAGCACCAGCACCGCCAGCAACAACGCGATGATCAGCAGCAGTCTCACCATGAACCGCCTCCTCCTCCAC